>CAYUSB010000018.1:0-148460 GCA_964447205.1 uncultured Myxococcaceae bacterium
GGGGGGGGGGGGGGGGGGGGGGGGGGGGGGGGGGGGGGGGGGGGGGGGGGTGGGGATTGTGCTGCCGCGGTCGTACGACTTCCGGTGAGGGGGCGGATAGCCTGGGGTGGGGCCGAGACCGGCGCGGGGCAGAGGAGCATCGATAGGACGCAGGCTCCAGCCCTTTCAACGTGAGCTGAGGTACTGCGCGGCCCCCACCCCCCGGCCCCCGCCCCCGCGGAGCGAGGGCGGAGGAGCGCCCATTGAAGGTGTCTTTGTCGCGATCTGGTTTCTGCTGGGTGGAACCGCAAAAGGCCGCGGTGCAACGGGGAGACGACACAGCATCGCGGTGGCGAAGCCCAGCACCGCGGATGAACCTCACAACACACAAGAGCTCCGAAAACAGCTTCAGCGTGCGCTCCTCCGCCCTCGCTCCGCGGGGGCGGGGGCCGGGGGGTGGGGGCCGTGTGCTGCACTTCCGCCCACGTTGAAAGGGCTGGACGCAGGCCCCTAAGATCCAAAACCAGATTCCAGAAGCAGTTGAGAGAAGGAGGGACAAATGCGATAGTCGACTAGAGTATTCCTCCCACTTTTAATGGCCTCGATCTCTAGAGAACCAAGGCATACGATGGGATAGTCCTCCGCAGGCCCGCCGCTCATATCGAAGGAAACTGGCAGATCCATCTGCCCGTGAAAGCCGAAAATCACCAGCGACAAGGCCAGATCCACGTCGGACTCCGTCATGAGTCGCTCTAGCTTGCCGAGATCCGCGTCATACTCATCATCGAAGTCGTAACCACTCACGTGCAGGGGAATTACATCGCGAGCAAGATACAAAGACGGGAACCCATAGGAGAGCAAAAATGCTCGATACAGAACGGGCAATGGACCAGGCAGACTCCGTTCGATCCCACGCAACTGACTCTCGTCGACGTGACGCCGAACAAGGTTCCAGATGCCGATACGAGCTCCGCACGAATGCGACCATTCGACACCTGAACGAAGACGCCGCGGAATCCTGTTCAACTCGCAAGTGCGGCTCTCTACCGAGGCAAAGCCCTGTTCGATCGCCAACAGCATCGGAGGCAGCGCTGAACTCGTCAGCTCCGCGATGTAATCAGGAGTCAGATGGATCGACACTTGTCACTCCCAGCAACTACGACGAGGCTTCGCTGCATAGGGGGAAGTACTACGGCTATCAAGCGTCCTCGGTCGGGTACCAAGCGCACGTCACAGCCAGACGGAATCTCCGTCATGCGCAACAACCTCGCGGTGAGCCTCCACGCTAAGCGCACCACGGCACGCAAGTGTTTGTACTGCCGTCGCACCTCCTCATCGCGCAGTCGGTGCTCCGTTGGCAGGGCTGACCGTCGGCCGCGAGCCGGATGCACGTGCTTGTGGCCTCGTCGCAGACCAGCCCCGGCGCGCAGGCGACGGCCCCGAGTCCGCCTGGCGTGCAGCGCGCGCCCGCGCTCCCCGCGCCTGCGTGAGCGCACACGCCCCGCGCGTGGCTGGTGCAGAACAGCGTCGCCGGGTCGCAGACCGCGCCCTCCAGGCCTCCGCAACGCTCGTCCGGGTTCGTGCGCACCGTCGCGGCCAGACAGGTGGACCGATCCGCGGTCTGCGGGCAGACCGCCCCCGCCGCGCAGACGATGCCCTCGCCGCACGGAGCGCCCATCGCGGCGAGCGGTTGGCAGAGCCCGCTGTCGCCCATGGTCCACGCGCACGCGAGCCCGATCGCACATCGGGTGACGACGATCTCCGTGGCGGAGGCTCCGGGCGAGATGCCGCAGGGCATCCCCTGCGCCGCGGGAACGCCCGGTCGATAGTGCATGCAGACGCTCGGGGCCCGAACATCGACGACGGACCCGCAGACCCCGATGCCCCCCGGCGGAGTGCGCGCAGGAGGAGGGCGTTTCCGCGGTGCCGCAGGGGGCGCCCCGCGCGCCCGCCGGGCGACAGATGCCGCTGCAGGCTCCCGTGGGCTCGCAGAAGTTCTCCGGCGCGCACTCGGCGTCCGACGCGCAGGATGCACCGACCGCGAGCGACCCGACGTAGGCCTCGCGGCAAGCGTCGTGGTCGGTAAGGCCCGGGATGGGGCAGGTCGCGCCCAGGTGCTCGATGCATCGCCGCGCCGCCACGGCGTCGTAGCGGATCACCCCGCGCGCGAGGGCCGCGACGAGTGCAGGGGGGCGGAGCGAGTCGCCGAGGACGCGCAGGCAGGCCGCCCGGTTGCGGAAATTGCCGGCGGCGAGGGCGTCCTCCCCCGGGAGCTCGCCGCAGCGGACGAACCGCTCGCAGATCGCGCTCGCCCGCGCCTGTTCGAAGGCGTCCGGCGTAGCGAGGCCGGTCACAGCAGGGACACCGTCCGTCGAGCCACACGCGATCGCGCCAAGACCGAGGAGCAGAGGGGCGACCGCGAAGTGTCGCGTAGGAGGCGTGGCCGTCGTGTGGGTCTTCGAGCCGTGCATCGTGTCACCTCGTGGGGGTTACTCCCCAAGCGCAGGTCGGACGCAGGCGTCATGCCCCACATCGCCGCGGTGGCACGGTACTCCAACGGGGTAGGGCCCGCCAGGCATGTCCTCGGTCGAACGCCGTCCCCATCGCGGCCAGACGGTCGATGCAGCCGCGATTGTGACCTTGCCGGTGCTGAAGGCCACCGAGGCCCACACCCTGGGGACCACGCTCCTGACCCTGGCCGAGGTGATCGAGGTTCCGGCGAGCGCGCAGCCCTCGTTGGGCCGGTTGCGCGGCACGGTGGAGGCCCTCGGGACGGCCCTCGCGGCGGTGGCCCCGCGGCAGGGCTACGGGCCGGAGGTGATGGCGGCCGACAACACCGTCGATGGCTGCTGGTCGGGCATGTACCACTGGCTCGACGGGTGGCGTCGTTTGCCGGGTGGCCCGGAGTCGGGACAGGCCGAGGCGGTCCTCCAGGACATCTTTCCCACGGGGATCGCCTTCATCCAGATGACCTACATGCAGCAGTGGTCGGAGTCGGAGCAGCGAATCCGACGGCTGTTCAAGCTGGGCCACGATCAGACGGTGCTGTCCCTGGGAGGCGAACGTTTTCTCACACGGCTGCAGGCTGCCCACGCGGCCTATGGGGAGGCCCTGGGCATCACGGCCGCGGGCGAGGCCCCTGCGGTCAACGAGGCCGCCCGGCGCGAACCCCTCCTGGCCTTCCTGCGGGCCCTCCGAGAGTACGTTCTCAAGGTCGCGGCCTATGCCGACCCGGAGATTCCGGGTTCGGACGACCTCGTGGCGCGGCTCCTGGCGCCTCTGACCGAGCTCCAACCCCGGTCGAACGACACCCAGGTCGCTGTGGACGAGGTCAAACCCCCCGTCGTGGAGGTCCTGCCCGTCTGACCCCGAGGTTGGACCCCCCCTCGACCAGGATGGATGTCGCTGGGAGGGGGGTTCGAACCCCCCCGGTGGGTACTCGGGAGGAGCATGGGAGGGGGTGGAACCCCCCTCGGGGGTACTCGGGAGGACCCATAGGGGGGTGCAAGCTCGACACGGGTACGCGCGAGGTGAGGGGGAGGGGGTCGAACCCCTGCGATGGCCCCGGTGGACGACGCCACACGCTGGCGACACCAGGGCCGCGGTCGGTTCTCCCTCGCGTCTTGACCCCGCGTTGCCCGCGTTGCTACAGAAACTTCTGTGTGGCCCCAGATCGCGGATGCTGTGCGGACGGGCGTCGCCGCGCGGGGGTGGACGGTGGACCACCTTGCCACTGCGGCCGATCTCCCGGTGGAACGGGTCCGGCGGTTGCTCCACGAGGACGCACCGGTCTCGTCCCTTCAGCTCGACCAGATCTCGGAGGCCCTCGGCCTCGACCCGCGCGCGCTCCGTGAGGGGAGGACGGTGCAGGCGCAACGCCCGAGCGTGTTTCTGCGGCACGGGCCGGTCGCATGGCAGGACTTTTATGAGGGCGACCGCGACCACCTCGACGCCGCGCTCGATGGCGCGAGGGCGTGGTGCGCGCTGCTTCGTGCGCTCCATCACACGGACGGCCTCCGCACGCGTGGGTCGTTTACGCCCGTCGAAGTTCGAGGCCCGGAGCCGCGCGACGCCGCGAGGCAGGGGTACGACCTCGCGGCCCGGGTGAGGCGAGACGCCAACCTCGGGGAGGGTCCCCTGGGCGACGTGAGGGCATTGTTGGAAGATCACTTCGCCGTCGCGGTCGCGGTCGCGCCGCTTCAGACGAGGAGCCCGGCCCAGGGCGTGCTCGACGCAGACCGCGTCGCCGCAGCCGTCGTGCTCAACGCCGGCGACGAGGAGCGGACGCGCAACCCGCTGCTCGACCGGGTCCACCTCGCACACGAGCTCTGCCACCTCCTCTTCGATCCGACGGAACCCGGCCGCCTTCACCTCGTGATCGAGGAGGCCCCGCCCCCCAGGTCGAAGCGGAGCGCGCTCGCGCGCGAGGTCACGCAGATGCTCGGCCGCGGATCGGTCGCGCTCGAGGAGGCGCGCGCACGGGGCTTCGCCGCGGAGTTTCTCCTCCCGGAGGGTGGGCTGCGCGATGCACTCGGGCCACCGCGCAAAGAGGCTGACGACGCACGCGCGCACGCGCTCGTCCAGAAGGCCCGGATGCACTTCGCGACCCCGTGGGAGATCGCCGCGTGGCATCTCGCCAACCGCGACTACATCGCGCACAAACTTGTGTCGAAGCTGCTCTATGTCGGCCCGGAGGGACGCCCCCTGCACGAGACGACGCTCCCCAACCCCGGCGGGCCTCCGATCTCCCTCGCGCAGGCGATCGGCCTGGCCCTCGACGCCGAGCTGATCACCGAGGGGCAGGCGCGGCGGCTGCTGGGCGTGGCGCCGGGCGAGCCGATGGACGCGCCTCCGTGACCGTGCCGAATGTTTGGGTCCTCGACAACAACCTCCTCGCGTTCGCTCTGAAGTCGGGCGCGGAGGACGCCGTTGCGCAGGCGATCGAGCGGATGCGCCCGGGGGACGACGTCGTGACGGTGGAGCATGTGTTGGGCGAGCTCAAGAGGAGCGGAGTCCTCTGGCCTCGCTGGTTGCAGTCCGCCTTGCGCCGCGCGCTGAAGGAGATCCCGATCGAGGTCGGATCCGACGAGGAGCTTCACTACGACGCGATGATGAACGCGTTGTCCGCGACGCGGAGGGACGCGGGGCTGCGCGACCTCGGCGAGCGTGCGTGCATCGCGGTCTGCACGACGCTCCAGGGTGCGATCTTTGTCAGCCATGACGCGGGGTCGATGCGTCTCGCCATCGCGGAGACGGCGAGGGTCTCGCCCGCGAGAGCCCGCGCCGCGACGACCTCCGAGATGCTACGGGTGTTGCGAGAGCGCGGTGCACTGCCATGGGACGCAGTGGACGCCATCGTAAAGACTCGAGGTACCGACTCGCGGAAGCTCCCCGATCCTTCCTGGTGGCCTGACTGGTTGGCCGCTCGTGGACCGGCTGCACCTCACCCAAACAAGCCCCCGACCGTGTAGCCCAACGCGAGCTCGGACGCGGCCGCGTCGTCGAGCCCGCGCACATCGTCGCAGAGCAGCCGCCCCAACGTCGCCGCCGCGTTGCGCCACGCCCACGGCTTGAGATCGACCGGGTGGATGACCATCCACGACAGCTCGAGGCGCCCCGCGGGGCGATCGTACGCAGGCATGGCCTCGAAGCCCGCGACGATCGTCGGCAGCACCAGGTCCACGTCGGGGTCGTCGACCACACCGATCGACACCTCCAGCACGTCCCCGGGCGACGGGGTCAACCGCCCGCCGAGCCGCGCGAAGAACGATCCGCCCGACGCGGTCTGGCAGGCGCGCTGGACGGCCACCGCCGCCGCGACACCACGGGCCCCAGCGGGCAGGTGAAGGTGGCGGCGTTCGCCCGTAAGGGCCGTCCAGTGCAGGGTGTCTGGCCATTCGTCGGGGGAGTCCGCGATCCACGCGCGGCCGTGGCGCCAGGAGAGGGTTCGCATGGGTCTCGGGAGCCAAAGAGTACTCGTCCCTTGCGGCCCTTGCGCCCCTTGCGGCTTCCTCCCCCTCCTCTCCGCCGCGCCTATGTCTGCATGGCTCACCCACCCGCCCTCAGCGCGGGGCGCAGGCGGCGGTCACGCCCTCGCGGCACAACCTGGCGAGGTGGTCACAGCTCGCGCCCACACCGCCCGCGCAGGCCCGGCGGAAGAGGGCCGCGGCCGCGGGGAGGTCGCGTGCGATCCCGGTTCCCTGCTCGGTCATCACCCCGAGGTGGCTGCACCCGAGCATCTCGCCCTGGGCGCAGGCCTGCTGAAACAGGGCCACCGCCAGCGGAGGGCTACGCGGCCCGCCGCGACCCGCCGCGAGCATCGTGCCGAGGTTGCAGCACGCCCACAGAAAACCGCCGTTGCAGGCCTGCTGGTAGAGCGCCGTGGCCAGCGTGAGGTTGGTCTCGACCCCGGTTCCCTCGTCGTACATCCGCCCGAGGTTGCTACACCCGACGAGGTTGCCGCTGTTGCAAGCCTCCTGGTAGAGCCGCGCCAGACGCGTCGGGTCGGCGGCTACGCCACGTCCGGCGGCCAGCACCGCGGCCCCGCGGAGGCACGCGTCCGCGAGGCCCGCCCTGCACGCCTGTTCGTACAGATCGAGGGCCCGCGGCCGGTCGGCGGCCACCCCCCGCCCGGCCTCGTGGCAGGCCGCGAGGGCCGCGCAACCGCCCGCCACCCCGCGGGCGCAGGCCTGCTGATAGAGGGAGGTCGCCCGCCCGAGGTCGACCGGCAGTCCGCGCCCCGACTCGTAGAGCCGCCCGAGGTTGAGGCAGGCCGCGTCACGCCCCGCCTCGCACGCCCGCCGGTAGAGCCCCGCGGCCCGCGTCGGGTCGGCGGTCACCCCGCGTCCCGCGTCGTAGAGCCGGCCCAACTCCCCGCAGCCCTGCACCTCTCGAGCGTCGCAGGCCTGCTGATAGAGGGCCGCGGCCCCGGCCGGGTCGGCCGCCATGCCGCGACCGGCTTCGAACATCGCCCCGAGGTTGATGCACCCGAGCGGGTCGTGGGCCTCGCAGGCCTGCCGAAACAACGCCAGGGCGAACTCGGGGTTGCGGGCCACCCCGCGTCCGGTGTCGTGCAGCCGGCCCAGGCCCGTGCACCCGGCGGAGGAGCCGTGGTTGCACCCCTCCTGATAGTGCCTGGCGGCCCGGGCCTCGTCCCGCGTCACGCCGCGGCCGTCTTCGTACATCGCGGCGAGATTGGCGCAGCCCGCCCCGCCGCCGCAGAAGCAGGACTGCTCGAAGTGCGCCGCCGCCGTGGCCAGATTGCGCGTGACGCCGCGCCCGTCTTGGAAGAGCAGCCCGCGACGGTTGCACGCCGCCGCGATGCCGGACGAACACGGCTGCGCGTACAAGGCCGCCGCCCGCGTCGGGTCGGGGGCCACCCCGCGGCCGTCGTCGAGCATCGCCCCGAGGTTGTAGCAACCCTCCCGGTCGCGCCGCGCGCAGGCCCGACGGAAGAGGGCCACGGCCCGGGCCTCGTCGCGCACGACCCCGCGGCCCTCGGCCAGGGCCACGCCCGCCTCGCGACACGCGCTCGCGTTGCCCCGGGCGCAGAGGCCCTCAAGCGCCGCGGGATCTGTGGCCGGGACCGGGGCAGGCTGCGCACCGCACGGGGCGCCGAGCCCGAGCACGGTCAACGCGGCCACGAGGGACACCGTGACGGCGGCCCCAGATCGACCAGGGAGCCCAGCGATCAGGGGCAACACCAGCCGATCCCTCCGACGATGTCGACGCAGCCGGCCGAGCGCGCAGCCCGCTCGGAGTCGCTGTGGGAAGGGAAGTAGGGCTGGACCGCCCAGGCACGCCGCGGGCGGGGCGAACCCACGCACGAGGTGTCCCAGGCAGGGCGCCGACGGAACGTGTACCCGACCGCGCGCGGTACGCTGTGAAAGACGGGCGTCGGCCGCGGGGACGGCGGCGGGGTCGGAGCCGCTACGGGCGCGGGCGGAGGCGCGACCGGCGCGACCGGCTCGACGGCGGCGGGGGGCGGCGGAAGGGGCGCGGGCGCGGGGATGGCGGTCACCACCGGGGTGACCACGGCGGCCGGGGCGGAGGCCTCCCGCAGCGAGCGGCGACGGCCCGCAAAGAGCGCGAGGCCCAGGGTCGCGACGAGCAGCGCGGGGATCCCCAGGAGGGCCAGCGTCCTGCGCGATCGACCGGAGTCCGTCGAGGATCGTACGGGCGCGTGCAAGGAGATGGGGGTCAGCCCCAGGGCCTCGGGCGCAGCACCCGTGGAGTCACCGCCGGGCATCGGGGAGTTGAGCGAGGGGAAGGTCACGCGCGGGCGGCCGTCCGAGAGCAGCGGGAGGAGGGCGTTGACGGCCTCCGCGGCGTCGCGGAAGCGCTCCTCCGGCGGGCGCTTGAGGCACCGGGCGAACCACGCGTCGAAGCCCGCGGGGAACGTCGTGGGGATGCCCAACGCGGCGGCCCGCTCCGAGGCGGGCACGATCTCCGACAGGAGGATCTCCACCACCAGGGCCTCGACCGAGGCATGCTCGCGGTGGGCGCTCTTCCAGTAGTACCCGCCGGTGAGGGCCCAGAAGGCCAGGAGGCCCAGCGACCACACGTCGGCCGAAGCGCGGACCACGGCACCGTTGCACTGCTCGGGGGGCATCCACAGCGGCGAGCCGAGCACCGAGCCCGTGTCGACCCCCGCGATGGAGCCCGACACCACCTTGGCGATGCCGAAGTCAAGGAGCTTGACCGTAAAGGGCACATCCGCGCGGAGGGAGGTGGCGACGAAGATGTTCTCGGGTTTGATGTCGCGGTGCACGATGCCCGCGGCGTGGGCGGCCGACAGGGCGTGGCCGACGTGCTCGAACACGGTGCACACCTCGTCGGGCGGCAGCCGCCCCCGGCGTTTGACCATGTCGTCGAGGGTCTCGCCGTCGAGGAGTTCCATGACGAGCCAGGGGGTGCCTGTGTCGGCCTCGACGCCGGCCGAGATCACCTTCGCGGCGTGCTCGCTCTTGATGCGGGCGCGCACCCGGGCCTCCTGCAGAAAACGCTCGCGGGTGCGCAGGTCGCTCACGAGGTGGGGCTGCATCACCTTGAGGGCCCGCTGCTCGCCCGTGGAAATCTGCTCGACGACGTACACCGCCCCCATCCCGCCCTCGTCGAGCGGACGCACGACGCGAAAGTCCTGGGCGAAGATGTCCCCGGTTTTGAACTGGGCGGCTGCCATCGTGCCTGAGGCGGATCAGTACCCCAAGGGGTTGCCCCTGTCGAGCACCTGCCCGGGCAGAGCGCGCACCGCTGCGTGCCTTACGGAGCCGCTCGCCCTGGAGGCCACACGCAGGCGGTGTCCAGGTCGTGTCAGAATCGGCAGGTGCAAGCGATCGAGTGAAACGGCTGCAGGCCCGCTCCGGAGCTGTTGCACTGCGACGGCGGCACGGTCGCGCACATCACTGGGACCGTACCCGGCAAGAACCCGCTCCCACAGGTCACCGACGAACGCCCCTCGACGCACATGGCCCCGCGGGCCGCGCAGTGCTGGTCGCAGCTCATGCGCTCCCTCGAGGTGAGCGAGGTGCTGCAACGGCCTGCGCTGCATGTGGACCCGCTGGGGCAGGCGTTGTCGCAGGCCCCGCAGTGCTGCGCCGAGCTCGTCGTCGACACGCACGCGCCCGCACAGAGGGTCGGCGTCGAGGAGGGACACACCGCGCGACCCCCGCGGCACACCAGAGGCGGTCGCACGACGTTGTTGCAGGCGCCGCAGTGGCGGTCGTTGGTCTCAATACTGACGCACTCCAATCCGCAGAGCGTCGCTTGACCACATTGGGGCCGACCCCCCTGGCAGGTCCCGCCCGATTGCAACGCCGCCCCGCACGCGCCGCAGTTACGCGGGTCGCGTTGGAGGTCGACACAACGCCCCGCGCACTCGGTGAGCCCCATCGGACACCTGGGTTGCCCGTCGACGCACACCCTGTCGACGGGGACGGGGTTGTCGCAGCGGCCGCAGTGACGGGCGTCGCTCTGGAAGTCGACGATGCAGGTCTCGCCGCATCCCGCGCACTGTCGGCAGGTGCCCTCCCAGCAGCGCAGGCCCTCGCGACAAATGCCATCGAGGGTGCAGCGTGTTCCGGGTTCGCCGCAGTACAATCTCTGGCACTGGGGCGGGCTGAGGGCTGCGTTGCAGCGCGTGCTGCTGGGACAATCCTGGTCGTCAACGCAAGTGTCGCCCGTGAGGCAGCCCGTCGCAGTGGCCCCTCCATCGCTGGGGTCGGTCCCACCGTCCCCGCCGCCCCCACCGCCCCCGGGAGACTGCGCCGAACAAGCACAGATTGTCAGCATCAAGCACCACACCGACGACATCCCTCGCAGTTTCATGGTTTCCTCTTGTGTGCAGCTCGCCGGGACTCCCTCAAGTTCAAGGCGACGTTTCAGAGTCCTATCATCGATAGGCACGGACCGCAAACGGGGCTCACGACCACGCCGTCGGAGCCGAGGGTTCGTATGGGACTTGGGAACCCCTAAGGGTACCAGACCCCCGAACCGGCTACTGCGTGTCCTCCCGGCCGGTCGGCGGCATCGCGTTGCGCGAGATCCGGTAGATGGCCCGCAGGGCACGGCGCAGGGGCTCGTCGGCTGCTTCCCAGAACGCGCGCATCGCCGCGCCCACACCCTCGGCGGGCAGCGGGTCGACGACCTCCCGGGGAATCGTCGGCACCTTGTCCCGCCAGCCTGGCGTGCGGTCGCGGTGGTCGAGGGCTTGTACGTCGTACGCGGGCCGCACGGCCTGGGGCAGCTCCCGGTAGGCAGCCCCAAGCGGGCCAGGAACCTCGTCGCGTGGGATCCGGCGCACGAGGGGCATCGCCTTCGGCAGGGTCCCGTCGTTGGGGCCGAGGCGCACCCCGAGGGACTTCCAGCTCCAACGCGTGAGCTCCCCGTCGTCGTGCTCCTGAACCTCGAGGCCGGTCACAGGGTTGGCCTGTTTGTAGAAACCCGCCGTGGTCTCCCAGACCGCGGAGGTGCCGTCGAGGAGCTCGATCTCCCCCCGGCGGAGCATCCCCATCCAGCTCGCCACGACGCGCACCCAGGGCCCCCCAGCGCTCCACTCGGAGAAGCCCAGATCAACCAGGGCCTCCGCGATGGCAGGCTCGTCCCGGTCGTGGATGCGGTTCCACGCGAGGAGCTCGGCCCCGTCGGTCTGGGGCACCCCGATGGGTTTGCCCGCGAAACGCGTCGAGCGCGCATGAACCCTTCGCCCCGCGACCTCCGCGAAGCCCATTCGCCCCTCGATGTCGTAAAACTGATACAGCCGCGTACGAAGCT
The DNA here is from genome assembly GCA_964447205.1 of uncultured Myxococcaceae bacterium. Classification (GTDB taxonomy): domain Bacteria; phylum Myxococcota_A; class Polyangia; order Polyangiales; genus JAEUKH01. The sequence continues at coordinate 11,251 of CAYUSB010000018.1, forward strand.
CGGTCACCCATACGGCCAGCGCGGAGAGGGTGAACAACGCCCCCAGGCCCGCGACCAGGGCCGCGAGCACGAAGAGGTCGTGCCCCCAGCCTAGTTTCCACGCGCTGACGAAGGCCCCCGCGGCGAGGAGCCCGACCACCCCCACGCAGCCGAAGCCGTCCGTGGTGCGGAGGGTGGGCTCGAGGGTCACGAGGTCGGCCCGGGCCCCGCACGCAGGACAGGACGGGCTGGCGACCGTGCGGCGCGCCCCGCAGCCGAGGCAACGCGGCACCTTGTGGAGTGGGGGGGCCATGGTGTCGGACAACGAGAGGATACCAGACTCGATTCCCCCTCCGGCGTGGTGGGGGCCCGAGGTGTCCGCGGGGCGCGATCAGATCTGCAGGACGAACCCGAGGGTCGGAGCCACGACCACGCCCCCGTAGCTTGGGCTACTCCGGAAGGCTCCGTTGCCGACGTTGACCTGGGCCCCGCCCGTCATCCCCATGACGGTCAGCTCGGCCGCGAGAAAGAGCCAGCGATAGCCGATCATTCCGCCCACCTGGCCGCCCACATACAGGCTCGCGCCGTTGAGGGAGAGGGCCTGGATCTCGTCGCCTCCGACGCGGACCGAGATCGAAGTCCGATAGCTGTTGGCCAGGAACTTGGGGCCGAACCAGAAGGCCCCAAACCGCCCGCTCCAGCCCGCCAGGACGGGCACCTCGGCCGCGAGGCGTCGATAGTCCTGGATGTCGAGCACGTCGCCTACGCTCGACACCGGGTACGAGAACCCGCCCCAACTCAGCCCCAGGCCCACCGACAGATCGAAGGGGGCCCCCGCCGCGGCCCGCAGGATCTGGTACCGACCGTCGACCCGGAAGTCTCCGAAGGTCGTACGGATGCCGGCGTCGAAGCCCCGCCCGAACCCCATCCGGGCTTGGGCCTCGGGCGCGGCCCCCGGCGGCGAGAGGATCACCCCGGCCACGGCGTTGTAGAGCCGTTCGGTGTCGGCCTGGGACAGGCGCCCCCCGCTCTCTACCTGCCGGTTGCTGGCCTGGAGCGTGTCGATGAGCTCGCTCAGCGTCCCGATCGGGACCGAGGCCCCGACCCCGAGGCTCCCACGAAAGTGACGGGGCCCCGGCGTCACCGCGGCGGGCGTAAAGGTCGACAGAACCGGCGCGCAGCCGATGCCCGACAGGGCCATGGCCACCCCGAACCAACGTGCCTCGGACCAACGCCTCTCCCGCATGACCTACGTCGGTATCACACCTCCGCGACCGAAGGGGAGGCCCCGGGCATCCCCGCGCAGCGGGCGTCGGGATCTTAGCGGCGGCCGTAGCGCCAGATGCGGCCCACGTTGCCGACGGCGGCGACGTCGCCGAAGGCGTTGCCCGCCACGTCGTCGAGGTAGTCCGCGCGGATCGAGAGCTCGGTGAAGTTCGTGCCGTCCCAGTGCCAGAGGTAGGTGCTGGTGGGGCCGAAGTAGCGCGTGGCGTAGACGTCGTTCTCGGCGCGGCCCCAGGCCCGCTGGAAGACCAGGCCCGCGGGAGGGTTCCATCCGGCGGCGGACCATGTCCCGTTTGCCGCGCGGCGGCGGGTGTTTCGTGCGGTCCTGCCCGTCACCGCGAGGACCACCCCGCCGGGGATCGCCACGAGGTCCTGCACGAACGCGCTCACCCCGATCATCTCGGGGGTCCACTGCGCCCCATCCCAACGGAGCACCGCGCCGGTCGACCCGGGCCACGCGGATCCCCACCACCCGGACCACGTCGTCGTCGCCCACGGCCCGCGTCCAGGTCTCGACCCTGCCCTGCGTGTAGGTTTCCCCCGGTTTCCAGAACGACATCCCCAAGACCACCTCAGCCCTCCGACCGTCGTCGGTCATGACGTAGAACTGCGGCCCCGAGCCCGCCTCCAGGTCCTCGCCCCCGGGCAGGGTGGTGGCGTCCACGGGCGATGCGCCGAGGCCCTGCCACGCCGGGGTGGCCGAGAGGGTTCCGACGAAGTCGACCACGCAGTCGGCGTCGACACGGTCCTCGCGTCGTCGGCCGACCGTCGCCCCAGGCCAGCATGTGTACGAGGTCACGCGGTGCTCCAGGGCGAGGGGAGCGCCCTGCTCGATGCCCCAGGGGGACTCGGCGCGCCGGGGGGTTCGGGCGGAGAGGAATCCGGCGATCACCACGTCGCGGCCACACACCGGAAACACGGCCCAGGAAGGCGCAATCTGCGACCTGCCCGCCTTCGCGATCTTCTGCAGGGCCGTCGTGGCCGCCGACACGATGCCTGCGGGCTTGTGCTCGACGTAAAAGGCGAGGCCGTACAGGACCCGTGCCGCGGGCGTAGGGGGCGGTGCAGGGACCGTGGAGGCGGAGGTGCGGGCCATCGTAGGTCACGGCCCCGCGGCCAGCCCGCGGAGGGCCCGCACTTCGGCAGGGTCGAGGCCCACGGCGGCGGACTCGGTCTCCGCGGGGGCGGGGGTGCCCGTGAGGGCGCGGTAGAGCACGCAGGCTGTGAGCCAGGTCCCGGCGGGCGATGGATGGCTGCCGTCGGGGTCGTAGAGCGCCGCGCCAGGCCGGGCCTCGAGGGCGGCGAGCCACGCCTGGCCGACGGGGGCGAGCGTGCCCATCGCGGCCTCGGCCACCTGGGCGTAGGCCGTGTGAAGCCGCGCCCCGAAGACCTCGGGCGAACCGCCCGACCAGGGCTGGGCGTACAGCGCGTCGCCCGCACGGCGGGGCCAGGTGGCGAACCACACCGTACGCACGTTGCGCTCCGTGGCCAGCGCCGCGAAGCGCAGGCCGTAGCTACGAAACTCGCTGAAATTCAGCACGGGCTCGACGCTCTGCCCCTGGAGCACGACCGCGTCCCAGGGCATCGTCCGGAGCCGCGTCGGGGCGTCGTCGGCGTCCCAATGGGCCCGCAGGCTGGCGCCCCCGACGGTCACCGCCGTGGTGTCGAGGTGAGGCCCCCGGCTTGCCCGGGCGGCCGCCTCGCCCATCCGCGCGAGCAGGGCGGGGAGGTCGTGGTAGAAGGTGTAGCTGTTGCCGACGAGGAGCACCCGGAGCCGCAGCGGCCCGGCATCGACGGCCGGGGGCGCATCGAAGGCGACGGCGGGGCGGTCGTCGGTGGGGCCCGCGTCGACGGCCTCTTGGTCGCCCGTCACGGCCGCGTCGAGAGGCGCGGCGTCGAGGGGTGCGCGCGGCGGCGTAGCCCCGGAGCAGGCGGCCAGGGTGACCGTGAGGAGGGCGAGGGCGACGCGCGCGGTCATTGGGCCGACGGTACCACGGCGGGCCTCAGGGCCTGCGGACTACCCGCCCCTCTGGGTCCCCGGAGCGGCCGAGCGATCGGGCGCGAGGCTCCGTCTCGTCGTGCAGGAGCACCCGCGTGGTTGGGTACGGCATGTCGATTCCGTGCGCGAGCAGGGCCTCCTTGAGGGCCGTCAGGCAGCGGTCCTGCACGTGGAGGGCGTTGACCCGCGTCGGCGGCTCGGTCCACCACCACACCCGCAGCTTCACCGAGAAGTCGGCGAGCTCTACCACCAGGACCTCGGGCGTGGGCTCGGCCAACACACCCTCGCAGCCGCGCACCGCCTCCAGGATGACGCGTCGGGCGGTGGCGATGTCGTCGTCCGGCCCGATGCCCACATCGTACTCCGTACGACGATGGTCGAAGGCAGTGTTCACCGTAACGGACTCGGTAAACAGCTTGGTGTTGGGGATCACCACCCGTCGGCCGTCGTAGGTCTTCACCGTCGTGGCCCGGGTCTCGATGTCCTCGACGGTCCCCTCGTAGCCGCTGACCACGATCTGGTCGCCGATACGAAACGGCTCGGTGAGCAGCAGCAGGATGCCCGCCAGGTAGTTCTGGGCTACGTCGCGGAAGGCGAAGCCCACCGCCACGCTGCCGATCCCCAACAGCTCGACCATGTCGCCGAAGCGGAAGGTCGGGAAGAGGATCACCGCCCCTACGAGCACCCCCAGGAGCGTCATCCCCCCCAAAACGAGGCGTCCGAGCACGCGCCCCACGTTGTGGCGTCGCCGCGAGCGCTCCGCGGCCCGGAACACCAACGCCCGGCCCCCCCGGCCCGCGTAATGGAACGCGTAGAACACCACCAGGGCGACCACCACCATGGGGAGCCGTGCGACTGCCCCACGCGCCATCCCCAACAACGTCCCCCAGGCTTCGTGCAACACACCTCAAGCTGTGCCTCCGCGTCGGCCCGCGCAACCCGCCGTCCCGGGTTCGGCTTCTACGCGTCGAGCCACAGGTCGGGCCGCGCCTGTCGCAGGGCGGCCTGGTCGTCGGCGTGGAGGGCGGGGCAGCCCTGGAGCGAGAGCCGTTCGAGGGTGGTCATCGACCCGAGGGTCTTCAGGACGGAGCCCGAGAGCGAGGCCACTCCATCGAGGACCAGCCACCGCAACGAGCGCGACGACGTGAGGGCCAGAAGACCCGCCTCGGACACGCCCCGCACATGCAGGCCCCTTCTCTCGGCAGGGTCGTCATCGTCTCTCCTCGCGGTTGATCCCGAACCACCAGACCTCTCGCCCGGCAGGGTGCCAGAAGCCCCCTTCGTCGTCGACCCGGATGCGAGGGTCCGCCTCCTCGACCACCCCCGCGTTGACGGAGCCCTCGTCGGAGGACAGCGACGAGGAACCCCGAGGCCCGGGCGGTCCACCGCGGGGGGAGGGCCACCGCGGCCGCGTAGGCTCCAAGACCCACGACTGCGGCCCCGAGGTGCATCCCCCAACGGGCAGCAGAAGCCCCGCCCCAGGCCATCACGGCAGCCCCATCACCAACCGGGACCAGGAGCAACACCCACGGCGGAGGGCGCATCCGTGGCACTACCCGGAGCCCCCGCAGGCAGGGCAGCGCAGGCGCCCCTGGGCCGACGGGGCGCAGCGTTCGCAGAGGCAGGTGCAGGGCGTCGTCGCACAGGGCCGGGCGCTCGGCCACCCCGTGGCAGCCCTCGCAGGCCGACCGGGCCAGGGCGAGGGAGGCCACCACCACCCCGTCGGCGCTCCAGAAGCCCTCGGGGTCGTCCCGCAAGGCCGCGCCGTCGGTGCTCCGCGGAACGATCCCGGTCTTGTTCACCAGCTCCCCCACCCACTGCCCCACAAGCCCTGCGGGCACGAGGATCAGGGCCCGCTTCACCATGGCCCGGAGCTGGTGCTCCTTGAGCACCAACGAGGGCTTCGATGGTCTTGCCGAGCCCCACCTCGTCCGCGAGGATCCCGCGCCCACGGAACACCCGCAGGACCCGCCGTACGGTCTCGATCTGGTCGGGCAACGAGCTCACCCCGGTCATGGTGGCGAGCGACAGGAGCTCGTCGAAGTGTCGGGCCCCGCCCAGCCTCTGGGCCCGCAGGGCTTGACGGACGGCCTGAAGGCCCGCGTCGGGGCTCCCCAGGGCCCGGCAGAGGGCGTCCAGCACCGCGGGGCGAAGGTAGGTCGGGGCCTCGACGAAGTCGGCAGGGGCCGCGAGGGCAGGCGGGGGAGGGAGGTCAGGAGCCTTGACGATTTTCTGGGCTTCGTGGGCTTCGTGGCCTTCGTGGGCTTCGTGGGTGGTGTGGGATTGGAAGGCTTCCTGGGCTGGAGGCCCGCCGCAGCTGGCGGGCCGCGGGGGACTCCCATCGCGTCGGTCGGTCGCGGGAATCCAGTCGCCCTCGGGGTCGTAGATGCCCATTGGGGGAGCGCTGGAAGTAGTCGGGGCTCCCCCGTAGGGCGTGGGTCATCCGATCGACCAGGGCGGGGCGATCGACGCTGGGGGACAGGCCTGCCGCGACGAGCACCTCGACGGCCTCGTCGATGGGAAGTCCCCGATCCTGGTTGTACAGGCAGGCCACGAGGTAGAGCTTCCGGGCCGAGATGCGGTTCACCAGCGCCGCGTTGCCCAGGAGCATGGCGAACCGATCGCTGAGCGAGTACCGGAAGCGGCGACGGAGGTGTTCGGGGACAGAGACCATCGGGCGTGTCGCGGAGGGTACCCGAGCGGGCGGTCCTTCCGCGAGACTCTGGCATCTCTCGGTCAGCGCACGAGGATGAAGCCCCGGGTCCGCGAGGCCGGGACGATCCCGTCGCCCTGTCCCGCGGAGATCTGTGAGCCGTAGTACCCACGGCACCCGAGGCCCCGGCCTCCGTCGACGCTGCCCTCGCAGGTGGACTCGTTGTTCATGAGGATCCCGTAGCGGCAGCGGGCGCGGGCGCTGGTTCCGCCGCCGATGTCGTAGACGTTGATCCCGTTGCGCTGGCAGCCGTAGCCCCCGACGTACCCGAGGGCCGAGAAGTCGCTCGGGGGGCGATTGAAGGCCTGCTCAGGGCCCGCGAAGACGGCTCGGGCCGAGGCCGCCGTGACCGTCTCGTTGAGGCACGTCGTGAGGGCCCCCATGCAGAACCGCATCGCCGTAAACCCCAGGCTGTTGAAGGCCGGAGACTTCATCGCCACGTTCATGGACGGGTCGGTGACGCCGGGGTTGAGGGTGGAGGTGTCGGTCCAGGCCGCGGCGTCGTAGCCGAAGTCGCTGCCCGAGTTGGGGGCCATGAGGACGAGGGTCCAGCCCCCGCCGCTCGAGGCCATGTCGCAGTACACCGCGAACGGAGCCACGGGCCCGCCCGGGCCGTCAGGGTCGATGGTGTAGGTCCCGCTCGCGGCCGAGGGGTTGGCGTCGCGGATGGCCCGGCAGCTCCCGAGGGCGCTGCACGTCCCGGCGGCGCAGCTCTGGGCCGGGGCGCACATCCGCCCGCAGGCCCCGCAGTGGGCCGCGCTGGTGGTGATGTCGGTCTCGCAGCCGTTGGAGGCGTTGTTGTCGCAGTCCCCGCGGCCCGTGTTGCAGCTCGCCACGGTGCACACTCCGCCCGCGCAGGCCCCCGTCCCGTTGGGGGGGGCGCACATCCGCCCGCATCCCCCGCAGTGGGCGAGGGTGGTGGTGATGTTGACCTCGCACCCGTTGCCCGGGGCCCCGTCGCAGTCGGCCGAGCCGGGGGTGCACGCGGCCACCGTGCACGTCCCGGCTACGCAGGCTCCGGTGGCGCTCGCAGGGGAGCACCCGCGTCCGCAGGCTCCGCAGTGGGCGAGGGAGGTGCGGGTGTCGACCTCGCAGCCGTTCATGGCGACCCCGTCGCAGTCGGCGAACCCCGCGTTGCACGCGGACACGGCGCAGGCCCCGGCCTCGCAGCGGGCCGTGGCGTTGGGCAGGGCGCAGGCGCTCCCGCAGGCCCCGCAGTGGGCCACCGTGGTGCGGGTGTCGGTCTCACACCCGTTGGCCGCGTTGCCGTCGCAGTCACCGCGCCCGGGGTCGCAGCTCCCGATGGAGCACACCCCCGCCCGGCAGGTGGGGCTCCCGCCCATGACTGAGCACGCGTTGGTGCACATCCCGCAGTGGGAGGGCGACACCCGGGTGTCGGTCTCGCAGCCGTTGGAGGCGTCGCCGTCGCAGTCGGCGTAGCCCATGGCGCAGGTCGTGATCTGGCAGCTCCCGCCCGTGCAGGTGGCCGCGGTCACGTTGGCGGTGAGGCAGCTCCGTCCGCAGCTCCCGCAGTGGGCTACGGTGCGGGCGAGCTCGACCTCGCAGCCCGTGGAGGGGTCGCCGTCGCACTCGCCGAAGCCGGCCGCGCAGGTGGCCACGCAGGCCCGGTCGACGCAGCTCGGGGCCGTGTTGGGGGCAGCCGGGCAGGCCCGTCCGCACATCCCGCAGTGGGCGGTGGTGGCCCGGGTGTCGGTCTCGCAACCGTTGGAGGCGTTGGCGTCGCAGTCGCCGAAGCCCATGGAGCACGCGGCCACGGTGCAGGCCCCGTCGACGCAGGCCCCGGTGCCGTTGGGGGGCGTACAGGCCCGTGCGCAGGCTCCGCAGTGAGCGAGGGCGGTGCGGGTGTCGACCTCGCAGCCGTTGGAGGCGTCGCCGTCGCAGTCGGCGAAGCCCACGGCGCAGGCGTAGAGGCAGCGCCCCGCGTCGCAGGCGACCGTGGTGTTGGCCCGAACGGGACAGGCGTTTCCGCACATCCCGCAGTGGGCGAGGCTGGTCTGGGTGTTGGTCTCGCAGCCGTTGGGGGCGGCCCCGTCGCAGTCGGCGAAGGAGCCCGTGCAGCGGTCGACGGCGCAGGTTCCGTTGGCGCAGGCGGGGGCCCCGTTGGGGACCGAGCACGTCGTGCCGCAGGCCCCGCAGTGGGCGATGTTGGCCGCCGTGTCGACGCACCCCCCGAGGCAGCACACCTGCCCCGTGGGGCAGGCCCGCATCGGGTTGCACCCGGCCACACACCGGTTGCCCACGCAGAGGTTGCCCGCGGCGCAGTGGGAGTCCTCGACGCACTCCACACACGTGTGAACCTGGACATCGCAGCGGGTGTTTCCGACGGGGGTTCCGCCGTCGGGGGCGGGGCCCATGGGGGCGCAGTCGCTGTCGGTGTCGCAGCCCGCGGCGCAGGTGCGGGTGGTCGGGTCGCACCACGCTCCGACGGCGCAGGTGTCGCGGTCGGTGACGCAGCCCACGCACGTTCCGCGGGCGATGTCGCAGACGGGGGTCATGGGGGTGGACGCGCACTCGCTGTCGCCGCGACAGCCTGCGGGCACGTCGGGCACGTCGGGCACGTCGGGGAGGTCGGGCACGACCGGTACGTCGGGCACATCGGGCGCGACCGGGACATCGGGGGCGTCGATCGGGGCCGGAACGTCGGGGGCGTCGAAGCCCAGGTCGGCCGGGGCGGCGGCGTCATGGACATCCGGCGGTCCGCCGACGACCGACTCTCCCGAGCACGCGGCGAGGGCGAGGGCCGTCACGAGCAGGGCGTTGCGAAGCATGGCAATCCTCCAGTGGGAGGCCGAGTGTACCGCCGGGCCCTCTCGTTGGGGGCGTGGTGCTCACGCAGGCCAGAACTTTGGCAGGTCGCCAAGCTCAGGGCCGGACAGGTAGTCTCCCGCACCACGATGTCGATACCCCGCGTGCTGGTCGTGCTCCTCCCTCTATACTTCGTCGCCTGTGCGGGACAGAGCCCGCCTGTGGCCGCTGCGCCCGGCGCAGGGGCGTCCCAGGAGCGCACCGTAGGCCTCGAGACCTGGCGACGCATGCTCGCGGAGGGACAATGGGTCATCACCCCGCTCGACCCCGTCGGGGAACCACAGACCCTGTACGACACTGCGCCTCCCGAGGCCTCCAGGGCCCCTGCGGGCACCGTCTGGCGGGTTGGCTGCATGCCCGGGGGAACGAGCGACGAGTTCGCCACCGAGCGGGCCACGGGGCACCTGTGGCGGGTGACGGTTCACCACCCGGTGCGGGCGCCCGAAGGGGTCTTGATCTCGGCCACCCGCTGCACGGCCCAGGCGGTGCGTCTGCCCGCGGGCGGAATCCGGGGCGTCCTGCGGGTCGCGGGGTCCTGAGGGGCGGCTGACCTCGCCGGACGAACCGCAGGCCCGCCGCGGCGCGGGATCGGTGTAGAGTGCCCGGCGCGGGAGCGCGGCACAGACTCATGGGCGGAGAAAAACGATCGGCCACGAGCACCTTCCACGAACGCGTCGGCCAGGCGGTCGAGCGAGAGTTCAGGGAGGCCTCTGCCGCACGATGGGAGGCGGGGCCGGAGGTGTTCTTGTGGCGGGCTCGGCGGTGCGCGGAGGCGCTGTTGTATGCGCTCCTGGCCCAGCAGAAGGTCGACATCGCCCCCCTCGCGCAGGCGAACAAGACCCTCGACGAGCTGCTCAAGCACGATCAGCTCAAGAGCGCCCTGCCGCGCGAGATGCGCACCCACTTTGACCTCGTGCGGCAGTACGGCAACGCCGCCACCCACTTCCAGATCGACGGGGGCGGGAGCGAGGCGAGCGCAGGCTTCGTGGCTGGCGCCCTCGCGGAGATCGTGCGGTGGTTCTTCGCGGAGGAGGGACGCAGCCCGCCCGAGGCCTTTGCCGCGCTCACCGACCGCAGCCGCCGCCTCCGCTCGCGCTACGAGCAGCAACTCGATCAGGCCAACGACCGCATCGGACAGCTCCAGCGCACCCTCTCGGAGACGCGCGCCGCCCCGCCCGCGCAACCTCCCCGCCAGACGAGGCTCGCAGCCCTCGTAGGGTTCGGGGTCGCGACCACCGTCCTGGGGCTCTTGATCGGGCGCGCCTCCGTGGACGTCGGCGCCTCCGCCGCAGAGGTGAACCCGACCACCCAGGGGGTCGAGGACGTACCGCCCACAGCCCCCGAGCCCGTCGCGGTCGTCATGGCACTACCGCAGCCGCCGCCGTCACCGGAACCGCCCCCGACGCCACTGCCCGCACCACCGGCGCCGCCGGAGCCCTCGCACCCGCGGATTGTTTGCCCGTCGAGCATGGTGCGGATCCCCGCAACCGGTACGCAGGCCGAATTCTGCCTGGACACCGACTCGGTGCTCACGCGGGCGTATCGGGAGTTCGTCGCGGAGCGCCCCAGCATGCGTCCTCGACGTGGTGTGGGCTGCAACTGGCAGAACGGTCGGGACTTCGACGGCAACCCGGCCAACTGCGTCCCGTGGGCCTCCGCACTCGCATACTGCCAGTGGAAACTCGGGGACACCGGCGACCTCCCCACCCGCGACGAGTGGTTGAGGGCCCGGCCGTCCCGTCAACTCCGGTACCCGACGGAGACGCGCGAGTGGAGCGCCGACCCCCCGAACGGAGCGCGGCGTACAGTCCGTGGAGACCGAAGAGGATCCGGGTTCGTGTGGTCTGAGGAGCTCGCCGAGAGGGGCGACCGCTCCGTGAGCTTTCGTTGTGTGCTCCGGGACTCGCCGTCGAGACGATCGCCCTCGGGTGTGCAGGACGAATGACCCGAGGCCCTACGGTTTGGCGGAGGCCCGACGGCCCTCTCCCCCTCGATTCTTACTGTGCGAGGGCACCATCTCCCGTTACGGGAGAGGGTAATCGGGTGACGTGCGCACAGTATTGGGTGAGGGCCGCAGGGGGGTAGGTCTGCGCTGGGGCGCGGGGACCTCCCCTCTCCCCCATTGGATTCCCACGATACGCGGCTCCCCTCTCCGCCGGAGAGGGGAATCGGGCGACGCGCGAAAGGTTAGGGGGAGAGGGCCGCCGGGCCTGGCGCCATCCTCCCCGATCGAGGCCCGAACTTGCGCGGCGCAAGAACTGAGAGTTGCGGGGGCGATGTCACCGTAGCATGCTTCATGCTGTCGCAGGATCGAAATTGTAAACCAATATTGCCGGACTGACTGTCTCGTTGAGTGGGGGAGGTGTCTCGTTGGGCAGGAAACTCCTGTCGTGCGGCGCCTGCGCGATCGTGATCACCCCCCGCGGATGGTCCCCACCCCGCGACAACGAACGTGTCTGACAGGGCTCAGACCCCGATCCATCATCCCTCCACGATGAACGAACGGGACGACAAACCCTGTTGCCCGTCCCCCAACGCGGCACCCGACCTGCGTCCCATCGAAGGGCCCGAGGCCGACGACGACCTGGCCGAGGCCCTCGTCGCAGGGATGTAGCGCGAGGGCTCGGGTGTGGCGGTTCGCCTCGGGCGGAGGAGCCACGGGAGGCGGTCGGCATCGTGGCGGGAGCCTGGAATTCAGGGACTCTGCGTGCGGCATGGCCGATGCGTGGCGTTGGCCCGAGACATGGAGACGACGGCCATGAGCAAGCGCACCCCGGATCCTCCGCCCTTGAGCAACCCCGCCCAGGGCTCCCTCCCCACCTGGTGGAACGAGATGCAGAGCACGGACTGGGAGCGGGCGAAGTCCGCGGTCCAGGGCGACTGGGAGAAGACCATCCCGGGGGGAGAGCCCGCGGTGGAGCGGGCGAAGCGGGCCGCCGAGCGGGCCGAGGCCGAGGAGCTGGCTCGCCAGCAGGAGCAGGCCGAGGAGGCCCGGATGGCCTGGTACCGCGCCGAGGAAGCCCTGCGCTACGGCTACGCGGCCCAGCGCCAGCACGTCCACGAGCTCGTGTGGAACCCGGAGTTCGAGGAGCGCCTGCGCGGCGAGTGGACGGAGCTGAAGAACGGGACCACCTGGGAGGAGGCCCTGCCGTACATCCGCCGGGGCTGGGAGTTCGCGGGGCGCAACCCCATGGTCTGACGCCCCCGAAGCCCTGGCCCGCTGGGATGGACGACCCGCGGGGCCCTCTGGCACACTGCCGCGCCCCACCGATGAACCCGCACGCCTGCCGCCTCGCCGTCGCCCTCGCGGCGTCCTACGCCTTCACCGCCTGCGGACGCCCCGCCCCCGACCCCGCCCCTACGGTCGCCACGCAGGGCGCCACCACCGCCGCCGCGGCCGACCCGCCGACAACGCCCGCGGCTCCGCGGTGTGGGGGATCGCGCGGTGGGATCAGCATCGAGGGGCAGCTTGGGACCATCGCCCCGGGCAACGTACGCCGGGTCATCGCCGAGGCCGACCCGCGCTTCGAGGCCTGCTTTACGGCCCGCCTCGAGGCCCTCCCCGTGCTCGCCGGGCGCATCGAGATGAAGATCCGCGTGGGCGAAGACGGGGCCGCCCGGTGGGCCGTTCCGACCCAGAGCACCCTCGGCGACGTCGAGGTCGAGCGGTGCATGCTGGAGGTGGCCCGGAGCCTGCGGTTTGAGCCCCCGTGTGGGGGAGAGGCCGAGGTCACCCACCAGCTCGACATGGACGGGGGGCCCGACCGTCGGCCCGCAGTGGAGGTTCCGCCGTCGCGGTTTGACCCGGTTCTGCGCACCCATCGCCGCGAGCTCGACGCGTGCCGGGCCCCCGAGGCCGCCCTGCACGGGGCCCGGGTGTGGGTCTACCTCGCCGCCGACGGGACCGTGGCCGCAGCCGGGGCTCCCTCCTCCAGCGTAGCCGAGCTGACGGCCACCGGGTGCGTCCTGCGGGCCGTACGCACCTGGCGCGTGGCCTCCCCGGGCTCGTGGTATGGCCGCACCACCCTGACCCTGCCCTGAGAGACCCCCCGTCGATGGACTTCGAACTCACCGAGACCCAGACCCTCGTCCGGGACACCGCCCGGGCCTTCTCCGAGCGGGTCCTGCGCCCCAACGCCGCAGCCTTCGAGCGGGCCGAACGGATCCCCCCGGAGGTCCTCGCCGAAATGGCCGCCCTCGGCCTCATGGGGGTCAACGTCCCCGCGGCCCTCGGGGGCTCCGAAGCCGGGGCCGTAGCCTACGCCCTGGCCATGATGGAGATCGCCCGGGGGTGCGCCTCGACGGCCGTCACCATGGCCGTCAACAACATGGTGGCCGAGGTCATCACGGCCTTCGGGACCGAGGCCCAACGGGCCACCCACGTCACCGCCATCGCCTCGGGCCAGTACCGTGCGGCCTCCTTCGCCCTGTCCGAGCCGGGAGCCGGCAGCGACCCGGGATCCATCGCCACCACCGCCACCCGCGAGGGCGACCGATGGGTGATCCGCGGGGCCAAACAGTGGATCACCTCGGGCGACATGGCCGGGGTCTTCGTCGTGTGGGCCCGCACGGGAGGGCCCGGGACTGCGGGCCTTTCGGCCCTCCTCGTCGAGGCGGGCACCCCAGGGCTTCGGGTGGGCAAACACGAGGACAAGATGGGCATCCGGGCTTCGAGCACGGTTCCGCTGGAGTTTGACGACTGCGCCGTGCCCCTCGACGCCCTCCTCGGGGCGGAAGGGGGCGGGTTTCGGATCGCCATGATGGCCCTCGATGGGGGCCGGATCGGCATCGGGGCCCAGTCCATCGGGATCGCCCAGGCATCGCAGGAGGAGGCCGTGGCCTACGCCAAGGAGCGCCAGCAGTTTGGCAAGCCCATCTCCGAGTTTCAGGCCATCCAGTGGATGCTCGCGGACAGCAAGGTCGACCTCGACGCCGCCCGGATGCTCGTGCTCCGGGCCGCCTCCCGCAAGGAGGCCGGGCAGCGGTTCTCCGAGGAGGCCAGCGTGGCCAAGCTCTTCGCGAGCGAGGCCGCGTGGCGGGTGGTCAACCGCGGGGTCCAGGTCCACGGAGGGTACGGGTACACCCGGGAGTTTGCGGCCGAGAGGCACCTCCGCGACGCCCGGGTGACGCAGATCTACGAGGGCACGAGCGAGGTCCAGCGGATGGTGATCGCCCGGTCCCTCCTGCGCGGGTAGTGCCCCCACCGCGGCCTTCGCGCGGCCTTCGCGCCGACCGTGGGGTGTGCTAGAAGCGCCCCCGCCATGGCCACCGAGAGTCCCATCACCCCCCGCCGCAAAGACTTCCCCCAGTGGTACCAGGACGTGATCCGTCAGGGCGACCTGGCCGAGCCCGCCGAGGTCGTGCGCGGGTGCATGGTCATCAAACCCCACGGGTACGCCATCTGGGAGAAGATCCAGGCCGACCTCGACCGGCGCTTCAAGGCCACGGGGCACAGAAACGCCTACTTCCCGCTCCTCATCCCCCTGAGCTTCCTCGCCAAGGAGGCCAGCCACGTCGAGGGGTTCGCCATGGAGTGCGCCGTGGTCACCCACTCGGGGCTGCGGGCCGTACGCGACGACGGGGGCAAGGTGCGGATGGAGGTCAAGAGCCCCCTGGAGGAGCCCTACGTCATCCGCCCCACCTCCGAGACCATCATCGGCCACTACTTCCAGAAGTGGGTCCAGAGCCACCGCGACCTGCCCCTGCTGATCAACCAGTGGGCCAACGTGATGCGGTGGGAGATGCGGACGCGGATGTTCCTGCGCACGAGCGAGTTTCTCTGGCAGGAGGGGCACACGGCCCACGCCACCCACGCCGAGTCGCTGGAGGAGGTCCGGCGCATGCTCGACGTGTACGCCGACTTCGCGGAGAACGTGATGGCCGTCCCCGTCATCCGCGGCCAGAAGACCGACACCGAGCGCTTCGCCGGGGCCCTCACCACCTTCTGCATCGAGGCCATGATGCAGGACGGAAAGGCCCTCCAGGCCGGCACGAGCCACGACCTCGGGCAGAATTTCGGCAAGGCCTTCGACGTGAAGTTTCAGTCGAAGTCGGGCGAGATGGAGTACGTCTGGCAGACCTCCTGGGGGGTCTCCACCCGCCTCGTGGGCGGCCTCATCATGACCCACTCCGACGACGGGGGCCTGGTCCTGCCGCCCAGGCTCGCCCCCATCCACGTGGCCATCATCCCGATCTACAAGAGCGACGCCGAGCGCAGCCGCGTGGTCGAGGCGGGTGAGACCCTGCGCCGGGCCCTCGTCGACGCGGGCCTGTCGGTGGTCCTCGACGACCGCGACGACATGCGCCCCGGGCCCAAACACTTCCACTGGGAGCAGCGGGGCGTGCCGGTGCGGGTCGAGATCGGGCCCCGGGACGTCGACGCGGGCACGTGCGTGTACAAACGCCGCGACCGCGACCCCAAGGAGAAGGTCTCCCTCCCCCTGGCCGGGGCGGCCGCGGCCCTGGTGGCCCTCATGGACGAGATCCAGGCGGCCCTGTACGCCCGGGCCCTGGCCTTCCGCGAGGCCCACACCCACAAGGTCGACTCCTGGGAGGCCTTCAGGGCCACCCTCGAGACCGACGGGGTGGGCAATTTCCTCCTGGCCCACTGGGACGGGACCCCCGAGACCGAGCGCAAGATCAAGGAGGAGACCCGGGCCACCATCCGCTGCATCCCCCTCGACGGCGACGAGACCCCCGGGGTCTGCGTGTACTCGGGGCAGCCTTCGGCCCGGCGGGTTCTGTTCGCGCAGGCGTACTGACCGCGGGGCGTCTCTACCGGTCCGGGACGCACACCCCTCCGCCGCAGTCGCTCGTGCAGGTCCACCGGCCCGTCCCCGGGTCGCACCCGCACGACGACGGGACACACCGGACCCGGGTGTCGCACACCAACCCCGCTCCGCACCCGGTGCGACGACACCCCGCAGGGCTCGCCCCGCACGCTCCCGGAGAGGCATCCCCGACGCCCCGCACGACCCCAGGCTCCGGGGACCCAGCCGGGGAGGCCCCGTACCGCAGGGTCACCTCGATCTGGGCCGCCGGGCCCCGGGCGAGACGCACCGACCGCATCCGGGTCGCCACACACCGCAGGATGGGACCCACCGCGGCCGGGGCGTCGCGGAGGGCGAGGCCCACCACCCGACCGTCGGGGCCGAGGTCGACCCGGAGCTGTCCGACGAAGGCCTCGGGGACCCGGGTCGGGGCCGCGTCCCGGCACCGGGCCCACAAGGTCGACCGCAGGCGCAGGGCCCGCTCCAACTGCACCGCCCGCAGGCCCCGGGGAGACACGTCCACCGACACCGTCGACGGGGCGACCGGCGGGGCGACGGGGGGAGACACGGGCGGAGCGGGAGGCCGCCGATAGAACCCACCGAGGTCGTGGGAGGGACCGGGAGGGGCCCCGTAGCCCTGGGCTGGGGCGTGGTCCATGGTGAGCCGGGGAGACATCGGCTGGGCATCGGCCCCACCGCCTGCGGACAGAGAGGCGGCGAGAAGGGCTCCCGCGAGGCCGAGGGCCCTCGTGCCCGTCCGCACCGACGACGGGCCCTCCTGGGGCCGTGCTGCGCCGCAGAAGGGGCACGCGGTCTCTGTGGTACGGATGTGGCGGCTGCAGGCGGGGCAGGGGGCGAGGGGGTGGGTCATGGCGGAGCTCCTTGGTGTGTGGGGGAAGCGGGTCCCGCCCGAGCCAGTGCAGCGGCGATGCCAGCGCGAGTTCGTGGGGATTGTGGCGGCTCCGGGGGCGCTGGGGCGACGCGGGGACGCCACGGTCGGGGCGCGAGCGCCACGGCGGGCGAAAACTGGCCCCGGGGGTCGGGTCGCTGTTATGGCCCCGGGCCATCATGGGAACCCGAGCGTCGCGATGGCTGGTCACGGTGGCGATGGTGGCGGCCCCTAGCCTCGCCGCAGGGCGGAGCGTGCGGGACGAGCCCTATCCCCTCGAGAGCGCGTGGAACGCCGCCGTGCGCCTCGTGCGGGTGGACATGGGCTGCCCCATCACCGAACGCGACCGGGACATGGGGTATTTCACCTTCGACTATCGCGAGGGGAGCCGGACCGTGCCCGGGAGCATCGAGGTCGTGCGGGTCGAGGTGGACGGGCGGCAGGGGACCCGGATCATCGTGCAGGTTCCGCTGATGCCGACGTACGTGGAGACGATGTTGCTCAACCGGCTCAACCGGAAGCTCCACGAGGAGTACGGCGAGCCGGTGGCCCCGCCCCCCCGACGCCGCGAGCCCGAGGGCTTCAGCCGCGACAACCCCGACGGCGGGACCGAGCGCCCGGGAGATCCGCCCGCGTCCCCGGGATCGCCCGCGTCTCCGTCGACGGCCCCGCGATCGCCCGGGTCCCCCAACGACCCGCCCCGCTCGGGCGACGGAAACTCCCGGTAACTTCCGGGGCCTCCCCAGCGCCTCAGCGCCGCGGGCCTTCGAGCAGGTGCTGCGACAGGGTCCGCCAGCGCCGGGCCGCGTCCTCCTGGGCCCGAACCTGCTGGGCCCGGGCGGCCTCGACCGAGCCGAGGACCGCAGAGGCCTCGTCGAGCAGGAGCCCGGGGCTCAGGCCCGCCGACAGCTCCTGGGCGTACTGCCGATGGGCGTCGGCCGTACGGCGGCAGTCGAGGACCACCCGGGCCGTGTCGATCCGGGCGTCGATCGACCGGGGCAGGGTGGTGACCTGGGCCAGGTACTCCATGGGCAGGACCACCGCGTCGGCGAAGCGCCACAGGTCGCGGGCCGACCACGCCGGGAGCACGTCGCCGAGGTGGAGGGAGGCGTCGAGGGCCACGGCGTCGATGCATAGTTCGTGGGCGAGGCGCCGGTCTCCGACGGC
Organism: uncultured Myxococcaceae bacterium; assembly: GCA_964447205.1. GTDB lineage: Bacteria > Myxococcota_A > Polyangia > Polyangiales > JAEUKH01. The sequence continues at coordinate 28,878 of CAYUSB010000018.1, forward strand.
CGTGACGACCTCGCGGAGGGCCCCCTCGATCCACTGGCGGCGGTTGCCATCGAGGGCCCGGTCGGCGGTCACGGCCACGGTGCGGAAGGCCTGGCGCCAGCGTCGTCGGTCGGGGCTGCGACGCTGGAGCACGTTGACGGCCCGGGGGAAGTCGCGGCGTCGGCAGAGGATCGCGGCGTCGTCGCTGACCCGGGTGTAGTCGGCCACCATCTGCGGAGAGCTCATGGCAGAGCTCCTTGCGACAGTCGCCGCGGGGCGTCAAAGAAACGGCGGGGGAGGAGGGAGACGGAGGAGGCGCGGAGGCAGAGGGCGATCAGAAGCCGTTGGGAAGGATCACGCTCGACAGGGGCGTGCGGTCGGACATCGAGGCTGTCCAGCGGATGGGGCCGTTGAGGTAGGTGGCCAGGAGGTCGTTGTACCCGCCGAACATGCCCGAGCCCGACGGGTCGGGGCTGTTGCCCCAGGAGTTTTTGATGCGGATGAACTCCAGCTCGCCGAAGCGCTCGGCCTTGAGCCGGTCGGCCGTGCTGGCCTCGACGCCCGCGAGCAGGGTGCGCTCGGGCACGTTGGGCTCACGCAGGACGCACTGGTAGTCTTCCATCACCGTGAGGTGACCGCCCTGGCGGCCGGGGGTGGTGATGGCCGTGGCGTCGAAGGTGCCCCGGGAGGTGCGGGCGTTGAAGTCGACGAGCCAGGAGATCAGCACGGGTTGACGGTGATTGAGGGCACGAAACACCCGGCGCATGAGGTCGATGCGGCCCTGGGCGAAGGATGGATACGAGGCCGTGCGCCAGGCGTAGGCCCCGCCGGGGACCACGGTGGCGAGGTTGGTGTCGACCCGCCGGACGGACCCGTTGCGGACGGCCGAGGTCCGCACGAGGAAGCGGTCGGCCCGCACGATGAAGCCCAGGGTGCGCTCGGTGGTGGTCTGCAGGGTCGATCGACCCGAGATCCCGAACACCCGACGGATGAGGGCCCGCACGTCGTCGTTGAGGGCGAAGGCCTCGATGAGGCGGTTGAGCACCACCTGGGGGTCGCGGCGCCGAGCCGGGTCGGCCAGCTCGCCCATCCCGTTGAGGTCGTTGTTGATGGCCGCGAGGGCCGCCGACTGACGGGCCGAGAGCTGGGCGTTGGCCTCCTCGGGGATGAAGTCGCCCTCGAAGACCACGCCCCGCTGGCGCATGATGTTGGCCGCGGTGTCCCACCAGGCCCCGGTCGACACCTCGGTGCGGCCGTTGTTGGTCTCGACCCCACCCGAACCCGACAGGATCTTGGCGTACCAGTCCCAGAAGGTGATCCACGACTCGGAGATGTTGACCTGGTTGCCCGTGCGGGCGAGGTGCAGCGACTCGGCCCAGGCCGTGGCGGCGTAGGCCCAGCAGTTGCCGATGCTCTGACGACGCACCTCCGTGTGCGATACGTCCGTCACCTCCTCGAACAGGTCGCCCTCGACCCCAAGACCGCTCTCGTCGTCGAGGTTGGCATCGTCGGGGGCGCAGGCCTGCAAGCCGATGGAGGAGACCGCCAGGGTGGCCATCGCGCCAAAGAGAAAGGTCCGTCGGCGAAGCATCGGGTCTTGCATCACTGTCTCCGTGTTGTGATCTGCGCGAACACCTACATCAGCTTACGTTGGTGCACAAGGCCCCACGCCCTGGAAAATCAGCCGAGTTCGCCGAGGAGGGTGAGGGCGGCTTGCAGGCGGGCGGCCCGGTCGCGGAGCTCGGCGCAGCGAGCCCGGTCCTTGTCGACCACCTCGGCGGGGGCTCGGGCCACGAAGTCCTTGTTGTCGAGGCGTCGGGCGAGCCCGTCGGCTTCTTTGAGGGCCTTGGCCCGGTCGCGTTCGAGCCGGGCTCCTTCGGCCGCGGGGTCGATGAGTCCGGCCAGGGGGACCACCATCTCGACTCCGTGGGTGAGGGCGTACCCCGAGCCGCGGGGGCGTTCTTCGCCGGCGGGGCGGAGCTCGTACCGGGTCTCCTTGGCCCGGGTGAGGCGCCGGATGGCCCCGTCGTAGGCCTGGAGGGTGCCGAGGCGCCCCGGGTCGGGGGCTCGAAACGTGATGGTCAGGGCCGAACCGGGTTTGATCCCGAGCTCGGCACAGAGCCTCCGGGTGGCCTCGATGCTGGCCCGCAAGGCCTCCATTTCAAACTCGGCCTCGGGGTCGCTCTGGCCGTCCGTGGCGTCGGGGAAGGGGCTCAGGGCGAGGCAGGGGGCCAAGGGGCTGCCCGGGCGCCGGGCCCGAGACGCTACGGGAAGATGCGCCCAGCAGGCCTCGGTGAGGTGCGGCATCAACGGGTGCAGGAGCCGGTGGGCGGTCTCCAGGCAGTGGGCCAGGGTGGCCTTGTACGAGGCCCGGGCCTCGGGCGACCCCGACTCGAACACGGGCTTGCAGAGCTCCAAAAACCAGTCGCAGAGCTCGTACCAGAAAAACTGGTAGACCGCGCTCGTGGCCTCGTCGAGGCGAAACTCGTCAAGGCCCTTGTTTACTTCCGCGACGGCGTGGGCGAGGCGCGACACGATCCAGCGCTCGGCGAGGCTCTCGGGCCGCGGGAAGGGCCCCTCGGGCCGCGGGGGGGCGTCGTGGATGTGGGTGAGGGCGAAGCGGGTGGCGTTCCAGATCTTGTTGCAGAAGTCGCGGTAGCCCTGGAGGCGCGAGAGGTTGAGGTTGATGCGCTTGGACTGGGGGGCGTGGCTGGCGAGGTAGAAGCGCACGGCGTCGGCCCCGAAGGCGGGGAATCCGTCCTTCATCCCGCTCGTCGACGGGTACGACTCGGCAAACTTCTTGATCCCCTCGGCGAAGGGGGCACCCCCGCTGGCGTTGGCCACGATCTGCTCCAGGGTGGCCCCGTGCACGAGGTGGAGGGGGTCGATGACGTTGCCCTTCACCTTGGACATCTTCGACCCGGTCTCGTCGCAGACCATCCCGTGCAGGAGGACCTTGCGAAACGGGACCTCCCCGAGGAAGTGGATCCCCATCATCATCATCCGGGCCACCCAGAAGAAGAGGATGTCGTACCCGGTCTCCATCACGGCGTTGGGGTAGAAGGTCTTGAGGGCCGGGGTCTCCTCGGGCCACCCCAGGGTGGCGAAGGGCCACAGGGCCGACGAGAACCACGTGTCGAGCACGTCGGGGTCGCGTCGGGGCCCGTCCTTGCCGCACGACCCGCAGGCCGTCACGTCCTCGCGGCTCACGGTGGTGGCCCCGCAGGCGTCGCAGTACCAGGCCGGCACCTGATGCCCCCACCAGAGCTGCCGCGAGATGCACCAGTCCTGGATGTTGGTCATCCAGTGGTCGTAGGTCTTCTCCCACTCGGCGGGGGTAAACGTGACCCTTCCGTCTTTGACGGCCGCGATGGCCGGGGCCGCGAGGGGCTCCATCTTGACGTACCACTGGGGCGACAGGAGGGGCTCGAGGATGTCGTCGGTCCGCTGGCAGCGGGCGAAGGGGATGGCGTGGGGTCTGGTCCCGCGGTCGAGGCCTCGCTCGACGAGGGCGGCCTTGATGGCCTCGCGGGCGGCGAAGCGATCGAGCCCGGCGAAGGGGCCCGCGTTGGCGTTGAGGGTCCCGTCGAGGTGGAGGATGTTGATCATCTCCAGGTTGTTGCGCTTGCCGCACTCGTAGTCGTTGAAGTCGTGGGCGGGGGTGACCTTGACGGCCCCGGTTCCCTTGGTGGGGTCGGCCAGGATCCCGTCGGCGATGATGGGAAACGTGCGGTCGAGGAACGGGTGCCGGACGTGTTTGCCGACGAGGTGCTGGTACCGCGCGTCGTCGGGGTGCACCGCGATGGCCGTGTCGCCCACCATGGTCTCGGGCCGGGTGGTGGCCACGACGATCTCCCCGTCGCCCTCTGCGAGGGGATACGCGAACGAGAACAGCTCGCTGTTGAAGACCCCGGGGATGGGCTCCTCGCGCACGACCTCGAGGTCGGAGATGACGGTCTGGGCCTTGATCGACCAGTTGACGAGGCGGTTGGCCCGGTAGATGAGCCCCTCCTCGTACAGCCGCACGAAGGCCTCCCGCACGGCCCTGGACATGTCCGGGTCCATGGTGAACTTCGACCGCGACCAGTCGAGGCTCGTGCCGAGGACCTTGAGCTGCTCGAAGATCCGCCCCCCCGACTGGGCCTTCCACTGCCAGACCCGCTCGATGAAGGCGGGCCGGCCGAGCTCGTGGCGCGAGGAGCCCTCCCGGGCGAGCTGCCGCTCGACCACCACCTGGGTGGCGATCCCGGCGTGGTCGATCCCGGGGAGCCACAGGGTGTTGAGCCCGCGCATCCGGGCGTGGCGTACGATGGCGTCCTCGATGGTGACCGTGAGGGCGTGGCCCATGTGCAGCGAGCCCGTCACGTTGGGAGGCGGGATGGCCACGGTGAAGGACGCGTCGTTGGGGGCCCCGTCGACGGCCTGGTACCAGGTCGAGGACTCGGCCAGGGCCCGCCACGCGGGCTCGACCTCGCGAGGATCGTAGGGCTTCGTGAAATCGCTGGGGGACATCGTCGGTAGCCGCCTGCTCTGAGAGTGAGGGCGATGTCTACCGTGGCGCTCTTGGGGCTGCAACACGCAGCGCGGGGCGGGGGAGACTACTCTCGGGTGAGCCGGGCGATCTCCTCGCGGATCATGGTCTCAGCCAGCACGGGCACGACCTCCCACACCACGCGCTCGACCACCTCCCGGGTCAGGGCCGTAATGGCCTCGACCTGGGCGGGGCTGAGCCCGAGGGCGGCCACCTTGTCGGCCACCCCGGCGGCGGCCGCCTGTACGACCTCGTCCACCGCAGCCGCGGGAGAGGATGGGGCCGCCTGGGGGGCCGGGGCGGGGGCCACGGCCGCGGCGGGAGCCTCCGGGGTGGGCGCCAGGGCCCGGGCCGGGGCGGGCTCGGCGAAGGGGATGAGGGGCTCGGGGGGAGGGGCCGGCTGGGGCCGGGCGGCGACCCCGGGGGACGGTCCCGACGGGGTCCCGAAGGGGCGGGGGGCTACGGCCGCCGGGGGGGGGCCTCCGAGGTCGTCGAGCTGGATCTCGTCGAGGGACAGGGCGGGAGGCGCTCGGCCCGCGGTGGAGGGGGCCGGGGCGAAGGGCTGGGCCACGGGGCGGGCTACGGCGGCGAAAGGGGCCGAGGGGGTGCCGCCGAGGGGGCTACGCCCGAGGGGGTTGCTCGGGGGCGGGGCCACGGGCGGGGGCAGGGGGCCCACCGCACGGGCCGGGGGGGCGGCCGGACGAGGGGCCGGGGCCACGGGGGCCACCTGCGGGCGGGTGGGGCTCGCGGCCGCGAGGGGAGCGCCGAATGCGGAGGCCGCGGGGGCCTGCGCGGGAGGGGCGGGTGCGGCGGGGGCAGGGGCCGCCGCTGCGGACGAGGCCAGGGCCTGTCGCATGCGGTCGATCATGGCCTGGGAGTCGAAGGGTTTGGCCATGGCTCCGGAGGCCCCGCAGCCGCGGGCCGCCGCGTCGTCGAGGGGCGACTGGTCGGAGTAGAGCAGGTAGATGGGCACTCCGCCGTGACCGTCGCTTCGCAGCGATCGCACGAGGTCGTACCCCGTGGCCGCCCCGAGGTTGACGTCGACGATCATCGCGTGGGGCCGGAGCTCTCGAGCCCGGGCCGCGGCGCCGTCGGAGCCGTCATGGGTGACCACCGTGACGTCTTCGCCGGCGAAGGTCAGCTCGAAGACCTTGCGCATCGTGGCGCTGTCATCCACCACGAAAAGTGTCTTGGGCACGATACGGTACCTCCTCCCCTCGGGCGACCCGACCGTACACCGTCGAAGGGGTACTTGCCTTGTAGGGGTGTGCGTTTCCGGGTGTCAAGAAACACCGCGGTGAGGCTGCCGCTTGCGTCCCCAAGGGCTTCGGGGCGATACAAGCACAGGGCGGCGCGGCGGCTCCCTGGAAGTCCCAGCGTTTCCCGCCGCCTCCCCGGGGTCCTCGCCCCGGCCTGTCGCCCCGAAGGAGCCCCCACAGTCTGCCATGAGCCCCCGCAGCCCCACCGACCCCTCCCGGGGCGACGCCTGGCTTGGACGCTACCGGGTGATCGCGGAGCTCGCCCGCGGCGGCATGGCCGCGGTGTTTCTCGCCCTGGGCGACCTCGGGCGGGGCCCCGAGGTGGTGGCCATCAAGCAGATTCACGCCCACCTCGCCCACGACCCCGACTTCGTCGCCATGCTCATGGACGAGGCCCGCATCGTGTCGATGCTCAAACACCCGAGCGTGGTCGAAGTGGTCGACTACCAGCTCGGCGACTCCGGGGCCGACAACTTCATCGTGATGGAGTACGTGGCCGGGGAGGCCCTGTCGCTGGTGATGCGCCACGCCCAACAGCGGGGGTTTCACGTGGGGTACAGCCTCGCGGCCTCGGTGGCGGCCGACGTGGCCGGGGCCCTGCACGCGGCCCACGAGCTGCGCAACGCCCGGGGAGAGCTCCTCGACATCGTGCACCGCGACGTGACCCCGCAGAACATCCTCGTGGGCTGGGACGGGGCCGTGAAGCTCACCGACTTCGGGGTGGCCAAGGCCGTCGGGCGGCTGCAGCGCACCCAGCCCGGGGAGATCAAAGGCAAGCTGGCGTACATGGCCCCCGAGCACGCCTTCGGGCGCCCCGTCGACCGTCGCTCGGACGTGTACTCGCTCGGGGTGGTCCTGTACGAGCTCGCCCTCAACCGCAGGCTCTTCGGCGGCAAGACCGACGCCGAGACCATCCGCAACGTGATGCAGGGGCTTGTGACCCCTCCGCGCGCGATCGACCCCAACTTCCCTCCGTCCCTGGAGGAGATCATCCTCGCGATGCTCGCGGCCGACCCGACCCAGCGGTTTCAGACCGCCGGGGCCCTGGAGCGAGCCCTGCGGGGCTTCGTGCGGAGCGCGGGGCAGGGCGACGAGGTGGCCCAACGGGGCGAGCTCGTGCGGCAGGTCGATCCGGCCCGGTACCAGGCCAAGTTCGACCTCATTCAACGCGAGCTCGTGCGAGGCCTCGGGGCCCCCCCCGGGGGTTCGCAGCCGGCCGCACAGAGCTATTCGGTGAAGTCCGTCCCGCCCCCGCGGTCGAGCCCTCCTCGGGCCTCCGAGCCGCCCCCGCGTCCAGAGCCCCGGCGCTCGGAGCCCCCGCGCAGCACCGAGGGTCCCCCCTTCGACAAGACCTTCCAGCGGATGCCGGCCCGGCCCAAGACCCTGCCGAGCCCGCCCGCCAAGGCCTCGGCCGGGTGGTCCGACCCCGCGCCGCCCCAGGCCCTCGACCCTCTCAACGTCCCGACCGACCGCGATCCCGTCGCCCGCATCGCTCCGACCTCTTCCCCGCCAGGGCCCCCGGCGCCGCAGCACAACCCTCTGGCCGCCTTCGACGAGGGGGCCACCCTCCAGGCCGACTTCAGCGCCGCCCTACGCGCCGAGATGGCCCAACGCGCCGCGGCTTCTCAGGGCCCCCCAGCGTACCGGGGCCCTCCCGCGTACCAGGGCCCCCCTTCGGGTCACGTCATGCCCCACGGTCAGGGCCCCGAGATCTCGCCCTACGTCCTCGGCCCCACCGCCCCGTCGGCTCCCCCGATGACGCCCTGGGAGCCGCGGCCCTCGGCCCCCACGGCCCGCTCGTCTCGCAAGACCGTCCTGGTGGTGGCGATCGGGGTCGGGGTGATCGTGGCGAGCCTGCTGATCATCCTCGACCGTATCCTCTGAGGCTCCGGGCTTCTTCCTCGCGGGGGATTACAGGGTCTTGGTCTCGACGTGTTCGCCGTAGACGGCCCGCAGGGTGTCGGCCACCTCGCCCACGGTGGCCCGGACCTCCACCGCAGCCAGGACGGCGGGCATCACGTTGGCGTCGGCCCGGGCCGCAGACTCCAGGCGGGCGAGGGCTGCCGTCACCGCGGGGTTGTCGCGTCGGGCCCGCAGGGCCGTGAGGCGCTCGACCTGCTCGCGCTCCAGGGCCGGGTCGACCCGCTGCAACGGAACCGCTTCCTCGGGCCCCTCCCGGTACACGTTGACCCCGACGATGGGGCGCTCGCCCCGCTCGATCTCCATCTGGTAGCGGTACGAGGCGTCCTGGATCTCGCGCTGGACATAGCCCTGCTCGATGGCCTCGACCATCCCGCCCATCTCGTCGACCCGGGCGAGGTAGACCCGGGCGGCCTTCTCCAGGTCGCGGGTGAGGGCCTCGACGGCGTAGCTGCCCGCGAAGGGGTCGACCGTGTCGGTGACCCCCGACTCGCTGGCGATGATCTGCTGGGTCCGCAGGGCCAGGGTGGCGCTCTGGGCCGTCGGCAGGGCCAGGGCCTCGTCGAAGCTGTTGGTGTGCAGCGACTGGCAGCCCCCGAGCACGGCCGCGAGGGCCTGGATGGTCACCCGCACGACGTTGTTCATGGGCTGCTGGGCCGTGAGGGTGGCCCCCGCCGTCTGCACATGGAACTTCAAGGCCCTCCCCCGCGCCGAGGTCACCCCGAAGCGGGAGGCCATGATCTCCGACCAGATCTTGCGGGCGGCCCGAAACTTCGCCACCTCCTCCAGCAGGTGGTTGTGCACGTTGAAGAAGAACGAGAGCTGCGATGCGAAGCGCTCGGGGTCGAGGCCCGCCCGCTGGGCCGTCTCGACGTAGGCGATCCCGTCGGCGAGGGTGAAGGCGATCTCCTGGGCGGCGTCGCACCCGGCCTCGCGCATGTGGTAGCCCGAGACCGAGATCACGTTCCATTGGGGGGTGGTGTCGGCGGCCCAGGCGAAGATGTCGCCGGTGAGCTTGAGGGAGGGGCGGGGCGGATGGATGTACGTCCCGCGGGCGATGTACTCCTTGAGGAGGTCGTTCTGGATGGTGCCCCGGAGCTTGTCGGGCGAGACCCCCCGGCGTTTGGCCACGGCCACGTAGAGGGCCAGGAGGGTCCCCGCGGTGGCGTTGATGGTCATGGAGGTGCTCACCCGATCGAGAGGGATCTGGTCGAGCAGGACCTCCATGTCCTCCAGGGAGTCGATGGCCACCCCGACCTTGCCCACCTCCCCGAGGGACATCGGGTGGTCGCTGTCGCGGCCCATCTGGGTCGGCAGGTCGAAGGCCACCGAGAGGCCCGTCTGCCCGCGCTCCAGGAGCAGGCGGTACCGCTCGTTGCTGGCCCGGGCGCTGCCAAACCCCGCGTACTGCCGCATCGTCCAGGGCCGCCCCCGATACATATTGGGCTGAACCCCCCGCACGAACGGGCTCTCCCCCGGAAACCCCACGTCCGTCAGGGGGTCGATGTCCGCCACATCGGCCGGGGTGTAGAGCACCTGCATGTCCGACCCCCCGTGCAGGAGCCCCTTCCGCGGACGCGGGGGCGACTTCGCCGTGGCAGGGTCCAGGCGCTCGGCACGCCAACGGGCGGTCTCGTCAATCCACTTGTCGTTTGACATCTGCCTGTCATCCAAGGTGTTTGCTGGGTGTGATTGTCAACTGGCCGCTACGCTGATTGCCGATTGCCATCGACTGGCAACCCGTCGTCGGGCGTCTCATGGACGATGCCCGAGGCCGCGCAAACGATTAGAACAAATCCCCTGCCGTGGCGACGATCCTCCACATCGAAGATGACCCCCAGAGCCAGCTCCTGGTGCGCAAGCTCCTGTCGGCCGCGGGGCATCGGGTGATCGAGGCCCGCTCGGGCCTGGAGGGGGCCCGCCTCGCGACCGAACACCGCCCCGACCTGTGCCTCGTGGACATCAACATCCCCGACCTCGACGGCTACGAGGTGGCCCTCCTCCTGCGGGGACGTCTCCCCGGGACCCCCATCGTGGCCATCACGGCCGAGGGCGACCGCGGAACGGCCCGGGCCGTAGGGTTCGCGGGTTTTCTGTCCAAGCCCATCGACGTCCCCACCTTCGCCCGCACGGTGGGGTCGTACCTGTCGGGGTCGGGAGGAGCCCCCACCGCCCCGGAGCACGACGAGGCCCCCGGACAGGGCGCCGAGGCCGTGGTCTTGCGGGCTCAGGGGGAGCGCATCGCGGCCCACCTCGAGGCCAAGGCCCACGCCCTGAGCGACGCCGAGGCCCGTCTGGTCGAGGCCGACCGGCTGCGTAAGGACTTCTACCGCAACGTCTCGCACGAGCTGGCCACCCCCCTCACGCCCCTGGTGGGCTACGTGGGGCTCCTGCGCCGCGACGAGCTCGGGCCCCTGAGTCCTCCCCAACGCCGGGCCGTCGAGGCCATGGACGAGGCCCTCGGGCGCCTCCGCGGGGCCATCGACAACCTGCTCGACGTGACCCAGCTCGAGACGGGCCGGATGCGGTTCAGCTTCGCGCCGTACGACTTCGCGGCTCTTCTGCGGCAGAGCCTCGACGTCCGCCGGGGGGCCTTCGCGGCCCGGGGGATCACCCTCGCGTGCGACCTGCCCGAGGGGCCCGTCCAGGCGGTGGGGGACGCCGATCGGGTGCTCCGGGCCCTCGGGCACCTCCTCGACAACGCCCTGAAGTTTACGCCCGCCCAGGGCACGGTGGCGGTCGAGCTCCGGGCCTCGGCCACCCACGCCGAGGTGGTTGTGGTGGACTCGGGGGAGGGGGTCGAGGCCTCGTGGTGGGGGCGGATCTTCGACCCCTTCGTGCAGGTCGACGCCTCGCCAACCCGATCGCACGGCGGGGCGGGGGTGGGGCTGGCGGTCGTTCGGGGGGTGGCCGAGGCCCACGGGGGCAGCGCCCGGGCCTCGACGGGGTCGCGCTCGCGGGTGGCGGGTCACACCCTCCCAGGGCTCCTCGTGCGGATGCAGATCGCACGCTCCCCGGCGGCCCCGGAGGCCCGATGAACAGGGTCGGGCGAGGGCGGGTGTACCTCGATCACCATGCCACGACGCCCCTCGGGACGGCGGCCCGAGAGGCCATGGTTCGCGCGATGGAGGCGGGGCCGGGCAACCCGTCGAGCCCCCACGGCGACGGGAGGCAGGCCCGGTCGATGCTTGAGACGGCCCGGAGGCAGGTGGCCGAGGCGGCCGGGGCGGCCCCGCGGGAGGTGGTCTTCACGAGCGGGGGGACCGAGGCCGTGGACGCGGCCGTGTTGGGCGTAGGCGAGGCCATGGGGGCCCGGACGGTGTGGTGCGACCCTGGGGCCCACCCGTGCCTGCGGGCGGCCTGCGAAGGCGTTGCCGCGGGGCTGGGGGAGGGGGTGCGGTGGGTTCCGACCGTGGCCGGGAAGGGGGGGATGCATGACGTCGCGGCCCTCGATGCGGCCCTGGCGACCGGGGGGCCCGGCGCGTTGGTGGCGGTGAGCCTGGTGCAGCACGAGACGGGGGGGATGGCCGACCTCGCGGCCCTCGGCCGGGTGTGCAACGGGCGGGGGGCCCTCCTGGTGCTCGACGCCGTGCAGGCCCTGGGCAAGGTCGCCCTGGATCTTCAGGCCAGCGGAGCGGTGGCGGCGGCCCTGTCGGGGCACAAGCTCGGGGGGCCTGCGGGGGTGGGGGCCCTGTGGCTCGGGGCGGGGGTGAAGATCCGGCAGCGGGTTCGGGGCGGAGGGCAGGAGCGGGGGGTGCGGGCGGGCACGGAGAACCTCCTCGGGGCCGTGGGGTTTGGTGCGGCCGCAGCGGAGGTGGGGGCCCGGCTCGGGGCCATGGCCGGGGTGGGGGCCTTGCGAGACGTGGTGGCTGCGCGGATGGAGGCCCTCGGGGCGGTGGTGAACGACACCGAGAGGCCGCGGGTGGCCACGGTGGTCCACGCGAGTTGGGAGGGCCTGGCGGCCCAGGAGCTGGTGGCGGCCCTCGACCTGGAGGGGTTCGCGGTGAGCGCGGGGGCCGCGTGTTCGAGCGGGCGGGTGGAGCCGTCGGAGTCGGTGCTGCGGATGTACCCCGAGGCCCCGTGGCGGGCCGGGGGGGCCCTGCGGGTGAGCCTGGGGCCGAGCACGACCGAGGCGGAGGTGAGGGGCTTCGGGGAGGCCCTCGCGCGGGTCCTGCCGCGGTTTCGTGGGAGCTGAGGGGGTCGCGGAAGCGGGGTACAGGGAGCGATCAGCAGCCGCTGTCGCCGAGGACCGTCACACGCACCGGGCGCGACTGGTTGGTGATGGTGCCATCGCCGAGTTGGTAGGCGTGGTTCAAGCCCCAGCACCAGACCGAGCCGTCCATGCGCACAGCGCACCAACTCGATGAGACGCTGGAACTGGTGCCAGGGACACGAATCTCCCGGAGATTCATGACCTCGACGGGGCGCGTTCGGCGGGAGGTGGTTCCGTCGCCAACGCTTCCGTACTGATTGACGCCCCAACATCGCATGCTGCGATCGGTAAGGAGTGCGCAGGTCTGGTTGAAGCCACAGCGAATGTCGATGGCATTGACGATGTCGAGGACGGGCACGGGCTCGGGCCGACCATCGGTGGTCCCGTCTCCCAACTCCCCACCGTTGACACCCCAGCATCGCAGGGTGCCGGCCTCCATACGCACGCAGGCGTGCGTCCGCCCCACGCTGAGCTGTGCTACGCCGCCCGTCAGTCCGCTGACCTGCACGGGCGTCCGACTGGAGGAGGTCGAACCGTTGCCAAGCGGCGAGTCGCCCCAACAACGGACTCCGCCCGTCGACAGGAGAACGCAAGCCTGAGCGTTGCCCGCTCCGACAGCGACGACGCCCATCGGGAGGCCCACGACTGCGGCGGGGGTCATTCTGCCATTGAGCGTGCCGTCGCCGAGCTGTCCAACGCCGTTCGAGCCCCAACAGTACGCAGATCCCTGCACGACGGCGCAGGTGAAGGCCGAGCCCATTGCGACGTCGGTGGCGGCGCCCGGCAGCCCCATCACGCGCACGGGCGCACTTCGTGACAGGGAGGTTCCGTCGCCAAGTCTTCCTGCGCTGTTGGAACCCCAGCACCACAGCGTGCCGTCGCGCCTTCTGGCGCAGTATCCGCTCTGCCCTCCGACAAGCTGCACCACTTCTGTCAGCCCGACCACGGTCGTGGGTTGGGCGCTGTCGGTGGTGCTGGTCGTGCCGTTGCCCAACTGGCCCACCTGATTGCGGCCCCAGCATCGCACGGTCCCATCGGCCAACAGCACGCATGTCGAGGAGTCGCCCGGCGCGATGCTCTGCACCGCCGCGGTGCATCGCCGACACACCCCCATGACGTCAACCGTCCCTGCGTTGCAGATACCCCCCGCGCAGGGGCTCTGCCCCTCGTCGCCGCAGGTCCGCATGCAGCGTCCGGCCATGCAGCGTTCGTCCATTGGGCAGGGCGTCGTGCTGTAGCCCTGCCCGTCGGGAGAGCACACCTGCTGGGCGGTCTCGCTGGAGCAGGTAGTGCCGATGCTCCCCGGCATACATACCCGGTCGCGACATTCGCCCCCGCCGACGCAGGACTGCATCGCCGCGCAGGGTGCCGCCGTGTAGCTGCGCCCGTCGCTGTTGCAGACGCGGCGGGTGTTGGCATCGGCGCAGACGTACGCACCGGGCATACAGGTGGGAGCGAGGCAGGCGCCCTCGCTGCACAACTGCCCGGTAGGACAGGGGCTGACGACGAAGGCGATGCCCGCGTCGTCGCACACCTCCATGCGCGTGGCGTCGCCCGAGACGCAGCGCCGGGTCCCGGGCTGACAGAGCCGATCGACGCAGGCTCCGTCGACGCACGACTGCTGCGCCGCGCAGGGCATCGCGACGAAGTCTGTGCCGTACGCGTCGCAGGTCTGACGCACGCCCTCCACGCAACGTACGTCGCTCGCGATGCACAAGCGCGGAACGCAGCGGTTGGCCGCCGAGCAGGTCTCCCCTTCGCTGGTGCAGTCGGCGGGCGTGACGCACTCGACGCAGACGCCGCGCGAGGTGTCGCAGACGAGGCCGAGCTCGCTGCATTGCCGCGACGAGGTGCAGGCGCGGGGCGGATCGACGCAGCGGTAATCCTGGCAGCGCTGGCCGGAGGGGCAGTCGGGGTCGTCGTTGCAGTCGACGCAGTATCCCAGGGCTGTGGCGCACACCTGGCCGGGGCACTGCCGCGACGTCGTGCAGGTCTGTCGTGCGGCGTCCATCGCATCGGCTGCTACGACATCACGCGGGGCTGCGTCGCCGCTTCCCGCTGTAGTCGACGGGGCGCACGCAGTCACGAGGCAGGCCAGAAACGGCGCGCAGTGCAGCCAACGCCACACGACGACCCTTCGCTCGATTCGCCCGGTACGCATCGTCTGCCCTCCTCTGCGTCTGGCGCCGCCTCCGTGGCGACGCTTCGATCCACGGCTATCACGCGCCGTCGCGAGGGTCAACGCGCGGAGCGGGACGGCCATGCACAGAGTGCCGTGATGCGGTGCCGCAGGCGATTGAACTTGATGCCGCGGAACGTCGGCGCCCGTTGCAGCGCGTGGGCTGTACTGGAAGTCGTTGAAATTGCTTGATAATTCGGATTGTTTCTTCGCGCCGAGCGGCTTGCTAGGTCCCGCGTTGTGCCCGTTCTCCTCGTGGTGCTTGCGCTGCGGCGCAGGATCGTGCGCTGACGGGTGCGCGATCGCACGAAACTGCCTTGATTCCATTGGTTTTTAGAAATCGACATGGGGGGTTGAATGATTGTTCGGGCTGTGGGAGAACCTACTCGTCGGTCCCCGAGGCACTCGCGCGGTGGTCGTGCGAGGGGCTCTCCGAGGGGCAGGCGGAACATCACGAGGGATCCATGGCGCGCGTATTCAACCTGGTCTTGTTCGACAGCACCATCACGGGCGATACCGGAACGCCCCCTGTCTTCTACACATCCCAGGAGCACGCCGCTCTCCTGGGGAGTGTTGAGCGTCTGCAGGTGCAGATGATCATTCGGGGCGCTACTGCGTTCACTGCGACCGTGGACGTGGAGTATGAGATCACCAACGCACCTGAGTACGATCTGTGGGTAGGTGCCAGTTGGGTAAAACTCGTGTCGGCCGCCGCTGTCACGAATCTGCCCGCCGTCGCGTTTGACAACATCAGTTCGATCGCCAACCAGGCCGCCTACGGGCGCTTCAAGATCTCAAGCAGCACCGCGAGCACCATTCAGTTTCAGTTGGTGGTTGCGGGGTACGCGGACTGAGGAGAGAACATGGCACGTGCATTCAATCTAGTTGTATTCGATGGCACCATCTCGGGGAACAACGCGGCACCCCCCGAGTTCTACAGTTCTCAGGAGCACGCGGCGCTCCTCGGCAGCGTCGAACGTCTTCAATTTCAGCTGATCGTGCGGGCGGTATCGGACTTCACCAACCCGGCAGACATTCAGACCACGTATGAGATCACCAACGCTCCCGAGTATGACGCGTGGGCGGAATCCACGGTCAAGCCGATTGACAGCGTCACGGCAATTGGCGATCTTCCCGCGGTCTTCTTGCACCAGGTGTCCAATTTTCAGGACCAGGCGGCGTATGGTCGCTTCAAGCTGAAGTGTACCACTGACAATATCGTGGTGCATGTCCAGCTCGTCGTCGCAGGTTACGCGGACTGAGGGGCAACATGGCACGCCTTTTTAACCTCGTGGTGTTCGACGGGACCATCTCTGGTGGTGGCGCCAACCCGACCTACTTCTACTCGTCCCAGGAGCATGCAGCGTTGCTGGGGAGCGTGGAGAAGATGCAGGTCCAGATCATCTGCAGGGGTAGCACGACCTTCACGAACACCATCGACGTGGACTATCAGCTGACCAACGCACCGGAGTATGAGACCTGGGCCACCGGGCAGAATGGCTCGCTGGCTGTCACCAGCGTCACCGACATTCCTGCGGTCACATTTTTCCAAGTGGACACTGTCCAGAGCGTGGCCGCCTACGGACGGTTCCGTGTGCGGTGCAGTGGTGATATGGCGCAGGTGCAGGTGGTGGTCGCAGGGTACACGAAGTCCTGACGTGAAGTGCCACAGTCAGCGGGCGCTGGCTGTGGCACTTCCCATTCGACGTATGCGGGTGATTCTATGAAGACCTACGAGATTCTTCCAACTGGGGCGATGGCTGGAGGTGTGTCGGCGAAGTCCTTCGGGGGTGTACTTCCGCAGGGCGTGATCGCACAAGGGCCCACGACTGCCGGGAGCGGCAAGAGCAAGGGGTGCGGTTGCAAGGGTTCAGGGTGTGGCGCGGCGGGCGGCTGTGGCGGTACGCAGGGAGAATGGCCGCAGCAGTTCATGGGGCGGACGCTCAAGAATTGGGAGATTGCTCCCACTGCGATTCCGACGATGTTCCCCCCTTCGTTGCCGCTTCCTTCCAGGCCTGGTTCGCCTGGATACCGAGCACAAGGTCCTTCCCAAGGGGGCATCTCCCGGGGTCTCTTTCTAAACCCTCCGATCATTGATCCCATTACTCTACCACTTCCAATTCCTGGCATTGGCGACCCGTGTGGCGGCTACGAGTCGCAGATTGCTGCTGATCACGATATGATCACCCGCATTCTCAACTTTGCTGGACAGAATCCCGTCATCGATACTTGTCGCGCCTCCGCACAAGGTCGAGCTCCGTGCGACGAGTATAATCGGGAGGCAACTCGGGTAGCACAGTTGATCACTCAGCACAGACATGACCCTCGTTTTCTAAACACGCCTGCGGGGATCGCGTTGACTCAATTGCAGACCTCTCTGATTAATGCCTACCTTAACTGTGCGAACGGTCGACTTGGACCTGAGGATGCTTCGGCGATTTCCCATGTTACTCGCCGTTGTTTGGAACGTGCTCGTCCTCAGCATCAGTATCTCATGGACTGGATCGGTAGTCTTCGGAGGCGCATTGTTGAAACGGAGCGGGCGCATCAGCGTTGTTTGAACGATCAGCGCCCTCCCACGCTTACTCCTCCTCCCGGCTGGAATGATCCGATGAATACTCCACATCCTGCTTATTGTCTCGAAGCAAGTGAGACGTGTAGGCAAAATCATCCAACTTCCTACGGTGGATGTGAGTTGTGCTGCGCCTCGCGTTACACTGGAAATCATCCTTGTCTGGCCTCGTGCCTTGCCAACTGCCCACACACGAGATTCTGACTTCATGAAACCTCGACGGCACTCTTGCCGACTCCTTCCACCGATGGGGCTTGCGGTGCTGAGCCTTCTGGTGGTGGCTTGCGCTCAAACTGTATCCAACCCCACTGCCATCGTGCGGCCCGCCAGCTATCCGTTGCTCGCAGCGTCCGAGACTTCCTCCTGTACGGCGAGGGGGCGCTTAGTGCACTGTTGGGGATCATCAAACGAAATGTTTCCCGACACTGCAAGGCAGGTCGGGCACTCACCGCAGACTGGTTTGGGGAGGTTTGGGAACTTCACCAGCCACAGACAATTCGATGCACCTATAGAGAGGCTTCTGGCAGGCTCTGCGAGCTTCGCTATTCTGGATTCAGGGCGCACTCTCCATTGGTTGGGAATGCGCTTCCGTTTCCCTTTCAACCCACCGATGTCTTCCGTTGATGACATCAGTATTCCGCCCATGGGTGTCTGTTGGGCATCCGGCGGCCACTTTCAATGCCAGATGCTCGATTCGACCCCAGACATTCAGGCTCACTTTTCCGACGACGACTTTCACAGATATGGCTTGTCTTCGCTGCGCCTCGGCGGACATGCTGGTTTCGTTCGTCGGGGTTCATCGGTGTACCTGTGGCACTACAGTCTCCGAGAGGGACGTACGATCGAAAGGGTGCGCGATGTCTTTTCCGGCTACAATCGCGCCTGTTTCATTATGGAAAGTGATAGAATTGAGTGTATTGGTGTGATTCCTGGATTGGGTGAACATCCGATGCTCCCTTCGGGCGTAGTGCCCGTACGATTTGCGCAGCATGTCCATGGTACCTCTGTTTGTTTTATTGACTCGCAGGGTGGTGTCTGGTGCGGTGGGGAGAACGGATACGGCGAACTTGGCCAGGGACATTCGCGCGCGGTAGAAGGCTTTGTGCGCGTTCCGTTGCCCGAGCCGGTCGAGAGGCTCACCACTGGGGTGTCTCACGCAGTCGCCGTGTTGCGCTCTGGTCGCATTTTTGCTTGGGGACTCAACGTTCTGGGACAGGTCGATCCCACCTCGTCGGCGCCGCATCTGCCTTTGGTGGACGTGTCGCGTTTTGCGCCGCCGCCCTGATCCTTCCACTACACACACCAGGTTGGGTTCTCGGCGGCGTCGCGCGGGCGCCTCGTTCCGGCACGACGAGGGTCACGGCGCCCCGCCCTGAGCACGAGAGTAGTCACGTTGGGCCTCGCCATGCGAGGCTCCGTGACCCCGATGGCCCAGACCCACTTCAAAAACCTCGACGCCGAGAGCCGGGCCCTTCACGACTCCTGGGACAACATCGCCCGGATCGTCTTCCTCGTGGCGGTCTTGTCGGTGATGGTCTGGGCCGCGGTGTCTGCCCTGCGTTGGGCCGTGCACTCCACCACCCACCTCCTCTTCCGCGCGGTGGAGCACAAGGGTGGCCTCCTTGGGGCCGGAGCCCTCCTCGGGGCCCTTCTCGTCGGGGGAGCCCTCCGCGGCTGGCTCGTGCGGCGACCCGGGTGGTCCGAGGCCGCGGGCGACGGCATGGACGTGGCCCTGGCCAACTACCACGTCACCTACGAACACGCGGGCGACGACCCCCAACCCCGCTACGCCCGCCCGGCCTTCAGCCTCGCCCTGCGCAAGGGGGTCTTCACCTTCGTCACCCTCGGGGCGGGGGGCTCTGGGGGCCTCGAGGCCCCGTCGGTGCTCATGGGCGAGTCGATCTCCGCGGGGTTCGCGCGGGTGATGGGCATCCGCAGCGAGTACGAGCTGCGGACCTACCAGCTCGCGGCCATCTCGGCCTCGGTGTCGACCCTGCTTGGGGCCCCGTTTACGGCGGCCCTGTTCGCGACCGAAGTGGCCTACGGCGACCGGATCATCTACCGCAAGCTGGCCTACGCCCTGTGGTCGGGGGTCATCGCGTACACCCTGAGCACGCACCTGCACGGGTTTCGCCCGCTCTTTGTCGGCCCCGACCACGCCCCGGTGTACTCCCTGTCGGAGTACGGGGCGGCGGCCCTGGTGGCGGTGGCGGTGAGCGTCCCAGTAGCCCTGGGATTTGGCCGGGCCATGATCGAACTCAAGGGCCTCGTGCACCGCTTCGACCGACGGGGGCACGCCATCCTCACCAGCCTCTGCGTGGGCCTCGTGGCCCTGTCCCTGCGCTGGACCCTCGGGCTCCCGCCCCACGCCGTCCTCGGGATGGGCGAGGAGACCCTGCACGCGATCCTCTCGGGGGACGCGGCCATGTCGAGCTGGCGCATCTTGGGGGTGGTCCTGGTCGGGAAGGTGGTCACCACGGGGCTCACCCTGCACGGGGGAGGCTCAGCGGGGCTGCTCGTGCCGAGCATGTTTTTGGGTGGGGTCTCGGGGGCCATGGTGGCCCAGGTGGCCAACCTGACGGGGGTGGTGACCCTCGACCCGGCCCTCTTCGCGGTGGTGGGGATCGGGTCGAGCCTCGTGGCCGTGGTGGGGGTGCCCTTGAGCGCCATCGCCCTGGTCTTGGAGGTCTTTGGCAAGAGCTTCGGGCCTCCGGCCATCCTGGCCATCGGGGTGACGTACCTGCTGACCCTGAAGTTCAAGATCTACGCGAACCAGAGGATGTCGCCCGACCCGGGA
The DNA here is from genome assembly GCA_964447205.1 of uncultured Myxococcaceae bacterium. Taxonomy (GTDB): domain Bacteria; phylum Myxococcota_A; class Polyangia; order Polyangiales; genus JAEUKH01. Next base: position 48,328 of record CAYUSB010000018.1, read on the forward strand.
CGAGACGAGACCGGCTCCGCCGCGGGCTGAAGGCGGGCGGTCCGTAGCCCAGCGAAACCTGCCCGGAGGCGAGCTCACCCCCCGCTGCCGCGCGCCCCTCTCCCTCCCGGGCTGAGGTTTACCCACGGATTTTCCTTGCTCTGTCGGCGTGGAAGTGAATCGGTACCCCCGAACTACGGCGACGGCCAGCACCCGACGGCCCTCACCCCAACCTGTTCGCGCGTCACCCATCTACCCTCTCCCGTGACCGGGAGATGGTGCCATCGTACCGTAAGAATAGAGTGGGCGAGGGCCGCCGGCCCTGGCGCCATCCTCCCCGGTCTGGGAACGAACTTGCGCGGTGCAGTACTCAGTCGACCCACGGGGGGTACCGATCGGCCGACGAGGAACTCCGAGCACAGCCGAACCAAGATATTTACGCGAGTGAATCTCAGGCAAGAATAGATGAAATTGGCTGAACGCGCGCCGCAAAGGAGAGAACCTCGGACCCACGCGGCCCGACATGCCACCCGCTCCTTCGATTCTCACAGCAGGAGGGAACCCTCTCCCGGTTACGGGAGAGGGTAGATGAGTGACGTACGAACAGGTTGGGGTGAGGGCCGTCGGGCCTGGCGCCATCCTCCCCGATCGAGGCACGAACTTGCGTGGTCCGGTACACGGCCGATCCGCGGGGTACCTATCGGCCGGCCACGTGGGTGGGCTTGCGCACGGTCATCCGAGGGCCTCCAGATAGGGTCGCATCACGGCCTGAACCCGACACACCCGGGCCATCTGATCGAGCTCGGCGATGGTGACGGCGCGCCTTCCGAGGGCCTGTTTGAGGGCGTCGATCGCCGTCTCCAGCCCGACCCGCCCACGAAACCTGAACGCGTCTGCCACGCTCCGGGCCGGACTCGTCACGCGCAGGTCCATCCCGTCCACGACCCTCGTCTCGACCCCGTGGTCGAGGGACGGCGCCGCGAGGTGGTAGACCTCCAGAGGCGGATGATGGAGCCGCGCGGGACGAACCCCGCGGGGCAGCGCGACATGCACGACCCGCGGAATCTCCTGCGTGAGGCCATGAAGATGCAGGGCCGTCACCAGGCAGAACACCGCGCGAGGCATCCGCGTCGCCACCGCGAGGAGGTCAGGCTCGGTGCACGGCAACGTGGGCAGACGGAAGACCCCGCGAGACAGCTCGAGCACGGTGCCAGCATCGCGCGCCGCGTACAGCCTTCGCGGGTGAATCCCCCGCGCCATGAGCTCTCGCGTGCGTGCGGTGCCCCCGAGTGCGCCCAGCGCCTGTGCGACCGGGTCGTCCCGGGTCCTGGATGAATCTTGCTGCATCGGACACCCACTGTAGCAAATTCTATCCAACCCCGCCCGGGGTCGGCCGCCGCGTCAGCGCAGCACGAAGCGGGCGAAGAAATCCTGGCCCCCTCCGTTGCGCAGGAGCACGTAGCGGTCGGTCACCCCGGGGGTCCCGTCGCAGCTCGGCAGGACCGAACCCACGTTGCCAATCTGCTGGGCCAGGAGCCCATTGGGCGCGAACGACGCCCACACCTCCACGCTCGTCGGGACCCGCCCGAGGCCGTGGCACACCCGCAGGGTCGTAAACGCAGGGTACGACGCGTGGGGGCCCGTCCAGGGCGAGCTCGCCCAGGCCCCGGCGTCGTCGAGCGAGCCGCCGTCGCAGCTCACCTCCTGAATGTTGCTGCACGCGTTGGCGTCGGGCGGGTCGGCGCACCCACTGGCCATCGCCCCAAGGAGGGCAAGGCCGAGCCCCATCCCGAGGGCCTTCACCACCCCAGGGCCCTCGCCAGATCGCGGGCGTGGTAGGTCACCACCAGGTCGGCCCCGGCCCGCACGATGCTCGTCATCACCTCGCGTACGGTGCGATCGAGGTCGATCCAGCCGTTGGCCGCCGCGGCGTGGAGCATCGCGTACTCGCCCGAGACGTTGTAGGCCACCACGGGGACGGGGCTCTGGGACCGCACCTGGGCGATCACGTCGAGGTAGGCCAGGGCGGGTTTGACCATCACCATGTCGGCCCCCTCGTCGAGGTCGAGGTCGAGCTCGCGCAGGGCCTCGCGGCCGTTGGCCGGGTCCATCTGGTAGCCCGCCCGGTCGCCAAACTTCGGGGCGCAGTCGGCGGCCTCCCGAAACGGCCCGTAGAACGCGCTCGCGTACTTCACCGCGTACGACAGGATGATGGTCTCGGTGAAGCCCGCCGCGTCGAGGCTGCGCCGGATGGCCCCGATGCGGCCGTCCATCATGTCGCTCGGGGCCACCACGTCGGCCCCGGCCCGGGCGTACACGAGGGAGATCCGGGTGAGGCGCTCGACGGTGGCGTCGTTGTCGACGTCGACCGAGCCGTCGGGGCGGGTGTGGAGCACCCCGCAGTGGCCGTGGGCGGTGTACTCGTCGACGCACACGTCCGCGATCAGGACACACTCCGGCAGGGCCTCCCGCAGCGCACGAAGCCCCTGCGGAACCGGCCCCTCCGGGTCCCAGGCCCCCGAGCCCTCGTCGTCCTTGGCGTCGGGGACCCCGAAGAGCAGAAACGACCGCACCCCGAGCCCGTAGAGGCTCCGGGCCTCGGCCACGGCGAGGTCGACCGAGAGTTGGGCGTGGCCGGGCATGGAGCTGATCGGGCGGCGACGGTCGGCCCCGAGGGTGAGGAAGAGCGGGGCGATGACCTGGGACGGGCGCAGGGTGTTCTCGCGGACCATCTCGCGCAGGACCGCGGTGCGGCGGAGGCGACGGGGGCGTTGGGTAGGAAAGCTCATGGAGAGGAGGGCTTCTGAAAGTGTTGGCGGAGGGCTTCGAAGAGGCCCGGGTCGGAGGGTTCGAGGGCCTCGGCGGCCGCGGTCACCCCGAGGTCGGACAGGGCCCGGGTGGTGACGGGTCCGAGGCTTACCACGGCCGTCCGGGCGAGGAGACCCGGAGCCTCGGGGCCCAGGAGGTCGCACAGGAATCGGGCGGCGCTCCCCGCGGTGACGGTGATGGCGTCGAGGGTCCCGGCATCGAGTTGGGCGCGGAGGGAGGGCCCGGCCTCGCCCGAGGCGGCCACGGTCCGGTAGACGGGGGCTACGTCGACCGTGCACCCGAGGGCCCGCAGCCCCTCGACCAGCACCTCGCGCCCGGTCTCGGCCCGGGGCAGGAGGACCCGATGGACCGCCGGGTCTGGACCCAGACGCGGAGACAGGGCGGCGAGCAGCCCCTCGGCGTGGGCCTCGGCGGCCACCACGTCGGCTACGATCCCCTGGGTTCGCAGGGACTCCGCGGTCGAGGCTCCCACCGCGGCCACGAGGCAGGGGCCCAGGGCCCGGGCGTCGAGCCCCGCATCCCTCAGGGCCTGGAAGAACCTCCCGACCCCATTGCGGCTCGTCAACACCACGACCGAGAATTCCCGGGCCCTCAAGGCCTCGATGGCTCGGGCGAGGGGACCCGGGTCGGAGGGCGGGACGATCTCCAAGAGGGGCAAAGGGACCGGGTGGGCCCCGGCTTCGGTAAGCAGTTCGACAAGGGGGCCCGACTGGGCCTCGGCCCGGGTGACGAGGATGCGGCGGCCAAAGAGGGGGCCGCGGTCCCACCACGCGAGGCGGTCGCGCAGGGACACGACCTCCCCGACGATCACGAGGGCCGGGGAGGGGGGACGGGCGGCCTCCACGGCGTCGGCCAGGGTTCCGACGGTGGCCGTGACCACCACCTGCTCGGGGTGGGTCCCGAGGGCGATGACGGCCGCGGGGGTGCTCGGGGCTCGGCCGTGGGCCACGAGGGTGGCGAGGTCGTCGCGGAGCCGCCCGAGGCCCATGTAGATCACCAGGGTCTGGGTGGCCGTGGCGAGGCAGGACCAGTCGTGGCGGGAGCGCGAGCGCCCGGGGCGTTCGGTGCTGGTGAGGAGGGCCAGGGACGACGAGAGGTCCCGGTGAGACAGCGGAATCCCTGCGTAGGCCGAGGCCCCGAGGGCCGCGGTCACCCCGGGGATCACCTCGAAGGCCACCCCGTGCTCGGCCAGGAAGTCCATCTCCTCGGCCCCGCGCCCAAACAACAGGGGATCTCCGCCCTTGAGCCGGGCCACCCGCAGCCCCTGTCCCGCCCGGTACACGAGGGTGTGGTTGATCTCCTCCTGGCTGGCCGAGGGCTGCCCCGCCCGTTTGCCCACGAAGAGGAGCTCGGCCTCGGGGCGGGCGTGGGCCAGAACCGCGGGGTGCACGAGGGCGTCGTAGAGCACCGTGTCGGCCCGGCCGATGGCCCGGGCCCCGCGCAGGGTGAGGAGGCCCGGATCGCCGGGTCCGACGCCGATGAGGGAGACCAGTCCAGGCATCAGAGGGGGGAGATTGACACAACCCGCGTCGGCGCAGTATTCGCCTTCGGGTGCGGTGGAAACTCTTCGCGGTTTGGGTAGGATTGTGCGCCTGTCGTCAGAACGCTCCGTCGGAGCCTCCGCGGACGGCCACACCTCCCGAGGCCCAGGTCCCGGCCGCGCCCACGACCCCCGGGATTCGGCGGCCTGAGCCCCTGCCGGGCCCCGCGGTGATCCTGCACCCGGAGGGGCATCCGCCGGTGCGGGTTCGGGTCGAGCTGGCCCGGACCCCGCAGGTGCGGGAGCGGGGGCTGATGTACCGCCGCGAGATGGCCGACGACACCGGGATGCTCTTCGTCTTCCCCCAGGCCGAGCACCAGGTCTTCTGGATGCACAACACGTACATCCCGCTCGACATGATGTTCATCCGCAGCAATCACACGGTGCTCGGGATCGTGGAGAACGCCACGCCCGAGACCGACACCCAACGCGAGGTCCCCGGCGACTCGCAGTATGTCCTGGAGGTGGTGGGCGGCTTCTCGCGGCGCCATCACATCACCGCGGGCACCCGGGTCGAGTTTGTCGACATCCCCGCCGCGACGGAGTAGGCCCCCCCACGATGTACGCCCGTCTGCCCGCCCTGAGCCTGTGTCTCGTCGCCTCTGTGGGATGCGACCTCACCGCCCCCGCCGAGCCCAGCTACCGCCCCTCGACGGCCCCCACCCCCGCCGCCGTGGCGCCCCTCCAGGTGGCTCCCGCGGTCCCTGCCCCGGCCGCGCCGCCCGCGCCTCCCGCGGCCCCTCCGCCGGCTCCCCAGGACGTGTCCGTGCGTCCCGTCCATCCCGACCCGACCACGCCCGATCCGCTTCATGGGCGATTCACCCTCGCCCAGGCCACCGCGGGGCTTCCGCCCGGGAGGCAGCTCACGGCCCAGATCGAGACCACCCTCGGCACCTTCTCTTGCACCCTCCTGAGCGATCAGGCCCCCAACACGGTGGCCAATTTCGTCGGCCTCGCCCGGGGCCTGCGCGACTTCTGGGACCCGGTGTCTGGAGCCTGGGTGCGCCGCCCCTTCTACGACGGGTCGGTGTTTCACCGGGTGATCCCGGGCTTCATGATCCAGGGGGGCGACATCCTGCGCTCGGGGATGGGAGGCCCGGGCTACGAGTTTGCCGACGAGAACGTCAACGGGCACAACGCCGGGGGCCAGCTCTGCATGGCCAACCATGGGCCCAACACCAACGGGGGGCAGTTCTTCATCACGGAGGTGGCCCGGCCCCACCTCGACGGGAGCTACTCGATCTTCGGACGGTGCACCCCCGTGGGCCTGGTCGAGCGCATCGCGGGGCAGCCCCGGGGACCGCGGGATATGCCCAACACCCCGGTGTTCATCCGCACCGTCCGGGTGACCCGGGGCTGAGCGGAGCACGCAACCCGTGAGGGGGTCGGGCCGATAACAGGGTCCGATGCCCAGACCCTCCCCGTCCCACCACCGCCCTGTGGCCCTCCTCCTGGCCCTTGCCGCGGCCCTGACCCTCGCCCGGGTCGGCCTCCCCCCGCCTCCCCGGGCCCCGCCCTCCGAGGCCCTCCCCCCCGCTGCCCAGGACGCCGGCCCCCTCCGGGTCGACCCCAACCGCGACCCGCCCCAACGCCTCGTGGCCCTGCCCGGGGTGGGCCCTCGGACCGCGGCCCGCATCGTCGAGGCTCGGGCCCGGAGCCCATTTCGTAGCCCCGAAGACCTCCGCCGGGTGCGCGGGATCGGCCCCCGAACCCTCGCCCGCCTTCGGCCCTTCCTGGTCTTCGAGGGCCCTACAAATCCCGAAGAAACCGCAGGCCCACGGTGATCTGCACGAGGTCGGCGGAGAGGTCGCGTTGGGTGAGGGCCGCGGCGTAGGTGAGGTCGATCTCGAGGTGTCGGTACCGCTCGAGGTGCCACACGAGGCCGAGGCGGGCCTCGGCGGCGGGGGCGAGCCAGTCGCCCCGGGGGCTGAAGACGAGGTTTCCGCGGGCCCCGAGGGACACGAGGGGGGTCACCCGGAGGTAGTCAAACGCGTAGGCCAGCCCCGCCGAGAGATGCACGCCGTGTCGGGCTCCCGGAGCGTCCGTCGCGGACAGGAGCTGGTACCCGGTGGTGGCGTAGAGGTGAAAGGCGTCGTTGAGGCCGTAGCCTCCGTGCAGCTCGAGCAGACCGCCGAGGCCCCCTGCGGGGCCCGTGGCCCCCGCGAAGCCGAGCCGGGGGCCGCCCAGGAGCTGCCGTTCGAGGGCCAGGGCCCCCGACGATGCCGCGTGCACGGCGAGGCCCGACACGAGCGCGAGGACGAAGCGGGGCAGGGGCGAGGTCGGGCGCATCGAGCCTGAGGCTGGTAGCATCGGCCGGGCCTGAGGGCGAGAGGGCAACGCCGCGGTTGACTCACGGGGCCCGGCGTGTAGAGTCCCGCGCCTCAGCGCAAACCCGGGCAGGACAAGGCTTCGGGGTTTGTATGACAGGAGCGATCGTGGCGAAGGACAGCGGTGCACGGGACGACGAGGAGACCAGGGCCAAGGCGCTCCAGGCCGAGGCCGAGGCGGCCGAAGCGTCCGACGACGACGACGATGAGGACGACGACGAGGCCCGGGCATCGGCCGAGGCCGACGAGCCCAAGGCCGACCCCAACACGCCCCGCAACCGGGCCGAGCGCCGGGCTGCTGCCAAGGCCGCACGACGCGGGCGCAACGTCCAGCTCGCCGACGGATCGCTGATCAACGCCGAGGAGGGCGCCGGGCCCCTCGACCCCGACGGGGGCCTCGCGGCTCCGACCACGTCCATGGGGGGCAACCCCCGTCAGCTCGACGAGGACGCGGCCGCGGGGGTGGGGCGTCGGCCGAGGGTTCCGCCGCGTACGATGTCGAAGGGCACGGGGGACATCGAGGGGGTGCCCGATTGGGCCCGCGGAGCCGGCGACTGGCTCTCGGCCCGCCGCAGGGTGCTGGGCCTCGGGGTGGCCGTGGTGCTCGCCGCCGTGGTGGGCACCCTCGGGTTTCAGCGGTACAGCCAGGCCCGCGAGGGTCGGGCCGCCGACGCCTACGCCGAGGCCCTCCAGGTGTACACCACCCCCATCCGCCCCGACGGCGACGCCGCCGAGGCCACCCCCGCCCCGGCGGGCCCCAGGTTTCGTACCCTCGAAGAGCGCCTTCGGGCCTCGGTGGAGAAGTTTCGCCGGGTCCAGCGGGAGTTTCCCTCGAGCCGGGTGGCTCCGGTGGCCCGGCTCAACCAGGCCACGGCCTTGTATCTTCTCGGGCGCTACCAGGAAGCCAAGGAGATCTTCCAGCAGCTCCGCGGCGCCGACACGGCCGGCCTCGAGGCCCGCGTGGTCGAGGGCATCGCCAACTGCAAGGAGGCCCTCGGCGACCTCGACGGGGCCCTGCAGAGCTACCGCGAGCTGCAAGACATGGCCGGGGGGACGGTCCGCGACGAGGCCCAGTACGCCCTCGCCCGGCTTCACATCCGTCGCAACGACGCGGCCCAGGCGCGCACCCTCCTGCGCGGCGTGGTCGAGCGCACCCGCAACGCCGTGGCGAGCGATCCGACGGCGTCCATCCAGCAGGAGCTCAACGAGCGGGCGGTGGCCATGCTCCGCGAGGTGAGCCCCGACGACCCCCTCGTGCAGGAGATCGACCGGCAGCGCACCGAGCGCGAGGGACATGGTCACGGCAACGACCCCAACCCCCTGCGGGGCCTTCCCCCCGAGCTGTTGGAGCGGCTCCGTGGGGCCGCGGGTCGTTCGGGCCGGGTCCCGGGCGGGCCCGGTACGCTGCCCGTCCCGCAGCCGATGCCGGGCCCTGGCGGGCGTGAGTGACGGTGAGCGCTCGGTGGGCGCTCTCGCTGGGGCTCGTCGCGGCCCTGGGGTGTACGGGCCTTCAGCTCGGGTCGCGTGACCGTTGGGAGCAGGGCGTCCCGGCCCCGACCCACCACACGGCCGTGGTGACCCCCCAGTGGCGCCAATCCCTGGCGGTGCTGACCGACCTGGACCCCCGCTCGCGCGATCGGGCCGTCCCAGTGGTCGATCCGCTCCGCGGCACGCTCATCGTGGGCGGCCTCGACAACGCCGTGCACGCCCTCCGCGTCGACGACGGGGCTGAGGTGTGGCGGTTTCAGGCCCTGGGCCCCGTGGAGGGCGCGGCGGTCCTGGAGGGGCGCACGGTGTATGTGGGCGCGGACGACGGCGGCCTCTACGCCCTCGACGCCGACAACGGCCGGATGCGCTGGCGTTTTGGGACCAACGCCGAGATCGTGCACGCCCCCGTAGTGACCGGCTCGACGGTGTACGTGGTCAACGCCGACGACACCGTCTATGGGGTCGACCGCAGCTCGGGGCAGGCCCTGTGGCGGTACCACCGCGACCCCCCCGGGGGCATCACCGCGAGCGGTCACGCGGGCCTCTTGCTCGCCCAGGGCTGCCTCTACACGGGCTTCGCCGACGGCAGGGTGGTGTGCCTCGACCCGGGCGAGGGGACCCTCCGCTGGGAGCGCGACACCTCCGCCGACGACGAGCAGGTCGAAGGGGCCAACGAGTCGCACCGCACGATCGACGTCGACACGACCCCGGTCCTGCTCGACGACACCCTCTTCGCGGCCTCGCACACGGCGGGCCTGTACGCCCTCGACCCGGCGGGGGGCGGGGTTCGGTGGCGGGTGGAGTCGCTGCGGGCGATTCATGCGCTCAGCACCGACGGTCGCGACCTGTTCGCGGTGTCGGCCACCCTGGGCCTGCTGCGGATCGACCCGGCCGACGGTTCGATCCTGTGGTCGCGGGCCCTGGGCAGCACGTCCCTCGGGCGGCCCACCATGGCCGGACCCTGGCTGCTCGTGCCCTCTGGGGACCACAGCCTGTGGGTCTTGCGGGCGACCGACGGCGAGGTCGTGCAAGGGGTCGGGCCCGACGGGGTCGGGGCTGAGCCGCTGGTGTGGGGGCGCTGGCTGTTCTTCAAGACCGTGCGAGGCACGGTCAACGCGTGGCGATTCCAGGAGCCGCCCGCGCAGGGCTGACGGTCGGGGCGACGGGGGATCTGCCGGGCATTGGAGCGGAGTCCGGGCGGGTGACCGCCAGGCTCCGGCTGCCGTTGGGGTTTACGGGGACGCCGGGCGGAGGCGACCACGATCTGCCGGGAATCCCCGCTGGGTCCTGAGATACGCCCAGGTTGATCACTTCGCATAATATGTATTCTGTCTACTCTGGAATTCCGGGGCCTCTCCCGGGAGGCTCTGTGGGCGTCCCGGGGGCACCCTCGGGCCGACGGTCTCCCCGGGTTGTCCCGCACCGCAGAGACCTCCCGTACGGGGTACCGGTTCGGGTTGGTTCCTGGGTGGGAGCGGCCTGGGTGGAAGCGGCCTGGGTGGAAAGCAGACCCCGGTCCCAACTACCCTCTGGGCCTTGGGAGCCTACCCGCGGCCTCCAGTCGGCACCGTGTGGAGACTCCCAGGGCCAGGCGTCTCCCCAGGGCGCCCCCGCGGGCCTGACCGCGTCCTGGTGGGCAAAGCCTGGGGAGGCATGGAATCACTTGTTTTCAAGTGATTTCATCGACCCGGTCCGCCTCGGTTCCCCAGGGCGGCCGACTGGGCAGGAGGTTCTCGGGTTGGTTTCCATCCGGCGGGTCCGTCTCCCGGTCGGTCGGTCGACTTTGCTTAAGATACAGACCGGCCAGTCTGTAAATGTTTGACAGACCATCCCGTTGGCCAGCAGTCTGCCTTTGTTCCGACTGGGATGTTCGTGCGTGATACCGTGGGTCGGTTGAACCCCGGCTGAGCCCCGGCCCGCTCCCCGGATCCCATCGGGAGGTGTCGGCCCGCTCCCCAGCCTCCCAACGGCTCACCGCCGATCGCGCCCCCGCAGGCGGATCGACCACTCCCCCGACACCCTCCCTGCTCTCCCCGGCCGAACCCCCCGCGATCGCCAGAGTTTACAGAATCATGAATTCTATCAACTGTCCTGGGTCGCGTCCATGTCCGCGGGCGCTTCCAGGCCCTGACTCCCCGGAGCCGGGCGTCGACGGGCGCGGCCGGTCTCTGTCGCGAGCTGTCCGCAGGCCGCCCCGATGTCCTGACCGCCGCTGTACCGCCGGACCACCGGGACCCCAAGCCGGGCCAGGGCGTCGTGGAAGACGGTGCGCTCCTCCTCGGTGGGCCGTCGCCAGGGCTGACCCGGCACGGGGTTGTACTCGATCAGGGACAGCCGGGCCGGCATCCCGTCGAGCAGGGTGGCCAGGGCCTGGGCCTCCTCGGGGTCGGTGTTGACCCCGCCCAACATCGCGTACGCGAGCATCACGAGGCGCCCCGAGCGTGCATGAAACTTCCGAGCCGCCGCCAACACCTCCACGATCGGGTACCGGCCCTCCATCGGAACCAGCCGCCGCCGCAGGGCGCTCCGGGCGCTCGTGACGCTGATGGCGAGCCGGGCCCGCGTGCCCAGGGCCGTAAGCCGCTCGATGCCCGGAACAATCCCCACGGTGCACACCGTGACATTACGCGCGTCGATGGCCAGACCACACGGCTCGCGCATCACCTCCAGGGCGGCCAGGACGTTGTCGAGGTTATGCAGCGGCTCGCCCATCCCCTGGAAGACGACCCCGTGCACCCTCCCCTCGCCCGTCTCCCGCAGCTCCTGGGCCACCACCCGAACCTGCTCGACGATCTCCCACGCCTCCAGGTTGCGCGTCAGGCCCATCTCGCCCGTCGCACAGAACGCGCAGCCCATCGCGCAGCCCACCTGCGAGCTGACACACACCACGTAGCGCCCCGCCCGCTCCAGGGGGATCCGTACGGTCTCCACCACGGCCCCGTCCCCACACGCCAGGGCGAACTTCACAAACGGGTCCTCCGCCGAGGAGACCCGCGAGCGCACCGTCATGGCCCCCGCCGGGGCCCGACGTTCGGCCTCGTCGCGTACGTCGGCCCGCACGTTGCGAACCTGTCGCAGGTCGCTCCGACCGCGCTGCACCACCTCGGCCACCATGCGCCGACACTCGTCGAGAGTGGCCCGGGTCCCGGCCATGACCGCGAGCAGCCCCTCGGGCGTGAGCCCCTGCATATGCACCGCCGAATGGGATCGTAGAGGGGTCATCGTCAACACGCCCCGGGCTCTACCACGCCGCCCTGTCGTGCCGCCACGCCGGGTCCGCCTGGCTTATGAATCCCCCCGGGGGGTGTGCTAGCGTCTCGCATCGGATGGACCCTCAACTCGACACCCTTCGTGGCCTCTTCGCGGCGATGCCCTCGGTCCTCGTGTGCTTCTCGGGAGGCATCGACAGCGCCCTCGTCCTGCGCGTAGCCCATGACGTACTGGGCGCCCGGGCCCTGGGGATGACGGCCCTGTCCCCCGCCCTGCCGCAGTCCGAGCGCGAAGAGGCCGCGGCCTTCGCCCGGGCCCTTGGGGTTCCCCACGTCCTCGTCGACTCCCACGAGATCGACGACCCGAACTACACCGCCAACCCTACCAACCGCTGCTACTTCTGCAAGTCGGAGCTGTACACCGTAGCCCGCCGCGAGGCCGCCGCCCGCGGGTTGGCTGTGGTGGTCAACGGCACCAACCGCGACGACCTCGGCGACTATCGCCCCGGGCTCCAGGCCGCCACCGAGGGCGAGGTCCGGTCCCCCCTGGTCGAGGCCGGGTTTACCAAAGCCGACGTACGCCGGGTGGCCCAACTCCTGGGCATGAAGATCTGGGACAAACCCGCCGCCGCCTGCCTCGCCTCGCGGATCCCCTACGGCACCTCCGTCACCCACCAACGCCTCCGTCAGATCGACGAGGCCGAACAGGGCGTCAAGGCCCTGGGGCTGCGTCAGGTCCGGGTCCGGTTTCACGACACCCTCGCCCGGGTCGAGGTGGCCCAGCCTGAGCTCGAACGGGCCTTCGCCCTCCGCAGCGAGATCTCCGCGGCCTGCAAACGGGCCGGGTTCGCCTTCGCCACCCTCGACCTCGATGGGTATCGGGTGGGGTCCAACAACGAGGTGGTCAAGCTCAGGGTCCTCAACCCTTGAAGCCCCGGCGTACCGCCCCGACGACCTTCCTGGGTGGGGCCTGCCTCCTGGCCGCGACCCAGGCTCCGTGTGATCCGCCGGTCCTGGTTCCGCGGTTTTTGCCGCCGCGGGTGGGGGCCATCGCCCCGGGCATCCACACACACCGGCCGTCGAAGAAGGCCCCCGCCGAGGCGACCGTGCCACGACGGCTCTCCCACGCCTGCACCCTGCACAACCTGCACACCGAAGAGGCCCTCCTCCTCGAAGCGACCCCCGGCCCCGACGAGGGGGCCCTCGTGCAGCGCCTCCTGCGCGACCGCACAACCTGGGAGGAGCATCCCATCGCCGTCGGCCCCGTGGCCACCCTGCGGGCCGCGGCCCAGGCCTTCGGAGCCGCCCGGGCCGAGCTGGTCTCGGGCTATCGGTCCGACAAGCTCAACGAGATGCTCCGCAAGAAGGGGCGGCACGTGGCCCGGCACAGCCAGCACGTCCTCGGCAACGCGGTGGACTTCCGGCTCGTCGGGGTCGACACCCAGGCCCTCTTGCGATGGGTTCGGCTGCGCCATGTCGGGGGTGTGGGGTTTTATCCCCACTCGGGGTTCGTGCACGTCGACGCCGGACCCCCGCGGCGCTGGAGCGGCTCGTAACCGCCCGGTCTGCGCACCCTACTCCCAGGGCTACTCCCAGGGCATCGGGCTCTGCCGCCACGGGGTCTGCCCCCGATACAGCCCATGCACCCGCCGCGTCACCGGCCCCGGAACCCCCGCCCCCACGGCCCTCCCCTCCACGGCCGTCACGGGCATCACCTCCCGCACGCTCGACGTCAAAAACACCTCGTCGGCCGTACCGAGGGCCTCGACCCCGAGGGGTTCGACCCGACACTCCATCCCCGCCGCACGGACGAGGTCCAGCACGAGCGACCGGGTGATCCCGGGAAGGGACTCGGGCTCGTCGGGGGTCGACAAGACCCCTGCCCGCACCACAAACACGTTGGCGCTCGCGGCCTCCAGCACCCGACCCCCCGCCCCGAGGCACAGGGCCTCGTCGTAGCCCCGCGCCCGAGCCATCCTCTGGGCGACGATGTTGCTGAGGTAGTTGAGGGTCTTGGCTCCGCGAAGCTCCACGGCCGAAGCCTCCCCCAGGCCCTCCAGGGTGGGCACCCGCACGAGCCCGACCGCGATCCCCGTCCGGTACCGCGCGGCCGTAGGAAGCTCCAGCGGGCCCACCAGGATCACCCGGGTGGGCGCCCCGGCCAGAGACGGATCGAGCCCCGCCGCGCGGGCCTCTCCCCGGGTCACCGTCACCCGCACATAACTCTCGGCGTTTCCCGCGATCCGGAGGGTCTCGTACACCTCCGCGGTCAGGGTCTCAAGGGGGACCGGGAGGGCGATCTCGAGGAGCCCCAGGCCCTGGGCGAGGCGCCCGAGGTGGGCCCCGAGGGCGAAGGGCTCACCCTGGTAGGTGCGCAACACCTCGAAGACCCCGTCGCCATAGAGGAACCCGCGGTCGAGCACCGACACCCGGAGGGAGTCCGGGTGGCCGTACACGCCGTCGAGGCAGACCGCGAGGGGCATCGGGACGCGAGGACGAGGCGGCGGGTCAGGACTTGAGCTGCGCGAGCAGGGCGCTCGCCCGGGCGTGGGTCTTGTCGGAGTCGACGGCCCGCTCCAGCATGCCCACGGCCTTGGCCTTGTCGCCCTGCTGATGGAGGGTGTCGCCGAGGTGGTAGTACACGTCGGCCTTGGTGAGCCCGTGGCTCGGGTCGAGGCGCTGGAGCAGGAGGGCCCGAAAGGTCTTCTGGGCCCGCTCGAGGTCGCCGGTCTTGAGGCACAAGAGCCCAAGGTCGCGCAGGATGGGCACGTTGGTCAGGTCGATCTTGAAGGCCTGATCGTAGAGGCTCAGGGCCCGCAGGTCGTCGCCCCCGGCCTCGTAGGCCCGCCCGAGCCGGTGCTGCCACTGGGCCAGCTCCTTCGAGCGGCGGGTGCCGAACGACGCGATGATGCGCTCGATGATCGGGATGGCGTCGCCCTCCCGGCCCGCGCTTGAGTACAGATCGACCAGGGGGAGGAGCACCTCCCGGTCGTCGCCGTCGAGGCTCTGGGCCTGCTCCAGCCAGCGCAGGGCCGCGGCCTCGTCCCGGAGGCGGTCGCGGCCGAGCTGGGCGAGATTCTTCAGGAGCAGAACCTTCTGCTTGGGGTCGGGCACCACGGCCACCTCGCGCTCGATGGCCGTAGCCAGGAGCCGGTCGTCGTGCTTGCGGGCCGCGAGGTCTTTGAGGGCCGCCAGCGACTCGGCGTGGGTGGGGTCGAGCTCCAGGGCCCGGAAGAGGGTGACCTGGGCCGCGTCGAGGTCGCCCCCGCGCTCGGACTGAATCCGCGCCAGGTGCAGGGCCAGGGCCGCCCCCTCGGGACCGCTGGGGCTCAGGGCCAGGGCCCGGCTCAGCATCTCCTTGGCCCGGTCCCACTGGGAGGCCCCCTCGGCGAGGCGGCTGAGGGCCCGCAAGGCCCCCACGTGGTCGGGGTCGCGGGCCAGGACCCGCTCGTACAGCTCCACCGCCCGGGCCGTGTCGCCGAGCTCGCGCTCGGACAGCTCGCCGATCCGCACGAGGATGGTCAACTCGTTGCCGATGTCCCCGGCGCTGGCGTAGTCGTCGGCCCGGCGCTCGAGGAGCTCGCCGAGGTCGCTCCAGCGGCGCTCGGCGGAGTAGATGCGCTCGAGCTCGTTGCCCGCCGCCACGTGGGTGGGCACCTCGTCGAGCACGTCACGCAGGAAGTCGGCCGCCGTCGCGAGGTCGGAGAACCGGGTCTCGTGCAGTCGGGCCAGCTCCAGGCGCACCGCGGCGCGCTCGTCGGTGCTCAGGGCCGCGTCGAGCCGGCTCCGCAGGGCGTCGTCGAGGTCGCGCCAGCGCTCGGCCCGGGACAGGAGGGCCTCCAGGCTCTGCCGGGCGGCGAGGTCGTTGGGCTCGAAATCGAGCAGGTCGCGCCAGGCCGCCACGGCCCGGTCGATGTCGTCGAGGGGGCCCGCGTAGAGCTCGGCCACCTCGCGGCGCAGGGCCACGGCCCGGGTGGGGTCGTCGGTGATCCGGGCCCGGCGGGCCAGGAGGTCGGCCACGTCAGCGTGGCGCCCCTGGGCCCTGCGCAGGCGGGCCAGGGCGTCGAGGGCCTCGGTGTCGGCCTCGTCGATGTCGAGGAGGAGGGCGGACAGGGCCGCGGCCTCGTCGAGGTCGTGCAGCCGGGTCTCGGCCAGGTCGGCGGCCTCGCGGAGCATCCGCTTGCGGGCGTCGATGTCGAGCTCGAGCTCGGCCCGACGGCGCAGGGTGGCCACGAGGTCGGCCTCGCGCCCGGGGCCCCGACGGACCCCCTCCAGGAGCTCGAGGGCGTCGAGGTTTTCGGGGTCGGCCGCGAGGGTGGCCAGGAGGCGCTCCTCGGCGGAGGCCGGGTCGCCCAGGTGGTCGAGGTACCACCGGGCGGCCCGGAGGTTGAGGGCCGCGGCGTCCATCGGGTCGAGGGCGTGGCGCTCGAGGGCCTCTTCGGCCACGCCCCGGAGGCGGTCCCAGGCCCCGGCCGCAGGGGCGAGGCGCTCGAGCTCCAGGAGGGTCTGCTCGTCGCGGGGGTCGACCCCGAAGGCCCGAACCTGGGCGTCGAGGGCCCCCCGCACATCGCCCAGGCGGTCTTCCCGCAGCCGGGCCAGGTCGCCCAGGAGCCGCACCTTGTCGGCGTCGAGGTCGGCGTCCCCGACCCGCAGCTCGGTGAGCCAGGCCAGGCGCTGGACGTCGTCGTTGCGCAGGTAGCTGGCCTCCAACACCTCCAGGGCGTCGGGGCGCACGGAGGGCTGGGCCAGGAGCCGCTCGACCCCGGCCAGGGCCTCGGGCGAGGTGGGGGTACGGTCGAGCACGTTGCGGTAGGCCGTGAGGGCCCCTGCCCCGTCTTCGAAGCGCTTCTCGCGCAGCTCGGCCACCCGCACCTCCAGGGCGTCGAGGGACTCCGGGGCCCCGAGGGTCACCCGACGCTCAAGCACCTCCAGGAGCTCGGGCCACTGGGCGTTGCGCCCGTGCAGGGCGTCGAGGGCCTCGAGGACCTCCTCGGTGTCGCCCGCGATGTCGAGGGCCCGGCGGTACCCGCGCACGGCCCGGGCGTCGTCCTCGAGCCGGTCGCGGGCGATCTCCGCGGCCCGCACCGAGAGCTCTCCTCCGACGGTGGGATCGCCCGTGGCCGCGGCCTCTTCTTCGAGGACCTCGACCAGGTCGCTCCACCGCTGGAGGGCCCCGGAGAGGCGCTCCAGCTCCATCCGGGCGTCGAAATCGGACGGGTCTTCGTGCAGGGCCCTGCGCCAGGTGGCGAAGGCCATGGCGAGGTCGCCCCGGCCGCTCTCGTGGACCTGGGCCAGGGCCTTGAGCTCGGCCAGACGGGCGCTGGGGTCCTCGATCCCGGTGAGCTTGAGCTCCACGATGGCCACCAGGTCGTCCCAACGATGGGCCGACCTGAACAGGGGCTCGAGGATCTCCACGGCCCCGGCCCGCTGCCCCTCGTCGTCGGCGAGGGACCGCACGGCCGCGAGGGCCACGGCGTTGCCCGGCTCGACCTCCAGGACCTCGCGGTAGCTCTCCAGGGCCGCCTCGGGCTCCTGGAGGCGCTCGGCCAGGAGGGCCCCGATCCGCAGGCGGAGGGGGGTCCGGGCCTGGTCGTCGGCGGCCAGGGCCGACTGGGTCCGGAGGTTTTCGAGCAGGTCCGACCAGCTCTGCTGCCGCTCGTAGAGCCGCTCGAGGGCCCCGAGGGCCTCGCGGTCGTCGGGCACGTCGTCGAGGACCCGGCGGTACGCGTCGACGGCCCGCTGCGGGTCGCCGAGGTCGATCTCCCACAGCTTGCCGAGGCGCAGGGCCGTCACCCGGCGGACCTCCACGTCGGGCTCGATGTCGAGGCGCTGCTGGAGCACCTCGGCCAGGCGCGGGATGTCGCGGCGGCTGACGTAGAGCCCGTCGAGGGCTTCGAGGGAGGCCACGTCCCCGGGGTCGATGTCGAGGGCCCGGCGGAAGGCGTCGATGGCCTTGTCCGGGTCGTTGAGCATGTCCCGCTGCTGCTCGCCGATCTGCCGCAGGAGGAAGGTGCGGATCTCGTCGTCGAGGGAGCGGGCCACCTTGCGCTCGAGGACCTCGACGTGGCCCTCCCAGTCAGACAGAAGGACGTGGAGGTTTTCGAGGAGGTCGAGGACGTCGAGCTGGGTCTCGTCGATGGCGAACAGGCGGTTGTACGCGTCGATGGCCGACCGGGGGTCGTCCCGGCGCTGGTCGTGGGTGCTCGCGATGGCCCGCAGAAGGTCGGTCTGCACGACGGTGTCGTCGGTGGCCGCGAGGGCCGTCTCGTACGTGGTCACGAGGTCGTCCCAGAGGGAGTGCTCGGCCGCCAGGCGCTCGGCGGCCTCGCGGGCCTCGCCGTCGGCGGGGTCGGCCGCGAAGGCCTGCGAGAAGGCCGCGAAGGCCGCGGTGACGTCGCCGTCACGGACCTCCTTGAGGGTCCCGATCTCGCGCAGGAGCTGGCCCCGCTCGATGGGGTCTTCGCTCGCGGCGAGGCGGAGGTTGAGGGCCACCACGAGGCGGCGCCAGTCGTCGAGCTCGCGGTAGATGGGCTCGAGGATCTCGACGATGGACAGGCGCTGCCCGGGGTTGGCGTCGGCCACGGCCTCCAGGGCCCGGACGGCCTCCTTGTGGTCGCGGCGCTCGTCGAGGATCTCGCGGAACGACTCCACGGCCCCCCGCGGGTCGTCGAGGCGCTCGACCCGGAGCTTGCCCAGGCGAAACCGGAAGGTGGCCCGGGCCTCGGGGTCGGCGGCGTCGGCGATGCGCCGGTCGAGCAGCTCGGCCAGCTCGGGCCAGGCCTCGGTGCGCACGAGGAGGGCGTCGAGGCGCTCGACGGCCTGGGTGTCGGCCGGATCGGTGTCGAGGATGGCCCGGTAGTCCTCGATGGCCCGGGCGAGGTCGCCGCGGCGGTCCTCGTCGATCACGGCGATCTTGAAGAGGTAGCCCTTGCGCTCGTCGGGGGCGTCGGCCCGGTCGGCCGCGTCGCGGTAGAGCCCCAGGAGCTCGTCCCAGGCCTCGCTCCGCAGGAGGAGTGCCTCCAGGGCCGCGAAGACCTCGGCCCGGCCAGGGTCGAAGGCCAGGGCCCGGCGGTACCACACCCGGGCCCGGGCGGGGTCGCCCACGTGGGTGTCGAAGAGCGACCCGGCGAGGAAGCTCAGCTCGGCCGTGTCGTCGTCGTCGACGGTCACGGTCTCCAGGGCCGCGGCGTAGATCTCCGCGAGGCGGCCGTGTTTGTCGGTGCTCCGGGCGAGGCGGGTGAGCACCTCCCAGGTCTCGCGGTCGCCGAGCTCCTCGCGGAAGACGCGGGCGTAGGTCTCGAGGGCCTTGTCGAGGTCGCCCACGGTCTCCTCGTAGAGGGTCCCGAGGCTGCCCAGGAGGGCCTTGCGGGCGTGGACGTCGCCCTCGGCCGCGATGCGGGCCTCGAGGGCCGCGATGAGCTTCGGGGTGTCCATCCGCCGCCGGTAGATGGGCTCGAGCATGGCCGCGGTGCGAGCCGCGTAGCCGGTGCGGGCCCCGAGGCGCTCGAGGGAGGTCACCGTGGCCTCGTGGTCGGGCTGACGCTCGAGGACCTCGTGGAAGTGATCGAGGGCCCGGTCGGCGTCGTTCAGGTGGTCCATGGCCACCGACCCGAGCCGGAAGTGCAGGTCGGCCACGTCGGCCCCGTCCTGGGGGAGCTGCCCCTCCAGGAGGGAGGCCAGGTCTTCCCAGCGCCCCTCGGCGGCGTAGAGCCGCTCGAGGGCCAGGGTGGCCTCGCGGTCAAACCCGTGGTCGAGGATGGCCTCGTGGGCCCGCACGGCGGCGGCCCGGTCGTGCAGGCGGCCCTCGCAGATGGCGGCCTGCTTGCGCAGGAGGGCCTTCTGGGCGCCGGAGTCGGCGGCGAGCTCGGTCTTGCGGCGCACCACCGCGAGGAGCTCGGACCAGGCCCCGGAGGCCTCGTGCAGGGCCTCCAGGGCGTCGAGGGCCGGGGCGTAGTCGGGCTGCTGATCGAGGGCCTTCTCGTAGTAGGCCCGGGCCTTGACGAGGTCGCCGAGGTCGTGTTGGGCCACCGAGGCGACCTTCATCAGCACCTCGCGCTGGAGGGTCGGATCGAGCAGGTCGGGGGCCACGATCTCCAGGGTGGCCACGAGATCGGCGTGCCGACCCGCGGCCCGGGCCAGCTCCTCCACCCGAGCGAGGCGGGCGCTCACCTCGGGCTCGTGGAGCGACTCGCGCAGCTCCAGGGCCGCCCGGTCGAAGGCCCGGGCCGGGTCGTTGAGGCCGATCTCGCACACGTCCGCCCCGCGGGCGTAGGCCTGGCGCCGCTCGTCGGGGTCGTCGGTGTCGGCGGCCACCCGGTCGAGCACGGCCACGAGCTTGTCCCAGGCGTTTTCGGCCTGGAGGACGGGGTCGAGGGCCCGCCCCGCGGCCAGGGCCACCCCGGGGTTGGGGTCGGCCAGGAGGCCCTCCAGGGCCGCCCGGGCCGTCGGGTGGACGGGGTCGAGGGAGAGGGCCTCGCGGTAGTGCTCCACGGCCACGAGGGGCTCGCGGGTGCGCACCCGGCGGGTCTCTCCGAGCCGTACGATGATCGCGAGGCGGTCGTCGTCTTCGGTGGCGGCGGCCAGGTCCTGCTCGAGGATCGACACGAGGGCGGGCCACGCGTCGCTGAGCTCGTAGAGCCGGGTCAGGGCCGCGTGGATCGTGCGGTCGGGTCCGTGGGCGTCGAGGACCTCGCGGTACAGGGTCACCGCCGCGGGGATGTCGGCGATCCGGGCCTCGAGCACGGCCGCGGCCTGCACGAGGAGGGCCTTCTGGCCTTCGGGGTCGTCGGTGAGGGCCGCGTCCTGGCGCAGGGTGGCCACGAGGTCGGGCCAGCCCTCGGTCTTCTCGTAGAGCCGGGCGAGGGCCTTGAGGGCCTCGCGGTCGGTGGGGTCGATCTCGAGGCGGGCCCGCTGGGCCTGGAGGGCCCCGGGGAGGTCTCCGAGCTCGTCCTCGAGGATCTCCGCGGCCTGGGCCAGGAGCGACCGGCGCATCACGGGATCGGGCTCGTGCTCGGCCCGCAGGGACAGGGCCTCGACGAGCCCGCGGGGGTTTTGTAGGCCGCGGTAGAGGCGCTCGAGGGCCAGGGCCGCCGAGCTCACCACCTCGGTGTCGTCGGGGGCCACGGCCAGGAGCCGACGGAAGGTCTGCTCGGCCTTGACGTGGTCGAAGAGGCGGTCGTCGTAGAGGTTGGCGAGGTCGCGCAGGACGGCCACCTGGGCGGCCCCCACCCGGGGGTCGACCGCGGCCCGCTCCAGGGCCTCGGCGGCCCGAGCGTCCTGGGCGGCCACGGTGGACAGCCGCAGGAGCTCGTCGCGCAGGAGGTCGCTCCCGGGCTCCTCGGCGAGGGCCAGGGTGATGGCGTCGAAGGCCCCGGAGGCGTCGCGCAAGACCAGCTCCCGCTGATCGGCCACCCGACGCAGGAGCTCGGCCCGGGCCCCGGGGGCCTCGGTGCCCTCCAGGCGGACGAGGAGCATCCGCACGAGGTTTTGAGCCCCGGCGTCGCCGTCGGCCTCGTACAGGCCCTCCAGGACGGCCCCGGCTTCGGCCCGCAGGGACGGCACCTCGAGGAGGCGCTCGAGCCCGGCCCGGGCCCCCGCGTGGGTGGGGTCTTGCCCGACCACGGCGGCGTAGTCGCCGAGGGCCCCGGGGCCCTCCCCGAGCTGCCGCTCGCGCACTTCTCCGCGGCGAAACTGAAGCTCTCGGGCGTCTTCGGGGGCTTCGGTCCCGAGGTCGAGGCGACGGCAGAGGAGGGCGTCGAGCTCGACCCAGCGGCCGAGGCGTACGAGGAGGCGATCGAGGGCCCGGGCGGCCCCCTCGTGGCGGGGATCGAGCCCGAGGACCCGCCCGTAGACCGCGGCGGCCTCGGCGGGCAGATCGAGGATCTCCTCCAGGAGGAGGGCCTCTTCGAGGAGGAGCTCGATGCGGGCCGAGGGCTCGGGGCAGCGGTCGACCCAGACGGCGTAGAGGGACCGCAGGTCGTCCCAACGCTCGCGGTCTTGATAGAGCCTGCGGAGGGCCCCGAAGGCGTGGGGGTCGAGGCCCCCCGCGTCGATGACCATGCGGTGGAAGGGCTCGGCGGCCACGGGGTGGTCGAGGCGCTCGTCGTAGACCGCGGCGGCCCGCCGGGCGAGGCGGACCCGCACGTCTTCGGCGAGGTCGGGTCGTCGGGCGATCTCGGCGAGGCCCGCGGCGAACTCCTCGCCCCAGCCCCCGGCCAGGGCCAGCTCGGCCAGGACGTCGGCCACCTCCTCGGAGTCGGGCTGCTCGCCGAGGGTCGTGCGCAGGAGCTCGAACCCCTGCCGGACGTCGTCGAGCTGCTCGGCGTAGACCCGGGCGAGGCGCAGGGCCAGGGCCCGTCGGCTGGCCGGGGAGGCCGCGGCCTCCAGCAGGATCTGCAGGACCCAGGCGAGCCGGGCGTGGTCGCCGGTCTGGGCAAACTCGGGCTCGAGGATCTCGGCCACGGGGACCCTCCAGGCCTCGTCGCGCAGGAGGGCCTCGAGGGCCCCGAGGGAGGGTCCGTGGTGGGCCACGAGCCCGAGGGCCTCGCGGAAGGCCGCCACGGCCCCGGCCTTGTCGTCGAGGCGCTCGACCTTGAGGGCTCCGAGGCGGTAGGCCAGCTCGGCCCGGGCGGGGCCCTCGGCGAGGTCGCGCCGGATGGCCATGAGGGCGGCGAGCTCGGCCCAACGCTCGGCGGTTTGGGCGAGCTGCGAGAGGGCCTCGAGGGCCTCGGGGTCGGCCGGGTCGTCGGCGAGGACGGCCCGGTACCGCTCGCTGGCGGCGTCGGGTTGCCCGAGGAAGTCTTCTTCGATCCGGGCGGCCTCGAAGCGCAGGCTGCGGCGGCTGCCGGGGTCCTGGGCCCGGGACAGGCGGTGGTCGTACAGGGCCCGCAGGTCGGACCACTGGCCGCCCTGGCGCAGGAGGCGGTCGAGGGTGTCGATGACGTGGGGGTCGTCGGGCGAGGCCGCGAGGGCCGCCTGGTAGCGGGCCACGGCGGCGTCGAGGGCCCCGAGCTTGTCGGCCTCGATGGCGGCGGCCTTGTCGCGGAGGCGGGCCTGCTCGGCGGGGTCGTGGAGGCTGCGGGCCCGGGCGTCGTAGGTGTCGACGAGGCTCTGCCAGCTCCCGGCGGCGGCGGCGGAGGCCTCGAGGTTGGCTTCGATCTCGGGCGACTCGGGGCGCAGGGTGTAGGCCCGCAGGGCCCACTGGAAGGCCGCGGGCCGGTCGCCGAGGCGGGTGGCGGCGATCTCGCGCAGGCGCAGGAGGTGCTCGATGGCCCCGTCGACGTCCGCGGGGTCGAGGGCATTGAGGAGGACCTCGAAGAGTTGAGCCAGGCGCGGCCAGCGCTCTTCGTGCAGGTAGATGGGCACCAGGGCCCGGGTGGCCGCGAGGTTGTCGGGCTCGACGGACAAGACCCGCTCATAGCTGCGGAAGGCTCGGGCCGGTTGGCCGAGGCGCTCTTCATAGACCCGCGCCGCACGGAACGACAGGGCCACCTTGGCCGCCGGGTCGGTGGCCTTGTCGGCGCTCTGTCCGAGGACGTCGGCGAGGCCCTCCCAGTCGTCGGTGGAGCCGTACAGGGCCTCGAGCTCGTCCCAGTTGGACGCCTGGACGTAGGCGTCGCGCAGGACCCGCAGGGCCTTGGGGTGACCGGGGCGGGTGGCCAGCAGGCGCTTCCAGGCGTCGATGGCCCGGGCGGGGTCTTCGAGGCGCTCGCCGTAGACCACCCCCAGCTTCATGAGGACGGCGACCTTCTGCTCGGGGTCGTCGGCCTCCTCGACCCGCCGCTCGAGGACCTCGCCGAGGCCGACCCAGTCCTTCTCGCGGTCGGTCAGGCGCTCCAGGGCGTCGAGGGCCCCGGGGGTCTCGCGGTCGATCTCCAGGGCCTCGCGCCACAGGCCGATGGCCTCGGTGTTGGCCGAGAGCTTCTCCGCGGCGAGGCGGGCCAGCTCCACCAGGGCGTCGCGGCGGGCCGTCCCCTGCAGCATGGCGGCCTCGCGGCGCGACACCTCGAACAGGGGCCTCCACGCCCGGCGCTTGGTGTAGAGCTCCTTGAGCTGCCCGAGGGCGTCGACGTCGCTCGGGTCGAGCTCGACGATCTGCTCCAGGGGGCGGGTGGCGTTGTTGACGTTGTTGAAGCGCTCGATCCAGAGCTGGGCGATGCGCCGCAGGAGCCCCACCCGCTCGGCGTCGCTGTCGGCGTACTGCACCTGCTGGTCAAGCACCTTGATGACATCGGTGTACCGCCCGAGCCGCTCGTAGCTCTGCACGAGGGCGGCGAGGGCCTCCCGATCGCCGGGCTCCAGGCCCAGGAGGGCGTTGTAGGTCTGCACGACCATGGGCTCGAGGGAGAGCTTGTCGCGGTAGACCTCCACCATGGCCCGCAGGACCTCGAGCTTGCGCTCTTTGTGGAGCAGGAGGTCGGGGCCCGGGCGGACGCCCCCGAGGGCCTCGAGCTCCTGGCGGTAGAGCTCGACGAGGTTGTTCCACCGGGCGGAGGTGGTGTAGAGGCGCACGAGGTTGGGGCGGGCCTCGGGGTGATCGGGATCCTGCCGGAGCACGGCCTTCCAGGCGTCGATGGCCCGATCGAGCTGCCCCGCCGCCTCGGCCGCCTGGGCCATCTCCAGGGCCTGCTGCACCCGGGCTCCGAGGGCCCCCGGGGCCACCGACCGTGTCGCCGCCTCGGCCGGTCGCGAGGGCGCCTTCACAACGGGATCGGACTCAGGAGCGACCGCCACGGGCTCGACCGCCACGGGCTCAGGCTCGGAGGCTACCGCGACGGGTTCGGCGGCGACCGCCATGGGCTCGACCGCCACGGGCTCGACCGCCACGGGCTCGGGCTCGGAAGCCACGGCCACAGGCTCAGGGACGACCGCCACGGGCCCAGCCGCGACGGGCTCGGGGACGAAGGCCGCGGGATCGAAGGCACCGGGCGGAACGGTGTTGGACACCTCCAGATCGTTCTCATCGAGGTAGGCGTCGACCTCCTCTTCGCTGCCCGCGTCGAAGGAGACCTCCGCGTCGGGCTCCGCGCGCTCGGCGAAGAAGTTTGCCGCCGCCGGGTGGGCGGGGTCGATCGACTGGAGCCGAGCGAAGAAGGGCTCGGCCGCCGCGGGGTCGTTGCGCATCCGCCAGTGGGTCATGGCCACCTGCACGAGGAGGCCCACGTCGGGGCGCCCGGGCTCGGCCGCGAGGGCCGACTCGTACACCTGGACGAGGTCGTCCCAGCGCTCGCTGTCCTGAAGGATCACGCCCAGAAAGCGCATGGCGTCGGCGTTGCGCGGGTCGAGCTGGAGCAGCCTGCGATAACACCGCTCGGCTCCCGCCATGTCGCTCCGCCGACCCGCATGAACCCGGGCCGCCCGCAGCAGGAGGTGGCTGCGCTCGTCGGGGTCGGTCACGGCCTCGGCCCCGGCCTCAAGGACCCGGGCCACGTCGTCCCAGCGGGTGCCGCGGCGCCGCAGGATGCGCTCGTAGAGCTGGATCGCCCGGAGGTTGCTCGGGTCGATCTGCAGGGCCTCCTCGAAGATCGAGTCGACGTCGCGGTCCTTGAGCTTGTTCTTGTACTGGAGCACGAGGGCCGCGGCGCTCACCAGGAGCGAGGCGATCACCGCGGGGTCGGTGGTGTCGTTCTCCGCGCGGCGGCGGTAGTCGCCCACGAGGTCCTTCCACTTGCCCTTCTTGCCCAGGAGCCGGGCCCGCTCGCTCGCGGCCTCGGGGTCGTCGCCCTGGGAGAGCAGGGCGTCGAGGGTGGCCACCGCGGCCCGGTCGTCGAGAAGCTCCTCCTCCAGCACGAAGGCCCGCTCGCGCAGGAGCGAGGCCCGGGCCTCGGGGCTCGCCGCGATCATGGCCTCGACATCGAGCAGCTTCGCCGCGGCCTCGCACTCGCCCCGCACGAGAAACCGCCGACGCTCCTCCGCGAGCTGCGCAGCAAACTCTGCCCCCAGGGCCGCGAGCTCACCGTCGAGGGCGAGCTCCTCCAGGGCGCTCCACGCCTTGGCGCTCTCGGGATCATCTTGCAGGGATACGAGCAGCTTCCGGACCTTGTCAGCGCTCATCGCGTTCCGTTCTCCGATGCACTGGTACTGAAGGGTGCACATCGTGGGGCTGAGGCGTGTCACAGTGCCGCGACGAGGCCTTCCCTCACGATGGGGCGCAGACCGTATCGCACCGCGCGCGCGTGCGGCAAGGCTCATCGCCTCGCCACTTTCCCGCGCCGATTGTGCCGCCCGGGCAGCGTCTCCCGCGCCGCACCCCTCGGCCCCCCGCCAGCGCCCGAATGTCAGGATCTTGACCCCGGCTCCGCGGCCCTGCTACGGCCCCGACTCCCGATCACCCTGGGAGGCCCCCACGGGCCCGCCGGGTGGCGCGGGGACCACGGCAGCCGCGTCGCCACGGCCACACTCGCCCCCCAAGGGGCCCCGGGTGTACGGCCCTGGCCCCCGTTGGCACCGGGGATGCTGTATCCCAGGCACCGTCTCGAGGAAGGAGCGCGTCGAACCTATGGCACGAGTTGGCGTCTTGTTGGGGGGAGTTTCTGCAGAGCGCGAGGTGTCCCTGCGCTCGGGCGAGGCCATCGTTGACGCCCTGCGCAGCCGCGGCCACGAGGTCACCCCCCTCCTGGTCGACCGCGACATCGACCGGGCCCTGCGATCCACCCCCATGGACGTGGCCTTCCTCGCCCTCCACGGCCGCTACGGCGAGGACGGGGCCATCCAGGGCCTCCTCGAATGGATGGGGATCCCCTACACGGGCTCTGGGGTCCTGGCCTCGGCCCTCGCCATGGACAAGCTCAAGGCCAAGGAGCTGTTTCGCCTCCACAACGTCCCCACCCCCCCCTACTACGACCTCACGGGCCCCATCGCCGACGCCGAGCTCGAAGACCGGCACGGGTCGTTCGGGTTTCCCGTGATGGTCAAGCCCCGCCGGGAGGGCAGCTCGATCGGGGTGAGCCGGGCCGACAACCTCCCCGAGCTCCGGGCCGCCGTCGACCTCGCCCTGCGCCACGACGACGGGGTCCTGGTCGAGCGCTTCATCCGGGCCCGCGAGGTGCACGTCGGGGTCCTCAACAGCCGGGTCCTCGGGGCCATCGAGGTCGTCCCGCGGCGTCCCTTCTTCGACTACCAGACCAAGGTCCAGAAGGGCCTCGCGGAGTACTTCTTCCCCGCCCGCCTCGCCCCCACCCGCTACCAGGGCGTCCTGCGCCTCGCCGAGCGGGCCCACCACGCCCTCGGGTGCACCGGGGCCACGCGCGTGAACGTCCTCGTGACCGAAGGCGAAAACGAGTACGTCCTGGAGGTCAACACCCTTCCCGGGATGACCCCCACCTCGATCCTGCCCAAGATCGCCGCCGGGGCCGGGCTCGACTACGCCACCCTCTGCGAGGAGATGCTCCAGGGGGCCCGGCTCCACACCCAGACGGGCCGGGCTGTCTCGGCTCCCGCCCTGTCCCAGGCGGTCGTTCTGTCCCCCGTCGCCTCGGCCTGATCCTCTCCCCCCGGCGCGCCCCCCGGCGCTCTCAGGCCGCCATGGCCGGCTCGGGGGTCGGCACGAGCTCCGCGGACCCCATCCCCAGGGTGGGGCCGAGGTCCCGGGCCAGGGCCCGACGACCCCGGTGCAGCCGCGACATCACCGTACCCAGGGGACATCCCATCACGTCGGCGATCTCGCGGTACGACAGCTCGGCGATGTCGGCCAGGACCACCGCCGTACGAAACTCCTCGGGCAGGGCGTCGAGAGCTGCCTGGACGGTGGGCCCGAGGCCACGCAGGGCCACGCCCCCGTCGGGGCCCTCCAGGGCCTCCTGGGCCGACGACAGCAGGAGGGCCCGGGCCCCCGGGTCGCGGGTGGCGTCGAGGAGCCTTCGCTCGCGCTTCGCCCGCCGGTACCCGCTGATAAACGCGTTGACCTGGATCCGATGCAGCCACGCCCGGAGGTTGGTCCCCGGCTCGAAGCGCCCCCAGGCCTGGTAGGCCAGGAGGAGGGTCTCCTGTACGATGTCCTCGGCCTCGGTGCGGGAGCCCGACAGGCGCACCGCGGCGGCGAAGAGCCCGTCGAGCAGGGGCAGGGTCTGGCGGGTGAATCCTTCGCGGCGGGTGTCGGTTGCGTGCATCGTGTTGACCTCCGCCAGGGCCTCTCTCAAACCCCGTGCCGAAGCCCCCCGACCCACGAAATCCCGTGACTTCTGGGGTCTGTGCCCTGTTGGCCCCCGACCCGTGTCTGTCACCCCGGCGCGCAGGCCGGGGCCCCACCTGCCAGAATGGCAGGGCCCTACTCCCCCCTCCCGTCCTCCAGGGCCCACGACAGCCCCTCCGCGATCTCGGCCGCCAGGAGCCCCCGCGTCGCTCCCCGAGCGGCCGCGGCCCGAACCCCCGCCCGCCCGTGGGCGTGGGCCGCCTCCAGGGTTCGGGCCAGGGGGTCGACCCCGCGCGACTCGGCCAGCCTCGCCCCGAGGGCCCCGGCCAGCACGTCGCCGCTGCCCGCCACCCCGAGGGCCGCGTCGGCGTAGGGCAGGACGTGCAGGGCCCCGTCGGGGGTGGCCACCAGGCTCCCGGCCCCCTTGAGGAGGGCCACGGCTCCGTACTTCGCCGCGGCCCGCCGCACCCAACGCGGTCGGTCGGCGCTCACCCACCGGGCCTCCGCGGGGCCCTCCTCGGGCAACAACCGGGCGAGCTCCAAGGGGTGGGGCGTCAGCACCGTCGGTCCCGCGCGGACAGGCAGGGGGCCCCGCGCGGACAGGGCCCCCAGGAGCCCCAGGGCGTCGGCGTCGACCACCAGGGCCCCGGCCGTGGCCCACAGGGCCTCGGTCACGGCCTCGGCCCAACGATCGCGACCCAGGCCCACCCCGACCACCACGGCGTCCCAGGTCGGCCCGAGGGACCTCAGGGCCGCCGCGGCCTCGTCGGGATCGTGGGAGAGCCCGAGGGTCATGGTCTCCAGGACCCGCCCCTCCAGGCGAGAGGCGTCGCGGGAGGCGATGGTGACCAGGCCCGCTCCCGCACGATGGGCCCCTCGGGCCGCGAGGAGGGCCGCCCCGGTGGTGCCCGCGCTTCCGCCGACGATCAGGACCCGACCCGCCGTGCCTTTGTGGGCCGTCCTGGGGCGGGGGGACAGAGGCGCCGCCACGCTCCGCCACGCCCGCACCTCGGCGAGGTTCGGGCCCAGGGCGAGGCCGAGGCCCACCACCACGACCTCGCCCGCCAGCTCCAGGCCCGCCCCGGTGTGCAACCCCACCTTGCTCGCGGCGAAGGTGCACGTCAGGTCGGCCCGAAACACCACGTCCCCGACAGGGGCCCCGCGGTCGACGTCGAGCCCCGAGGGGGTGTCGAGGGCGACCCGCAGCCGAGGGCCCTCCGCCGCATTGACGGCCCCCACCCACGCGGCCGCGAGGCCCCCGAGGGGCCGCGTCAGGCCCGTCCCGAAGAGGGCGTCGACCACCACCTCGGCGTCGGCGAGGTGCTCCGCGGGCGAAGGGCCCGGGTCTTGATCGACCCGCACGAGGGCGACCCCGGTGGCCCCGAGGGCGTCGCGCATGACCGCGGGATCGCCCTGAAACAACGTGGGATCGGCGAGGCACAGGGCCCGCACGGTCGCCCCCGGGACGAGGGCCTCGAGGTGCCGGGCTACGACCAGGCCGTCGCCCCCGTTGTTGCCCGGCCCCACCAGAACCACCACCCGCCGAAGCCCCCTCGCCCGCATCCGGGCCGCGATGGGGTCGGCCGCCCCGCGCCCCGCGTTCTCCATCAGCAGGAGGCTCGGGACCCCGCGGGCGACGAGTCGGGCGTCGAGGGCCCGCACCGTGTCCCGGGACATCAAGGCCCAGGGTCCCGACGGGTTCATCGGTCGGACTCCAGGACCACCACCGCCGCGGCCACCCCTGCGTCGTGGGTGATGCTCAGAAGGGCCCTGCCCACCCCAAGGGCCTGGGCCCGAGCGAGGGCCACCCCGTGCAGGACGATCCGCGGAGGCCCCGGGCGGACGGACGCGACCTCCACGCAACGCCAGTGAATCCCCGGGGGGACCCCGAGGGCCTTGCTCGTGGCCTCCTTGGCGGCGATGCGCCCGGCGAGGTACTCCACCCTGCGGGCGGGGGCCTCGGGCATGGCCGACCGTTCGGCCTCGGTCATCACCCGGGCGGCCACCCGATCGCCCCAGCGGGCGAGCATCCGGGCGGCCCGGTCGAGGCTCATCACGTCGAGGCCGAGGCCCACGATCACCGCCCGCGGGCGCCCAGGTCGAGGGCCTCGCGCATCGCGCGGACGGCGGCGTCGAGGCCGACGATCACGGCGTCTGCGATGATGGCGTGGCCGATGTTGACCTCGACCACGTGGGGAAGGGCGCACACCGGGCCTACGTTGGCCACCGTGAGCCCGTGCCCGGCCGCGACCCGGACCCCGAGGCGGTGGGCCACCTCGGCCCCGCGGAAGAGGGCGTCGAGCTGGAGGGCCGCCTCGCCCCCGTGGGCGTTGGCGTAGTCGCCCGTGTGCAGCTCGACCTGGTCGACCCCGAGCTCGGCCGCGGCCTCCAATTGGGCCTCCTCGGGGGCTACGAAGAGCGAGACCATGATGCCCGAGCCCTGGAGGGCCACCACCGCGGCGGCCAGGACATCGCGCAGGCCGACCACGTCGAGCCCCCCTTCGGTGGTGCGCTCCTCGCGGCGCTCGGGCACGAGGGTCACCACCGCGGGCCGAACCTCCTGAGCCAGGGCCACCATCGCCGTGGTCGGGGCCATCTCCAGGTTGAAGGTGCCCCGGACCACCTCGCGCATCATGCGCACGTCGCGGTCTTGGATGTGCCTGCGGTCTTCGCGCAGGTGCACGGTGATGCCATCGGCCCCCGCGCGCTCGGCCACCAGGGCGGCCTCGACGGGGTCGGGGTAGGGGGTCCCCCGGGCCTGCCGGAGGGTCGCGACGTGATCGACGTTGACGTGGAGGGCGATGCGCACGGGCTGTCTATATCACTTCTACCGGTTGCGCAGTCCGAGCTGCTCGGCGAGGCTCACAGGGCCGAGGGTGACCCGCAGGGCCTTGACGTCGGGGTTGTCGGGGTCGAGCCGATGGGCCCGGTCGAGGGCTCCCCGGGCGCTGGCCTTGAGCTCGGTGGCCACGAAGATCTGAGCCAGGACCACCAGGGCCTTGACGTGATCGGGGTTGGCCTGGAGGGCTTTCTGCGCGAGGTCGACCCCGCGGCGTTGCAGCTCCTTCTTGCGCAGGCAGAGCTCGGCCCCTCGCAGGGCGACCTCGGGGTCGAGGCGCGCCTCGACGGCCCGCTCGTACAGGTCGACGGCGGCGGCCACCCGCCCCTCCTTTTTCGCGAGGTCGGCCTTGGCCGTGAGGTCGTCGGCCCGGCGGGCGTTGATCACCGACAGGACCGCCTCCAGCCGACTCCGCAGCCCCGCGTCGTTGCGATCGATGGCCTCGGCGGCCCGGAGCCGCTCCAGGGCCCCCTCGAAGTCCCCCTGCTCCCGCTGGGCATCGGCCTGCTCGCACAGGGACCGCACCCGCTGGGTCCTGGCCTCCTCGGGGCTCGACCCGTTGGTCTGCCGCGGAGGGGGCAGGGTCGGGCGTCCGCGCAGGCCGACCTGGGCCCCGAGCTTCTTGGCCATGGCTTCCATGGCCTTGGCCCGGAGGGCGGGGTCCATCGGAGCTGCAGGGGCTGTGCCCACGGGGCGGGCGGCGAGGGTGCGGGGCGGCGGAAGCTGCGCGCTCACCATGCCCGGGGGCGCGGCTGGGGGCGGGGGAGAGGGGGGCATCCCGATCGTCGGCACCCGCGGGGCGGCTGGGATGGGAACGGCTGTCTGCGCCGAGGCGGCCGGTCGCTCGGTGGAACGGGACGAGAGCGGCGGGGCGTCGAGCGAACGAGGCGGCGGAACGCTCGAAGGGCGCGCCGAAGGAATGCCCGGGATCTGAGAGGGAACGGCCAGGGGCATCGGGGCCGGAGGCAGAACCGAGATGGGGACCGACTTGTCGTACGCGGCCCGGCGTTGGGCGTTGGAGAGCACGTCGTAGGCGGCGGTGAGGGCCTTGAAGATCTCCTCGATGCGGGGGCCCCGCTCGCCGACTCCCCGCTGGTAGAACACGTCCGGGTGCCACCGCTGCGACAGGGCGAAGTACGCGTCCCGGATCGTCTTGCGGTCAGCCTCGCGATGGACCTCGAGGAGCTCGTAGTAGTTCATCTGGCGCAGACGGGCGGCCAGGGCATCGATGAACGCGCACTCTTCGTCCGTCAACGGGGAAGCAGAGGAGGTGGTCATGGTTTCAAAGGCTCTTTGCGGTGTGGGGAACTGAGAGCCCGGAGCTGCCGACGGGCCGCGGTCCGCACTGCCTCCCCAGTATACTCCGGCGTGGCCCGACAATGGGGCCCGTCGACAAATCTCAAGGCTCTGTTCGACCCTCCGTGTCGGATCGGAGGGCGTTTCGGACCAGAGGCGGTAAAACCTCCCACCGTATGCGCATCGCCCACCTCGCAGACCTCCATCTCGGCAAGGTCTTCCACGGCACCTCCCTCGTCGAAGACCAGCACTTCGTGCTCGCGAAGGCCCTGGAGGCCCTGCGCGGCCTCGACCCCGACGTGGTGGTCCTGGCCGGCGACCTGTACGACCGGGCCCTGCCGGGCCGCGAGGCCGTGCGCCTGCTCGATGGGTTCTTGCGGGAGGTCAACCAGGGGTTGAGGGTTCCGGTCATCGCCATCGCGGGCAACCACGACTCGGGCGACCACCTGGGGTTCGGGTCGTGGCTCTTCTCCGAGGGGGACGTCCATGTGCGGGGCCGGGTCGAGCCCGAGGTTCAGCCCATCACCCTGCACGACGCCGCGGGGGAGGTGACCTTCTACCCGTTGCCCTTCGTCGAGCCCGAGGGAGCCCGAGAGATGCTGCACCTCGGGGGGTCCACCGAGTCGGTCCTCACGCACCGGGACATCGTGCGGGCCCTCCTGGCCCAGGCCCGGGCCCACGCCGAGGCCCACGCGGTCGGCCGCACCGTGGTGGTGGCCCATGGCTTCGTGCAGGGTCACCGCCCGCCGGAGGAGTCTCGCCGCAGCGAGCGGACCCTGTACCTCGGCGGGGCCGGGGCGGTGCCCGCGTCGGATTTCCAGGGCTTCGGGTACACCGCCCTCGGCCACCTCCACCGCCCCCAGGACGTGAGCCCCGACGGGCGGGTCCGCTACGCCGGGTCGCTGCTGAAGTACAGCTTCGACGAGGCCCCCCACAGCAAGGGCCTCACCCTCGCCACCCTCGGCCCCGACAACAGCCTGCAGACCGAGCACATTCCCCTCGCCCCCCGCCGCGACCTGGCCCTCTTGCGCGGGAGCCTCGAGGCCCTCCTGCGCGACCCCGCGTTTGCCTCCGCCGAGGGCTGCTTCGTCTGCGCCGAGCTCACCGACCTGCCCCCTCCCCCCCAGGCCATGGAACGCCTCCGGGCCCGCTTCCCCTTCGCCGCCGAGCTGCGGTTCGCCACCCTGGGGCCCGTCGACGTGGCCGCCCTCGCCGGGGCCGCCCTGGCCGTCCAAGACCCCGCCCAGGTCTTCGAGGCCTTCTTCGCCCGTTACGCCGGGACCCCGCCCACCGAGGCCGAACAGGCCATCTTCCGCGAGGCCCTCGCCGCCGTCGAGGCGCCCCCCGCATGAAACCCCTGCGCGTCTCGCTCCGGCAGTTTGGCCCCTACGCCCAACACACCGTCGACCTCACGCCGTTCCAGGCCGAGGGGCTCTTCCTCGTGCACGGCGACACGGGAGCGGGCAAGAGCACCCTCCTCGACGCCCTGGCCTGGTCCCTCTACGGCAAGGGCCTCGGCAGCCGGACCCTCGACGAACACCTCCGCAACAAGTCCGCCCCCCCCGACGAGGCCACCGAGGTCATCGTCGACTTCAGCCTCCACGGACGGCCCTATCGCCTCCGCCGCGCGATGGCCTACGCCCGCCCCGCCCGCCGCGGGTCGAGCGTCACCACCCAACGCCCCGAGGCCTCCCTCACCTGCCTCGACCCCGACGCAGGCTTCGCCCCGGTGTCGACCCCCACCGCCGTCAACGAGGCCGTGGAGGCCCTCCTGGGGCTCAAATACGAGCAGTTTTCGCGCATCATCGTGCTGCCCCAGGGGGAGTTCCGCTCGCTCCTTCTGGCCACCGCGGCCGACCAGGAGCGTATGCTCAAGCACCTCTTCGGCACCGAACGCTTCGACGCCGTCGAGGCCCGCCTCCGGGCCATGAGCGCCGAGGCCGAGGCCGCCCTCGGGACCTTCCGCTCCGGCCTCGGGGCCCTCCTGCACGGGGTCGGGGTCGACAGCCTCGAGGCCCTGGCCAGCGCCCGCAGCGAGACCGAGGCCGCCCTCGGGCGGGTCACCGACGACCTCCAGGGGGCACGGCAGAGCCTCCAGGCCGCCCAGGAGCGCCTGCAACGGCTCACCGAGCACCACGGCCGTGCCCGACAGCGGGCCGCCCTGCGCGAGGCCCAGGAGCGCCTCGACGCCGAGGCCCCGGCCCACCAGGCCCGTGAGGCCACCCTGCGCCGGGCCGAACGGGCCGACGGGTGCGTCGCGCTGCTCGCCCGGGAGGCCGAGGCCCGACCCCTCGCGGACAAGGCCCGGACGCGCCTCGACGCGGCCCGGCAGCGGCTCCAGGAGGCCACCGGGACCCTGGCCGACGCGTCCCTGTCGGCCTCCCGCGAGCTCCAGCTCGTGGCCACCCGCGAGGCCCTCACCAGCCGGGTGCAGTCGCTGGAGGTCCTGGAGGTTCAGGCCCAGGAGAGCGAGGCACTGGGCCAGGAGGCGGCCGCCCACACCGAGCGCCTCGCCGCGGCCCAGGGGCTCCGGGTCACCGACGCCGCCGAGCTCGCCCGGCTGCGCGACCAGCGCGAGGCCCGACGCCGTGAGCGGGCCGTCCTCGACAACGCCCTGCGCGACGAGGGCAACGCCCGCAACGCCCTCGACACCCTCGACCGTCGTCGGTCCGACCGGGACGCCCTGCGCGACACCGAGGCCCGCCGCGACGAGGCCGCCCGTCGCCGCGACGACCTGCAACGCCGACTCGCCAGCGCCCGACAGCGCCGCGAAGAAGCCGCCCGGGCCCGCGAGGTCGCCCGCCAGAACGACCGCCGGGCCCTCGCGGCCACCCTCGCCGCGGCCCTCACCGACGGCGACCCCTGCCCCGTGTGCGGCGGGCGCGACCACCCCGATCCAGCCCAGGCCGGCCTGGCCCCCCACGAGGCCGAGACCGCCCTCGCCCAGGCCGAAGAGCGGCTCGAACAGGCCCGGGCCGCCGAGGCTGAGGCCCAACGTCAGCTCGACCGAAGCGCCGACGCGTACGAGCAGCTCCGGCGCAGCGTCGACGAGGCCCTGCGGGTCGATCCGGCCACCGAAGAGGAGCTCGATCAGCTCCTGGCCGCCGCGCGCCTGCGGGTGGAGGCCCTGCGCACGGCCCGGACCCAACGCGGGGCCCTCGACCGGACCCTCGACACCCTCGACCGACAGATCGCGGCCCTCGGCGAACGCGTGGCCTCTCGCGACCAGGACATCGCGCGGCTGGAGGCCACCCTGGGGCAGCTCGTTCCGCGGGCGGAGGGAGCCCGCCTGGCGTTGGAGCGGGCCGGGGTCGACCCGAAGACCCTCTCCGAGGCCCTGGCCCAGGGACGCTCCGAGGCACGGGCCACCGCCGAAGCCCTCGCTGAACTCCTCCGCGAGCGCTCCGCCCTCACCACCCGCCGCGACCGGGCCCGGGTCGAACACGACGCCGCCGCCCGCGAGCTCTCCGAGCGCGAGCAGACCCTGCAACACGCCCAGGAGGCCCTCGATGGGCTCCTGGCCCAGGAGGGGTTCGCCACCGCCGAGGAGGCCCAGGCGGCCGCCCTCGACAAGGCCGCGCAACGGAAGCTCCGGGCCGAGATCACCCGCTGGCAGGACAGCGCCCGTCGCCTCGCCGCCGAACAGGCCGCCCTCGGCGACGACGAGACGGCCGTGACCGACGAAGACCTGGCCCAGGCCAGGGCCCATCACCTCCGGGTGCAGGGCCAACACGACGAGGCCCAACGCCGGGCCGGGGCCCTCGACGAGCGGGCCCGGCAGCTCGCCCAGGTGGCCGGGCAGGCGGGCGATCAGGCCGCGGGAGCCCAGGCGGCCCAAGGACGTCACGACCTCGTGTACCGGGTCGAGCGGGTGGTCAACGGCCACAACGACGGGCGGATCCGGCTCGGGCGCTACGTGCTCCTGGAGCAGTTTGACCGCGTGGTGGCCTGCGCCAGCGCGCGCCTGGAGGGGATGAGCGACGGCAGATTTCGGCTGCGTCGGCGAGAGCTCAAGGCCACGGGCAAGGAGTTTGAGCTCGCGGTCGACGACGCCTACACGGGGGCCGTCGAGCGGGCGGTGGCCACCCTGTCGGGGGGCGAGATGTTTATGGCCTCCCTGGCGATGGCCCTGGGGCTCGGGGACGTGCTCCAGGCCTGGTCGGGGGGGGTCCGGGTGGAGTCCCTCTTCGTCGACGAGGGGTTCGGCTCGCTCGACGACGAGTCCCTCGACAAGGCCGTGGCGGTGCTCGAGCGCCTGCCAGACCACGCCCGCATGGTCGGGGTGGTGTCGCACGTCCCCGAGCTCCGCAAGCGCATCGCGGCCCGCCTGGAGGTCGTCCGCACCGAACGCGGGAGCATCACCCGCAGCTCCGTCCGCGGCCGAGCCCCGGGGCCTGCCTGAACCCCACCGCCCGCGTCCCCATCGGCCCGCACCCGGCGGACTTTGCGCGGAGCCCCGCGTACCGGGCGTGCTACGCTCCCCGTCATGCAATCGCGCGGCGTAATGGGCATGGCGGCCCTGGCGGTGATCGTCGGGTGCGGCCCCAATTATCGCTACGTCTACGACGGCGAGAGCGCCTTCGAGCGCTGCTACGCCAACGACTTCGACCCCAACCTCGGGCCCGCCGCCCGGAGCCGCTGCTGGCAGGAGTGGCTCCAGTCGTTCAGCTACGGCGGGGCCACCGACCGGGTGGAGTATGCCCGCAGCCGGGTGACCGCCCTGGAGGCTCCCGCGGCCGCACCCGCCGACGCCGCCGCCCCGTCCCCGTCGCCCGCCGACACCACCCCGGAGCGCCCCGGAGCGCCCACCGCGGCCCCCACCGCGACTGCCACGACGCCCCCCCCGGCGGGCCTCCCACCTCGTATCGGTCCGGGAGTCCCCGCGGCCGGCCTGGGCCCCGCCGCCCCGCCCTCCCCCGAGCGACGCGGCCCCGCCTTGGGCGAGCCCTGGCGGGCCGCCACGGCCACCTCCCTGCCCTCCACGGCCCCGACCCCCACCCAGACCCCTCCCGAGGCCGAGCCCCCGGGAGCGGCCTGCGCCGCCGCGTGCCGCGTCTCCTGGCAGAGCGCCGCCGGGCGCTGCGCCCAACGCGACGCGGCCTGCGTAGCCCACAGCGACGAGGGCTACCGCGACTGCATGCGCGGCTGCTTCTGAGCCCCGGTCACCCTCCGGCGTGGCTCTCGTCGCCCTCCCGCACCATGATCACCGGGCAGTGGGCTCGCCGCAGGACCTCGTCGGCCACGCTCCCGACAAAAAACCGCTGGAGGGCTCCGAGGCGACGGCTCGCCACCACGATGGCGTCGGCGGCGATCTCCTCGGCGTGGTGCACGATCCCCCGGGCGATGTCGCGATCGAACACGACGTGGGTGGCCACCTCGGGGCCCATCTCGTCGCCGAGGCGGGCCAGCTCCTTCCGAACGGCCACCACCCCGGGGTCGTCGGGTTCGGCGTCGGTGACGTGCACGAGCGAGAGGGTGGCCCCGAGCGGTCGGGCCAGATCGGCAGCCCAGGACATCGCGTCGTCGGCCTGCTCGGAGAAGTCGTAGGCCACTACCAGGCGGCGGAGCATGATCGGCGTAGCCTACCCCATGGGGGGGATCCACGCAGAAAGTACGCCCATGCCCGAGGTCGCCGCGGACCTCGGTGGGCGCTGGGGGCCGACGCGACGACCCGCCGCCGACGATCACTCCCCGCACGCCCTGCGGGACCCCGGTCTCGGGCCCTCTGTCCGCGACGTGCCAACGCGGAGAGCAGGAGGCCGACGCCGTGTGCACTGAAATGCCCGCCGAAGCGGGTCATCGCCGCGAGAAAACTCCCATTGTCGTACCCTGCCACCCGCGCCACAGTTCGACCGTAGCAGAACTCCGAAGTACCTTGCGACGCCTCCACCCGCACGTCGGCGAAGTCGGCTGTCGGTCGCAGTTCAGTTTGGGCGGTCGACTTTCCTGGGACCCATGCTACGCATCGCTTGCGGTCGGTGCAAGCCGGTGTTGCCGCCAGCCATGCAGAGGAGCAGCATGCAGGAGCGAAATACAGAGACGGACGAAGCAGGGCGACGCAGATGTCTTCTAGACACGATGCCAGACCCAGTTTTCATCAATACTGAGGGACGCATCGACTACTGCAACCCGGCCCTGCTTCAGCTCCTCGGCAGGGAGAGCCCCGAGGGGCTGCTCGGCCGGTCGCCGCTCTCGATCTTCCACCCGAGGTATCACGACGTCATCGGTCGGCGCATCGAAGTGCTGCAGACACAGGGCGTCGCTGTGCCCATCATCGAAGAGGAGGTTGTGCACCTCGTCGAAGGCACCGTTCCCGTCGAGGTGATCGCTACGAGCTTCCATCTTGAGGGGCGCCTCTCGATCCTCGTAGTCCTGCGTGATCTCAGCCGCCGAAGGGACATCGAGGCCCAGTTTCGCCACCTGGTGGACGCAGTCACGGACTACGCGATCTACACGCTCGACCCGTCTGGTATCATCACAAGTTGGAACGACGGGGCGATGAGACTGCACGGGTACACGATGGCCGAGGCCCTCGGGCGATCCCACAGCATTCTCTTCAGCGCCGAAGACGTCGCTGCGGGTCATCCGCAACGAGATCTGGCCGCCGCGCTCGCACGGAGGCCGGCGGTTGATGGCTGGATCGTGCGCAAGGATGGCTCGCTCTTTCGGGGCAATAGTGTGATCACCGCGCTCTTGGACTCCGACAAGCGACCCAAGGGGTTCGTGAAGGTCGTTCGAGATCTGACCGCGCGAGAAGAGAGCGTGCACGCGCTGAGCGAGAGCGAAGATCGCAACAAGCGGTTGTTCGATTGTGTCACCGATCCGTTGTTTGTCGTCGATCGCGAGACGCTTGAATATCTCGCGGTGAATGATGCCGCCGTAGACCACTACGGATACAGCCGAGAAGAATTCCTCGGGATGACGATCAAGGACATCCGACCTGTAGAAGACGTACCGGCACTGTTGGAGATGCTCTCGAGTTCGGGCGAGGGGCCGGAGGCCCGCGGGTTGTGGCGTCACCAGAAGAAGAGCGGGGCGGTCGTCCACGTCGAGATCACAGCCCGTGGGCTGGATATGGACGGTCGGCCTGCGTGCATGTTCCACGCACGCGACGTCTCGGCGCGCATCGAGGCAGAGCGCGCGGTGGACGAGGCGTTGATGGCGCTGCAACAGAGCCAGTATCTTGCACGGGTCGCGGGTGCGGCTGCGCGGCTCGGGGGTTGGGCGGTCGACGTCGTCGACAACACCGTGACGTGGTCCGACGAGGTCTGCATCCTGCACGACGTCCCGCCGGGATTCCGACCCACGATCGAGAGTGCGATCGACTACTACGCCCCGGAGCATCGTGCGGCGATCACCCGGGCGGTGACGGAGTGCATCCAGGAAGGGACAGCCTTCGACCTCGAGCTCGAGATCATCTCCGCCAAGAGCCGTCGCCTCTGGGTCCGGGCGATTGGCGAAGCCGTGCGAGACGGTGCCGGCCGGGTCGTGAAGATCCACGGAGCCTTCCAGGACATGTCCGCGGTCCGGCGGGGGATGGAGACCGTCCGTCTGAGCGAAGAACGTTTTCGCCTTCTTTCGAGGGCGACCAACGATGTCGTCTGGGACTGGGACATGGTCACCAACGCCCACTGGTGGAACGAGGGTGTCGAGACGCTCTTCGGCTACCATCGCACGGAGATCGAACCGACCATCAATTTCTGCCTCGACCGCATCCATCCTGACGACTTCGAGGCGACCAACAAGATCGTGACGACCGCGATTGAGCGCGGCGCCGAGTACTGGTCGAGTGAGTACCGCTTCCGCCACCAGAACGGCAGCTACGTCTGGGTGCTCGATCAAGGGTATATCCTGCGTGACTCGACCGGTGTCGCCGTTCGTATGATTGGCGGGATGAAGGACCTCACCGCCCGTCGGCGCGACGAGGAGCGCATCGCGGATCAGGCGGCTCTCCTCGACCAGGCGCGCGATGCGATCGTGGTGCGCGATCTCGATTTGCGTCTCACGTACTGGAACCGGAGCGCGGCGCGGCTCTACGGTCTCGACGCGCCCGACGGCACGAGGCGCGCTTCGGTTGAGAATCTGTACCCCGACGCGACCAAGGTCGAAGAGGCACGACGCTCGACGCTCGAGCGGGGCGACTGGTCTGGTGAGTTGCAGATCAACGCAGTCGGCGGGCGTACGCTCCTCGTCACGAGCAACTGGTCCCTCGTCAAGGACGAGGCCGGGCGCCCGCGTGCAATACTCATCATCAGCATCGACATCACCGAGAAGCGGAGCTTGGAGGCACAGTTTATTCGCGCCCAGCGCATGGAGAGCATCGGCACCCTCGCTGGTGGCATCGCGCACGACCTGAACAACATCCTGACTCCGATTCTGGGTTCAATCGACCTGCTGAAGAGCGACGTGAGCCACGACCCGGGGACCATCGAGACCCTTGAGACGCTCGAAACCTGTGCAAGACGAGGCGCCGACCTCGTGAAGCAGGTGCTGTCCTTCGCCCGCGGGGTCGAGGGGCAGCGTATGACCGTCAACGTCGCCCATCTCGCGCGCGAACTGGTGCAGGTGCTCCGGGACACGCTGCCGAAGTCGATCAAACTTCACCTGAGCTCAAGCCATGATCTCTGGACCGTGAGCGGAGACTCGACGCAGTTGCACCAGGTGCTCCTCAACCTGTGCGTCAACGCGCGCGACGCGATGCCGGATGGCGGCAATCTGGACCTGAGCATACAGAATATCGTACTCGATGAGACCTACGCTTCGATGAACGTGGACGCTCGTCCGGGCCCCTATGTGGTCGTGCAGGTCACGGACACCGGCAGCGGCATCCCTCCCGCGATCCGGGAGAGGATCTTCGACCCGTTCTTCACCACCAAGGACATTGGCAAGGGCACGGGGCTCGGCCTCTCGACCACCCTCACGATCGTAAGGAGTCACGGCGGCTTCATCAACGTATACAGCGAACTCAACCGGGGGACGAAGTTCAAGATCTACCTCCCCTCTGACACGTCGGAGGCCGTGGCCGCCGAGGTCCGCGTCAATCAGTCAAGGCTGCCGCGCGGCAATGGAGAGGTCGTGCTCGTCGTCGATGACGAAGAGGCGATTCGAACGATCGTCAGGAGTGCGTTGGAGCGCTTCGGCTATGCGGTCATGCTCGCGCACCATGGCGCCGAGGCGGTCGCCCTCTACGCCCAGCATCGCCATCGGATCGCGGTGGTTCTGACCGACATGGCAATGCCGGTGATGGACGGTCCTGCAACCATCATCGCCATCAAGACGATCGACCCCGAGGCGAAGATCGTCGGCTCGAGCGGCTTGACCACCCACGGAGACTCCGCCAAGGCCGTCGGGGCCGGCGTCAGACATTTCGTCGCCAAACCCTACACCGCTGAGGCTCTGCTGCGCACACTGGGCAAGGTCCTCGGCAAGATTCCGGACGAGTGATCGCACCGTACGCATGACCCTGCGCGGGTGTCCGCTTCGATCCAGACCCTTCACATGGAGACGAGCGGGGACTCGGCGCCGAGCACCCGTTGCATGGCCCTGGCCTCGCGGCGACGCGACACCCAGCCGAGCAACATCGGCGGGAGGAACAGGACGGCGACGAGCGCGAAGATCACCGTGAGCGGGCCGACAGGGATGGAGAAGGGGCCTGCTTGAATCCGCGTGACGTCTGAGCACGCGCAGTGGCCCGGCAGCCGAGCGAGGACGAGGAGTGCGGAGAGGTGTAGGTCGGTCATAGGGGGTGAGTGTGCAACGCCGAGGACGTAGACGCACCCAGGTGGGCCCCGCCGCACAGACGCGGTCGTCGCGGTCGCGCGAGGCGCAAGCGGCGCAGCAAGTGCAGCCTGGCCGCGGGATGTGTTACAGCCCCGCAACGGCGCGGTGGCGCCGACGCCTCGGACGGGTCGAACGCCCCCTCTTTCGCGGGCGATCACCCCGTCACTCTCTGGAGAACTCGCATGCGCAGACCGAACGGATTCGCCTCGTTGGCTGGAGTAGTTGTGCTGGCCCTCGGCTGCGGATCGGACCCCGCCCCCGCCGCGGATGCCGGCACCGGCGACAGCGGAGGCTCCCGGAGCCACACCTTCCCCGCGCGCGACTTCGGCTGCTCGACCATGGCCGCGTCGTGCCCGACCGACACGCCCCTGCTCGCCCCGGCCGACCGCACGGTCACCCTCCCCCGCGCCCTGCCCGACACCACCCGGGCCTACGTGGTCGACCTCATCACCCTGCCCGTCGCCGAGACCAGCGGGGCGCGGCCGCGGGCGGCGGGGTTCAACCTCGACAACGCCGACACCCGCATGGGCAGCGACATGGCGGACTGCACCCGCCGCGAGGCCGACTTCGGCTCCGTCAGCGACGACGGGGCCGTCGGCATCGACAACGCCATGCAGCGGTTCATCCCCAACATCGAGGGCCTCCTCACCGACTGCCCCGGCGGGGTCGCGCGCGGCTGCCTCGACGCGGCCCTGCGCACCCAGATCAACACCGGCAACCTCGTGCTGCTCCTCGAGGTCTCGGGCATCAACGACTACACCCACGACGACGCCGTCTCCGTACAGATCCTCCTCGGCGAACCCACCACCCCCGGGGCCCCCGTCCTCGGCCCCAACGGCCGCATCCCGAGCGGTCGGTCGTACCGCGTGGCCCGCAGCCCCGACAACATGCCCCTCCTGCTCGGACCGGCCTACGCCGGCGACATCTTCCGCGGACGCCTGCGCATCCGCACCGAGCAGTTTGCCCTCAGCATCAACACGGGCGTGCGGCAGCTCGAGCTCACCCTCGCCAACGCCGAGGTCCGCTTCAACATCGCCGAGGGCTCGCTCACCAACGGCATGATCGGCGGGGCCGTGCGCAACCAGGACATCATCAACGGGGCCGTGATGGTGTCGCCCTCGTCGGAGGCGTTGGTGCGCCTGGTGGTGGAGGGTTCGGCCGACATCGCCCCGATCGCGGGAACCCCGGGGAGCTGCGGCATGGTCTCGGTGGGCATCACCTTCGAGGCCACCAGCGCTATGCTGATGCGCTGACCGCCGGGCCGCGCTATGAGAGGGCGGGACGTGAGCGGAATGCCTCCCTCGAAGGTCTTTTCGGCCATCCGTCGCGACGCGAGGCACCTCGCCCGCCGGTACGCGACCGAGCATCTCTGCCTCTGGGCCGTGGTGGGGGCCTTGGCCCTCCTGCGGGGCCTCCTCCCCGCGGGGCCCTTCGTCCTCGCGCCGTGGCACCTCCTCGCCACGGCCCTGTCCATCCCCTTCGGCTGGTGGGTCGCCTCGGTCGTCCACAACGCCGGGCACAACAACTTCGGCGGCCCCCTGCGCAACCGTGTGATGGGCGAGCTCTCCGGGGCCTACCTGGGCTACGGGTTTACCAGCTTCATCCTCATTCACGGCCTGCACCACATGCACGCCGACCGCGAGGACGACCCCGTCTCGCCCGAGGGCATGAGCTTCCTGCGCTACTTCTCTGGCCCCCTCCGGTATCCCACGGCCCGGGCCCGACGCACCCTCCGTCGGCTGCACGGACACACCCCCGGGCACGGGGTCGTGCGGGCCCTGGAGGTCGTGCTCTTCGGGGGCAACCTCCTCCTGCGCGCGGCCGCGTGGTACCTGCTCTTCGGCCCGAGCCTCTTCGTCGCGTTCTACGTGCCGTCCATCGTCAGCGACGTGGCCATCCTCGCCCACATCAACTTCGCCTGCCACCGCAACCGCGAGGACGGCGCCGTGGAGATCGTCAACCTCACCGACAATCTGTATTACCGCGTCGCCAACGCGGTGACCTCGGGCGGGTACTTCCACAAAACCCACCACCTCCGCCCCGAGCTCTTCGACCCGCGCAGCTTCGAGAGCGACCCCGCCCCCCTCCTGAGCCTCGGCCCCGATCCGGCCCGGGCCACCTCCACCCGAGGTCCCCAGGGCGGCGGGCTCCGGCGCTACTTCGACCTCGTGGGCCTCTGGGGCTGAAGGGTGAGCTCGGGTCGCCCCTCGCTGACGCACCTTCCTGGCCCGCGGGGGCTCGCGTTCGTGCGGGGCATGCTGCACTTCCGCCGGGACAGCCTCGGGGCCCTGGAGGACTGCCACCGTCGGTACGGCCCCCTCGTGGCGTTCGGGTGGCCCATCGACACGGTGATCGTGTTTCGCCCGGAGGACATCCGCCGGGTTCTGGTCGACAACCACGACAACTACGTCAAGGGCGCCCAGACCCGGGAGCTGCGGGTGGTGATGGGCGAAGGGCTCGTCACCAACGACGACCGCGTGTCGTGGGCACGACGACGGGCCCTGGTGAATCACGCCCTGGGCATCACGGCCGTGCGGGCGGCCGTGCCGGTGGTGGAGGCCCTCGCCGACGCCGCGGTGGCCCGGCTCGGGGCGATGGGTGAGGTGGAGATCACCCGGGAGATGCGGCGGTTGACCTTCGGCATCGCGGCCCGGGTCTTCCTCGGCACCTCCCTCACCGACGACGAGGCCGAACAGATCGACGCCGCCGTGCTCTACGCCTCCCACGTCGTGCATGTGCATATGTTTCAGATGGTCCCGCTGCCGTACGGGGTGCCCACCCCGACCCATGTGCGGTTTGCGCGACACTGCCGGGCCCTCGACGCCATCGTGGCCCGTCTCCTCGCGGGGGCCCGGGCCCAGGGCGCGCCCTCCACCGAGCGCCCGAGCATCCTCGAACGCCTCGTGTTTGCCCGCGACCCCGACACCGGGGCCCCCCTGTCCGACCGCGAGCTCCGCGACGAGATCGTCACCCTCCTGGTGGCCGGCTACGAGACCACGGCCAACACCCTGGCCTGGACCCTCGGGCTCCTCGCGGCCGACCCCGCGGCCCAACAGCGGGCCCGGGCCGAGGTCGACACAGCCGGGCTCGCCTCGGACGTGCTCACCTTTCCCAAGTCCCACCCATACCTCCACGCGGTGCTCCTGGAGTCGATGCGTCTGTACACGGCCATCCCGATGACCTCGCATCGCACCGTCGCGGAGGACACCCTCGCGGGACACCGGATTCCGCCCCGCACCAACGTGGTGATCCCCACCTGGGTGGTCCACCGCTCGCCCGAGCACTGGGTCGATCCCGGGCGGTTTGAGCCTGCCCGGTTTGAGTGCCCCGTGCATCGCAAGGACGCCTACCTCCCCTTCTCGAAGGGCGAACGGGGCTGCGTAGGTCAGGTCTTCGCCATGATGGA
Organism: uncultured Myxococcaceae bacterium; assembly: GCA_964447205.1. Classification (GTDB taxonomy): domain Bacteria; phylum Myxococcota_A; class Polyangia; order Polyangiales; genus JAEUKH01. The sequence continues at coordinate 93,150 of CAYUSB010000018.1, forward strand.
GCTCGCCACCGTGGTCACCCGCCTCGTGGCCCACCTCGACCTGGCCAGCGTGGCTCCCGAGCTCCCGCGGGCGGTCTCGGAGGTGAGCCTCAAACCGTCCGGGCCCCTCCGGCTTCGCATGACCCCGAGGTCGCGTGATTGAGCGGCTTCTCCGCAGCATGGAGGCCCGCTCGACGGGCGTAGAGGTGCAGCGCCGTACGCAAGGGCTCCAGCTCGCCTCGGCGGCCCTCTTCGTCGTGCTGGGGGCTGTGTTCACCCGCGGCCTCGTGTTGGCCCTCTTCGTCACCGAGGCCCTCGGGCAGTGCCTCCTCGCGGCCCAGGGGTATACGGCCCTCGGTCGGGGCGAACGGGTGGTCCGCTACTTCGCGCGAGAGCCCCTCGGGTACGCCGCGGCCCTGGTGTTCTTGCTCACCGCGTGGGCCCGGTACGCCCTCGCCCTGCGGGTGTCCGCGGGGGCCCGGTGGGTGGTGCTCGCCGCGGTGGGGTTGACCCTCCTTCATGTCGGGGCCATGGCCGTACGGCGGGTGCGGATGGACCTCGCCCTGGGGTCGGCCCTGGCGGGTTCGGGGCTGGTGTTGGGGGTGGCGCTTTGGGGGGCGGGGGCCCCGTACGCGGCCGCGAGCCAACTCGCGTACGCGGCGGTCATCCTGGTGGGGGCCTCGGCCCTGCGCCCCTGGCAGGCCGAACTCGTCAACCTCGTTGTCTTCAGCAGCGCCCTCGCGCTCCAGGGATGGGACTGAGATGTTGCTCTTCGTGGTCGCGGCGGTGGTGTGGACGGGGGTCCTGGTGCATCTGGGCCGGGGGCTCAGGCACATGCGCTGGCTCGCGGCGACCGACGCCGCGGGCGAGGTGACGGGCGACCTCCCGACCCTGAGCGTGGTGTGTGTGGTCAAGGACGAGGAGCGGCTCATCGGGGCCACGGTGGAGACCCTGCTGGCCGTCGGGGGGCCCCTGACGGAGGTGGTGGTCGTCGACGACCGCTCGACCGACCGCACCTCGGAGATCCTGGCCGAGATCGCCCAGAGCCACCCCCGGCTGCGGGTGGTGCGGGTCGAGGTGCTCCCGGAGGGCTGGCAGGGCCGGGTTCATGCGTTGTGGGTGGGGTCGCAGCACATCACGGGCGACTACCTGCTCACGGTGGACGCGGAGATCGAGCTCGACGTGGCGGTCCTGCGCGAGGTCGCGGGCATCCTGCGCGACGAGCGCCTCGACCACCTGGCCGTGCTGCCGCAGCTTCACCGAAAGCCCTACTGGCTCGATGTCCTGCTCACGACGGCCATGGTGTTCTATGTGGGCTCGCAGCGTCCGTGGTTGTCCATCGCCGAGCGCCCCGTGCGGTCGGTGCGCGGGGTGGGGGCCTTCAACATGGTGCGGCGCACGTTTCTGGCCTCGACCCCGGGCTTTGAAGCGCTGCGCATGGAGATCATCGACGACGTGGGTCTGGCCCAGTTGATCGCCTCGCACGGGGGCCGTTCGATGCTGGTGTACGCGAGCGCACGCGGCCCCATCTTCCACTGGTACCGCACCGTCCGCGAGATGACCCTCCGTCTTGAGAAGACCATCGTCGGGGCCTTCGCCGACTACAGCCTCGTCCGCGCCCTGGCGATCACGGCCCTGTCCTGGAGCTGCGTGCTCATCCCCCTGGCCGCCCTCGTGTGCCTGCCGCGCCCGGAGGCCGCGCTGGCCCTCGCCGTCTTTGGGGTGGCCACGGGGGTGTGGTCGGCGGTCGCCGCGCGGCTGCTCGGACGCAGGGCCGGGGTGCTCGTGATGTTGCCCGTGGGGGTGGCCCTGATGGGCACGATCCTCCTGCGGGCCGCGGTCCTGTGCCACCTGCGGGGCGGCATCCTGTGGAAGGACACCCTCTACCCCGTGGAGGCCCTCCGCAAACACCGCCGCACGGTGTTTCACGTATAGGTCTCAGCGCGCTGTCGCCTTCAGCCCCACCACCGCACCCACCAGCAGGGCCAGGAAGAACAACCGCGACGCCCGCGCCGGTTCGCCGAGCCAGAGCATCCCGAGGAGGGCCGTGCACGCCGCCCCGAGGCCCGTCCACACCGCGTACGCCGTGCCGATGGGGATGCTGCGGGCCGCGCGTTCGAGCAGGACCATCGAGGCCGCCAGCGACACGAGCACCCACGCGATGGCCCACCCACGCCGCGGACCGTTGACAAACTTCAGGCCCACGGCCCAGCCCGTCTCAAAGATCGCGGCGAGCACGAGCGTCGCCCACGGGGACATCGTCACGCGGCCTCCTCCTTCGTCATCCTACGGGTGCGGGGCCAACGGATCAGTTGGGCGTGAAGCGGAACCGCGAGGCCGCGGTCACCTCGGTGCATCGGGTCGAACCGACGGCCCCGGCGCAGACGGCGTTGGCCTGGGTGCCCTCCCAGTTTTCAATGCCCACCGCGACGTAGTAGCCCGACGGGACCGCGGAGAGGCTGTTGTACACAAGGTCAATGGTGTTGCCCATCTCGTTGAGCCGCACCTGGAAGCTCAGGGCCCCCGTGCTGGTGGAGTAGTAGTTCACCGCGCTCCACTGCGCGAAGAAGGTGCGCGCCCCTACGGTCCCCGTGGTCGCATAACAGAGGCTGTTGACGGGGGTGCGCAGGTCGGTCCACCAGGGCGCGACGACGGCGTTGGGCGTGTCGATGGCGGGGAGGCTGCCGCCGGTGCTGGAGTTGGTCGCGCCGTCGAGCGAGACAAACCCGTTGGTGGAGATGTTGATCGCCGTGACCCGACGACCCCAGTACATGAAGCTCGGGAAGGGCATCGGCACGACGACCGCGTTGTCGTCCTGGGCGGTGGAGAACTGCCGGACCACCCCGGGCAGGGCGCACGCGTCGGTCCACGCGAGGGTCGGCGAGGAGCGGGTGTATCCCCCGGCGGTCGCGCTGCAGACGCCGGCGTTGCAGGTCTGGCCCGCGGCGCAGGGGTTGTTGCATCGACCGCAGTGGGCGGCGGCGGTCTGCGGGTTGACGCAGGTGCCGCCGCAGTCGATCTCGGGCGCGGTGCAGGTGGTCGGGGTGGTGCTGAAGGTGGCCCCGCACCACCCCGCGACCTCGTCGCCGGTCGAACGAAACTGGGAGCCGCCCTCGTGGTGGAAGAACCAGCGGTTGGCCGACGGCAGCACCGAGATCCCGCACATGTCGGAGAGGTTGGAGAAGGTCGCGACGGTGGTGACCGCACGCGAGCCGACCCGCACCCGCGAGACGGTCGAGGCGCCCGACACGTACACGAGGTTGGTCTCGTTGCCCTCGGTCTCGACGACGCCCCAGAGCCCGCCGAGCTCGCACGGGGAGTGGGTCGGCATCATCCAGGGGCCGAGGCTCTGCACCGCACCGCTGGTGAGGTTGATGTTCCAGAGGGTGGCGCCGTCCCAGACGACCGCGCGGTCCCAGCCCGCGAAGAGGCCCGCCCCCGGCGCGACCCGGATGCTCTGCGAGAGGGAGACGGGCGAACCCACCGGCTGCCCCGTGGCCGGATCGACGACGATGATCTGCGAGGCCATCCCGCCCGAGTCCGCAGGGAGCGGCAGGGTGTTTGCGGCGAACACGACGAGCTGGCCCGTACGGAGGTTGGACGTGATCCAATCGAGCCGAATGGGCGCCGTGGTGACAGCCTGGGTCGCCGTGTTGATGGTGACGGTGCGCTCATCGCCGCTGACCACGAGGAACCCCGTCACGGCCGCGAGGGGGCCCCGGTCGTCGCCGCTGATGCTGCCGTGCTCGACGGTGGTGCAGCCCGTCGTGAGGAGGCTATTGACGCGGAAGTTTCCGCTGGGGGATCCGCCGGTGCAGCTCCCCGCGGTGCAGGTCTGGCCTGCCGCGCAGGCGTTGTTGCAGGCGCCGCAGTGGAGGGCGGTGTTGAGCGGGGCCTCGCAGCCGTTGGCGGCGTTGCCGTCGCAGTTGGCGAAGCCCGGGGTGCAGGTCGCCACGCAGTTTCCGTCGCGGCAGGACGAGGTCGCGTTGGCCGCCGTGGGGCAGGCCGTGATGGTGTACCCCGAGCCCGCGCTGTTGCAGACCCGGCGATTGCCCTCGTCGGCGCAGCTCGCCGTCCCCGGGACACACACCTGGGTCGCCACGCACCCCCCGTTGGTGCAGCGTTCGCCGCCGGCGCAGGCGACGGTCATGTAGCTCGTGCCGTCGGGGGTGCACACGCGGCGGGCGGAGGTTCCGTCGCAGAGCGAGGCCCCGGGCTCGCAGACGCGCGGAGACTGGCAGCGGCCTTGCGTGCAGGCGGCCCCCCCGGGGCACGGCATGTCGGACTGGGAGGCACCCCGTGGGTCGCAGAGGGTGATGCTCGTGGCCGAGCCACAGGTGGCGGTCCCGGGGACGCAGACCCGCGGGCGGCAGGTTCCGTCCGCGCAGAAGCGCCCTGCCCCGCAGCCCTTGTCGCCCGTACACGGCGTCGGCGCAACGTCCTCCCCCACCACCGGCACATCGTCCCCGGTCGCAGGCACATCGTCCCCGGTCACGGGAACATCCCCCCCGCCCTGCACGTCGTCGGTGGGGCCGGCGTCGGGGGTGAAGCCGCCGCCGCCGCCACCGCCGCGGGCGCTGCAGCCGAGTGCGACGGCGAGGAGCAAAGAGAGGGTGCGCGTGTTCATGGAGATCCCCTGTAGTCTAGTGGCCGCGGCAAGGCGCAGGGTGTTCGCGCGAACGCGGGCGGGTGTCAAGTCTGGGGGGGCGCCTGCTCACGGCGCCACAGAAACAGCCCCAGCCCGAAGGCCACGGCGACGAAGGTGTTGCACAGCACGTAGGCCCACAGGTGCCGCATCCCGCGCCGCCGCCCCTCGTGCACGATCCAGAAGTTGGCGAGGACGTAGAGCACCGTCACGTCGACGCTCAACGTCGCGGCGGGGCCGTTGGCGTAGGCGAGCCGGACGAAGTCGGCGGGGCTGGCCCCGGGCGCAGGCCCTATGCAGCCCGCGGCGGCCGCGGTAGCCTCGTGGCATGCCAACGCCAGGCGATCCCCCAAGGGGCGGGCTTACGTGGGTCCAGTGGGCCGCGCTCGCGGCGATCGTCGTCGTGGCCGCGGTCGCGGTGCGGCGCGTGCTGCGGTAGGCGGCCCCACGCGACGCGGAACCGGCTACTTCTTCGCGGCCTTTTCCGCGCGCCCGGCCGCCGCGAGGGCCTTGCCCTCTTCGGTCATGGCGAAGCCGCGGGTCATCGACTTGATGTGCTGGACACGCCGAAAACGCAGGGCGGACCAGTCCTCGTCGAGGCTCACCTGGCGCACGGGCTCGAAGCCGACGGCGCCCATCGCCGCCCAGCCCGTGTCGCGGTTGAAGGCGCAGCGGTAGCGCGTGGAGCTGCCCTTGGGGTACGCGATCCAGACGATGGGGTCGTCGGCGTCGACGGCCGCGGCGTGTTGAGCCAGGGCCTCGACCTCCTCCAGGGTGCGAGCAAAACCCATCGACCAGACCGCGCGGCCGCCCGAGTCACCCGGGGGCATCGCGGCCCGAACGGGGCCCAACACGTCGAGGGGATCGTCGACAAGCACACGCATCCCCGCCGCGAGGTTGAGCTTCTTCCAGAGCGCTGCGTCGTCCATCGGAGTGCCGGGAAGGATACACCTCCCGGCGACACTGGTGCTCTCGGCCGCCGCTACTGCCGCCACTCCGGAGGCAGGCTGGCCCACGCCATCAGCCCCATCAACAGCACCGCGGCCGCGAAGGCCGCGAGCACGAACGCCACCAGCCGCGCCACCACACGCAAGGTAAACACCGTGTGCAGGCGATCGAGGGCCGCCATCAGGTGCCCCACGTCATTGCCCTGGGTGTCGACCACCTGCTTGAGCGAGCTCGCGCCCATCAGCAGGAGGGCGCTGACCACGAGCGAGAGAAACCGGCCCATGCCGCCGACGGAGTCCAGCCCCGCCAGGGCGGCGAGGCCGTTGGTCACCGCCAGCACGGTCATCCACTTCGCGGCGTCTCGGATCACCACGTTCTCTTGGGAACCAAACTCGTACGGGGCCCCACCGGGACCACCTTGTTGCGGGGGATATTGCATGGTCGTCGCTCCTTTCAGCGCCCGGTCGGCCCAAGCAGGTTGAACAGGGTCACGGTCACGGCGCACACCACCAGCACGGCAGCCTCGACCCGAAACGCGTTGCGCATCGTGCCGAGGGCCTCCATCAGCTCTCGCACCCCATCGCCCGTCGTCTCGGACACCCGACGCAGGGCTCCCCCGGCGCGGAAGTAGTAGTACCCCGACAACAGCGGAACCAACCCGGCGAGCGTCATGCCCACCCCCGCGACCCGCTCCGCGCCCGACCCCAGCACAGCCATCAACACGCCCAGCCCCAGCGTGATGAACCCCACCACCCAGTTGGTGACCGCGAACACTCGGGCCCGACCTCCGAGCCGGTCGACGCGCCCGCGCTCGTAGGGACCGAGCACCCCCCCTTGTCCCCACATGGACCCCGGCCCCGGCGGGGCCCCCTCATACCGATGTTGCATCGTCATGCGTCTCCTCCTTAGGACCGTCGCCCGATCGACAGCGGCGCCCACCACGGCCGAACAGAACGGCGAGGTTACACGACCCGCGCCGACGGGTTCTACCCGGGAGCGCGCGCAGGGGGTCAGGCGTCGCCGAGGGCTTCCAGGATGAGCTCGACCAGGGCCGGGTGGACCCCCGCCACCGCGGCGATCTCGGACGCCGTGGGAGGAGTCTCGCGGGCTGCCCCCAGGGTGCGGGCGGCCTCGGCCACGGGGGCCACGAGGTGCCAACGTCGCCCCAAGGTGACCTTCGGATCGCGGCGCGCAGCCACCGCAGCCTCGACCCCAAGGAGGCGCGTGGCCTCGGCTGTCGAGACCCCCAGCCGATGCGCCAACAGCGAAGGAACCAGCCGCTTCGGTGCTCCCCGGCGCTGGAGCTCGTCGAGCACGACCCGCAGGGCCCGCAGGCGCCCGAGGTCGGTCACGTCGACCTCCACGGCGCTGCCCAGGTGACGTTCGGCCCAGCCGCTGCTCGAGCGCTGCCAGGTCACCACGTAGCGCCCGAGGTCGCCTTCGCTGCCGAGTCCCACCCAACGGTCGATGGCCTCGTCGAGGGCCATCGAAGAGGCCGTGGAGAAGGCCCGGGCGGACTCCGGGTCGAGGCCCGCGGCGTACCAGGCGGCGTGGGCCTCGGCGGCCCCGCGGTGCAGGTCGAGGAGGTCGAGGCGGGCATCGCGGCAGAGCTCGACCGCGCTCCGAAGGCCAAACATCTCGACCCGGGCAGGCACCACGTCGAGGGCCCCGGCCAGCCAGGAAGAGGCGGACCGACCGAGCCAGGACACGAGGCTCCGGGCCGGGTCGCCCGCCCGCTCGACCGGGAGGGGGGCCTCCAGGCGCTCCCGCAGGTCCCGCACAAAATCCCGCGCCTCCCCGTCAGCCGGAACCACCGACCGCCCCGTGGCCAACGACTCCGCGAGGCGCTGAAACCCCGAGGGCAGGACCTCGCAGGCGGCCAGGGCCTCGCCGAGGGACTCCATGGCGAGGGACAGACGACGTCCCGCCGCGGCCTCGGGGGTCAACACGTCGGGTTGGGCATCGGGGACGGGGGGCGAGAGGGTGTCGTCCATGGGAGCTCCGCGGTGCAGGGGTTGTACGCGAAGCGGGAGGCGCGCGCGAGGCTCGCGGTCGGAGGCGAGAGGGAGTATCCTCCCGTTCGACGTGTCACGGCGGAATGCCTCGGGAAGGGCTCAGTGGTGGTCGGTGGCGGCCCTTGGTGTGGTGCTCCTGGGGGCTCCCCGGTGCAGCGTCGTGCTGTCGTACGAGGACTGCGAGCGCGACGCCGACTGCCCCTCGGGCGAACGCTGCAACCCCACCCGCAAACACTGCGAGTCGCCCGTGGTCGAGCTCTGCAATGGGGTCGACGACGACCGCGACGGGGTCTCGGACGACAACGAAGACTTCGGGACCTGCGAGCCCGGCGGGATGGTCACCGCCGGGATGTGCCGCGACGGGACCCTGCGGTGCCGAGGGGGCACGCGGCTGGAGTGCGTTCGGCGAAGCGCCCCGCGGCCGTCGGAGACCTGCAACAACGGCCTCGACGACGACTGCAACGGGGTGGTCGATGACTCCGCCTCCTGCGTGCAGAACTACCCCATGACCCGCGGCCTCGTGATCGGCAGCGACGACCCGTCCTTCGGCGAGGGCGACGACGCCCCCGAGCACCCCGTGTGCCTCGCGGCCTACAGCATCGACCGCTTCGAGGTCACCCTCCAGGCCTTCACCACCTACCTCTCCACCCTGCCCCGGGCCCAACTGCGGGTGGCCCGGCCTCCGGCCCCCCTCAACAACACCCACACCTACGGGCAGTACCTCCAGGTCAACGAGGGCGGGACGTGGGTCCCCCTGCTGCTGGTGGACGGGGTCCCGTCGTGGTCGGCGGTGCGCCAGACCCCCACCCAGTACGCCCCGCAGGAGGCCGCCTCGGCCCAACTCCCGGCCGTCAACGTGACGTGGTTCGGGGCCGACCGCTACTGCCGGTGGGCGGGCAAACACCTCCCGACGGAGGCAGAGTTCTTCCGGGCAGCCCGCGGAGCCGACGGGCGCCGGCCCTTCCCCTGGGGCCCCGAGCCCGTGACCTGCGCCCGGGCCAACGTGGGCACTGGCGGGACGGGCGAGCAGGGCCGTTGTGTAGGCCGCCCCGTGGCCGTCGGATCGCTCCGGACCGGGGCCAACCCCGAGGGGGTCTTCGACCTCTACGGCAACGCCAACGAGTGGATGTGGGACTACCACGACACCAACCCCGACCACACCGTCAACAACTACTACCGCTCCCTTCCCGCCACCCTCGACGCCTGGTGTATGGCCCACCCCGAGGGCCCCCTCGGACCCACCATGGGATCGCCCATCAACCTCCCCAACAGCACCAACCTCTACTGCCGCAACTGCCGCATGGCCCGGGGGCGCCACTACGAGACCGTCGACCTGCGCATCGGCATCCGACGCTGGCTCGACGCCGACCGCGGAGAGCCCCAGGTGGGCTTCCGCTGCGCCCAGGGAGGAGCCACCCGATGAAGGCCCGCTCCCTCTCACGGCCCCGGGCCCTCGCCCTCGGACTCGCCCTCGGGGCCCTCGTCTTGTCGGGAGAGGCCCTCGCTCAGGGGCGCGGAGAGTTTGACCGTCTCGTACGGTCCGCCGTCACGGCCTACGACGCCGGCGACGGGGCCGCGGCCATCGCCGCCCTGCAGCGGGCCTACGCCATCCGTCCCGTGGCCCGGCTCCTGTACAACCTCGGAAGGGCCCACGAGCTGAGCAACGACTTCGCCACCGCGGCGGAGTACTACCAGCGGTTCATCAACAGCAACCCGCCCGCCGAGGCGGCGGCCGTAGCCCGCGAGGCTCTCGGGGTGGCCCAAAGGCGGGCTGCCGAGGCGACCCAGGCCGAGGCCCAACGGCGGGCCGCCGAAGAGGCCGAGAGGGCTCGGGCGGCCGAAGCTGAACGGGCCCGGGCCGCCGAGGTCGAGAGGGCCCGCGCGGAAGAGGCCGAGCGCGCACGGCGGATGGCGGGCATGACCCGTCCGCGCGAGGTCACCGCGCCCATGTGGGCCCTGTGGGGCGTGGCGGGTGCGGGGGCGGTGTCAGCCGGCATCCTCGGGGCTCTGGCCCTCAACCAGCACAACACCTGGAGCGACAACCACCGGGCCGATGCGCGGGCCGACGCGGCCGACGCGGGGCGCACCCTCGCCCTCGGCACCGACATCGCACTCGGGACGGCCGTAGTCTCGGGGGTCGTGGGGCTCGTGCTCTACCTCGTGCAGCCGGGCCGGGCTCCGGCCCCTGCCCCCGTGCTAGCGTACGATCCCAACGCCCCGCGGGCCCCATGAACTCCCAGGCAGGCCACCCCTCCCAGCGCAGCGAACCGAGCGTCCCTCTGCTCGACGCCTCGCGCTTCGAGATGCTGGAGGCCATCGGGTCGGGGGGGATGGGCACGGTGTACCGGGCCTTGCAGCGTTCGGTCGACCGGTATGTGGCGGTGAAGATGCTGGCCCCGGAGCACGCGGCCAACGCCTCGGGGCTGGGGCGTTTCGTGCGGGAGGCCAACGCCATCGCGCGGCTCAACCACCCCAACATCGTCCAGTTGATTGACTTCGGCCGCGACCCCGCCAGCGGCAACATGCTCCTGGTGATGGAGCTCTTGGAGGGCGAGTCGCTGCGGGCCCTGATGCGCCGCGAGCAACGCCTGAGCCCCGACCGGGCCGTGTACGTGGCCGTCCAGTGCCTCAACGCGTTGCGGGCCGCCCACGCCTCCGGGGTCATCCACCGCGACCTCAAACCCGAGAACATCTTCATCCATCGGGTGGGCGACGACGATCACGTCAAGGTGCTTGACTTCGGGGTGGCCAAGCTCACCGAGAACGAGGTCGGGGAGAACACTACGCAAGGTTCGCTCGTGGGCACCCTGCGCTACATGGCCCCCGAGCAGATCGCGGGCGAGACCCCCGACCTGCGCATCGACGTGTACGCCATGGGGATGCTGCTCTACGAGATGCTCACGGGCACGATGCCCTACGACACCCGCGACCGGTACAACCTCCTGCGGGCCATCATCGCCGACCCCCCGCGGCCCATCCTGGAGGTCGATCCGGGCCTGAGCCCCGACCTGGCCGATGTGGTGATGCGGGCCATCGACAAGGGGGCCTCGGCCCGGTGGCAGACCGCCGACGCGTTTCGTCGGGCCCTCATGCCCCACCTGGGAGAGTCCCACGCCCAGATCCAAAACCTCTCCGACGCCTCGGGGCGCTTCCGTCACCCGGGTTTCGCGGGTCCTCAGGGCGGGGACGTGTCGTCGGGGGTCGTGCGGTCGGGGTCGTTCTCGGGGCCCTACCCTGCGGGGCCGGGCATGACCCGCTCGGAGCGGCCGCGGCCCCTGTCGGGGGCGTACCCGGGGGCGGGGGCCAATGTCGACTCGGAGGTTCTGCGGGGGGCCATGCAGCAGGCCATCGCCCCGTCGTCGCCGCATGGGCACACCCTCCAGGCCGAGGCCGCGCCCTCGCGGCTCCCGTGGTTGCTGCTCGGGGGGGTGGTGGTGCTGGCGCTCCTGGGCGGAGCGGCCCTGCGTCTGGCGACCGGGTCGACCCGCATCGAGGCCGTGCCCGCGGCCCGCGAGCCCGCCCCGTCGACCACGCGGGTGTTGTCCCCCGCGGCCCCGGTGGCGCCGGTTGCGCCCGTGGTGCCCGTGGTGCCCCAGGGCCCGGCGGTCGCGACGCGGATGGTGCTTTTGTCGACCACGCCTCCCGGGGCCCGGGTGATCGACCCGCACACCCAGGACGAGCTCTGCGCGCAGACTCCGTGTGCGGTTCCGGTTCCGGCGACGGGGAATCGGGCGGTGCGGGTGCTGCTTGGGACGGCCTCCCTCGACGCCCTGCTCGAGCCCGGGACCCCCGCCACGGCCCTCGACCTGCGGGCCCTCGTGGCGGCCACCGACCCGCCCGCGGGACCGCAGGGCGCGACGGCCCCGGCGCGGCGGCGGTCGGGCTCCCGCGGGGGCGGGCGCGAGCGTGAGCGCGAAGACGACATCCCGATGCTGCTCCCGTCGGGGGGCGGGGGGTAGCCCTGCCCCAGAGCGCGGGTTTGAAACCCGCCCCTACCGAGTCGGAAGACTCAGGCCAGGGAGATACCAGACATGCAACGAGTACTCATCGTCGATTACGGCGAACTTCAGGCTGTCAGCATTCCGTTCGACACCCCCTTCACGGTGGCATTTCATCGCTCTCCGAGCGACACCGCGCCGCCGCTTTCTTTGATCGAGCAAGCTGAGGGCGGCGAGTTCGTGCTCCGGCTTGAGCACTTTGACAGAGACTGTGACGGCGTTGCCATTGTAAAAACCAAGGATTGCGAGAACGTCCTTTCGGAACCAGGCTGCGCTTGGGGTTCTGTGGTCAACGTCAGCGATATCGTGCACGCTGTTCTGTGCCGGGGTAAGATGAAAGTGATCATCACCTGGTGGCAGAGTACCGAGGGATCTGCCCCACAGGTGGTCATTTTTCAGCGTCAGGAGTGATCGACTTCATCCTGCGCTTCCCCAGAGGGCGGGTTTGAAACCCGCCCCTACCGAGTTGGAAGATTCAGACCAGGGAGAATCACGAGACAGGGCTGCAACCAGGGTCTCTGAAGTCGCCGTAGAGGCGTATTTCAAACAAGCCATCTGGATTCGTGCACCGGATCCGACGTCACGCCCGCTTCCGCGCGCCCCTCTCCCTCCCGGGAAAGGGTCTCCGCAGGTCGAAGAGTCGATTACATTTGTTAGGATCTCCGGAAGACGTCTGCAACACATAGCAACCCCGCAGGGGCGGAGTCCCTCGCCCGGGAGGACTGAGGTTTACCCACGGATTCTTCTTGCTCTGTCGGCGTGGAAGCGAATCGGTGCCCCCGAGCTACAGCGACGGCCAGCACCCGACGGCCCTCACCCAATACTGTTCGCACGTCACCCATCTACCCTCTCCCGTGACCGGGAGAGGGTACGGTTGTACCGTAAGAATAGAGTAGGTGAGCCGATATGCCACTGCTCCTTCGATTTTCATGACAGGAGGGAACCCTCTCCCGGTTACGGGAGAGGGTAGATGGGTAACGCACGAACAGGATGGGGTGAGGGCCGTCGGGCCTGGCGCCATCCTCCACGATCTGGGCACGATTTCGCGCGACGCAGGACGCGGCCGATCCGTAAGGAGCCTCTCGGCCGGGGAGGGATGCCGAACGCAGCCAAACGCAAGACATTTCCGTGGATAAACCTCAGCCCGGGAGGGAGAGGGACGCGCGGCAGCGAGGGTGAGGTTCCCCCCCCTTCCCCCACGCCGGTGTCGCCCGGCCCCGGCTTCTGCTAGGCATCGCCCACCGTCTGATGGCTCCCCCCTCCCCTTCGCGGCGCTCTGGCGCCACCGTGGTCCTCGGCCTCGTCGCGGGCACCCTCGGCTTCGTCAACCTCCTGCAAGCCCTGCGGGCCTGGGACGTCGAGGGCAACACCCGCAACCTCGCCGCCGACGCGGTCCGGGTCGAGCGCGCTGGCCACGGGGGCCGACTCGCCCGCACCCCGGGCTTCGGCGCCGAAGCCCTCGCCCTCGCCCTCGAATCCGCCACCGAACCCACCCGCCGCGGTCAACGCGCCTCGGCCACCCTCTTCGAAGGCCTCGCCGCCGCCACCATGGCCGCCGCGGGCGAGGTGGTCATGCGCGGACACACTGGCCCCGTCCACGCCCTCGCGGCCTCCCGCGACGGCGCTCGGGTCCTCTCCGGCGGGGCAGACGGCACCGTGCGGGTCTGGGACGGCGCCACGGGGGCCCTCCTCGAGACCCTCCAGGCACACACCGGCCCCGTCCTCGGGGTCGCCCTCTCCGCCGACGCCACCGCCGCCGCGAGCGTAGGCGCAGACCGCCGACTGCACCTGTGGGCCCTCGGGCGCGGGGCCGCCCGGTCCGTCGCAGCGCCCATGGCCCACGACGACCTGCCCACCCTCGTGCGCATGGCCGACGACGGGGCGACCGTGCTCACCGCCGGCCGCGACCACCGGGCCCGCCTCTGGAATGCCCGCACCGGAGCCCCCGGCCCCACCCTCGACACCGTCGCAGGCTGGGTCGAGTCCGCCGCCCTCTCCCCCGACGGAACCCGCGTGCTCACCGGCGGGGCCGACAACCTCGTGCGGGTCTGGGACGCCCGCTCCGGGGCCTCGCTCCACACCCTTACGGGACACACCGCGGGGGTCCTCTCGGTGTCCTTCGTGGGCGACGGGAGCCGCGTCCTCTCCGGGGGCCGCGACCGCTCGGCCCGCCTGTGGAACCTCGCCGACGGCACCGCCCGCACCCTGGAGGGCCCGCGGGGTACGGTGCGTTTCGCCCTCGCCGACCCCGCCGCCACGCGGATCGTGACCGCAGGCAGCGACGGCCTCCCCATGCTCTGGGAGGTCGAGGGGGCGAGGCTCTACGCCACCCTCGGGGGCCACGCCGACGGCATCACCGACGCCCGGCTCCTCGACCGCGGCCGCACCGTACTCACCGCCTCGTCCGACGGAACCCTACGCCGCTGGAGCGTCGAGACAGGTCAACCGATGGACGTTCTGCGCGGGCACATCGGCCCCGTCCGGGCCCTGGCGGTGGGCGAAGGAGCCGACGGAGACGGACCCGACGGAGACGGACCGGCCGTCTTCTCCGCGGGCGACGACGGGACCGTACGGCGCTGGCTCCCGCGATGCGACGCCGCCGTGGCGGTGCTCCGGGGCCATCACGAACCCCTGTGCACTGTGACCTTTTCGCCCGACGGGCGTCGGGTTCTCAGCGGGGCCTGGGACGGAGACGGGCGCCTGTGGGCCCTGCCTGAAGGGACCCCCGTGGCCACCCTGGAGGGTCACGAAGACCGGGTCTTCGCGGCGACGTTTTCGCCCGACGGTCGACGCATCGTGACCGGGAGCGCCGACCAGCGGGCCCGTCTCTGGTCGTCCGACGGGGGCTTCGAGCGCTCGCTCCCGGGCCACGCGGGCTGGGTCTTCTCCGCCGTCTGGTCGCCCGACGGGGCCCACCTCGCCACGGCCAGCGTCGACGGCACCGCCCGCCTCTGGAACGCCCGCGGCGGAGCCCACGAACGCACCCTCACGGGTCACGCGGGCCCCCTCCGGGCCCTGGCCTTCAGCCCCAACGGGACCCGCCTCGCCACCGCCGGGGTCGACGGGACGGCCCGGGTCTGGGACGTGGCCACGGGGCGGTCTCTGAGCGTCCTGCGGGGCCATCGTGGGGCCGTCAACGCCCTGGCCTGGGCCCCCGAAGGGTTTCGCCTCCTCACCGCGGGAGAAGACGGCACGGGGAGGTTGTACGACGCCGTCACGGGACGACCCCTCGCCGAGCTGGCCGACGACCCCGCCCGCCCGCCGGGGCCGTTGACCGCGGCCCGGTTTGCACCCACCGGACCCTTCCTGGTCCTGGCTTCGGAGGACGGGGCCGCACGGGTCTACAACGCCACCAGCGCCCGGCACCTGGCTACGCTTCGGGGGCACCTCGGGGCCGTGCTCGACGCGCGGTTCTCGCCCGACGGGGCCCACGTCGCGACCGTAAGCGCCGACGGGACGGCGCGGCTCTGGGTCGGGACCACGGGAGACCCCCTGGCCGTCTATGCCGGTCACCGCGGGGCTGTACGGACCCTGAGTTTTTCGCCCGACGGAGACCTCCTGGCCACCGGGGGGGACGACGGGGTGGTGCGGGTGGTTCCGGCTTCGTTGCGGGGGTTTGTGGCGCGGGGGTGCGGGCTGTTGCGGGGCCCCGCGGCGCGGACTCTGCGCGCGGGCTGCGACCGGGCCCGGGCCGCCCGCCCCTGAGGAGGGGGATTGACTCTGCCACCGTTCGGGGCGAGCGTCCCGGTCACCGCCATGACACAGACCGCAATCCTTGGGGTGGGCCACTACGTGCCCTCGCGCGTCGTCACCAACCACGACCTCGCCAAGATGTTCGCCACCAGCGACGAGTGGATCGTCCAGCGCAGCGGGATCCGCGAGCGCCGCTTCATCGAGCACGACGGGATCGGCCCGAGCGACCTCGCCGTCCCCGCCGCCCAGATGGCCTGCGCGCGGGCCGGGGTCGAGGTCTCCGAGATCGACGCCATCATCTTCGCGACCCTCTCGCCCGACGTGTTCTTCCCCGGGTCGGGGTGTTTCCTCGGGCACAAGCTCGGCCTCAAGGGCGTGCCCGCCCTCGACGTGCGCAACCAGTGCTCGGGGTTCCTCTACGGCCTGTCCGTAGCCGACGCCTGGATCCGCTGCGGGATGTACCGCAGGGTCCTCCTGGTGGGGGCCGAGGTGCACTCGACGGGGCTCGACTTCAGCGACGCCGGCCGCGACGTGGCCGTCCTCTTCGGCGACGGAGCCGGGGCCGTGGTCCTCGGGCCGACCGAGGTGGAAGGCCGGGGGGTTCACTCGGTGGTGATCCATGCCGACGGGGCGGGGGCCCAGGACCTCTGGATCGAGGCCCCGGCCTCGCGCTCGGCCCCCGACCGCCTCACCTCGGCCATGCTCGACGAGCGCCGCCACTTCCCCCAGATGAACGGCAAGCAGGTCTTCCGCTGGGCCACCGACAAGATGCCCGAGGCCTCCCACGAGGCCCTGGCCAGGGCCGGGCGCACCCTCGGCCAGGTCGACCTCTTCGTGCCCCACCAGGCCAACCTCCGCATCAACGAGTACGTGGCCCGCAAGCTCGACCTGCCCATGGAGAAGGTCGTCACCACCCTCGACCGGTACGGAAACACCACCGCGGCCTCGATCCCCCTGTCCCTCTCCGAGGCCTGGGGCGACGGACGGGCCAAAGAGGGCAACACCCTCCTCTTCGCCGCCTTCGGCTCGGGCTACACCTGGGGCGCCGCGGTCGTCACCCTGTAGTCGTCACCCCCCGCGGTTGCCCGGCTTCTTGTCGCCCGGCGCCACGGCGGCCGCGTCGAGCACCCTCCGCGGCCCGTCGACCCACAAGCGCCGCACCCCGTCGGCCCCGACCAGGCGCTCAAGCACCCCGAGGGCCTCCTGAAGTACGGGGACATCCGCGGGTTTGTGCGCGTCGGAGCACGCGGCCACGTACTTGCCCGCCGCGAGGAACCGCGTGGCCGCAGCCTGGGCCCGCCGCCCGTAGGCCCCGACCAGGGACATCGTGTCGAGGACGGGCCACACCCCGGCCCCGAGGAGCTCTTCGAGGCGCTCGTCGCTCTGCTGGATGGGGACATACCGCTCAGGGTGGGCCAGAACGGGACGAACCCCCGATCGGGCCATCCGCCAGAGCTGGAGCTCGATCCGCAGGGGGATGGCGTCGTACGCGAACTCGACCAGGGCCGCCCCCCCGCCTGGGTACGTCAGGGCCTCGCCCCGGGCCAGGAGGTCGCGCAGGACGTCGTCAAACATATGCTCCCCCGCGAGCTCGAGGTGGGGCAGCGGGGTGCCCGCAGCCCGGGCCGCGTCGAGGGCAACCCCGAGCACCGCGTGGGCGGCCGCGCGGGAGGCCTGGCGGTTGTCCCACACCCCCGGGCGCACGTGGGGAGTGGCCACCACGGTCTCGATCCCGAGCGAACGTAGCCCCGCGAGCAGGCTCACTCCCTCCTCCGCGGTGCGGACCCCGTCGTCGATCCCGGGCAGGGGGTGGCAGTGCAGGTCGATCATCGTTCGCGTGGGGAAGAAGAAAGAGGCGGGTCTTCGACCTCGGCCCGCGCGGCGAGCTGATCGATGAGGGCCACCAGGGCCGGGTACTCAAAGGGCTTGACCACCCGGGGGTTGCTGACCTCCGCCAGAAAGCGCTCGGCCCCCTCGGTGAAGGCCCCCCCAGTCATAAAAACCATCCGCCCGGCCAGGGCCGGGTCGACCGGGACGAGCCCGCGGTAGAGGTCCATCCCCGTGACCTCGGCCATCATCAGGTCGCACAGAATCACGTCGAATCGACGGTCGTCGCGCAACGTGGCCCGGGCTGCCTCCCCCGACCCGACCGTCACGACCTCGTACTGGGTGGCCAGGAGGGCCCCGAGGCTCAACAAGATCATGGGCTCGTCGTCGACCACCAGGACCCGCGGGCGACGCCCCGTGCGCGGCCCCGAACCACCTCCCGACCTCCCCCCAGGGCCATCTTCAGGGCCACCCCCCGGGCCTTGCCCCGGGCCCTTGCCGCCGGACGGAGGCGGCTCGGCGGCCGCGGCGTCGACCCCCTGCGCCGACCGCCCCTCCCCGACCTCGGCGACGCACGGCAGAACCACGGCAAACGTGCTCCCCTGGCCGACCACACTCTCCACCTCGATGCTCCCTCCATACGAAGTCACGATGTTGTGACTGATCCACAAGCCCAGGCCCGACCCCTCCCCCACGGGTTTGGTCGTGAAGAAGGGCTCAAAGAGCCGCGGGAGGTGCTCGGCCGGGATGCCCCGCCCGGTGTCGCGCACCGCCACCCGCACCTTGCCATCGACCACGCGGGTCTCGATGTGTACCACGTTGCCCTCCGGGTCGCCTTCGCCCACCGCGTGCGAGGCGTTGACAAGAAGGTTGACAAACACCTGCAAGAGCCTGCCCTCGTTGGCCAGGACCTTGGGAGCGGGCCCCGGGCCGTCGTCGCGCTGCACCCGGGCCCGAAACCGCAGGGCGTTGGCCGCGAGCTGCAGGGCCGCGTCGATCACCGGGCCTACCTCGATGGGGCCCGACTCGGACTCATCGGCCCGGGCGAAGCTCCGCAGGTCGCGAACGATCTTCTGCACCCGCGAGGCCCCCTCCCGGGCCTCGGCGGCCCAGCCCGCCCACGCGAAGTACCCCGCCTCGGTGAGGGCCGCGGAGAGCCTCTCCAGGTTGAGGAGCACGTAGGTGAGGGGGTTGTTGATCTCGTGGGCCACCCCTGCGGCCAGGAGCCCGACGCTGGCCATCCGGTCGGCCTGCGACAGGCGGGCCCGCATGGCCATGGTCTCGGTCACGTCGCGGGCTACGGCCATGACGCAACGATGGCCGTCAAACTCGACAGGCAGGGCCGCCACCTCGGCCAGCAGGGTCGACCCGTCGCGCCGGATGAGCCGCTCGAGCTGCACCCCCATCGGGCTGTTGGTGGTCATCATGGCCCGGACTCGGGCGGCCACCACGGCCCGCTCGTCGGGGTGCACGAGGTCGAGGATCGGCCGACCCACCAGATCGTTGGCGTCGCCCTTGTCCCAGGCCCGAGCCGCCGCGGGGTTGACGTACACCACCCGCCCCTCCCGGTGGACCACCACGATGTCGGGGAGGTGTTCGGTCACGGCCCGCAGGATGGCCTCGCTCCGGCGCAGGGCCTCGGCGGCGGCCCGGCGGGGGCGCAGGTCGCGTACGATGGCCTGCACGTACCCCCCGGGGAGCAGGGTGGCCCCGACCTCGATGGGGATCTTCGACCCGTCGCGGTGGACCACCACCCGCTCGACCACGACCTTCCGTCGGGACTGGAGCTCGACCACCTGGAGGGGGTCTTCTTGCAGGGACTCCGGGTCGAGGAGGGCGACAAACTCCAGCCCCAGGAGGGCCCCCCGGGAGTACCCCACCAGGGCGCAGGCCTGCTCGTTGACCATGGCGAAACGACCCGTCGGGTCGGCGATGAAGATCGCGTCGCCGGCGAGCTGGAGGACCGCCGCGGCGTCCCACGGGGGGTCGGAGCGGAAGGCGCCAAACACCAGGGCCCCGCCCCCGGCCCCGTCCACCGGACGCACGACGTAGTGCCACGCGATGCGGGAGTACCCCTCCTCGCCCAGCCGTTGCAGGTGCTCGAAGGGGGCCCCGGGCGACCGCTGGGCCTCGGCGTAGCCCTGACGCAGCCGCGCGGCGCTGTCGGGCGTGGCCGTACGGCCAAACCAGTCGTCCCCCGGGAGCAGCCCCGTCCGCGCGGTGGCGGCCTCGGTGACCCGCACGACCCGGGCCTCGCGGTCGAGCAGGGCCGCCGGGTACGGGAGCGACCCGAGGGCCTCGCCCAACATCGCGTCGTCGAGCCCCGAGCGCCCCGCCAGCGCCCGGAGCATCGCCATGGCCGCCCCGTCATCCCCCGCTCGCTGCATCGTGCTCCCTCGTCAGGCCCGAAGCCTCCGCACGGCGTCGCCCACGTCGCGGCCCGGGGCCACCGCCCCGACAGACTTCAGGTGCTTCATGGCGACCCCCGTGGCGGCCCCTTCGTTGGGCGCCGAACGCACGGCCTCGCGCACCGGCTCGAGGGCCTCGACCAGGGCCTCGAGGCTCATCCCCTTCGGGAGGAGGGCCTCGAGGATGTCGATCTCCTGCTGGAGGACGGCCTTCTGGGCCGGGTCGGTGCTGAGCCGGAGGGTCTCGCCGTTGCTCTTGACCAGCCGACGCAGGACCTGCTGGGCGAACCCGTCGTCGGCCCCCCCCGCCCGCTCGGCGCCCATGGTGATCTCCCCCATGGCCACCCGGAGGATCTCCTTGCGGACGGTGTCCCCGGCCTTCATCGCGGCCATCATCTGTCGCCTGATTTCATCGAGCAGCACGATCCCTCCGAGTCCTTCTCCCCCGCCCAACGCCTCCACGGGCTACGCCTGTCGGGGGCCCCCGGTCAAGCCCTCGATGCCGATTCAGCCAGACGCTCCCGAGCCAGGGCCAGGAGGCCTTCGGGGGTGTTGGCCTTGGGGTCGTCGAGGACGGCCTCCAGGAGCCACTGCATCAGGACCCCGAGGGTGCGGCCGGGGCTGAGTTTCAGGGCCGCCATCAGGGCCCCCCCGTCGAGGCACAGCTCGCGGGCCGTGAGGGCCACCCCCGCGGCCTGCTCGGCCGCCACCCGCACCGCCACCCCGTCCACGACCACGCACAGGGACACCTCGCCGCTGGCCCGTCGGCAGGCCCGGGCCAGGGCCAGGGCGTCGTCGAGCCCGGCTACCGTAGTGTCGCGCATCCACCGGCGCAGGGTCGGGTCGTCGGCCTCGGCGAGCCCCTCGACGGCTCCCCAGTGCCGCAGGGCCCGCACGACCCGGTCGTGCTCGGCGTTGCTGAAGCGCCACGCCTTGAGCCACCCGCTCACGGACGCCGAGAGGCTCGCCGGGTTGGGGTCGGCCAGGGCCCACAGGGCGGCCACCCGCAGGGTCGGGTCGACGGGGGTGGCGTCGACCATGAGGAGGCTGTGGGTCAGGGCGTCGAGGGCGGGGCTGCGGGGGCTCGGCTGCGCCGCCAGGGCGTCGAGGGCCGGAGCCACCCGGGCGAGGATGCCCCGGCGTTGCATCACCCGGAAGGCCTCGGAGGGCTGCGGGGCCTTGAGGGTCTTGACCCACTCGTCGCGCACCCGCTCGGGGCTCACCCGACCGAAGACATCGAGGGCCCCGGAGATGGCGGCCTCGGTGTCAGGCTCGAGGCGAAAGCCCAGGGAGGCCACGAAGCGGGCCCCTCGCAGCACGCGGAGCCCGTCCTCGCGGAAGCGCTGGAGGGGATCTCCCACGGCCCGCAGGAGACCCGCCCGCAGGTCGTCGCGGCCCCCGAAGGGGTCGACCAGGAGGCCCGTGAGGGGGTCGTAGGCGATGGCGTTGACGGTAAAATCGCGCCGGGCCAGGTCGTCGCGCACGTCGTCGAGGAAGTGCACCGCGTCGGGGCGTCGGCCGTCGGTGTAGGCCCCCTCGCCGCGGAGGGTGGTGACCTCGTAGTGCTCGCCCCCGCGCACGACGGTGACCGTGCCGTGGGCCATCCCCGTCGGGATGCTCCGCGGAAAGAGGCGGACCACCTCTTCGGGGCGGGCCGAGGTGCACACGTCCCAGTCGGAGACCGGGCGGCCGAGGAGGTGATCGCGGACGCAGCCCCCAACCACCCAGGCCCCGTGTCCGGCCGACGCGAGGATGGCGCAAATCGACCGGGCGTCGGCGGGGATGGCCTCGGGGTCGACCGCGTCGCGCACGGGGGGGATGGGGCCGCGGTCGGTCACGTCAGCCGTCCTCCTGGGTGAGGTCTTCCTGCAGGAAACGTTCGGCCTCGAGGACGTCGTCGCGGCTGCCGAGGAAGAGGGGGACCCGGCAGTGCAGGCGGTCGGGCTCGATGTCGAGGATCCGCTGGCGGCCGTCGCTGGCGGCCCCGCCCGCGGCCTCGCAGATGAACGCCATGGGGGCGGCCTCGTAGAGGAGCCGGAGCTTGCCCGAGGGGCTCTTGGCGTCGGCGGGGTAGGCGAAGACCCCGCCCTTGAGGAGGGTCCGATGGAAGTCGGCCACGAGGGAGCCCACGTAGCGGGCCGAGTGGGTGACCTTGGCCCCGTCGGCCCCGGGGACGGGCTGCGGGGTCTTGAGGTGCTCGACCCACCGCCGGGTGGCCGGGCTCCAGAGGTAGGTGTTGCCCTCGTTGATCGAGTACGACCGCCCCCGCCGGGGCACCTGGAGATTCTCGTGCGACAGGAAGAACTCCCCCACGGCCGGGTCGAGGGTAAACCCGTGGACCCCGTCGCCGGTGGTGTACACGAGCACGGTGCTCGACCCGTAGATCACGTACCCCGCGGCCACCTGGGCCGAGCCCCGCTGGAGGCAGTCGACGAGGGAGCCGTTGCGCCCGACGGTGACCCGGCGGTGCACCGAGAAGATCGTGCCGATGGAGATGTCGACGTCGATGTTGGAGCTGCCGTCGAGGGGGTCGAAGAGCAGGACGTACTTCCCCGTCGGGTACTGCTCGGGGATGCGGATCGGGTCGGCCGTCTCCTCGCTCGCCATGAGGCACAGGTGCCCGCCGGCCTCGACCGAGCGCACGAGGACGTTGTGCGCAAACTCGTCAAGCTTCTGGACCTCCTCCCCCTGCACGTTGCGCTCGCCCGTGAGGCCGAGGATGCCCGCCAGGCCGGCCTGGCGGACCCGGGAGTTGATGATCTTGGCGGCCAGGGCGATCTGCTGGAAGAGCCCGGTAAAATCGCCCGTGGCCCCGGGGATGGAGCGCTGACGCTCGAGGATGTGCCGCTCCAGGGTCATCCCCTGCGGCGAGAGCTGCGGCGGCGGACCCCATGAGTGCTGAACCATAACCGAGATGCCTCCGTGGACGACCCGTAGCCCCGCCTCTGGGCCCTCCTCGGACGAGAGCCTCTCCGGGAGGAGAAGGTACGTCGGCGGGGCGGCCGGGGGGAGGGCGCCGCGGGCAGGTTTCTCGCACATCCCCGGGCCCTGCGTCTACCCCGCGAAGAAGTCCCTCAGTCTCCGTGGGCCCGGCCGACCCGCGGGACCCAGGCCTGCCCCTCCAGGGCGAGGCAGCGCCCGTCGCGGAGCACGGCGTGGACGGGCTCGACCCCCTCCCCCGCCCCGAGGAGGGCCACCGGGGCCTCGGGGAGCCTGCCGAGGGAGGTCCAGGCTCGCCCCGCCGTACGCCACCCGGCCCCGTCGGGCCCCACGAGCACGACCCGCCCGGCGGCGTCGACCGCCCCGGCCACGGGAGCGACCGGGCTCGGGGGCCACGGAGGGGCGAGCCGGTCGGGGCCGCGGACAGGGCCCCAGGGCAGGCCGCGGAGGACGGTTCCGTCTGCGAGGACCCCGAGGGCTCCGGCGCGGCCGACGAGGAGCCTCCAGGTGCCCGGGCGCAACTGTGGGCGGTGCGCGCCCCAACGCCACGCGCTCGGTCCGCGCCCCGGGTGTCCCATCACCAGGACATCGTCGGGGCTCCACTGGAGCCTGTCGACCCCGGGGCCCCCGGCGAGCATGCCCGTGACCTCTCCCCGTTGCAGCCTCAGGAGCGGGGGGTTGTCCCCGCCGAGCTGGAAGGCCTCCCGCTCGACCCCGAGGGCCCGCGGGACAAACCCGGCCCCCACCGGGGCGGAGTCCACCAGGGTGAGCCGGTCGGGGGCCTCGTAGCGCAGCACCAGGACGTGGCCCCGCAGGGCCCCTGCCCCGCGACCCAGGACCCAAAGAGCCCCCCGGGCCGACACCACGTCGACGGCCGAGGCCCCCACCAGGGGTGCCCGGACCCATCGCCCGTCCCGCTGCCAGTAGAGGTTCCCGTCCCGCACGAGGAGGCCCCGGTCCCCATCGAGGAGGGCCACCCGCGGGGCCTCTCCCCCCCGCTGGGCTTCGAGCCCTCGGGGCGCGAGGCCCACCCCCAGGGCCACCAGGGTGACCGCGCACAGCCAACGAACGACCATCGGCCTCACCATGCCTCTCGGCCCGGGCGGGGCGCAAGACCCCTTCACGGGGCTCAGGCCCCTTCGGACGCGAGGACCTCGGCCGCGTCGAGGGTCTCGGTCGTGACATCTCCCCGGGCCCGGAGGGTCTTCAGCACCCGACGCAGGGCGGCCCGGTAGAGGCCCGCGGCCCGCGGGTCGACGGCCCCGAGGGCGGCCAGGTGGGCTGCGACGGCTCGGGTGTCGTTGCGCAGGAGGGGCGAGGCCAGGGCCCCGTCGGCCCCGTCGGCCAGGACGTTGTCGGCCACGCTGCGCAGGAGGGAGGCCACCGCGGCCCGCACCATCGGCTCCGAGCCCGCTCCGCCCAGGGCGGCCCGGAAGGCGTCCGAGGCCCCCTGGGCCAGGGCCACGGCCCCGGTGGCGACCAGGGCGGCCCCGCCGTGGTAGGTGGCCCGATCGACGGAGGGAGCCGTCCAGACCGAGACCCCGAGGGCCCCGAAGGCGGCCTCGCAGCGGACGAGGGCCGCGGGGTCTCCCTCGCACAGGACCGCAGACCCCCGGAGGCTCCGGCCCGGTTGGGGCGAGGACACGGCCACCAGGGGATGGGCGGAGGCCAGGGCCTGCACGTGTCCGCGCAGGGGCAGGAGGGCCTCGGGGCCGCGTATCCCGGCCAGGTGCACGGCCACCGCGTCGGGCGAAACCCACGGCCTCAGGGCCTCGGCCGTGGCCTCGAGGGCCCCGTCGCGTACAGCCAGGACCCACAAGGTTGGCCCTTCGGTTGCGAGCCCTGCGGGGGCCTCTCCCTGCCCCGCGGAGCGCCCGGCCACGAGGTCGACCCGAACCCCGGCGGACTTCCAGGCCTGGGCCAGGAGGGACCCCATCCGGCCGCGCCCGACGACCACCACGGGCCCCGGGCGGGTCATGCCCGGTAGAGCCCGTGGGTGCGGATGTAGGCCGCCACGGAGCGGGGCAGGAGGGGGTCGACGAACTGGCCTGCGGCCAGGCGGGCCCGGAGGTCGCGGGAGGCCACCTCGGGCAGGACGGCCACGGGGGCCTCGGGGTGCGGATGGCCGAGGCGCCCGAGGACGATGGGAGGAGCCAGGGCCACGATCTCGTCCCAGGCGAACCACTTGTCGCGTTCGTCGAGGATGTCGCTCCCGACGATGAGGCGGAGAGACCAGCGAGGGTGTCGGGCCGCGAGGGCCTGGAGGGTGTAGAGGGTGCGAGAGGGCTGGGCCAGGGAGGCCTCGATGTCCGAGACCTCGACCCGTCGCAGGTCGGCCAGGGCCGCCTCGCACATGGCCAGGCGATGGGCGAAGGGGGCCAGGTGTTTGCCGAGGGGGTGGTCGTACGCGGGGATCACCAACACCCGGTCGACGGGCTGCGTGGCCAGGACGTACGACACGGCCAGGAGGTGGGCCACATGGGGGGGGTTGAAGCTGCCCCCGTACACGCCGACGGTGATGGTTTCGTTCACGGGTTGTTCCCCGGGCACGCTACGCCATCGCGGGGGCCGAGGCACCCCCTCGCGTGGTCGACCGCGGCCGTGATACACCCCCGGGCCTGCGTGGGCCCGCGGAACCGACGGGCGCCCACGGGAGGAGACGCCGTGAGTAGCCGTCGTTGTACGATCGTTCTGGCCGCGGGTCAGGGGACCCGGATGAAGAGCGCGGTGCCCAAGGTCCTGCACCCTGTGGCGGGGGCCGCGATGGTGCACTGGGCCATCGAGGCCGCCCTGGGAGCGGGCTCCGACGACGTGGTCCTGGTGGTGGGTCACGGGCGCGAGGCCGTCGAACGGGCCGTCCATGAGCGCTTCGGGGCCCGGGTGGGGTTCGCCGTCCAGGCCGAGCAGCGGGGGACCGCCGACGCCGTCCGGGCGGGCCTGTCCGCGGTGGTTCCTGGGGTCGACGAGGTGATGATCACCTACGGGGACGTCCCCTGCGTCGAGGCCGTGACCCTGCGGGCCCTCGGGGCCCTGCGCAGCGCCTCGGGGGCCCCCCTCGCCCTCCTCACCACCCTCGTCGACGACCCCCGCGGGTACGGCCGCATCCTGCGCGACCCCGCGGGGCGCGTCATGGCCATCCGCGAGCACCGCGACTGTAGCCCCGAGGAGGCCAAGGTCCGCGAGGTCAACCCTGGCTTCTACTGCGTCTCCCGGTCCTTCCTCGAGGAGGCCCTCGGGCGCATCGGGGCCGACAACAGCCAGGGAGAGTTCTACCTCACCGACCTCGTGGCCCTCGCGGCCCGCGACGGGACCGTGGCCTCCCTCGCGGGCGACCCCACGAGCCTCCAGGGCGTCAACGACCGGGCCGAGCTCGTGCGGGTCGAGGACCTCCTCCTGCACCGCATCGCGGAGGAGCATCGCCGGGCCGGGGTTCGCATCGCCACCGGGGCCCGGGTCGAGCGCGACGTGGTCCTCGCCCCCGACGTCTCCATCGGCCCGGGCTGCGTCCTGCGGGGCCGGACCCGGGTCGGGGCCGGGACGGTCGTCGACGTGGGGTCGGTCCTCGACGACACCCTCGTCGGCGAGGGGGTCACCATCAAACCCTACTCCGTCCTCAGCCGGAGCCAGGTCGAGACCGGGGCCCAGATCGGCCCCTTCGCCCACGTCCGCCCCGAGTCCCACGTCGAGGAGGGGGCCCACGTGGGCAACTTCGTCGAGCTCAAGAAGACCCGCCTCCGCAAGGGGGCCAAGGCCAACCACCTCGCCTACCTCGGCGACGGCGACGTGGGCCCGGGGGCCAACATCGGGGCCGGGACCATCTTCTGCAACTACGACGGGGCCCGCAAGCACCTCACCACCATCGGGGCCGGGGCCTTCGTCGGGTCCAATAGCTCCCTCGTGGCCCCCGTCACCATCGGGGCCGGGGCCTACGTAGGCTCAGGCAGCGTGGTCACCGTCGACGTGCCCGCGGACGCCCTCGCCGTCAGCCGGGCCCGCCAGGTCAACAAGGACGGCTACGCGGCCAAGCTCCGCGCCCGCAACCAGCGCAAGGAATAGGTCCTCCCGATGGGTGACATCCCGATCCAGACCTACGTCCTGCCCCTCGTGATGCTGTGCGTCGTGGGGTTGATGTACCTCCGCGGCATGAAGCTCCGGGCCCAGACCCTCCAGGACAACCCTCAGTACGGCCTCGGGGTCCTGGCCGGGCGGTGGCAGCTCCAGATGGTCGATGGGGACCCGAACTACAACCTCCTGATCAACAGCCGCGACGCCGAGGTGGCCCGGGCCGCCCCGGCCCTGGTCGGGATGTCGTCGGACACCCCCGCCCACACGGCCCGGATGGTGGGGCAGCACCGAGACCACGCGGTGCAGTTTGAGCTCTACGACCAGACCCATGTCGAGCGGGGGGTCCTGGAGATCACCTACACCCGCAAATACCGCTGCGCCCTGTCGGTGGCCGTCCGGGCCGCGGTCCCGCCCTTCGAGATCACCCTCCGCAACGAGAACCAGTACCTCGTGGTCGAGCGGGCCACGTCGTTTGGACCGCAGCCCTTCGGGCAGTTCGCCCTCGACCAGAGCCTTCTGCTCTTCACCCCAGAGCCCCGCCTCGGCCCCACCCTCGCCCCCGTGGTCGGGGCCCTCACGGCCATGACCTACGTCCACGTCGTGGGCGGAGACGGGGTCGTGCGCTTCGAGATGAGCCCCCTCGGGACCTCCTACGGGGTCCACTACGCCGAGACCGTGCTCCAGACCCTCCTCGCCATCGCCGATGTCCTGGAGGGCCGACCCGCCGTGGCCCCCTCTCCTCCGCCGCCCCCGATGGGCCGCTGAGTGGCCCTCCCCGCGATGCACCCCGGCCCCGAGCAGCAGCCCCTCCCGTGTCAGCGCTGCGGGGCGGCCATGGTCCCCCGCGGGCAGGGGGTCCTCTACGGAGACCTCCTTCCCCTCGAGTGCCCCTACTGCGGGGCCCAGGAGACCCTTTCGGGCGACGACCGGCTGCGGGTCTCCCGCGAGCGAGTGGCCCTCCTGCGGATGGCCCAGGACGCCGCCGAGGCCCCCGCCCACCACGCCGACCAGCTCATCGCCGCCCGGCCCTGGATGGGCGGGATCGTGGTCGGGGCTGTGATGGTCCTCAACGGGCTCAACCACCTCGGGTCGACCTCCGCGGCCCTCGAGCGGGCCGGGGCCTCCCTCGACCCCGCGGCCCGGATGGAGATCCTGCTGCCTGCGTGCCTGTGGCCCGCCCTCGGGGTCGGGGTGGTGGGGGGCATGTTCGTCGGGTGGAGCCTGGCCCTGCGACAATACCGGGCCCTGATCACCCCCGAGCGCCGGGCCAGGCCCCCGCGGTTCGAGGGGGCCCCGGCCCGCTGTCGCTGCTGCGGGGCCGACCTGCCCACACAATGGGGGGCCATGGTCCCCTGTGGGTATTGTGGGACGCACAATCTGGTCGACCGGGCCCTCCTCGACCAGCGCGAGGCCCTCCTCTTGCAAGAGACGGCCCTGCACCAGAGCCGGGCGGCCGGGGTCATCGCGCGGGCCAACCGCTTCAGCCCCGTCTTCGGGCGTTGGTCCATGTTCGGGGCGGCCCTCGGGGCGCTCTCCGGGGCGGCCCTCGGGTACGCCCTGGCCAGGGTCCTGGCGTGACGTTCGCGACCGCCTGACGCCCGCAGGGGCGGCGACGATTCCAGTGCGAGGGACGTTCCCGGGCGGGGGGGGCGGCGCGTACACTGGCGCGCCCGCGGGGCGGTCCGGCGATGTTCGCGGAGACGATCCCCGCGCGGCAACCCATTCGGGAGGACCCATGAGATTCATCCAACGAGAGCGTCGCGGAGCCTGGCTCGCCGCGACCCTCCTCCTCGCTGCCTGTGGCAGCAGCGGAGGGGGTACCCCCAGCGACGACGTCGGGGTCACCGACCTCGGCCCTGCCGATACGGGCCCTGCCGATACGGGCCCTGCCGATGCGGGCCCTGCCGATACGGGCCCTGCCGATGCGGGCCCTGCCGATGCGGGCCCTGCCGATACGGGCCCTGTGGACGCAGGCGAGGACGTGGTCGATGTCCCGGCCCCCTGTTCGTCCCCGATGATGATGTGCGGCGAGCGCTGCGTCGACCTCACCAACGACACCATGAACTGCGGGGCCTGCGGCACCTCCTGCCCCATGGGCCAGAGCTGCGTGATGGGGACCTGCGCGTGCCTCATGGGCCGCGTGGCCTGCGCCGGGATCTGCGTCGACACCCAGACCGACGACCGCAACTGCGGGGCCTGCGGGACGGCCTGTCCGTCGGGGCAGAGCTGTACCGCGGGGGCCTGCGCCTGCCCGACCGGCCAGACCCTCTGCGGCGGGAGCTGCGTCAACGCCCAGACCGACACGGCCAACTGCGGGATGTGCGGAAACGCCTGCCCCCCGAGCCAGAGCTGCACGATGGGGGCCTGCGCCTGCCCCATGGGCCGGGTGGCCTGCGGGACCGGCTCGATGACGGTGTGCGCCGACCCCCAGACCGACAACAACCACTGCGGGATGTGCGGGACCTCGTGCAGCGGCGGCCAGACCTGCGTGGCCGGGGCCTGCGCCTGTCCCATGGGCCAGACCTTCTGCGGCGGGCAGTGCGTCGACACGACCACCGCCCAGGCCCACTGCGGGGCCTGCGGGACGGCCTGCGGATCGGCCCAGACCTGCGCCGCCGGGGCCTGCACCTGCCCCATGGGGCAGACCGTGTGCGGGACCTCGTGCGTCACCGTGGCCACCGACTCGGCCAACTGCGGAGCCTGCGGGAGGGCCTGCTCCATGGGGCAGAGCTGCGTGATGGGGGTCTGTCGCTGCCCCACCGGGCAGACCGCCTGCACGGCGGCCGGGGTCACCACCTGCGCCGACCTGCAGAGCAGCAGCACCCACTGCGGGGCCTGCGGCACCGCCTGCCCGATGGGGCAGTCGTGCGTGGCCGGGCTGTGCGGGACCGTGCCCGCCAACGACCTCCGCGGGGGCGCGGAGGCCATTCCCCTCATGGCCCCAGCCACCACCCTCACCGCCGACACCACCGGGGCCCGCAACGACACCGCGGGGACGTGCGGGTGCACGAGCGGGCGTGACGTGTTCTATACGTTTACGCTCACCCAGGAGGAGGTGGTCTACGCCGACACCCTCGACGGCCAGACCTGGGACAGCTCGCTCTTCCTCCAGAACGCCTCGGGCGCCAACATCACCCCCGCCTCGGGGGACTTCACCACCTGCAACGACGACGCGTGCGGCTCGCTCCGCTCGCAGCTCGTGGCCCGCCTCGTCGCGGGGCGGTACTACCTCGTGCTGTCGGGATGCTCGCAGGGGCGGGCCACCATCCGCTTCCAGCACCTCCCCGTAGGCAGCGGGACCGTCACCCGGGTCATCCCTTCGGTGGGCGGCTCCCAGACCGTCACCGGGACCGTGGCCCCTGGCACCGGCCGGGTCAACGGCGGGTGCTCGTCGAGCGGGCCGGAGAACATGTTCTTCTTCTCCACCTGCTCGGCCTTTACGGCCACCCGGCTGCACCTGAGCACCTGCGGGGCCACCAACTTTGACACCGTCCTGCACCAGCAGAGCCCGGCCCGTACGCCCGTCTCCGTCTGCAACGACGACTTCTGCGGGCTCCAGTCCTCGATCGAGCCCACCGTCCCCGCGGGCCCCGGCCTGCACGCCTGGTACGTCGACACCTTCGGCAGCCGCGTCCCGGGCAACTACACCCTGCGCTACCGCTTCGGCGACTGCGCCTCGGACTTCACGAGCTGCGGGACCACCCCGGTGTGCCGCTTCACCGCGGGCGACAGCAGCAACTGCGGGACCTGCGGCAACGCCTGCACGGGCGGCACCGCCTGCGCTGCGGGCACCTGCACCTGCCCCTCGGGACAGACCCTCTGCGGCACCGGCCCCTCGGCCGTCTGCCGCGACCTCCAGGCGGACGAGAGCCACTGCGGGGCCTGCGGCCGGGTGTGCCCGGGCGGCTCGACCTGCGCGGCGGGGGCCTGCGCCTTCACCACCTCGACCCGCGACGTGACGGTGTCGGGGACCCTGACCATCAACGCCGTCCTCGCCAGCGCCAGCGCCACGGCGGGGTCGACCACCGTGGCCCTGTCCAACGTGGTCGGGACCTTCTCCGTGGGCGACCTGGTCGTGCTCCACCAGACCCAGCGGGCCACCGGGGCCGTCGGGTACTACGAGTATCGCCGGGTCACGGCGGCCAGCGGCACGAGCCTGACGGTCACCCCGGCCCTCACCAACGGGTACTTCACCAGCGACGCCCCCCTCGCCCGGGCCCAGGTCGTGCGGGTTGAAGAGGTGCGCACCCTCACCGTGCCCGCGGGGGCCACCCTCACGGCCCCGGCCTGGGGCGGCAACCACGGCGGCATCCTCGCCCTCGCCGCCGCCGGAACCGTCACCAACAACGGCTCCATCAGCATGACGGGGCGTGGCTTCCGCGGCCGCGGCCACCCGTGCATCTACCGCTGCGCCCGGGGTTACCAGGGCGAAGGCACCGCGGGCCTCGGCAGCGCCAACATCGCCGCCAACGCCAACGGCGGGGGCGGAGGCGGGGCGGGCCAGGACGACGCGTCGGGCGGCGGCGGAGGCTACGCGGCCGCGGGCACCAACGGAGGCAACGGCACCTGCGGGGCCTGCCGCGAGGCCTGCCCGATCCCGGGCGGAGCCGGCGGGGCCCTCGCGGGCGCGGCCGACCTCGCGGGGACGGTCTTCCTCGGCGGGGCCGGCGGCGAAGGCGGGGCCGACGAGGACGGCGGCAACCCTGGAGCGGGCGGCCACGGCGGAGGCATCGTGCTCGTGCGGGCCAACGCCATCACCACCACCAGCAACATCGACGCCCTCGGCACGGCCGGAGCGGCCGGGAGCAACACCGCCTGCGGCGGGGTCGGCTGCGGGATGGGCGGCGGCGGAGGCGGAGCCGGCGGGGCCGTGCGCCTCCAGGCCATCTCCACCGCCACGATTGGCACCGGCCTCGTCCGCGTCAGCGGCGGCGGCGGCGGCGGGGCCACCTGCGGGACGGCCATCGGCGGGGCCGGGAGCGTCGGCCGGATCGGGGTCAACGCCCCCACCGTCACCGGCACGACCACCCCCTCCTTCGACCGCAACTAACCGACACCCCCTCCGGGCGGCGGCGCGCTTCGGCCGTCGTCGCCCTCAGGCGGCCCGTCCGGGCCGTCGACGCCTCATCCCCCCCACCAGGGCCAGCAGCACCCCCAGGGCCCCCGCGCGGCCCCGCGACGTGTCGCCTGCCGTCCGGCACCCGCACCCCCCGCGATCGCCTGGAGCCACCACCATGGGAGCCCCCGCGTCGTCCCCGGCGTCAAGGGTGGGGCCCGTATCGGTCCCGAGGTCGGTCCCGAGGTCGACCAGTCCCACCTCGACGGCCCCGTCGCGGACCCCGCTGTCGACGGGGGCCACGGCCACGCAGCGCCCCACCTCGCAGCGCTCGCCCGCGGGGCACCGGGCCCCTTCGCAGGCGTCGCGGCACTGACCGTCGACGCACCCCTGACCCGCGGGGCACGACACCGCCGCGCAGGCCTCGGCCACGCAGCGCCCGTCGGTCCCGCACCGCTGCCCGGCCGGGCACCGGGCGCACTCGCACCGCGGGACGCAGTTGCCCTCCACGCACACCTGGTCGCTGTCGCAGGTCGCGTCGGCGCAGGGGTCGACGCATCGCCCGGCCCGGCACGTGAGCCCCCGCGGGCACGACAGGCCGTCGCAGGCCCCCACGCAGCGGCCCTCGGCGCAGCGCTGCCCCGCCGCGCAAGTCACCGCCGCGCAACCTGCCTCGACGCAGGTCCCCCGGTCGGTGCAGACGAAGCCCGGGAAGCACCCGAGCTCGCCCATACACCGGTCGACGCAGACCCCGCGGTCGCACACCATCCGCGCCCCGCACAGGCCCTCCCCCTCGTCGACCGCGCCGTTGCAGTCGTTGTCGACCCCGTCGCAGCGCTCGGCCCCGGGGGTGACGGCCCCGAGGCAGGCCAGGGCCCCGTTGCGACACTGGAGCGAGCCCTGCGAACACGCCCCCGGGCGCCCCGTGTCGCAGGGGGCCCCGGCCCCGGTGCAGACGATCTGGTCGACCGAGGCCACGAAGTCGGTGAAGTTGTTGTCGCCGCCGGAGTAGAGGTCTTCCCACGCGAAGTAGAAGGCCCGGGCCCGGGCCCGGGAGTCGTAGATGAGCAGGTGGATGTACGAGTCGTCGCCCATCGAGTCGGGGTTGTACCCGCGCTCGGAGTAGTACGTGTGGCCCGTGCGCGAGAGCGAGGCGCAGCAGTCGCCCGAGCAGCGGCCCGAGGTCCCGTCCTCGGGGGTGCGCAGGAAGAAGCCGATCTCGCCCCCGGCGTAGTCGGGGTTGTTGCGCAAATCGAGGGTGAACGACTGCCCTGTCTGGGCGTCGCAGGGGATGAGGACGTGCAGGTCGCGGGGGGCCTCGGCGGGGGTCGGGCGCACCCCGGGCCGGACGTTGTACCAGCCGAAGGCGTTGCGGAAGGCCGCGTTGGCCCGGGTCACGAGGGTGAAGGTGAGCCGGCACCCGGGCACGAAACGCTCGGGTTGGATGGCCGCGTCGTCTTGCACCGACAGCATCTCTCCGCGCCCCGCGAAGACGGACTGGAGCTCGTTGCCCACCGGGATCCGCGGCCCTCCCCGGGGCTGGTTGATGCCCCAGGCCGTCGGGGCGCAGAGGAGGGTCGCCAGGGAGAGGAGGGTCGCGGCGCGCAGCATGGCGGGGAGTGTGCCTCCATTGGAGGCCTCGGGAGGACCGGGACGACGGCGGCTCTGGAATTTTTCTACAGGTCCTCGGGGCGGGCGTTTGACAGGGACCCGGGGGAGAGGCTTAGTGCGAGGCCCCGCGACGGGGTCTCGCCGGACGGTTTGTGTGAAGCATTCGACCTTGGTTTCGTGGGGGTGGGGCCCGAGGCAGGCCGCCCTGTGGGAGGAGACCGCTGCGGGAGACTCCGTGCCCGCCCGGGTGGTCCGCGTGTTTGGGACGGAGTGGGAGCTCGTGACCCCCGACGGGCTCGTGCGGGCCACGACCCGATCGCGCCTGCGTCACCACGACCGGGCCTTCGGGCTCCCCGCCGTCGGCGACTGGGTGGCCCTCGACCCCGCCACCCGCAGCATCGAGGCCGTCCTGCCGCGGTCGAGCCTCCTTGTGCGCAAGGCCGCGGGCGACGTGGCCCGGCCGCAGGTCCTGGCGGCCAACCTCGATTGGGTGATGGCCGTGATGGCCGTCGACAACGATTTCAACCTCCGTCGGCTGGAGCGTTACCTCGCCGTGATCGCCGAGAGCGGGGCGAGGCCCCTGGTGGTCTTGTCCAAGTGCGACCTCCTGGACGCCCCCGACGGCCGTGTGGCCGAGGTGCGTACGGTCGCCCCCGAGGCCGAGGTGATGGCCGTGAGCAGCACCCGGGGCGACGGGATCGAGGCCCTTGAGGCCCTGCTGCGAGGGCAGACCGCGGCCCTCGTGGGTTCGTCGGGGGCGGGCAAGTCGACCCTCCTCAATCGCCTGGTGGGTTCGGAGGCCATGGCCACCACCCCGACCCGGGCCCACGACGGGCGGGGGCAGCACACCACCACCCAGCGGGTGATGTTTCAGACCCGGGACGGGGCCCTGGTCATCGACACCCCTGGGATGCGCGAGCTCGGGCTGTGGGACGTGGACGAAGGCATCGACCGGGCCTTCGAGGACGTGACGGCCCTGTGTGCTCAGTGCCAGTTTCGGGATTGTAGCCACGGCCCCGAGAAGGGCTGTGCCGTGCGGGCGGCCCTGGAGCGCGGGAGCCTCCCACGGGAGCGGTACGCGGCCTGGGACAAGCTCCGACGCGAGGCGACGGCGGCCCAACTCCGCGGCGACAAGCAGGCCCAGGCGGCGGCCCGGGCGGTGTGGAAGCGGCGCAGCCAGGAGTCCGCAGCCCGGGCGAAGTTGAAACGCGGCGACTGACGACGAGCCCCTACGCGGCGGCGGTGACCCGGCCTTCGACGATCTGGGTCACGGCGGCGGCCATGGACGCGTCGCGGGGGCGACGCATGCGGACGAGTCGGTCGTTGAGGGTGGCGATCTGCTCGAGGACGGCCTGGGCCTTGGGCTCGCGGCGCACCGGCACCTGGAGGCTCCGCACCCAGGCCACCAGGGCCAGGGCCCGGGCGTAGGCCGCGGTGCGGTTGGGGGCGCACATCGCCCGGGTCACGAAGTACCGGGCGTGGGTCTCGGGACACTCCCGATGCATCTCCAGGACCACCTCCGCCGCCTCGCCCCGCGAGTACGTAAACAGATACCCCGCCGCCCGAAAGAACCGTCGTTGTGTTGCCATCGCCTGCACCGTCCCTGTTTCGGTCGTCCGACAACCCGCGTGGGATCATCTCTGCGCACCCGGAGCTCTGGCCGCAAGGGTCTGCAATCGCGGGGCCAGGACGCTTCTTCCTCGTCCCACGGCCCTCCCTGCGCATCCGTAGCCTGAACATCGGCCTCCCCATGCCCCGCATGCAGATCGCCAGGCCCGGCCAGGAGGCCCCGATTTTTCGGGCTCTTCGCTTTGGCTTCGCGCACAGACTACGACCTGTGGCGACCGGGGGCGTTGTATGGCTGCGGGGGCGGGGGTACCCGATGGGCGCACATGCAACCGATGCGGGACGGTCGGGGTGTGACGAAAAGGTTGCATACTGGCTCCGGGCGTTGACGGGGGGCGGTCTCCGTGCACGTTGTCCCGGCGGCAGGGAGGTTGATCATGTTCGGGGTTCGGCACGGCGTGTGGATGGCAGGGTGGGTCTCGTTGACCCTGGGATGTGGGGGCCCGGGCGGGGGGACCGTGCCCGACGACGTGCCGGGGTTTGATGCGGGCGCGGTGGATGTCCCGGAAGCGGTGGATGTCTCGGGCGCGGTGGATGTCCCGAGCGCGGTGGATGCGGGGCGGGTGACCACCCTGCGGGTCCGGCACGGGGGGCTCATGGGGCGGGGGCTGAGCCTCCGGGGCGACGCCGCGGGGCTGCTCACCTGGGAGCGGGGGGTGGCCTTCGCCGAGGAGTCTCCCGGGGTGTGGACCTGGCGCAGCGCGGCCGTGACGGCGCCCTTCGCGTGGAAGCCCCTCGTGGGCGACGAGACCTGGTCGCGGGGGCCCAACTACCGGGCCGAACCCGGGGAGACCGTGGAGGTCGATGCCAGGTTCTTTGGGGCGGCGGGCACGGTGTCGCGGTGGCGGGCCGCGGTGCCCTCGATACACCTGCAGAACAGCCGCGGGGTGTGGGTGTACCTCCCCCCGTCGTACCCCGAGGATCCCACCCGGCGTTACCCCGTGGTCTACCTCCACGACGGTCAGAACCTCTTCGACCCCCGGGCGGCCTTCGGCGGGACCCCCTGGGCCGTCGACCGGGCCATGAACGCCGGGGCCGAAGACGCCACCGTCCGCGAGGCCATCGTGGTCGGGGTCGAGAACACCTCCGCCCGCATCGACGAGTACACCCCCACCCGCGACGCCACCCGCATGGCCGGAGGGCTCGGGGCCCGGTACGTCCGCTTCCTCGTGGAGGAGCTCAAGCCCCTCATCGACGCGAGCTTTCGCACCCTCCCGGGGCGCGAGCACACCGTCCTGGCCGGGTCGTCGTTGGGGGGGCTCATCACGGCCTGGGCGGGGGTCCACCACCCCGAGACCTTCGGCCACCTCGGGATCTTCTCCCCGTCCACATGGTGGGACAACCGGATGATCCTGCAGGAGGTGAGGGGCCTCGCGGGGCGCCCCACCCGGCCCCTGCGGGTATACATCGACTCGGGCGACAGCGGCCCCTCGTCCGACGACCGGGCCAACACGGCCGAACACGCCGCGGCCTGGAGGGCCCTCGGGTACCGCGACGGCGAGACCCTGCGCTACGTGGTCGAACCCGGCGGACAGCACAACGAGGCGGCCTGGGCCCGGCGGTTTCCCGGGGCCATCGCCTTCCTCCTCGGCCGCCGATAGCCCGTAGACCCCTCCCCCGGGGTCAGAAGAGGTCGGGCAGGGGCGACGGGGGCGGCTCCTGGGTGCGGGGGGGACCCATCGGGGCCATCGCGGGCTGCGGGCCCCCCGGAGGGGGCGCGGGCCCCATCGCGGGCTGCGGGGTCTGGGCCGGGACGCCTCGGGGCCGGGCGGTGTCGTCGTCGTCGTCGGCCATCATCCGCAGGACCCCATAGCCCAACATCGACAGGGCCAGGGACGCCACGACCACCGCTGCCAGGAGCACGATCTGCCGTCGCCCGAGGCCCTTTGTGGCC
This sequence comes from uncultured Myxococcaceae bacterium, assembly GCA_964447205.1. Classification (GTDB taxonomy): domain Bacteria; phylum Myxococcota_A; class Polyangia; order Polyangiales; genus JAEUKH01. The sequence continues at coordinate 129,855 of CAYUSB010000018.1, forward strand.
TTCCCAGGCTCGGCCCGGGGCCCCGGAGCAGGTCCCGTCAGGGCGATCTGGGCCGGGCCCGCCCACGGGGCCATCCCCACCCCCCCAGGGACCTCCCGGGTCACCCCCACGGCCGCATACACGACCCCCTCCGCCGTCGCAGGCACGGCCCCCTGCCCCGGGGCGGGATACACCGGAACCGCCTGGGTCGCCGCGAGCCCCGCTGCCGTACGCCCCGGGTCGGGGTCCGCCGCAGTCACGGCCGCGCGCAGGGCCGCGGCAAAACTCCGGGCGTCGTCGAAGCGCCCCGAGGGCTCGCGCGCCATGGCCCGCTCCACCACCGCGCACAAGGCCGGGCTCGTCCCCGGGGCCACCGTGGCGAGGGGGGTCGGGGCCTCGGTCATGAGCCGCACGAGGATCTCCGTGGTGTGCTGGCCGGTGTGGGGCAGGCGCCCCGAGAGCATCTCGTAGAGCATCACCCCGGCGGCGTAGAGGTCGGCCCGGCGGTCGATGTGCTTCGCGTTGGTGACCTGCTCGGGGGCCATGTACACCGGGGTCCCAAGCAACACGCCCGTCTGGGTCAGGGCCACCCCCTCCACCGCGTCGACGGTCTTGCTGATGCCGAAGTCAAGCAGCTTGACCGAATCCCGCCCGGCCGCGTCGCGCAGGACAAACACGTTGGCCGGCTTGAGGTCGCGGTGCACCACCCCCCGGTCGTGGGCCAGTGCCAGGACCTCCAGGACCTCGGCCACCAGGGACGCGGCCCGCCCGGGCGGCATCGGGGACTCTCGCTCGACGAGGGACTCGAGGGGTTCGCCCTGGAGGAGCTCCATGGCGAGGAAGGCGGTCCCGTCGGGGGTGACCCCGCTGTCGTACACCTGCACGATGCGGGGATCGCGCAGGGCCGCGGCGGTGCGGGCCTCGCGCACGAAGCGCTCGAGGACCTCGTGGCGGGCGGCGAGCCGCGGGTGCAGGATCTTCAGGGCCACGTCCTGGTCGAGCACGGTGTGCCGGGCCCGGTAGACGGCCCCCATCCCGCCGCCCCCGATGCGCCGCAGGACGGCGTACCGATCGACGGTGCTGCCGCAGGGGCCGTACTGGACGGGCTCCCCGGCCACGGGGCACAGGAGGGTCCCGGGGGGGTGTCCGTCGCCGCAGGCCCGGCAGCGTGTGGGGGAGTCCCAGCCGTCGTCGTTCACACTCAGGGTGATACCCCTTCGCGGCCCGGGCTTCTACTCTGCGTCCACCGTGGGGGCGGGACCGAGGATCACCACCCCGAGGGGCGGCAGGGTCAGGACGAGGCTGTAGGGGTGCCCGTGGGCCCCGTGGTCGTCGGCGGAGGCCCGGCCCGCGTTGCCCACCCCGCTGCCCCCGTAGGCCTCGGCGTCGGTGTTGAGCCGCTCCTGCCACACCCCCGGGGTCGGAACCCCCACCCGATACCCGTGCCGCACCTCCGGGGTGGCGTTGAGGACGCAGAGGAGCACCCGCCCCGCCGTGTCGCGCCGCAGGAAGGCCAGGACGCTGTGGTCGCTGTCGTTGGCCTCCACCCACCGAAACCCCTCCGGGTCGTCGTCGGCGTCGTGCAGGGCCGACTCTAGGCGATACAGGGCGTTGAGGTCCCCGACGAGGCGCATCACCCCCGCGTGGGCGGGGTCGGCCAGGAGGTGCCAGTCGAGCGATCGGGCGTGGTCCCACTCCCGCTCCTGCCCAAACTCGCCCCCCATGAACAAGAGCTTGCGCCCCGGGTGGCACCACATCCAGCCGTACAGGGCCCGGAGGTTGGCGAAGCGCTGCCAGCGATCGCCCGCCATCTTCTCCAGGAGCGAGCGCTTCTGGTGGACCACCTCGTCGTGCGACAGGGTCAGCACGAAGTGCTCGGCGTACTGGTAGAGCAGGCCGAAGGTGAGCTCGTGGTGGTGCCAGCGGCGGTGGACCGGGTCGCGGGCGAAATACGCGAGGGTGTCGTGCATCCAGCCCATGTTCCATTTGAGGGTGAAGCCCAGGCCTCCGGCGTAGACGGGGCGGGTCACCCCTGGCCACGCGGTGCTCTCCTCGGCGATCACCATCACCCCGGGAAACTCCCCGTGGAGCAGGGTGTTGAGCTCCTGCAAGAGGGCGATGGCCTCCAGGTTTTCGCGCCCCCCGTACACATTGGGGATCCACTCCCCCGTGGCCCGCGAGTAGTCGAGGTAGAGCATCGAGGCCACGGCGTCGACCCGCAGCCCGTCGACGTGGTAGTCGGCCACCCACATCCGGGCGCTGGCCAGGAGGAAGTTCTTCACCTCGCGGCGGCCGTAGTTGAAGACCAGGGTGCCCCAATCGGGGTGCTCGCCCTGACGGGGGTCGAGGTGCTCGTACAGGGCCGTCCCGTCAAACCGGGCCAACGCAAACGTGTCCCGCGGGAAGTGGGCCGGGACCCAGTCGACGATCACCCCGATCCCGGCCCTGTGCATGGTGTCGACGAAGGCCCGAAACCCGTCGGGGTCGCCGAAGCGCGCCGTGGGGGCGAAGTACCCCGTCACCTGGTAGCCCCAGCTCCCGTCGAAGGGGTGCTCGTTGACGGGCATCAGCTCGATGTGGGTAAATCCCAGGGCCTTGACGTGCGCGGCCAGCCGCGGCCCGAGCTCGGCCCAGGTCAGCCACCGGTCGTCCTCCTCGGGGATGCGCATCCACGACGCGAGGTGGACCTCGTACGCGCTCATCGGGGCCCGCCGGACGTTTCGTTCGGCCCGGGCCGCGAGCCACGCTGCGTCCTGCCACACGTGCCCCGAAGGGGCCGGGACCACCGCCCGGGCGCTCGGGCGCATCTCGGTCTGCCGGGCCACGGGGTCGATCTTGCGCCCCCACCCCCCGTCGGCCGCGATCACCTCGTACTGGTAGGCCACCCCCGCGTCGAGGTCGGGCACGAAGAGCTCCCACACCCCCGTGGCCCCGAGCTTGCGCATCGCATGGATGCGCCCGTCCCAGTCGTTGAAGGGTCCCACCACGCTCACCCTCCGGGCCCCCGGGGCCCAGACGGCGAAGGCCACCCCCGCGACGCCCTCGTGCACGATCGTGCGGGCCCCGAGGCGCTCGTGCAGGTGCCAGTGCCGCCCCTCGCCAAACAGGTGCTGGTCGATCTCGCCCCAGGTCGGCAGAAACCCGTACGGATCGCGGGCGCTCCACACGGCCTCGTCGGCGTATACGGCCACCACCCGCGCCATCCGGGCCCGCAGGGGGTCCGTCACCCGGGCCGCGAAGATCCCCGCGGGGTGCACCTGCACCAGGGGTAGAGGGGGGCTCCCGTCGTCGAAGGACAGCTCGACCCGCGCGGCGTCGGGGCGCCAGACCCGCAGGATGTCCCCGTGCAGGCCCAACACGTCGTGAGGAGCGTCGTGGTGAAGGGCCACCAGGCGACCCAATGCCTCGGGGCTGACCCCTTCCAGCAGCGTCTCGGTATCCATACGTGGGTTCACGGTGGACCATCCCCCCCGTCGGGCGCAACGGATTCAGTGTCGCGACGCAGCCCGAGCGTCCACCGTGGCCCGGACCACCCGCGGACCGCCCGCCCCGAGGGCCCGCACGACCTCGCGCCCCGCCGGGTCGACCACCCGAGACCCTCCCTGCCCCCGAACCCGCGGCAATCCAGGGCCCCAGTTGGGGTTGACCACCCACAGCCCGTGGCGTCGGGCCAGGTCGGCCAGCAGCGGTCCCCGGGCGTCGGTGGCGTCGTCGTCGACCCAGGCGCTCGGGTACAGGAGCACATCGGCCGAAGCCAGGGCCTCCCCTGCGTCGTCGGTCAGAAAGTGCACGTCGTAGCAGATGGCCACGGCCAGACGCAGGCCCCCGAGCTCGACCACGGGCGTCCCGAGGTCGCCCGGGCTGGCCCACACCTCGGGGTGCCACGGGTGCCGCTTGCGCCAGTGCCCCACCCTGCGCCCCGTGGCGTCGAAGAGCACGGCGCTGTTGTACCGCCGCAGCGGCCACGTCCCCTCCACCTCCTCCACCAACGGAACCAGCAGGGCCACCCCGTGCTCCCGGGCCAGGTCGGCGCAGTGGCGCATGGTGGGTCCCTCCAGGGGTTCGGCCCAGGCCCCGAGGTCGAAGTCTCCCCGCGGGGAGCAGTACCCCGTCAGGGCCATCTCGGGCAGGGCCACGAGGTCGACCTCGCCCCGCAACGGGCCCAACGCCTGGTCGAGGGCCACCAACTGGGCCGCCGGGACCCCGTATCGATGCGGCAATTCCAACGCGGCCACCCGCAACATGACGCTACACTCTCCTCCCGACACCCGCACGACTGCAATGACCCAAGACGCCCTCGAGCAGCGCATCGACGCCATCGTACGCGACCCCCGGATCGCGACCGCCACCCGCGAGGCCCTGCAAGGGTACCTCGCTGCCCCACGGCTTGACCCGCCCGCAGTGATGGATTTCGCCGCCCGGGCGATCGCCGTCATCCGCCTCGCCCGCACCGACCCCACCGCACGGGCCGCCCTGGCCTGGGCCCTCGACCTGGTCGGCCTCGCGGGGCTCCCCACTTCCCAAGGTCCCAGTGCCCCCATCGTGCGCTTCAGCCCCGGGGACGGGTGCCTGGAGGCCATCCAGGCGTGCTTCCGGGCCGCCCAGCGCACCGCCGATGTGTGCGTGTTCACCATCACCGACGACAGGATCCGGCAGGTGATGGAGGCCGCCCATCGCCGCGGGGTCCGGGTGCGGGTGATCAGCGACGACGACAAGTCCCAAGACGAGGGCTCGGACATCGAGGCCCTGGGCCGGGCCGGGATCGCCTGCCGCCTCGACCGCACCGAGGCCCACATGCACCACAAGTTTGCCGTCTTCGACGAGACCCGGCTCCTCACGGGCAGCTACAACTGGACCCGCTCGGCCGCCCGCTTCAACCACGAGAACGTCATGGTCCTGGACGACCCGTCCCTGGCGGCCACCTTCTCGGCGGAGTTCGCCCGACTGTGGGAGGGGTTCAGCGCGGGGTGACGGGCCCGCGGCGGGGCAGGACAAAACAAGGGTACCCGTCGTCGGCCAGGCTCTGCCCGAGAGGGGTCTCGAAGGCCGCCCCGAGGCCCTCGGCCGTGAGCACCGCATCCGTAAGCCCCGAAGCCAACACCCGCCCCCCGCGCAGAAGCACCGCGTGGGTGCACCAGCGCAGGGCGAGGTTTGGGTCGTGCAGCACCACCACCACGGCCGACCCGGCTTCGGCCAGCCGGGCGAGGTCGGCGCATAGGGCCGCCTGGTGGGCCAGGTCGAGCCCCGCAAGGGGTTCGTCGAGCACGAGGCACGGGGTCTCCTGGGCCATGGCCCGGGCCACCAGGGCCCTGCGTTGTTCGCCCCCCGAGAGCCGGGCCGCGGGCTGCCCCGCCAGGAGGCCGAGCCCCTGGGCCTCCAGGGCCTCGTCAATCGCGTGATCGTCCCCGGCCCGCAGGACGCCCAACCAGCCCGTGTGCGGGGCCCGACCGAGGGCCACCCACTCGCGCAGGGTGAGGCCCTCGGGGGCGGGTTCGGCCTGGGCCACGTAGGCCACGAGGCGAGCCCGGTCGCGCGGGCGCATGGCGGTAAGGTCGGCCCCATCGAGGGTCACGGTCCCCCCGTCGGGACGACGGAGCCCCGCCAACACCCGGGCCAGGGTGCTCTTGCCCGCCCCGTTGGGCCCGAGGATGCCCACGAGGCTGCCCGGGGTCACCGCCACGCCCACCCCCTCGAGGAGGGGCTCCGGGCGGCCCCCCACCGCCACCCGCACGTCGACAGCCCGCCACACCCGCGGGTGCGGCGGCGATGCTGCGGGGGCGTTCATGGCGGGTCCATCGTATGCAGTGCGGGCAGAAGGCGTTGGTCGCCCGGGAACATTGCCGCTATTACCATCGAGTCAGCCTGTGACGGAGCAACATCGCGCGTGAGCCAGGACCCCTTTTCGAAGCTCGGCAAGAGCAAACGCAGCACCTGGACGGTGCTGCTGGTGTTGGCCCTCGTGGGCTTCGGGCTCGGGGCCTGGTACTACAAAAAGCGCCAGACCCCGACGGGGCCGCGGTACATCTCCGCTCCGATCACCCGCGGCGACGTGACCGAGATCGTCGAGACCTCGGGCACCGTCCAGCCCGTGGTGCAGGTGCAGGTGGGCTCGCAGCTGTCGGGTCGGCTCTCGCGGGTCCTGGTCGATTTCAACGACCGGGTCCAGCGGGGGCAGCTCCTGGCCGAGATCGATCCCACTCCCTTCCGGGCCGCCTTCGCCCAGGCCCGCGCCGCCGTCCAGGCCGCCGAGGCCCAACTCAACCGGGCCCGGGTCAACGTCCGGACCCAACGCATCAACCTCGATCGGGCCGTGGCCATGCGAGCCCAGGAGCTCAACGCCTCGGCCGATGTCGACGCCATCCGCGGCCAGCACGACGTGGCCGTGGCCGATGTGGCCGTGGCCACCGCCGAGGTCGCCCGGGCCAGGGCCAACCTCCAGACCGCGCAGAACAACCTCAGCTTCACCCGCATCACTTCCCCCATCGACGGGGTGGTCATCACCCGCAGCGTCGACGAGGGGCAGACCGTGGCCGCGAGCTTCCAGGCCCCGGTGCTCTTCCTGCTGGCCGCCGACCTCACCCAGATGCAGATCGTGGCCAACGTGGACGAGGCCGACGTGTCGCGCCTGCGCACCGGCCAGGTGGCCCTCGCCCGGGTCGACGCCTTCCAGGGCCGCACATTCCGCGGGACCGTGAGCGAGGTGCGCTTCGGCGCCGTCACCACCGCGGGGGTGGTCACCTATCCCGCGGTGATCACCGTGGCCAACCCGGCCCTTGAGCTTCGCCCCGGCATGACCGCCACCGTGACGGTGGTCTCGGCCCGCCACCCCAATGTGCTGCGGGTCCCCAATGCGGCCCTGCGGTACGTCCCCGGGGGGGGCAACGCGGACGTCGAGCGGGCCCGTCAGGCCCCCGACCCGATGCAGCAGCCCGAGCGGGCCGCCCGCCGCGGGGCGGTGTACGTCCTGCGCGAGGGACGTCCCCAGCGAGTCGACGTGGCCCTCGGGCTCGCCGACGGGACCCGCACGGAGGTCACGGGCCAGGGCCTTGAAGAGGGCCAGCGGGTGGTCACCGACGAGATCGACCCCGCGGCCGAGGCGGCACGGGCCGCGCGCGGAGGCGGGAGCCCGGGGATGGGCGCGGGTGGACGCAGCGGCGGTCGGCGCGGGGGGCGCATGTGAGGGGCCCCGGAGACGACGAGGTCCCGGTCGTGTGGATGCAGGGGATCGAGAAGTCGTACCTCACGGGCGAGGTGGTCTTCCGGGCCCTGCGGGGCGTCGACATCACCATTCAGCAGGGCGAATTTGTCGCCATCGGCGGCCCCTCGGGCTCGGGCAAGAGCACCCTGATGAACCTCATCGGCTGCCTCGACCGCCCCTCCGCGGGGCGCTACCTCCTGGCGGGCCACGACGTGAGCGACCTCGACGCCGACGCCCGGTCGTACGCCCGCAATCAGCTCATCGGGTTTGTGTTTCAGGGCTTCAACCTCCTGGCCCGGACCTCGGCCCTCGAGAACGTCGAGCTGCCCCTCATCTACCGCGGACAGGGCAGCCGGGAGCGTCGGCGCCGGGCCGGAGAGGCCCTCGAAAAGGTCGGCCTCGCGGGCAAATTCGACAACACCCCGGCCCAGCTCTCGGGCGGCCAGCAGCAGCGCGTCGCCATCGCCCGGGCCCTCGTGACCGAACCCCGGGTGCTCCTCGCCGACGAGCCCACGGGCAACCTCGACACGTCCACCGCCGAGGACGTCCTGCAGCTCTTGCAGACCCTGCACCGCGAGCAGGGCCTCACCATCGTGATGGTCACCCACGAGCCCGACGTGGCCAACTGCGCCGGGCGCGTGGTGGTCGTACGCGACGGGCTCATCGCCAGCGACCGGCACGTCGACAACCCCCGGCAGGCCGGCCACGGGGGGGCCGGGCCCAATCCCCTCCTCGCCCAGGAAGCCCAGGGGAAGACCCCATGACCATGTGGCTGATGGCGGTGCGCCTCGCCCTGCGCTCGCTCAACCGCAACAAGCTCCGGGCGGGGCTCACGGTGCTCGGGATCCTCATCGGGGTGGCCGCCGTGGTGGCCATGACGGCGCTCGGGGACGGAGCCCGGGCCAACATCGAGTCGCAGCTCGGGGCCCTCGGGACCAACCTCCTCATGGTCTTTCCCGGGGCCAACACCTCGGGGGGCGTACGCGGCGAGGCCGGGGCCCGACCGACCCTGTCCGAGGACGACGGGGAGGCCATCTCCCGGGAGCTGTTCACCGTGCGGGCGGTGGCCCCCGTGCTCGGGGCCTCGGCCCAACTCGTGGTGGGGGCCCGCAACGCCGCCACCCGGGTCACCGGGAGCACCCCGGCGTACCTGGAGGTCAGGGCCTGGCCTCTGGCCCGCGGACGGGGCTTCAGCGACGCCGAAATGCGCACCGCGGCCCGGGTGTGCCTCCTCGGCGAGACCGTACGGCAGAACCTCTTCGGCAACTCCGACCCCATCGGGGCGAGCGTCCGGGTGGGGCGGCTGCCGTGTACGGTCATCGGGCTCCTGGCCCCCAAGGGCAAGGGGAGCTTCGGCAACGACTACGACGACACCGTGGTGATGCCCATCAGCACGGTGCGCTCGCGGCTCCGGGGGCTGCAGACCCGGGAGGTCAACCAGCTCCTGGTGAGCGTACGCGAGGCCGAGCTGATGCCCCGGGCCCAGGAGCAGGTGATCGCCCTGCTCCGGCAGCGCCACCGCATCGGCCCCAACGACGAGAACGACTTCTCCGTGGGCAACATGCAAGACATCATGGCCACCCTGGAGCAGACCCGGAGCACCCTGTCGGCCCTCCTCCTGGCCGTGGCCGCCATCGCCCTCCTGGTCGGCGGCATCGGGGTCATGAACATCATGCTGGTGAGCGTCACCGAGCGCACCCGGGAGATCGGCATCCGGCTCGCGGTCGGGGCCCGCTCGGGCGACATCCTCGCCCAATTTCTGATCGAGGCCGTGGCCCTGTCCGTCATCGGCGGCCTCGCGGGGCTCGGGGTCGGCTGGGGAGCCGGGACGGCCCTGGCCAAGGTGATGAACTGGACCGTGGCCTTCTCGCCCACCGCGGCCGTGATCGCCCTCGGGACCTCCTCGGCCATCGGGGTGGTCTTCGGGTATTTCCCCGCCCGCCGGGCCGCCCACCTCGACCCCATCCAGGCCCTGCGCCACGAGTAGGCCTCACCGTGCCCGCCGCCCCTTGAAGACCCGAAACAAGAGCCACAGGGACGGCAGGAGCAGGGCGAGGCCGAAGGGCACCGACCCCAGGGTGAACACCAGGGTGGCCCGCGGAGCCGCGGCGCTCGCGGTGGTCACGTCGGGATAGATCACATACGGGTGCTGGGCCAGTCCCCACCCCGCCACCACGGACCCCACCTGCACGACCGTGGCCACCCGGGCGAGGCGAAACCGCCGCTGCCACAAGGCCCACCCCGAGGCCAGGGCGGCCACCACCCCGGGCACGAGGGCTGCCATGCCCCGAGGCGACACCAGGCCCGCCCACAAATGCGGGGCCTGCCCGGCCACAAACGGAACCATCGCGGCCGACACCACCACCACGGCCGTCCCCACGGCGAGGGCCCGTCGACGGAAGTCCTCCTGCAGCTCCCCCTCGGTCTCGACCGTAAGAAACACGGCCCCCACGTAGGTGCACAGCCCCAGGGCAAACACCCCGAGGGCCACGGACACGGGCCGCAGCCACGCCCCCGACCCGGTGACCTCCGACCCGACCACCCGGATGTCCCCCGACGACACGGCCCCGAGGCACATCCCCAGGAGCACCGGGGTGACCGCGCTGGCCGCCCCGAACACGCGCCCCCACCGCCGCAGGGCATCGGCCTCCTGCGGTCCGTACGAACGAAACACAAAGGCCGCCCCCCGCAAGGCGATCCCCGCCAGGACGAGGTGAAAGGGCAGGAAGAGGGCCCGCCCGAGGGCCTCGTGGGCCGCAGGAAACCCCGTAAACAGCAGCACGATCACGAAGATCAGCCAGACGTGGTTGGCCTCCCACACCGGGCCCATGGCGTGGGCGATGGCCTCGCGTTGGGCGGCCTGTCGGGGCCCCCGGGCCAGCAGGTCGAGGACCCCACCGCCGAAGTCGGCCCCGGCCAGGACCCCATAGGCCACCACGGCCAGAAGCATCACCAGGGCCAGGAGGTCATGCAGGGGCATTGGGGGGCTCCGGGCTCGGGTGGGCCTCGGGCCCCCCGTGTTTCTCGGGCACCGGGGTGGCCGCAAACCACCGCAGCATGGCCACCACCACGGCCCCAAGGCCGAGGTACAAGACCGTAAACCCGGCCAGGGTGAAGACGGCCCCCGGGTCGCGGGTGGACGCGTCGCGGGTGCGCAACAGGCCCTGAATCACCCACGGCTGGCGCCCGGCTTCGGTCACGATCCAGCCCGCCTCCAGGGCGACAAACCCCAGAGGCGAACCCGCCACCAGGGCCCCGAGGAGCCACCGGGGCAAGGGCTTGTCCTTGCGGCGCCAGGTCACCAGCCAGAAGGCTGCTCCCAGCAGGGCCAGGGCGCTCCCGGCCCCGACCATCACGTCGAAGGCCGTGTGCACGAGGCCCAGATGCGGCCAATGCTCCCGCGGAAACTCCGTGAGCCCCCGCACCTCGGCGTCGAGGTCTCCAAACGCCAGGATCGACAACACCCCGGGCACCTCCAACGCCCCCCGAACCCGCTCCCCCGCCGTGTCGACCACGCCCCCCAGGACCACCGAGGCCCGCCGGGCCGTGTGGAAATGGGCCTCCATGGCCGCGAGCTTCACGGGCTGGGTGCGGGCCACCATCTTCGCGAGGAGGTCGCCCGAGACAAACTGGAGCAGGGCCGAGGCCGCAGCCAGGACCATCGACAGGCGCAGGGCGGGCAGGTGGTAGGGTTTTGCGCGGCCGCGCCACAGGGCCCAGGCCGCCACCCCGGCCACCGCGAAGGCCACGGAGATGTAACAAGACAGGGTGGAGTGCACGGCCATCTGCACCCACGCGGGGCTACGAAAGGGAGCCCAGGGGTCGACGGCCGCGGTGCCCAGCACCGTGCCCGCGGGAGGAGCCTGCATCCACGCGTTGACGGCCACCACCACCACCCCCGACACCGCCCCCGTCACCGCCACCGGAACCCCCGCCCACCAATGGGCCCGCGGCGACAGCCGATCCCACCCGTAGAGGTAGAGCCCGAGGAAGATGGCCTCCAGGAAGAAGGCATACCCCTCCAGCGCAAAGGCCCCGCCCACCCACGGACCCGCCACCCGCATAAACCCCGGCCACAGGAGCCCGAGCTCGAACGACAGGGCTGTTCCCGAGACGGCCCCGATGGCGAAGAGGAGGGCCGTGACCCGGGCCATCCGATGGGCGAGCTCGCGCCAGTGGGGGAGGCCCGTGCGGAGCCACATCCGTTCGGCCGCCAGCATGAGGACGGGCATCCCGATGCCCACCGCGGCGAAGACCATATGAAACGCGAGGGAGACCTCCATCTGCACCCGCGCGGCCATGTTGGGGCTCATCCCATCCCCGATCCCCGGAGGTGCCGGTAGAGGGTCCAGGTGAGGAGGGCGAGCCCCCCGAGCTTGAGGAGCAGGGACAGGGGCTGCATCCCGCCCTCCTGGGCCCCGCGGCTGTTGCCCACCGCGGCCCCGAAGCCCAGCAGGCACAGCCCCGCCAGGAGGCCCGCCACCAGCATCTGGATCGTCATCGGGGACCATCATGGCCCGAGCCCGCGCGGCACCGCAACGGCCCCGTCGCGTGGTACCACCACGGGCATGGAGAGCGCGGTCGAGGTCGATCTGTTTGTCATCGGGGCGGGATCAGGTGGGGTGCGGGCCGCCCGGGTGGCCGCGAGCCTCGGGGCCCGGGTGGCCGTGGCCGAGGAGCGCCACCTCGGAGGCACCTGCGTCAACGTCGGGTGCATCCCCAAGAAGCTCCTGGCCTACGGGGCCCACTACCGCGACCTCTTCGAGGACGCCCGGGGCTACGGCTGGGAGGTCGGGACCCCACGCTTCGACTGGCCCACCCTGCGCGGGGCGAAAGACAAGGAGATTGCCCGTCTCAACGGGGTCTACCAGCGGCTCCTGGAGCAGCGGGGCGTAGAGATCCTGCGGGGGCGGGCCAGCCTCGAGGCCCCGGATCGGGTGAAGGTCACCCTGCCCGACGGCTCGGTGGTGTGGCGTGGGGCCCGGCATGTTCTTCTGGCCACGGGGGGACGGCCCGTGCGGCCCGAGTTTCCGGGGAGCGAGCTGGCCATGGTGTCCGACGACGTCTTCCGTCTGCCCAGCCTCCCGGGGCGGGTGTTGGTAGTGGGGGGCGGGTACATCGGCCTGGAGATGGCGGGGATCTTCCACGGCCTCGGGTCACGGGTGACCCTGGCCTACCGCGGGGGATTGCTCCTGCGGGGCTTCGATCACGACGTCCGGGCCCACGTGACGCAGAGCCTTCACGCCCGGGGGGTCGACCTGCGGGTGCACACGGAGCTGGTGTCGCTCGTGCGGCGCGAGGACGGGGCCCTCGACGCGACCCTCTCGACCGGAGGAGTGTTGACCGTGGACGCCGTGCTGCTGGCCGTGGGGCGGGTGCCCAATACCGAGGGGCTCGGGCTGGAGGGGGCGGGGGTGAGCCTCGACGGGCGCGGAGCGGTCGAGGTCGACGCGCGGTTCCGAACCTCCTCCCCGTGGGTGTACGCGGTGGGCGACATGGTCGACCGGGTTCAGCTTACGCCGGTGGCCCTGTCCGAGGGGCAGCGGGTGGCCCAGACCCTCTTCGGCAAGCCCGGGGGCGACCCCGACTACACCCACATTCCGTCCGCAGTGTTTTCGCACCCCGAGGTGGCCACGGTGGGCCTCACCGAGGACGAGGCCCGGGCCGAGGCCCTCGCCCGCGGCGGCGGGGTGGACATCTACCGCTCGACCTTCACCCCCCTGCGCCACACCCTGTCGGGTCGGGCCGAGAAGACCCTGATGAAGCTCGTGGTGGAGCGCGACACCGACCGGGTGGTGGGGGTTCATGTGGTGGGCGAGGACGCCGCAGAGATCGTGCAGGGCTTTGCCGTGGCCCTGCGCCTCGGGGCCACCAAGGCCCAGCTCGACAGCACCCTGGGGATCCACCCCACGGCGGCCGAGGAGCTGGTGACCCTCCGCGAGCGCCTGCCCGACCCTGACCACACGGTGCAGGTCCGTCACCTGTCGGAGGGGGCCCGCCCCAGGGCCCGCATCGTGCACCACCGCTGGGACGACGGGGCCGACAAGTAGGGGCCCGCGCGACCGCATCGACCGCAGCCCCTATGCCCCCGCGGCCAGCGCCGGAGCCCGCGCCGCGAGGGCCGCGTCGAGGGCCGCGTGCACCCGCCCAGAGACCGCCGACACCACCCCCGGGTCATCGGGGTCGGGCCAGGACAGGGCCTCCAGCATCCACTCGGCCGCGTCGCGGGCCTTCTTGGCCGCCACGATGGGCATCGGGTGCAGGGCCAGGTCGAGGCAGGCCACCAGGGCCTCCAGGGCGCACCACGCGGCCCGGTCGCGGTCGCGGTCTGCTCGGGACGCAGCCCGGGCCAGGTCGTCGCGAGCCGCCTGCAGCGCGTCGTCGCCCACGGCCTTCGCCGACCAGCTCTGGGCTGTGGACACCGCGTGGTCGAAGATCCCCGCGTCGTGCACGAGGAGCTCGCGGGCCATCCCCGCCACGTCCACGAGCACCGCCAGGGTGAGGCGCGATCCCAGGGCCCCGTGCAGGCGATGCATCCGGGCGGCGGGATCGTGCCCGCTCACGGACCGCCCATCTCCGCGAGCTGCTTGAGCACGAGGGGGTTGCGCATAAACCGGGCGGCCTCCTCGATGCCCACGAGGCCCGCCTTCACGAGCTCGGCCACCGAGCGGTCCATGGTGACCATCCCGTCGCGGAAGCTGGTCTCCATCACCGACAGGAGCTGGTGCGATTTGGCCTCGCGGATGTTGGCCCGGACGGCGGGGGTTCCCATCAGGACCTCGAAGGCGGCGATGCGCCCCTGGCCCTCGGCCCGCACGAGGAGGCGCTGGGACACCACGGCCAGGAGGGCCGCCGCGAGCTGAACCCGAATTTGTGACTGCTGATGCGGCGGGAAGACATCCACGATGCGGTCGATGGTCTGCGGGGCGTCGTTGGTGTGCAGGGTGGCCAGCACGAGGTGGCCCGTCTCGGCCGCGGTGAGGGCGGCGGAGATGGTCTCCGGGTCGCGCATCTCGCCGATGAGAATCACATCGGGGTCTTGCCGCAGGATGAACTTCAACGCCTGGGCGAACCCCCGGGTGTCGGCCCCGACCTCACGCTGCTCGATGGTGGCGAGGCGGTTGTGGTGCACAAACTCGATGGGGTCCTCGACGGTGATGATGTGGCAGGCCCGCATGTGGTTGATGCGGTCGACGAGGGCGGCCAGGGTGGTGCTCTTGCCCGAGCCCGTGGGGCCCGTCACGAGGACGAGGCCGTGGCCCTTCTGCGACAGGTCGATCACCGCGGGCGGCAGGCCCAGGGTGTTGATGTCGGGGATGCTGTTGGGGATGAGCCGGAGGGCGACGGCGATGGTCCCGCGTTGGTAGTGGGCGTTGACGCGGAAGCGGTGCTGGCCCGTGACGGTGAGGGCGAAGTCGAGCTCGCGGTCGAGCTCGAACGACTCCCGCTGACGGTGTGACAGGAGCGAGAAGAGCAGCCTGCGGGCGTCGCTGGCCGAGAGGACCTCGCCGTCGAGGCGCCGGAGTTTGCCGTGGATGCGGAAGATGGGCGGCGACCCGGTGACCATGTGCAGGTCGCTGGCTCCGTAGCGCAGGGCGATCTGCAGGAGGGTCCGCATGTCGAGCGAGCCGAGGGCGGGCAGGGCCTCGTGTTCGGCGGCGAAGCCCGCGACCCCGCGCTCCATGCCCTGGGCGTTGAGGCGAAACTCGTCGGGGTTGGTGGCGTAGGCCGCCCCGGTCTCGAGGGTGATCTGCTTGCGCTCGTAGAGCTGAACCAGGGCCCGGTTGAAGGTCACCATCCCCTCCCCCGCGGTGTCCATCACGTCGCCGAGCTCGTCGACCCGCTGCTCGCGCACGAGCTTCCGCACCGCCGGGGTCCCGAGCAGGACCTCGCACGCAGCCACCCGTCCCTCTCCGTCGGCCCGGGGCACGAGGCGTTGGGCGATCACTCCCTGGAGGCACAGGGAGAGGTCCATGCAGACCTGATCGCGGAGGTGTTCGGGGTAGTACGACAGGATCCGCTGGAGGGTCTGGGAGGCATCGATGGTGTGCAGGGACGACAGGACGAGGTGGCCGGTGAGGGCGGCGGAGAGGGCGACGTTCATGGTCTCGGCGTCGCGCATCTCGCCGATGAGGATGACGTCGGGGCTCTCGCGTACGACGTGGCGCAGGGCCCCGGAGAAGTCGCGGGTGTCGCTCCCGACCTCACGTTGGGTGACCACGGACTTGATGTCCTCGTGCACAAACTCGATGGGGTCTTCGAGGGTGACGATGTGGGCGGCCCGGGTGTTGTTGACGTGATGGATCATCGCCGCCAGGGTGGTGCTCTTGCCCGACCCGGTGCTCCCGGTGACCAGGACGAGCCCGCGGGGAAGCTCCGCGAGGCGCCGGGCGGCCTCGGGCAGTCCCAGCGTCGCGAAGTCGAGCTGCCCGCTCGGAACGGCCCGCACCACGGCCCCGAGCAGGCCCCTCTGGTGGTGGAAGTGCACCCGGAAGCGCCCGAGGCCCAGACGGCTGACCCCGATGTCGACGTCGCCCTGGCGGTCGAAGAGTTCGCGATGAACGGGCCGCAGGACGTCGGCCATGAAGGCATCGAGGTCGGCCCGGGTGAGGGCGTCGAGGGGGAGGGTCAGGAGGGTTCCGTTGACCCGGAGGGACGGGGGACGGGCCTCGGAGATGAAGAGGTCGGAGGCGCGGTCGCGCACCATGCGCTCCAGCAGGGACCACAGGTCGAGCATAGGGGATCGGGAGTGTAGTCGATCGCCCCCGCGGGGGGCGAGGGGGTGCGGGCCCTCGCTCTTCCTGCTGTGGTACGTTCACCGGGTCATGGCCCGGCCGCCGCTGCGTATCGCCCGACTCGAGATCCAGAACCTACGGGCCATCGAGCAGGTGACCGTCGATCTTCGCGACGCCTTCGATCGCCCGGCGCCACAAGCCGTGTTCGTCGGCCCCAACGGCAGCGGGAAGACCACCGCCCTGGAGGCGATCCTCCTGGCCCTCGGGCGACACGACCTCCTCCCCCAGGACAGCGCCAGCCTCGACGAACAGGTTCGGTTCGGGGCGGACGACTTCCACATCGAGCTCGAGCTGGCGAGCGCCGACGGCGGCACCCTCGCGGCTGTTTCGGTCGATCGTCTCGAATGCGAGGGCGACCTGTCTGGCCCGGGAGATGGGACCGGCATCGCCTCCACGGAGCGCCGCAAAGTGCTTCGACGGCTCGACCTGTCCGTGGGGTACCTTCCGAGCCGAAGGGAACCCGAGGCGTTGGGGGACACGCCCGGTCCACGCGGACTGCGCGCGCGGCGGGAATCGCGGCGCCTCGTCGAGGCCAAACGCGCGCTGATCGGGCTGTACAACCGCAGCGTCCGCGCCCGCACGCCCATGACACCCCAGAGCCCCTTCCTGCGCATACAGGACTTCTGGCAGCGCTTCGCCGAGGACGACCGCGTGCTCGACGTCATCGCTGCGAGCGAGAGACCCGCGGATGGCGACGAGGTGGTTTTGCGCGCGCCGGGCCCGATCCCCGACGATGTGACCAGCCTCACCCGGGCGCGTTTGTTAGCTTCCGCGCGGCCTGACATCCCGCGGATGGTTCCGCTGGGTCGCCTGAGCGACGGGCAGCTCGCTGTCCTGCGTTTCGCGTCCGTGCTCCTCCTCGGGGACCGCCCCCTCGATCTGCTGCTGGTGGACGAACCCGAGCAACATCTTCACCCGCGCTGGCACCACCAGCTCCTGGCCTCACTCCGCGAACTCGCGCCTGAGACGCAGATCCTGGTCGCGACGCACAGCCCCGACGTCGTGGCTTCGGTGCAGAGCTACGAGCGCTTCACCTTCGGGGACGTGGTCCGCTTCGGTCTCGCGGTCCCTGACGCGGCGGAGTGATGACCACCACGGTCTACGAGCTCTACCGTGGCGCGCCCGTGGTGTGGGTCGAGGACGATCTCACCCGCGAGGTCCTCACCATCCTCTGGGGGTACTGTCGCCTTCACGTTGCGGTCGCCGGAAGCAAGGCGGGCGTCGGGGCCCTGGTCCGAGGAGCGCCGCCGTCCCTCCTCGGCAGCGTCTTCGGCATCGTGGACCTCGATTTTGCACGGCCGAACCGGAGCGACTGGGGGAGTACCCGAGAGCTTCGTTTCGATGTTCACGAGGCCGAGAATCTCCTGCTGGATGCCGACTGCCTGGCGGCGATCGCGCAGCGGAATGGAGCCGAGGTTCGGTCCTCTGACATCGATGCCTTCCTGTGCGCCCGCGCCGCGACGATGGTCTCTTGGATGGCGTGCCGGGCCACGCTCCGGGAGATCGCCGAAGGGCTGAGGTTCCCAACCGACCCGGCCCTCACGGAGGTGCCCGACCGCGCCGCTGCAGTCCGCTTCGTCCGAAGTGCCCCCGCGTGGAGCGACAGCCCGGGCGTCTGGGCGCGTTGGAACGCGACCGGTGCCCTCGAAGGTGCCCTCGCGGAGTGGGAGAAGGACTACCGCGACGCCACCGCCAACGGCACCTGGCGTGGATCGTTCTCCGGGAAGGAGCTGTTCCGCGCCATCCGTGGGGAGAACCGATTCTGCCTCGACGCAACGCCAAAGCGGCTCAAGCCGTCGGCCGCCGAGCGCGACCTCGACCTCGCCCGGAATGTGGCCCGCGAGATGGTCGCTCAGGACCGAGTGCCCGAATCCGTGACTGCTATGCGGGACGCTCTCCTCTCCCGCTGATACCCACGTCCCAGGAGGGCCGCATGCTCCCCCTCCCACTCGAAGGCCGCGTAGACGGTGTCGCGGTGTTCCCACCCGAGGGCGCGGCTCGTGGTGAGGAGGTTGCCGACCAGAACCCGGTCGAGCATAGGGGCTCGGAGTGTAGTCGATCGCCCCCGCGGGTAGGGAGGGGGCGGGCCCTCGGTCCCCCCGCTGTGTTACGTTCATCAGGTCATGGCCCGGCCATCGCTGCGCATCGCCCGACTCGAGATCCAGAACCTGCGCGCCATCGAGCAGGTGACCGTCGATCTTCGCGACGCCTTCGATCGCCCGGCGTCCCAGGCCGTGTTCGTTGGGCCCAACGGCAGCGGGAAGACCACCGCCCTGGAGGCAGGGGTACCTCCACGGGCGCCTCCGTGTCCCGGGTTTCGCGGCGTGGTCAAGTACGACGGGCAACCAGGTGCATCGTCCCGGCGCGCGGGGGTTGTCGGGGACCAGGGAGATCCCACCGCCGTTTCAACTCGATGGGAGTTTCGGGGAGTAGGGGTGGTTCGAGCAGGAGCAGCCGCCGCAGTTCGAGATGATCGGGTTGGACACGGAGGAGGTGAGCCTCGTGGGGCACGTCAAGATCGTCCGGGCAGGAGCACCAGGCAGAGGGATCGGGCGTCGGTGGCGACGACGGAGGCGTGGCCAGGGCCGTCTCATGAAAAGTGCTTGAATTCCTGGGAGCTCCGGGCGACAGGGC
>CAYUSB010000019.1:0-147769 GCA_964447205.1 uncultured Myxococcaceae bacterium
CGTCCTCGACGAAGCCCGCGTCCTCGACGAAGCCCGCGTCCTCGACGAAGCCCGCGTCGGCGATCCCCGCGTCGGAGGCCCCGCCCAGGTCGACCCCCACGTCGCGTCCGGCGTCGACCCCGGCATCGACCCCCGCGGGCATCACCGTCCGCACCCGAACCTGGATCACGTTGTCGGCCGGGCCTCCCTGCCCCGTGTCGCTGAACCAGGCCACCCCCTCCTCAACGAGGTTGAAGTACTCGCTGTAGACCCCCGGCTGCGTCGGGGCCACGAGGGTGAAGACGAACCGTCCCGTAGCCCCCGGGGCCACGGTGCGGGAGATGGCCGCGGGGCGGTTGGGGGCCAACCAGTCGGGGCCCTGGACCCGGCTCGTGCGGTCGCGGGGTTGGGTGGTTCCGAGGCGGGTGCGGGCGGGGGTCCAGGTGGCGGTGCCCGTGTTGCGCATCTCCAGGTAGCCCTGGAAGCGCCCCCCCGGGGGCAGGTCGAGGGTGGTGCTGGCCAGGGGGAAGGTCTGCATCACGTACTGGGCTCGGAAGCGCGGGGCCGGGCAGTGGGGGGCCGCCCCGCTCCCGCGGGCGTACACCGCGAGGTGGTTGGAGACCGTACGAGGGGTCCCGTCGGAGGGGCGGTTGAGGATCCCGGCCGCGGCGGTCCACATCGTCGACGACCCGCCCCCGTCGAGGTTGAGGGCCCAGTGCGACCCGAGGCCCTGCATCAGCACCGCGAGCTCGTTGCAGGTCATGCCCAGCCGGGCGGGGGGCGACCGTCCGTCGACCACGGCGAGGTAGAGGGTCCGGCGGTCGGCGCTCAGTCCCACGGCGGTGCGCGGGTTGCGGGGGCAGAGGGAGGTGTCGCCCGCGTTGTCGCGCCGTTGCCCCGCGTGCACGAGGGTGGGATGCCCCGAGACGGCCTCGCGCATCCAGGGTTGGGGGCCCTGCACGAGCTCGTGGGCGAGGAGCTCGACCCGCTCGGCCCCGAAGGCCACAGGCCCGGTGTAGTTGTGGTCGGTGCCGCCCCAGGCCACCCCGTTGTGCACGACGAACCCGTCGGTCTGGGCGAGGTTGCGGGTGTTGTAGAAGCCCCCGTTGACCGCGGCCTGGGCCCCCACCAGCATCCCGTACGACCCCACCGTGCGGGCCCGCTCCGACTCCCCCGTCACCCGCACGCTCACCCCCGGGGCGCACAGGTCGACCTGGAGCACGTGGATGACCTGGCTGCTCGTGACCCGACGCAGACGCCGGATGCCGGGATAGGGTGTGCTCCAGGTGTCTTGCGCCGCGGCCGCGGGGGCCCAAAGCCCCAGGGCGCACCCCGCCACCATTGCCCATGTCCTCGGCGTCGTGCCCATTCGCCCTGGGAGGGTATCACTCCCTCCCCACGGAGGGTGCCGACCCGACCGCAGGGCCCGACGGAGGAGCAGGGCGACCCGACCAGGACGCATCGACTTTCCGTTGTCGCGCCCCGCGACCTTGTGATTCGCTCGCGGCGTGGATCACGCCCCCCTGCCGCCCCCACCCTGGGAACTCATCGCCGACCTCAGCGCATCGGCCCAGCGTTTCCTGCTCACCGCGCTCCGGGACAGCCGCGGCCGGAGCGAGCACATCCTGCATTGCGCGCAATCGGTCCTGCGTGCCCGGGCCGCGTACCTTGCCCAGGCCGGGACCGCCCTGGACCAGGATGAGTTTCTGGCCATCTCCGACACGATCATCGAGGCGTTTGAGTACAATCGATCGAGCGAGGATGACGCGACCCTCGCCGGCCAGACCCTCGCCGCTCTCGTCGCGGGCGGCCTCTCGCTCGACCACCCGGTCGTGACCCGCTTCGCGACGAGTCCGAGGGCGGCCCATCGGTACGCCGTCGCGGGATGCGCCGACCCGGCCACGCCCGCCGGGCGGTCGCTGCTCCTCGCGCTCCGCAAGGACCCCATCGAGTGGGTTCGGAAGCGGGCCCACGAGCAGCTCCCGCCGGAGCACCTGCCGCCCCCGTGGTTCGGTCTGTTCACGCGCGACCCTGAGGCGCTCGGGTCGGAGGCCGAACGCGCCGCCGCGGGGCGGGTGGTGACGGCCATGTCCTCCGCCCGAGACTACCTCGAACGACAAAAGCCGGCGCCCTCCCTGGGCCCCGACCTCGACCTCCTCTCCGACGCCTGCCTGCTCGACCTCGCCCTGACCGCCCTTGAGGGCGCAGGGGTCACCCGCGTCGAGGCCCCCACCCTCCTCGAGCGCTGCATCGCCCGCGACCTCGGCCCCCCGCTGATCGCCGCGTGCTGGCCATCATGGAGTCCGCACTTCGAGCGGTACTACCCCGTCGTCCAACAGCTCCGGGCGATCCACGGCTGGCCCGACGAGCGCCGAGGTCCCGCCCAACGCACCCTGGCCTGGGCCTTCGCCATCGCCCTCACGCGTATGGGCAAAGAAGCGCGCGTGTTCGAAGCGACCGACCTCGTCATCCACGAGGCTCCCTGGCGCCTCGACCCGGTCGCCTGGATCGACGACGTCCTCGAGATGGGCGACCGCCCCGCCACGCAGGCGTTCGCACACTCCATCGGCGTGAGGATCGAGGCCGCCCTCTTCCCCGAGACCCGGCGCGCGGAGCTCGTCGGAGCCTGGATCCGCGGCGAGACCCGCCCGCAGGTCTTCGCTCCCCTCTCCAACGACCTCAGCCGGCTCGTCGCCCCGATGCCCCGGGCCCAGGCCCGCGCCTGGTTGGAGCGGGCCCGCAAGAGCCCCTCCGAGGCCGCACGGACGTGGGCCATCCGGGCCTCCTTCGAGGCGCTCTACGACGCGGACGACGGCCCCCGCGACGACATCGCCCTGCGCCTCCTCGCCGATGACACGCTGCGACCGCTCATCGCCTCGCGGACCGAGCTCGCGCGGTGGTTCACGCGACCGCTCCGGCGCGGGCTGGTGGAGGGCACCCTGCGGGCTCCCTCGATGGTGGAAGCGCTCATCCTGGCCGTGTGCAGGGCCCACGACCGCGAGGTCTTCGGGGAGGAGTTCTTGCTGGCCACCCTACCCGCCCCCTCGGGATGGAAGCGTCCGACCGAGGAGGTCACCCTGCCCTTCCTCGACGACGGCCCCCTCTCGGACGCCGAGTGGGACGCGATCCGCGCGGTGCGCGCGGAGTCCTGGGCCGCCGACACCGACGCACCCTCCTCCTCGACGAGGGCCCTCGTCTGGCTCCCCAACGAGACCGAGGCCTGGACCGACGACGACCACGCGTACTTCGCGTCCGTGCTCGCACGCACCCACGACGCACGCTTTCACAACGCCATCATGACCCCCGCGCTCGCGCTCGCCATGCTCCGCGTCTGGCGCCCCGCCTACGTCCCGTTTGCGCAGAGGTTCGCCGACGACGCCAAGGAATTTGATGACATCCCGAGCGTGCTCGCGGCCCTCCGGGAGAAGCTCGGCCCCGCCCGGCCCGCGGCGGCCCCAGAGCCCGGCGCCCCCTCCGAAGACGATTGGGGGGACGCGTGACCGCCCGCAGCACCAAGGAGACCTTCGCCCTCGTCCCCGCGGTCCAGGAGACCGTCCTGCCGGGCGAACGACGTGTGCTCGCCCCCCCCGCCCTCGAGGCCCGCCTCGCGGCCCGCCTGACGGTCGACGCGACGGTCCTGGTGCTGACCGTGGGCAGCGTGGCCGAGGTGCCCGGCCTGATCGTCGGCCGATGGGGCACCCTGGCCCGCACCGAGTCCTCCCCCGAGGCCCCCGGGGCCCTGGCCTTCGTCGGCCTCGAGCGGGCCCGCGTCGTCAGCGTGAAGGGCACCGACGCGGCGCCCCGCGTAGAGATCGACCGCGACCCGCCGAACGCCGTCGGGGCCACCGAGCCCGAGGTGCTCGAGGCCCTGCACGCCCTTCTCTCCGCGGCGCGGAGCGGGTCGATCCCCGCGGAGCCCACCCAGGGGTCGCTCGCCGAGGTCGTGCCGGCCCTGCTCCGCGCGACGGTTCCCGCGGCCCTGCTGTCCGAGTATGTGGGGGTGCCTCCGCGCGAGGCCCTGCGGCGGGTGGTGGCCCTGGTCGCGGCCCGGGTCGGGGCGTGGCAGGGCGGGGCCGAGCTCGAGGCCCTCCTGCGGCGTACGGCGGGCCCCGAGGAGATGACCGCCGCCCTGCGGGCCCAGCTCTGGGCCCAGGTCGTCGAGGTCGAGCGCCGCCTCGACGTGTACGACCCCTCGGTGCCCTACGAAGAGGGCGACGACGCCGTGCGCCTGACCCGGCGCCTGCAGCAAGCAGGGCTGCCCAAGGCCGTGCGCGAGGTGGTCAAGAGCCGCCTCAAGGGCCTCAAGCTCATGCGCCACGACGGCAGCGACTACGCCACCCACGTGCGCAACCTCGAGCTCGCCGCCCGCCTCCGCTGGCACCCCACCCCGCGGGCCCCCGTGGCCCTGCCCCGGGTGCGCGAGGCCCTCGACCGGGCCCATCACGGGCTCGACGCGAGCAAACGCCGGGTCGAGGAGTGGGTCGCGGTGCAGTCCCTCGGCGGCGAGGGGCGCAGCACCATCCTGTGCCTGAGCGGTCCGCCCGGGACCGGCAAGACCACCATCGCCCGGGCCATCGCCGAGGCCCTCGGGCGCCCCTTCGGCCGCGTCGCCCTCGGGGGCGTGCACGACGAGTGCGAGCTGCGCGGGCACCGCATGAGCTTCCACGCCGCGGCCCCCGGCCGCATCCTGGAAGAGGTCGCGCGCTCGGGGGCCATGGACCCGGTGATCCTCCTCGACGAGATCGACAAGCTCGGGACCGACACGGGCCGCAGCCCCGCGGCCGCCCTGATGGAGGTCCTCGACCCCGAGCAGCACGTCGCCTTCCAGGACAACTTCCTGGCCCTGCCCTACGACCTGTCGCGGGTGATGTTCATCTGCACCGCCAACGAGATTGACAAAGTGCGAGGGCCCCTCCGCGACCGCCTGGAGGTCATCGAGATCGAGGGCTACTCCGCCCACGAGAAGCTCCCCATCGCGCGGGAGCACATCCTGTCGGGCCTCGCCCGCGAGCTCGGGCTCACCGAGCCCCCGGCCATCGACGACGACGTGCTGCTCGCCTTGATCGAGGGGTACACCCGCGAGAGCGGCGTGCGGGCCCTGCGACGGGCCCTCGCCTCCCTCCTGCGCGACCGCGTCCACGCCCTCGCCACGGAGGGCCTCCGGGCGGGCGACCCCCAGCCCCCTCCCGCCCCCCTCACCCTCGACGACGTCCGCCGGGTCCTCGGGGCCCCGCGCGCGGGTCCGCGCACCGTCCCCACCCGCCTCCCCGTCGGGGCGTGCGTCGGGCTGAGCGTCGGGGCCGACGGGGGGGCCCCGATGATCCTGGAGGTGGGGCGACGGGCTCCGAGCCGCCCCGGGGGCGAGCTCACCCTCACCGGGCGCCTCGGCGAGGTGATGCGCGAGTCGGTGCGCACGGTCCTCGCGCACCTGCGGCTGTACGGGGAGCAGTACCGGGTCGACCCCGCGGAGGTCATCGGCGACTGGTTCGTGCACGCCCCCGAGGCCGCGATCCCGAAGGACGGCCCGAGCGCGGGGGTGGCCCTCCTGGTGGCCATGGTCTCGGCCTTGCGCAACGTCCCCGCCCCCGCCGACCTCGCCGTGACGGGCGAGATGAGCCTCCACGGCAGCGTCCTGCCGGTCGGGGGCGTGCGGGCCAAGTGCCTCGCGGCCGAGCGAGCAGGCCTCGCGCGGGTGATGATCCCCCGCGGGTGCGAGCCCGACGTGCCCGCGGGGCTTCGCTGCACGGTCCTGGCGGTCGCGCGCGCCGAAGAGATCCTCGAGGCGCTGTGGCCCGGTTCGACGGAGGCCACCCGATGACCACGAGACGACGCCCGTTTGCCCCGACCCTGGCGAGCCTCGCCCCGGCCCTGGCCTGGGCCCACGCCTTCGAGGCGGCGTATCGCGCCCACCCCCGGAGGCTCTCGGCCTACGAGGGGGCTCGGCGCGCGGAGTTCTGGCTCGCCCAGGAGCTGCTGCGGCTGGAGCTCGCGGCGATCGCGGCGGAGGCCCCAGGAGACGGCGGCGACCTCCTCGCGCGCACGCTGGAGGCGCTCGAATCCCTCGGGCAGGCCGAGTACGACTTTCGTAACGACGGGTCGCACCTCGGCGAGGCCCTCTCCCTCTGGTGTGACCGCGCTCCCGGGGCCTGCGCCGAGGTCGTGTCCCGCCTGGCCGAGCACCCCTGGGGCAACGTGCGCTACTACGTCGCCCGGAGCGCGAGCCCTGACACCCCTGCCGGCGTCTCGGCCCTCACGCGTCTCTGCCGCGACGGCGACTCCGTCGTCAAGAAGACCGCCCTCGAGCGGCTCCGCGCCTCGCGCGACGTGTCGTTCTGGCAGACCGCCTTCTCGGCCGATCCCTTCGCGGGGCTCCATCCGCGCGCGCAGAAGCGTCTCCAGAAGCCCGTCGCGGTCGTCTGCGAGGCCTTCACGCCGGGCGAGGCCGGGAGACGCGGCGACGACCCGCGTCCGGGCGCGACCGAGCGCTACGCCGAGGCCCTCGCGGCCCTGCCCGACCGGCTGGTGATCGACCACGCCCGGACCGTGCTGCCGGGCAGCGGCTACCGGAGCCCCTTCGCCGCGGTCACCCTCCAGGCCCTCGGGGCCCGGCCCGACTCCATGGACACCGTGCTCGCGATGGTGCCCCGGTGGGAGCACGAGCTCTCCCATCGCCCTGGGATCGCGCTCTACTTTCAGGCCGTGGCGACGACGTCCCCGAGCAATCGGGTGCGGTGCGTGCTCCGCCTGACCCGTTGGGCCCACGACGCCGAGCAGGACGCGGACAGCGCCCTCAGCATGTGGTCGCTTCTGAACGAGGCCTCCCTGAAGAGCCTGTGGCCGCCGAAGCGCTCGCCGCGGCCCTGGATCACCCTGCTCCTCGAGCTCGGCGAGCACGCGCCGTCGACGGCGGTGCAGGAGGGCTTCTCCGCGATCGGGGCGAGCCGGATCCCCCCCGACCTCCGCGCGAAGCTGCTCGAGCATTGGGTGGCCCAGGTGGACGAGGGCGACGACGGGCCCCTCACGGGCTACGACCCCACGGCCCTGGCCGCGTCGCTCCCGCCCCGGTCGCGCCGGGCCCTGGTCGAGGAGATCCTCCGGGTCCGGCGCTCGGCCGAGGCCATGGGTTGGGCCCTCGAACAGATCACCGGCCCTCTCCATGTGGCGCGTCGGGACGGCTCCCTGGAGGCCTTGCGGGCGCGCCTGTACGCCGACCCCGGTCTGCGCGCGGTCGTGCTCTCCAGCCGACGGCTCGCCAGGAGCTTCTTCGATCGGGTGCGTGAAGACCTGGGCGCGCGGCGGATCACGCGGGCCAGCGAGCTCACCAACGCCCTCGACGTCGCCAGCGTCCTGGCGGGCAACGGCCATTGGTTTGAGATGTATCTCTCCGAGGCGAAGACCCGGGCCAGGAGCCGTGGCGCGGAGGACCCGACCGTCGCCCCGCTGACCGAGGACGAGTGGGAGGTGGTCCGCGACCTCCGCCCCGCCGCCCTCGCCGAAGGGACCGAGCCGCCCCGCTGGCTCCTCGAGCTCTTCCCCAAGGAGAGCTGGAACGAGCGTGACCGCGCCGACTTCATGGACCTGGCCGCCCGCAGCGTCGAAGGCTTCGCGGAGGACGACGAGGACGACGACCTCGACCTTGTTGCGTACGCCCTCGACCGACAGTGGCACCCGTCGTTCGTGCCCGCCGCGGGGAGCCTGGCGGAGGCCCTCGTCGGCCACTCCGGGCTGCGCTCCGCGGAGATGCGCCAGCGCCTCCTCGCACGGCTGGAGGCGGCCGACCCGCCGCCCTCCTCCGCCTGATCGACCGCGAATCGGTCTCACTCCCCCGGGTCGGACAAGGCCCGGGTCGGCCGCGGGGCCGTCAGCATCGGCCCCGGGGCCCCGCCCGCCCTGACCTCTCCCACCCGCTGCCGGATGGCCTCCGCGTTGGTGGCCCCCGCGTCGAGGGCCGTCTCGTACAGCCGCACGGCCCCCTCCCGGTCGCCCCCCACATGGCGGGCGTGGGCCACCCGCAGGAGCACCGCGGGGTTGGACGGGTCGAGCTCGATCACCCGCGGGGCGAGGGCCTGGAGGGCGTCCCATCGGCCCCGGCGGGCGAGTTGGGCCGTGAGCATCCCGAGGGCCTCACGGTGGTGCTGCTCCAGCCGCACGACCTCGCCGAGGGCCCGCAGGCGGTCGTCGTCGCGCCGCAGCGCGCGGTACGCCTGGGCCAGGGCCCAGTGCACCTCGGCCTGGGTGGGGTCGAGGTCGCGCAGGGTCTCGAGGGCCCGCAGGGCCCGGGGGTGGTCGTCGATCCCCTGGGCGGCCTCGCGCTCCAACTGACGCAGGGCGGGCCCGTCGCGGCCCTGGGCCAGGAGGACGTCGACGTCGGCCAGGGCCCCCCGGGCGTCGCGGGCCGCGAGGGCGAGGCGGGCCCGGAGGTAGAGCCCGAGGGGGTCTCCCGGTTGCAGGGACAGGGCCCGGGGGAGGCGGGTGCGGGCGGCCTCCAGGTCGCGGGCCACCACCTCCGCGGCGGCGGCCTCGACCTGGAGGGTGGCGTTTTCGGGGGCAGCGGCGGCGGCCCTGACCCGGGCCTCGCGGTCGCGGAAGCGCTCGAGGTCGGGGTCCCAGTGGCGGGCGTACCGCGGGGCGAGGCGCTCCCGCAGGGAGGCCCGGAAGGCCGCGTCGACCTCGGCGGGCGAGACCCCGAGGGCCCGCGGGATGGCCTCGGCCGTGCTGAGCCCCTCGCCGAAGAGGGGGAGCATGGCGGCCACCCGGGGGAAGGTGTACCGCTCGATGAGGAAGGCCATCATCTGCGAGGCGGCGTAGTACGCCACCATCATGTCGTCGCCCCCCCGGGCGTGGGTGAAGGCCCGGTTGAACTCCGCCACCCGCGGGAGCCTCCCGGACACCAGGGCCCTCCACAGGGCGGGGTCGTCCTCGCGGGCCCAGCCCGGGTGCCCATGAAAGGCCTCCCACTCCGACAGCCCCTCGGTGAACCACCGCGGAACCCGCGACCGCGACCGCTGGATGGCGAACACGTGGGCCAGCTCGTGCCACAGGATCTGCGACCAGTTGAAGGGCCCGCCCCGCGGCGACAGGGCCGTCACCACGCGGCCGAAGCACACCCCCTGGACCCCGATCTCGGGCTCTCCCGCCGTGCGCACGGAGAAGTGCTCCGAGCTCGCGTAGAGCTCGATCGACAGGGGCCCCGCGGGGGTGAACCCGTACCGCCCCACCATCTCCGCGAAGGCCTCGCGCAGGAGCTCGGGCACGAACCGCCGCAGGACCGGGGCCTCGGCCCGGGCGTACCGGATGCGGAAGGGCCCGACGGCGTCGGTGACGTACTCCGCGGGCAGGACGGTCTCGTAGAAATTGAGCAGGTTGGCCGCCCGGACGTTGAAGCGGTTGGCCGCGAAGCTGGCCCGCAGCTCGGGCAGGGCGGCCTCCTCGTCGCCGAGGCGCAGGAGGTTGAAGGCCAGGAGGGACCGCATCCGGGCGGCGGCCCGGGGGTCGGTGGAGAACGGGGGGCGCGCGAGGGCCTCGCGGAGCACGTCGGCGGCCTCGGCGTAGCGGTGCTGCCAGTCGGCGAGGTCGGCCAGGGTCTGGTACCCTTCGGGCCACGCGGGGGCTACGGCGGACAGGGCCTCGAAGGCCGCCCGGCGGGCGGGGACGTCGCTGCGGTGGAAGGCGATGAGGGCCCGGGTGGTGAGGGCCTCGAGGTCTTGGGGGTTGATCCGCAGGGCCGCGGCGTTGAGGGCCTCGGCCTCGGCCACCTCGTCGTCGCGGAGGGCCACGGCGGCCTGGAGCCCGAGGGCCCCGGCGAGGCGGGGGTTGACCGCGAGGGCGGCGGCGAGGTCGTCGCGGGCCCGGGCGAGGTCGTGGTTGGAGGCCAGGCGGAGTCGGGCCCGCAGGACGAGGGCCCGGGCGTGGCGGGGGTTGCGCGTGAGGACCGCGGCCACGGCCTCGCCGGCGGGGCCGTAGTCTTCGGTGGTGAGCATCAGGGCGGCCTGCTCAAGCAGGGTGTCGACCCGCTGGGGGTCGAGGGCCAGGGCCTCGTTGAAGGCCTGATTGGCGTCGCGGGCCGACCCCAGGGCCCGGGCCGCCACGCCCACCGCGGTGAGAAACCCCGGGTCGCGGGCGAGGCCTGCCGTCGCGCCGCGGGCCCCGCGCGGGGCCGTGGCCTCGGCGGCGTCGTTGTACGCGTCGAGGAGGGGGTTGGCCACCTCGCGGGCCTCGTCGCGCCGCCCGCGTCGGGCCAGCCAGGTGGCCAGGGCCCCTCGGGCCTGCCACACCCCGACCCCCGCGGGGCCCCGGGCGACGGCCTCGCGCCAGCGCAGGAGGGCCTCGTCGAGGCGCCCGAGCTCTACGAGGCTGTCGCCCTGGAGGGACAGGCCCAGGGCCCGGGTGGAGGGCTGCCGGGCGAGGGCCACCCCGAGGGCCAGGGCCTCGTCGTAGCGCCCCGTGGCGTGCAGGACCTCCCCCACGAGCCGCTGCCCCTGGGCCCGTCCGGGGCCTTGCAGGGTGCCGGCCTCGCGCTCGGCGAGGGCGTAGTCTCCGCGGGCCAGGGCGGCCCGGGCGGTGGTCAGATCGGCGTGGGCGACCCCGGTCAGGGCGAGCAGGCCGAGGGCCCAGACCGCGACCCGAGGGCCCCGCCTGGAACACCGACCAGACCTCACGCGCTGCCCCCCCGGGTGCTGGTGAAGGCCACCGGGGAGGCCCCGATGACCCGGCGGTAGGCGGCGTCCCACAGGCTCGGCCCGGGGGTGTCGAGCACGAGCTCGGCGTCGACATCCGCGGGCAGCCACACCCCCGCCCGAACCTCCCCTTCAAGCTGATCGGCCCCCCACCCCGCGTACCCGAGGAGCAGATGAAAATCGCGGTCTTGCAGGGTGAGGACCTGGCGCAGGGCGTCCATGTCGCCGGTGACCCCGAGGGCCTCGCCGACGTCGATTTCGCCCGGGAGGCTCCCGGCCTCGCGGCGGTAGAGGACCCACCCCGTGGCGGGCGAGACGGGGCCCCCGATGCGTGCCGACCGGGCGAAGGGCCCCCGCTTGGGCAGGGTGACCCCTTCGGGCACGAGCCCGGCTCCGCCCAGGAGCTCGGCCACGGGTTGCAGGGACCGACCGTTGAGGACCCACCCCAGGGCCCCGTCGTCGTCGTGGCGGGCGAGGAGGACCACGGTCTGGTCGAAGTTGGGGTCGCCCAACCGCGGGGCCGCCAGCAGGAGCCCGGGGGCGAGGCTGCGTCGAATGGCCTTCACCCGGCGCAGTGTACTCTCCTCGGGGCCGCCTCGCTCGCCCCGGGGCGCTCATTCCGGGACGGGGTCTCCGCGGTCGGTGCGCTCCTCCCGGTCGACCTCGATGGCCAGGAGGAAGGGGTTGGAGCAGTCGGGGTCGAACTGGCTGCCCGAGCAGCGGGTGATCTCGTTGATGGCCACCTCGTGGGGCAGGGCCCGGCGGTAGCTGCGGTCGCTCGTCATGGCGTCGTAGGTGTCGGCCACGGAGATGATGCGGGCGATGAGGGGGATGTCCGTGCGGTGCAGGCCCACGGGGTAGCCCCGCCCGTCCCAGCGCTCGTGGTGGCAGTACACCCCGGGCAGGAGCTTGTGCAGAAACTTGATGGGCTCCAGGATCTCGCGGCCGTAGCCCGGGTGCATCTTGAAGATCTCGTACTCGGTCTGGCTGAGCTGCCCGGGTCGGTTGAGGTTGAGGACGCAGCCGATCTTGCCGATGTCGTGCATGAGGGCCGCCTGGCGCACGATCTCGACCTCGTCTTGGGGCAGGCCGAGATTCTTCGCGAGGAGGGCGGCGTAGTAGGCCACCCGGTCGGAGTGGCCGGCGGTGTAGCGGTCCATCTTGTCGATGGCCCGGGCGAGGCCCTGGATGGTCTGGTTGAAGGTGGCCTGGAGGTCTTCGTAGAGCCGCGCGTTTTCGATGGCCGCGGCGGCCCGGGACCCGACGGCGTGCAGGAGCTTGCGCTGCCCCTCGTCGAAGCGACGCCCGCGCCGCAGGCCCAGGGCCACGACGTATCCGACGGCGGTGTTGCGGGCCTTGAGGGGGGTGCCCATCACGGCGTAGGCCGGGAAGCGCTCGCTCGGCGAGATCAGGAAGCGCAGGGCCCGGGGCCCGCTCACGTTGAGGATGGTCTCCTCGGCGAAGTGCTCGACCAGGGCCTCGACGTCGACCTGCAGGGCGGCCAGCTCGTCGGCGCACTCCTCGCGCCCGGGGAGGAGGGGGTTGACCCGGCGCATCCGCTCGAAGAAGCGCCCCTCCTTGTCGCGAAACACCACCATCGTCACGTCGGCGTCGACGTCGTGGACCGCGGCGTCGCCGAGGGTGGTGAGGACCTCCTCCAGGGACAGGGAGGCCGCGATGGCCTCGCCGACCTTGTAGAGCGAGAGGGCCTCGCGGAGCCGCATGTTCTCCGCTTCGAGGCGGCGCTTCTCCAGGCAACGATGCAGGAGGTGGACGACCTCCTCGATCCGAAATGGCTTGAGGACGTAGTCGTAGGCCCCGCGTTTCATGGCGTCGATGGCCGTCTCGACGGTGCCGAAGGCCGTCATGATGACCGTGACGATGTGGGGCCAGCGGGTACGGATCTGCCCGAGGAGCTCGAGCCCGCCCATCTCGGGCATCTTCAGGTCGGACAGGACCAGGTCGTACTCGTTGGCCTCCAGCTCGTGGAGGGCATTGTGCCCGTTGCTGGCGGTGCGCACGTGGAAGCCCTCGAGCGACAGAAAATCCGCGAGGATCTCGCGGATGATCTGCTCATCGTCGACGACGAGCAAACGTGGCGCCGGATCGTGTGCGCTTACGTCCATTGCGTAGGTGCAGTCTCGCCCCCCGAGGGCCGCGGCGTCAACGCAGCGTTCATCCCACGGTCTCGATCCTCGGGCCGACGAGGGGGGGAGCGGGCGGCGGGGGGTTGCGGGTGGGCCCCGGGGCGGGGCCTCCCGACGGCAGGATGAAGGGCTCGGCGTTGAAGGTCCCGCACTGCCGATGGTTGCGATAGAAGCCCCAGCGGACATACACCCGCTGGTCGGGCGACAGGATGGCCGCCGGGGCCTCGCCGTAGGGCCCGCTGCGCCGTACGGCGTTGAGGGCCGCCACGTCGAAGGGCAGAAGGCCGCTCCCTCGCACGATCCCGACCCGGTGCACGCTCCCGTCGCGCTCGAGCACGATCTCGACCATGGTGTGCAGGGTGGGGTCGTTGAGGGGGCTGTCCGCGCGGCCGCTCTCCAGGCCCGCGAGGAAGGTGTCGGCAAAGAAGCGATGGATGCGGCGGTGCATCGCGGTGAGGTAGGCCGCGAAGGGCGAGGCCGCGGTGCGCAGGGCGGTCTGGTTGCCCACGCGCACGGAGGGGGTGAAGTTTTCGATGGCCTCGCGGGTCTGGCGCCAGTTCTCCGCGTAGCTGCCGCGGGCCTCGCTGCGTCGCTGCTCGGCCACCCGGCGCATCCGCTCGAGCTCCTGCTCGCCGTAGACCGCCGCGAAGGTGTCGTAGCGCGGGAGCATGGCCTGCATGGCCTGGCTCGCCCCCATCCCCCGCAGGCCGTCGAGGCCCCCTCCCCGCCCCTGGGCCCCGCCCGCCCCCGTGGCGCTCTGGGTCCCGGCCCGTCCGCTGGCAGTGTCGCCCGATCCCCGGTCGCCCTGGGCCCCTCCGGCCCCGCCCTGTCCGACGGCGACGGCCACATCGGCCCCGCCCGTGGCCGTGGGCGAGGCCTCGCCGGAGGTCCCGGGTCGGCCCGCGGTCTCGCCGGGAGCTCCGGCCGTGCCCTGGGCCCCCGTCCGCGGCCCCTGGGCCCGGTCCGAACCGCGCGCACGATCGCCAGGGTTGGCCGCCGCTCCGGGAGGCTGCGGGGTGGCGGACGGCCGGGCCGCCGCGGTGGGCCGGGAGGCCGCCGGGTTGGGCGACGGGGGCGGGGGCTGCGGGGTCTCGTCGGGGATCTCGTGGCGATCGCCCTGGACGTTGTGGCTGTCGGCCGAGCGCTGCCGGTCGGAGGTCCCCGGGGTGGTGGCGGGGCTCGACCGCGGGGGCCCTCCCACCTGGGGGTCTGGGGCGTCGCGCTGGAGGTTGCGCACCGCGGCGATGGTCTCCTCGGTCACGTTGCGATTGGACTGGGCGAGGAAGTGCGGGTCGTCGGGCCGGGGCTCCTCGTTGGGGTTGGTCTGATGGACGAACTGCGCCGACGGGGGCGGAGGCCGGTTGGGGGGCGGGGGCGTAGGCGCCGCGGGGGTCGGGACCACCACGGCCCGCGGTCTCACCGGGGTCGGGGGACGGGCCGGGGTGGGCCGCGGCGGGGGACGGGCCGCCGGGCGCGGGGTAGGCGCGGCGGGGGACGGGGCCGCAGGCGACGGAGGGGGGGCGGGGGCCGGGGTGGGGGTCGGGGCGAACTCAAACTCCACCTCGCTCACCCCGGGCGTGCTGGCGGCGACCGCGGGCGGGGCCTCCGGGCGGGAGCGCCCGGCCCACGTGGCCGTGCCCCCCGCGAAGACGAAGTGGAGCAGCAACGAGACGCTCGCCCAGAGGTAGAGCGGGATGAGCACATCGCCGCGCCGCATCGGCGGTGCGTACCACCCGCGACGACTCACGGCAATCCGTCGGGGCGCGCGTCCCGGGGGGCGGCCGCCTCTCCCGGGGGCGACCCCGCTCCCGCTTGCTCCAGGGCCTCCCAGCGGTCGCGCCATCCTTCGGGCAGGCGCACCCGCAGCGAGACCGAGAAGCCCCCGAGGGCCTCGGCCAGGACCACCCGACGGCGACGCGGGGGCGTGGCCACCCGCAGGGCCGCGAGGTACTGCGAGAAGTCTGCGAACCCGTCGCCGAGCCCCGCCGCGAGGTCGTCGCGGAGCCGACGCAGCAGGGCCGGGGCCGACCCTTGCGACCCGAGGCCCAACTGCACCACCCCCACGTCGGCCACGGCCAGATTGCTGAAGGTAGAAAACTCGGGCTGGTCGATGCAGCTCAGCAGGAAACGCTCCCGCAGCGACCGGGCGTAGAGAGCGGCCGAGCGCTCGGGGTCGATGGCCGTAGACACCACGAGGAAGGGATCGTCTGCGAGGTCGCGGTCGAGGTCGGGCTCGCGGGCCACGTGGGTGAGGGGGTAGGTCGCCTGCAGGGCCTCGAAGCCTGGCTCGAGGCTTGGGGCGACCACCACGAGGGTGGCCCCCGCGGCGGCGAGGCGGCGCGACTTGTCGAGGGCCTCGCGGTCTCCACCCAGCACCACACAACGACGGCCCGACACCACCAGGCCCGCGAGGAAGGTCTTCATACAATACAGAGCCTAGCGCATCGAGGGCCCGCGTGAAGCCCCCGCGCGCCCGATGGCTCCCGCTGGCGCCCTCCGTCCCAGGGGCGTAGATAAAGTGTGCCGATGTCTACGTCCCCCTCTGCATGGCCCGCCACCCTGCCCGCCGACATCGCCGCCCTGCTCGAGCGGTTTCACGGCGATGTCGCCCCGACGGCCCGGTTGCGCGAGAGGCTGCGGGCCCACGCTCCCGATCTGTCGGCCCTGCACCAGATCGTGGCCCCCATCGCCCCCCCTCCCTCAGATTGTGTGGCCAGGCTGCCCCGCCCCGGCTCGCAAGACTGGTCGGCCCTGCACGCCGAGGGCACCCGACGGGTGCGGGCGGGGGAGGTCGCCGTGGTCGTGCTCGCGGGGGGCATGGCGACCCGGTTCGGGTCGGTGATCAAGGCCCTGGCGGAGGTGTTTCCCGCAAAGGGGGTGCGGTTCGTCGACGCCAAGACGGCCGACCTCAGGCGTTGGGGCGGGGCCATCCCCGCGGCCCTGATGACCAGCTTCGCCACCCACGCCGCCATCGCCGAGGCCCTCGAGGCCGACGGCTTGTCGAGCACCTACACCCTGGCCCCGCAGTTTGTGTCGCTGCGCCTGTGCCCCGACGGGTCCCTCTTCCTCGACGACACGGGGCGCCCCTCCCCCTACGCCACCGGCCACGGCGACCTGCCCGACGCCCTGCGGGCCGCGGGGCTCCTGGCCGCCTGGAGGGCCCAGGGGGTGCGTACGGTCCTGGTGTCCAACGTCGACAACCTCGGGGCCACGGTCGACCCGGTCTTGTACGCCCAGCACCGCCAGAGCGAGGCCCGGATCACCGTCGAGCTGGTCTCGAAACAACCCGGCGACCGCGGGGGCCTGCCCGTCTCCCTCGGGGGTCGGCTCGTCCTGGCCGAGGCCTTCCGCCTGCCGCCCGCCTTCCCCGAGGGGGACTTCCCCTACTTCAACACCAACACCCTCTGGATCGACCTCGACACCCTCGAGGCCTCCGCCCGTCCCGACATCCCTTGGACCTGGTGCGCCGCCCAGAAGATCGTCGACGGTCGTCCGGCCATCCAGTTTGAGCGCCTCGTCGGTGAGATCACCTGGTGGCATCCCACGCGGTACGTCCACGTCGACCGGGAGGGACCGGGGTCGAGGTTTGTTCCGGTGAAGGAGGTCGAAGACCTGACCCGCAACGCCGAGGCCTTGCAGGCGGTCTGGTCGCGTATTTCGGCCGAGCCCCCGCGCTGAACCCCGTCGTCCCCCCAAACGCACGAAGGGCCCTCCGCGCGCTGCGCCGAGAGCCCCTTTGCCGTGACCGCGAGCCCTTCCCCGGAGAACCCGCAGACCGCTCAGACCTCGGCGCTGGCCGGGGTCTCGGGCGCGAGATGGATCGGGAAGACCGGGGTCCCCTGAAGGCGCCGAACCCGCTTGTTGGCCTTGCCGTTGGTGGACTTCTTGCGACGACGGATCCGCTCGGTTTGTTGGGTCAACGAGACCATGATGGCTCCTCCGGTGGGGGATGAGGGTGATGCAGGGCGGCGGACCCTACGCGCCCGCCTGCCGCGCGTCAAGCGATGTCAGCGCGGCGGCTGGATGACGAAGGGATACACGAGCGACTGGGTGGGGTTGCGGAAGCGGCCGAAGCGCGCCCGGCGTACGACCCCCTCCATGCACTCACCCTGCGGGGTGCCCGAGAACTGCCCCGACAGGTTGGCGGTCTGCACCGTCCCGTCGTTGGCGATGGTGAGCGAGAACGGGGCCGTCCCGGTCTGGCCCCCCGCGCACTGACGTACCGCCCCCGCGAGGCCGCTCAGCACCGAGGTGACCTGCGACCGGCTGAGCCGCTCGGGGAGCTCCTCCGCGGGGGCCGCCGCGGCCGCGGCTGCGGGACGGGCGGGGGCCCCGGCCACCTGGTTCATCAGGTCGTCGACGCTGTTGCCGCCGGAGGGGCGCGCCGCAGGGGCCGCCGCGGCCGCTGCCCCCGCCCCGCCCCGGGCCGGGGCCGTGGGCGCCGGTGCAGGGGCCGCCGCAGGGGCTGCCGGCGGGGCCGCAGGCGGGGGCCGGGGGGCCTCGGCCGTCGCGGTGGCGGTCGTCGGGGCGGCCGTACGGGCCGCACGCGGGGCCGGAGCCGTCGCGGCGTGGCGTTGGGCCCCCTCGGCATGGCGAGGCCCGGCCGCCCCGGGGGCAGGCGGACCGGCCTGCTGAATCGCCGCGGCGGGGGCGGGCGGACCGGCTGCTCCGGGATCGGCGGCCGCGGCCTCCGGAGCCCCCACCGCCGCAGGGGGTGCGGGGGTCGGGGCCGCCTCGGGCGCGGGAGGCGGAGGGGCCTCGGCGACCACGGGGGCCGCCGCAGCGG
Organism: uncultured Myxococcaceae bacterium; assembly: GCA_964447205.1. Lineage (GTDB taxonomy): Bacteria > Myxococcota_A > Polyangia > Polyangiales > JAEUKH01. The sequence goes on from CAYUSB010000019.1 coordinate 17,589, forward strand.
GAGCCTGGGCGGGAGCCTCGGCCGGGGCAGGGGCGGACTCCGTGCGGGCCCCTTCGTCGGGGCTCACGGCCGCGGCCCCCGTAGGGGACGGCGACGACGACTGGGTCTGGGTGTAGAGGAAGAAGGCCGCGGCCGACACGGCCACCCCGATCAGCATGCCCTTGAACCCGCCGCCCCGACGCGGGGGAGCCTCCTCGGTGACCTGCGTGGCGGGCAGGGCCTTGGGGCGCACCATCACGTCGGTCTTGGGGGCGGGCTTGTCGGCCGCCGCGGGCTTCGCGAGGGCCGGGGCCTTGGGCTCCTCTTCGACCTTCTCGGGCTCCGCCGCGGGCTTCGCCTCCTCCGCGACCGGCACCACCGAGGCCCGGGCCACGGCCGCCAGGGACTTGATGTCGACGATGCCCGAGCTCGTCTCGTCGACGTCGTCGGTGATGGAGGGGCCCACGGCCCGAGGCGGGCTCGAAGGGATCGCGCCCGGCCCGAGGCTCGTCCGGGTCAGGGCTGCGAGTGCTTCGAGATCCGCGTCGTTGTCTTGGGACTCGCTCATGGTGCGCATGCTCTCCGTATCATGATCAGCGGCCCCTCCGTCGTGGAAGACGGGGGCCGCGGTGGCATCCAAATCGTCGCGTGAGACCTCGGCCCCGCGCTTGACCTTGGCCCGGCCCGGGTCGGACTCGATGCGGGCCAGGAGCTTCGCCTCGGCGCGCTCCCAATCGGCCTCGTCGCGCGGCCGCACGGGCCAGCGGCGCAGGGCCCTCTCCAGCACGTAGAGCCCGCGGGCGTACGACGCCGCCTCGGGGTCTACGTCGAGGGCCCGGGCCACCTCGGGGTCTGCCGGGCTGTCCTCCGGCAGGTCGAGGCTCGCCGCGATCCTCTTTCTAAGCTCTTCGTCCACGAACGCCTCCAGCCGACCCCGGGTCGTCGAGGGCCTCGATCATCGGGTCGGGCATCGACTCCCGGAGCCGCCGCCTCGCCTCGTGAACACGCCACGCCACGGTGCCTTCGCTACAACCCAGGATCCCCGCGATCTCTTTGTAGGGAATGCCCTCCACGCACGCCAGGACCATCGTGACCCGCAGCGACTCGCTCAACGCGTCGAGGGCCGCCCCGAGCCGCGCATAGGCCTGGGCCTCCTCCGCCCGCACCGCCGGATCGGCCCCCGACTCCCGCGGCTCGGGAACCCGCGGGTCGTCCAGATCGGCCACCACCCGCTTGCGCTGGCGGCGAAGGTTGAGCGAGACATTGACGCAAATGCGGTAGAGCCAGGTGAAGATCTCGGCCCGTCCGTCGAAGCGATCGATGGCGCGATAGGCTCGCAGGAAGGTCTCTTGCACGACATCGTCGGCGTCGCCGGCGTTGCCGGTGAGCTGCACGGCGAGTCGGTGCACCCGGCGGTGGTGGTGTCGCACCAGCAAGCCGAAGGCGGCCTTGTCCCCAGCGCGGGCGCGGTCGAGCCAGGTTTGTTCGTCAGGGGTGGTCATGCCTCGCGTCCGACGCCCGACGGGGCCCCCTGATCTCTCCCGCAGGGGGATTTCGGCGGGCTCTCCGGGCACCGGGCGGCGCGACCCTACTCTATCACCCTCGCCGTCACAACTCCGTCTCGCAGGGACAGCCCCGCGACCTTCGGGCCCGTGACAGGCGCGCCCCTGGACACTACCCTCCCCCTCCATGAACGTACACGAAGACCTCGGCGAGGAGATCGCGCGGCTCAAGAAGGAGCGCAACGCCGTCCTCCTGGCCCATTATTACGTCGACGGCGAGGTCCAGGACGTGGCCGACTTCGTGGGCGACTCCTTGCAGCTCTCCCAGGCCGCCCAGAAGACCGAGGCGGACGTGATCGTCTTCGCCGGGGTTCACTTCATGGCCGAGACGGCCAAGATCCTCAACCCCACCCGGCGGGTGGTCCTGCCCGACCTCGGGGCCGGGTGCTCCCTGGCCGAGGGCTGCCCGGCCGATCGGTTCGGGGCGTTTACGGCCCGGCACCCCGACCACTATGTGATCTCGTACATCAACTGCTCGGCGGGGGTGAAGGCCCTGTCCGACTGCATCGTGACGAGCTCCAACGCCGAGAAGATCGTGCGGAGCGTCCCCGCCGACCGCCCCATCCTCTTCGCCCCCGACAAAAACCTCGGGGCCTACCTCGCCGCCAAGACCGGCCGCGAGATGCTCCTGTGGCGGGGGAGCTGCATCGTGCACGAGACCTTCTCCGAGCGGAAGATCCTCGAGCTCAAGGCTCGCCACCCCAAGGCCGAGGTCATCGCCCACCCCGAGTGCGAGCCGTCCATCCTCGGGCACGCCCGGTTTATCGGCTCCACCAGCGCCCTCCTGGCCTACACCCAGCGCGCGCCCGCCCCGGCCTTCATCGTGGCCACCGAGACGGGCATCCTGCACCAGATGAAGAAGGCCTCGCCGGGCAAGGAGTTCATCCCGGCCCCCCCGGAGGGCAACTGCCACTGCAACGACTGCCCCTTCATGAAGAAGAACACCCTCGAGGCCGTGCACCGGGCCCTCCTCACCCTCGAGCCCGAGATCACCCTCGACGAAGACCTCCGCCTGCGGGCCCTGCGGCCCATTCAGCGTATGCTCGACCTGAGCGTGTGACCCGTTACCACCCCGGGCGGCGTACACCTTGCGCGGCGGCCCGCACGAGGGCCCCCTCGGGGTTGGCGATGAGCTCGCGCCCGATCAGACGCCCCGCCCCGGCCGCCTCGGCCCCGGCCTCCAGGGCGGCCTCCACGTCCGCCAGGTCGCCCGTCAAAACCACCACCCCACGCCCCCCGATCCCCCGGGCCAGGTGCAGGTCGACCAGGGTCACCTCCGCGCACTTCAGGGCCGCGTCAGCCGCCCGAACCGTCGCCGCCAGGGCGTTGAGCTCCAGGACCCCCACCGACCCATCGGGGGGCCTGCGCCGGGCCCCCTCGGCCACCGCCGCGAGCAGGGACGGGTGGGCGTAGGCCAGGAAGGTGTGGTCGATGCGGCTGTCGCCCGCGGCCTCGACCCCCGCGTCGACGGCCTCCTCCAGCTCGGCCTCGCCCCCCGTCAGAGCGATGAAGAAGCGCCCCGGAGTAATGGGATCGGCGTGCAAGACCCTGACGGCCGCCCGCTTGTCCATCGCGTCGAGCACGAAATACCCCCGGGCGATGGAGGACAGCTCAACGATGGCAAGGGCCGGACCCACGGTACGCGTCGCAAGGGGGTACCACACCGCCGCCGAGCACAACAACACCCGCATGGCCCCGTGGTAGCGTCGCGCCCCGATGGCGGCCGTCACCTGTCCCCGCTGCGGACTCAGCTTCTACCCCGCCCTTGGGGCCCAGGGGTGCCCCCGCTGCGGCCTGCCCTTCGGCCCCGTGGCGACCAGCCAGCCCGCTCCCCCGCCGCCCTACCGCCCGCCCCCCGCCCCTCCGCGGTCCGGGGCCCCCGAGCCGGAGGCCCTGGCCGGGCACGCCATGGGGTCGCTCGTGCTCTCCGTGGCCGGCCTCGGGATCGTGCTCTTCAACGTCTTCGCCCTGGTGGCCGTGGCCTTGAGCCTGCGGGCGTACTTCGCCGTCAACCGGCTCCAGACCCCCGCGGCCCAAGAGCTCTGCCCGCGGGCCCGGCGGTGGGCCGTGGGGTCGTTCTGGCTGTCGACCACCGTGGCGGCCCTGACCCTGATGGGGTGGTACTTGTCGGGCTGAGGGGGGGTGGGGTACGCCTCCCCGGAGCCTATGCCCACTGCCCCCACGGACTCGACCCGCGCCGCCCTCCGGGCACGCTTCGGCACCGGCGATCTCCTCAGCGTCGAGCCCGACGACCTGGAGGCCTACGGCCGCGACTGGACCCGGGTCCACACCCCCGCCCCCTGCGCCCTCGCCCGGCCCCGGACCGTCGCCGAGGTGCAGGCCCTCGTGGCCTTCTGCGCCGAGTACGATCTGGGGGTGGTCCCGTCGGGGGGCCGGACGGGCCTGGCCGGCGGGGCCGTGGCCGCCGACGGCGAGCTCGTGTTGTCCCTGGAGCGGATGCGCCACCTCGATCCCGTCGACACCCTCGGGCAGACCGTTCGGGTCGAAGCCGGGGCCGTCACCGCCGCCGTGCACGCCCACTGCGCACCGTACGGGCTCACCTGGCCCGTGGACTTCGCCTCCAAGGGGAGCTCGCAGGTGGGGGGCAACATCGCCACCAACGCCGGGGGCGTCAAAGTCATCCGGCAGGGGCTCACCCGGCAGTGGGTCCTCGGCCTGGAGGTGGTCACCGCCGCGGGCAAGCTCCTCCGGCTCAACGGGGCCCTGGAGAAGAACAACACGGGCCCCGACCTCCGCCAGCTCTTCATCGGCTCCGAAGGGACCCTCGGGATCATCACGGCCGCCACCCTCAAGCTCGCGCGGATCCCACGCCGCCACGACGTCCTGCTCTTCGCCGTCGACGACGTGGCCGCCGTCCTGCGGCTCTTCGGGGCCGTGCGGGCGGGGCCCTTCACCCTGTCGGCGTACGAGTTCTTCACGCAGCAGTGCGCCGACCGGGTGGCCCGTCACCGCGGGATGCGCCCCCCCTTCGAGGACGAGCACCCGTGTTACGCCCTCGTGGAGTTTGAAGACAGCGACCCCGAGGCCGTGACCGCCTGGGCCGCGGGCCTGTTCGAGTCCGACCTCGTGCGCGACGCCCTGCTCGCCCGCGACTCGTCGCAGGCCGCCGCCCTGTGGTCGCTGCGAGAGAGCATCTCCGAGAGCCTGTCGGGCACGGGCCTCCCCCACAAGAACGACATCGCCCTGCCCATCGCCGCCCTCGATCCCTTCTGCGCCCGCCTCGACGCCCTCTTCGCCGACCGCTACCCCGGCTGGGAGGTCTGCCTCTTCGGCCACATCGGCGACGGAAACCTCCACGTCAACGCCATGAAACCCGAGGGCCTGTCGCGGCAGGAGTTCCTCGCCCAGACGGCCGAGGCCGACCACAGCCTCTTCGCCCTCGTGCGCGACCACGGGGGCAGCATCTCCGCCGAGCACGGGGTGGGTCTGCTCAAGCGCCCCTACCTGGAATACTCCCGCGGCCCCGACGAGATCGCCCTCCTGCGGGCCCTCAAGGCCGCCCTCGACCCCCAGGGGATCCTCAACCCGGGCAAGGTCCTCGCCCCGCCCTGAAGGGCCCTCCGCGGGCCCTCTATGGCTGCGTCGCGCAAGTTCGTGCCCAGATCGGGGAGGCCCGGCGGCCCTCACCCCCTCGATTCTTACTGTATGAGGGTACCCTCTCCCGTTACGGGCTGAGGTTTACCCACCGAAATGTCTTGCGTTCGGCTGCGCTCGGAATTTCTCGTCGACCGATAGGTACCCTGCGGGTTGACGGAGTACTGCACCGCGCAAGTTCATACCCAGATCGGGGAGGATGGCGCCAGGCCCGGCGGCCCTCACACACTCTATTCTCACTGTACGATGGCCCCCTCTCCCGGTCACGGGAGAGGGGAAATGGGTGACGTACGAGCAGTATTGGGTGAGGGCCGTCGGGCCTCCCCGATCTGGGTACGAACTTGCGAAGCGCGGGCCCTCAGTAGATGCACCGCGTACGGATGTCGGTCGCCAGGGCGCTCATCGCGGCCTGGACCGGGGCCGACACGTCGCGCTCGAGGTCCATCACCAGGTAGCCCACGGCCGCGTCGGTCCCCAGGACCTGGGCGTGGATGTTGGCCCCCACGTCGCTCACGATGCGGTTGATGTCGCGCAGAACCCCCGGGACGTTGCGGTGCACGTTGACCACCCGGTGGGTGCCCGGGCTCGGGGCCAGCTCCACGTTGGGGAAGTTGACCGCCCCGGTGGTCGTCCCATAGTCAAGAAACTTGATCATGGACGTGGCCACCTCGCGGCCGATGGAGGCCTGGGCCTCGGCGGTCGAGCCGCCGATGTGGGGCGTGAGGATCACGTTGGGCAGGCCCTGCAGGCGCGACACGAAGCCCGGCCCGTTGGCCTCGGGCTCCTCGGGGAAGACGTCGATGGCGGCCCCGCCGAGGTGTTGTGCGGCGAGGGCCTCGGCGAGGGCCTCGATGTCGACCACCGTGCCCCGGGAGGCGTTGAGGAGGCAGGCCCCGGGTTTCATCCGGGCGATCTGGTCGGAGCCCATCATGCCGCGGGTCTGGGGGGTCTCGGGGACGTGGAGGGTGACGAAATCGCTCTCGTCGAGGAGGGCTTCGAGCGAGTCGAGGGGGCGGTTGTTGCCCATGGGGAGCCGGGTGGCCACGTCGTAGAAGACCACCCGCAGGCCCAGGGACTCGGCCAGGACGCCCACCTGCGAGCCGATGTGGCCGTAGCCCACGATGCCCAGGGTCTTGCCCCGCACCTCGACGCTGCCCGTGGACAGCTTCGACCAGGTCCCGGTGTGCATCTCGCGGACCCGGTCGCCGAGCTGGCGGGCCAGCATGATCACCTCGGCCAGCATCAGCTCGGCCACGCTCCGGGTGTTGCTGAAGGGGGCGTTGAAGACCGGGACCCCTCGGGTGTTGGCCGTGGCCAGGTCGACCTGGTTGGTCCCGATGCAGAAGCACCCCAGGGCGAACAGGTCGGTGGCCGCCTCCAGGACCCGGGCCGTCACCCGCGACTTGCTGCGAATCCCGAGGAGGTGGACCCCCTTCACCCGCGCGCACAGGGCCTCCTCCGAGAGGGCCCCCTTCACGGTCTCGACGCGGCAGCCCGCGGCCTCCAACATCGCCTGGGCCGAGGGGTGAATGCTCTCCAACAAGAGCGCCTGAACACCCCCCGGAGGGTGAGACTGTGACGCGTCGAGGCTCATGGGCCCAGCGGGGTAGACGGTCGGACGCGCCGCGTCAAGTCGGCTTCGGCGGGCGCTGCACGGCCGCCGCCCCTACGCCGCCTGCTCGATGTCCACAGCGAGGGCCCGGAAGAACTCTTCGCTCACGAGGTAGTAGGCCCACAGCCGCTCGACGGGGTGGGCCCCGCGGCGCTCCTGGAAGAGCACCAGGTCGTCGAGCTCGCCCGTGTACCACTCCCACAGGAAGCGGGCGCGCAGCACGTCGAGGCCCGCCGCGCGCAGCCGGGCGACGACCTCCGCGACCTCAAACTCCTCGAACTCCTCGACCAGCGCCGCGGCCTCGTCGATGAGCTGCCCGATGTACGCAAAGCCCGCCGGGGTGACCTCGTAGCGCGCCTGCTTCTTGTCGGGGACGACGTACCCGGCGAGGTACAGGGCCTCCACCACGTCGTCGAGAGGGCTGAGCTCGCCGGGCATCACGAAGGGGACCACCATGCCGCCGTCGGCGGGCGCGAGGTCCATCTTCTTGAGCAGCCAGATGCCCGCGTAGGCGAGGCGCTGTTCGGTCGTGGGCGGGGGGATCGTCGTAGGGGGCACCGGCTCACCTCGCGCGGCGCCACGCCTCGGCCACGAGGCGGACGCCGCTGTCGTCGTACCAGGACTCCACGTCGCCCGTCGCGTAGTAGAGGGGCGTGGTCAGGTCGAGCGCGTCGGGCCGCCGCACGGTCGCGCGGTGCGGGTTGCAGAGCGCGAGCACCACGGCGCGCTCGTCGCCGCGCAGGGTCGGGAGCCACACCGCGAGAAAACTCGACAGCGTCGCACTCACCGAGCGCACAGGCCCGTCGAGGACGAACTCCAACTCGATGTCGTCGGCGAGCACCTCGCCCGGGTCGGCGCAGTGCAGCGCGAGCACCAGGGCGTCGTGCACGGCGACGGAGCCGTCGGAGCCCGCGAGGGTGAGCGCGTCGAGGCGGCTGTGGCCGAAGCCGGTGTAGTCGTCGTCGACCGCATCGCGGTCACCGTCGAGGTGCAGGGCCGCCATCGCCGGGAGCCGACGAAACGGAATCTGGTCGATCGCGTGCACCACGGCCGTCAGCCCGCGAGGCGGACAGGCGCCGGGCGGTGGCCGCGGCGGACGCCAAAACGCGCGCCCCCTCGCGGCATCGAGCCGCGCCCGGGGAAGGCCCGCCCCGAGCCCGACGGCCGCGACGTGGTGAAGGCCCCCGGGCGGGCGGGGCGGGCGCGCCCGATCTCGCTGACCCGCGGGGCACTCGTGACGTAGGGACGCCCGTAGTACTGCGGGGCGTACCCGGGACGGAGGGCGCTCGACATCATCGAGCCCAGCATCATCCCCGACATGATCGACAGCATGGGCGAGTGATACGAAGCGTAGTGCCCGTGGCCGGTGGTCTGCATCTCCGCCGTGCCCTCGCCGGTGACGCGTCGACGCATGGTGAAGATCTTCTCGCCTTCGTCGACGGCGCCGCTGGCGTTGCGGTCGAAGAAGCCCGTCACCTCCTGCGTCGTGGCGTCGAGGTCGGCCACGGCGATGCTGATCACCTCGCGGCCCTCGTAGATCTCGTTGACCCTGCGCTCGAGGTCTTCGGGGCCGCTGGCGGCGCGATAGGCCTCGTTGATCCGGTCCCAGTCGATGGGGACGTTGGTGTTCTGCGTGGTGGCCCAGCGCTCATTGCTGGACCGGGAGCAACCGTTCTGCACGACAGAAGTCGCCATGAGCGCGGCGAGTACGATCGTCGTTCGTCTATGCATAGGGCCTCACACTTCTGCATCATTCTACCGCGGCGCCCCCCGCGGCGCCCGTCGAGCCCCGAGGGGGTGGGCACGGGACGCAGGCTGCCCGCTGCGAGGGCGCGGTCACGCGCCTACCAGGCACAGCCGCCCCATCGCGCCTGTTGGGCCTCGTGGTCGCGCTGGCCTTCCGCGCGGAGCGCCGCGGCGGCTGCGGGTTCGGTGGCGACGAGGGCCTCGTACACCACGTCGGGCAGGCGCGACCCCTCGGCGTCCTCAGCGCCGTGGTGCCACACCTCCAGCGTGTAGCCCGCGCGCAGCAGGCGCGGACGAAAGCGCACCCGGCAGTGCCCATTGGGGTCCAGGGTCGAGCGGAGGGTAATGCCCTCGCGGGCGCCCGCCACCGCCGCGCGGTCGACCTCCTGGGAGGGCCAGTCGGTGCAGTGACGGTCGGCGAGCCGCTGCCGCACCTGCGCCCACACGCGCGCGGGATCGCCCTGAAACGGGTGGCCCCAGGCCCGCTGGGCGGCGTTGTGCTCCGCGCTCCGCACGCAGGCCATGCGACACGAGGGCACACACAGCGCGAGCACGGCGAGCCGTCGGAGGGTGCGTACGACGTGGCTCGCCATACGCCGCAGCCTACACGCAGCGAGACGGCGCGGTCACCGCTTGGGACGAAGCGATCGCCGGCTCATGGGCCCTTCACCCCGAAGGGACCATGAGATGGCCTCGACCCGGGGGCTACGGCTCCCCGAACACCTCAGGGAGTGACTCCGCCCGCGCCGCCCGCTCCAGCCAGGCCTCGATCTCCGCGGTGTCCGTCGCGGAGAGCACGCGGGCACGGGTCTCGTCGTCGACGGCGATCCCTCGGGAGGCGAGGACGCGCAGCAACGCCTTCGCCTCGCCGCGCGCCTCGCCGCGGGCCTCGATCTGCTCGCCGTACATGGCCTGGAACTCCTCGCCGAGGCGCTGGAGAGCCGGACTGATGGGGATCTTCTGCGAATCCATAGACACCTCTCGAATCATCAGGATCAACTTCTCGTGGAGCATCCCGAGGATGCTGCGGAGGAGCGCCCGACGCAACGTCTGGTCGGGCAGGGTCTCGATCAGGTCGGTCGCCCGCTCGACGATGGCCTGCGCTTCGGGGCCGTAGCGGTCGTGCACCGTCCACGCCGCGAAGAACGCGAGCTCGGGCTGCGCGGGATCGAGGAGCGACCCGGCCACGTCGCCCGTGAGCTGCACAACGACCGGCTGCACAGCGAGGCTCGTGCCCGAGGGACCGCGCATTCGCCCGACCGTGCGGGCCCAGGTCGCGACCGCGCGATCGGCCGTGATGACGAGAAGATCGCCGGGCACTCCGCGCTCGTTCCAGAGGGCGGCGACGGCGAGCGGCCACTTGCGCGCCTTCGCCTTGTCTTCGTCGAGCTGGACCTCGACCAGCACCCACGAGTTCTCGTCCGCCGCCGTGAAGACAAGGTCGAGCCGGACCTCGGCCGGGTCGACGACGCGTATGGCAGAGTCCGTGAGCGTAAGCCCCTTGGGGAGCGTTCGCTGCGCGATGATCTCAACCAGGGCACGGAGCCACTCGGGGTGCTCGCGAAGCAGGACGACCATCGTCTCGTGGGGAACCCCGGCCATGGGGTCGAGGGTCGCGCAGCCCGCCGCCTACGGCAACAGAGGAGATGCCCCCTGGAGTTTGGAGTACGTCCCCGTGGCGGGCGCAGGAGTTGTCGCTCCGAGGCCTGGACGGCGCCGTCCAGGCCGAGTTGGAGCCCTTCCTTGCGGCGGCCCGCGTGGCGGAGGTGGCGCTGCCGCCGGATGTGGAGGCAGAGCTGCGGGCCATTCTACGCCGCGGTGTGTTGGCCTGCGGCTTCGGGCTGGCATCGGCGCATGGCGCGTGGTTTAGACCGGCTGGTTCTGCTTTCGTACAAGGGGCGAGCGGGGTGTTCGGTGTTCGGCGGACGGCGGGCGGCGGATGAGCGAGACGACCCCGGAGCAGGTCGCGCGTTTTTGCCGGAAGTGCCTGTGCGGCAGGGGGTGCCGTCGCGGCGGGGGGCCCTGCGGCTGCCCGTGGCCTCCATTCCTGCAGCGAGCCCGGCGGTATGCTTGCCTCGCGACGGTCCGACTCCGGCTGAAAACCCACCCGCAGCCATTGACCCGCAAGACAGCTTCTATCCTCGCGGGCTCCTGCGGCACGAGGGGTGTCTGTCGCTTGCGCGCATCGCCACGATGCGGAGCAAGCCGACGATGCCGCGTGGCCTCGACGGCCGACGCAGAGCTCGCTGGAGTCCGCCCCCCGGAGCCAGCGGGGAGCCGCGAGCACCGAGTACGCCCGGGTCTTGCGCGAGGCCGAGGCCCAGGCCCAGGCCGCTGTGGCTCGGGAGTTTGACGCGGTACACTCGGTCGACCGGGCCCTGGCCGTGGGGAGCCTGGAGGCCATCCTCGCGCCGCGCCACCTCCGGCCCGCCCTCATCAAGCGCATCCGCGCCGCCCCGCTGCACTGATCTGGTCCCCCGCGACGCCGAAGGCTTCACCCCGTTGAGGGCTACGGCAAGAAATGATCGTCGGGCACCCCGGCGTCGCGGAGGTTCTGGCAGAATCTGGGGCATGCGCTGCCGGTGGGGTGATTGCTCACCCAGTCTATACAGCGATAGAACCGGATCGGTCCTCGGATCCGGGCGCGGTGCACGGTCATCTCGACGCGCACGCCGCCGGAGGCGTTGCCGTAGGGATGACAAGGTGCCGAGAGTTCTGCCTCGACCACCTGGTTGAGATCACCCGTCTGGATCACCCGCATCGGACAGGTGTATCCAAAAGCAGCGTAGCTACACTGTGCCTCACCAAAACCGCAAACCGATCTAGAATTGTATCCGAAGCCAACCTGTCCGCTGCCTCCGGGCGCGAAGGGATTCCCCATCGCCCCCATCGTGATGCGAGGATCTGATGCCTCATCGCTCAGAGCAACAACATTGAGAAGTCTACACAACTCAGTCGCAACGCAGCGCGCGTTAATCTCTGGTTATCAATATGCAATCTCGCAGACGCCCGGGCCAATGCGGTCGGCTGATTGATCTAGCGAGGGAAGGACTCAGGCAGTTGTCCCAAGTCCCGCGACCAGGAAAGATCGAGCCGGGTGAGAATGCCCCGGCCAAGGGGCGAGCGAGGGCCCGAAATTCGTGCCTCAAACATCTGGCCATCTACGGGCAGGTCAGACCTGCGCCGAACACCACGCACCACAGTGGCGAGTCCATCCTCGTCACTCGATTCATCCACTTGAAAGTCTCGAATCGACTCGATGCCATAGAGTTCTTGAAGTTCAACGAGGTGCGTACGCAGAAACTCGGACCATACCTCGCGTGCCGCCAACCCTCGCCGGACGAACCCTAGATTGCTGATAGTTGCGGGCGAGTGATGGTTTTCATCCCACCGCAAACGCAACACTCCTACGCTCTCTGATGAAAGTCGTTGCAAGGCGGCGCGAGCCGAAGTCGAAAGGGGATCTGATGTCGTCGAATCATCCCACCACCAAGGAGATTCCGAAGCGTGAATGACCCGAATCTGATCGAAGACCGCCCTGAAGTTCACTCTCGTTTGCATGACGAAGACTGTCTCGAAACCCTTCGCCTGGCCGTCGAAGAGAGCTCAGCAACGCAGTGAGTTGCTGATCCGCGACAGAGGGAGGGGTTGGCGCGAGGACCTCCCTTCGTGGGCCGGCGTCGCTAGGCCCAGTTTGGATGCTTTGCGTGGTCGACAGCACCCGGTCTGCTTCGGATTGACACCCCAGTGACAGAACCACAAAGATCAGCAATTGCCGGGACATTGGCATGATGATTGCCCCAGGGACCTTGGTTTTTGGACCGAGCACGGCGACGCAGTACGGGGAGGACAAGAGATACCCCCGATCGGGTCGGCTGTCTACTCGCCACGAAATGAAATTTTTCACGCGGCCCATCCCTTCCACGAGTTGCGCAAGCAGCTCACGCAGCACACGGCAAGTCACGTGATTTTCCGAGCAAGTCGTCCCTGGTCCCCACCGAGCGCCCCTTCGGGCAACACCGGGCCAACCTCGTGGTGGGCAAGATCACCAACTACTACGGCCCCTTCCCCGACGGGATCACCCGGGTCTTGCTGGTGGGCGACCCCACCCGGGGCATGGGATCGCTCGCCGAGGCCGAGTGTCGCCGGGTCATCGCGGCCCTCGACTTGGCGAAGCGCCTGCGACGTTCGCCAGGACTGTCACCCTCCCGCGGGGCGCATCGCCAAATCGCTATCTCTTATGCGTAGCGACCTACCGCCCACCAGGGGGCTGCGCGGGGCCTCGGCGGTCGACGCAGAGCTCGCTGGCGCGCCACAGGCGTGGACCCCCGATCCAGCGAGGTGCGATTGCAATCGGCGCTCTCGAGTCGCCGTCAACGCGGTAAGAACGGCAGCTGGTACTTGACCCGGGCGCCGATGATGCCGCCAGACGTGCTGGTCAGGTACTGAACGATGTAGAGGCGCGCGTGGATCACCGGCAGGTTCGCTTCGACGTTCCGCGCCGGTTTAAAACGCAGGACGTAGCCGTTACCTGGCTCGGCCGACGCAATCGGCCCCCAGCCGGACCTTGGCACGTCGGTGATGGCACCGAGCCCCGCGACCCGGCCGATCGCGGCCACCTCACCCCCCTGGTTCTCGTAGATCAGGTAGGACGCGCTGAAGTCGGGGAGGGCAGACGTCACCGTCGTGAAGTGCACGTTGAGGGAGGCGTCGACGCCCGTGAGGACCTGCACGAACCGATGGGTCATGTAGGGACCGTCCGCCGCCGGGCCCTGATAGAGCACGATCGGGTGCGGCTGGATGGTGAAGTTGATCGTGGTGGTGCGGGTGCCTTCGGGATCGGGGACGTTCGCGCCGGGCTCTTCGAGGAGGGGGCCGCACGCGCCGGCCGTGCTGGCGAGCAACGCGAGGAGTAACGGGACGCGTCGCGACGGGCGGCGCGCGGGGCCGGGGCCTCCCGGCTCAAGAGGGGCAGCGGAGTTCGTCGGCATGGGGCTCCTCGTGGGATGGGGCATGGCTCCCGTTGTCGCCGAGCGCTGCATCGTTCGTACCGCGGCGTCGCCCCGGGATCCCGGGGCGCATCCATCGGCGCGGCAGGACCGACGATCGCACTGGCGAGAACCGGGTCGAGCCTCCTCTCCCGAGGTGGATCTCGAGGATCATGCGGCGCGATACGGCACCCGCGGGCTCCCCGACGCACCAATTGGTGCGGTCGTCGGGTGATCATTGCACCGTGGCGCAGTCCATGCGCGCGGCGGTCTGTCCGGCCATAGAGCCCCGGCCTCCGATGCGGGAGCGGATAGCAGCTGTCTTGCGGGTCATAGGGCTGCGGGTGAGTTTTCAGCCGGAGCCGGACCGTTGCGAGGCCAGCGTACCGCCGTGCTCGCTTCGCTGCGCGCGGCTGCGCGTGGGGCCCTTCGCTCCCATCCCTTCCGCTGTGTACCCGTGTCCGAGCCAGCCACGGGCAGCGGGCGGCGGGTGCTCGCTGCAAGGGGGACAGACCCCGGACCCCGGACCCCCGTCCGACGCCTCCCAACTCGAAACGGACGTGGTCCCAACCCCGTCCGACCACGCCGAAGTTGTCTCCGACGTCCTCCTACGGTCGTGCGACGCCTCCCACCCCCCGTGCGACGCCTCCCACCCCCCGCTCTCCCCCCAAAAACCCTTCTGCCCCTTGCGCCCCTTGCGCCCTTGCGGTTTCGCGGTCGCTCCCTCGTCGCCACCGGCCCGTGCTTCGTCGGGGGTCGCCCACCCCCGGACCGACCATCGCCTCGCCCCGGCCCTGTCACGCGGGGCGAGCGCGGCGAGCGACTCCTCCTCGATCTGCTGGGCGCAGCCGTGGGTGCGCGAGGCGACGGACGCGGCTACCGGCCGCCGCGTGCGCTTCCCCAGCATGTCCATGGCCGCCCTGGGCCCCGGAGCGACAACGCCTGCGCCCGCCACGGGGACCTACTCCGAACTCCAGACTCCCCCCATGGGCTTGACCCCACCCCCCGGGATGGGGTTGTGATCGCCCCCGAGGAGCACCCGAGACCCCCGATGGGCCGACGCATCGACTGCTGGTTCGACTACACCTGTCCGTACGCCTACCTCGCGAGCCTGCGGGTCGAGGACGTGTGCGCTCGGACGGGCGACGCCCTCACCTGGCGCCCGATGCTCCTCGGGGGGGTCTTCCGCGCCCACGGAACCCCCCAGAAGCTCTTCGCCACGGTGTCGCCCCAGAAGGCCGCCCACACGGCCCGCGACCTCCAGCGGCAGGCCGAGGCCCTCGGGGTCGCCCTGCGGTTTCCGGCCGAGCACCCCTTGCGCGCCGTCGAGGCCCTGCGGGTCACCCTGGCCACGGGCAACGACCCCCGGGTGATCCATGGGTTTTACCGGGCGTACTGGGTCGAGGGACGGGCCATCTCGGCCCCCGAGACCCTCGCCGCGGTGCTCGCCGAGGCCGGGTACGACCCCGAGGCTTCGGCCGCCCTCGTGCATCGGGCCCACCACGATCCGGCCCTCAAGGACGCCCTGCGGGTTGCCACCGACGAGGCTGTGTCCCTGGGCATCTTCGGGGCCCCCTCCCTGGTGATCGACGGCCGGGAGATGTATTGGGGCAACGACCGCCTCAGCCTCCTCGAAGACCGCCCCGCCCCCGTGAAAGCGCACCCCACCATGGCTCACACCCTCGAAGTCTACTGGGATTTCAGCTCCCCCTACGCCTACCTCGGCCAGACCCAGGCCGAGGCCCTCGCGGCCCGCACCGGGGCCACCCTCGTGTGGCGCCCGATGCTCCTCGGGGGGCTCTTCAAGACCGTCGGCCAGGAGCAGGTTCCGATGCGGACGTGGAGCCCGGCCAAGCAGGAGCACACCCTGCGCGACATCGGCCGGTGGGCCGCCTACTGGGGGGTTCCGTACAACTTCCCCGAGCTCTTCCCGGTCAACTCGGTCAAGGCCCTGCGGTGCTGGATGGCCCTCCCCCCGGAGGCCCGCGACGACTTCCGGGCCCGCACCTTCGCGGCCTACTGGGCCGACGGGCGCGACATCTCCGACGAGGCCGTCCTGCGCGATCTCCTCGGCCCCTCTGCCGAGGCCACCCTCGCGGCCACGGGCACCCCCGCCATCAAACAGGGCCTCATCGACGCCACCCAACGGGCCGCCGACGCCGGGGTCTTCGGGGCCCCCACCTGGGTCGTCGACGGGACCGAGCTCTTCTGGGGCCAGGACCGCATCCCCCTGGTCGAACACGCCCTGTCGCGCTGACCCGTCAGATCGCGCGGATTCCGCCGAGACCGCGCGGAAGCCGTTGGGCGGCGCAGTCGACCAGGGCCCGCCGGGCCTCGGCCTCGATGCGCACCGGAACCGCCCCGGGACGACGACGGGTCTGCACGATCCGCCAGGCCTCGCCCGCCTCGGGGCAACGGCCCTCGTTGGCCAGGACAATGGTGAGGTTGGCGGCGTTCCACGAGAGGGAGGGCTCGGCCACGAGGGCCGCACGGTAGAAGGCCACGGCCTCGTCGGCCTTGCCGTCCTGGTACCGCTTCCAGGCCAGGTCGCCCAAGCTGCGCCCCGCCCCGCCCGTCATCAGCACCGCCCGCAGACGGTCTTCGTCCGAGCCTCCCGAACCCTCGGCCAGACCAAACCGCAACGCCCCACCGACTCCCAGGGCCGTCACCGTGGCCCCGAGCACCGCCACGGCCGTGGGCCACCGCCGCGGAGGCTCCGGGCGCGGATACCCCGGCGGAGCCCCCGCGGCCACCATCCGATCGTACAGGCTCCCGTGGCCCCCGTGACGCCCTGGCATCACCACGGGCATCAGGTTGCCCCGGTAGAGGGCCTCCAGGGCCGTGGCGTAGTCGCCCGGCGATCGCTCCTGGTCCTTGCCCGCACGATCGGCCCGGGCCTCCATCGTGCGCCGCATCCGACGGGCCACGACCAGAGCCACCACGCAGCCCAGGAGGAGGAGGTTGAAGGCCTTCACCCCGTGGTGCTCGATCACCGGGCGCAACAGCACCAACGGGGCCGCCACCAGGACCATGGCCACGAGGCGCAGGGCCCGGACCCGGGGAGCCTCGGTCAGGTGGGCGACCTCGTGGGCGCACACGGCCGCGAGCTGGTCGTCGGTGAGGAGTTCCATCGCGGGGGCCGTCACCACCACGCTGCGGCGCCAGGGGTACGCAAAGGCGTTGGCCATCCCCATCCGGGCGACGTATCCCCGCGGGATGTCGGTCAGGGCTGCCCCCGCGGCCGCACGCCCGAGGGCCGCGTCGAGCCGCGGGTCGCCCCCCCGGACGCACCGAAGCAGCCGGGCCACCCCGAGGCCGCTCCCCGTAGCCCCCAGGACGAACAACACCCCCCCCACGGCCACCCCGAGCCCCTCGGGCCACGTCCACCCGCCCTCCCGGGTCGAGGGCATCGCCAGGCTCAGGGCCAGGGCCACCCACAGGTGCGGGAAGAGCAGGAGCTGGGTGGTGAACATCCCGCGCAGGTCGCGCCATCGCAAGACCTCCGGAGCCCGCAGCATCCGCTCGATGACCCGGTGGACCAGGCCCGCCGGAACCGCCGCGGCCACCCCCCCAAGGAGGGCCATGGACACGGGGGACAGGGCCCCCAGGGGGCCCGCGAAGGTCCAGCCCAGGAGGGCCCCGAGGAGTGGCAGAAAGAGAGCGAGTTGAGCCGCCGCGATGCGCACGGGATACGCGAGGCGGGCCCGCTCGGGCCACGCGAGGGACGGCCCCTGGCTCCGCAGGGCCCGCGGGGTGAGCACCAGGACCACCAGGAGCGACAACCCCAGGGACAACCCCAGGGAGGCCAGGGCCGTCACCGCGGCGTTGCCCCAAAGCACCCCCGAACCCAGGAGGACCCGCGCCGGGGCGAGGAGAGGCTCATTCATACGTCGTCGACTCCGTGGATGCGGTGCACACCTCAGGCTACACCCTCCCCTCGCCCGAGGCCCACTCCAGGGCCCATCCCTTGGGCCCCCGCGGCATTGTCTCCGCGCGTCGGGAGATTGCGGCGCGACACCCTGGGGTGCTTCAATGCAACCTCAGGCCGGCCTGTGATCGCGTGGGCACAGCCATCGAGGAGAACAACGATGCGACCGCTCTTGAAATTTCTTCGCCGGGCGGGGCCCTTCGTGGCCACCCTGGCCCTGCTCCCAGGGATCTCGCACACGGCCCCGCTGCTGACAGGCTTCGGCGGCCCCGCGGGCTACGGCACCAACCGCCTCGCCAACAACGACGACGGGTCGTCGGACAGCATCGACATCCGCCCGGCCATGGGGACCCGGGGGGTCAACTTCTTCGGCACCTTCCACACGGCGATGTTTGTCAACAACAACGGCAACATCACCTTCAACGCGCGGGTCGGGACCTTCACCCCCCAACCCTTCCCCGTGGCCTCCCAGCCCATGATCGCCCCCTTCTGGGGCGACGTCGACACCCGCCCCGGGACGCCGGCCCCCCCCGCCAACTACGGCGTGTACTACGACGTGCGGGCCGGGCAGGTGGTGGTCACCTGGCACAACGTCGGCTTCTACTCCACCAACTACACGCGCCTCAACGACTTCCAGCTCATCCTGCGCGACCAGAGCGCCATGAGCGTGGCCGGCGACTTCGACGTGGAGTTTCGGTACAACCGCTGCGAGTGGATGGCCGGGACGGCCTCGGGCTCGGACAACAACGGCCAGTGCGCCCCGGGCAGCACGACCTGCACCCCCGCCCAGGCAGGCTTTGACGCCGGCAACCAGAGGGACTTCGAGACCCTGCCCGGCTCCCGCACCCCCGCCGTGCTCAACCTCTGCACCACCTCCAACGTCAACCTCCCCGGGGTGTGGCGCTACCAGATCCGCGGTGGCGGCGTGGTCCAGTGCGGCAACGGCACCCGCGAGATGGGCGAGGAGTGTGACGACGGCAACGTCATGCCCGGCGACGGCTGCTCGGCCTCGTGCCGCATCGAGCGCCCCCTCGGCGGGACCTGCACCCAGGGCGACCAGTGCCGCTCGGGCTTCTGCGTCGACGGGGTGTGCTGCAACGTAGCCTGCGGCGGCCAGTGCGAGGCCTGCAACGCCACCAGCAGCGCGGGCACCTGCACGGCCGTCACGGGCGTCCCCGTCGGGGGCCGGATGGCCTGCACCGGGGCGGGCTCGACCTGCGGCGGGACCTGCAACGGCACCCTCCGTACGGCCTGCACGTACCCCAGCGCGGGCACCACCTGCGGGGCCGCGCGCTGCACCGCCGGGACCGCCACCCCCGGGGCCGTCTGCAACGGCACGGGCACCTGCGGGATGGTCTCCCCCACGGCCTGCGCCCCCTACGTCTGCGGGACCACCACCTGCCGTACGGACTGCACCACCAACGAAGACTGCACCACGGGCAACTACTGCAACAGCATGATGCGCTGTGTGCCTCGGGTGCCCAACGGCGGGGCCTGCACCACCGCAGGCGAGTGCACCTCGGGCCACTGCGTCGACGGGGTCTGCTGCGGCACGGCCTGCGCGGGGCAGTGCGAGGCCTGCAACGTCGAGGGCTCGGTCGGCACCTGCGCCGCCGTCACGGGAGCCCCCCGCGGGGCCCGGATGGCCTGCGCCGGGGCGGGGACCCCCTGCGGCGGGACCTGCGACGGCACCGACCGTACGGCCTGCACCTTCCCGGGCAGCACCACGAGCTGCCGCCCGGCGCGCTGCGCCGACGGGGTGGCCACCCTCGCCGCCAACTGCGACGGGATGGGAGCCTGCGGGGCCGCGAGCTCGTCGCCCTGCGCCCCCTACGCGTGCGGAGAGTCGGCCTGCGCCACCTCCTGCATGACCAACGAAGACTGCGCCACGGGCAACCTCTGCGTCAGCGGGATGTGCACCGGCCTGCGCCCCAACGGGGGCATGTGCTCCGCGGGGACCGAGTGCCAGTCGGGCCACTGCGTCGACGGGGTGTGCTGCAACACGGCCTGCGGGGGCCAGTGCGAGGCCTGCGACGTGGCGGGCTCCCTCGGCACCTGCAGCCCCGTCTCCGGGGCCCCCCACGGCCAGCGCACGGCGTGTATGGGCGAAGGAACCTGCGCCGCGGTCTGCGACGGCACGGCCCGCGAGGCCTGCGCCTTCCCGGGTTCGACCCGTGAGTGCCGGGCCGCGGCCTGCGCCGACGGGGTGGCCACCGCCCCCGCCGCGTGCGACGGGATGGGGGCCTGCCCCGCCCAGGTCACCACCCCCTGCACCCCGTACACCTGCGCCGACACGGCCTGCCGTACGAGCTGCACCCAGGACTCCGACTGCGCCATGGGCTTCACCTGCCTCAACGGCGTGTGCGGGAGCGCACCGGCCGACGCCGGCCCCGGCGACGCCGGATCGCAAGACGCCAGCACCGACGCCGGTCCCGCCGACGCCGGTCCCGCCGACGCTGGTCCCACCGACGCCGGTCCCACCGACGCCGGACAGAAGACGCAGGACAGCGGGCCTCCGCCCCTCGACAGCGGCCCGTCGCCCAACGCGGGCCTGCAGGGCGGCGGATGCAGCTGCGCCGTCCCCGGCAGGACCTCCGCGGGCGGACGTGGGGCCGCGGCCCTGTGCCTCCTCGGCCTCGCGGCCCTCGTGACCGAACGCCGTCGGCGCCTGCCCTGACCGTCCGCCTCTACGCCCGCCACGGGCCCTCTCCCGCCCCCCGTTGACCCCGCAGCCTTGGCCCTCTTCACCGCGTTGCGGTAGGGATAGGGGGCCATGCGCCCTGCCCTCCTCGTCGGGTTGTGCCTGCCCCTCGGCCTGCTCGGGGGGGCGGGCTCGGCGTCGGCCCAGATCCGCTGGCCCGGTCACCTCCCGGCCGACCGGATGGCCGCGGCCGACAGGGCCCTCGACCTCGGCGAATCCCTCTCCTTCGGGGCCTCCCTGCCCGAACACTGGCTCCCCCAGGGAGCCGTCCTCGTGCACGGACCGGCCCCCACCCGGGCCGAGATGCGCCGGATGGCCGCCCAACACCTGGAGCGGGCCCTGATCCTGCGCCCCGACGACCCCCACACGCACGCCGTCGCGGCCGAGGTCTGGGAGCAGCTCCGCGATTTCTCCCGGGCCGAACACCACGCCCGCCGGGCCCTCGCCCTCGACCCCCGGGGGCCCGACGCCGCCGGGATGTTGTTCGTGCTGGCCATGGTGCACACCTTCGCGGGGCGCCACGAGGCCGCCCGCGACGCCTACCACACCCAGCTCACCTTCCCCCTGCGCGACAGCCTGGCCTCCGTGGTGTGGGCCAACCTCGCCGAGACCTTCGTGTCCCTGCGGCAGCTCCCCGAGGCCATCGAGGCCTTCTCCCGGGCCGTGTCCCTCGACGACGGCTACGCCCTCGGGTGGTTGGGCCTCGCCCTCACCCGCGACCGCCACGGGGCCTCCCCCTGGCCCGACGCCCTGCGGGCCCACGAGGCCGCCAGCGCCCAGCCCACCTTCCAGGGACGACGGCGCCTGCCGCCCCGCCCCGAGCTCAACCTCGAAGCCCTCGTGCAGGCCCTGTACAGCGACGGGGTGTTCTTCCTGCCCCCGTACGACCGCCACGCCTACGAGGCCATCGCCCTGGAGTCCGCCGCCCGGGCCCTGCGCCAGGGGCCGCACCGCCTCGACGACCCAGCCCCCGCCGTCGGCTACGCCCGCCGGGCCCTCGGGGCCTGGGAGCAGTACCTCCGCGGGGCCCCCCCCGACGACCCCTGGCGCGATCAGGCCACCCGCCGGGCCCGGAGACTGCGCGAGGCCCTGCCGTGAAGCCCGCACCCCTCCAACCGCGGGTTCAGGTGTTTGTGTGCGCCCACGCCCGCGCCCCCGACGACCCCCTGCGCTCGGGCTGCGGCGAGGCCGGACCCGCCGTGTTCGCCGCCCTCAAGGACGCCACCCTGCGATCCGCAGGCTCGGTCTGGATCACCCGGACGGGCTGCATGGGCTTGTGCCCCCCGCGGGGATGTTCGGTCGTGGTCGAGCCCGACCATCGGCACTATGTTGAGGTCGAGGCCGACGATGTGCCCCGCCTCCTCAACACCCTGAAGTCGCCATGATCGCCCGCCGCCTCGCCCTCCCCGATGCACCGCCCGACACCTGCGTGTACCAGGTCGATCACAGCGACACGATCGTCGCGGTGGGGGGAGACTGGGATCGTTTCGCCGCCGACAACGGGGGCGGGACCCGCTGCGAGGCCCGGCAGGTCGTCGGGGCCTCCTTGTGGGACTTCATCGCGGGCGACGAGACCCAACACCTCTACGGCCTGGTCCTGGGCCGGGTCCGGGCCCTGGGCCGCCCCGTGGTCCTGCCCTCCCGCTGCGATGGCCCCCGCATCCGGCGGTTTCTCTCCATCTCCATCACCCCGCTCGAAGACGGGGCCGTACGCTTCGACAGCACGGTCGTGCGGACCGAGGCCCGGGCCCCCGTCGCCCTCCTCGACGCGAACGCCCCGCGCAGCCTCGAGGTCGTCCGGATCTGCAGCGTATGCAAGGACGTCCACATCGAGGGCGGGTGGGTCTCCATCGAGGATGCGATCACGTCGCTCGGGCTCTTTGACAAGCCCACGTTGCCCCGGCTCTCCCACGGGCTCTGCTCCCCCTGCTTCGACGACGTGATGACCGACGAAGGCTGATCCCGGAGCCCGCGTTCGGGGGCTGCTTACCCCCGCAAGGGCCGCGCTACCAGCGGTACGACGCCCCGGCCATCGGCCACACGAGCATCTGTCCCGACTCCTGATCGCCTTCGAGGGCCGCGCCTCCCCGGGAGGTGAGGTACCGAATCCGAGCGTTGAGCCGAAGCACGACGGACCAACGCGGGGTAGCGGCGACCTCCGCCCCGAGGGCCCCGAGGAAGGCGACCGTGGGCGTCCCCCACAGGAGGCCATGGCTCTCCCCGCGGGTGTTGGCGAGATCGACGCGGGCGGGGTCGTGCCGCATCGTGAGAGGCGCCCAGGCGAGCTCGGCGAAGAGAGAGCGCCAGCGGGCCCGCACCAGGGGCCCCGCCCAGAGCTCCCACCAGGAGGTCTCGACACGGGCGCTCTCCGCGGCGCGACCGTCGGCTCCGACGCGCCCGAAGGCCACGCGGCTCGAGCTGCCGAGGTCGAACCCGAGCACCAGCCCGGCTTCGAGCCACGGGAGCGGGGCGAAGGTCACGTTGGCGCTCAACAGCAGGCCTCCCTCCCGGTGCACCCGGTCGTCGCGGGCGGGGCCCTCCACCTGCTGCTCGCGGTAGAAGGGCATGGCCGTGAGCTCAGAACGCCAGGGTCGTACGGGCTGGGCGACAGCCCCCGACGCCGCGGCGGTCAGCCCGAGGAAAAGCGTCGTCGCGGCGCGGCGCGAGGTCATGCTCCCCGCGGCGGGGTCGGGACGAAGTCTTCGCCCTGAGCGAGCTTGGGGTCGGTGCGCCCCACCTGGTCGAGGGTGGCATCGAACCACCGGGTCTCGAGCTCGCTCATCCGATGCAGGAGGGCCCCGGTGAGGTCGGCGTGGGTGCAGTCGGCCCGATCGAGCTTCGCGTGGGACAGGTCGCAGTAGCGCATCGTGCAGAGCGAGAGGGTGGCCTCGCGCAGGTCGCACTTTACGAGTTGGGCCCGGTCGAGATCGGCCCGCGTAAACTGGGCCCGCAGGGCGCTCGCCCCGGCGAAGCTCGCCATACGCAGGTCGGCCCCGCGCAGGTCGCTCTCGTCGAGGACGGCCCCCGAAAACTCCGCCCCCCGGGCCCGGGCCTTCACCCACGAGGTCGCGCGCAGGATGGCCTCGTCGAGGGTGGCTCCCTCCGCGGTGGCCTCGTCGAAACGGCACCCCGTGAGGTCGGCCCCGCGCCCGTCGAGGTCGCGCAGGTTGGCCCCCCGAAAGTCGACCCCGGCTGCCGAGGCCCCGCGCAGGTCGGCCCCCTCCCACACCGTCGTGCGGTCGACCCGACACGACCCAAGCTGCAACCCCCGGGCGTCGATGCGGGTGAGGTCGGCCCCGAGGAGCACCGCGTCGGCGAGGACGGCCCCCGCGAGGTCGCTGCGGTACAGTTGGGCCCCGGTCAGGTCGGCCCCCGTGAGGTCGGCCTCGACGAGGGTCGCATCGTGCAGACGGGCCCCGGCCAGGACAGCCCCGGCGAGTCGGGCTCCCGTGGCGTCGATCTCGGACAGGTCGCACCCACGAAATGACACCCCCTCCGCGGTGACCCCCGCGAGCGACGACTCCCGCATCGCGCAGCCGTCGAAGGAAGCCCCCGTCAGGGTGGCCCCCTCGAAGTTGCAGGACACGAACGAGGCGTGTTCGGTGAGGGCCTCGGTCCATTGGGTGGCGTCGAAGAGGCAGTCGGCGAAGGCCGCGTAACGCAGGTCGCTCGTGCGCAGGTCGGCCCCGGAGAAGACCGCGCCCTCGGCCTCGCGCACCCGCAGGTCGGCCCCCTGGAGCACGGCCCCGCTGAAGTTGGCCTCGCGGACGAGGGTCGCTTGAAACAAGGCCCCCGCGGCCATCACCCCGGTGAGGTCGGCCCCCGTGAGGTCGGCCCCGCCGAGTTGGGCGCGGGCCAGGGTGGCCTCGGTGAGGGTGGCCCCGCGGAGCGACACGTGGGTGAGGTCGCAGTCGGTGAGATCGGCCCTGCTGAGGTCGGCCTCGTCGAGCACGGCAGGCATCGAGACGACCCCCGCAAACGAGATCCCGGCCAGGCGGGCCCCCGTGAGATCGGCCCCCGCCCACTCGGCCTGGGCAAACCGAACCGCCTCCAGCCCGAGGCCCGGAGCCTGGAGCCCCTGAAGGTCGCAGTGGCGAAACTCCCCGTCTTCGAAGCGGGTCTGGAGCCACTGCCCGCGCTCGACCGCGCTCGCCTCGACGGTAAAATCCGTGACGGTGACGTTGGCCCAGAGCACGTCGCGCAGGCCGCAGGCGACAAACCGGGCCGTGTCGAAGCCCGCGTCGCCGAGGGCCCAGCCCTCGAAGCCGCAGCTCTCGAAGACCACGTCCTGTCCGCTCCACGCCTCGAAGCGGGTGCGCACGAAGTACGAGGCCGCCCCGGCGGCGGTGGGGCCGAAGTACACGTTCTGCAGGGAGAGGCCGGTCCAGGCGCAGTCTTCCCACAGGCAGCCGTGGAAGGCCGTGAGGGTCATCGCGCCCTGCCCGAGCGAGGTCCGACGGAAGACGCAGCCCTCGAAGACCACCGCGGTCAGGGCGAAGACCTCAAACGAGAGCCCGTCGAAGGTCACCCCCACGACCCGCACGCCCGAGAGGTTCCCCCCGGCCAGGGCGGCCTCGAAGGCCGCGACGGTGGTCACGTCACCCATCGCCGCGTGATCGCCCGGGCTCAACCGAACTTACCTTCGCTCGCGGCCTTCAGCTTGCTGTTGGAGATCCACCTCCCGTTGGCCGTAACGTTTTCCTTGAACTTGACCAACTTATGGAGCTTCGCGTCGTCCTTGTCGGTGGTGTCCTTCTTCACGGTGAGGTTGCCCTTGACGAGGGTGTTCTTCCCGGCGGCGTCGGCGTGGAGCTCGTCGTGCAGGGTGGTGTGTTTGAGCCCCGTGAAGGTCTCGGTCACGGTGGTGACCCCGTCGAGCTGGCTGCCGCTCGAGGCCGTGATGGTGGTCACGAGGGTCTTGACCGTGCCCTTGGCCAGGGCCTTCATCTCAAACCGCTGGCACGTCACATCGATCAGCCCCACCGCCCGCACCTTGAACTGGAACGCCGCGAAGGCCCCCCAGTTGGTGGTGGCGAAGTCGACCGCCGTGATGGCGTTGACCAGGTAGGCCCCCCCCACCTTCCAGTCGATCCCTTCGGGGGCGTTGCCCGTGATCTTGATGTTGCTGCACTGATGGATCTTCGTGGCCGCCCGCTTCTCGATGTCGAGGGGACCGCCTCCCCCCGCCGGGGCCGCCCCCGGGACGCTGCCCGCCGCCCCGGTGCTCCCGGGCACGGGGCCCTCGGCGTTGAGGACCCCCGTCCCGCCGTGGGCCCCCGAGATGCTCGACAGACCCGCGACGGTGCTCGACAGGGCCCCGAGCCCGCTCAGGGCCGCGGCCGGGTCTTCGCGCCACTTCACGATGCCCCCGACGACGTTGAGGGCCCCCGAGGCGGTGTCCATCCACTTGCTGGTGGTCTTGGCCGTCTTCGAGTCCGTCTCGGCGATGCCCATGTACGCCGCCGTGCCCTTGCCCGCCATGTCGACCACGCCCTTGGCGGCCGTAAAATAGTCCGAGGCGTTGCCCTTCCAGCCCGCGGCGAGGTTGCGCAGGTCGTTGGCCCCCTTGACCACCCCGAGGACGTTGCACGCCACGTTGGTCCAGCGCTCGGCCGCAGCCCCGGGTTTGCCGGTCTCCGTGGTGCCCGCGGGGCCGCCGGTGCCGCACGGGCCGGGGGCCGTGCCTCCACCCGCATAGATCTCAAACTTGTCCTGCGAGTGGGCCGTCACGCCCGCGGCGGCGTAGAGGCCCATGGTGGCGTTGGTCTGCCCCGTGAAGGCCGCGAGGGACTGCAGCCCGAGGTTGCCCGTGGCCCCCACGAAGACGTTGCCCCCCGTGGTGAGGGAGGCCCCCGCCCCGCCCGCCGAGCTGGCCGATCCGAGCTCCAGCTTCGTGCCCGAGAAGGGGACCTCGGCCCGGTAGGTCTGCGGGGTGGCGTCGCCGCCGTTGGGCGACGAGGCCGCTCGCTGCTCGGCCGCGGCGAGCTGGTCGCCGATGGGCGGGGCCGTCGCCGGAAAGAGGGCCGCGGCGATGTCGCCCGATCCGCTGCCGGGGGCATCGTTGAGGTTGTTGTCGCTGTCGACCACGCCCCCGGTGTTGACCACCTCGGGGATGCAGGAGTTGGTGGTGGCGGCGAGGTCGCCTGTAATCTGGTCTCCCATGGGGTAGTCCTCAGCCTGTTCAGGCGACTTGGGTCTTCTTGCTGACCGAGGCCGCGCCCTTCGCGGTGGTCTTCTTGCCGACCTCGGCCTTGGCCTTGGCGTCGAGGTTTTTCACCACGGTGAGGTTCATCTCCAGGACCATGTTTTTGTTGACGGTGAGGGTGCCGTCGAGGGTGGAGTTTTTCTTCACCTCCAGGCTGTTGACCGTCGTCTTCTTGTCGACGGTGAGGGTCTTGGTGACCTCCAGCTTGCTCACGTAGTCGATCTTGGGGCTGATGATCTTCAGGGCGGCCTTGGCGTCGAGGGTGGCCGTGGTCTTGCCCTCCACCTTGACCACGCGGGTCTTGGCCTTCACGGCGTACCCCGCCTTGACCTCGAACTTCAGGAGGCAAAACGCCCCCCACACCGTGGTGGTGAAGCTCGTCATGGCCCCCGCCGTCACCCCGAACTTGTTGAGGGTCCGGTAGTCGAAGCCCACCCCCGCGGACTTGGTGATCATCAGGCCCGCGACCATCTTGATCTCGTTGACGGCCCGCTGCTCGATGTCGGTCCCGCCCACCAGGCCCGCGAGCCCCGAGGCCGCGCTCGCGGCCATGCCCACACTCGGCCCCTGCAGGGCGAGCCGCGACAGGCTCGCGCCCAGAAGGGCCGCCTCGACCGCGAGTTGAGTGGTGGCTCCTGGGGTCGAGGCCCCTGGGGAGTCGGCCGGCGAGCCCGCCCCGCAGGCCCCCGGGGCCGTGCCTCCGCCGGCGTAGATCTGGATCCCCGCCGCGGTGTGCACCTGGGTCCCGGCTTGCGAGAGCCACGACATGGCCGCGTTGGTCTGGGCCACGAAGGCCCCGTCGCACTGGGCCGTGAGGGTGCCCGCGGCGTCGACCAGGACGCTCCCGACGGTGGTCAATGAGGCCCCGTCGGGGCAGGCGCAGCGCCCGAGGGCGAGCTGGCTCGAGGCGTGCGGAACGGTGATGGCGAAGGTCTGCGGTGTGCTCATCGGCGATGCTCCCGGTACGGCCTACAACCCGAAGGTCACACGAGACTTGAACACTACGGTCTTGGTCTTCACGTCGCCGTCGACGGTGGTGTTCTTCTTGATGGTGGTGTTCTTCTTGACGGTGACCTTGCCCTTGACCTCGGCCTTCTTGAGCACGGTGAGCTTGCCCTTCATCAGGGCGTTGCGCTCGACCTCCACGTCGTCCTTCAGGGTGGTCTTGCCCTTCACGTCGGTCACCTTGGTGACCTTGGTGTGGCCGTCCATCGTGATGAGGGCCGCCTTCCCCTTGAACTTGGCCGTCTTGATGTCGACGGTGGCGTCGGCCTCGACCTCGAAGATCGTCGACGTGGTCTTGAAGGTGTCGAGGGCCTTCACCTCGAACTTGGCCAGGGCGAAGTTGCTGAACAGGGTCGTGGTGAAGTCGGTCACCAGCAAGGCCTTGACCTCCCACAGCCCCGGGGTCTTGTGGCTGATCATGGCCGGGGCGATGCCCGAGATCTTCTTGCCCGCGATCATCTTGATGTTGGCCGAGGCCCGCTCGACGATGTCGGTCCCCCCCGCTCCGCCTTCCCCGCCCAGCGCAGCGCCTGACGCGACGGCCCCTCCTCCGGCGATGAGCCCCACCCCCACCGCGATGGCCTTTCCCCCGGCCGTCGGAGCCGCGATGGCCAGGTTGGGCGAGAAGGCGTCCTTGAGCCCGAAGCCCGCACTCGTGAGGGACAGGGCCGCACACGCGATGCCCGTGGCCTTCTCGACGGCGAGCCCGGGAGCCCCCGCGTCCGGGGCGCTGACGGGCCCCCCCGGGCCGCACGCCGAGGGGGACTTGCCCCCGCCCGCGAAGAGCTCGACCCCGGCCTGGGTGTGGATCTTCTGGAGCGACGCCGACAGCATCGACATGGCCGCGCTCGTCTGCCCCACGAAGGCCCCGACCGATTGGATGTCCATCACCCCGACCGAGTCGACGAGGACATCGCCCGCGGTGGCCAGGCTCGCCCCGGGGCCCCCCACCGACGACCCCATCTGAAACCCGGTGCTGCTAAACGGGACCTGCACATCCAAGAGCTGCGCCGTCATCACTCACCTCCGCACGCACACCATACACCGCTGCCCGCCCGGTGTATCACACTCGCGGCCCCGTCACGGCCGCCCCCCCGGGGATTCCTCCACCCGCACAAACTCCCCCGCCCGGGGGGCCCCGGCCTCGCAGGCAAAGACCGCCCGCAGGGCAGTCGGGGGATGACCCCGCTGGAGGGTCCAGAGCACCCGCCCGACCTCCTCCAGACGGCTCCCGAAGCCCGCGTCCGCGCCCGCTTCGGCCACCACGGCCAGGGCGCGCGAGAGGGTCGTGACGGTGGCCGCGAGGGGTGCCCCGAGGGCGGCCTGCACGAGGCCCGCGATCAGGGCCGGGTGGGCCGTCGCATCGAGCAGGGTGGACGACTCCACGAGGGCCACGGCCCGCCCATTGGGGTCGGCGTGACGGGCCACCTTGAGGACAAAGCGCTGTCGGTCGAGATCGACAACCACCCGGGCCATCAGGGCCTCGGGATCAGTGCCCGGGGACGGAGGCAGCGGGCCGAGGGCGTACTCGACGTGGCGATCGCACGACAGGGCAAAGACCCGCACGGTCTCGTCCGCGGGGTCGTCGGCGGGGTGGTCGGCGAGCACGAGGTCGTCCACGCGCGGACCGAGGGTGGCGAGGTCGGCCCGGCCCCAGCGGTGCAGGGCCATCGACCGGGCGGCCCCGCACGGGCACACCCGCCACGGGTCGCTCCAGGCCGGGGCCTCGCGCAGATAGAACCGCAGGTCGCGGTCGAGGGTCTCGGGGTCGGGGATCACCCCGAAGGGGGCCGTACGCAGGTCGAGGGGGCGCCCCGTGACGCCGTCGCGGGTGGGCAGGAGGTTCATGCCCTGGAGGGTGAAGGTGACCCCGGGGCGGAGCTGCTCGATGGAGGCCACGAAGGCCCGCAGGGTCTCGATGCGGTCGAGGGCGTGGGCCACCGCCGCGGCGGCCATGGTCGAGAGCGAAAACCCCCGACGCAGCCCCTCCTCGGCCACCATGGGCAGCTCGACGGGCCACCGCACGAGGCCCTCCTCCACCCAGACGGTGTCGCCCTCACGACGGGCCCCGACGCCTCGCCCCGCGGCCAGGAGGGCGATGCGGGCCGTGAGTATGTCGTGCCGCACCATCGACACGAGGACCGTGCTCGGACGCTCTCGAACGTGGGGGTTCTCGGGCAGCCACTGCCAGCCCGGGTCGGCCGTGACCCGGGGGGAGAGGCCGTAGGCCCGGAGCTCGGGTTCGGTCGCGAGGGCCTCTTCAAACTCGGCCCGGAAGTCGACAGACTCCACGGGGAAGGCCGCCAGGGCGTGGCCCTCCTCCAGGGGGGCGATGGCTCCCTCAGGGGCGGCCACCACCCGACTCCACACGGCCCACACCGTCAGCGGAACCCCGAAGATCCCGTGCAGGGCCTCCTCGTTCGGTTCGGCCAGGAAGGCCACGGGCCCGCCCAGGACGGCCCGTCCGAGGCGCACGGCGGTGACCTCCTCGTGGGTGTAGAGGGCCTCGATCACCAGCTCGGCCCCGCTCCCCGGCATCGCGTGAAAGAGCCGGGCGGCGGCCATCGACAGGGCCGAGGCCGGGGCCCCACACGGGCAGGGGTCGAGCCGGTCGACCCGGTGCAGGGCCCGGTGCTGAACCCGCACATACCCCACGAGCTCGTCGAGGCTCCAGCAGGGGCGTTTGCCGCCATCCCCAAGCTGGAGGAAACCCTCGTACACGCGGGTGTCGAGGTTCCATTGTTGGCAGCGGGTGCAGCGCAGGACGCGGTGGAGGCTGTCGGGTGCCAGGGCCAGGTGACGGGTGAGGGCCGTCCGCTGGGCCCGGCAACGCTCCAGCACGGTCGTGAGGGCCTCGGAAGTCATCCCTGCACGGCGGGGTCGAGGATGGTCCGGTGCAGGAGGGCGAGCTCGAGTTGGGCCCGATCGAGCCGGGCCCGCCAGAGTTGGGCGCTGGTGAGGTTGGCCCCGCGCAGGTCGGCCCCGACCAGAACGGCCGCCTCGAAGCTGGCCTCCATGGCGTTGGCCCGCAGCATCACGGCCCCGGTGAGGTCGGCCTCATGAAACCGGGCGCCCTTGAGGGAGGCCGCGGTGAAGTTGGCCCGGGTCAGGGTGGCCCGCGCAAACTCCGCCGTGTCGAGCAGGGCCTCGCCAAACTGGGCTCCGGTGAGGTTGGCCTGTTCGAAGTGGGCCTCGACGGCCTGCACCCGTCGGAACGACCCCTCGGAGAAGTCCGCCTCCTCGTCGGCCCGGAGGTTGGTGAGCACGGCGTCGTCGAAGACCGCCTGCACGAAACGGCCCGCGGTGAAGTTGGCCGACACGAGCGAAGCCTTCTCGAAGTGGCACTGGGCGCCCTGGGCCTCGGAGAAATCGGCCCCATCGCAGACGCTCTCGCGGAAGTCGCACGCGTCGAGGGTGGCCCGACCAAACTCCGCATCCGTGAGGGTGGCCTTGAAGAACCGCGACCCGGTCCACACCGACTCCTCGGCGCTGGCCCCCTCGAAGTTGGCCCCTTCGACGTTGACCTGGGCTGCCGACACGGCCGTGAGGTCGGCCCCCACAAACGAGGCCCCCACGGCATCGGCCTCGGTGAGGTCGGCGTGATCGAGCACGGCCTCGGCGAAGAGGGTCCCTTGCAAGACACACCCACGCAGATTGGCCCCGGTGAGGATGACCCCGGTGAGGTCCTGCTCGGTGAGGTCGACCCCCGACAGGTCGATCCCGGTCAGGTCGGCCCCCATCAGGGGCAGCCCATAGGCCCGGTACCGCAGGACATCCTCGCGGGTGAGGCCCGGGAGCTCCTCCTCCTCTTCGGGCGGGGCCGGAGGCGGGTCGTCGGGCAGGGCGCGCAGCTCGTCGGGGATCTCCAGCCCCTGGGCCTCCATCCCGGCCCGAACCTCCGAGGGCTGGGGCATGGGCGGCGGGTCGGGAGCCTCGGCCAGGGCCCGCAGTTGGGCCACCTGGGCGGCGTGGGTGGCCGCGTCGACCCCCTCTGGGGGACCGGCCTGGGCCATGCTCACGGCGAGCTCGGCGAAGATCTGCCCGGGCGACAGGGGCGGCGGCGACGGAGGGGGAGGCGGCGCGTCGTCGGCGGGGGGCGCCTCGGCTTCGAGGTCGGCCTCTTCGGCGAGGGCCGCTTGCCGCGTGCGGGCGAGCCACTGGGCGTAGTGGTCGAGGGGGTGGGCGTCGTCGAGGGCCTCGTGCAGGAAGAAGAAGGTCTCGACCTCGGTCATCTTCTCGCCGACCCCCTCCAGGAGCCCCCGCCAGATGCACCGGCACTGCCCAAGGTCGCCGTCGAGGGTGATGGTGTCGAGGCGCAGCGGAACCTCCACAAACTCCACCCCCTCGCCCCGCCGGACCTCGGCGAAGCACCTGCCCCGCAGACCCGGGAGCCGCGTCCGCACGATGCTCTGCGAGGCCATGAGATGCTGCAGCCCGATGGCCTCATCGCCCCGCCAGAACCCGTCGAGATGTTGGGCCGACGGTGCGCTGAGGTAGTACCCGTAGTCGAAGTCTTCGGGCAGCCAGGGCCAGCGGGTCTTGAGCCAGCGGGCGTCGTAGGTCCCGGCCTTGCGGGTGCGTTCGGCCCAGGCGGGGGGAATGGGCGCGAAACACGCGGGGCGGGGGCGGTCCCCTGCGCTGGAGATGAGCTCGGAGGCGTCTTCGAGGTTGGGCAGTTGCACCCGGCGGCCCTGGTCGGTGTCGACAGGAGCGAGGCCGCGACCGACGGGGTTGGCGGCGAGGTTGGGGCCCCCGAAGGCCCGCTCCCAACGGATGGGCATCTGGAGGAAGGGGACGGGGGCGCTGACGGCCCCGTAGCCGTCGAAGGTGCGGTCGCCGAAGACGGCGAGGTTACGGGCCACCGCACCCACCCGAAACCCTGCGAGGAGGCTGCCCGCGGGCTCTCCCCCGGGGGCGTAGGCGTGGCCGACGAAGTGGCACTCGGCCCGGGGTTTCAGGATGGCGAAGTCACTGTCGATGCGCAGCGACTGGTTGGGGTCATCGTCCCAGTGGAGGGGGCCTGAGATGAGGGACTGCTCGGCGGCGAGGGTGCACACCCCGTCGGGCACGAGGTCGAAGGTGCCCTTGAGGAACACCATCAACGCCCCTTCCGGGGGTTTGACCTGCCAATGGAGAAAGCCGAACTCGAACGGGGTCTCTTTGACGATGCGCAACGGCCAACAATCTTGCTGAGGGTCGGATCAACCGAGGATGACGACGGTGGTCTGGCTCGGGGCGATCTGGGCCCCGGCCGGGGCGTTGGCGCTCATCCCGTTTTGCCCCGTGGGCTTGAGCACGGTGATGGCGTCGGAGCCCTGAAACTTCACGTTGGACGCCCCCATTTTGTAGGTC
Organism: uncultured Myxococcaceae bacterium; assembly: GCA_964447205.1. Classification (GTDB taxonomy): domain Bacteria; phylum Myxococcota_A; class Polyangia; order Polyangiales; genus JAEUKH01. The sequence goes on from CAYUSB010000019.1 coordinate 50,282, forward strand.
GTCTTGTTCATGTTGACCTGGCTCATCATGCCGAAGAGGGTGCCGGCCTCGTCGCCCTGCGAGCGGCCTACGTTGCTCGACTTGGTGACGGCGTCCTTGCCGCAGATCTTGACCTTGCTGGCGGTGCTCGACGCCTGCATGACCATGGAGATGTTGGGGAAGGGCACGGGCACGAACGGGGCCGGCGGGGCCGGAACCTTGCACACATCGGGGAAGGCCAGGCACTGGCCGCCTCCCTTGGAAGACGCTGGAAACATCGTGTTGCGCTCCTCCGTCGCCCCGCCGTCGGGACGTTACGCCAGGTAGACCTTGTCGCCCTTGATCTTCACGTCTTCTCTGGCCTTCACGACCGCCCGCTGCCCGAGCAGGCTGACGGTCTTTTCAGCCACGAGACGCAGCCTGCCCGCGCGGGTCTGGGACAGCTCCTCGACCTCGCGGTAGACATTCCTGGCCCGCTCCAGGATGCGCCCGGCCGTGGTCTCGACCACCCCTGCGGCGGTCTTGAGCCGGTCGAAGGTGGCGTGCAGGGTGCGCCCATCGACCCGGGCCTCGCCGACCGAAGCCCGCACCGACGGGGTCTCGAGCTCGAAGCCCTCGGCCGCCACGATCTTCACCTTGCCCCGCGGGGCCCGCAGCTCGAGGTCGCCGTCGGGGGCTACGATCACCGTCACCCGGGTGCCCGTGTTGTGCTCGAAGAGCAGGCGCCCGTCGGCGTCGACCACCCGCAGGATCTCGGCATCGACCCCCGCCCGGGAGAGCGAAGCCGCGACGCCGGTGCGGGTCACGAGGGCGCTCGGGGCCTCGACTTCCTCCACCGCGACGTGGGTTTCGTTGTCGTCCTGGCTCATCGGGGGCCTCGCGGATGGGACCACCATCGCCTGGCCCTGTCAAGCCGCGCGGTGGAGGGGTTCAGGGCAGGTCGGAGCAGCAGCGGAAGCCGATCTGGTAGTACCGAAACCGCTCGTAGTGGGCTCGGGTCACGGGACGGCAGCGGGTGCGCACCCGGCTCCACCACCCCCCCTTGAGGGCCGACTGAAACGGAACCCCCGTGCTCGACACGGTCCACTCGTCGACGTTGCCCGTGAGGTCGTACACCCCGAAGGGGCTCACGCAGGTCGACCGGGCCCCGGCGGCTTCGCCCATCCACACCCGCTCGATCTCGGCCGTGGCCGCTGCCCCGCCGCGGCGCAGGGCCGCCCGGTCGTAGCGGCGCGCGAGGCGGTCGATGTTGCAGGCCTGGCTGTCGCGGGTGTAGCCGTAGGGGTAGGGGAGCATCGCTTCACCCTCACAGGCGAAGGTCCACTCGTCTTCGCCGCAGAGGCGGGCTCCGCGGGAGGCGCAGTGGGCGGCGGCCTCGTTCCAGTTGACCCAGACGGCGGGGCGCGCGCCGGAGCGGTTGGGCCACTCGTAGCGGTCGATGCAGAAGGCCATGGGGCGACGACGGCGGCTGCGACACCGGGACGGTTCCCGAAACCGGGCGCAGCGCTCGTACCCTTCGGGCATCATGGCCAGGCACTCCTGCTCGACCTCGGGGCAGTACTGACCCCGCACAGCCAGCATGCCGTCGGGGCACCCCGCGGTGCTCCCCGTCACGGGCTGACCGGGCACGGGCTGACCGGGAACGGGAGGCTCTGGGGCGGCCGTGGGCGCGTCGGGGATGCCAGCATCCGCGAGGCCTGCGTCGAGGGACGGGACGGCCACCACCAGGGGCCCTGCGGGGGCCTCGTGACGCACGGCCGGGGCCGGGGCCTCTCGGCGCGCGCACCCCAAGGCCGAGAGCAACACCACCACGACCCTGACCCTGCGGGCACGCACCATCGAGCCGCGGCTCTTACCCCATCCCTCGCACCCTGCACGTACTTTCTGGCGGCCCATCGCCCCCCGGGGCATTCTCTCGGGTTCCCAGGAGTCTCTGTATGGCACGCAAACACAAGCTCGACCCCCGCTCCCCCTTCGCCGCCCTGCAACCCCTCAAGCAACAGATGGAAGCCGAGGCCGCCGCGGAGGGTCCCGCCGACAAGGCCCCGGGGGCGAAGGCTGCGCCGGAGGTTCCGCGCAAACCCGCGCAGCCTGCGGTGGAGGTGTGGCGGCCCAACCTCGACCAGGAGCTGTTTCGTGCGGCCATGTACGGGGTTCGGCCCCTGGCGGAGGCTCCGGCCCGGGTCACCTCGGCCGCCCAGGGAGAACCTCGCCCGCGGCGCGACCCCATGGCCACCCAGATGCGTAAGGCCCAGGCCGAGGGGGGCCCGGTTCATACGGTGCAGTGGGGCTCGGACGGAACGGTGCGGGCGTGGCGCAAGGGGCACGAGTTTGCGCTGGAGGTTCTTGATCGGTTTGCGGCCCCGGCCGACACCCTCGATTTGCACGGGTGCGCCCCGCACGAGGCCGCGGTGCGGGTGGTGGAGTTTGTGCGCTCGCGGCGGGCCCGCCAGATGCGGTGCGTGCGGGTGGTGTGCGGGTGGGGGCGGGGTTCGCCCGATGGGGCCTCGGTTCTGTGCGACGCGGTGGTGCGGGTGTTGAGCGGGCCGCCTGCCACGGCCGTGGTCGATGCGTTTGCTTCGGCCCCCGACAGCCTCGGGGGTCGCGGGGCCCTGTTGGTGTCGCTCCGGGCTTGAGGGCAGCAGGCGACGCGGGGCGGGCAGCAGGCGACGCGGGGCGGGCAGCAGGCGACGCGGGGCGGGCAGCGAAACCGCAAGGGCGCAAGGGGCGCAAGGGTCAGAAGGATTTGTGGGGGGGAGCCGAGATGAGCGCCGCGGGGACTTCCCTCTCCTCTCGCGATGCGTACGTCGCCAACCTGGCCCTCTCCCCGGGAGAGGGCACTCGCGTACCGTGAGCCACGCGAGGGGAGAGGGGCAGTCCCCCAAGTGCCTCCCCGCCCCACGCACAAGCCGCCCCCGCGCAGTCGATCGCCCGGGGCGTCACGCCTCCGGGTCGCGGAAGACCTCGGCGACGGCAGCGGCGGTCGCAGCCTCACGAAGCCAGGCCGCGAGCATCCCAGGGTCGCGGCAGCCCAGGATCCGGGTGCGGGTCGCCGCGTCGACGACCAACCCGCGGGCGTCCAGCACGGTCAGGACCGCCTCGGCCAGGGCGAGCCGTACGCCCTCGTCGCGCCCCTCGTCGCGCCCCTCGTCGCGCCCCTCGTCGCGCCCCTCGTCGCGTTGTTGGGCGAGGGCAGCACCGAGGACGCGGTTGCCCGAGGCCAGGAGGGCGCGGGCGACGGTGTCGTCAGCCAGCACCCGGTCGATGAGGGCCCGCACGGGGATGGGCACGAGGAAACACGGGTCTTCGAGCGCGGCGGCGTCGTCGAGGCGAGACCAGCTCGCGGTCGGGTGCTGCCACTCAAACACGGTCCGGTCGGCCACGCGGATGTAGAAAAGCCGCCGCACTCCGCGCAGGGCCAGGGCCCGCACCTTCTCGGTGAGGTGTTCGAGGCGCTCGGTGTCGCAGACCTCGAAGGCGATCTCCTCCAGCTTGCGGCCTCCCGTCTGCGGGTCAGGCCCCTCGGGGAAGATGGACACGTCGGGGGCCGCGTCGGTGTTCTTCTTCGAGCGGGTGAGCATGTCGACCGCGGCGGCGAAGCCCGGGGCGAGGCACCCTCGGAACACATGGGCCACCTCGAGGTGCTGGGTCGCATGCGGGGGATTGGCCCCCATCGTACGATAGGCAATGCCGTTGACCACCTCCTCGTGGCCCTCGGGGCGTGCCAGCCGGGCATCGACGGGCGGGGGCGGATCGTCGCGACCGGGGGCGTAGGCCGCGCCCGACGAGGCACCCGGGGCGAGCATCATGGGCGGGGGGCGCTGCGACGACATGGGCGCAGTCTACGGGATCGCGGGGCGGGTCGCACGGTGGGCGCCGAGCCACGCAGGCAGCGGGGCCGGGATACTCAATCAAATATGCGAAAATAACAGACACAACGTACGAACAATCATGCGATAGCACATGGTTCCATGGGGGGTAGGCATATGGGGGATATGGGTAGCCACATGTTTGGATGGGGCCTACCGCATGGGGAGATGGACCCTACCGCATGGGAGGACGTGGACCGCGGCATGGGAGAATGGGGCATCCCGCATGGGGGGATGCGGCGGGGTCGGTCCAGGGATGCGGCTCAGGGGCTGTCGTCGCTGGGGCTGGTCTACGCCGGGCGGTCGAAGAACTCCCGAACGGGGTCGATGGACTTCGCGAGGCTTGGGTCGTGCACGGCCACGGCCGACAGGAGCTTGTAGGCGGCCAGGAGGGGGCCGCGGGCCTGGGCCCCGTGGTAGAGGGAGAGGTCGCTGAGCAGGGTGTGCAACGAGGCGGCCTCTTTCGCGATCGCGCGGGTCGCATCCCGGGCCGCGACGTGCAGGGCGAGGTGGGCCCGGAGCGCGTCCCCCTCGAAGACAGCCGGGTCGATCCCGTTGTCTTTGGCCGCGAGGCCCTTCATGAGCGCGGGATGGTCGGCGGCCACCCGGGCCACCTGGGCCAACACGGCAGCCTCGCCGTCGAGCAGCTTGCCCTCACCGCTGCGACGCTCGTCCTTGGTGAGTCGCCCGGCCCCGACGGCCAAGGCGGCGTGGAGCCGTTGGAGGGTGCCGATCACCTCGGCGACCGAACCACGGATCGCCCGGCTGGCCTCGGTCTCCGGCAGATCGTCCTCTTGCGGCGGCACGGAGGGGTCTTTGGGATTGGCAGGATGGTCCACGGGAGCACAACTTTCTCACGGGGCTCGAAGGGTGGTACAGTGCATGCAGCCAGAGGATTGGTGCCTTATTGCCTACGTGATGGGGGAGGTGACTGCATGCAGCCGAAAGAATAATGGCGCTCGGCGCTGAGTGTCGAGCGGAATCAGCGCCGTGAGAGGGGGACGGGAGAGGAGAGAAGCTGGGGACGAGGCGGGCGCTGGCGGAGAGTCAGTACGCGACAGCGTCGCAGAGGAAGACCGCCATCGGGTCCCAGACGGCAAGGCCCCACGCGCCGTGCACGATCACATCCTGCGTCGCGGTGCTTGGGTTGATCGGCAGAGGGTCGGCCTGGACGCCCATTGAGTCGGCCGTCCCATACGCGTGCACGAGATGCACACCGTTGGCGCCGAGGTTCATCCCGAGCAGATAACCCTGATCGACGCCGGAGTCAGGAAACTCGGCCCGATAGAAGGGGATGCCCATGAAGTGGAACACTGAGCGGCCGAGCCGACGATCGCGGCGATACTCTCCCGAGCCTCCAATGCCTGCCGAATAGTTCACCAGGGACTGGAGCATCGTGGAGTTGCCTACAAGGCAATCGACGCCTTCCCCTCCCGTCCGGCCCCGCGGCTGAATTTTGGCGCAGATCGTCGAGACCGCCTCCGGAATGGTGTCAGGGGTACTTGACGATCGGGACAGAACATTCTTGACGATGGGGAGAATGCCTTCAAACCCCCCAGCACTCGAGGTGGGGCTCTCGCTGAAAAAGATGTTGAGCCAGTAATTGAGTTCGGCGATCGCCGTGCTCATGCGGACGAAACGTGGATCGCCCGACGAACCAGGAACCGAGGCCTGGGTGTCAACCAGATAGGAGGGGATGAGCAATCCCACTCGGAACAGCTCCAGGGTGCGTGGGGCCAACTGTGTGAGGGTCACCTGCCGGGGAAGGTTGGCACCTCCGTAGACAGGAACCGATGCACTCAACGCTCCCGTGTTGGCGATGGACACCTCCAGCGTGTTGGCCCCGGAGGTGTCTGTCGAGATCTGAGCCGGGTGCGCCTTGGTCCTCGGCAGCGCCAGCAAGGCCTCCGCCGGCGACTGATCGATCGAGACCCGGTAGGCGGGCGCAGAGAGATCGAGCGTCTGCGAGTATTCCGAGTTCATCATGCCCGCTCCGTATGTGAATCCCGTGGAGGAAGACTGACCCGAGCACCCCTCGCAGGAGCCGTGGGGGCTGGGGGCCTTCGCCTGGGACATGGCCGGGTGGTTGAGGAGAGTAGAGACACTGACGCCCTCGCCGGATCGAAGCCGTTGAAGAAGCTCATTGGGAGTGGTTGCCGGGTGACCGATGGTGATGCCCATACACTGTCCTTGTGGGTGTTGATGTGATCAGGACTGATTGCCGTGGCGTCCGAGGATCGCGCGAAGAATGGGGTCGTTTTGTGTCCCGGGGAGCGCCTCAAGGGTCGTGGCGGGCGCCAGGGTGTGCTCCTGCTGGGGCTCGATGCTCGGGTCGAGCCGAAAGGGGTTGGTGGGGTCGTCGAGCCGCTCCGTCCAGGCGGAGAGACCGGGGAGGTTGAGCGTGTTGAGGTTGAGCGTGCCGAGTGCATTGGCCAGGGCGTCAAAAGTGCCGCGCCCCCCGCTGCCGGGGGCAACGTTAGCGCTTTGCTCACCGGCGATGCGCCTCTGCCCCCGATCCATCACACAGGTCGCGGCGACCTGACTCGGAAGCACCGAGAAGAGTTGGGCAGCCTCGTGATTACGATGCAGAAACTGACCCCGATTACTGCGAAGAAGCACATCGACCGATCGGTTCAAACGGCTGGCTCCCCTACCGACCGAGTTCAAGTAGACAAGACTGGTAGAGATTCTAAAAACAGCCGTGCGGCCAGCACCCAACACCAGAACTCCGTTGAAGCGTGGGGTGAGAGTCCCGTCATTCGTCCCGCTCGGGAGCACCTCCGGAATCACTCCATCCTCGACGAATGCAATCCAAAGTGAGGTAGCACGAACCCGCGGAGGCTCAAGAAGAACAGTATAACGAAGAGGGTTGTGGACTACCAGAGTCCAGACAGCCACGGCAGTCGCGAGCGTACATTGCTCTACATCAATGGATGAATAGAATGTCGATGAAATATTCAAAGGAATGTCAAGAATGTTCGCGGTTGTACTGCCAGGCCGAAAGCGCGGGAACAGAGGGGACGTAAGATTCCCTTGAAAGTCGAATCCCGTGTCATAACCGCCAATGTCCGGCGTGAACGTATCCATACCGTCACTGCCTGCCCAGTTGATCGGACCAATCGCCACCAGGTTTGGGTTGGCCACCATTTGGGGTACAATGCTGGCAATTGGCAACCTAATCTCCAGGTTGCCGTCTGCATCGGCGGTAGCAACTGCCTGATCAAGAACTGGGCTGCCCTCTCAGATATCTCGATTAATCCGCTCCTCATGTTCCCGAACAGACCCTCCAATAATCTCTTCGCCGAAGTATGACCCGGCGAGCACACCAGCAATCAGGGAGGTCAAAGCCACGATTTGCCCTGAAGAAACAATCACCGAAGCCACGACAGCAAATGTACCAACACACAGAAGCAGGTCATCAAAATCGATACTCGCTTCCGACATATGCAGCGACACCAAAATGAGCCCGGCATTGGCAGGGTCCATACCAACAAACATAGTGTATTCAATTGCAACATCGACGTCGAATATAAAACAAGCATCTTCAGCCGTGACCTCTGCGTAAAGCCTGAGAGTGCCATGCTCCCATCGACCGCGCAGCCTCCGATCAGAGGACGTGTTATTAAAAAGAGATGCAAAGTAATGACCGGATACTGAGACAGCGAAGTCCGGTCTCGGTCTGGATCGAATCCGATCAGAAGCGAGAGGAACAGGACGAAACAGTGGCCGAGTATAGATCGTGGGATCCTGGTAGAACTGAGTCCAGCGAGTAATAGCAAACCATCGCGCAGAGCCTCCCCAACTACTCAACACTACAGGAATACTCGCGACGTCGACCGCAACATAAAACGTCCCATAAGTACAGACAATGCCCATGTTGGTAACAATTCCGCCAATGTTACCCGCCAAGGCCGCAACATTTAGAATACGAGACAAGTCGACCGGAACCAATGGAGTAGACAAGGCCAGCTCAATAGGCTGCCCAATTTCAACGAACCGGGACGCACTCAGCACAGCCACTCGCATCAACGGAACTCCATCCCGGAGGAACCTATTTCCTCCAACCCACGGAATGATCCTAATTTGCGGAGGTCGAGTCCCGCGCTCCGAATCCGGCCCCAAATGCTCGGCAACGATCGCAAACCGAAGAGTGATTTTGAGGTGGGCTCGTTCACCTGAATAGGGCCCACTGTCAGTTTGACTGGTAAGCGAATCACGACGAGCAAGGACCACTGCAACAGAAATATCGATGACCGGTGGGCTTACTGAAAGCTCATGTGGCTGCCTGAAACCAAACTGGACGGGCTCAAGACCCGGAACCCCAATAGTCAGGCGAACACTCGCAGGGTTGGCCGACGCAGGACTAACCCACTGGGGGAGAGGAAGGTGCGATGGGTGAACCACGGGCGCCAAAGGCACCATGTTTACAACCAAGAACGGGGCGGTACGGCGCGTTTCACGCCCATTTGGGAAAAGCGCCCCATAGACGGCAGAGCTTGGCGAAATGTCCTGAACAGTGGCGACTGGGATCTCTCGATATAGGCTTGCCTGCTCATCCGCACGCAAACCAGCGAGTGGCTCCAGCGACAATTGATTCGCAACGTCATCCCAGATGAGCTGAGACAAACTTTCGGGAGAGAACTTCACGTAGATCACAGCGCGCTCCTCGGCTACAGTCTTTTCAGTTGCTGCGCAAAACGAACGTCGTTTGCACGGGAAGACATCGGATCAACCCTCAGTCCTGCGGGCGAATCTATTCCATATCGAACCCGCATTGAAATTTCACCAACGGATGACGCAACATCGACAAGCATCAGAGAATTAGAGTGCTGAGCCATAGCAAAGTCGGTCATGCCGTCACGATCAAAGTCCCCAGCAGCAAAAACCGCGGAGAACCCTTGGTAATCAACGAATGGAGTTTGCCGACCTGACGACAGCCCTGCTGAACCACTGAGATTCAAGGCATACGATATTTCAGACAGTTGCTCATCAATGCCATCTCCATTTATATCCGGAAAACAAATAGTAGCAGAAGCTAACTCCAACAGCCGAGGCATTGACATATCGCGCCCACTACGGCTCCAGTAAACCGGCCTCCGGCCAACGGATCTGTCTTCCAGATAAATGTCGAATAAAATGGAGAGCTGACCCGAGTTGTCATGACGACAGAGAGTAGCAAAGGCGCTGGTGGCGGGGAACGACAACACCTGCATCGAAACAACTGGCTCGTTCCCGCCCCACAAGGTCATCATGTGTCGCGACGTTGGGGTATATACAACAAAAAGATTGGGGTAATGAAAGAGAACTGTCACATCTGCCGAACCATCCATATCCAAGTCTGACACGGTGACATTTCCCCAATACAGAAGGTGCCTCGGGCTGATCCTGTGGTCAATATCAACAGTGTACCTTGGAAGATGATGCAGCCCAGTGGGTGTCCCCAATAGGCCTAGGCCACCCAGCCACTGCCCATCGATCTGATGGGAGACAAAGACGTCAGCATACCCGTCGCTGTTGATGTCCCCGCAACCAGCCAATTCAATACGGTCTTGTGTGCTGTCAAATTCCTGCACAAGATTCGGCAATGAATCCTGCTGCCCAAGATGTATATAATATCTCCGCCCGACAGTATTGTGCCGCACCAGATCCGAGAGGCCATCGCCGTTGATGTCTCCACTTGTGAGTTCATCTGCGACGCGCCCTTCCTGGGACATCAGCGCTTCCCCCAACTCCACCGGCGCTTGCAACCCCGTCGGGCTGCCCAGCATCACATACATCCGCGCCAGCACGGTAAACGCTGCGTCGGCATACCCATCGCCGTTGAGGTCGATGTAGGGCATCGCAACCCCATCGGTCGGAGTGTCCCGAAGAGGGGTCCGAAACTGCCACGAAGCCGACCAGTCACCCACAGCCTGGCCGTTGCTACCTTCCGCCCGCACCCGCCAGAACCACGTCCCCACGGGTAGAGGGGCCTCGTAGCGGAAGGTCGTCCCCATGACCTGCCGGGTCTCGACCACGGTGTTGCACCGGTAGTCCTGACAGCGCTGAAACTGAACCCCCACCGCACCCGGGGGCAGGATCCAGTGCAGCCCCGGGCGCTGCGTAGTGAGCAACGACATCGACAGCGGCCGCAGGGGCCGCGCGCTCGTCTCGACCCGGGGTGGCACCGCGCCCTCGGGATGAATCAGAAACACCACCCCGTCGGGAACATCGGGCCCCGACACCGCGTCGCCCCCGAAGCTCCCGTCGACTCCACCGCCGTCCAACAAAGCTCCATCGCAGCCCATCGCAGCCCCATCACCAGCCCCGCGCGTGCCCTGAACCGTGGAGGGATTACACCCCCAGAGCCCCACCACGAAACCCCAGCTTAGGATGGTTGTGCGCTGCACCCCGACCCACCTCCTCCGATGTCTAGGCCGTTGAATACCCCGAGGGTCCAAGGCTGTCAAGCTTGTCTGCGGAGAGCTAGGTCAGATTGAGACTTTTTCCGATCCCCCGCGCTACATCGCCACGGGCGCCGACCCCCGCACGATGCGCCACACACGATCGACCGCGAGGCCCTCGTAGTCCGTCCGCATCCCGTCGGGCCAGCGCACGCTCACCCGCACCGGGCCGCCCGCCCCTCCGAGCCCGACGTGCTGCGTCCGCGGCCCCTGGGTGCCCCAGGTCGCGCTCCCTCCGTCGACCTCGCGGATACGCGTGATCCCCTGCCCGTCGCGCACCGTCACCCGGGCCCCGAGGGCCGCCGTGTTGCCCGAAGCCTGCCCGAGCCGAACCTCCACCCAGTGGTTGCCGTTGCGCAGGGTGTTCCGAAACAGGGTCCAGGCCCCGCTCGGGGCCGTCACGAGGTCGAGCGCCCCGTCGTGGTCGACGTCGTGCCACACGGCCCGGCCGTTGAGCTCGGTCGACACCCCCGCGAGCCAGGTCACGTCGGTGAAGCGGTGATCCGCGTCCTGGCGGTAGAGCCGCCCGTACTGGAAGGGGTAGGTGATGGCCACGTACAGGTCGAGGTCGCCGTCGTTGTCGTAGTCGCCCCAGGCGCTCGAGATCTCGCCCTCGGTGAAGAGCACCCCCGCCTCGGGCCCCACCGACTCGAAGCGGTAGTCGGGGGCCCCCGTGTTGCGCAGGAGCCGGGAGTGGTCGGTCATCACCCCGATCTCGTCGTACCGGGGATGGGCGATGTTGGTCTCGTACACGTCGAGGTCGCCGTCGTTGTCGTAGTCGCCAAACGCGAGGCCAAACGAGGTCCCCGGGGCTCCCTCCGCGTCGCGGTCGCTGCCGATCTCGGCCGCCACGTTGGTCAGGTGGCACCGGCCGTCGTTGCGCCAGGCGTCGTTGGCGTTGCCGCCGTAGTTGGCCACGAAGAGGTCCTGGTCGCCGTCGTTGTCCCAGTCGGCGAAGGTCACCCCGTAGGTGGGCCGGCCGTCCCCGGCGGGAGGGAGGCCGGCCCTGGCCGTGAAGTCCTCGAAGCGCCCCATCCCGAGGCCCCGAAGCACGAAGTCGGGGGCGGGGTTCCGCGGGTAGGCCCGGAGCCACTGGCCCACCATGAGGTCGAGGGTTCCGTCGTTGTCGCAGTCCCCGACCGAACCCGCGGCGGTGGGACCCGCGGGCTCCATGGGCTCGTCGCGGGGGGTGAAGCGGCCGTCCGGGCCCTGCATCCACACCCGTGATTGGGACGGGGGGTCGAAGGGCCCAAGGCCGTCGCGGTAGACCCCGGCGTACACGTCCGGGTCCCCGTCGCCGTCGAAGTCGCCCCACAGGGCCATCCGCCCAGCGGCCCGGTCGAGGCCCGTTCGGGCGGAGATGTCCTCGAAGGTGCCGTCGTGGCGGCTGCGCCACACCTGGAGGGTGTCGGTGGACACCTCCCCGACCGTGGTGGTGCGGGTGCCTACGAGGTCGTCCCAACCGTCGCGGTCGACGTCCACCACGCTGGTCTGGTGGGTGGTTCCCGTGAGGCCCGAGGCGGCCGTCCCGTCGGCGAACCACGGGGCCCCCACCCGCGGGCAGATGGCCCGCCCTCGGGCTTCGAGGGCGTACTCGTAGGCCACCCCCATGGCCCCCGAGAGCTGCACCCAACGGAACGTCGCCGCGTCGCCCCCCATGGCCCGCAGGCGCGCGATGAGGGCCTCGCTGCGCAGGTACGAGCGGTAGCTCCCGCCCCGGGTGGCTGCGAAGGCGAGGCCCATGGGTTCGGTCACGTGTTCGATCACCACCCAGGCGTGACGGGCCGGGTGCAGGTCGAGCGCAGCCGGGAGACTCACCTCCACCGGCTCGGCCCCGCGGTACTCCACCTCGATGGGTTCGATGAGGTCGCGCTCCACGTCGGGCTGCGACCGTCCGTAGTCGTCGGTGATCCGCACCCGCACCCGGCCCCCCTCCATCCCGCGGAACATCATCCACAAGCGCTCAATCCGCACGGGCTGTTCGACCACGAGGTGCACGGCCTCGAAGTCGCCGGGGACCATGTCGCGCACCGCCCCGACGATCCTTTCGGGGGCCGTGGAGTATCGGAAGGCCATCGGGGTTCCGTCTCGGGGGCGTCCCGCGCAGGCCTCGACGAGCAGGGCCTCGGTCGATCCGGGTGGAGGCGGAGGGCCGGCGTCGACGAGCACATCCGCGGGCACATCGGCGGCGACGTCGGCGGGCACGTCGGTGGGCACCGACGCGTCGGGAGCGTTGTTGGACCCGCAGGCCCCGAGGAGGGCGGCGAGGAGGGCGGCGCGCGGGAGCATCACACGCGGCCTACGCGCGGCAGACCTGGTTGCGGCCGGCGTTTTTGGCGGCGTAGAGGGCCTTGTCGGCGGCCTCGAAGACGCCCCGTCGGGAGTCGGCGTGTACGGGGAAGGTGGCCACCCCGGCCGAGACGGTCACCCGCAGGCGTTTGCCCTCGTACTCGACCTCCGAGGCCTCGATCCGGGCGCGGATCATGTCGACGGCCGCGGCCGCGACCTCGGCATCGGTCCCCGGCAGGAGCACACAGAACTCCTCGCCCCCATAGCGAAACACCCGGTCGTCCGACCCGGTCCGAACCCCGTCCCGCAGGAGGGCCGCGGTGTGGGCCAGGACGGCGTCGCCCGCCTTGTGCCCGTGGGTGTCGTTGAACTTCTTGAAGTGGTCGATGTCGATCACCGCGAGGCTCAGGGGTTTGCCCGTCTTGGTGGCCTCCTCGACGGCGGCCTCGAAGGTCAGATCGAAGTGCCGGGTGTTGAAGAGACCCGTGAGGCGGTCGGTGATCGACACGCTGTAGAGCCGGGCCTTGTGAAGGTTGACCGCGGCCTGATCGGCCAGGCCCAGGAGCAGTTGGGCGTCGTCCTCGCCGAAGCGCCCGAGGAGGTCGAGCTCGGCCTCGCCCTCGCCCTCGCACACCTTGTTGGTGAGGGTGATCACCCCCATGAGCTCGCCGCCGTAGAGGAGGGGGGCGGACATGATGCAGTAGACAACGTTCTTGCCGACCTGCTCGATCTGGGTGCGGTCGTTGATGCGGACGGGAGCCCGGGTCTTGGCGGCCCGGCCTGCGACCCCTTCGCCGATCTCAAAGCTGCGGGTCTCGGTGTGCCCCTCGTTGATGCTGTCGCGCACGGAGACCGGGATGTTGCCCCACACCACCTTGATCTCGAGGCGCTGGGTCTCGGGGTTGAGCAGCATGAGGTTGGCCTTCTGGGCCTTGAGGGCCGTGACGGCCGTGGAGAGGGTCTCGATCGTGAGCTTCTTGAAGTCGTTGACGTTGGCGAGCTGCTGGTTGACGTCGTAGAGGGTGCGGAGGTTGGACAGGATCCTGGCGTTTTTCTCGTACTTCAGGGTCGAGTCGATGTTGGTCGCCGCCACCGAGGCGATCTCCTGCAGGAAGGCAAACTCCCCCTCCGGGATCTGCGATCCGTCGTCGCACTCGCCCAGAGTGAGAATCCCCAGGACCTCGCCGCCCCGGGTCAGGGGCACCCACACGTCCGACTGGAGCACCCCGAGGTTCCACTTGCGGAAGGCGGTCTTGAAGCGGGGCAGGCGCTGCATGTCGCGCACGCTGAAGACGTCCCCCTGGCGGATGAGCTGCCACAGGAGGCCCTGATCGAGGGGCATCCGGAAGAGCATCATCTCCTCGCGCTGGCCCGCGGCGTCGAGGAAGTGGTCGGGCAGCCCGTAGAACCCGCGCACCCGGTAAAAGACGTTGTTCGGGTCGAGGTCGTCCAGCAGGAGGACCGTCGAGTTGACGGCCGCGTAGCGCTCCCGGCACACGGCCATGAAGGCCGTGAGGAGGGGGGCGATGTTCATGATCTCGGAGAAGCCCTTGCCCGACTGGAGCAGGGCCCGCATCTCGAACACCAGGACATCGAGCTGGACGGCCTTCTGCTTGTAGTGGGCGAGCTCGGCCCGCAGGGCCTCCAGGTCGTGTCCGGTCGCCTCGGGACCCCTCCCCGGCGGGGCCTCGCTGCGACGTCGGGCCTGGGCTGCCGCCTCCAACGGCGCGCGGAGGGCCCCTTCGCGCTGGTCGGCAAGGCTGTCGTTACGCGGGGCCTCGATCGAGTGGTTGAAGCTGCTCATCGACCGCGGACTATCTCACAGGGCCTCTCAGCCCGCAGCCCGCCCGCGTTTCATGGCCTCCAGGGCCTCCCGAAACTTCCGGGCCTGGGCCGCGATGTCGGCCGGGGCCAACGGGGCCTGGGAGTCGTACTGCACGGTCTCCAGGGTCCCGTCGGGCAGCCCCGGGAGCGTCAGAAACCGAGACGGGAGCGTGGCCCGTGCAGGACCCCTGCCCGACCGGGCCCTGGCCCGCACGAGGTAGAGCTGCTCCTTGGCCCGGGTGACGCCCACGTAGAAGAGCCGTCGTTCCTCGCCCGCGTCGATGGTGGCGAGCACGTCGGTGGCCTTGGGGGCGTCGGTCCGCGCGTGGGGGATGATCCCCTCGTCGCACCCCACGAAGAACACCGTGCCAAACTCCAGCCCCTTCGACCCGTGCAGGGTCGACAGGGTGACCCGATCGGAATCCTCCTCCTCGTCGCTGGAGAAGTTGAGCATCATCCGGGCCAGGACCGCGCTCGACTCTCCGAGGCCCTTGGCCCCGGACTTCTCCAGGGTCCGGTAGAAGGCCTCGACGTTGCCCCAACGGCGCCCCGCCGCGATGGCCGTCGGCCCCGCCGCCACGATGTCCTCCTTCAGCTTCACCGCCCCGGCGACCTTCTGGGCCACCTCGACGAGCGTAGCCCCGCGCTCCAGGGCGCTCCGGGCTCCCTGCACGATGCCCACAAAACTCCGCAAGGACTCCTTGGTGGCGTGGGGGATCTCGCTCAGGATGTCGGCCCGGGCCACGGCCTCCCAGAGCATGCCTCCGCGGGCCAGGGCGTTGCGTTCGAGGCGGGCCAGGGTCACGTCCCCGATGCCCCGGGTGGGGTAGTTGATCACCCGGCGCAGGCTGATCTCGTCGCGGGGGTGCACGGCCACCCGGAGGTACGCGATGAGGTCCTTGACCTCGCGGCGCTCGTACACGCTCGTGCCTCCGATGAGGCGGTAGGGGATGTTGGCGAGGCGCAGGGCCTCCTCGATCCCCCGCGACAGGAGGTTGCTGCGGTAAAGAACCGCGATCTCCTTCCGTTTGTACCCCCCGGACAGCAGGCGCTGGGTGGTCTCCAGGACAAACTTCACCTCGCCCTCGCTCGAGTCGCACTCGACGATCTTGCAGGGGGCCCCGCCCGGTTTGTCGGTGAAGAGCCGCTTGGGGTAGGCCCGGACCTGCCCCTCCATCACCTGGTTGGCGAGGTCGAGGATGGGGCGTTGGGAGCGGTAGTTCTGCTCCAGGGCGAGGACCCGGGCCCCGGGGAAGTGTTTGGGGAAGTCGATGACGTTGGAGATGTCGGCCCCCCGCCACCCGTAGATGCTCTGGTCGTCGTCGCCCACGCAGAACACATTGCCCGTCTCGCCCATCAGGGCCTTGACGAGCAGGAGCTGGGCCCGGTTGGTGTCCTGAAACTCGTCGACCAGCATGTACCGCAGCTTGCGGCGCCACGATTCTCGGGCCGAGGCGTCCTCGGTGAGGGTGCGCAGGGGCCACAGGATCAGGTCGTCGAAGTCGAGGGCCTTGAGGCGCTTCAGGGCCGCCTCGTAGCGGGGAAAGACCCAGGCCGCCGCCTCGTCGTAGTCGTTGGAGAGCCCATCGGGGGCGAGGTCCTCGGGGGTGCACATGCAGTTCTTGGCGGCCGAGACCCGGGCGATGACGGCCCCGGCATCGAGGCGTTTGTCGGCCCCCTTCATGTCGCGCATCAGCTCCTTGATGAGCCCGGCGCAGTCGGCCCCGTCGTAGACGATGAAGGGCTCGCCCCGGGGCATCTCGCGGCGTACGATCTCGCCCCCGAGGGCGTGGAAGGTGCTGATCCACACCTCCTTGGCGGCAGGGCCCACGAGGTGCAGGAGCCGCTCGCGCATCTCCTCGGCCGACTTGTTGGTGAAGGTCACGGCCGCGATGGCCCTGGGGGGGACCCCCGACTGGATCAGCCGCTCCATCCGTTGGGTGATGACCCGGGTCTTGCCGCTCCCGGCTCCGGCGAGCACGAGGGCGGGGCCGCTTCCGTGTTCGACGGCGGCCTTCTGGGCGGGATTGAGGGGGATGCCCATAGGACCCATGCGGGTACGCCACGGGGCCGTCCCCCGTCGAGTTTTGCACCGTCGACGATCGTGTCGGCCCCCCGATGGCGCCCGAACCCGCGACAGGGTAGTGTCCCGCCGTCTTCGGGCCCACACTCCCGAGGCGTGACCCTCCTTAGGCGAAGGACCCCCTTTGATGAATCGGCACCTCCTTGTTGCGGCACTCTGGGCGAGCGCCATGGGCTGCGGCGGATCAGTCGTCACGGGCTCCGACGGCGACGCGGCCGTCTCCAACGACCTGCCCGTGGTCCCGGGCGATGCCCCCACCGTCTTCGACACCCAGCCCATCGTCGACACGTCGCCGCCCCCCGACCTGGGGCAGCCCGACACCCGGGTTCCGCGGTGTGGGGACGGCATTCTTGACCCGGGTGAGAGCTGCGACGACGGCAACAACGTCTCGGGCGACGGGTGCTCGGCCATGTGCCGCTTCGAGGCCCGCTGCGGCGACGGGATCGTGCAGATGGACCGGGGCGAAGTGTGCGACGACGGCAACAACTTCTCCGGCGACGGGTGCCGCTCCGACTGCGCCTCCGACGAGACCTGCGGCAACCGCATCATCGACACCGCCACGGGCGAGGTCTGCGACGGCACCCCCGACTGCGCCCCGGGCTGCCGCACCCTCCTCCTCTGCGGCAACGGCCGGATCGACCCGGGCGAGCAGTGCGACGACGGCAACACCACCCGCTGGGACGGCTGCGGCCCCGACTGCCGCCGCGAGCAGGTCCTCAGCATGAGCCGCATCTCCATCGTCACCACGGGCCTCAACCTCGGCTGTGACTTCTCCGGCGACGGCCGCCCCGACAACGCCTTCGGCGAGGCCCTCGGCCCGGCCGGGGGCGTGCTCAACTCGTTTATCACCTCGGGGGTGTCCAACGGGCAGGTCCTGCTCCAGCTCGGGTTTCTCAACCTCACCGACCCCATCGGGCAGAATCTCCCCAACGCCCGGGTGGGCTGGCTCCTCGGCGACGACGCCGACGGCGACGTGACCAACAACGCCGTCCCGGGCAACCCCCAGCGCGTCCAGCGCGGGTCGCTCAACCCCATGACCCTCCTGCCCCAGGCCTCGTTTCAGAGCCAGAGCCAGATGGGTCAGCTCCGGGGCGGCCCCGAGGACATCCGCCTCGCCCTCGGCGACGGCCCCATCGGCGACTTCAACTTCCGCGTGATGCGCGGTCGGATCTCGGGCCTCCTCGTGGGCGACACCACCAACAACCGCATCACCGAGATGCGCAACGGGGTTCTTTGTGGGGCCATCCCCGCCCGCGACCTCGCGGCCCTGCAAAATCCCACCGGGATGATCCCCGGAGGCGGCGGCGGGGGCATGGCCTCGCGATCGAGTTTCCTCGAGCTCCTTGTGGGCGGCCAGCGGGTCCTGGTCTTCACCATCGGCCCCCAGCAGCCCGACATCGACCTCGACGGCGACGGCCTCGAGCGCTACGAGGCCACCATGGGCTCGGGCAGCACGCCCCCCACCATCACGGCCTGCATCGACGGCGACGGGACCCGCATCATGGGCCGCACCTGCGCCAACGACCCCCGGATGGCCGACGGCTTCAGCGCGGCCTTCCAGCTCGCGGCCCAGTGGGTCACCCTGCGCGGCCTGAGCGGCGGCGGCGGCATGACCACCCCCGTCGACGCCGGGGTGGCCCCCTCCCCGTCCGACGCGGGCGCAGGCCCCTGACCCGTCCCCGGCGACCGCTCGCCGCGAAAGCCCATTGGCTCCCTCCCCGGGAGCTGTGATAGGCCCCTTCGATCCCACAGGTCCCACGCGCGACACCCCGTCGCCCCGTCACCCCGAAGCCACACCCCGATGCCCGACGACACCGCCTCGCTGCCCATCCTGGACTTCGTCCTCACCCACTACAAAAACTTCAACGCCCGCGCGACCCGCGACGCCCTGGTGGCCTACTGGCGCCACATCGAGGCGGGGGGCAAGATGTTCTGGGCGGTGGCGGGGGCCATGTCGTCGGCCCAGTTGGGCCTGAGCCTCGCCCCGGCCATCCGGGCGGGGCTCATCCACGGGCTGTCGGTCACCGGGGCCAACCTGGAGGAGTCCCTCTTCCGCCTCGTGGCCCACCACAGCTACAAGGACTTCCCCCAGTACCGCTACCTCACCAAGCAGGACGACACCAAGATCCTCGAGGCCCGGATGCGTCGGGTCACCGACACCAGCATCCCCGAGGACGAGGCCTTCCGGGCCGTCGAGAAGTTTATCGTCCCCATGTGGACCGAGGCCACGGCCGCGGGCACCCGCCGCTACTGGCACGAGTACTTCTACAGCCTCGTCGAGACCCTCGACCCGAGCGCCTACGAGGGCGACCCCGAGGCCTGCTGGCTCCTGGCCGCGGCCCGGGCCAGGCTCCCGATGGTCGTGCCCGGGTACGAAGACTCCACCTTCGGCAACATCTTCGCCTCCCACGTCAAGCTCGGCGAGTGCTCGGCCGCCGTGGCCAAATCGGGGATCGAGTACATGGCCGGGTTCTACGACGACTACCGCACCCTCTCCACGGGGGAGGGCGTCGGCTTCTTTCAGATCGGCGGCGGGATCGCGGGCGACTTCCCCATCTGCGTCGTGCCCTCGATCAAGTACGACCTGGCCGAACCCGTCAAGCCCTGGGCCTACTTCTGCCAGATCTCCGACTCCACCACCTCGTACGGGTCGTACTCCGGGGCCACCCCCAACGAGAAGATCACCTGGGACAAGCTCACCGAGGACACCCCCATGTTTGTGATCGAGTCGGACGCCACCGTGGTGGCCCCGCTCATCCTGCAGTGCCTCCTGGAGTGCAAACGCCACCCCGCGGAGGCCAACGCCCGGCTGGCGAGGCTGGGGCTCTGAGCAGGCCATGACGGCCGCGGGAGAAGGCACGGTCCAGGCCCTGGACAAGGGCCCCGGGACTGCTCTGGCGGCTCCCGTCCGGGGAGCCCCGGCCCCTACCCTTGCGGCCTGGGGGCGGCTGCCCATGCCGGGCCAGGAGACCCTCACCGAAGACCTCCTGCGCGGCACCCGGGGGGCCGTTCTGTGTCGGGGCCTGGGGCGCTCGTACGGCGACGCCTCGCTCCCCGCGGTGGCCAGCGATCGGGTGATCAACACCCGGATGGCCAGCCGGATCCTGGCCTTCGACGACGCCACGGGGGTCGTGCGGGCCGAGGCGGGGTTTTCCCTCGCGGAGCTCAACCGGCTCTTGATGCCCCGGGGGTGGTTCACCCCGGTCACCCCGGGCACGAAGTTTGTGACCATGGGGGGCATGGTGGCCAGCGACGTCCACGGCAAGAATCACCACCGCGAGGGGTGCTTCGGGGCCCACGTTCGGGCCCTGCGGATGCGCCTCGCGGATGACAGCGTAGTCGAGTGCAGCCCCACGTCCGAGACCGACCTCTTCGACGCCACCATCGGGGGGATGGGCCTGCTCGGGCACATCCTGGAGGTGGAGTTTCAGCTCCATCGTATCCCGAGCCCCTGGGTGATGATGGAGAGCCGTCGGGTGCCCGACATCGACGCCTTCCTCGAGGCCCTCGGTCAGGCGGCCTCGGCCTGGCCGATGTCCATGGGCTGGATCGACTGCCTCATCCGCGGAAAGTCCATGGGTCGGGGGATCATGATGGCCGGGCGCTGGGCCGAGCCGGGCGAGTGCCCCCCGAGGGCTCCGCGGCAGAGGCCCAACCTCACGATGCCCGTCGAGCTCCCCAACTGGGCCCTCAACCCGGTGACGGCGGCATTGTTCAACCGGCTTTACTATCGGTCCCACTGGCAGAAGATGAAGCGGGGGGTGGTCTCTCCCGAGCCCTTCTTCTACCCCCTCGACGCCATCCTCCACTGGAACCGTGCCTACGGCCCCCGGGGTTTCACCCAGTACCAGTGTGTGCTGCCGCGGGCGGCCGGGGCCGAAGGGGTGCGGGAGTTTATGAAGCTCCTGACCCGCCTGGGCGGGGCCTCGCCCCTGTGCGTCATCAAGGACTGCGGGGCCGAGGGCCGTGGGGTGTTGTCGTTCCCCCTGGAGGGGACGAGCATCGCGGTAGACATGGCCGTCTCGCCCGACATCCAGGGCATCGTCGACCGGCTCAACGAGTTTGTCATCGCCGCCGGCGGGCGGATCTACCTCACCAAAGACCGTTTCACCCGGGCCGACCACTACCGGGCCATGGAGCCTCGTTTGCCGCGTTTTGAAGCCATCCGTGAGAAGTACGACCCCGCCCGCCGCCTGCGCAGCGCCCTGTCGGTGCGCCTGCTCGGAGACCGCCCGTGAAGGCCGTCCTCCTGGGGGCCACCACGGGCATCGGTCGGGCCATCGCGCGCATCCTGGCCGAGCGGGGCGAGTCCCTCTTCCTCCTCGGCCTCGACCCCGACGACCTCGGGCGCAGCGCGGCCGACCTCACGGCCCGTCACCCCAAGCTCGCCCCCGTGGGGCACCACGTCTGCAACCTGGAGGAGCCCGCAGGGTTTGCCGCCGCCCTCGAAGCCGCGGAGGAGGCCCTCGGGGGCTTCGACACGGTCATCGTGACGGCGGCCATGTTCGCCGCGCAAGACGCCCTGGAGGCCGACCTCGACCTGGCCCTGCGGCTGGTCACGGTCAACTACGGCAACACGGTGATCTTCTGCGAGCGGGCCCGGCAACGGATGATGGCCCGAGGCGGCGGGACCCTCGTCGTGTTCTCCTCGGTGGCGGGCGACCGGGGGCGCAAGCCCGTGGTGATCTACGGGTCGAGCAAGGCCGGGATCGCGGCGTATCTGGAGGGCCTCGACCACCGCTTCCACGACAAGGGCCTGACGGTGGTCTGCGTCAAACCCGGGTTCGTCAAGACGGGCATGACCGCGGGGCTCAAGCCCCCGCCCTTCGCGGGCGAACCCGACCAGGTGGCCCGGGACGTCGTGCGGGCCATCGACCGGAAGAAGCCCGTCCTCTACACCCCGGGGATGTGGGCCCTGGTGATGATGGTCATCCGCGCTCTGCCGCGGTTTGTCATGCGCAAGATCGGGTTCTGACCCCCAGAACCTGTGATAGGCTCCGCTGCGGTGAAGACGGCATCGCTCAGGGGCCTTTCGGTCGTGCTCATGGCGCTCGGGGCCTGCCAGTCTGCGCCCGCGCCCGCCACACAATCGCCCGAGGTCCCGAGGACGCCCCCCCCGATGACCACGACCCCTGCTGCATCGCACCCCCTCCTCGGGCAACCGGCGCGTGTCGCGCTGCACCGATACCGCCCCGACCAGACCCGTTCGTTGACCTCCCCCGAGGAGGTCGGGCCGTATGTGGCGGCCCTTGAGGCCGAGCACACCACGTCGGCCACGGTGCCGCGTACGATGCCCGCGGCGGAGGTCACGTACTTCGACGCCGCGGGGACCGCGGTGGCGACGGTGGTGTTTCTCTCCGCCGACGATCCGGGCATGGTGAGCGCGGGTTCGCGTGGGACCTGGGCCCTCACGGCGACCGAGTCTGCCGCGCTGCGGGCCCTGCTCGCGCGGCATCTCCCCTGACGCGCGGGCCCTCCCGCGAGGTCAGCGCCCCGACAGAAACGGGACCCGCTGAAACAGCCCCTCGGGCGTAGCCCGCACCACCGCCATGATCCCCCGCCAGAACCACGGGACATACGCCTCCGGCCCTTCACTGGGGTGGGGCAGACATCGTGGGCCTCGTGCATGGGCCGCAGAGGCTGTGGTACGGTCGGACCGCACCCAACTGCTCAACAACAACAGGAGGGCGTTGGGAGGATCGGGCTGCCATGAGTGCCGTGGGAGAGAGCATCGGAGGCAAGTACGTCCTCCTCCGTCTACTTGGCGCAGGAGGCATGGGACAGGTCTTCGAGGCGCGCAATCAGAACACTGGCCGCCGGGTCGCCATCAAAGTGCTCCTGCCCGAGTACGCGCGCGACCCCGAGGTGGTGCAGCGCTTTCTGAAGGAGGCGCGGGCTGCCACCAGCATCCGACATCCCAACGTCGTCGACATCCTCGACTTCGACACCGACCCTGTCGACGGTCGGCCGTATCTCGTCCAGGAGTTTCTCGTCGGAGAGAGCCTCGACGCCTACCTCGCAGCCGAGCCCGGCAACAAGTTGCCGGTACACGAGGCCCTGCGCGTACTGCTGCCTGTGCTCTCCGCCATGGCCGCCGCCCACCGCCTCAACATCGTGCACCGCGACCTCAAGCCCGGCAACATCTTCCTGGCGCGCGACGCCGCAGGAGAACTTGTCGTCAAGGTGATTGACTTTGGCATCGCGCGGCACGACGCCACCCTGCCCGACGGGCAAGGTCACACGGCCGCCGACCAGCGCTTCCGGACCCGCACCGGGTCCATCATCGGGACGCCCGCGTACATGTCGCCAGAGCAGGCCAGCGGAGCGCCCGATGTCGACGCGCGCACCGACGTGTGGGCCCTGGGGGTGATTCTGTACGAGCTGCTGACCGGCAGGCTCCCCTACGACGCCCCCAACGTCAACCTGCTCATCGGCAAGCTGCTGTACGAAGCACCCACCCCCATCCAAGACTGGGACCGCAGCCTGCCGCCCGGTGTGGTGCAGCTCGTCGAGTGTGCCGTCCACCGCGACCGCACCCAACGTTTTCCGTCGGCGGCGGAGATGTACGCCGTCGCCTCCTCGCGCGACCTTCTCGACGACGTCACCACGGTCATGGCCTCGTACGATCCGTCGGGTGTCCCCGGGAACGGGTCGCCGTCGCGGGCGCCCAAGTTGCCGCGCCCCTCGGGCGATGCCGTGCCCTCCCTCGCCGTCTCGTCGCCGCCCTCATTGTCTCCCTGGGAGTCGGTCCCGCGCCAGGCACGCAGAGCACCCCAACGACGATGGGGGAGAGCGATCGCCGCGGTCGCCCTGATGGTGGTAGGAGTCGCCGGGGCCGTGCTGTCGCTCCGCAGTCGATCTTCCACGCCTGTAGCGCCCTCGCACGCAGCCGCCGCCGCGCCCATAGCCTCCACGGCTCCCGCGGCCACGGGGCAGCCCACACGGCTCACCCCGCCCACCGTCGTTGTCGTTGCCCATAACGCTGGAGCGCCCCATGCAGCGCGGGCCGCCCCGCCGGGTGTGCCCACCGACACCCCAGCGCAGGGCCCGACCGCCGCCCCCAGCACCCAGCCTGCCGCACACGCCGAACGGCACACCACCGGGCGCAGCGCTCCACGCACAGCGCGCCCCACCACGACGCCCCGCTCACCGCCCGAACCTGCCAGAGCCACCAGATCCGTACAGTTTGACAGCGAGTACCCATGAGTCGCGTCTCTGCTTCAAGCCCCATGGCTCTGGCCTGTTGGATGGTCTTCCTCGTGCTGTTGCCCGGGGTTGCTGCGGCCCAGCCATCCGATCCAACACGAGCCGCCCGCGCAGCCTTCAATCGCGGTCTTGGTGCGGCGCGAGAGGAGCGCTTCGCCGAGGCGGCCACCGCCTTTGAGGAGTCGTACCGCCTGCGTCCAGTGCCGGTCGTGTTGTTCAATCTGGCTGGCGCGTACGACCGTATGGGCCGCGTCCGACAAGCCGTCGAGTACTACAACCGTTATCTGAGGGAGGCGGGCAGCGCACTGGCCCCGGAGCGCGTCACACAGGTGCAGGCCAACGTCGTCCGGCTGCAGCAGCAGCTCGCCACCGTGCGGCTGGTGCTGACACCGCCTACAGCCCGCGTCGAGGTCGACGGCCGCGACGAGCCGCTCTCCCCCGAGGGCCTGCGACTCGAAGCCGGGGAGCACGCCTTCAGCATCGCGGCACTCGGTTTCAGCCCGCAACGCCAACTGCTCACCCTGCAGCCCGGCGAACGCCGCACACTCCAGGTCCGGCTCGACGCGGTGGCTTCGGGCGAAGCGCCAGACACCACCCCAGCGGAACGCACCCAGGTCGACCCCCGCGTGCGGGTGTCTGTGCCGGGTGAGCGCGGCGAGAGCTCTGTCGTAGGCCGTTGGTGGTTCTGGACGGGCGTGGGTGCCGTGGTCGTGGGAGGCGTGGTCGCGTCCCTGGCCGCGGTGGGCGTCTTCAACTCCACGGCCCCACCCCCACAGGGCGTCAACTACAGCGTCGATGCGTTGACCGCGCGCTAGCGAAGGAGGAGTCGATGACTGTATGGCGGAATCATCTGGGCGCTGCTGGTGGGGTGCTCGCACTCTTCAGCGGCGTGCAGAGCTGCGAGGTGCCGCGCACCGAGGTGCTGGTGCGTGTCGAGTCGGACATCCCGTGGGGCGAGGAGCGGTCCCTTCAGTCGGTGGTCCTGGAGGTGCGTCGCGGCGACGCCGCGGGACCCGTGCAGAGTCTACGTAGCACCCCGTTGGGCAACGGTTCTGGGCGGTCGGCGCTGCCACTGTGGGTGTCGGTCGGCGAGTCGAGGGGCGATCTCATCACCCCCCTGTGGATCGAAGCGAGAGGCTGCGCTTCGCCGAACGGGTGCGATGTCCAGACTGCTGTGGTCCTACAACGTGCGGTGGTTCGGTTTTCCGAACGTCAGTCGATGGTACTCCCTCTCCTGCTGGCTGCGTCTTGCGTCGGCGTCGCGTGCAACAACACCCAGCGCTGCGAGCCCAGTTCTGGAACGTGCCGCCCTGCCGAGGAGGCCATCACCCTCCCCTGGTCCGGACACCTCGACGCCTCCTCGGACGCCCACGCTCTCCCAGATGACGTACAACCTGGCAAGGACGCGGGGTCTGACCTCGACGTGGGCCCTGTGCTCGACGCAGCCAGCACTGACGCTGACCATCCCCCCGTAACGATGGACGCCCCGACCTGTGGCCCCGCAGAGACGCGCTGCAATGATCGTTGCGTCGACACTCAGGTCGACCCGCGCAACTGCGGTCGCTGTGGACAGCCATGCGCCGATGCAGACGCGAGCGGTGTGTGTACCGGGGGCGTCTGTAGCGTCGGTGTATGCCTGGCTGGACGTGCCAACTGCGACGGACTCGATAACAACGGATGCGAAACGGATCTCCAGATCAGCATTACAAGCTGCGGAACATGCGGCCGTGCATGTGCGCTGTCTCAGTTCTGCACGGCAGGCTCTTGTGTGGATGCGTGTCCGGTCGGACAAACGACCTGTGGCGGGACCTGTGTTGCACCTGATACAGCGTGCTCGGTCGGTGTCGGTGCCTGTCGGCGGGTCGGCCACCTGGCCTGCAATCAACAAGTGATCAGTCTCGCAATCAGCGCCTCGACCACCTGCGCGCTTCGACAAGATGGCAGAGTGCTGTGCTGGGGAAACGGCGCCGACGGAGCACTCGGCAACGGCACCAGCACTTCCTCGCTGACACCAACCTACGTAGATGGCATTAGCTCCGCTACCGCGATTGCAGCAGGTGGCAGGCACACATGCGTTCGGATGGCAGATGGCTCCGCTCGATGTTGGGGAATCAACAACAACGGCCAGCTTGGGGATGGAACCACCATGACCCAGTCTGCACCTGTCACCGTGACCGGACTCAACAATGTCGCCGAAATATCCGGAGGCGACAATCATACCTGCGCTCGTTTGATGGACGGCACCGTACGATGCTGGGGGAGTAACTCCAACGGCCAACTCGGGGATGGGAGCGTGACACAACGCACCACCCCAATCGTCGTGGCGGGATTGAACAACGTCGTGGGAATCTCAGGGGGAAGCTTCCACACCTGCGCGCGTTTGATGGATGGCACCGTGCGATGCTGGGGCCAGAACAGCTTCGGGCAGCTCGGGGATGGGAGTGTAACACAACGTACCACCCCGGTCACCGTGGCCGGACCGAACAATGTCGTAGAAATCAAAGCAATCAGCCGCCACACCTGCGCGCGTCTGACGGATGGCACCATGCGGTGCTGGGGCAACAATTCCTACGGCCAACTTGGGGATGGGAGTACGACACAACGCACCACTCCGGTCGCCGTGACTGGATTGAACAACGTCGTCGAAATCACGGGGGGTACCTACCACACCTGCGCGCGTCTGACGGATGGAACCGTGCGATGCCAGGGCAACAACTCCAGCGGCGAACTTGGGGATGGGAGTACAATACAACGCACCACCCCGGTTACAGTGGAGAGATTGAACAACGTCGTCGGGTTCGTAGGGAGAAGCAGCCACACCTGCGCGCGTTTGACGGAGGGTCCCATCCAATGTTGGGGACGGAATAACCACGGCCAGCTCGGGGACGGGAGCGCGAATCGACGCAGCACCCCGGTTGCAGTGGTGGGATTGAACAACGTCGTCGAAACCGCAGCGGGAGGCAACCATACCTGTGCGCGCTTGATGGATGGCACTATCCAATGCTGGGGCTACAACAATCAGGGACAACTCGGAGATGGGAGCACATCACAACGCACCACCCCAGTCGCCGTAGCGGGATTGAACAACGCCGTCGAAATCACAGGGGGAGGCATCCACACCTGCGCACGCCTCATGGATGGCACTGTTCGGTGTTGGGGCTACAACTTCGCAGGTCAACTCGGAGACGGGAGTACGATACAACGCACCACCCCGATCACAGTGCTGGGATTGAACAATGTCATCGAAATCACAGGGGGCGGTAACCACACCTGCGCGCGCCTCATGGATGGCACCGTGCGATGCTGGGGCTTCAACTCCAACGGTCAACTCGGGGATGGGAGTATGACACAACGCACCACCCCGGTCGCCGTGACAGGATTGAACAGCGTCGTCGAAATAACTGGAGCATCCGACCACACCTGCGCGCGCTTGATAGATGGCACCGTCCGATGCTGGGGCAGTAACTCCTCCGGGCAACTGGGGGATGGGAGTGTAACACAACGCACCACCCCGGTCGTCGTGGAGGAATTGAACAACGTCGTGGGAATCACAGGGGGAAACTATCACACTTGCGCGCGCCTGATGGATGGCACCGCCCGATGCTGGGGCGCCAACAACCTGAGTCAACTCGGGAGTGGCAGTCCGACACAACCCACCACTCCGGTCGCCGTGGCCGCATTGACCAATGTCGTCGAAATCATAGCTGGAGGCCACCACACCTGCGCGCGCATGATGGATGGTACAGCCCGATGCTGGGGCTACAACATCGAGGGCCAACTCGGGGATGAGAGTACCCTACAACGCACGACCCCGGTCGTCCTGCCTGGACTGAACAACATCGTCGAAATCACAGGGGGATACAGTCATACCTGCGCGCGCCTGATGGATGGCACCGTCCGATGCTGGGGTCGGAACGATATTGGCCAGCTTGGTGACGGCAGCACGATTGTGCGTCTCACGCCCTTCCCCATCCGCGTTCTGCCATCTCCAGTGCAGTGCAGCGCGACGCCGGGGACACCCGTGCCCGAGGTGTGCGGTGACAACCTCGACAACGACTGCGATGGCGTCGTTGACGACGGCTGCTGAACCTGGCGCGGCAACATGGTTTATCATGCGCAAGATCGGGTTTCACTCTCCGAACGAAGCCCGCGGGCCCATCAAGCGTAGCTACTCCTTCTCATCATCACTGCGCACAGACCCAGTAGGATCGATCCGATCATCACCTGACTGCGATTCGTCCTCCGTATTCTCAGGAATCGGAGGCATCAGCCGGGCGAGTGACACAATAAGTTTTCGGTACGAACGCCCACCCCGAATTAGCTCCTCGGAGTCCGCGGAGAGCAGGGGGAGCTTCGTCGTCAGCGTCGGCTGGTCGACCACCGGGTCATAGCGGCGCTCCAGCATCCGCCCCACGAGCTTCTTGCAGTCGGCGATCGTCTCGAGGGCGGGGATGCCCGTCCAGGCGTCGGGCCTCGGAAGGCCGAGGGCATGCCGATGCTCGACGAACCAGGCCTCGAACTCCCGATCGGCGACGACGACGGCGATCTGCACGTCGGGTGGGGCGCTCGCCCGGGCACGCCGGAGAATCTCTATACCCAGGGGTTCTTTCCGCGTCGCGGCGCGCTGCGGACACTCCTTGTCGGCATCGAACACGATCAAGATCGCGTGGGGGACACGCGCCAAAGCCACCCTGACGAAGTACTCCACGCCCCGCTGATGCCCCGGCGCGCACTTGAGCTTCCCAACGCCCTTCGCGCAGAGGGCGGGCTCGTCCGCCACGTACTCCTGAAACAGCCGATGCTGGCGAATCCATCGTTCCACAAGGCGAGGCACCGCCCACTCTTCGCCGAGGCCCTCGACGATCGAGACCACCCGCTTGCGTGCCCAGGTCATGGAACCAGCGGGTCCCCGTCGATGCGGAGCGGTGCATCCTCGGGCCAGAGCGCGTTGATGCGCAGCAGAGCCCCGATCGTCTCGGGGGGCTCGAGCAGGTCCATGACCCCCTTCGCCAGCCCGTGGACGGAGCTCTCGCCGTCGCGCGACACGACCACACGGACGCGCTCCCCCAACGCTTGCGGCAGGCTCAACACCTCGGTGCTGTGCGTCGTGACCAGCACCTCGAACGGCGGGCGGTGTCCCTCCGGGTCGGGCTCCGTCGCCTCCTCCGCGGCCTGGAGGAGAACTGCGAGAGCCCCAGGGTGCACCGCGTCCTCGATCTCCTCGACGCACAGGAGCGATGGCCACGCGCGCTGTTCCAACGCCGCGAGGATGGCGAGCGCCCGGAGCGTCCCGTTGGACATCGACGCCGCCCGGAACACCTGCGGCTGCCCCTTCACGACCTGCTCGAAGAAGATCCGTCGGTATCCCGCCTCCGTGGCGGTGTGTACGCGCGAGATGCCCCCGCAGATCCGCTCCAGTCGCTCGCTGATGCGCGCGAGGCGCGGAGCGAACCCGTTCTGCGACAGCGCGTCGAGCACATCGGCGAGGTTGCGCCCGTCGCGTTCCAAGGGCACGAGTGCCTGGACGGGCGACGGCTGCCGGATCACACGCGGGTCGGGCTCGATGACCGCGAGGTTGACCAGGCTGTCGCGCAGGAGCGACCACTCCGCGGCGCCCGGGCGGGTGCTCTCGCCCGACGTTCGTGAGATGCGTGCACCGGGGATGAGGACATCACCGCCCGCGAGGAGCGGGAGCAACAACAGCTCGGGTTCAACGGCCGGGCGCATAAAGGTCGGCGCATCGATGTGAATCCCCGAGGCGTCCCGCCTGAACTCGGGGATACCTGGGATCGTCGAGCGACACACCTCGCGGGCGACCGTACCGTCGGCGGCCAGACTGAAGCCGTAGAGGCATCGACCCGACGTGCCCCGGACCGGGCCGTCGAAGCCGTGCGGCACGGAGAGCGTTCGCGATCGCCCTTCGGTGTTGCTGACGATTCCAAAGACCAGGGCCACGGTGAGCAGCTCGTCGCGCCCGGCGAATCGGCTGCGAACCTCGGCGATCCCGTCGCGTTTCACCAGCGCGGTCGGCAGCGACTGCGTCAGCGCCTCGCGTACAAACGAGAGGGCGTCGACGAGGGTCGTCTTGCCCGCGCCGTTGCGTCCGACGAGGAACGTAAGCCCCTCCAGCGGGAGCCTCGCGTCGCGAAACCCGCGGTAGTTGGCGAGCCGCAGCTCCTGGACGTGGGGCATCATCACGTTGAGGTAAACGCCTCGCTACCGCGCGCGTCAATCCTCACGCTGGCCGGTCCCTCGACCAACTCCCCCAGGCATCCCCCGCGGGGTCACCGCCCCGACAGAAACGGGACCCGCTGAAACAGCCCCTCGGGCGTGGCCCGCACCACCGCCATGATCCCCCGCCAGAACCACGGGACATACGCCTCGGCGACCCCCGCCTCGACGGCCCGGACGATGTCCCGGGCCACGGGCTCGGGCCGCCCAAACAGGGGGTGCTTGGGATGGCCCTCGGTCATGGGGGTGTCGACGGGGCCGAGCTTGAGGGTGGTGACCGTCACGCCCGACGCATAGAGCCGCGTCCGGAGGCCCTGGAGGTAGGTGTTGAGGGCGGCCTTGGCGGCCCCGTAGGTGTAGTTGCGAGGGCGGCCTCGCTCGGCGGCCACCGAGGTGATGACCCCGAGGCGCCCGTGGCCCTGGGCGGCGAGGTGGTTGGCCAGGGGGATGAGTTGGGCCACCACGCTGGAGAGGTTGGTGTCGAAGATGGCCGCGGCGGCGTCGAAGTCGCGTTCGCTCTCCAGCTGGTGGCCGAGGTCTCCGTGGGCGATGAGGACCACGTCGACCCGGCCCTCGAGGGCCGCGAGGGCGTCGCGGACGACCTCCGCGTTGCCGGGCAGGTCGGTGAAGTCGGCCACGGCGGTGCTCACCGTGGCCGGGGCGCAGCGGGCGGCCACGGCGGCGAGTTTGGTGGGGTTGCGCCCCACGAGGTGCAGGCGGGCCCCGCGGCGGGCGTAGAGGGCCGCGACCTCTGCGGCGATGGCCGAGGTCGCACCGAGGATCAGGACGCGTGACATCAGGCCCGAGGGTGTACCACCCCAGAGGGGCCCGCGGCGATGGCCGTCACGACCCGCGGGGGGCCGTGAGGTTGAGCCGGATGGTCACCTGGTCTTGGATCAGGTCGTCGGGCATGCCCGGGTAGGTGATCCCGAAGTCCTGGCGGTTGATGGAGAACTCCGCGGTGGCCGTGACGGCCCGCTCGTTGACGTTGATCCGCGCGGGGAAGGTGACCGACCGGGTCTGGCCGTGCAGGGTGAGGTTGCCCGTCATGGTGTGCGAGGCCCCATCGGCCCCGCCCGCCCGCAGGGCCGTGCTCGCAAAGGTGGCCGTCGGAAACTGGGCCACGTTGAACAGGTCGGGCGACACGAGGTGCCCCCGCAGGCGGGCCGGCTCGATCTGCACCGAGGCCATCTGGATCTCGACGTTGACCCGGCTGCGCTCGACCTGGGCCGGGTCGAGCTCGATCGTGCCCGAAAACTGCGTAAACCGGCCGTCGTGGGAGGCCGTGATCTTGCGCCCGACAAACCCGATCGTCGAGGCGTCGGGGCGAATGGGCAGCCGCTCCGCCGTCGCCGAAGGAGCCGGAGCCGTCGTGGGCGTGGTCGCCGCCGAGGTGGTCGCCGCCGGAGCCGCGGGCCGGTCGCGGCACGCCGGAGCCCCCACGGTCACGAGGCACACCCAGACGCCCAACACCATTCCAGATCGTTTCATCGCCCCCGGTGGTAGCACATCGAGGCGCCCGCCGGACCCATCACCTGACCCCCATCACCCCGCGCCGACCGGAGCCCTGCGACGCCAAGGCGCCGGGTGCGTCGTCCTGCCACACCGAAGCGCACCGTGCGAACCAGAATCCAACGGGAATGCCCGCGGTACAGATCTTGGTTGTCGGATCTGTCCCGCTGCGTCGCAGCGATCGGAGGTACCCCCCAGATGAGCACCTTTGCACCCATTCTCGAAGCCGCTGCGGTGCACGATCGCCGGAGATTGCGGACCTGGCTCGCCTTCGCCTTCTCCGCGGGGATGGTCAACGCCACAGCCCTGGCGGCCTGCCAGCGGTACGTCACCCACGTCACGGGCACCCTCACCCGCATCGGGGCCGACTACGACAACCTCGTTCTGCTCCTTGACTATGTCCTGGTCACCCTGGCCTTCGTGTTGGGGGCCATGACCTCGTTCAAGATGATCGACGGGCGTCGGGTTCGTGACAAGCAGCCCTGGCCTACGGCGCCCCTCTTCCTCGTCGGGGGGTGCCTGGCCGCAGCGGCCGTCCTGGGTCAGTGTGGCGCCTTCGGCCCCTTCGGCCAGACCGTCGAGACGCGCGGTGACTTCGTGCTCCTGGCCATCCTGGCCTTCGCCATGGGCCTACAAAACGCGTCCGTGGCCACCACCACCGGCATGATCGTCCGCACCACCCACATGACCGGGCCCCTCACCGACTTCTCCGTGGCCCTCGGGGCGTACGTCTCCCGGGCCCCTCAGGTGGTGCGCGAGACGGCCCGCGAGTCCGTGATCCTGCGCGGGTCGAAGATCCTCGCCTTCGTGCTCGGCTGCATGGCCGCGGCCATCCTCGCGCCGCGGCTCCAGTACGCGACCTTCTTCGTCCCCGCCGTGACCGTGATGCTCGCGGGGTGGTCGCTCCGTCTGCACCTCGCCGACCGCAACGCCGCCCGCATCGCCAGCGCCCCCGCGCCCTCGCCCGCCTCGCAGAGCATGGCCCGCACGGGCGACAGCACGATGGCCGCCGCGGTGTGACCGGGGCCCCGCACCGGCATCAAAACGCACCCTGCCCCCAGTTTACGTTACCCTCGTCGCCATGCGTACTTCCTCCTCCTTGCGATGGCTCGGCCTCGCCGCCGTCGCGGCCTTCGGCTTCGCCTGCAGCGACAGCAGCTCCGTCGTCGGCGGCCCCTCCGACGCCGGTTCCACCGACCTCGGGGCCCTCGACACCGGGGCCCTCGACACCGGGACCTCCGACACCGGGGCCTCCGACACCGGGGCCTCCGACGCGGGAATCCCCGACGACACGGGGGCTCCCGACGCGCCCTCTCCCTCCGACGCGACCCCGACCGATGGGGCCACCTCCCGCTGCACCCAACACGCCGACTGCGCGGGCCACGAGCTCGGGCTCACGTCCTGCGACGTCCCGTCCGGGCGCTGCGTGCAGTGTTCGCCCTCCGCCGACACCTGCGCCCCGGCCCAACACTGCGACGGGGCCACCTTCACCTGCGTGGCGGGCTGCCGGGCCGATGAGGGCTGCACCGGCGGGCAACGCTGCGACACCACCACCCACACCTGCGTGGCCTGCGTCACCGACACCCACTGCCCGACGGGCCAGCGCTGCATGGGCAACCAGTGCGTGGCCGGGTGCTCCGACGACTCCCGCTGCGCCATGGGCGAGCGCTGCTGCGCCGGGGGCTGCGTCGATGTCCAGGCCAACACCAGCCACTGCGGGGCCTGCGGGACCCCCTGCATGACCCCCAACGCGACCGCGGCTTGCACCGCGGGGGCCTGCGCCGTCGGGGCCTGCACCGAAGGCTTCGCCAACTGCGACAACGACCCGACCAACGGCTGCGAGGTCGACGTCCGCACCAGCACCGCCCACTGCGGGGCCTGCGGGGCCGGGTGCCAGTTTGCCAACGCCGCGGCGGTCTGCATGGGCGGGACCTGCCAGCGGGGCGCGTGCGCTGCGGGGTTCGCCGACTGCAACGGGAGGCCCGACGACGGGTGCGAGGTCGACACCCGCACGACCCCCGCCCACTGCGGGGCCTGCGGGACGACCTGCAGCCTCCCCAATGCCACGGCCGGATGCGCCCTCGGGGCCTGCACCGTCGCGGCCTGCACGGCCGGGTTTGCCAACTGCGACGGCAACCCCACCAACGGCTGCGAGACCCCAACGGCCAGCAACCCCAGCCACTGCGGGGCCTGCGGGGTCGTGTGCCCGAGCGGGGTGTGCCAGATGGGGATGTGCCAGCCCGCCTCGTGCTCCGACCGGGTGCGCAACGGGGCCGAGTCGGACGTCGACTGCGGCGGGGCCTGCACCCCCTGCACCCTGTGCCAGCGCTGCGGGACCAACGCCGACTGCGGGACCGAGACGTGCACCACCGCCGGGCGGTGCACTGTACGCCGCGAGGTCACGGTCAACTACATCACCAACTGCCGCGGACCCGGCGGCGGCAACACCCCCACCCAGGTCGGAGGCCTGCCCGCCGGGCAGTACATCGTGACCCCCCTGCCGTCGGGGGCCACCGTGTGGAGCTCGGTCAACCTCCCGAGTCAGGGGTATTTCTATCGCATCAACTGCGACAACCTCGCGGCCCCCGCCGTGGCCACGCCCGCGGGCAGGTACTACGCCTCGGCCGCGGCGGCCTTCGCGGCCATCCCGACCCCTTCGACCCAGGTCGCGTTTGCCGGGGGGACCCTCGTGTGCGCCCTCGACGACAACCCCTGCTCGGACAACCAGGGGGCCATCCGCTTCAGCGTCGAGCACGTCTGCCCGTAGGACTACCGCAGGGCCACCCGGGCCACCTCGTCGAAGCGGGTCCGCAGGGCCGCCACCGGGTCGCCCGCCTCCTCCGCCGCCATCCACCCCTCCACCCCTAGACCCTGCTCGGCCCGCACGAGGGCCCGCAGCCCGTCGCCCGCCCGCGGATTGCGCCACCAGTCCTCATTGAAGCGGGTGCGCAGCCACCCCAGGGCCGCAGGCTCGGCCAGGGCCCCCCGGATGCGGGACGCGGGACGATCGCCCCACCAGGCCGCGGGTTCCATCGCCCGGGCGGCCACATGCACGGCCCAGCCCGGCTCGGGCGAGGCCCCCCAGGCCCCCGTCATCCCCTCCCAGAACCTCGTCCCCAACCCCTCCCCCCGCCCCAGGGCCTCGGCCACAAACCCCGCCAGGACCGCGTCCCGCCGCACCCGCAAGACCTCTGCGTGGAGCCCCTCCAGGAGCACCCGCTGCCGGGTCACCGCGTCGACCTCCGCGGCCCGGGTCAACCACCCCCCGTCGAGCACCAGCCTCCGCACGAGGGCGTGCCACACCCCGTCCGAGGCCCGATCGAGCCCCCTCCGCGGCCCCGGGGCGATCCCCCGCCCGAGGACCGCCCCGAGGGCCACCCCGCAGGCCCCGAGGGTCTCCATGGCCCCCATCCCCGTCAGGGACGGTCGCCCCGCCAGGTCGCACCGAACCCCGGGCTCCCGCACGAGGGCCCCCACCCCCGCGGCCTCGGCCCGGGCCGGTCGTAGCCCGTTTCCCACCCCCCGGAGGGCGTCCTCCAGCCCCACCCGGGCGGCCCACCCCATTCCCAGCTCCGCCCAGGTGGCGGGCGGAAGGGCCCGCACGAGGGCCGGGGACGCCAGGCTCGCCAGGCGCTCCGACCACTGCCCCCGGGACAGATCGAGCCCCCGGTCCCGGGCCACCCACGGGTCGAGCTCGTGCAGGAGGTCGTCAGTCGCGGCCAGGACAGGCCCCGGGTCGAAGCCCCCAAGGCCTACCCGAGCCCGCAATGGCCCGTCGAGGGCCTCCAGGGCCCCACGCAGGGCCTCCACCACGGCCACCGCACTCGGGCGTAACCCTTGGAGGGAGGCGTCGGCAACGGTCACCCAGGCCGCCCGGCGGCCCGCCTCGGGGTCGACCATCACGGCCGCCTCGTGGGTGTCGAAGGGCCGCCCCGGAGCCTCGGGGCGCAGGCGCAGGGTGACCCGGGCCCGGGCCTGGAGATACCGCTGGAGGGCGGGGGCCACCGCCCCCACCACGAAGGCCTCGGCCAGGAGGGTGGCCCGGGGGGGGTCGAGGGCCTCGAGGGCCGCGGCGTCTTGGGCGAACCCGCGGTGATCGCCCGGGGAGGGCCCCTCGGACGGAGGTTGCTCGAGGAGGCGCTCCCGGTGGACCGCGGCGTCGTAGGAGAGGCGACCCGCGGCGGCGAGCTCGCGGGCCTCCAGGCTGACTGTGGGAGGTTGGGCCATCGGGACGTCGTCATAGACATCCCAGGGCCCGGCGTCACCCCTCCCGCAGGAGAGGGCGCGACGGGGGGAGGGTCACTGCCGCATGATCTGTCCGCGGATCTCGCCCCCGGGGTGGGCCATGCTGTGCACGTTGACGTAGTAGCCGGCCGCGTTGAGGCGCTGGACGTCCATGCCGCTGACGGCCTGGGTGCCCCCGAGGCTGGTGGACGTAAACATCAGGGTGTGAACCACGCCCCCCGAGACCCCCACCGCGCCGGTGTGGATGTGGGCGGCCGTGGGGGTAAACCCGGCGAGGACGCCCGTGTAGGTGAGGAGGTCGCCCGCGGGGTTGAGGATCATGGCCGCGCTGCCCGTGGCCATGGTGACCACCGGGGGGACCTCGGACAGACCCGACAGGCGGGCGGTGTAGAGCACCTCGCCGGGGCGCAGGACCTGGCCCCGGACCTCACCCCCGGGGTTGGCCGTGGTGTGCACGTTGACGTAGATTCCCCCCGTCTCGAGGAGGGCCGCGTCGGGAGGCGTGATGGCCGCGGTGGCCGTGAAGAACCCGCCCTCCGCGGCGAGGGGCACGACCACCGGGCCGTTGACCGCCCCGGGGCCCCGATGCAGGTGGGCGGCGTTGCCCATGGCCGTGGTCGCCACGGTGGTGCTCACGGAGTCCCGGGCGTAGTTGAGCACGACCATCGCGGAGCCGGTCGACACCGTCGTGACGGGCGGGACCTCCTGCCCTCCCGTGAGGTTGGCCACGAAGAGCTGGGCCCCCGGGGCGAGGAGCTGGCCGCGGATCTCGCCCCCGGGGTTGGCCGCGGTGTGTACGTTGACGTAGAAGCGCCCGCCCCGCAGCTCGGCGATGTCGGTCGGGGTCACGGTCTGGGTCCCGACGATGGTCGACCCGTTGGGCGTGAGGGGGTACACCACCGGACCCGAGACCCCTGCGATCCCGCGGTGGATGTGGGCCGCCGACGGCATGAGGGTGGTGGTCATGCGGTAGCGGATCGCCGAAGTGGCCGGGTTGAGGATCACCGAGGCCGTCCCCGTGGCGGAGGTCACGACCCGGGGAACCTCCTGCACGCCCGTGAGAGGCGTCACGAAGAGCTCCTCCCCGCGGCGCAGGATCTGGCCGCGGATCTCGCCCCCGGGGTGGGCCATGCTGTGGATGTTGATGTAGAGGGCCCCGGCTTCGAGGTCGGCCACCTGGGACGGGGTGAGGGCGGCCGTCCCGGTGATCTCGGCCCCCGCGCTCGGGAAGGTCACGACGACCCCGCCGTTGACCCCCGGGGCCGCCCCGTGGATGTGGGCCGCGGTGGCCCCCATCAGGGTGTGCCGCACGACGTACGAGATCTCCGTCCGGGCCATGTTGAGGGTGATGGTGGCCGTCCCCGTCGCGGCCGAAGCCACGCTCGGCACCTCCTGGGCCCCGCTCAGGGTGGCCTCGAACACGGTCCCCACGGCCGCATCGGCGACATCGGCGGCGGGCACGTCCGTCGCGGGCACGTCCGTCGCGGGCACGTCCGTCGCGGGCACGTCCGTCGCGGATACGTCCCTCGCGGGTACGTCCGTCGCGGGTACGTCCGTCGCGGGTACGTCCGTCGCGGGTACGTCCGTCGCGGGTGCATCCGTGGCGGGTGCATCCGTGGCGGGTGCATCCGTGGCGGGTGCATCCGTGGCGGGTGCATCCGTGGCCGGGACGTCCGTGGCCACTACGTCCGAGCCGGCGTCGGTGGCCGGGGGCGGATCAGAACTGCCGCAGGCAGACACGAGGCCAGCGACGCAGACAGAAGAAAGAATGAGGAAACGCAAGCTGGTCATTGGGTGGATCTCCTTCACGCCGCTACCCCGCGTAGCGACGACCCGCGGAGAGTTAACCACGCCCGCGGGAGGGATGCCCAGAAGAAGTGCGACGTCGGCGCCTCTCCCCTGTTACGACAGCCAGTGGTGGCCGTGGCTCCACCCGAGGAAACGCCGGCCGGGGCCCCCGTCCGGGTCGAGCCCTGTGGGGTCGAAGCGACCGCCCCCCATCACCCCGAGGAGCCCCGTCACGGCGGGCCCGAAGGCGTCGCGGAACACCTCGTCCTGCGTGGCGAAGTGGGCCGCGGCCCAGGGGCCGAAGGCCTCCCGCCCGGCCGGGTCGGCCACCGACAGGAAGAAGAGCATCTGGCGCCACGCGTAGGCGCAATTCTTCAGGGCGATGAGCTTCGCGTGCCAGCTCGGGCTCGGCATCTGGAGCCGCTTGCAGACCCAGGTGAAG
Organism: uncultured Myxococcaceae bacterium; assembly: GCA_964447205.1. Classification (GTDB taxonomy): domain Bacteria; phylum Myxococcota_A; class Polyangia; order Polyangiales; genus JAEUKH01. The sequence goes on from CAYUSB010000019.1 coordinate 88,193, forward strand.
CACTGCCGGGCGAGGTCGGCCTCGCGCCCCTCCAGGAGGGGCCCCAACTGCAACCCCTCGTACAGGACGGCGAGGTTGTGGGTGGTGAGGACCTGGGCCTGCTCGATGATGGTCCCGTTGCGGGCGGGCGAACCGTACCGGCCCGACTTCTTGGTGCCGGTCGACCCCGCCGCAGCCCGGGCCTCGCACAGGGCGACGAACCCCGGGGAGGTGGCGACCCCCCACTTCGACGTGGCGTCGTCGAGGCGGAGGATCTCCGGGCAGGGCAGGTCGTAGTACCGCGCGTACACCGAGCCCTGGAGGAGCCGGGCGGCGACCTTGGCGGCCTGGAGAAACTTCACCGAGAAGGCCCCCATGAAGATGTCGGCGGCCAGCTCCTCGGTGAGGGGCAGGGCGAGGCCCGCCTGCGACGACAGGGCCACCATCTCGTTGAGCAGCTTGTTGGGCACGATGGCCTCGGGGAACGACCCCAGGGCCAGGGCGCTCAGGGCCCGGAGGGTCTCCCGGGCGAGGACCTTGGCGTCGTGGCCCCCGCGGCGAAACGCGTCGAGGGCCCGCACCCACGGCAGCTCGTGGAGCCCGACCTGCTTCTCCAGGTGCAGGAGCAGGAGCGACCGGCGACGACGGAAGGCGCCGTAGATGGCCCCGTAGAGGCGCTGCAGGCGCACGTCGGCGAAGTCGGCCACGGCCACCTGGGCCGTCACCTGCGGCAGGAGCTCGGCCAGGACGTCGCCCGACGAGACGATCCCGCGGGCCACCAGGACATCGACCGGGGCCTCGAGGCAACGCTCGACCCGCCCGAGGAGCGAAGCCGGAAACGCCTGCCCCGCCTCGACCCCGAGCCGCGCGGCCTCGGGGGCGGTGAGGGGAGCGCAGACGGCCCCGAGCTCGCCGAGGCCCTCGTCCCGGGGGTAGCCCCGCAGGCGGGCGCAGAGCACGGCGCTCTGGGCCTTGAGCGAAGGCAAGCCCGCCACGCGGACCTGGGCCGTCCGGGTGGCCTCCCGACGGGCCGACCTCGGGGCCCCGTGGGCCGTCACGAAGGAGGCCAGGATCTTGCGGATCTTGCCCACGTCGCGGCCCGTGACCGAACGCGGGTCGCGGGCGCAGCGGGCGAGGTACTCCCGGAGCTGGGCGAAATTCTCCTTGGGCTTGTCGGGTTTGCCCGAGAGGCGGTGGTCGCGCCGCAGGGTCTTGTAGGTGCCCAACAGCGCCAGGGCCCGCAGGGACCAGCCCTCGGGGTACCGCTGACAGGGATAGGCTCCCAGGACCACGGGGCAGCCGTCGGGGCGACGCACGAGGGCCCCCGCGGCGTCGACGGCCAGCGACGGAACCTCGCCCACCACGGTCTCCAGGAAGAGGGCCACGGCCTGGTCGTACAGGGGCGTCCAGTGGAGGAGGGCCTCGTTCATCCGGTCGATCTGGGGGCGGGCCTTGACGGCGTTGAGGTCGTCGAGGACCTGCCCCACCGAGCGCAGGTGCACGATGGGCCGGGTGCTCACGGGCCGCTCGGCCGGGGCCGGATAGAACCGCAGCCGCGAAAAGAACCCGTCGAGGGCGTCGAGGACATCGAGGGCCCGGGCGGCCTCGCCCTTCTCCAGGAGCCAGGTCACGGCCAGGAGGGCCCCCTCCTCGGGCACATCGACCCGAAACCGCCCGCTGTCGAGCAGGGCCCCGAGGGCCCTCTGTCCGTCGTCGGTGAGGTAGTACCGGTTGAGGGCCTCGCGGGCGAAGGCCGGATCGGCCCCGAGCTGCATCGCGAGCCCGGCCTCGTGGGGCAGGAGGGGCCCCTCGGCCTTGAGGGTTCCGGTGGCGAACCCCCCGTGGGCCACCTCCAGGGTCGCCCAGGCGGGCACCCCCGCCACGGGCAGGCGCGACCCCACCACGAGGCTCCCGTCGGCCATCCCGGCCATCACCCCCATCCACTTCGTGAGGCGGGTGGAGGCCCGGGCCCGTACGGCAGGGTCGGGGTGGTTGGAGAGGGCCGTGAGGGCCCGCTGGAGCTGCCCGAAGGCATACCCGGGGGCGACCGTGTGTTTGGGATCGTCGGTGGACATGGCACTGCCTGTTGCTGACAACAGACCCGAAGGCAGGTGTCGAACCCGCGCCCTGCCGGTCTTCAGCCGGCCGCTCTGCCACTGAGCTACCTCGGGAGATCCCTCACGGCCCGTGCACGAAGGATGGACTTGAAGGCAGGAGTCGAACCTGCGCCCTGCCGGTAAAGAGCCGGCCGCTCTGCCACTGAGCTACCCCAAGACAAACCGCGCCTGAGCGATAACACACTCTGTCCCGCGCGCAAACCCCTACGGCCGCTCGTTGAGCACCATGAGCCGCTTCGAGCGCCCCGCGGGTGCGGGGACCACCCCGGCGGCCTCGAAGGCCCGCTTGTAGTCGGCAAACCGCCCCCCGGCCAGGACGGCGTCGTACACGGCCCGCCCGGCCCGGTGGCCTCCCTGGGCGAGGACCCACTCGACCCACGCCCACCGGGCGCTGGTGGGGCGCACGTCGGCCCGTCCGCGGAGGCCCTTGCGGAGCCGATCGAGGCGCTTCTCGACCACCTCGATGCCTGCGAAGGGTAGTTGGTCGAGGGGGGTCTTGCGCTTGGACACGAAGGGGGCGATCCCGAGGGCGACGGGGTTGATCTTGGAGAGGGTCCCGACGAAGTCGACGCACTCGTCGATGTCGTCGTCGGTCTCGGTGGGCAGTCCCACCATGAGGTAGAGCTTGAGGGTGACCATCGCGTGGGCCCGGGCGAGCTCGGCGGCCCGGTGCAGGTGCTTGACCTTGGCGTGGCGCTCGAGGGTGCCCCGGAGGCGCTCGGAGGGGCCGTCCATGGCGGTGGTGAGGGTGCGGTAGCCTCCGCGTTTGAGGGCCGCGACGAAGGGGTCGGTGAGCCGGTCGGGGCGCAGGGACGACAGGCCCACCCCGAGGCCGCGATCGGCAAGGGTGTTGACGAGGTCGACGATGCGGGGGTGGTCGCTCACGGCGGCCCCCACGAGGCCTACCTTGCGGGCGTCGTCGGGGATGGCCTCCAGGATGCGGTCGATGGCCACGAGGCGCATTCCCCCGTTGGTGCTGCGGCGCATCACGCAGTACTGGCACCCGCGGGAGCAGCCCCGCTCGGTCTCGATGAGGAACATGTCCGACAGCTCGGTGTCGGGGGTCATGATCTGGGCCCGGGCGGGCAGGAGGGCGTTGTCGGCCTTGGCCACGGGAGGCAGCTCCTCGCCGTGCAGGGCCGGGACCCACACGTGGTCGAGGGCCGCGAGGCGCACGAGGCGCTCGGTCGGGTCGCGCACCTCTACCAGCACGTCGAGGACCCGATGGATCACCTCCTCGGCCTCGCCCACCACCACGGCGTCGACGTAGGGTGACAGGGGGACGGGGTTGGAGAAGGTAAGCGGGCCCCCGGCCAGAATGAAGGGGTACCTCCCTGCCTCACGCTCCTGCCGCAGGGGCGGAACCCCCGCCAGGGACAGGGCCTCGATGAGCCCCCCGAGCTCGCCCTCGTAGGCCACGGAGGTGGCGATGAGGGGGTGGTCTCCGACGGGGCGGAGGGTCTCGTAGGTGAGGAGGGGGTCGCGGGTGCGCCGGGCCTCGGCGAGGTCGTCGGGCAGAAAGGCCCGGGCGGCGCCGGTGTCGGGGCGGCGGTTGATCTCGCGGTAGATCACCTGAAACCCCAGCGACGACATCCCCACGGTGTACGGCGAGGGATAGAGCAGGGCCACCTGGTAGGGGGCCTCGCAGAAAAGGGTCCCCCGCTCGCGCCCGAGGCGCTGGCGGATGATGTCTCGTTGGGTACTCACAGGGCAGCGGACGGCAGTATCAAGCCCCGGAGGCGCGGACGCAACCCGCGGGGGCGTTGCGGCGGAGGGGGCGGCTGAGGTATCGCCTCGGGGGATGGCAACGACGCGTCTGGGATGGGGCACGGCCTTCGGGGCCGTGGCCCTGGCAACGGGGTTCTTCGGGGGTGGGCTCGTAGGCTGCGCGGGGGCAGGGCCGTACGGGCACGCCCGGACGTACGTGGCCCTGCCCGAGGAGGGCCCCCACGCGGCGGCGGCCGAGGAGGCGGTGTACGACGAGGTTCGGCGGATGCCCGACGGGTATCAGGGACGGACCCTGGTGTTCTTCGGGGTGGTGGAGTCGGTGGAGGCAGGGGAAGGCGGAACGACCCGGGTGAGCCTCCAGCAGCGGACCCACCAGGAGCGCCACCTCTGCGAGGACGACACCGAGCGCAGCTGCCGGGTCACGGTCAACGCCCGGGACGGGGGCCCGTTTACGGCCGTTCTGACGCTGCGCCCGGGCGACCGGGACGGCGAGCAGAGGGTCCAGCGGGGCAGCCTCCTGCGGGTGTTTGGCACCCTGGAGGTGGGCAGCTACGACGCCCAGGGGGGCCCGGTCTTGCGGGGGGTGTGGTACCGCCACTGGCCCCGGGGGGAGTACGTGACCACCGCCAGCGCGGGTGTGATGCGCCGCTGACTGCCCCAGGCGTGAACATCCCCCCACACTCCACCATCGTCCACGCCGGGTGAACGCCCCGATGCAAGCCCCCGTACAAGCCCTACCATGGTGCGGTACCATCCTGGCAGCCCCGACCTCGGGGGGCTCTCAGGGTGGCAGACGTACGGCACGCGTCGTGCGATAAGCCCACTGACTCTTTCAGGAGCGACTGGCAATGACCAAGATTCACAAACTGATTCTCCCCTTGGGCCTCCTCATCAGCCTGGGCACGGGCTGTGTAGTAGAGGTCGACGACACCCCCGATCAGTACGAGGCCTGTGGGGGCATCGGGGGGGCGTGTCTGGGCGCCACCACGTGCCTGTCCTCGCCGTTTACAACCACCGGGGGCCCCGGGGCCTTCTGCACCCGGCGCTGTCTGCCCGGGTCGCAGTGCCCCAACAACCTCGGGCGGCCCACGAGCTGCGTGGTCGACTCGGGCACGGGCGAGGGCACCTGCTTCGAGAACTGCGTCACCTCCGCCAACTGTCGCGTGGGCATGGTCTGCGGCGACATCGGCGGGGTGCGGATCTGTGTGCCCCCCGGATCGGGCAGCGGCCCCGGCCCCACCACCCTGCAGCCCTACAACCGTTGTCCCATCACCAACGGGGTGTGCGGCGGGGGGAGCAACTGCATGCAGTCGCTCTTCCAGTTTCCGGGCCAGCCCCAGGGCAGCACGTGCACGGCCATCTGCCCCGGCGGCAACGCCGCGATGTGCCCGGGGTTTGTCCCGGGCCAGGTCGAGTGCGTCAACGCCACGGGCAACCCGTCGATGTTCATGTGCGTGCGGCTCTGCACGGATGATTCGCAGTGCGCGCCCTTCGGCACCCGCTGCGGCATGGTCACCCTCGGCGGAGGCGTGCAGAACCGGGTCTGCATCCCCTAACCGCTCTGCCTGAGTGACAGACGGCTTCCCTCCCCCCTCGCCCCGCGTTATCCCTCGTGGGGTCGTGCGCCCCCCTCCCCGCTCTTCGTTGATCCTGGTGCTGGCCGTGGTGTTTGGCTGCGAGGGCGAGACCACCCCGCACCTCAGCTACGACCGATGTCAGCCGGGGGACCTCTGCGGCCTCGGGACCACGTGCCTGACCGCGCCGTGGAGCGTGGTGGTTCCGGCTGCGACGGTGTGTACGGCCCCGTGTGCGGTCGACCGCGACTGTCCGGGGCTGACGGCCCGCTGCACCCTCGGGACGACCCCCCTCCCCGACGGCGGAACCGCCCCGGTCTCCCGTTGCCTCCGCCACTGCCTCGACGACGACGACTGCCGCCCCGGAACCCGCTGCCGCATCCTCTCCCCCGTCTCCTCCGAGGGCGAGCCCCAGCGCCTGTGCGTCCCCGACAACGGCCCCCGGGCTTGCACCACCGACGACGACTGCGCTCCCTTTGTGGGCCGCTGCAACGACGGGGTGTGTCTCTGGCAGACGTAAGGTGATCGAAGGGGGGTTCAGGCCCCGAGCCGCTCGGCCTCTTCGTCGGACAGGTCGAAGTTGGACCACACGTCCTGGACGTCGTCGTGGTCGTCGAGGATGTCCATGAGGCGGGTGACGAGCTCGGCGTCGCGCCCGGCGATCTGGGTGGTGTTCTTCGGGAGCATCACGAGTTGGGCGGATTTGACCTCGATCTTGGCCCCTTCGAGGGCTGCCCGCACCACGTCGACCTCGGTGGGGGCGGTGGTCACGAGCCACTCGTCACCGTCCTGGGCGATGTCTTCGGCTCCGGCCCCGAGGGCCACCTCGAAGAGCTGCTCCTCGGTGGTGGCCTTCAGCGGGAGCCGGACGTGCCCCTTGCGCTCAAACCCCCAGGCGGCGGTGTTGGCGGCTCCGAGGGTGCAGCCGTTCTTCTCGAAGATCTTCCGAATCTCGGCCACCGTCCGGTTGCGGTTGTCGGTGAGGGCGTCGACGAGGAAGAGGGTCCCGCCGGGGCCCGTGCCCTCGTAGGTGATCTCGTCGTAGGTGACCCCGTCGAGCTCGCCGGTGCCCCGTTTGATGGCCTTGACGATGTTGTCCATCGGCATGTTTTCCCCGCGGGCGGCGTCGATGGCCTTGCGCAGTCGGGGATTGTTGCCGGGCTCACCGCCGCCCATCCTGGCGGCCACGGAGACCTCCTTGATGAGCTTCGTCCAGGTCTTGCCCTTCTTCGCGTCGCTCGCGGCCTTCTTGTGCTTGATGGTCGACCAGCGTGAATGCCCGCTCATGTGCGCCTCTCTCCCCGCGCCGCCGACCCTGTAGCCGCCGCCAACGGGCCGGAGATGCTACGCCCGGCGCCGACGGGGCTCAAGCCCGACCGGCGAGGGACGGCGGAAAATCCTTGGGGTGCTGAGAATGGGGGTTGACCCGTGAGGCGGGACGTGGTTCATATCGCGTCCCCCTCGCGAGGGTGGCGGAATGGCAGACGCACTAGCTTGAGGTGCTAGCGGGTAACTCCGTGGGGGTTCAAGTCCCCCTCCTCGCACTCTGAAAGGCCCGGAATCACAGCGATTCCGGGCCTTTCGTCTTTTCTGTGACGTAACTCGTGACGAAACCCCTGTGACGAAACCCGTCGGGAGGGGTCGCGAGCCGTCGGGTTTGGGTCGAGCTGGCGGGGTGCTGGCGGGGCACCGTGAGCGACGACCACGAGGTGCCAGGCCTCCCCGCGCACGACCTCCAGGGGCTCCTCCAGCGGGTGTAGACCGACGCGCCCGCCCGACCCCTGGCCGCCGCCTCCTCGCGCCACCCCGGGCAGAGCTGGATGAGACGCTGCGTGCGCGGCGGGTGTGCCATCATGCGTCCGCGCCGCAGGACTCCGACAGCCTGAGAGCACCGCCGTGATCGACGAACTCCATCTGCAGAACTTCAAGGGCCACCGCGACACGACCGTGCGCCTCGGCCGCATGTGCCTCCTGGTGGGCCCGAACGGCTCGGGGAAGACCAGCGCCCTGGAAGCCCTCGACGCGCTCGGGCGCGCAGGGGCCGGGAGCTTCCCCTGGAAGGACCCGCGCGCCTGGTACGACACCCACGTCCACCGTGGCGACCGCACAGCCGTGGCGCTGGGAGCGCGTGGTGTCGTCGGCGGTGCGCCGGTCGAGGTCCAGCTCTCGCTCGGACCGATCGCGACGATGCCGGGCGAGCTCATCGAGTCGCTGGCGTGGCAGGAAGGCGCGGTGCCCCACGGCGGGAGGGGTGGGTTCCCGGTCGAGTTCCCAGCGAGCGCCGGGGGACGGCTCGTACAGGGTGCTGTGCTACTGCGCCCCGACGCCGCGCGCATCGCCGCCCCGTCGCTGCTGCGCTCGCCAACGCCCTCGGTCGAGGCGGACGGATACGGCACGGCCTCTGTGCTCGCGACGATCCGGCTGCGTGACCTCGCCGCCTTCGAGCGCATCGAGGGGCTGGTGCGTCGCGTGGCGCCTGCCGTCGAGAGCATCCAGGTCGAGACCGCGCAGGCCGAGGACGGCGTTGGGTTTCGTGTCATGTTCAGCGTGCGTGGTGCCTCGAACCTCCCCGCCGAGGCGGTGAGCGCCGGGACCCTCGTGACCCTCGCCCTGGCCACGGCCCTGCACGCCGCTCCGACGCCCCGGCTGCTCCTGCTCGACGAGCTCGACCACTCCCTCCACCCGAAGGCCCAGTTCGAGCTCGTGCGTCAGCTCCGCGCGCTGGCCGAGGCGCGCGACGACCTGCAGATCGTGGCGACGACGCACTCGCCCTACGTGCTCGACGCATTCACCCTCGACGAGGTGCGGGTGTTCGCGCAGCGCCCCGATGGCAGCGTGGCCGTGAAGGAACTCCGCGAGCACCCCGGGGCGCAACGCCTCCGCGATGTGCTGTCCCCCGCCCAACTCTGGAGCCTCGACGACGAGGCGAGCTGGGTCGTGGAGGCGACGGGGTGACCGCGCGCTGGGCGATGTTCTGCGAGGCCCGCGGCGACTTCCGCACGGCCAGCGGCTTGGTCGAGCGTGTGCTGCGCGAGCACGGCGCGGACTGGCTCCGTGATCTGCTCGACGCGTTCCCCGAGACGGTGCGCGAGTGGGTGGGACCCGACGGCGAGACGCCCTTCTTCGACACGCATCGCACCTACCGCGAGGCGCTCCGGCGCGGGATACGCCTGCGGTACGGGTTCTTCGACGGAGTTCCGGCCGCGCCGGGAGCGCTGGCGCTCTACACGGCCGCCCAACTGGTGTCCTCGCTTCGGGCCAAGGCGACGCCCGACGAGCCGTGGGCGCTGATCTACGTCTGGGACGCCGATCGGCAGGGCACGCTACGACGTGAGGGCCTCGAACAGGCCCGACGCGAGGCGACTGCGCTGCTCGCCGACGGAGCGCTGGTGCTGGGCATCGCTGAGCCGAACCGGGAGTCGTGGGTGCTCGCAGGGTTTGTCCCTGAGGGTCCGGACGAGCAGCGACGCCTCGACGCGCTGCGCCAGGCCTTGGGGTTCTGGCCCAACGAGACGCCCGAGCGCCTCACCGCCCAGGACGAGCACGCGAGGCACCACACGAAGCCCGTGCTCCGCGCGCTCCTCGGCGACGACACCGACCGCGAGGCGCGGTGTTGGAGCGACGCGCCCTTCGACGCGCTCGTGCGACGCGGGGCCGGGAACGGGCTCGCCGCGTTTCTCGCCGAGGTCAAGCGCGAGTTGCTCCCGCAGGTCGACCCCGGAGCCCGCGGAGTGCGATGACGGCGTCACCACGATCGCGTCTGGGGGCGTCGGTTGGCATCCGAGCGACCCTCGAATTCGCCGGGGAATCCGTACCATCCGACGCCGGGTTCAAGTTCAAGTCCTTCTCACACCCTAAGACGCCTGGAATCACGGTGATTCCAGGCGTCTCGTCTTTCCTGTGACGGCCCCTCTGACGAAAGCCGCCGGGAGGGATCGCGAGCCGCGGGGTCCGGGCTGGGTCGGCGGGGTACCGTCAGGGCGCCGTGAACGACGACCACAAGGTGCCGACCCTCTCCACGCGCGACCTCCAGGGGCTCCTCCTGGAGGCGTGGGCCGACGCGCCCGCCCGGCCCATGTCTGCCGCCTCTGCGCGGGACCTCAGGGCAGTGCGCAGCCAGCACTTCGTCTGTGCGCTCGGCGACGCCCTCGCTGCCCACGACGAGGAGTTCCCCAACGTGCACGTGTTCTGCCGGGGGCGTCGGCAGGGCGTACATCCGCGAATAGACAAGGACCATGACGAACACCCACAGGTCCCTGCGTCCTCCGGGGACGTCGCACTTGCCGACCAAGGCCCAGTCGACCTGGGCCTGCTCTCCCGCAAGGGTCTCGACGCACAGGTAGACGGCGCGGTCCCGTCTGGGAAGTGGCGCGCACCGAACATAGGTCCTACCCCCAAACAAGGAGGCTCAGTGTCACTTCGGTCAGAACTCGCGAAAAAGATCCTTCGCATTCCTCTCGCTGATCCAGTTCTCGCCTGGGGCCTGCATAGCCCAACGGTACTCCGGGAGCCTCATCGCCTGCGAGGCAACCTGGAGCAGGTGCGTCGGGTGGTAGCCCTGACAGTCGCGGGGCTGAGTAGGGTGCCAGTTCCAGTGCTGCGACGATTTGGTCGGCGACGCTCAGGGCCGCACGACAGCAGGTAGAACGCCATACTCGAAAATGCAGACAGGTCGACTCCAACACTCCAGATTGAGATAGGTCTACGTCGACTTATTGACGATGCCGGATCCAATGTGCTCGCGTCGACGGACGTGGAGGAGCGGCTGATGCAGGGTTTCGAGTCGGTGCGGGCCGCGCTGCGTGAGGCAGGGCTGGGTGCACAGCAGAAGGTGCAGGACGCGTTGACGAAGGCCCAGCGGGTGCTGCCGTCGCTGAGGGCCATGGTGGAGGCCTGGCGTCGGCTGGGGACGGTAGCGATCGATGATCTCTCGCTGTCGCCGATCGAGACGAGTTCAGGCCCAATAGTAGTTAGGCGCTACGCCCTCCTGACAGAAGGTAGAGCACTGATTCTGTGCACGCCTGAGCGATTCGCTGTAAGTTGCACGTGCCAGGACCAATACATAAATCTTCATCTCGCACACACTATGGGTCGACGCATCAATCAACTACAAGGGCGCATCTGAAGTCACAGAAATGGTTGTATCTGAAGTAACGGAAACGGCGCGACGGTCCAATACTGTATGCTGCGAGCAGTTTCGGACCATGATGTCGTAAATGCCAGCGATTACCCCAAATTCATGCGTTGCCGTGGGACCAATAGGGTCACCGGGTCGGAGCCAACTGGATCCCCAAGAGGTTTCAGAAACTGGCGACAGATGAACAAAGCAGAGAGGCTCTGCTCGAGAGTTCTGAATTGAAAGTCGGATTGAGCCCGAGAATCGATCTGAAAATGTACGGGGGTCAACTACAGGTACGACGGGCTGATTGAGCGCATCTGATCCGCGAATAACGCGAATCTCATGGAGTAGGGTTCCGACCCCAACGCTGAATCGTCCGATAGTTCCAGGACCCGCAGCCATGTCGATATGAACACTGATTGTGCCCGCAGGTCCCGGCGTGAGAGTCGCGCTTAGGTTTTCACTATCCACAACAGACAATCCGTCGATCGGGCAATTCCAGATTGCATTATAGCTCCGAGCAATTGAAATGATATTCGGAATACTGCAGACTTGTTCCAAACGTGCAGCTCTCGGCGGCATAGGCACGACGGTCAGACGTTCCCAGCTGGTTTGTTGAAAGGAAACGGATCGACTGGTTGCAGTGACGTCTGCTGAGCTCACCAAGTATCTTCCATTGACACCAACGGTAACGTTATTAAAAGAATAAGCGTATTGCGTCATCGGCTCAGCTGAAGTGACATAGTACTGACCACAACCCCGGACGGCGCAGCACACCGTAAGTCTTGCACGCGCCGCGTCGTCAAGTACGACGGATGTAGGGGTTGATGTTAGCCGCCAGGCCTGGAACGAGATCCCTTGTGCGCTCAGACTTCCGTGAACAGAAAATGACGGAATTTGGAGATTTGTCCTGACGTCGATCGAATTCGAGAAGATTCCGACGTGCGGCCATTGAGCACTCGGGAACGAAGGAATTGTCGGAGTGGTTCCGAGAGCCGCTTGGAGGGCTTGTTGAAGCAGTGCGGTTGGCTCCGTACTGTTATCACCTGCAGCAGGTTGAACCGGCGACGCACAGGCGGACAGAGTTGATACAAGTGGAACGCCATCTTGTCCAAGATCAACAAATGTGCCCGCAGTGATACGGCTGTTTGTCGTCATTAGGGCATCGAAGGCCAACCGGCCAGAAGTTACGGAACGGCCAGGCGGGCTGAGGTCGCGGACGATGTCGGCGCGTAACCGAGAGAGGTCGCCAGTCGTTGTCCAGCATCCAGCCCCGATAAAAGCGATGAGAAAGAGAACTGCCAGGAACCTGTGTGAGAAAAAATGCATTCGTGTTGCCTTGTTGACCGAGACATCGTTACGGGGAACGGTGGTTGTCGCGCTACTCGCAGCGTTTGATGAAGAGATACCTGGGGCAGAATGCATCATCGCGGCGACGCCGGTGCGTCCGAGAGAAGCTCTCCACAACATCATGACCGTGCCCTCGTCATCGTTCGCTGCCACTTGTTGCTCATCTCTTGTTGCCCGCCGTTCCTCGCCCGCGTTTTGCTCTTCGAAGCCCGCTGTTCGTAGCCCGTTGCCCTGTTGCTCCGGCGCCTAACGACTTGCCGGTCTGCCGCCGCAGTGGCTGAACGGCCGTTTCATCGACCATGGTGGGTGCGGTCGGCAGCACCGGCTTGTTCGGCCACGCCAACGTTGCAATGAGCGGGATGGTGCCAGGCATTGATCTGCTTGCAGTCAGTTGCGAGGCCGGTCGTACTTTCCCGGTCCACTCGTGTTCCACCATCCCGTGCATGCATCATATGCCCATGACATTGCACCAATTCCGAGGATAATCACGATGCCGATCGCCGCAAAAAACCCGCCCGCTACGAGTGTCTCTGTCTGTTGCTTTTCTTGTTCCTTGCGATCGCGCTCCAATTTCGCTTGGTTTCGATTGCCCTCGACCTCGCGTGCCATGGCATCTACGTTGGCATCCGCAGTTACCAAGCAGCTATCCAATATCTTGCGGGAGTCAGGGCAACTTGGAGGGATGCTGTCCTTGAACGCCGCAAACGCCTTCCGACGCGCAGCCCTCTTTTCCCTGGCTTCCTCGCGTTCCGAGAAGTACTTCCGCTCCGATGCCAGCGCGGACGACTCGATCTCTGCCATTTGGTCGCACCAGATCGCAACTAGACGCCTCACCAACTCCACGCGTCCGACGGCGGGGGTAATCGCTAAAGCAAAGAACTCCTTCAATCCGCGGTAGGATGCACCACCATAGGTACGTCCCGGTGCTCCTGGCGCGTGGCGAACGAATTCGGTGGCTAGAAAAAGAGCTGCATCGAATCGCTTGGAGTCAGCCCGAGCATGATGCACTTCGAGAGAGAGAAGGTCGATGTCCGCAAACCTGTTGGCTCTCTCCAGCGCATCGCTGCAGTCTTCACCCTTGGCACGCTGCGCTTCAGCCAGTACGAGCCAGCCCCAGGCATGTCCCCGCCGCTGTTCTAGTTCTTTCTTCAGAATTCGTATTGCCTTATTAGCATCGCGGGCTTCAAGACAAGTGATCGCCTTTCGAACCTCGTCTGCGGCTGGACCCATCCCTGCCGCGAGCAGCCGCGCACTGGTTTCTGCCTCTCGTTTGGCTCGATCGTCGTCGGCACAGATCGGACACATGAGGGTTGAATATGTCGGGTGAAATATGCAACGATTTGACATGGTTCTCCGTCACTTTCAGCGTATGATACCAACCACCTGTCAGTTTTGCCGCCTATGTCGGCGACCACCAGTCCAACTTCACCATCGTGAGCTGGATGCTTAGGTGTGGGAATTGCTGACCCCACGAAGGACAGCTGAACCTGGAACCTGAACGGCTGCCCACATGTGGCGAAGTTAGACCGGTGGCCGGGCGCCGCGGTGTCAGTTGTGTGTTGGGTCGCCGCGCCTGCGCCGGTGATTGCCCATCGCACTGGCCGTCGATCGCTGCAACGGCTGGTTGCCCGTCGATCACAGGTGGTGGCTCGTCGATCGCGGCTCGTCGCATTTCGCGATGGCAACCCCTGCCTACCGGTCGCCCGATCCCGCGCGGTCGACGGCTCGTTCCCACCGAACTCGCGGGCAGACTCGCCCGACAGCCTATCGCGTCCGATCTCGCCGTGAGGCTTACTCGGCGTCGCTGTCACGGCTGGCTGGCTGCCGAACATCTCATTGGGTCGCCGCCCGCTGCCCAATCCCACTGGAGGCGCAGTTAGCCAGCCATCCGCGCTGCCTAACCCCCTAACTGAGCCACGCACCTTCTCGCCGCGTCCGCTGCCGCCCCATGCCGCGCGCCTATGCACCCCGCCTGGAGCATCCCCATACCCCTCAGCGAAACCGTCTCGAACACCCTGCGCTGCCTGCACGACGCGCCGCGCGCCGAGGAAGTCGTCTGCGGCCCGTCCGGTATCACTCGCGATTGTAACCTGCACTCCCATAACCCGGCTGCGACGCTACGCCTCTCTCCAAGCCCGTCAACAAGATTCGCCCCGCCGCCCACCGCGACAATCCCCGTCCGGCATCCCGCAGTCCCCAGAGCCCTCGCGCCGCGCCTGTTGCGTCGACCTCGGTTCCGCGTGCCCCCTCGAGCGGAGCGCTGCTCGCCCGGAGCGGATCGACGAGGCGCTACCTCGCGGCCAGCAGGGCGTCGCTCAAGACGCACTCGACCAACCCCGTGCGGATCGCGGCCCCCGTGCTTGAACGACCCCGTCCCCCTCGAGTTTACCCGCGCTGAACATCGAGACCGAGAACCTCAACCCCGGCCGCGTCTCCGGCGGGCGGAAGAGGTCCCCAGGCTCGGGCAGCAAGGCTCCCTCGTAGCCCGGAAGCACGACAGCCCCTCCCGCGTCAAGGCCCACCGCGAGCCCGTCCGCCACGACCCAAGCGGATAGCAGTTGTCTTGCGAGTCAAGGGCAGCGGGAGAGTTTTCAGCCGGAGTCGGACCGTCGCGAGGCCAGCGTACCGCCGTGCTCGCTGCGGGGAAGGTCGCGTTCCCCATGCTCGCCGTGCTCGCTTCGCTGCGCGCGGCTGCGCGTGGGGGCCCTTTGCTCCCATCCCCTCCGCTGTGCGCGGCGGTCGCGGCGTCGCGCGGGCGACGGACCGAGGAAGGCCCCAGGTATCGCGTCGCGCCTTTGCGACGAGCGCCAACTCCAGGGCGGGCGGCGACGCGAGCGCTGTGCGCATGCGCCAGTCGTACTCCGCCGCTCGTGAGATGAAGGACATTCGCTTCTCACGGGTGCGCTGTCGCCGCGCAAACGCGAGCACTTGCGCGTGGCGGTGCGCGTCGGCAGCCCGGCCGAGGGCAATACCCAGGAGACCAACACCGACGCCAATACCGATCCCGCCCACCAAGACGTTCGCTCGAACAGCCACAGAAAAAGCACCTCAACATTGGTTCAGTATCTCGAAGACGGGGTCGGGACCAAGAACATTCTCGCCACCGCCCTCAGCCGCGCGGGCTAGCATCACTTCGTCGTGCCCTCAGTCGCTGCGCGCCCGCCCCGGTGAGGAGCGCCTCGGGCAACGGCGGGAACACCTCCCCGAACCCCTCCTTCACGCTCTCGGCCTCGCGGATGTAGCCCTGGGTCGTGTCGAAGCCCGTGTGCCCGGCCGCGCGCTGGATGCGCAGGGGCTCGTCCCCGCGGATGGCGCGCCAAGTGATACCTGTGGCGCGCAGGTCGTAGAAGGTCATGGGCTTCCGCGTCGCGTCGTTCGCGAAGAGGTCTGCGCGGGTCACGCCAGCGACCTTCAGGTGCGCGCGCAGCTGCTCCGCGCCCTCCTTGGGCACCTCGGCGTCGAGGACGCGCCCTCGCCCCTCGCGGGCATCGTGCAGCGCGCGCAAGAGGGGCAGGAGGTTGCGTTCGATACTGAAGCGCCGCGCCTCCTGGGTCTTCACCGGCTTGATCTCCCCGGTGTCGTAGTGGATGGCGCGGTGGATGTGCACGGTGCCGCGCTCGAGGTCGAGGTCCTCCCACTCCAGCGCCTCGAGCTCCCCGGGGCGAGCGTAGAGGTAGACGGCGATGGCGTAGAGGCGCCGGGCTCGGAGGGGCACGTCGTCGCTCGACACGAGCGCGAGGAACTCCGTCGGCATGATGTACGCCTTCACCTTCTTCACCCCGCGGTCCGGCGGGGCCACGCCCTCGCAGGGGTTGTCTTCGCGCACCCGGAGAAGCGCGTTCTTCGAGCGCGAGGCGTCGCGGAACATCGCCCGCGTGAGCGCCCAGCCGTTCCATGCCGTGCGCCACGACCCGCCGCCACGGATGCCCTCGTCGAGCTTGGTAACGAGCTGCTCGATGTCGTCCTTCGCGACGCCCTTGATGGGGAGGCCACCAAGCACGGGCTCGACCTGGGAGCGGAAGCGGGAGCCATCGGTGCGCACTGTGGAAGAGCCCTTGGCGCGGCGGTCCTCGAGCCAGCGCACGAACCACTTCGAGACGGTCTCACCGCCCGCCGAGGTCGCCGTCTGCGGGGCAGTCTTCGACCGCGCGGCGACCGTGGCGGTGGCCTTGGGCGTAGCGACGGGTGAGGACGGTGCGGGCGCGGGGGCGACGGTGAACGTGACCTGCTCCACGCGCGGCGACGTCCCGGGACTCCACTCGCCGCGGTCGTGGCGCGCCTGGAGCTGCATGCTGACGGCCTTCGCCCAGATCACGTTCGCCGGGATGCCCTCAGGCGGCGGCGCGACCTCCGCGACGGGGCGCACCCAGCGCCGACCGCTCTTCAGGCGGACGCCGGTGTAGAGCACCCCGTGCTGCACGAAGCCGATGCCGGTGCGGGGGCGGACCATCAGCGGCGCTGCCTCGCGATAAAGTCCGCGACCGAGCGCCCTGCCTCCGCGTGCACCTCGCCCCCATGGCGCGCGGGGAGCCCTTGCACAGCACGGTCAACGTCTTGTCGATCGACCCACATCAACCGGCCACCCTCTTCGCGCCGGATGAGAACCCCATGCCGACGACACCAGCGCCTGAATGCCAGCGGGCTCTTGAACCCGCGCTCTCGCGCCTCGACGTTTACTAGGACGAAGTTCGGCCGCGCGCCCGCGCCCGAGGCCGAGCTCTCGTCGGAGATTCCTGCATCCAGAGAAGCACTCGGTTCTGGTAGCGCAGGGAGCCCCAGCGCGAGTTGGTCGGCGCGGATGAGGACCCAGGCACCACCCCCGACCACCCGCGCGAGAGAGCGCGCGGCATCGACAACCTGGACGGGCCCCTCACGTTCAGGGGACCGGAGCTCCTGGGGCTGAAGCACGACGATGGGCGCGGCCGCTTCACGCCGTGACATGGCGGCACCTCGCGTCGTGTCGTTCTTGAAGTTGGGGCGGGTGGACCGCGCATCGCGCCGCGGTCGTTGCGCGAGAGCCGTTCATCGGCGAACCTCCTGCATCGCGTGGGGTGTCGTTGGGGAGTGAGGCGTCTGTCGCGGGGACATGGTCTGCTCTCCAATCGGGGGTAATGCTGCCGCCACCGGGCGGGGTGCGCTGAACGATCCGAAGATCGCCGCGCCGGAGGCTCCGTCGACGTGGACACAGCATGCATGCGCTCAAGTCGTGCGGCGTCTCGCGGAGCGTGCGGGGCTCTGGTTCGGCCCGCGTCCCCGCCCGGTGGCCTGGCAGTCGACACTCAGCGTGCGACAGGGCGCGTCGTCCGAGCTCCCGCGGCGCTAGTACCAGGCGTGCGCGCCGAATCCGAGCCGACTGACCTTCTCGTACCAGTCCGCCGCCTCGCGAATCGATGCGATCGCCTCCTCGAAGGAAGGACGCGGCCACGGAGTGATCTCCCCGGTGTCCGCGTTGATCGTCCCGCCCTGTGACATCCCCTCTGGCTTGCCCATGAGGTGCTGGTACCGCAGCTCGAGGCGGTCGGCGGCTCGGCGCAACTCCTTGGCCAACGCGAGGCACTGCTCCTCAGGCAAGTCGACGTGCATGAGGTCGTACAGGGCCTTCTCGCCGAGGGCTTCGAGGTTCTCGGCGGCCACCTTGCCGCGCAGCGAGCAGCAGGTACCCATCATCCCAGTCGGAAAGTCATCGGGGGCGAACGGGCAAGGTGTTCCCGACGGGTGGGTCATCCCCCGTGGCAGAACGTCCTTCCTGTCGTGGTGAGTCATTCGTTTCGGAAGCAGGTCCAGTCCCATAGAATTGTCGTTAGAGAATCAGTTCGTGGGCCGAACAGAACCCTCGCGACCGCTCCGGGAGCGCCGCCCCCTGTCACACCTCCGAGTGTCATGCTGTACATGCGGCGAGGGGGTCCTCGCGTTTCGACGGAGATCGCCCCCGCGATCCCCTGCCCCCCAGGAGTCCGCCTACACCGATCCCGAGCGATGCATTAGCACGGGCCGGACGTGGCGGGGTGGCGTTCGCGTGTCGTCGTCGGTGAGGCGAGGGCTCATCCGCGGCCAGACAGCGAGCGCCCCGAGGTCGGCTTCGCCGGACTCGTCGAAGGGGGCGAACTCGCGGGCGAGGTAGTCCTCCCCCTCGTGTCGGAAGCGGTCATGGTCTGCCTCCTTCCACCGTAGGGGGCCGGCGGGAGCCCGTCGAAAGCAGCTCACCCATGCGCGCCGAGGGCGAGGCGTTGCGCGATGCCCTGGTGCAACGGGACGACCGCGCCGCGCATGTATGAGGCGGAGGTGACAACCGCTACGTTTCGCTCCGTCGCGTGTGGTGCAGGCCCCAGGTCGCGTCCGGGAGGGAGGTCGGGTCCTACGACTCACTCACGAACAACACTCTATGGGACGAACCCTTCACTACATGATCGCCTGCGAGCCGTCGCAGATCGCCGCGGCGTGGCCGGAGATTGACCGCATGCAAGACGCTATGAACGAACGCTTCTCGTGGTTCTGCGAGCGACTCTGTCTGAAACCTGTGATCGAGGCGCGGCGACCCCGCGCGGATGTCGATGGCTCGCCGCCCGTGTCTATGGTCGCGCGAGGCTTCACGAAGGTTGGCGGGAGCGACTGGGAAGCCATACTCGTCGTCCACTTCTTCCTGTGGCTCTCCCGGCGCATGCCGGAAGCCTACGTGGACGTGGCCGACGAAGGCGCCCTCCTCCTCACCAACCCGTTGGGCCTCCGCGCCGGAGCACCCTGGATGAACAAGCTATCGATCTGCATGAGGCGCGATGCGCTTCGATCGGCGGGCGACACGCGGAAGCTCAAGGACTTCGACCGGTTCGTCACCGCGATTGAGCAGGGCCACTTCTTCCGGGCCGTGTCGGCGGCGGACTACGCCGAAGTTCCAGAGATCGAGGCGCTCGGTTTCGACCGGGAGACGCTCGCGCGGATGACGCTCGAAGAGGTCGCCGCTCGCATGCCGTTCCCCTGGCTTCCGAACACGGGCACAGCGGGGCAGGCATAGCGCGAGTCACCTCCACGCGGGGGACGACCGGGCACGTGGACCCGGCCTCCTCGACCGGATCGACCCGGGCGCCATGGCCACGCGCGCCGGTCCGATCCCCGACAGCGAAGACGGCGCTACGTCGCCCGGTCGCTCCCCTCGCCCTACCTTCACAGCGCGCAGTGACCTCGCCCTCCCAGCGATCCTGAAGCCCACCGGGGCGCGCTCGACGCTCCGCGTTGCGCTCCGCGCCCGACACCGTGCCGCCCGGCGGCTCCCTGCACCGGACCGCGTCGCAGGCCTCTCGCTCCGCGGAGATCACCCTGATGTCAGAGACACCGTGTCGGCGGCGTCCAACTGGCAGTGGGTCGATCGACCCGCAAGCGCGGGCCGGCCGACCCGCCTGCGCGTGAAGAGCGCGCCGCGATTCGCGCAGAACAACTGCTCTTCGGGGTCGGCACGGAGATTGTTAGACCGGACTGCAACGACACTAGGAGTGACCGACATGGCCTCTCTCTTCTACGCAAACCTCGGGGTCCAACGCCCCGAGATCGTCCTCGACCGGGTCTCGGTCGGGCTGCGGGACTTCCGCGACCACCTGTCCACGGGCATCCGCGCGCTCGAACGCAACGACGCCGTGCTTCGGTGCCGGTGGCGCGCCCTGGCCACCGACGAGCTCCGCGCGATGCCCGCCGCTCAGCGGGACCAAGGTGCCTGGATCGAGCTCGACGACTTCGACGAGCGCGCCGAGAGCGACCGCGCGCTCCGCGCCTTCTTTGACGAGCAGGCCCGTGATGTCTACGCCCTCGACGCCGACGACGGTGCGAAGCCCGACGCCCGCGTCGCGTTCGCGAAGGAGCGGCAGATCCGCATCGTCGACCGTGACCCGGAGCGGCAGCGCCTCTGCCTGGAGCGCTCGCCCGACGGCGGCATCCTCGCGCTGCGCCCCAACACCTACTCGCTCGCGATGCAGCGCAACGCGGTCCACTGGCTCGCCGACCGCCCTGTGCGTGACCACACGCCGCTGCTGCAGCTCTTCCAGGGCCACCGGTACGTCGCCTGGGGGCGCGTCGAAGAGGCCGCGATCCCAGAGGACGGCTGGTCCATCCTCCGCCCGCCCGCACCAGGGGCGCCGCTGCGGCCGGGCACCGAGGAGCAGCGCGCGTTCGTGCGGCGCGCGCTCGCGACGCCGGACTTCGCCGTGCTCGAAGGCCCCCCGGGCTCCGGCAAGACGACCGCGATCTGCGAGCTCATCCTGCAGGCGCTCCGCCTGGGGCGCCGCGTCCTGCTCTGCGCGTCGACGCACGTCGCCGTCGACAACGTGCTCGAGCGCCTGATGGACCCGCGCAACCCGCACCGCGACGAGGTGCTGCCGGTGCGCGTCGGCGACGCGCGCAACGTCTCCGACCGCGCGCAAGCCTGGCAATTCGAGCGGCTCCGCGACACCAAGCGCCGCGAGCTCCGCGCGTGGCTCCGCGGGGTGAAGCCGCGCACCGCGCCCCAGCAGGCGCTGCTCGACGCGCTGGAGCGCCCGAACTGCGACGCCATCGACCGGATCATCCTCGACAGCGCCAACCTCGTCTGCGGCACGACCGTCGGCATCCTCCAGCACCCGGACATCCGGGAGCACCGCGACGAGGTCGCGTTCGACCTGCTGATCGTCGACGAGGCGAGCAAGACGACGTTCCAGGAGTTCCTCGTGCCCGCGATGCGGGCGCGGCGCTGGGTTCTCGTCGGCGACGTGCGCCAGCTCTCGCCGTACGTCGAGGAGGAGACCTTCGCCGCGAACGTCGACGCCGCCCTGCCGAGCCCGGGCCTGCGCGACGCGACGCTCGCGGCGGTCGTCGCGGGCGAGGTGCAGCGGCGCCACGAGGAGGGCGGCAACGAGCGCGATCGAGGCGACGGCGCGACGCTCTTCGTCGACCCGAACTCCGAGCTACGCGCCCTCTGCGCCGAGGAGTGCGCCGCGCGCGGCGTCCCCCTCGCCGACCTCGACGCTCCGGGCGGCGACGCCCTCACGCTCGCCTGCGCGCTGGTCGTCGTGGGCTCCGCCGACGCAGTTCGCGCGAACGTCGATCGGCTGCCGCTCGACCTCACGGTGATCCGCGGCGACGCTGAGGGCCTCGGCGCGCTCGCGCGGCGCGTGCGCCACCGCCGCGGCGACGCCGATGAGCGCTCCTGGGCCGGGGAGGTCGCGTGGCGCCTCGTGCGCCACTACGAGCGCCGCATGACACGCCGGGAGCCCTCCTCGGGCGTGCCCGCGAGCGTCCTCGCGCTCCTGCCGCGCGAGTCGTCGTTGCAGCGCGTCGGCTTCGTAGGGCGGCGCGGGGGCGAGGCGCTCGCCGAGCTCCGCGCGCGGATCGACGTGGTGCGCCGCGTCGCACTGCCGTCGGTGCTGGAGTCGCTCCAGCACGGCTTCGAGCGCCGCCCCGACCAGCGCGACGGGACCGCCATCTCCGACGGCCTTCCGCCGGACGCCTTGCTCGCTCGGCACGTGCGGCTCTCGTGGCAGCACCGGATGCATCCCGACCTCTCGCGCTTCCCCCGCGAGCGGATCTACGACGGCCAAGCGCTGCAGGACCCCGCCGGGCTCGCGGGCGAACGCCGGTGGGACGACTCCCCGTGGAGCGTCCGGGACGTGTGGGTCGACGTCGACGACAAAGGCCGACGGACGGCGCGTGGCCCCACGGGCGGCGCGACGCGAAGCCCGCGCGAGGCGCGCGCGGTGGCGCGGGAGCTCGAACGCTTCGGCGCTTGGGCCGCGACGCACCAGCGGCCCGAAGGGGAGCCGTGGGAGGTCGCGGTGCTCACGTTCTACCGCGCCCAGGAGCGCGAGCTGCGCGACCGCTTGCGGTCGCTCACCGGGGAGCACGGCGAGACGCGCCACTTCCGTCTCCGGCGCGACGGCGCCGTCGCGGCGGTCGTCGAGCTCTGCACCGTCGACCGCTTCCAGGGGCACGAGGCCGACGTGGTGATGCTGTCGTTCGGGCGGTCCCGCGGCATCGGCTTCCTCGACAGCCTCAACCGCCTGAACGTGGCGATCACGCGCGCCCGCTACCAGCGCGTCGTGTTCGGCCGCCGCGCCAACTTCGACCACGACCGCGCCCCCGAACTCCTCCGCGACTTCGCGCGGAGCGTCGCGGCGCGCGTCTACGACCTCCAGGAGCACTGAGCCATGACCCCGAAGGACCCCGCGATCCCCCCGATGACCCTCTCCCTCACACGCACGCCGTCCGTGCACTGCTTCCGCGCCGTGGGCGACGTGAGCTTCGCACGGCAGCGCGAGGACCTGCGCGCGATCGCCCTGTTCGCGGTCGAGCGCGGCGGCGCGCTGACCGCCGACGACCTCCACGCCGCGCTCCTGCCGAAGCTCCCGCGCGCCGCGAGCCGCCGGATGCTCACGCTCGGCGAGGGGCTCGGCCTCTTCCGGCGCGAGCGCGACGAGCGCTGGGCGCTCACCGAGGAAGGCCGCCGCACCGCGGACGTGGGCACGGTCTTCGTGCCCGAGCGCGGCGCGTGGACCGTGTGGCTCACCGACGATCCGCTCGTGCCCGTCGCCGAGCGCCTCCTGCGCGTCGAGCCGTTCAAGGAGCCCGACGCGGGCACGGAGGCGAAGCAGCGCAAGGAGGCCCCGGCGCGCCGCGAGTTCGTGAAGCTCCCGGCCTGGGTCGAGGCGGCCGTCGCGGCGTTCTCCGGCACCCCGGGGTGGTCGAAGGACACCGGGCGCGCGGTGCGCGTCGTCCACCTCGAGTCCGAGGTCGAGCCCGCGGAGCACCTGAGCGAGCTGCGGCTCACCGTCTCCCTCGCACCCGACGCCGCGGGGTCCGTCGAGCTCCGCGGCTCGGTCGACGAGGTCCACCGCGCGCGTGCCTACGCGCCGCCGTCGGACCTGACCTTCCGCGCGGCGTGGGCGCTCGCGCTCGGCCCGCGGGCGCAGGACTGGGACGGGCGCGCGCTCGGCGTCCCCTTCGAGGAGCTCAACGACACGGCGCGCGAACGCTTCCTTCACACGCTCGCGGTCGCGATGCCACTGCACCGCGAATGGGGCGCGCTCACGGCCGCGCCCGTGCGCGACGTGCCCGTGCGGGCGCGCACCGCGGGCGACGCGCAGCGGTGGGCCGAGTGGCTCGTGACGAACGGCATCACGACCTACGCCACCGCGTCGGCGTACCGCGCGCGCTGGGAGGCCGGAACCGCGCGCTTCCCCGAGCACAGCGTCGTTGCCGTGCCGCAGCGCGACCTCGCCGCACGGCTCCGCGCGCGCTCCGGCCCGAACCCGCCGCGCTACTGGCACCTGCAGGCCCCCACCGACTGGAACCTCTGACGCGACGAGGACGACGCCATGGATGACGACAGCTTCAGCTTCACCGAAACCACTACTGTGGACCACAGCGGCGACCCGCTCGGCGCCGCCTGGGTCCCGAACGCCGCCCGCGGCGGCACGGTCACCGAGACGGTCTCGTCGGAGGTCTTCACGACCGGCCGAAAGCGCAACGCCGCGAGCTGGATCGCCCGCTGCATCGACGACGCGACGGAGACCGTCGTCGTGTCGACCTTCCTCTTCGCCGACAAGGCCCTCGAGGAGGCGCTGCTGCGCGCCGCGGCCCGCGGCGTGCGCGTGTATGCCCTGATGGCCGCGTCGACGCGCCTCGACCGCGAGCCGCGCGACGACGCCGAGTTCGACCTGCGCGTGCGCGACGAGCACAAGGCCATGCTCCGACGCGTCGCGGGCCACGTGCTCGTGCGCTCGGCCGAGGACTTTCACGCGAAGCTCGTGCTCGTCGATCCGACGGGCTCGCGCCCCTGCGGGTGGCTCCTCACCGCCAACCTCACGTCGGAGGCGCTGGAGCGCAACGAGGAGCTCGTCATCGAGCTCTCGCGGGAAGAGGTGGGGCGCGCGTTCTCGTGGGCCCGACACGCCTACTGGGCGAGGGCGACGCACGAGCTCCTCGACGCCCAGCAGCTCTCCCCCTGCGCGCCGCTCGCCGACGCGGCGGCGCCAGCCATGGACAGCGCGGTGGTCGTCACCTGCGGCGCGACCCGTGCCGTCCGCGACGCCGCGCTCGACGTGATCCGCAACGCCGGGCGGCGCCTCGTCGTCGCCTCTTTCGGCTGGCAGCTCGACCACCCTGTCGTGCAGGCGCTCCTCGCGCGCGTCCGCGCCGGGCTCGCGCTCACCGTCCTCGCCCGCGTCCGACCGTCCGCGATGCCCGCGCTCCTCGCGCTCCGCGACGCCGGGGCGACGGTGCTGGGCTTCAAGTGGCTGCACGCCAAGGCGATCTGGGGCGACCACGGCGAAGCGCTCGTCGCCTCCGCGAACCTCGAACGGCACGGGCTCGATCAGGGCTTCGAGGTGGGCGTGCGGCTCTCGGGCGCCCGCGCGGAGGCCGTCGGCCGCGCGCTCGACGCCTGGGCCGCTGTCGCGGCGCACCGCCTGGAGACCAGCGTCACGGTCGGCGCAGTGACGGGCGAGGTGCAGACCTGGCGCGGCGGGGCGTTGCAGCCGGTCGTCGTAGAGCCCTCGCGCGAGCTCACCTCCCGCACGGAGACCGCCCCCTGCGTCACGCTGCGTGGTACCCTCGCGCCCCCTACGGTCGAGGCCCCCTCGAACGGGAAGCGCTTCCATCGCACGGTGGTGCGGCGCACCATCGAGTCCCCCGTGCTCTCCCCGAAGGCCGTGACGCTCGAACTGTCCGCCGCCCCGCAGCCGCCCTACCCGGTCTACCGGGAGCCGTCAGGCCGCGTCGTCGCGGTGGTCGAGCGGCCGAACGAGGCGGCGCTCGCGCTCTCGCTCCTCAAGGGCCACGGCGTCGAGGCGGTGGTTCGGCGGCGATGACCACGCGTAGCGACCCGACGACGCTCCTCTGCTGGCACTCCGAGGGGCACGGTCTGGAGGTCGTGCGGGGCGCCGTCGGGCTCCTGCGCGCCGAGGGCGTCGTCGTCGAGCGCATCCGCTACCTCGCCGAGCACGGCGCGGCGGTGGCCGAGCGCGAGGTCCGCACGGCGACAGGCGTCGACGACGTGGTGGTCCAGCCGCTCGCCATCGAGGGCCCCACGAACCACGCCGCGATCTACCGCGCCGTGCGCGACGAGGTCCTGCCCGCGGTGGCGCGGTGTGCGCACCTCCACGTGAACGTCTCCCCCGGCACACCCGCGATGCACGCCGTCTGGCTCGTGCTGCATGCCGCGGGCGCGATGCCGGAGGGGACACGGCTCTGGTCCTCGCAGCTCGACCGCCGCACGGGGCAGCGGCGCATCGAGCGCGTGAGCTTCGACGTCAACACCTACCTCGCGGAGATCCGCGCGGCGCAGCGGGCGACTCCGAGCGCGCCGACATACGACCCGGAGGCCCGCTCCCCGGCGCGGGCGCGATTCCTGGAGCGCCTGCGCCGCTACGCTGCGGTGCCGGGCGCGCCGCTCCTGGTGCTGGGCGAACGGGGCACGGGGAAGACCCGGCTCGTCGAAGAGCACGTCGCCCGCCTCCGGTGTCGGAAGGTGACCACCGTCGCCTGCGGCGCGCTCGAAGGCGCCGACGCGCGCCTCGCCGAGTCCGAGCTCTTCGGCTACGAGGCGGGGGCGTTCACGGGCGCCGCGCGGGCCCGCAAGGGCCTCGTCGAGGAGGCTGACGGAGGCGTGCTCTTCCTCGACGAGGTGCAAGACCTCCCGCGCGCGTTGCAGCGCAAGGTCGTGCGGCTGCTCCAGGGGTCGCCGCGGCGCTTCCGGCGCGTCGGCGCGACCGCGGAGCGAACCGCCGACGTCGACGTGTTCTGCGCGTCGAACCTCGACGACGATGCGCTCGCGGCCCGCCTCGACGCGGACTTGCTCGACCGCATCGGCCTCCTCTCCGTGCGGGTGCCCCCGCTCCGCGAGTGCCGCGAGGACCTGCCCGCCGACTGGCAGCGCGTCTGGGCCGCGATGCGCCAGGGCGCCGAGCTCCCCGCGGAGGCGCCGACGAACGCGCGGCTCCGCGAGCGGCTCCACGCCGACCCGCTCCCCGGCAATCTCCGCGACCTGCAGGCCCTCGCGCTGTGTGTGATGGCGTGGTGGCCGGATCGCAGCGCAGACGCGCTCGACACCGCGCTCGCCGAGTGGTCGACCAGCGGCCGGGTGCGCGCGTCGGAGGAGGCGTTGACCTTCGGCACTGGGTCGCGTCGGGAGCGGGTCGCCGCGTTCTGCGCGGCGCTCGCGCGAGAAGCCCACGACCGCTGGGGCAGTTGGAAGCGCGCCGGGGAGGAGCTCGGATGTGACGAGAAAACGCTGCGTGACGATGCGAAGGGGTGACGGTCCGTGCCGGGCAGACGCGCCGGGTCGGCCGGGCGCCGCTGGATCGCGCGCGTCGCGCGTCGCGACCGAGGAGGACACCCCGGTGGCCGCCGCATGCCGCGCCGTCGAAGTCGTCGTCCCGTGAGGCGTCGCTCGTCGCGCATCGGGCCCGCGGGCCCGGCCGACCGTCGCACGGAGGTGTCACCGCGCGCCTACGCGGCCCCGAGGCCCTCGGTGGTCCACGGGAAGGCGATCGCGTCGGCGACCTCGTCCAAGGTCGTCCGTGCGAGCTCCTCCGGCGTGAGCCCGAGCGCTTGGATCTCACGACGATCGGCGTACTCCAGGGCGGTGTACGAGCGGTGAGTCTCGCCGCGCTTGAACATCTCGATCATCTTGTCCTGTTCGTGGAGGTACCTGCTCATGCCGTGCTCGGCGAGGTACTCGGCCTGCTTCGCGAGGCGCTCGTGATCAAGCTCGACGACGCCCCCTCGGAGGATCTGGAAGCCCGGCGTGAGGTAGTCGCCTTCATCTCGGAGCGTGACCATGGCTGTCGGCAATCGCCTCGAGAGCCAGGCCGCGTATCGGCAGATGATGACGGCGTTCCACTCGTCGTCGGCCACCTTGGTGAATCCGTCTGCGAGAGGCAATGAAGGTCGAGACTTGAGCACTGAGGGACCGGCGCGTTGGCGGCGTTCGTCCTCGTCGAGCAGCAGGAGACCGGGCCACTCGCAAGTCCAGGTGAAACGATAGATGAGGAGTTCTTGTGCGACGCGGATCTCCCGCCGGGCCTCCCAGTAGTTCTTCCGGTCGTCGTAGATGGCATAGTGAAGGGTTCGTCCCATAGAGTGTGTAGCTCGTGAATCAGTTGGGCCCGATGCGCGAGCGAACGCAGCTCCACAGATCGACCGACCTCCTCCGGCGCGCGACAGGTGACGCGGTGAGCGCCTCCGAGGGTTCCATGCCGACGGGGCGACGAGCGTTTCATGGCGCGGGGCGGAGACCCGCGCTGACGCGTGCAGGCCGCTGAAATGCGACGCGCCCGGGAGGCGGTTGCACTCCCGGGCGCGTGGGGGGCTTCGCCCCCCAGAACTCATGGTTCGTTGGTGGTACTACTTGCCGCGTCCGCCGCCAGTGTTCATACGGTGCCTCCCTCTACTCCCCTACCTGATCACTGTCACTGAACCTGGCAAGGGGGTGGGGCCTTTTTAGGTCGCGCAACGGTCACCGCCTCACGCGCACGAGGAAGGCAGAGGAGACCTCTGCCATGACAACCCGCGACTCTGGGCCATCGGCGCTCCGCCTGCTCGGCGCCCTCGTGTTCTCGCCCTTCTACGCCGCGTACGGCCTCGTGATGATCGTCCGCGCGATCCTCGGACTCGGTCGCTCGGCCACCGGTGCGCGTGCGGCGCTGTCGACCACGATCCACTGCCCCAACGGTCACCCGAGCCAGGCGATCGGCCGGTGGCGCTGCGCCGCCTGCGGAGGCGTCTACCACGGCTGGGTCGGGCGCTGCTCCATGTGCGGCCTGGGTGCGGGCAGCATGAGCTGCGAGCGCTGCGGCGTCTCGATCTGCCTCCCGTGGGCGCGTCGATGACGGCGCCCAGTCGCAGGCGGACCACGCGTCGGGAGAGGCCGAGCTCGGTGGTGGGCAACGAGCGCGACGTGGCGATCCTCGGGTCGCTCGCCTGGGCGGGTGTGCTGTCCACGGCTCAGCTCCAGCGCCTGCACTTTGTGGCGCGGCGTCGCGCCCAGCGGCGGCTGCGCGCGCTCTTCGACCACGGCCTGGTCCGCGCGCACCTGCAGGGTGGAGCGCTCGAGCGCGAGAACGTCTACACCCTCTCTCCGCAAGGGCTCGATCTCCTGGTCGAGCACGGAGCCTTCCCCGATGGCCCACCGCCCCTCGCGCGGGCCCCTGCGCCGGGCAAGCTCCGCCACACCCTGCTCGTCCGAGACGTGTTCGTGGCCCTGCGCCGCGCGCACCTCGACGGCGCCATTGTGCTCGACGACTTTCGCTTCGACGGCGAGCTCGCGCGCGAGCCCGACCTCAAGGCGCGCGGGATCATCCCCGACGGGCTCGCGCTCGTGCGGGTCGCAGGCCGTCCGGAGCGCTGGGCCATCGAGGTAGACGCGGGGACCGAGACCACCACGGTGCTTCGGGCGAAGTTCGACAAGTACGCCAGGGCCCTCGCGTCGGGCGTGGGCCTCTTCGCGTCCCTGTCTCTCGTCGCGCTCGCGCCGCGGGAGGGGCGTTTGCGGACGCTCGCGGCCGTCGTCGAGGGAGCGGGCCTGCACGATCGAACGCGGGTCATGCTCCTCGATGAGCTCGGGCCATCCTTGCGGCACACGGCCCTGCGCGCGGCCATGCGCGAGCCCGCGGCTCCGACCGAGCAGCGGGTGGCGGTCGTAGCGCCGTCGATCACCGCGGACCGCGAGACGTTCCAGAACCGTCGGCACAGATTCGGCTAAATGCGAAGAGCGTGCGGGCATGTACCAAGGCCATAGTCGACCTGGAGCTCGCTGGATCGCTACCAGCCGCGCGCAGTCGTCGAGCGGTCGGTATGTCTGCTCCGCGTCGAAGCACCAGCGATTTTTGCCTGTTGCGCATGAAGCACGGTTGCGCCTACGATCTGTTTGTTGGTGCTCGACACACTACGGGGGGCCTCGGCCCGAGGGGAGGCATGACCGATGACTGAGATTTCGGACACGTTGCAGCAACAGCTCGAAGCCGTCGCGGCGAAGTACCGGGGCGCGCTGCTCGCAATGCCCGGCATTCTCGACCTTGGCGTCGGATTTCGGCAGCGCGGCAAGGTGCTGACCGACGAGCCTACGCTCGTAGTGCGGGTCTCGCGCAAGGTGACCGCCGACAAGCTCACGGAGGACACGGCGATGCCGTCGAGCCTCGACGGCATCCCGGTCGATGTCCAGGAGGTCCACGAGGTGTCGCATGCGCTGCCCACCGACCGGGCATCGCAATTGGTCGGAGGGCTCTACATCCGGAACGTCAAGCGTGGCGGGCTCGGAACACTTGGGGCGATCGTCAGGGACCGCACCACGGGCCATCTCCTCGGTCTCTCGAACCATCACGTACTACTGGGCAGGCATTTTCTCTTCTGGGGCGGTCGACTTGGTGACGCCGTCGTACAGCCAGGGAGTTCGCGCTCCGACGCGGATGTGATCGGCACCGTGCTGCGAGGGGCCCCGTGGGTCGACGCTGCAGCGTTCAAAATCGACGGGGCGCGCCCCGCGGACCCTGCGACCAGTCTGCTCGGGCTTAAAGGGCGCTTCGCGGGCGTTCGCGATGCAAAGCTGGGGCTGCGCGTGGTGAAGAGTGGTGCGCGTACCGGGGTCACGTACGGGTACGTCTCATTCGTCTCGACCCTCACCGTCACGATCGCACCCGTGGCCGACCGCCCCGCCCTGAATGGTGAGATCTCCATGGCGGGCGACTCGGGCGCGGTCTGGGCATCGTACGAACCCGACCTGCGCGCCGTCGCGCTGCATCGCGTCGGCCACGACGGCAACGCCGCCACCGAGTGGGCAGGCGGAAACCTCATTGCGCGGGTCGCGGACGCCCTCGGTGTCGATTTCTAGGCGTCGGCCCGACGCTCTGATCCCACTCAAAAAACGCCACAGAGACGCAAGCTTCCCGATAGAGTTCGATGTATCGATGAACGGTCGACGATAGACGGAAGGCTCTCCGTTGAGGAGAACACACGCGCATGGAACCTGAAACACCTGTCCCGTTGGACAAGATCGAAACCGAGATCGAGGCGAGCCCTGGCCACCCAAAGGAGGCGAGCGGCGGGGGCGGCGGTGTAGCTCCACCCACCCTGGCCGGATCGCCACCGCCACCGCCGTCTGACCCTCTCACGACCTTGTTGGCGCTAACCCTGGCGGAGGCACAGGCCCGAAAGTCGACTTCGAACGGATCGTCCAGCACCGGCAAGGCCGCTGCTGTGACGGGGATGGTGGCGGCGCTTGCTACCCTGCTCGGCGCCTTCACCGCCGCCTACACGGCTGTGAAGGCCCTCAACACCGCGAACGAAGCCGCTGCTATCCAGCGAAGGCTCGAAATCAATGACGTAAGGCTCCAAGAAAACGGGCGAATATTGAATCTTGGGTATCAAGTTGAAGATTCATGTGGTGGCATCCCGCTCGACGAACTCACAAAGTGGAGAGAGTATTGCGAATGCATACTCCCACGCCAGAACGGCTGCGAGGATCAATCAGCCCTCCGGTCCGTACAGTACTCCCTGCGACATACATGCGCTGTCCGCGCAGGGGTCTGCAGATCGTCGTTCTCCGACGCCGGCGTTCCGTCGACCAACCGCTGAGGGTCAGCGCGCGAGCAGCGCTGCACGGACCACTGCGCGAGCAACACGTCGAGGTCCGCGCGTCCGCCCACGAAGCCCGTGGTATTCGCCCGGGGAGACGAGACGGTGACCCACCCTCGGCTGCCCTTCGGAGGAAGCAGCGTCAACTACCAGCACCTGCTGCTGCCCTTGTCGATCAAGCCTCAGGCCCTGCGTCAGGTGGTCTCGGAGCTGGTGGCGCAGTTTGGTCCCCGTGGCCTGCGCTGTGGAGCGCGCTGCGGCTGCGTCACAGCCCCGACGAGATCGAGGCCGCCCGTCGTCTCGCCCCGTGGCTGCGGCAGGCCCACACCGAGGGGATGGCGGCGACGGCGAAGAACATCGAGGCCTCGCTCGCCTCGCAGAAGCTCGTGCCCGCCGCGCCCGCGGTAGCCCCCAAGGCCGAGCCCATGCAGGTGCCCGAGGCCCTGCGTGGCTACGAGGTCGAGAGCTC
Organism: uncultured Myxococcaceae bacterium; assembly: GCA_964447205.1. Taxonomy (GTDB): domain Bacteria; phylum Myxococcota_A; class Polyangia; order Polyangiales; genus JAEUKH01. Next base: position 119,114 of record CAYUSB010000019.1, read on the forward strand.
GGACCTGAGCCGCTACGACGCCCTGTGCAGGCCGAGGAGGGTGGTATGAGCGACGACTCCGACTCGAGCCGCGGGGCCCGCCACGGCGCCATCAAGGCCCTGTGCCGGACCCTCAAGCTGCCGACAGTGGCGCGAGAGTTTGTGCAGACCGAGCGGGTCGCGCTGTCCGAGGCCTGGGCGCCCGGGGAGTACCTGCACACGCTGCTGGACGCCGAGGTCGCGACCCGCGTCGAGCACGCGGTCGCACGCCGCCTGCGCGCTGCGCGGCTGCCCGCACCGAAGACCCTGGCGCAGTTTGACTGGCGTCGTGCGCACGGCGTGGAGCGGCCTCGCATCGAGAATCTGGCCCGCTGCGAGTGGGTCTCGACGGCCCGCAATGTCGTGTTGCTGGGCCCCGTTGGGACGGGCAAGACCCACCTGGCCATCGCCCTGACGATGGCGGCGATTGGGCGGGGCCATGGGGCGCTGTTCTTCCGGGCGTCGGATCTGGTGAGGACGCTGACGGAGGCGCGTGATGCACGGCAGCTCAGCCGGTTGCACGACCGGCTGCAGCGGGTGGACGTGCTGGTGGTGGATGAGTTGGGCTTCGTTCCCTTCGAGCGGTCAGGGGGCGGGCTGCTCTTCGACGTGCTGTCCACGCGGCACGAGCGGCGCGCCATCGTGATGACCTCCAACCTCTCCTTCGGCGAGTGGAACAGGGTGTTCGGCGACGACAAGCTCACCGCTGCCCTGCTCGATCGGCTCGCGCAGCACGCCGAGGTGATCGTGACCCGCGGGGCGGGCTGCAAGTGATCGCAGCGGAGACGGAGACACGTAATGGGTAGCGGCTCACCCAGGGGGCTCGTCAGGGCCGTCGAAGGGCCGACCCAGGGTCAGGCAGGCGTGGCCACGGGGGACACGTTGGCCACCTGGGTCAGGAGCCTCAGCGGGGTGCTGGAGGTGCTGTCACTCACGCGGTGAGTGGGCTGATTCACTCCGAGGGGTGGGTCAGATTCAGTTGGTCATGACCGCAGGATTTCGAGGGGATCCCGGAGCGAAGGCCGAGGGGGTGCACTCATGCAGCGAGCGTCGCGGCCTCAACCGCACGCCGCAACCACGGGGATCTGACATCGTGCACCGGCGACGGGCGGCGGGTGCGCAGACCAAGTGGGCCCGGGCGCGGGGGCCGGGCGCACGGGGCGGGCGCGCCGTGCGCCCAGGCGTGCTGCACAATACCACTTCTGTACTGATGGATTCACGAGACGCGAGGGCGGCATTCCGGCCCCAGGAGGGGGCCGGTGGGCGCTGAACGCAGGTGGGAGTACAGAGGGCGGTCGGTCAACGCCCGCGTCGCGGCTGACGGGACGGTCCTCGCAGCGCGGGCGGCTCGGTCGGAGGGGTACGGCGCCGGAAGACGCCCTGGTTCGGCTCCCCCGTCGGGTGTGCGGGAGCGGGGGCGTCGACCTCCCGGGCGAGCTCGGGGATGGGCCGCGCGAGGGCCCCGTCGCGGAGCCGCTGGCGGAGGCGGGGGCGGAGCGCGTCGAGGTCCGGCAGGCGAAGAGGCGTCGTGCGGACGAACTGGGCGCGATACGGGCGGTTCCGGTTCCAGTACAAAAACGTGCGCGCGGGCAGGGTCGTGAGCTGCTCGCGCAGGAGCTCGCGCTCCGACTCGGGCGTCATGAAGGGCGAACCCCTGCGCTCCTCCCAGGGCTCCGCGGGCGGACGCGGTCGCCGCCCTGTTACCGGGAGGGCCGACATCATGCGGGCGTCCTCAGGCGAGGCCGCGAACCACAGTTGAATCCTGGTGTTGGTTTGCACCACGCGGGGTAGGGTGGCCGACACACGAGCCGCCCCCGCAAAACTCTGGCTGGACAGCCAAAATCCGACACCGCGGCTGCGGGCCATTTGCAACACGCGCTCATAGTGCTCGGCGATGTCACCCCCGGCGAGCAGCCCCTCCTGCCACTCGTCGATGAAGCACGCGACGGGTCGGCGGGCCTCGGCCACCGTCCGCGCGAAGATGCCCCGAACGAGCCGGAGGGTGTAGAGGCCGGCCCAGAAGCGCGCGATATCCTCGCAGCCCGCGGGGGGCGAGCCCACGTCGATGATCAGGATGCGCGAGGCCAGCAGGTCGTGGAAGGAGACGTTGCCCCGCGCGCCCAACGCCAGCCGCGCGCTGGGCAGCCGGAGTAGCCGCGACAGCCTGGCCTGGACGCCTTGGAGCGAGGTCGCAGACAGGCGCCGCTCGTTGGCGAAGAAGGCCCGCACCTCCGCCGAGGACGAGCGAGCGGCGCAGGACGCGAGCGCAGCAGGGTCGTGCGAGAGCCGCTGGATCTCGGGCAACGAGACGCCACAGGTCACGCCCATCAGGCACGCGTGGTAGACGTACTGCTCCTGCTGTACGCCGAGCTCGCCGCCGACCCGGTTGATGACCGTGGTGGCGTCGTAGGCCTGGATCTCGGGCGCGAGACCGGCCTCGGGCTGCAGCACCTGCATCGGGACGAGGGCGTGCTCCGAGAAGGGGTTGAGCACCACCACGCGGTCGATCAGTCCCCGCGCCTCGTCGGGAGGGAGGCGATCGACGAGCTCCGCAATCGCAGCGCGGGTCAGCTCTGCCATGTCCCCCTTGTGATCGAGGACGACCAGGCCAATCGAGCTCGGATCGGCCGCGTTCGCAGCGAGGACACCGCGGGCGATGGCCAAACAGGCATAGGTTTTGCCGCTATTGGTGGCCCCAAGCACCACCCCATGGCCAGAACCGGCGATCTCGGAGAGCGGCAATCGCACGGCGAGTTCAGGGGCCTCGATCGGGTTGCCGAGCAGAACCGATGGGCCCTGGGACCGTACGTCTCGGCGTAGTTCGTTCATAAACCTCGGGTCGAGAGAGGGTGTGTCGAGGGAGCGGCGGAGGCGCCCTTCCTCGGCGGCGAACGCTGCGTCGCGGTCGTCCCCGAGGAGCCTCCGGAGGAAGGAGAGGGAGCGGAGCATGGTCGGATCAGTCGTCGCCGAGGAGCGGGTCCCGCAGACCGCGGGGACGGAAGGTGCCCTCGTTGGCCCCGAGTGCGGGGGGAGGCGGGGCCTCGCGGTGGCGCGGCTGCTCGAGGGCCCGCTCCTCTCGGCGGAGCTGCTGCTCGCGGGCGGCCTCGCCTCGGGTCCAGCCGATGTAGCCGAGGACCGCGAGCCCGACGACGAGGAGCGCCGGGAAGGCGTCGCCGATGCTCACGTCGGGGAGCCGGAGGCCCGGCTCGAACCGCGTCGCGCCCTGAATGGCCTGGGGCAAGGCGCTGTAGAGGAGCGACACCGCGAGGAGGCCGTAGCCCCACTTGAGCGCGTCGCTGAAGGTGCTGGGCCAGCCGAGCATCCGTCGAAACCCGAGGCCGACGAGGCTGGTGATGAGACCTGCGATGAGGATGGCGATGAACATCATAAACGAGACCCTCCTTGACCACGCCGGGAGCGCCCGCCGCTCCGTCGGCCGGATCGATCAACCCCATGCGCGTCGGTTCCCGTGCGTTGCGTCCTGCCATCGCCCGGGGGGTGCTGGGGAACCAGCACAGGAGCGCTCCTCCCCTCGCGGGCGCAGACGCCAACGTATCGCGGCGAGTCTCCGGGCGACGGAGCCGCGGACGGTGCGCGGTGCCGTTGCTCGGCCGCGTGCAGCGGGCTGCGCTCCAGGACGCTCATGCGCGCCTCATTCCTACCCATCCAACCGCCGACCACGATGGCCGCGGCGACGATGAGCAGTTGACGCGCGATGCGTCGGGCGCGACGGCGCCGAGACGTCGGCGGATCTGTGGACGCGTCCGGCGCGGTTGCGTGAGGCTGCGCGGGCCGCATCTGTTGCGTGAGGCGCTCGCCCTTGGGGCCTCGGTACACCGCGAGGCGGCGGTCGTCCCAGGGGTCGACCACGACCCCGATGGAGTTGGGGTCGGTCCAGGTCGCCTGGTTCTTGAAGTCGTGGCGTGAGTACTGTGCCCCGTGGCGGACGTGGCCGTGGATCCAGCCGACCACCACCGCGTCCGGGAACTGCTCTCGGGCGAGGGCACGGGTACGCGCCTCGGACTCGACCGTCGAGGTCACAAAGTGCGGCTCACGCCGCGCCCCCACGTCCTGCACGATCGCCTCGATGACGACGTGGGGACCCCCTGCGTCGAGGCACCGCAGACCGACGAGCTGCCCCAGCCATTCGAGCGGGGCGTGGGCCTTGCCGATGGCGATGGCGCGGGCGAGCAGGCGCTCGGGGATCGCGACCTCGAAGCCGTCGGCCCCGTGGAAGACCAGGTGCGCCGTGCGGATCTCGTCCCGGCCGACTTCGCGGACAGGCTCCTCGCGCACTGCCCGAGGGCAGAAGTCGTTCGTGCTCATCGCGCGCTCCTGCGAGGCACGAAGATCACCGGCTCCGCAGTGGGCAGCGTGATCGCGCGGGGGCGGAAGACGACGGTGGTCGACGCCTGCTGCGCAGGGGCCGCGATCGCGCGCGGCCTGAAGAGGCTCGACGGGGCCTCCGGTGCGACCGCCTCGTCGTCCGTGACACCGTGCAGGAGGTCCACCGGTAGCGTCGGATAGAGGAGGTCCGGGTGGAGCGGTCCCCCACGCAAGACCTCCACGCCGTAGCGCAGCGCCTGCGAGTTGAAACCGTCCGTGGTCGGCGGCTCGTCAAAGTTGACGAGCCGCATCACATGAAGGACGAGATGCGCGAGCGTGATCTGCCCGTTCGCGCGCTTCCAGTGCTCCCCGAGACAGATCGTGCCGCTGACAGGATGCACGTGCCCGCACCAGGGGGCGGGCCGTGAGGTGAAGCTCGCGAACGGCGAGCTGTAGGGGTAGTTGCCGCCCGCGAGGAGATCGAAGACTGCCGTCGCGGCCCGGAGCGGCGCGCCGGGTCCCGCGAGCATCGCCTGCCGATACTCTACGGACCAGTAGACGGCATGCCCTGCCGCGAGCTCCGCCGCGCTGGCGACCTTGCCGCGCGCGATGTGATCGGGAGCCACAAATCCCTTGATGGCCCCGAGGAGCGGCGATCGAAGGCGGGCGACGACCGTGGCGTCGAGCGCGAGGCGCGTGCGGAGCTCGTGGAGGGTCATGGGGTGCTCCTCAGCGTCCCGCGCCGGAGTTGACGACGAGGACCGTGATCGTGTCGTTCTCCTTCAGACCGCTGCTGACGATCGACGCACTGAGGGGAATGAGCTTCCCGGTGCGCGTGAGCTGCAGCGTGTAGGCCTCGTTCGCCCCGGCGGGATCGATGAACTTCTCCTTGATCATCCCGTCGATCGCCTGCTGCCCCGTCGTGTCGGGGCCGATGTCCGCGGCAAACTCCTTGCCCCCACGCGGGTGCAGGAAGGTGACGGGGATGAGATCGCTCTGCTTCTTGGTGCTCATGGTCGGATCCTCTCTCGCAGCGCCACCGTGGCGCCGCAGCAGCCGTCGTGGCCGCACTCTCCCCATGCGCGGCAAACCATGCGCGTTTCACCCGGGGGAGCCACAGCAGAGGCATCTGCACCGGGGCGCGATCCACATGCATGATCACAGACTGAAGGCAAGAAAATAATGACTCCGCTACCGCTATGAATCTGCTAAACGCGACGTAGAAATAAGAAACTTCGATCTTCGCCGTCGCAAAAACGCGGCACGATGTATGCTTTCCGCTTGCGGTCGACGATTTCGTGCTTGGGACGCTTGAATTCCAAGCAACCACCGGGTAGCTCTAGTTCACCAGGAGGTGGGTGGTGATCACGTTCGGGGGGAATCGATTCGAGGTGCCAGGCGTGACGACCGTGGACTGGTTGGACCAGCCCACGCGGGTGCACCGCACGACCAAGGTCAATCCTCGGACCCGCCCGATCCGATCGATCTTCGCCCACACGGTCCACGGGCGTCGCAGCAAGGAGCTACGGCCCGGCGGCAAGCCCAGTGACCTCGACTTCCTGTACAACCGCTCCATGAGGAACAGCACCCGCAAGGCAAGTTGGGACCTCACGGTCGACCTGGATGGCTCCGTCGTCTGGCAGAACGACCCGATCACCTCCTTCACCTGGCACGCGGGTCAGGTGAACGCCTTCTCGATCGGGTTCGAGATGGTGACCGAGGAGGATGGCACGATGTACCAGGCGACGGTGGACGCCGCGGCCCTGATGGTCGTGTTCCTGTGCGAGCAGCTCGGCATCCAGAAGCAGGTGGCCTGGGACGACATCAACGACCGGCCGGAAGCCGGCCGCATCGCGCGGATGGATCCGGGACGCGCCGGGAGCGACTGCGTCGGTGTGTTCGGGCATCGCAACATCTGGACGCACCGCAGCAAGACCGACCCCACCCTCGTGCCGAGCAGGAGCTTCGGGGACCCGAACGACTACCTCTTCGCCGCGCTCGTGAATCATCACCGGTTCGAGCGCTTCTCCTTCGTGGCCCGGCCAGGGGACGTCCCCGAAGACCGCCGTGTTTGGAAGGAGCGGCAGGTCGCGCTGGGGTTCTCCGGCAGAGACGTGGACGGCATCCCTCTGACCAAGACGGTCGCGATGCTGAAATCCCGAGGGTACCCGAACGGGATCTGGGTGGACCTCCCCCCATAGCGCTTGGGGACGCATCTGAGCATTGCGCACCCGGCTCATGGGTGCGGTTAGTTGTCCCATTGTACGTAGACCACGCCTCTGGCAGCGCCCTGTATCAGGAGATCCGTCATGTCTGAATCACTGGACCTTTTCATCAATGGTCGCGTCGTTCACCGTCTGACAGGAGAGGGACTGATCGGGCTCCAGATTCAGGCGATGCGCCATCCGGAGGGAGAAGCGTCGGTCGAGGTCGGAACCACCGTGAGCGGAGCGGATGGTGGATTCCAGATCGCGGTGGAGGATGAAGACGTTCGGCTGCTTCTGGATTCAAGTAGCGGACTGAGCATCCGCGTCTCCGACAGCACCACCCTCCTGTTGGCGACTTCTCCAGATACATGGAAGCCGTCCACGGCCGGGGTGTTGCTGAAGCTCCACGTCGGTGATCCAAAGGTCGGAGAGGTGGAGCAGAGCCAAACGCCTCTGATCTCGGGCACGGTACGCACGGCGGACAAACATCCGCTGCCCGAGGCTTTGGTACGTCTGCGCCTCCATACCAACCTTGGGCTTGTGGCGACGGACCTCGCGGCGGCGATGACGGACAGCAAGGGTGAGTTCTCTCTGCGCTACCGTCTGCCGACAGGCGCCGAGGACACACCTCCCCTGCTGCGGCTGGTCGTGGAGCTTGAGGATGAGGAGGTCGCCGCGTCTTCGCTACTGAAGGCGCCTCCCTCGACGCTTCGGGTGGAGATTACGGTACCCGGGGCTTCCGCAGTGGCCCCGAAGCCCATCACGAAGTTTGAGGAGAAGGTCGCGCCCTACCTTGTCGGCCACAACCTGGCCGAGCTGACCAAGGTTGAAGTCGGCGTCATCGCCAGTGATGCGAAGGTCTCCCCTGTACTCTTGCAGAAGGCCGTCGACGCAGAACTGCTCGTCGCCAAGTTCGAGGCGCAGAGCCTCACGCTGGAGCGACCGATCATCCAGGCCCTGCTCAATCAGGGTCTTCCCCCGGATGGACTCGGGCTCGCCCTGTCCAACTCCGCGACGATGCAGAGCGCCTGGGGGCAAGCGGTCAAGGACGGAGACCTCGCCTCAGGAGCCGCCCCTGAGATCAATACGTTCCTCGAAAAGGCGACGGCGATCGGTGCCGCGCAGGCCATCGGAACGACGGAGGAGCCCACGGTACTGCGCAAGGCACTCCCGACCGAACTCAATGACGCACAGCGGCAGGCCATCGCGCAGGCATGGATCATCAACACCAGGAATGGGACGTCCGAGGAGATCTGGCCGTCGTTGAGCACCCATTCAGCATTTGGTGATCCGCCCGATACCGAGCTCGTCGAACAGGTTAAGTTCTCGTTCCAACTCGGTGATCTGACCGACTGGAATGACCCCGTGATCTCCAAGTTGAGAGGCGTGGTCAGCGACACCCCCTCCCTTGCGGGCCAGACTCAGGAGTGGTGGTCTACTCAACTCAATGATCTTCACGCCGTCACGCCTGCCGAGACCTGGTTGCCGCCGGACCTGGGATCGATTGAGGACAGGATCGAAAAGTATGCAAACGATCTTCGAAGCAAGGTAGACAAGGCCCTGCCGAAGGAGCAGGTAAAGCGTTATGTTGCCGAGAGTACCTCGGTCTCAGAGGAGGTCAAGGACTTCTTTGTTGACTCGGCCTTCGATGACTTTGACATCCGTTTCGACCAGGTTGATGGCTATCTGGCCACGCACGATCCCACAAACATGGTCACTACCGCAGCGCGGGAAGAGATCAAGAAGATCCAGAAGACCGCACAGGTCACCCAGGATCACAAGGTCATCGAGCTGCTTGAGGAAGCCGGGATCGACTCTGTCAGCGATCTCGCGAAGATGCCGGATGATGACTTCAAACACCGCGTTCAGGCATCTGAAGCTCCTCCCGAAGTGGCACGCGCAACTCAGGCTGCTAGGGATGCCTCAACTCTTGAGGTTTCCACAGAGTTGTACGTTCAGATGGCTGGCGGCTCGGCGTCGGGACCGATGTTCGACCAGGTTCCGGTGGAGGTGCAGACCCTCTTTGGTTCCCTCGGCGGCTGTGCCTGCGAGGCATGCCTCTCGGCGCTCAGCCCGTCCGCTTACCTCGTGGAACTCACGGCCTATCTGCGTGATGGCTTCTCAGTGGGAGGGGTCTGGTCGTCGGTCTGGCAGAAGATCACGAGACCTGAACTCCCCGGATCCCCGGATCCCTTCCATCGATTGCGTCGCGAAGATCTGCTGCTCACGCCGTTGAGCTGCGCAGCGACGCAGACGCCCCAGCCTCACATCGACCTCATCAACGAGCTGCTTGAGCGGCATGTTTACTTGGTTGATTTTGGAGGATTCGCCGAGAACTATCGACAGCTTGAGATGTCGCCCGTCGACCCGCTGCTCGATCCGATCATCGCCTCAGAGTCTCCTCCTCCCTCACTCCCCCTGCGTCCAGATGCCACTGCAGACGAGTTGGCCGCATACCCCCTGGATACCTGGTATCCCGCGCTTCGGTTGCTGGCTCGGGACAAGATTCGAACGTCGTTTGCGCATCCCTTCGATCGGCCCTCGGTCGAGTCTCGACTCTATCTGAGCGATGTGGGCACTTCCCTTGCGCACCTGTTGCAGTTGCCAGTCGCGGCAGGAGAATCACGATTCCCTGACGACCTAGAGCCTTTTCGCCTCAACTCTCTTGAACGCTTGGGAATGACCAACGCTGAAGCGCTTCCGTTTGAAGATTTCCCAATCACCACGGCTAGAATGACGGACGCCTGGCGATTTGGGATTGGAACGGATGGACGTTTTGGAGAGGACCTCGGCCCGGATACATCTGCGAGCGTTCTTGCCAAGGGTCTCCTCGAACGACTGCACCTCTCGTGGGAACAACTGGTACGGGTGGTTGGCACTCGCTATGTGCAGCGCTTCTCGGCGGCAACGATACCGGAACTTCCGGGGGACTGCGATCTCACTGATCTGGAGATCAGTCCTGGCCCCGCGGTGCCTGGCCACGCCTCGGATGTTGTCACTGGGCTCGAACAAAGGTCGTGGTTTCTTGAAGGCCTGCATCGATTCCTGAGGCTGCAGCATCGCCTGGGTTGGGATCCAGAGGTGTTGGATGCCGCACTCGACCTCTTTGCACCGCTGGTGCCTGACGCGCCTGCGAGGAGGACGCTCGATGCTGCCGCATGGTGGGCTCTGGCGGAGACGCAGGAGTTGGCGCGTGCGCTTCGCCTGAAGCCGATCGAACTGCTGGCCCTTTGGTCCCCTGTACCCAGCGACAATCCGACGAACGCAATTTTCGTGATGCCACTCCCGGAGGGGTCTCTCTGGGAGCAGGTCTTCGAGAAGGGACCCGTTCGTCAGGAATCGGATGCCGTCTTCGCCGAGATTCGTACCGAGGGCGCGATCCTCGTGGCGGAAGAGCCGCGTGCGTTGACCGAGCTCGAACAGCGTGTGCTCGCGCGGGCCCTTGGGTTGCGTCTGCCCGACCTCCTGGCCCTCCGGCCGGCGGCGGAGGGGCCGCTCGTGGCGGACCGCGGACAGATCTGGAAGCTGTGGGCCCGAGCTCGGGTCGCGCGCTCGATGGGCCTGCCGATCGCCGAGGCGGTTTGGTGGCTCAGCATCCTCGCGCCCCCGGGGGATGCCGCGGACCCAACCGGCGAGAGTGGCTGGCTACGGTTGCGGGAACTCTTGAGGATGGTGGCGTTTGCGCGGACCGCGCGCGCCCCCATCGCCGATGTCGCGTACCTCCTGGTGCACGATGCTGCGGCGCGGAGTCGGCTCATCCTGAGTGAGGATCAGGCGACCAAGGTGCTGTCGTCTCTTCGAGAGGCGTTGAAGCAGGTCGTCGCGGAGACGGCGCCCTTCCGTCTGGAGGTGGCCCCGGAGTCGATCGCGGAGGCAGCATGGGTGCCCTCGCTCGCGCGCTTCACGACCCACGAGGCCGCGACGCGGGTGTTCGAGCTCCTGGACGCAGAGGAGTCCCTCACGAGCGGGACCGACTCGCGGGAGGGATTCCTCCGAGAGGTGCTGGGTCGGGTGCTCTGGGACCACGAGGTTGATGCGCTCATCGCGATCACCGTGGACCCGTCCGCGAGCGTCGCACGGCGGCAGTTTGTGGCGCAGCGCCTCGTGCGCCTCTCCACCATTCCCGACCTCCCGGTCCCCTCTCCGCAAGGTGCCCGACCGAAGAACGAGACCCCCGAAGGCGACGCCTCGATCCTCGCGCGCAGGGTTCTGGACGCAGCAGTCAGCCCGAGCTGGACGCCCGCGGCGATCGAGACGTTTCGAGCGAAGGTCGCCGCGTTCCTCGGGCGGCTCGATGTGTTCGGGGCCCCTGGTGCGCTCTCGGCGCCCGACGACGAAACTGTCTGCGACGTAGCCTTTGGAGAAGGCTTCTACGAAGACCTCTCTGCGATGATCCACGCGACGCAGGAGGACATCGACGCGCGGTTCGACACCGTCGTGCGGATGTGTCTCCTTCGTCGGCACCTGCTGGCATTGCCTCAGTTCGACCTGGGCGAGGATGAGATGGAGCCCATGTCGGTGCTGGCGGCGTTGCATGTGAGCGACGCCTTCACGGCCCCGCTCCAGACGCCCGCCGTTGTGGGCTTGTCGGCGTTCCTGACGACGCCGTTCTGGGCGGTCGTCGCAAGCCTGCCCGCCTCGAGCTTTGCAGAGCGGGAAGTGCGTCGGGAGTACCTGCTGGTCGCGCTCGATGGGCTCCGCGGAGAGCTCGACTCAAACCAGCGCGACGCCGTCCGTCGGAGCCTTCAAGGACTCGCCGAGGAGGTCTGGGATACTCCTCTCCCCACGAACGTCGCCGAGCTGGCGGCGCGCTTCGCCGCGGGGCTTCAACCTTCGGACAACACGGCCCTCGCCTCCGTGTTCGGCGAGGACGACCTGACAGATCTCGCGGTCGAAGAGGCTGAGAACGTCGAGACTGAGTGGTCGGTCGTGCCGACGAGCTTCGCCGACCGTCGCAACCGCAGCTACACTTGGCTCCTCCGCGGCACATTGCTGTTCAGGGACCGCCTCCGGGACTTCGGGCTGGAGCGGCAACTGACGAACATCCTCGCAGACGGTTTGAACGTCTCCACCACCCGCAGCGAGTTGCTCTTGGGGCCGGAGGGACTCGGCGTCATCGATGCGGTCGATGCGCCAACGTTTGCGCGTGACTACTTCCTCTCCCCGGACTTCATCCTCGCGACCGAGCCGGTGCCGATGCCGACGGTGCTGCAACGCCTTGAGCGCTTGTGGAAGGCCGCGCGAGCGACCGAGATGCTGCGGCTCACTGACGCCGAACTGGGGCGCTACAACGTCGGGGCTGAACTCGATCTGCTCGAGTTGAGGAAGCTCCCGGTCGCGTCCGGGATGAGCGAGGAAGACCGGACCGATGCCGCGTGGCGTCTGCTTGACACGTGGGAGGCCCTGTCGTTCCGGACGCTGATCCAGGACCCGGATCGCACCGTCTTCGATCTGATCGAGGCGATCGCACCGAGCGCCGGATCTAGTGATGAAGATCGGGCAGTCATCGCGGATCTCACGGGATGGGCCCACCTTCAGCCGCCGCCCGACTCGGACGAGTTGTTTGACGTTGCCTACACCGCCGTCTCCTATGTCGCCGTCAGTCGTCGCGTACGACGCCGGATGGCGATCGAGTCCGCGGCGACGGCGTTGGCGGTGCCGCCCACCGTGGTCCTGGCGTGGGGTGCTGAGTTCGCCGAGACCGACACCGAGGCCGATCCCTTCACCCATCGTCTCGCTGTGACGCAGGGAATCCGGCAATCCCTGCGGTCCCGCTTTGGCGATGCGGCTTGGCTCACCCGGTCCAAACCGCTGATCGATCGCCTCCGCGAAATGCAGCGGGACGCGCTGGCGGACTTTCACTGTCAGCGCCAGATGTTCCTGGATCGGAACTCCTTGTTCGGCTGGTTGCTCATCGACACCGAGATGAGCTGCTGCATGCAGACGACTCGTGTTCTCTTCGCAACGGCCGCGGTGCAGACTGCGATTCAGCGTAGCCTTATGGGGCTCGAAGAAGGTGCCGCACCCCGGCCGGGCTATGCACGGCGATGGGAGTGGATGAAGCAGTACCGGGTGTGGGAGGCCAACCGCAAGGTATTCCTCTACCCCGAGAACTGGCTCGACCCGTCGCTCCGTCGCGACAAGACGTTCCTGTTTCGCTCTCTTGAGGACTCGTTGCAGCAGTCCCAACTCTCGGAGGCTGATCTCTCCAAGGCGATCGGTTCCTACCTCAGCGGGCTTGACAAGATTTCCCGCCTGGACATTCGAGCGTTGACCGTTGATACGCCGGAGGGCGGAGTAGAGACTCTTCATCTCGTCGCGCGAACGATGGCGCTGCCTCACGAATACTTCTATCGAAAGCGGGTCGGAGGCCTTCGATGGACGCCCTGGGAGCGTCTCGACGTTCAATTCGCTGGCACCGCCCACACGCTCATTCTGCTCAATGGGATTCTGCACCTGTTCTGGACTGAGATTAGCGGCGACAGCGACGATACCCAATCGAGCATGGTTGCGGCGCAGCGACAGACTTCCCCTCAACAGCCTGCGGAACCCGGAATCTCCGTCCGGGTTGGGTACACCCGTAGGGAGAATGGGGGGTGGACTGCGCCGAGGGTATCAAAGGATTCCCAGCGTATTGAGCTTGATCCTGAGACGGCAGTGACCGTCGACTCAACATACGCGGGTGATGGCCGTGGCAGGAATCTCATTATTCGGGCCATTCCCGCGAGCAGTTCGTCCGGCGTCTCGGTTGTGATCACGGTCTACCACTCGGTAAATTATATCGCCGGTTCTGCATCAGGAATGCTCGCCACTCGTTCTCGCGCCTTGTTTGTTCTCAAGGACTGTACAGGCGAAATTGAGCGCATCTTGCGTCCGGCGACTGCCAGTACGGTTGTATTCGCCGTCGGTCTTGGATTTCCTGTCGATTCTCACTCTGTGAGCGGGTCGCACTATTATTTGAGTGACGATCAGCTGGAGACTTGGGACGATGAGCCCATCTTTGTGTTGTTTCGCTTTGGACCTGCCTTGACTCCTGTGGGGGTGATGTCCGTTCCGCGCTTGCCTTGGCCTGCCACCCAGCTCGGCGAGTCGGCCCCTTATCAGTATCGTCTCACGATTGATCAAAGTCGTGCTACGGTCGGGTTTGAAGGACTTCGGCAGTCTGTTCTGCCCGGCCGTCCGGTGATCCTGCACGATGGACATCGAGTGTTTTTGATTGAGGATTCTGAATGCTCTGGTTGTCGTAGGGATTCCACGGGTGGTACTGGACTTCCCTCGGGTGGAGCGAAGTTGACGGAACGACTTCTGCCGGGGGAGGCTGAGTCCTCGGGCGAACTCGGCTCAAATACGGCATACTCCGGCGAAAATGATGTGTCGGTCGCTGGGAATGACATGCCGGGAGATGTAACTACGGGCCAATCGTCGGCAGCGGATGACCTTGGACCACCGCCGGTCGCCTCGCCCATTCCCGCCCCTCGGCTGAAGATCGCGTCCCTGAGCCATTCGGGAGTGTGCTCTCTCTTGGCGCGTTTGAATCGCGGCACTGTCAAGGACCTCTTCACGCTTTCTGCTCAGTTTCCTGTTGATATGTTGCCTAGTACGGATGGACGCTTCGTGCCCAAGAACCTGAACGACGTCTACTCGTTTCAAGTCCCAGAGAGCGACGCACCTTCGGACGACCTGGACTTTTCCCCGGGAGGACCTTACGGGCATTACAATTGGGAGGTGTTCTTTCATGCTCCTTTTCGTATCGCCTGCATGCTGAACGAGGATCAGCAGTTCGAACGTGCCCAGCAGTGGTTTCACTTCGTCTTCGATCCCTACACGGTGAAGACGGAGATTCCCGAGGCATTTGGATCGGAGGAATTGGAGGGAGGGGGAAGCCTGCGACGGTGCTGGCGCTTCCGACCGTTCTTCCTGGCCGAGTCTGGGGCCTCTTCGAATGACCTGCAGGCACTTGTAGATCCGCGCAACCACGAGGTTTCTGTGCGCCAGACGCGGCAGAGGGTTGCTCAGCAGATCGCGGTCTGGCTTGAGAATCCCTTCGACCCCCATGCGATTGCGGTGTTCAGGGAGCGCTCGTTCCAGATCGCGGTGGTATTTCGTTATATCGACAACCTCCTTGATTGGGGCGACCAGCTGTTCCAGAGGGGCACCCGGGAGTCCATCAATGAGGCCACGCAACTCTACGTGCTCGCCTCGGAGTTGCTCGGTCAACGCCCCACGACCATCCGACGCAATGAAATCGGCGAGGCTCTGACGCTCCAAGGAGTACTCAGTTCGAGTTCCCCGTCGGGATTCCTCGGGGGAGCAGCCCAGGACTGCTGCACTCCGCACTTTGATAATGCGAGCGAAGTTCTTGCGATGCTCGGACGCTTGTCTGGGTTTTGCTTGCCCGCTAATGAGCAATTGACTTCCTACTGGGATCGTGTTGCTGATCGTCTCTTCAAGATCCGACATTGTCTTGACATCGAGGGCATTCGCCGAGATTTGCCGCTCTTTGAGGCTCCGATCGATCCAGAGATGCTCGTCCGAGCCGTTGCGACGGGGGTAGACATTGGATCCGCCCTCCGCGATGTGGCGCCTTCGCTGCCGACGTTCCGTTTTCAGGTCCTGCTCCAGCGGGCCGTTGATTTCACGGGAGACGTGAAGTACCTCGGTGGACAGTTGCTGTCTGCCTTTGAGAAGCGGGATGCGGAGGCGCTGTCTCGACTGCGCGCAGGGCACGAGCGCTCGATGTTGGAGGCAAACATCGTCATTCGGGATCTGCAGATCGAGGAGTCGGCTCGACAGCGCGAGGCCCTTCTTGATTCCAGGAATATGGCGGTAAAGCGCGAGGGGTATTATCGCGACAAGCCCTTTATGAATGTCTACGAGGTCGCGGCCATGGATGCTCAAGCTATTGCTGTGGGTCTGCAGGTTGCGGCTCAGGCTACTTCTTTGATGGCGGCAATGTCATCTTCGCTCCCGGACTCGATTTTTGGGTCCGTTGGCATTAGTCCTACATTCCTCTTCAAGACCGGAGGGAGCAGTTTCGCGGCCGCCTCCTCCTACGCTGGGCAGGCGCTCAATATCGCGAGCTCGATCTTTGCCCACCGTGGATCCTCTTTCGCCACCAAGGGCGGATACCATCATCGACACGACGATTGGATGTTCCAAGCCAATATGGCCTTGAATGAGATCGTCCAGATCGACAAGCAGATTCAGGCA
This sequence comes from uncultured Myxococcaceae bacterium, assembly GCA_964447205.1. Lineage (GTDB taxonomy): Bacteria > Myxococcota_A > Polyangia > Polyangiales > JAEUKH01. Next base: position 134,875 of record CAYUSB010000019.1, read on the forward strand.
GCTCAGATCCGGGAAACGATCGCGCGGCATGAGCGCGACAACTTGCGACGCCAGATCACGAATGCGGCGGAGATTGAGCAGGAGCTTCGTTCGAAGTTCACCAACGTCGAGTTGTACGACTGGATGGCACGCCAGGTCTCGACCATTCTGTTCCAGTCCTACCAGATGGCCTTGGATCTGGCGCGTCGCGCGGAGCGGGCATACCGCTTCGAGCGCCTCGACGACCGTGCGCGGTTCATCACGGCGGACTCCTGGGACAGTCGGCAGCGCGGTCTGCTGGCTGGCGAGCGCCTGCACCTCCAACTGCGGCGGATGGAGAAGGCGTACCTGGAGTCCGAGCGCCGGGAGTACGAGCTCACGCGGCACATCTCCCTGATTCAGCTCAACCCCGTCGCGCTCCTCCAACTGCGGGAGTACGGCGAGTGCGAGTTCGACCTGCCTGAGACCTTCTTTGATCGAGACCACCCGGGGCACTACCACCGGCGGATCAAGTCCGTGTCGGTGTCCATCCCCGCGGTCATCGGTCCCTATGGTGGCGTGCACGCGCGTCTGACGCTGCTCTCCAGCGTGATCCGGCGTCGGGCCGAACTCGGGGATGACTCGTCGGAGGCCGGCCTGAGTCCGGAGGGGCGTCTGATCGTGCGGGACATCGTCCCCGCCCAGTCCATCGTCACGAGCAGCGGGCAGTCTGACAGCGGGATGTTCCAGCTCGACTTTCGTTCGGAGAAGGTGCTGCCCTTCGAGGGGGCCGGAGCGGTCGGCCGCTGGCGTCTCGAGATCGACCCCCAGGCGCAGAGCTTTGATACGCGTACGATGACCGACGTGATCCTGCACCTCCAGTACACCGCGCGCGACGGCGGCGTTGTCTTCGCGGACCGGGTGCGTGAGGCGCTTCTGGAGACCGAGATCGAGAGTGGGCGGGCCTACATGGTGAGCCTCGCGCAGAGTGCGCCGGACGCGCTGCACGCGTTCCGCACGGCGACGGACGTCGAGCGCCGGGCGCTGGTGCTCCCCGCGTTGAGGAGCCTGATCGGCTTCCTGCCTCGTGGGGTGCACGCCGAGTTCGAGACCTTGCACGGATTCTTTGCCATGCGCGCCCCAAACGCCGCGGTGGTTCCGGACGTTGGAGTGGAACTCTTCCATGATCTCGCATCGGCCGAAGGTGAGCCCGTCCTGGACTCGGCCCTGGTCGACTCCCAGCACGGCATGCGTCTGGCCCCGGGTGCGGCTTTCGCCTTCGAGACCGAAGGGGAAATCAGTGCCCTCCAGGACGATCCCGCGCCGGTGCTTGTGCTTGTCGCCGCAGACCTTGGGAGCGATCCGCTCGACGCATTGCTGGATGTCATCCTGCTCCTCCAGGTCTCCCTCGTTCGGGAGCACTGAGATGACCAGGACGACCCAGACGATTGGCCAGCATGCGTGGATGACGCTTCTGGTGCGGGTCTCCCCCGTCGGGCGGGTGCGTCATGCGTGACGGGCGCGGCGATGACGAGGCGGGCAAGCGTCCTGCGCCCGGCCCGTCCCAGACCTCTCGGGAGATCCCTGCGTCCAAGGCCAAGCCACGGGAGATCGAGGCGGTGCAGATGCCAGCGCTGGAGCTGCCGAAGGGTGGCGGCGCGATCCGCGGCATCGGGGAGAAGGTGTCGACCAACCTCGCGATGGGCACCTCCTCGGTGTCGGTTCCCATCAAGACCTCGCCGGGGCGCGAGGGGGCGGGACCGAGCCTCGGCCTGTCGTACAGCTCGGGCGCAGGCAACGGGATCTTCGGCCTCGGGTGGGGGCTCGGCGTGCCCTCGGTCTCCCGCCGCATCGACAAGCACATCCCGACCTACGCCGCGGACGACACTTTCCTCTGGGGCGATGAGGAGGAGCTCGTCGAGGTGCTCCATGCAGGGGTACCGCTCACCTACGCCGACGCCATCGACGCCCCGGGCACGCCCACGGCCGTGCAGTGCGAGCGGTTCCGCCCACGGGTGGAGGGGTCCTTCGCGCGCATCGAGCGGGTGCGGGAGACCGCGAGCGGCAACGTCTTCTGGCGCGTCACGACGGGCGACAACACCACCCACATCTTCGGCAGGAGCTCGTCCTGCCGGATCGCAGACCCTGCGCAGCCTGCCCGTGTCCTGCGCTGGCTCCTGGAACGCACCTACGACGACCGGGGCAACGTCGCCGAGTACGAGTACAAGCAGGAGGACCTGGTCGGGGTCGACGCGTCCGCCGTGTTCGAGCGCCATCGGGGCGCGGAGAGCTGCGGACAGCGCCACATCAAGCGCATCCGCTACGGCAATCGCACCCCCTACGACCTGGGCGAGAGCGCGGGCGTGCACCTCGAGACCGACTTCATGTTCGTCGTCGTGTTCGACTACGGCGACCACGCGACCGAGTCCCCCGCGCTCGCCGACGAGCAGCCCTGGGTGCACCGGCAGGATCCATTCTCGACCTACCGGCAGGGCTTCGAGCTGCGGACGCGGCGTCTCTGCCAGCGGGTGTTGATGTTCCACCGCATCGACACCGAGACGCCAGACCTCGTCGCGGTGACGCGCTTTGAGTACACGGCCACGACCGCCGCGACACTGCTCACGCGCGCCTGGATCGAGGGACACGGCAGCGACAACACGGTGGGCTCGGCGGTGCTCACCACGCCCCCGCTCGACTTCACCTACATCCCTGCAGCGCTCGACGAGAGCCTCGGGGCGATCGCCCCAGAGAACCTGCACGGGTTGCCCGAGGGCCTCGACGGCTCCCGCTACCGTTGGGTCGACCTCGACATGGAGGGCATCCCGGGCTTTCTGACCGAGCAAGGGGGGCATTGGTTCTACAAGCGCAACCTGGGGTCTGGGCGCTTCGGCCACCTCGAGCCGCTCCCCTCGCTGCCCAACTTCGCGAGGCTCCAGGGTGGGGCTGCTGTCACGGATCTCGGCGGCGACGGCGGCTTGCAGGTGGTGGCGCAGAGCCCCGGCGTGGCCGGCTACTTCGAGCGCTCCCCCGAGGGCGGCTGGGAGCCCTTCCGCGCCTTCCCCCGCCCGCTCAACGTGCCGCTCAGCGACCCCAATGTGCGCCTCCTCGACCTGGACGGCGACGGGCTCGCCGACGTGCTGGTCGCCGAGGATGAGGTCTTCTGTTGGTACCCCTCCGAAGGCCGTAAGGGCTACGCGCCGGGGCGCAGGGTTCAGAAGACGGCCGACGAGGAGCGTGGGGCCCGCCTGGTCTTCGCGGACATCGAGCAGTCGATCTACCTCGCGGACATGAGCGGCGACGGGCTGACGGACCTCGTCCGCATCCGCAACGGCAGTGTCGTGTACTGGCCCAACCAGGGCTATGGGCGCTTCGGGGCGAAGGTCACCATGGCCCAGGCGCCGCGCTTCGACACCCAAGACGCGTTCCAGCACGAGCGCCTCCGCCTCGCCGACGTGGACGGCACCGGCACGGCGGACCTCCTGTACCTCGGGCCCTCCTCGGTGCGGCTCTGGCGTAATCACGCGGGCAACCGGTTCGGCGCGGCCGAGACGCTCCATGCGGCGCCCTCCGTGCCAAGCGTGGCGCAGGTTCAGGTGGTGGACCTGCTGGGCCAGGGAACCGGCTGCGTCGTGTGGTCGAGCCCGCTCCCTGGGCACGCGCAGTCTCCGCTTCGATACGACGACCTCTTCCGCGGCAAGAAGCCGTACCTGCTGGAGCGGGTCGTCAACAACCTTGGCGCCGAGACGGTGTTCGAGTACGCGACCTCCACCCGCGACTACCTGGCCGACCGGGCTGCGGGACGGCCTTGGATCACCAGGCTCCCCTTCCCGGTGCAGATCGTGGCCCGGGTACGCACGCGCGACCTCGTCACGGGCTCCGAGCACGTCGCGAGCTACCGCTACCACCACGGGCATTATGACCGGCTGGAGAAGGAGTTTCGTGGCTTTGGCATGGTCGAGCAGACCGATGCCGAGGACTTCGCGCCGTATCGCGGTGTGGGGACCTTCGCGGAGCCTGCACCCGAACCCGCGGCCTTGCACGACCCGCTGCTCGACACGCCCCCCATCGTCACCAAGACCTGGTTTCACACTGGGGCGTGGATCGAGGGGCGGCGGCTAGAGGAGCACTTCCGCACACACGAGTACTACCTCGGCGTCGAGGAAGCCTTCCGCGGGGAAGGCCATGTGCTCGCCGCACGCCTGCCGATGACGACGCTGCCAACGGGTGTCTCCCCGGCGGTCGAACGCGAGGCATGCCGCGCGCTACGGGGCCGCACGCTCCGGACGGAGGTGTACGCCAACGACGCGAGCCCGCTGGCGGCTAGGCCCTACCAGATCACGGAGGCGAGCTTCGCCGTCATGGTGGTCGAGAGCCAAGGGCGTCACGCGGTGCTGCGCGTCGACCCCGCGGAGACGATCACGTGGCACACCGAGCGCGACGACGCCGACCCCCGCATCGGGCACGAGATCACGCTGGAGGTGGATGCCTACGGGGCCGTGCGCAAAGCGGTGGCGGTGAGCTATCCCCGGCGCGTGGCCTTCGTGCCGCCCACGGGGCTCGACGAGGACGCGGAGGACGCCGTCACCGAGGCCCAGGAGCGTGTCTACATCACCTACTCCGAGACGGAGGTCGTGCACGCGGTGCCCAACACGGGCCCGTATCGGATCGCGGTGCCCGTGGAGGCCCGCGGCTACGAGGTGCGGTGGGAGGGGACGGAGGGGCCGCCCGACGATCGCTTCTTCCGCGCGGCGGACTTCGCCACGGTCGACTCCCTCGAGGGCGCGGCCGATCTGCAGTATCACGAGGTTCCTGAGACGGGGTCGGAGGCGCCGACGTTTCAGCGTCGCCTGCTGGAGCGCTCACGGACCCTGTACTGGAACGACGCCCTCGACGCCCCGCTTGCGTTGGGGACCATCGGCGCGCGGGCGTTGCCCTTCGAGACGCGCGTGGCGGCGTTCTCCGACGATCACCTGGACCTGGTGTACGGGGCGCGGATTCCCACCGCGGAGGCCGAGTCACCCGCGGAGACCCGTGCGTCGCTGCTCGCGGATGCGGGCGGGTATGTGTTCGACGACGGGCTGTGGTGGGCGCGGGGCGGGTGTACCCGGCCGAGCGCCGCGCACTTCTACCAGGCGACGGAGTTCTACGACCCCTGGCATGTGGCGACGTTGGTCACGACCCCTGTGCCCACGGGGGTCGTGACCTTCGACGCGTACGACCTCTTCGTGGTCGAGGCCGAGGATATCCTGGGCAACACGTCCACGGCGACGCATGACTACCACCTGCTTGCGCCCTTGGAACTTGTCGACCCCAACCTCAACCGATCGCAGGCGCGCTTTGATGCGCTGGGGCGTGTGGTGGAGACCTACGCCCTGGGTAAGGCGAGCCTCGACGAGGGCGACCTGTTGCCCTCTGCGGTGGAACCGGGACTGCCCAGTGTGATCTTCTCGTACAGCCTCACCGCGAGCACGCCGCAGACCTTCGTGGCCACCGAGCCCGTGTGGGCCAAGGCCCAGGTTCGGACCGTGGCGCGGGGGGAGGACTTCGAGGAGGCGGTGGTGTACTCCGACGGCTTCGGCCGCGAGCTGCTCACCAAGACGCGGGTCGAGCCCGAGGAGGAAGCGGGGCCCGATCGCTGGATCGGCTCGGGGCGTACCGTCTTCAACAATAAGGGTCTGCCGGTCAAGCAGTACGAGCCCTACTTCAGTACGAGCGGCGCCTACGACGCCGAGAGCGCGCTCGGAGCGGCGGGCTTCCAGGGCGTCACGCCCGTGCTCCGGTACGATCCGTTGGGGAGGCTCGTTCAGACCGACCTGCCCGACGGCACGCTGACGCGCACGGTCTTCACCGCGTGGTCGGAGGAGCACTGGGACGCCAACGACCTGGTCGAAGGTAGCGCCTGGGAGGCGGAGCGATCGGGGCTCGCCTCGGACCACCCGAAGAAGCAGGCACTCGTCAAGGCGCTTGTCCATCGAGAGACGCCCGCGCGGGTGTACCTCGACACCCTGGCCCGCCCTGTGGTCTCGGTGGGCGACAACACCGTCTTCGGGGAGACGGCGGAGCTTCACGCGACACGGGTCGTGCTGGACATCCAGAGTCGGCAGTTGGAGGTGGTGGACGCGCTGGGGCGGAGGGTTCAGTGGCAGGGCTTTGACATGCTTGGCCGGGCGCTATGGACGGGCATGATGGACTCCGGCGGCGGGCCTGGGACGACCTCCGGCGCCGCGATGCCTGATGTCCTCGACACGGCGGTGGCGCGGGCGTTGCCCGACGTAGCCGGGCAGACGCTGCGGAAGTGGACCGACCGGGGGTATGAGTTCCGCGACGGGTACGATGCGGCGCGGCGCCTTGTGCGGGTGCAGATGCGGCGACGGGATGACCCCGCGTTGTCGCCATCCTCGACGGTGATTTCGCCCGAGGAAGACTGGGTGACGACGGAGTACCTCCGCTACGGCGAGGCAGCGCCCGATGCGGTGGATCACAACCTGCGGGGCCAGGTGTGGCGGGTGTTCGACCAGGCCGGGATGGTGACGTCGGAGGCGCACGACTACCGCGGCAACCTCGTCGAGAGCACGCGGCGGTTGACGCAAGCGTACACGGGCGCGGCCGACTGGACGGCGCTGGCCGAGGCCACCACGGAGGAGGATCGCGACGACGAGGCCGACGCACTGCTCTACCCCGAGGTGTTCACGACGACGAGCATGTTCGATGCGCTGGGGCGGCCGGTGGAGACACATCCTCCGCGGTCGAGCGACGGGGCGCGGGCGACGACGCACGCGCGGACGGTGCGGATGGAGTACAACCGCAGCGGGCTCCTGGCGCGGGTGGAGGTGCAGTTCGGCGACGACGAGGCGACCTTCGACACCTACGTCGACAGCATCACCTACAACGCACGTCGGCAGCGCACGGGCATCGTGTACGGCAACGGGCTCGAGACGGCGCTGAGCTACGACGCCGAGAGCTTCCGGCTGACGCGGCTGTACACCACGCGGGAGGTTGCGACCGACACGTTCGTCGGCCAGGACCTCCGCTACTCCTACGACGCAGTCGGCAACATCACGCGCATGGATGACCACGCCGTGATGGTCGACGACGAGGAGCGCATGGTGCATGCGGGGCCGCAGTTGATGGAGCCCGTGGTGCACGCGTACACCTACGACGCCCTCGACAGGCTCATTGCCGCCACGGGACGGGAGCATCCGGGGCTTCTGCCCACGACGACGCCCTTGCAGCCCGGGTCGAGCGGCTACGACCGCGGTGGGCCCCACCCGAACGACCTCGCGGCCCTGGAGGACTACGTCGAGCAGTACACCTACGACGCGGTAGGCAACTTCGTGACGATGCAGCACGCGGTGCCGTCCGAGACCACGCACTCGTGGACGCGGCACTACCTCTACGAGGGCATCGGCAACCGCTTGACCAAGACCCACGGGGGCAACGCGACGGGGACGGGGTCGTACAGCTACGGGTACGACGAACACGGCAACATGCTCGCCATGCCCCATCTCGCCGAGATGGACTGGAACGCCTACGACGAGCTCACCCGCACCGACAACGGCGGCGGGGCCGGGCGGGTCGAGCACCACTTCCAGTACGACGCCTCGGGGCAGCGGGTGCGCAAGGTCGTTGAGCACTACACCAGCGATGCCGCGACGCTCATCGAGGAGCGGGTGTACTTCGGTGGATTCGAACTGTACCGCAGGCACCAAGGGGCGGGCACGGGGCTCGACAAGGAGGTCGTGAGGGAGCTGCAGACGCTGCATGTCATGGACGGCGAGCAGCGGGTGGCGCTCGTCGATACGCGCACCGTCGAGATGGCACCCGAGGACGAGGAGCCCACCGTGCTCGCGGTGGAGGCGCGGACGACGCGGGTGGTGTACCAGCTCGGCAATCACCTCGGCAGCGCGTGCCTGGAGGTGGACGAAGACGGGGAGGTCGTGCGGTACGAGGAGTATCACCCCTATGGGAGCAGTGCGCTGCTTTATGCACGGGAGGGATTGGACGACGCGCCGAAGCGGTATCGGTTCTCAGGGATGGAGTGCGACGACACCGGGCTGCAGTACCATAGCGCGCGGTACTATGCGCCGTGGTTGGGGAGGTGGACAAGCATCGATCCGATAGGGCTGGAAGGGGGAATCGGTCAGTACGTCTATGCTGAGTGCTCACCCCTCAGATATGTCGACATATCTGGAACGCAGGTGCGTGATCTGGAGCCACTTCCTGGCGGAGTGAGGGATCCGGTGGATGCGTCGATGAGCACGGATGACGTGATTCAGCCGACACAGACGCGTCCTCCTTCGCAGACGCGTCCTCCCTCGCAGACGCGTCCTCCCTCGCAGAGGCATCCTCCCTCGCAGGGGCATCCTCCCTCGCAGGGGCATCCTCCCTCGCAGACGCACCATCAGGATGCGCGCGATACGGAGGAAGTCGAGCTGCCGTCGCTTGGCCGAGCTCTATTCCATCTCTGGACACATGGGAGAACTCTGCTACCGACTACGCGCCTCAATGAGCCAGCTCAGCGGACACTGGCCTTTGGAGTCACAGGGCTTCTAGTGCTTGGCATGCTTGCCCTAGGGCCAGTTAATGCATTGGCGGGCGAGAGAGCGCTTGCCAGCACAGTCGCGCTCGATTCGATTCTATTTTCTCAGAGCAATGGCACATCCGGCGGTGCAAGCACTGGATCTACAGGAGCGTCCGGAGCTCCAGTTGATCTTTATCATAACATTCCATCGCCAGGAACGGGAGTTCTAGCAACACTCACTCCTGACGGAATACTTGAGACTGTAATTGCAGCTGAAGATGATCAGCCGATTCGCGGGTGGCAGCTTTTTCGTGAAGCTGTAGAAGCGGCAGGCTCTCGCCTAACAGCGATCCGCGGAAACTGGCACTACGGAACCAACCTCGAAAAAGTGAACAGCCTGACCGCGGCAGGGGTTTCTCTAGAGGATGCAGTAACACAGACATGGACGGCAGGTCAGGCGCGTCACTATGGCTTCATTCATGCGACTATAGAGCGCGAGCTGACAGTGGGTTCCCCTGGGTCGTACGACAGCGTGGTCGTCACATTTCGGAGATAACTCATGGACATTGATCAAAGTCTAGTGAACGAACTTCGAGCGCGCGCCAGGAGGAACGAAAACCCATGCTCGATGATTCCAGCAATCGCATCACATCTTGGACTGAAGGAGCAGGACAGCAGATTTGCGTGCATCAGATATTTTATGGCCGCATTCGGGCTGTCGATTGGCGAAGTTTCAGTGATTGGGGCAGCTCCTGCATTTTCGGGCAGGCCCCGCAACACCGAAGAGATTGACAGCAATTTGTGGAAATCAATGAATTTACACAGAGGCACATGGGATTTATAGTCGGTCCGCGACCTCTGAATTTCACCAAACACTGCCGAGCAACGAGGCGAAGAATTCACTGCAGCTTTATGGCCTCTGGTGGTTAGAAAGGACGTTCCGTCAAACTTCGACGACCACTCGGTCGAGGTGGCCGTGGACGTGGGGTTTGGTGGCGCCCGGAGCCCCGCATGCGCCGAATTTTGATGGAAAGCCACTAGGAAGTTTGAGATGCTAACACGACTCCTCCAAGGGATGCCCCTCCAAAACTCGCTGCGCGCAGTCCTGCTCGCACCACTCTCCTCACCCCAGGGGGCCTTGCCCCAGGTCACCCTGCGCCGACGCCGCGACGCCGTAGGTCTACGCGTCATACCACGACCCTTGGGCCTCGGTACCCGTCTCCTCCCAGCCTTAAGAGCGCACGGCTATCAGCCCTACCACCTGCTCGCGGAGGGCCTCCTGCCCGACACGGAGTACGACTGGGAGGTCCCCACGGTACCAAACTGGCGGGCCCGTACCCTCCCCAAGACCATGCCCTCGAAGGGCCTCTCGATGCTCGTCGGGTCCTGTTACTACGACTACTTCCATCGCGGAACTATGGTCGTGAGCGCGGCCTACGAGATCGTACAGCGCGAGCGCGTGGCCTTCGGGATGCTGGTCGGCGACAACCTCTACCTCGATGTAGCTCCCGATCAGCGCGCGTACTCCGATGCCTTCAAAGAGACCGCCGAGCGGTACACGCAGTACTTCTACCGGAGCCCCTACCACCAGTTGCTCTCGGTCTGCCCCTCTCTGACCACCTGGGACGACCACGAGTTCTGGAACAACTATCCCGACAGTCAGATTCATCTGTCTCGCTCCTGGTCTTGGAACGCCGCGGAGTACGACCAGGCTGCCCAGGAGGCGATCAGCATCTTTCAAGAACCCCTCAATCCCCCGCCCATCCGTCCTGGGAGCCGCTGCTTCACCTTCGACATTCCTCCGCTGCACGTCTTCGTGGCGGACACCCGCTCGCGGCGCCAGAAGTATCAAGGCGCGGTGAGCGAGATGATGCCCTCAGCCGACTTCAACGCGCTCCTCGTGTGGTTGACCGATCCGACGCTCCATGGGCCGCGGATGCTGGTGCTCGGTCAGCCCTTCTTCGTCTCCACGGGGGGAATGTTCGATCGCAACCCGCCCGACTTCACGACGCAGTACCAGCGGCTCTTCCGGGCGCTCGGCGCTTGTCCCTACGATGTGATGATCGTCTGTGGGGACGTGCACTACAGTCGCCTCATCCGGCAGCCCGTGGGCAACGGTTCCGTGTACGAGTTGATCTCGTCACCCATGTGCCACATCCCGACTCCAGGCAGCCTTGTGGACGGCATCGTGGGTGGTCGCGCGGTCCAGGATCGAGCCAAGGTATCTCGCCCGCCCCACGGCAACACGGCGTGGTACTTCGGCACCGACACACCGCAGACCTTGGGGATCATCCGGTGTCATCCGCTGGGGCAACAGGTCACCGTCGGGGCCGCGTTCTACGACACCAACGTGGCGCCCGCACGCCCAGCTCCCGCCCAACGCCCCAGCGCTCCAGCGGCGGCCTACAAGCTGCAAACATCACACTGTTACGGTCACGCGCTCTTTGCGATGCGAAAGAGACTCTGAAGGGAGAGTGTCATGCGATTTTCAACTTATGAACGTGTCGACGTGGACAAGTCCGCCAAGACCACACGAAGGTCCAACGAGGCGTTGTTCGAGGCCGTAGAGGCGGGTACCCAGCCCTCCGAGCGCAACCTCTCGCTCCTCCTGGTCGGGGGTCACGATCATCGGAGCGCGGTGCTGCGGGAGAGTCAGGCGCTGGTGCGCTTCGATCAACGGCCGAGCTACTGGTCCCATGTGGGCGTCATCGCGCGCTGGGACGGATCATGGCGAGAGGCGGTCGGGCTTGAGGTGAGCCTCGACCCCGAGGACCTCCAGGCGCAGGTCCCCGAGCGCAACGGCGTGACCCTCTTCTCGCTGCGACGCTACGCGAACGCCGCCCGGTACCCGAACGTGTGCGTCGCGACCTTCACGCCCCGCGAGGGGGTGCAGGGGTTTGCCACAGACCAGAAGGCCCTCGAGGAGGCGATCCGCCATCCAAACTACGACCGCGACCGCTACCCCCTCTGGAAGCTTCTGGGGGTGTGGCACGCGCACCTGCACCAGCCCGAGCGATCGCAGCCGCTGGTGGACGGGGTGCCGATGCCCAGCGCCGCCTTCGCGCAGAGCGTGTTCGCCGCGGGAGGGGTCGACCTGTTCGCCGCCGCGACTTCGCCCAACGCCTGCCCCGAACACATCTGGGCCACGCTCCTCTACTGGTCGTCGCAGCTCGATGTGCAGGTCAAGCTGTGGCAGAGCACCCGGGCGACCCAGGTCACGCGTCCAGAGCCGCTCGACGGCGACTTCCTGAAGGAGCTCGGCGCCACCCCGGACACAGGCGCAAAGACCGAGCCGTGAGGGCCCGCGGGCGCGCCGTCAGAACGCGGACGCCGCCCGCTTCCAATCGGGGCGATTGCCTGCGATTTCCGCCAGCAGATCGACAGTGGTCCCGTCGGAGACCCTTCGAGCCTCCCGGCGCACCGGCTGCAGGAGCTGGGAGTAGTCGTAGTGTGCGGCGTCATGCCTTGTCCCCGGGGACTGGATGGGCTTCGGGGGCCGCTTCTTCGTGTCCCAGAACCCGTAGTTGACGGCGCCTCGCACGGTCACCTTCGGGTGAAAGAGCCAGAGCTTCCAGGCCCCGAACACTAGGTCCGTGGGCTGGAGGACATGCTTCGCGCGCTGCTCCTCCACGCGGGCGTCGAAGCGCAGCGTGAACTCCGCGCTGCGCATCTTCTTGGAGTCCTGCGCCGTGCGCACGAGGCCCACGTAGTGGAGCTGCGCCCGGGCCTGGGCGAACATAGCGTCGCAGATCGCCTTCGTGGGCGGCAGGCAGTCGAGGGCCCGGCAGATCTCGACGGTCTCCGCGTAGGACACCGGGAGACGGACCGCGGCATGTTCCCCGAGGGGAGCCTTCATGGCGTCGGCGGCCGCGGTCACGACCAGGGGGCCGACGGTGACCTCCGTCCAGTGGAGCGGCAGGGTGTGCCCGTTGTGAAATGCGTCGAGCAGCATGCCTCGCATCAGTGTTGCGGGCGGCACGGGGGTCTGGGGCATGTTCGCTCCTCCTGCGGGTAGCCGGAGGGTGCCACGGAACGGCGTCGCGAGCTCTGGTCCCCTGCCGCGCGGGGCGCTGAATTCCTGGCCGCGGCGGACCTCGTGACGCGCCTCGCGCACGAGGGGCAGCTCGCTCAGCCGGGGTCGTCCTCGGGCACCGCGGCCTCGGGCGTGGGGTTGCGGCGGCGGGTGGTGAACAGGTCGTCGACCGTGCCCGCGATCCGCAGGGCGACGGACCTGCTGTCGGAGCCGTCCTCGACCACTACGACGGCACCGGGGGCAATCCCGAGCGCCTTGCACGAGCGGCTGGCGAGCTCGTCCTCGCGCGTCACGGTGCTCTGCGTGACGACCCCCTGGCCGGAGAGCTGCGGGACCTTGGGGCACGCACGGCACTGCGGAGGCTCCCGCACGGCCCAGACCGG
>CAYUSB010000020.1:0-140880 GCA_964447205.1 uncultured Myxococcaceae bacterium
CCTGTCGCCCGGAGCTCCCAGGAATTCAAGCACTTTTCATGAGACGGCCCTGGGTTAGGCGGCGGGCGGCGACCTAATGAGATGTTCGGCAGCCAGCCGGCCAACACTCGGTGCGGTACCGGAGCGTCATGACGATCCCCGAGAAAGGACGGCGGATCATTCGAGTGGACGAGACGGACTATGCCTGGCGTATTCGGAAGAAGCCGACGTATCATCAAGCCGCATTCCAGTCTTTGATGACGCTCGCCATTCAGCCATGTGATGCCAAGGCTCGGAGCGTGCTTGTGGTCAACTTGTGCGTCAGTCGACCGGACAATTGGATCAGCCCGCACCAGACATCTGTGACACCGGCGATGGTCCGAGAGATGATTGCCGGGGCTTTGGCAAGTGGCTGGCAGCCGATCAGCACGGCCGGTCCCTTCTTTTATGAGTACACACTCATCAGAGATCGCGCATGAGTAACGAGCCTCGTGCAAGTCAGTCGTAGCTTTCACGCGTCGCGGTACTGCATTCCCAGAGGAGTCGACTGCACCCCCATCGCTGGTGGCAACATCGCCGAACCGTTGTCCTTGTGAGGCTGTCCACGTCGACGGTCGATTCTCGCGAACGGGCCATGCACCTATCCTCGACAACCATAGGGGTAGGGGCGAGTTTTAAACTCGCCCGAAGCGCGTCAGACGGAGGCCCCAGGACGCCATGAATTCAAGGTCCTCCTGGTCCGCGGGCTGAAGCCCACGGCACCGTCGGGAAAGCCCGTCCAAGACGGGCTGCCCCCCATCGAGCACAACGGTCACAAGGGTGTCTTCCAGGGCCGCATCTCCCCGGCGGTGTCGCGCAAGGACCGAGGAACACCGGGCGCCACCGAAGGGCTTCGCGGCGTGAAGCCCGTCTTGGACGGGCTTTGTCAACAGTACCGTGGGCTTCAGCCCTGAGGTAGTCCCGCATTTGTCACACATGAACATCAGATCAGCCATCATGCTCCAAATGATTCCAATCAGATCAGCGAACAGCCTGTGCTCTAGAAGAATGCGATCATAACTCTCGATCAGCTTCTTTCGACGATCCTCCCGCATTGTATACAGCAACTCGAACCGAATACATCCCTGCCGGAACAGGGAGTAGACCCGCTTGCCTTTGTTGGACATCCCTCCGCGCTTATGCAGGTCCTTGTCCATGCCACAATCTTCTCCAGCAGCTCCTAAGAGAGTCAAAGCTACCTGTGCGATGGCCATCAGCATAAGGAGACGATCACGACGAACGGGGTCGGAAATGTGGAGGAGATTGATTCCAAAGCCGAAGCGTGGGTCTTGTTGATCGCGAAATGTCTCTTCTATAGTGAATCTGACGCCGTAAATTGCAACGGCATCCTCCGCGGATTCGACCCGCTCATCGCACGCAAGAAACCACGCCTCCTTCATTCCAGGGCGCTTTACTGCGATAAAGGCGCCTGCCTCCTGGCTACTCCCTGTGATGCGGGCACGAGGCAGCCACATTGCTCGCCCATCTCCTCGTAGCCCATGATGCGTACACCCGACGGCCACAGCCGGCTCGAGTTGTCCCGATTCCTCGCGCCCCCTGTGGTCGCCGATCACCGCAGGGCCCCGGTGAACGTCCTCGGGTATCTACGCGTGATGTTCACCGTGGAAGACCTCGACGACACCCTCGCTCGGCTCGGCAAACGCGGCGCGAAGCTCGTGGGCGAAGTGGTCCAGTACGAGGACACCTATCGGCTCTGCTACATCCGGGGCCCCGAAGGAATTCTCCTCGGGCTCGCCCAAGAACTCGGGCAGCCGACTTCCTGATCTCCCCGCCGCCGTTCGCCCCAGGCGGGCCGTGCGCGTAAGGTTTCCCTGGCCTGCTCCGTCAGCACTGGCAGAGAGCCGCAGCCCGACGAGGTGCCGGGCGCGCTGGCTCCCCCTGGAGATCCCCCAATGAGCGACACCAAGACCTGCGGCTGCCCCCAATGTGGACCGTCCTGCAACTGCGCCGTCCAGGGCAGGGCCCCCGCCCCCGGCGAGTGCTGCTGCGGCCCCACCTGCCAGTGCCCGCCCGATTGTTCCTGTCCCCCTTCGTGCAACTGCGCCGCCGTGCGGGCCCGCGCCCCCCGCGGATAACCCGGTGCCCCCCGCGGAGGAGGTCGATGTCCGTGCCGCGCTCCGGGCGATCGAGGCCCTGCGCCCGCGCTACCTCGACTTCCTCCGCCGACGCCTCGGAGACGACGCCGAGGATGTCTACCAGCAGTGCATCCTGAAGGCCCTCGACCACGCCGCGGCCCTGCGCGACGTGGAGCGTGTGCAGGCGTGGTTCTTGCGTGTGGTGCGCAACGCCGCGGTCGACCACCACGCGGCGCGGGTGGCCTGCGAGGCACGGGCCTTCGCGCTCGGAGCCACGGTCGACTACGCCTCCGCCGAGGAGGCCGCGGTGTGCGCCTGCGCCCTGGGTCTTCTGGCGAGGCTCCCGCCTGCGTACGCGGAGATCCTGCGGCGGGTTGACGTCGACGACGAGCCCGTCACCCGCGTGGCCCGGGCCCTCGGGATCACCGCCAACAACGCCTCGGTGCGCCTGCACCGGGCCCGACAGGCCCTACGCGAACAGCTCCAGGGATGCTGCAAGGTGAGCTCGATGCGCGCGTGCTTCGCGTGCACCTGCGCCGACGAGTGGCACCCGCAGACGTGAAGCCCCCCCACCGACCACCCCGAGAGACGACCCGCGCACGAAGACGTCGACCGCCAGGCCGTGGTCGGGCGTTTCTCGCATACAGGACGGAGAGGGGCTCCATGTCCCGGACGAGGCCGATGGGTGCCCTCCCGGGGATCGTGGTGTTACGGTATTGGGAGCGATGACAGAGCAACGACCGCGCGCCCTGGCCCTCTCCGTGGTCCTCCACGCGCTCCTCGCGGTGGTGGCCTGGCGTACGGCTCCGCGGTCGGAGACCCCCTTCCTGCCGCCTCCCGTCCCCGCGGCCGAGTGGACCTTCCTGCCGCCGCCTGAGGCTCCTGTCGCCCCCGCGCCGGCCGCCCCAGAGCCTCCCCCTGTCCCGTCGCTGGCCCGGACCGCCCCCGCCTCGTCGCGCCCCGTGCGGGCCGCGTCGCCCCCGCGTGGGTCGGCCCCGTCCGCGTCGCCTGCCCCGACCCCCGCTGCCACGCCGCCCCTCCCGGTGACGCCCACAGTGACCCCCGTGGCCCCGCCCCTCGGCAACGCGGCCTCGCTCCTGCGGGGGCTCAACGAGCGGGCCCTCGCCCAGGTGACCGGGGGGAGCATCGGGCTGGAGGTGGGGCCCGTTCCGGTGCGCAGGCGCGACATGGTGGCCGTGCGCACGGGGTCGCTCGAGGCGCAGGCCCGGGACGTGTCGGCGGGGTACGTGACCGACCGCCTGGCCGCGACGCATCAGCACGAGGCCCCGGGGGTTCGTGGCTACTTCTGGGGACTGCGGCGGCGGATGGAGGAGAGCTGGAGCCCCTCGGCCGCGCGGGAGCCCTCCCTCGCGGAGACAGCCATGGCCACCGTGGCCATGCCCGCCTCGGGGCTCCTCCAGATGCAACGCAGCGCCGAGGGGTCGGCCGTCGAGCCGGGGCGCCGCGGGGCCGCCATCGACGCCCTCGAAGCCGGCAACATGGCCCGCGGAAACAACCCCGCCCACCGCACCATGACGCCCTTCACGGGCATCGTCGACGCGTCGCAGGGAAACACCCGCCGGACCCGGACCGAGGTCGAGGTCATCCAAGACGAGGAGGGCGTGGTGACCAGCGTCCGGGTGCTGCGGGGCTCGGGGCGCGAGGCCTTCGACCGGGCGGCCGAACACGCCGTACGCGAGGCTCTCCCCCTCGCCGCGGCGGTGCCCATGCCCGGGGGGCGACGGTCGCGGTGGTCGTTCGAGGTGGTGGTCTCCCGTGACCCCTTCGTGCCCGGGGTGGGGATGAGCTTCGACGAGAGCACCGGGTGGGTCGAGCTACACTGGCCCGGAAGGCTCCACGCGCGGCGTAGAGTCTGGCTCGAAGACGCCCGCCCGGCCCAGACGTTCCGGGGCCCCTCCCGCGGCTGATTCGTCTAGAGAAAGATGCCCGTGTCGGCTCAGACGCCCATCCTCACCACGCTCCTGAGCCTGCGACCCGAACGGTGGCGCGACGATCTCCTGACCCGGGTCCTGTGGGCGACCACCATCCTGGGGGCCCTCGTGTGCGTCCCGAGCGTGTACCTGGCCGTACGCGACGGGCTGTACGTCATCGCCGGGGTCGATGTCCTGGCCCTCCTCGGCCTCGTGCTCCTCGTGCGGGCGGAGGGGATCGGGTACCGCGTCCGGGCCGCGAGCTTCTGCGCCATCCTCTACCTCCTGAGCTGCGCCCTGCTGATCTGGATCGGGCCCATCAGCCAGATCTACCTCTTCGGGTTCTCGGCGGTCGCCACCCTCCTGCTCGGGCTGCGCGCCGGGGGAGTCACCCTCGGCCTCAACGCCGTGACCCTCTTCGGCATCACGGCCGTCGGGCTCGCGGCCCCCGCCATGACCCCGCCGGGGTGGCTCGGGGCGGGAGGGATCGGCCCGTGGTTCGTCGTCTCGCTCAACTTCGTGCTGATCAACGCCATCCTCGTGCTGATGATCGGGGCGGTCCTGCGGGCCCTGGAGAGCGGCATCGTCCGGGAGGCTACGGCCCGGGCCGAGATGCAACAGCGCGAGGCCTTTCTGCGCATGGCCTCGCGGGTGGGGCGCATGGGGGCGTGGAGCGTCTCCCTGCCCGACGAGCGGATCACGTGGTCCAACGAGACCCGGGCCATCCACGAGGTCGACGAGGACCGGGACCTCAGCGTGGAGGAGGCCCTGGGGTTCTATGTTCCCGATGATCGGGAGCGGGTCGGCGAGGCCGTCGCCCGCTGCGCCCTGGAAGGAAGCCCCTTCGACCTCGAGGCCCAGATCGAGACCGCCCGCGGCAACCGGCGGTGGGTGCGCTCCATCGGCGAGGCCCTGCGCGACCCGGACGGGGCCGTGGTCGCGATCCGCGGGGCCGTCCAGGACATCTCCGCGCAGGTCGAGGCCGATCGGTCGCTCCGCGAGAGCGAGGCCCGCTTCCGCACCCTGTGCCAGGCCACCACCGACGCCATCTGGGAGTGGCACCTCAACGACGACACCCTGTGGTGGAACGAAGGCCTCGAGACCCTCTTCGGCTACCCCCGAGGCGATGGGCTCCTGCCCCGTGACTCCTGGTCGGCCCGGATCCACCCCGACGACGCCCCGCGGGTGCTCCAGGCCATCGAGGACCTCGTACGGGACGGGGGGACCGTGTGGTCGGGTGAGTACCGGTTCCGCAGGCAGGACGGGACCTACGCGTATGTGCTCACGCGGGTCCATGTGATCCGGGCGCGGGATGGGGGGGCGGTGCGGGTCATCGGGGGGATGACCGACCTCACCGAGCGGCGGGCCACCGAGGAGCGCCTGGCCGAGCAGGCCGAGCTCCTGGAGATGGCCCAGGACATGATCTTCGTGCGCGACCTCGACGGACGGACGCGGTACATGAACCGCAAAGCCGAGGACTTCTACGGCTGGGACCGGCAGAGCGTGCTCGGGGTCGACGCGCGACAGCTCCTGTTTCAGCGCAACCCGGAGGCCTTCGTGCGGGCCAACGAGGCCACCCTCCGCGACGGGGCCTGGATCGGCGAGATCGAGCAGGTGCGCCGCGACGGACAACCCGTGCTGGTCGAAGCCCGCTGGACCCTCCTGCGGCGCCCCGACGGGGTCCCCTACGGGGTCCTCACGATCAACACCGACATCGGCGAGCGCAAGCGCCTGGAGCGACAGCTCCTGCGGGCCCAACGCCTTGACAGCATCGGGACCCTCGCCGGGGGCATCGCCCACGACCTCAACAACGTGCTCACCCCCATCTTCATCGGGGTCGAGCTCCTGCGTCAGGACGAGGACCGCCCGGAGCGCCGCCAGGACCTCGAGATGATCGAGTCGTGCGCCCGTCGGGGCCGGGACATGGTGCGGCAGATCCTCGGGTTTGCCCGGGGCTATGAGGGCGTCCACACCCAGGTCTCGCTCGTGCCCGGGGTGCGCGACCTCGAGCGGATGATCCGAGACACCTTCCCCAAGAACATCCAGGTGGTCGTGTCGTGCGACCCCGACCCCTGGCTCCTCCGGGGCGACGCCACGCAGCTCAACCAGGTGATGATGAACCTCTGCCTCAACGCCCGCGACGCGATGGAGGAGGGCGGGGTCTTGACCATCGAGGTCGCCAACATTGTGCTCGACGAGGCCTTCGTCCGGATGCACCCGGGGGCGTCCCCCGGGCGGAACGTCGTGTTGCGGGTCAGCGACACCGGGTCGGGCATCGCCCCGGAGGTGCTCGAACGCGTCTTCGAGCCGTTCTACACGACCAAACCCCAGGGCAAGGGCACCGGGCTCGGGCTGTCGACGACCCACGCCATCGTCAAGAGCCACGGGGGGTTCATCTCCCTGTACAGCGAGGTGGGGAAGGGGACCCGGTTTCAGGTGTTCCTCCCGGCCGACACGTCGGAGGCAGGGGCCGGGGCCGTGGCCGCCCAGGACCAGGGCCTCCCCCGGGGCAGGGGCGAGGGCCTGCTCGTGGTCGACGACGAGGACCTCGTGCGGCAGATGATGCGCCGCACCCTGGAGCGCTTCGGGTATCGGGTGTTTCTTGCGAGCCACGGCGAGGAGGCCCTCGCGACGTACGGGGTCTACCGCTCCGAGATCGCCCTCGTGCTCACCGACATGGCCATGCCCGTGATGGACGGGGTCGCCCTCGTGCGTGCCCTGCGGGCCCTCGGGAGCGAGGTGCCCATCGTCGGGTCGAGCGGGCTCAACGTCGACGGGAGCGTGGACGCGGCCCTGCGCGCGGGCATGACCCGGTTTGTGGCGAAGCCGTACACCACCGAGACCATCCTCCGCACGATCCGCGAGCTCCTCGACGCGCCCCGGGGCTCAGGGTGAGGGGCCCATCTCCCCCGAGGACACCGCGTCGAGGCAGAGCGTATGATGCGCGCCCGAACCCATCCTCGCCCCGATCCCAGAGCCCGGAGATCCCGTATGTCGCCTGATGATCAGAGCTTGCACCGGCCCATCACCCTGCGCGCCCCCGACGGGGTCTTCCTCCCGGTCGAGCGGGCGGCCTTCGAGGTGCGGGTCGACGGTCCGCGGGTGACCACCGAGGCCGACATCACCTTCCGCAACGAGACGGGCCGCACCGTGGAGGCCGACCTCGTGCTCCCGCTGCCCCCCATGGCCTCTGTCCAGGGGCTCCAGGCCCGTTGGGGACAACACGCCCTCGACGGGGTCGTACGCGGCAAGGAGGCCGCCCGGGCCGACTACCAGGCCGCCGTATCGCAAGGGCACTCCGCGGTCCTCGGGGAGGGAGAGGGCGAAGACCTCGTGCGGCTGCGTCTCGGGCCCATCGAGACCGGGGCGTCGGTGATGGTGAGCCTCACGATCCTGCACGGGGCGACGCCTACCCTGGAGGGGCATCGGGTGGTCCTGCCGCTCACGTACATGCCGCGGTACGTCGAAGACCCGGGGGCCCTCACGGCCACGGAGGCGGCGGCCCTCGATCGTCCGCGGCCGGTCACCCTCGACGCCCGGGCCTCGGTGCGTTTCGTCGTGCGGGGGGCCACGGCGGAGCATGTACGCTGCGCCTCGCACCGGACCCAGACCGTGGCCCTGCGGTCGGGGGTGGAGGTCCGGGTGGAGGGGGTGGCCCTCGATCGGGATGTCCTCTTGGAGGTGCTCGATCGGGTCGGGGGGCAGACCCCGGTGGCGACCGTACGGCGCAGCCTCGGGGCGGGGCCGGACGGGGGCGGGGCCTGCGGGCTGGTGACGGTGACCCCCCCGGCCTTCGCGGACGAGGGGCCCACGGTGCCACGGACGGTTCTGTTTCTGGTCGACCGCTCGGGCTCGATGGGGGGAAGGCCCATGGACGCGGCGAAGCGGGCCGTACGGGGCAGCCTGCGGGCCCTCGGGGCCGACGACCGCTTCAACGTCATCGCCTTCGACGACCGCCTGGAGGCCCTCGCGGCGAGCCCCGTCCCCTTCACCGAGGCCACCCTGCGGGCCGCCGATCGGTTTGTCGACGGCCTCGAAGCCCGCGGCGGGACAGAGGCCTCGCAGGCCCTGCAGGCGATGATGACCGACACCCTCCACGGGGTCTCCGTGTCGTGGAAGGAGAAGACCCCGGACGACGGCAGGCACCGGCTGCGGCAGGTGGTGTTTATGACCGACGGCGACGTGGCCGGGGCGGCCGAGGTCCTGCGTACGGCCCGGGTGGCCCTGCACAGCACCCGGGTGCACGTCCTGGGCATCGGCGACGCGGTCAACCACAGCCTCCTCGGCGAGATCGCGGCCCTGGGCGGCGGGACGTACACCCCGGTCGCCACCGACGAAGACCTCGAGCGGGCCCTCCTCCACCTCAAAAACGCCCTCTACGCCCCGGTCTGGACCGGCGTGGTGGCCACCCTCCTGCGCGGTGACAAACCGTCCGCCCTCCACGACGTCGAGCCCCAGGGGGTGTGGGACCTGTTCGCGAGCACGTCCCTCACCTTCGCCTGGCGCGGGCCCCAGGAGCCCGGGGACGTCCTGCGCCTGGCGGGCCTCGGGGCCGATGGGTCCGAGCGGGTCCTGGAGGTCGCCCTGGACGCGGCCGAGGACGACCCCGAGGTGTTTGTACGGTGGGCTACGATGCGGGCCCGTC
Organism: uncultured Myxococcaceae bacterium; assembly: GCA_964447205.1. Taxonomy (GTDB): domain Bacteria; phylum Myxococcota_A; class Polyangia; order Polyangiales; genus JAEUKH01. Next base: position 8,691 of record CAYUSB010000020.1, read on the forward strand.
GGCTGACGTACCGCTTCGACCCCGCGGACGACCTCGCCCTGGAGAAGCTGGGCACGGCCTTCGGGTTGATCACCCGGCGTACGTCCCTGGTGGGGATCGACCCGCACGACAGCGGGCATCGGGTCGAGGCCGCCGTCTCGGTGTCGCTCCCCCTCCCGGGCAACATGGCCGAGCAGACCCGGACGGGCGGAGGCGGGGGCGTGGCCTACGCGGCCTCGATGATCGTCGGGGCCATGCCGCACAGGACGGCCGCCGTGCACCCGCTGCCGATGGCCCGGGCCCTGGCCCCGAAGCGGGCGGCCCGCGCGTCGAAGGGCGGGGCCGGAGACTCGTTGGTCGAGCGGGCGGTCAAGAAGGTGAAGGCCTTCGTGGGGGCGGCGTCCCCCGCCCAGGATGCGCCCGAGGAGGCCGACGACTTCAAGGCCGAGACCATGGACTTCCTCGAACGCGAGGAGAGCACGGGGTCGATGCCCGCCCTCGGGGGGATGCCTCCGTCTCCGCCGCCCGCCCCGTCGGCGCCGCGGCCGCAGGTGCACGATCCGGCCCCGGAGCCCGCGGTGGACGAGGTCACCTCCCTGCGGGGGCTCCTGCTGACCCAGGGGGCGGACGGGATGTTTGGTTCGGTGGGCGAGACCCTGGCGGCGGTGGGGGCCCTCGTGTCGGCCGGGCACACCCACCGCGAGGGAGACTACCGGGCCGAGCTCAAGCGCACCCTGGCCACCCTGCGGGGGCGCCTCGTGACCCTGCACGGCGACGAGGCCGTGTGGGCCCGGGTGGCCATCGCCCTGCTTACGGTTCCGCACGGGATCGAACCCGTCGAGCTCGACCCGGCCCTGGAGGCGGCGGTGCGACGGGTCGACCTCCACGAGACCCGGGCCCTGCGGGAGGAGGTCATCGCGGTGGTGACCCTGTGCCCCCCCGGGTGGGACGCCTCCCCGCGGGCCGCCCAGATCTGGCGGCGGTTTCTCGCGGGGTGAGGGGTCAAGCTGCGGGGCCGAGGTGTTCGACGAGAAACGGGACGGCCTGGGCGTCGAACACCTCGGGGTGGTCCTCGTGCACGAAGAGGCGCCCCTGGGGGATGGAGACCAGGCGGGCCCCCCCGGCAAACTGCGGGAGCATGGCCCGGGCCTTCTCCACGGGGAAGAACGGGTCGCGTTCGCCCCAGAGGCAGAGGGTCGGGCACAGGATCCGGGCGTGTACGGCGGGCAGGGTCTTGAGCACCCCGGGGTCGAGGTTGCGCAGGAGGCCCATCTGTCCGAGCATCACCTCGGGGCGGGCGAGGGGGCGCACGAAGAGGTCGCCAAACTCGCCGTCGGCGTAGGTCGGGTCGGTGAAGCACCCGCCGAAGCCGATCCCGCTGCGCCGCAGGGGGCCCACCTGGAGGGCGGCCCCGAAGAGGTGGTGGGCCCCGGGGATCTTGCCCGCGGCGAGGTACAGCCCGAGCTGCCACGCGAAATGGTCGGGGATCTCCGTGCCCGCGAGCACGAGGGCCCGGACGGCGGGGTTGTCGGCGGCGAGCTGGCGGGCGAAGAGGCCGCCGCTGTCGTGGGCGAGGAGGCCGTAGCGGGAGAGGCTGAGGTGGGCCACGGTCTGGCGCAGGGCCTCGAGGTTGGGGCCGAGGCCTGCGGGGGTCTTCCAGCGGGTGTGGCCCGTCCCGGGGAGGTCGAGGAGGTGCACGGTGAAGTGCCGGGTGAGGGCGGGCAGGAGCCGTCGGAAGGTGGCCGCGTGCAGGGGCCAGCCGTGGACGCACACCACGTCAGGGCCTGTGCCGAAGCGGTAGTAGGCCACGCGCCCGCCGGGCAGGTCGAGCATGTCCGTGGGCGTGTCAAACCCGCGGCTGAACTCCGCGGGCGACGAAGACGAAGGGGCGGGGCGCATGGTCGGGGGACTCTCCTTCAGCGATCGTGGGGGGCCGCGGCCGATCGCAGGGCGGCGAGGCCCGCCTCGACGTCGAGGACGGGGGCGTACCCGAGGTCGGCCCGGGCCTTGTCGGTCTTGACGGTGACCGAGCGGGACATCATCGCGATGGCGAAGGCCGTCATGGGCGGGGCCTTGCCGATGCCCAGGGCCCGCCAGACGGTCTCCAGGCCCTGGGCGAAGGGGCGGGCCAGGGCTCCGGGGATGCTGCGGTCGGGCAGGTCGACCCCCTGGGTGGCCGCGAGGGCCGTGAGAAAGGTGCGGAGGGTGCGGGTCCCGTCGTCGGCCACGAAGTACGCCGAGCCCCCGTGGCCGCGGGTGAGGGCGAGGTCGAGGGCGAGGGCGAGGTTGGTGACGTGGGTGGTGGAGGTGAGGTGTCGGCCCTGGTCGATCCAGGCCCAGGCCCCCTCGCGGGCCATGCGCAGGACGGCGGGCAGGACGGAGGTGTCGCGGGGGCCCCAGACGAACCGCGGGCGCACGGACAGGGTGGCGAAGCCCGGGGCGTCGGCGGCGAGGACGCGGCGTTCGGCCTCGGCTTTGGTCTCGCTGTAGAGGTAGCGCTGGCGGGGGGGATACGGGCAGGTCTCGTCGATGTCGACGAGGTCGTGGCCGTCGAAGAGGGCGGCCTCGGTGCCGATGTGGACGAAGCGCCCGACCCCGGCCTCGCGGGCCGCCTGGAGCATTCGGGTCGTACCCTCGACGTTGCCCTTCCAGAACTGCTCCCGGGTCCCCCACTCTTCGACGAAGGCCGCGCAGTGCACGACGGCGTCGCAGCCCGCCAGGTGGTCCGCGCTGACCGTGTCGAGGTCGCAGCGTACGGCCGTGGCCCCGTACCGCGCCACGGTCTCGGCCGAACCCGTCCCCCGGGCCATGGCGTAGACGGTGTGTTCGCGGGCGAGGCGTTCGAGGGCGTGGCCGCCGACGAAGCCCGAGCCCCCTGTGACGAAGACCTTCATGCCCGAGGCTCAAGGAGGGCGTCGAGGCAGGGGCCTACGACCTCGCGGAGCACGGCCCGGTGGACGGCCGCTTCGGTGGCCGGGGCGGCGACCCCGAGGGCGGCGAGGGCCGCGGGGTGGGCGTCGCCGAGGACGGCGGCCTCGGGGGCCTCGGGGGGCGTCGGCAGGGTGCGGGCTGCGGTGCGGAGGGCGTCCCGGACGGGGTCTCCGCCGTGCTGGCAGAGCCAGACCAGGGTCGACCAGGCGAGGGCCGCGTGGGACTCCTCCTCGGCGGCGATGCGGACGAGGGCCGCGCGGGCGGCGGGGTCGCGGCAGGCGGCGGCCCGTTCGGTGGCCAGGGCTGCGGCCACGGACTCGTTGATGCACCCGTCGCGCAGGGTCTCCAGGGCGAACCCCACGGCGTCGGGGAGGGACCCTGACACGCTCCCGAGGGGGAGGGGTCCGGGGCCCCGAACGGGGGCTCCGTAGCGGGTCGCGAGGGCGTAGCAGGCCTGGGCGTGGCCGACCTCGTCGAGGGCGGCCTGGTGGCAGTCTCGTACGAGGGAGGCGGGGGCTCCGAGCGACAGGAGGACGAGGGAGGCCCGGGCGAAGGAGGCGACGGAGGCGTGTTCGTAGGCGGCTTCGAGGAGCCAGCGGTGGGCGGCGGCCTGGAGGGCGGCGGGGTCGTATCCGTCGAGGGGGAGGGCCTCGGGGGCGGGTCCGGACCAGTCGTTGCGGGGGACGGGGGCGGCGGTGAGGGGGCGGCCGGTGTCGGGGGCGACGAGGGGCCGACCTCCGGGGCATTGGATGACCCAGGCGTAGCAGCAGGCCCCCGGGCGCAGGGCTGACTCGCGGGCGGAGGCGTCGGCGTCGAAGGTCACGAGGCCCCCGCGGGTGCCGAGGTTGAGGCTGGCGGGAGGCTGAACCGCGGCCGGGCAGTGCCCCACCCCGGGAGCAGGCGGGGGAGGAGCCTGGGCCCCGGGGGGAGTCTGCACGACCGGGGCGGTGGAGCAGAAGATCCCCGACGGGCACGACCCGCGCAGGGTGAGGGGGGGCGGGGACACCTGGGTGACGTTCCAGGTGTTGGGGTCGATGGGGTCGCGGCGGAAGGTGGTGGGCGGGGTGGGGGGCGGCATGCGCAGGGCGCCGTCGGGCAAGGCGGGGCCAGGACCGGGGGTCGGGGCCTCGGACGGGGGGGCGGTGGGCGACGGGGTCGCGGTGTTGCGGGGGGCCGCGGTGTGGCTGGGGGCCGTGCGGGTCGACGGGGGCCGGGGGGTGTCGTTGCGGCAGGCCTGGGCTCCCCCAAGGGCCGGCAGTCCCATCACCAGCAGCAATCGCGAACGGAGGGCGGCGAGGTGCATCACGCGCCGCATGGTGCACCCGGGCCCGGGGGTTGTCACGGGGGGGATGCGCCCTCCGAAGAGGGCGCCCGGGAGGGGATCTAGCGGCAGGCGACGTAGTAGGTCGTGCAGCCGCTGAGGGCGCCCGCGGGGGAGCTGAGGCCCTGGCAGCCCCAGTTGGTGCCGCCGACGTTGCTGAGGTCGGAGCGGTAGCCCGTGTTGCCGTTGGCGACGAAGCCAAACTGCTGCCCGAGGGTGGTCGGGACCCGCACGGTGTTGCCGTGCCAGTTGGACAGGGTGCAGCACTGGCTCCACTGGGAGTTGGAGATCCCGATGAGGCACTGGCCCGCCACGGCGCTGCTCGAGTTGGTGAAGTACGAGATCGAGAAGTTGCAGGACTGGGTGGCCCCCAGGGAGACCACGTCGGTGGTGCCGTTGGAGGCGTGGCTCACGAGGCGCCGCCCGAGGGTGCTGCACGACGACCGGGCCACCGACTCGGTGCACCCCGAGATCGACCCGCCCCCGCACGGAACGAACAGAACCGGGAAGGTCGTGCCGTTGACGTCGAGCACGGTGCCGTTGGCGTTCTGGCAGGTCCCGCTGATGCAGCTCTGCCCCGAGGAGCAGACCCGGCCGCAGGTGCCGCAGTGGCTGTTGTTGGTCTGGACGTTGACGCAGGCTCCGCTGCAGAAGGTCAGCCCGCTGCCGCAGGCCACGGCGCAGGCTCCGTTCATACAAATCAGGCCCGTGGCGCAGGAGTTTCCGCAGGAGCCGCAGTGGGCGGGGTCGGTGCGCAGGTTGGTCTCGCAGCCGTCGTTGTAGACGTTGTTGCAGTTGGCAAACCCCGCGTTGCAGGTCCCGAGCTCGCACGTGCTGTTGCGGCAGATGGGCGACGGGGCGTTGGGGGTCGCGGCGCAGGCGGAGCATCCGCCGCAGTGTTGGGGGTCGTTGCGCGGGTCGACGCAGGCCCCGCCGCAGTTGGTGAGTGGGGTCCCGCAGGTGGTGGCGCAGCCTCCGCCCGAGCAGAGCTGTCCGCCGGGGCAGGCCCGGTTGCATGAGCCGCAGTTGTTGTTGTCGATCGCGGTGTCGCGGCAGGCCCCCGAGCAGTTGGTGAGCCCGGGGCCGCACGAGACCTGGCAGCTCCCGTTGGTGCAGACGTGGCCACCGATGCAGACGTTGCCACAGGTGCCGCAGTTGGAGCGGTCGGTCTGCAGGTCGCGGCATCCGCTGCTGCACGCGGTCAGGCCCGCCCCGCAGGAGACCTCGCAGACCCCGCTGTTGCAGACCTGGCCGCTCAGGCAGATGCGGCCGCAGGCCCCGCAGTGGGAGCGGTCGGACTGCAGGTCGCGGCAGTTGCCGCCGCACGCGGTCAGGCCCGCCCCGCAGGAGACCTCGCAGGTGCCGCTGTTGCAGACCTGTCCGCTCGGGCAGACGCGGCCGCAGGCTCCGCAGTGGCTGCGGTCGGTGAGCAGGTCGCGGCAGACCCCGGAGCACACGGTGAGCCCCGTGGCGCACGACACCTGGCAGGCCCCCCCGAGGCAGGCCTGACCGGCGGCGCAGACCGTCCCGCAGGCTCCACAATGGTTGCGGTCGGACTGGGTGTCGCGGCACTGCCCGCTGCACTCCGAGAGCCCCGTCCCGCACGACACCACGCACATCCCCGCCGAGCAGAACTGCCCGGCCGGACACGCCGTCCCGCAGGCCCCGCAATGGGCGCGGTCGGTCTGCAGGTCGCGGCAGACCCCGCCGCAGTTGGTGCTCGACGCGTCGCAGGAGACCACGCACATGCCCCCGTTGCAGATCTGGCCCCCCGGGCACGCGGCCCCGCAGGTCCCGCAGTGGTTGCGGTCGGTCTGCAGGTCACGGCAGACCCCTCCGCACTCGGTGAAGCTGCCGCACGAGCTCTGGCAGGCCCCCCCGGCGCAGCGTTGGGGGCCCGTGCAGGCGTTGCCGCAGGCCCCGCAGTGGGCGAGGTCGCTCTGCAGGTTGCGGCAGGCCCCGTCGCAGACGTTCTGCCCCTCGATGCAGGTGATCACGCAGGCCCCGGCCTCGCAGATGCGTCCGCGCGGGCAGACGTTTCCGCAGCCCCCGCAGTGGTTGCGGTCGGTCATGGGGTCGACGCAGACCCGCTCTCCGCCCCCGTCCGTCCCCGCGTCGCCCCCGCCACGGGTGCAGGTCTGGAGGTTGGAAGCGCACTGGAGCTGACAGGTCCCGTTGGAGCAGGCCTGGCCTACGGGGCAGGCGTTTCCGCAGGCCCCGCAGTGCTCGCGGTCGGTGTTGGTGCTGACGCAGACGCTGTTGTTGCAGAGGGTCTGGGCGCCCGGGCAGCTCTGCATACACGCCCCGTTGACGCAGACCGAACCCGCCGCACAGGCCATCCCGCAGGCCCCGCAGTGTTGGGCGCTCGTGCGGGTGTTGACGCAGGCCCCGGAGCAGGCTGTCTGCTCGGCCGGACAGCTCACGTCGGCCGCGGGGGCGTCGATCCCGCCGTCGGTGGTGCCGGTGTTGCCCGCGGCGCGGTCACAGGCCCCGAGGGCCGCGGCCAGAAGGGCCGCGAGGGCGAGGGCGGCGCGGCCGGGCGGCGCGGCGGCGCGTACAAACCTTGGGTGGAAATTCATAGAGATCTCTGGGTTTCCGTGGGGGCGTTACGAGAGGGTGGGAATCCCAGCCGTCAGGAAGACTGGGGGGGAGAGGGAGAGAGGGCGAGGCGGGCCTCGCGGGCGAGTTTGACCAGCTCCAGACGCACCGCGTCGGGCCCGGCCACGGGGGTGGTCCAGTCGAAGCGGAAGTCCCCGAGGCGCGCGTGGGTGACGGTAAACCCCTGGGTGTCGACGGCCGTCAGGCGGGCTTCGCCGGGCTCGGCCTCGACCCCGCGAAAGGCTCGGAGATACCGGGCCACGGCGTCGGGGTGGTCGGTGTTCATGTGTTCGAGGATGGTGGGGCGGCTGTCGGCGAGGGGGTCGTCGTCCATGGGGCCGAGTGTGGGGGGAGCCGCCCCGGGGGGGCAACGATCTTCGGGCGAGTAGGTAGGCGGTGGCGGATCTCCAGCGGGGGCAGCGGCCGACGGGCGACGGGCAGCGGCCGACGGGCGACGGGCAGCGAAGCCGCAAGGGCGCAAGGGCCGCAAGGGGCAGAACGTTTTGGGGGCAGGCGAAGGCCAATGCGGGCGAAGGTCGCCAGCGATCCGCCGCGGTTGTCACGCTGCGCTCCCCACACAGAAACCTTCTGACCCTTGCGGCCCTTGCGCCCTTGCGGTTTCACCGGCCGTCGCTCGCTGCCCGTCTCTCGTCGCCCGCAGCCCGTGGCGCGTCGCCTGCGGGGGCTCGACCCGCGGCAGTCCCTGCCCGAGGGGCACCCCCCTCAGGCGAGGGCGTCGTCGGCCTCGACGTAGCGGCTGTTGAGGACCTTCAAGAGCAGGGCGAACCCCTCGCGGCTGCGACGCGGAACGGCCGGAGCCAGCACCACCCCCTCCTTGATGTGCAGGGAGCGCCCCGAGACCGACTCCTTGCCCTCGGCCAGGGCCCGCGCCGCGGCCGGGTCGTACGGCCCCTCATGAAGCACCGGGGCCCACAGGGCTTCCAACCCCGCGACCGCCGCCCAGGCCTCGCGCATCGGCAGGTCGACCCCGTCGACCACCACACGAAAGACGCGCAGGGTGGGGCGGTTGCCGTCGGCCCCGTAGGTCCACAGCCCGCCCTGACAGGGATAGGCCTCGGCGAAGGCCTGGGAGGTCTTGCCCGGGAAGGCCGCGGCCAGCTTCGCCGCGAGCTCCGTGGCGCGCACGGCCCGCCAGTAGAGGTTGGTCTCGTCCTCCAGGATCTCGATCCCCTTGGCGAACAGGCCCTTCGACGACACGTGGGCCGTCCCGTCGGCCTCGACGAGGAGGGCGCACTGGCTCCCGTGGATCTTCTCGGTGATGACCACGGGCTCGCCCGGGACAAACTCGTCCTGGTAGATGGCAAACTGCTCGACGTCGTGGGTGCGCCGCGGGCCCACGTCGGCCATCGCCTGAACCTTGCCCGCCATGGAGGCCGGGATGGGGGGCTCGTACTTCGTGATCCCGAGGGCCGGGGCGAGGTCGTCGCCGATCTGGATGGCGTCGAGGGAGGCGACCCCGAGCTTCGCGAGGACGTACTCCGCGGGCAGGGTGACCCCCTCGGAGAGGGATCCGCGGAGTTTGACCTGGCCGACCCGGTCGTGGTCCTTGCCCACGAGGTACGACTTGCCCGTGTCGCTGTTGCAGTAGTGCCCGCGGAGGTCTTCGGGCAGGAGTGCCCGGGCCGGGGCGAAGACGACGAGGTCGCCGTCGTGGTACCCGTTGGAGCGGGCCACGACGAGCTGATGCATGCCCACCTTGCCGAGCTGCATGCGGTCGGCATTGGGGTGGTCGAAGAGCGCGATGCGCTCGACGGAGACCTTCCAGATGGCCATCGGAGAACCTGTAGGACAGTGAGGGGGAGAGGCGCCGCGGACGCGGCAAGAGGCGGGCACGCTAGAGGGGCGACCGGAAAGTCGGACCGAGCTGCGCAACGAGACGCAAGCATCGCCAGGCGCGGGGGCGAAGACGGGCTCAATGCCCGTCGAGACACCGCAACGCAGCGATGCGACGCGGATCGGAAGCGCGGCGAAGGGAGACTTTCCGGTCGGCACTCTAGCACCGCGAGGCCGAGGCGCAACGGGGCGGGGACACGACGCGTCGGGGCCGCGGGTCGGGCCCGGGCTGGACCGCAGGCCCCTCGGTGCCGTATCCCTCGGGCAATATCCCAATGCCCGACGCCCACCCCAACGACCCCCTGCACGGCATCACGCTGGAGAAGATGCTCAACCAGCTTGTCGAAACCCACGGCTGGGAGGAGCTCGGTCGGCGGGTTCCGGTCCGGTGTTTTTTGTATGATCCGAGCGTGAAGTCGAGCCTTACCTTCCTGCGGCGCACCCCGTGGGCCCGGGCCCAGGTCGAGGACCTCTACCGCGAGCACCTCCGCACGCATCCCGCGCCCGGCTGAGGGGCCGTCTCTGGGGGGGGGTCAGTGGGCTCGGATCTCGACCTCGTCGATGCGTACGGTGGCGGTGCAGCAGTCGGGGCAGTGGTTGGAGAAGCGGAACCCCACCCGCACCCTCGGGCGGCCCACGAAGCGTGCGAGGTCGACGGTGAAGGGCACCCACGTCGAGCTCGCCCCGATGTTGCCGAGGGAGACCCAGGTGCCGCCTCCGTCGCCGCTTCCTACGACTTCGACGGTGTCGGCAGGGCCGATGGTGGTCAGGGCCCGAAACCGAACCGTGGCCGACACGGCATCGGCGAGCGAGACGTCGCGGTTGAGCAGGGCCCGTCCGTGGATCCCGCAGGCCTCGGGGTAGCGCAGGATGGCCGGGGCCCCGTAGAGGCCGTGCATCCCCGCGGCGGCGACGGTGGTGCGCGACCAGGTCGACTCCAGGGTCCAGTTGCTCGTGCCCGACTCAAACCCGTCGGTGAAGAGGGTCCGTTCGACCCGGCACACCCCGCCCGAACACAGGGCCCCGCAGGCGCTCCCGCAGGCTCCGCAGTGGGCGGGGTCGGTCTGGGTGTTGACGCAGGTCTCGCCGCAGCGGGTCTGGCCCGCGGGGCAGGCCGGGGCGCAGTTGCCCGCGAGGCAGGTCTGGCCGCTCGGGCACGCAAACTGGCAGCCCCCGCAGTGGGCGGGGTCGGTCTGGGTGTCGACGCAGGTCGTGAGGGAGCACATGGTGCGACCCATGGGGCATTGACCGATGCAGGCTCCCATGAAGCAGGGGCTCCCCTCGGGGCAGCGCAGGCCGCAGGCTCCGCAGTGGGCGGGGTCGAAGTCGAGGACCACGCAGGCCGAACCGCAGCGCGCGGTGGGGGCTTCGCAGTCGGCGAGGCAGGTTCCGCCGACGCAGGACTGGCCGGTGGCGCAGGTGCGGCCGCAGGCTCCGCAGTGGGCCCGGTCGGTCTGGGTGTTGGCGCATCCCGAACCGCACCGGGTGGTCCCCGTCCCACACGGGGCGAGGCACTCTCCGGCCACGCAGGTCTGGCCCGTGGCGCAGGATCGTCCGCACGAGCCGCAGTGGGCGGGGCTATTCTGGGTGTCGATGCAAGCCGAGCCGCAGCGTACGGTGGTCCCGGTGCAGGGGGCGAAACACGACCCGGCGGTGCAGGTCTGACCCGGGGCGCACACCTGTCCGCAGCCGCCGCAGTGGGCGTTGCTGGTCTGGGTGTTGACGCACGACCCGCTGCACGCGGTGGTTCCGCCGGTGCATGTGGGGTTGCCGGTGTCGGGGGGGAGGGTGCCCGCGTCGGGGGTGGGATTGCCCGTGTCGGGCGTGGGATTGCCTGCGTCGGGCGTGGGATTGCCCGCGTCCGGACGCGGCGTCCCGGCGTCCATCCCGGGGTTTCCTGCATCGGGGAAGGGGTTGCCCGTGTCGGGCGTGGGATTGCCCGCATCGGGCGTGGGGTTGCCCGCGTCCGGGAAGGGGTTGCCCGCGTCGGGGAGATCGCCGACGCCGCAGGTGACCTGGATGCAGGCTTCGCAGGCCTCGCTGCAGGTGGCGTCGCACAGGGCCTGAACGCAGGCGAAGCAGGCCGCGGGCGGCCGCACGAAGGTGCAGCCCTGCTCGCAGTTGGCCTGATCGCCCAGGGCGCCCCGCGCGCACGGAACGATGCGGCTGCACGCCGCGGCGCAGGCGCTCACGGCCGCGTCGGGGGTCGGGGTGATCGCGGCGTCGTCGGGGGAGTGGGGGACCGGGTCGCTGCCGCAGGCCGACAACCACGCGGCGACACAGAACAAGAACAAGGCCTTGGAATTCATACGCAGACCTCCTGGGAGTGCACGCGGGCGTCCGGCTGAGGGAGCGCCTCGCGGAGGCTCGTAGAGCAGGTCGCAGACCAGGGGGGCGGCGAGACCGAAAGGCCTTGGATTGAAGGAAATTCGTGCGGTGAGTTCGGGCCTGCGGCGGGGCGTCGGCGCGTCGCTCCGTGGCGTGGGCGCGTCGCTCTCGGTCCCTACCGTTGGAGGGCGGTGAAGAAGTCGACGTGGGCCCGCTCGGTGAGTCGGTCGCCGTCGAGGGAGCCCTCGATGAGCTCGTAGCCCAGGAGGGCCAGGACCCGGTCGCGCCAGAAGATGGGTCGGGCGTTGCCGTACCAGTCCGAGCAGCTCGCGGCGCAGGCGTCGTTGCGTTGGGAGGGGCCCCCTTCGGCCCGGAGCGATCCCATCTCGTGCAGGTGCAATCCATCGACGCGCAGGAAGGTCACCTCGGCCCCGGTCTCGCGGAGCTGACGCCACCCGGGTCGGCCGCCGCGCGTGAGGGGCAAGCCCAACATCCCGCGCCGTTCGCCCTGCGGGAGGTAGAAGAACCCGTGGCTCCGGGTCTCGCTCTGGGCCGCCCCCGAACGCACGAGGCGGTCGGCGATGGCGGGGGTGGGGCCGAGGGCGAAGGTGGTAAATTGCAGGTCGCCCCCGGCGCTTCCGACGACGAGGGCGTCGCGGTCGAGGGGTTCGATGCGGTCGACCCCGTGGGGCAGGACGAGGCGGGCGGTCTGGGACCCGGTGAGGTCGTGCACGAAGAGGGTGTACGCGGTCGGGTTCGCGGTGCGCGACCAGGTGCTGCCCATCCCGTAGAGCAGGCTGTCGCCGACGAAGCGGTTGTGAAACCCGCCGCGTTCGGTGGGGGTGGGCAGGGTGCGGTAGGCCGAGGGGTCGAGGGCCGTGATCGTGCGGCCAAACCGCGCGGCAGGAACCGTCACGAGCCCCACCGCTCCGTGGCTCAGCTCCGAGGCCCACATCCCGTCGCCCTGTCCCTCCGCGCGCACGAGCACCTGCACCGCGTCCCCGCGCTCGCGAAACGAGAACTGATCGACCGGGGCTCCCTGCGTACGCACCGCGGTGAGGGCCCCGCCCGCGAGGGGGAAGCGGTAGAGGACCGACCCGACGGCTCCGGGGCGGCGGTCGTGGTGGGTGATCCCGGCCCAGTCGTCCCACTCGGAACTGCCCGAGACCCAGAGGTACAGGGCCTCGCGGGAGACATAGAAGCTCCGCGAGGCGGGCCCGAGCACCCCCTCGGCCCGGCACGCGGGCGTCGGCCGGTCGAGGTCGCAGCGCAGGACGGTGTGGAGGATGGGTTCGTTGCCGAAGCCGAGGGTGGCCCCGTAGACCCGGGTGTAGTCCATGACGGGGCGCCACGGGCCACTGCGTCCGAGGCGCGTGGCGGGCAGGCTCTGGGGCAGGAAGTCGTCGCGATCGGTCTGCCGGATCATCGGGATGGGCAGGTAGACCACGAGCTGATGGCCCACGAGCCGGCTCGCGTAGTTGCGCGAGGAGTAGTAGTCCCCGGTGCGGAGAAAGAGGGTGTCGCGGTAGGTGATGACCCCATCGGGGGTGATCCGAAACCGGCCGATCTCGGTCTGTCCCCGGTCGTAGCTGTAGCCCGTGACGAGGAGGGTGTCTCCGTCGACGAGGAGCTCGTCGTACCAGTCGGCGGGGGCGCCTCCGGGGCCGTAGGCGTTGATCATGGTGCGGGGCGTGAGGGCCCGAGCCCCCGCGTCGGCCTCGCCGATGTGTACGGTAAAGAGCCGTCCGCGGCGCAGGACCACGAGGTGTTGGCCGTGGACCTTGACGATGTCCCCCTCGTCGACCCCGACCTCCTGGTTGTTGGTGATGCTGGTGGGGGCGGCCGAGGGGCTGGACGACGTGGCGGCGGGGCGCGGAGAGACCGAGGCAGCAGGAGCGGAGGAGGCGGCGCTGCGGCCCATGCCCAGGCTGCCCAGGCTGCCCAGGCTGCCCATCGAGCCGACGGCGGAGCCGACTGCGCTGCGGTAGAGGGGTCGGCGTGGGCGGGCGCGTTCGCGGGCCCGTTCGCGGGCGAGGGCCCGCTGTTGGGCGGAGAGTACGGGGGCGATGGCCGCCCGCAGGGCCGCGGGGCTCCCCAACGGAACGAGCCGCGCAGGCGGTGCGGCCCGGGCTGTGGGCGGGTCGGCCCGTGCGGCCAGGGGGGCGAGGAGGAGGGCGAGGCAGGCGGCGAGGCGGTGGGGTCGGTGCATGGGAGGTGCTCTCTCCGACGGACGAAGGCCCCGAAGGGTTGGGACCAGGTTTAGCCTCGACAGCGGCGGGGGAGGTTGGGTTCCGTTCGGGGACTTGACGGCGGAGAGTTTGGGTGGCCTAAGACCCGCGTGAGACCTCGGGGCGTCTGCATCGTGACGTGGAACGTGTGGTTTGACTCCCATCAACAGGCCGCGCGGGCTGCGATGTTGTGCGAGGCTTTGCGGGCCGCCGACGCCGACGTGGTGTGCCTCCAGGAGGTGACCCCGCCCGTCCTCGATCATTTGCGCGGGTCGGAGGCCCTGCGGGGATACACCTTCTCCGACTCGGACTTCGATGCCGCGGAGGGGTACGGGACGGTGATCGTGTCGCGGCTCCCGGTGCGCCAATGGCAGCGGCACGAGCTCCCCACCTCGATGGGGCGCGACCTCCGCGTGGCCCTGGTCGAACCCCCGACCGGGGGCATCCTCGCCGTCGGGACCGTGCACCTCGAGAGCCGCCGATGGAACGGCGACGTCCGCGCCGAGCAGCTCGACGTGGCCCTGCCCCTGATGCGGGCCGCGGCGCCGGCTGCGTTGCTCTGCGGCGACTTCAACTTCGACGACGGTTGGGACGAGGCCGGTCGCCTCCAGGCCGCTCCTGACTTCCGCGACGTGTGGCTCACCCACGGCCGGGGGGGCCCCGGGTACACGGTCGACACCCGGCGCAACACGATGACGGCGTGGCACAAGAAGACCGACAAGCAGACCCGCTACGACCGGGTCCTGGCCCGCGGGGTGTCGCCTCGGGCCATCCGCCTGCTCGGGGTTGATCCCAGCCCCGACGACCCGGCCCTCTTTGTCTCCGACCACTTCGGCCTACGGACCGAGGTCGAGATGGAGTAGGCCCGCGCGGTCACCAGTCGTCGGGCAGGCCCTTCCGTGGCGGGGCGGCCTGCAGGCGCTCGAACCACCCGGCGAAGGCCTCCCGCGACACCCCCAGGCGGGTGTGCCAGTGGCGGAAGTAGGTCTCCAGGGCGTCGGTGCGTGGGTGGGTCCCGCGGTGGTGCAGGATGAAGTCCTTGGCGTTTTGCACCTTGTCGGCCACGAGCATGCAGCGAACCTCGGGCAAGGGGCCCAGGGCGATCTCCGAGGGGTCGTGTACGACGTGGTGGGACAGGTACGCGTTGGCGATGTGGCGGTACTCCATCGCGAGCCCGAGGACCTGCGGGTCGTCCGTGAGGCTCCCGAGGTGGGGGTAGCTCTCGGCGAGGTCGGGGTCGGACTGCACGAGGGGGTGCAGGCACCACGCCCGCCAGGCCCGGTCGGTGGCCCCCAGGTCGCGTAGGACGGCGAGTCCCTCGTCGATGTGGTTCATGTAGGGGAGGCCCGAGCGTCGGGCCCGGGTGACCCCGTAGCGGGCCGTGACGGCCTGGTACTCCCTGCTCCCGGCGAAGGCGCCGACCACGGCCACGTCGATCCCGCGGCGCCGCAGGAGGGCCTCCACGTCGCAGTCGGGGGCCGTCACAAAGGGCGTGGGATGCGCGGCCAGATACCGCGAGAGGTGTCCCTGTCCCCGTCGTGAGGCCAGGACGTAGACCGAGGCCCGGCGCACTCCTACGGGGTCGAGGCTGAAGGTGCGGGCTCCCCAGACGATCCCGGCGTCGTCGTGGAGAGGTTCGACCGTGCCCTCCCAGTGGTAGCCCTCCCACAGGCCCTGAACAGCCCGGGCGGAGAAGTACGCGGTGACCGACTCCAGGGTGTCGGCGTTGGGGTCGAGGCGGGGCGGGTTCATGGCGGGAGGGAGGGAGGGTACCGCCCGGCGGGCAGAGAAACAGCAGGTCGCGCAGGCTCGCGAAGCCGCGGTACCCCATTGATCGAGGAGCTGGCAACCCTCCGCGCTCCCACAAACCCACAGGCCGTGGCCGTGCTAGCCTCTTGGGCATGTCGTACCCGTTGCAGGCCCCGGGCCCGTTTCGTGTGGAGCATCTCCCAGATGGGTCCTCCTACGAGCTGAGCGAGGGGCACCCCATCCAGTGTCTGCCTACGGGCGCCAACGGGACGGGGCCCAACCTCCGCGGTGGCTTCGTGCTCGACACCGACCCCGCCGCGCCTCCCGCGGGCGTCGATGCGGGGATTGCCCTGTCGGGCCAGACGCTGCGCGCCCCCGACGTGGCGGTGGGCATCGGCCCGGAGCAACGTGGCTGGAGCACGACGGTTCCGCCACTGGCGGTGGAGTACGCGGCCGAGGGGCAGGACAACGCCGACCTGCTCAAGAAGATTGACGAGTTTCTCACCGCGGGCACCCGCTGGGTGTGGGTGGTGCGCCTCACGGGGCCGCGGCGCGTCGAGGTGCACGAGCGCGGAGTGCCCGTGCGTGTGGTCCCTCAGGGGGAGAACCTCGAAGCCCCCGGCCTGCTCAAGAACGCCGTGCCCGTGGAGGCCCTGTTCGACCGGAGGGCCTCCCACGAGGTCGCACTGCGCAACCTCGTCCAACAGCGGGGATACGACTCCTTCGAGGACGCCATGCTCAAGAACCGAGAAGCGGGCCTGGAGCAGGGCCTGAAGGAGGGCCGCGAAGAGGGCCTTCTGCCGTTGCAGCGTCAGTTCGCGCGTCGGCTGGGACGAGCACTGACGGAGGCGGAGCGCGCGACCCTGCTGGCGCGTTTCGACACGGCGGGGCCCGAGCGCCTCGGCGACGTCGTGCTCGACCTCGACCCCGTCGCCCTTGGGCAGTGGCTGGCCGACCCCGAGGCGCGGTAGCACCTCCTCATGCAAGACCCCCGACTCCAGGACGAGGTCGACGCCCTCGCGGGCCTCCTCGACGACACCATCGAGGCCGCCGAAGGACCCGCGGCCCGGGCGATGGTCGACGCCATCCGTCGCCTCGCCTGGGCCCGCCGGGCCGGAGACAGCGACGCCGAACGGGCCCTCATCGAACGCGTCGAGGCCCTGTCCGATCGCGAGGCCGAGACCCTCCTCGCCGCCTTCGGGGTGTACTTCGACCTCGCCAACCTGGCCGAGGACCGCCACCGGGTCCGGGTCCTCGAAGACCGCGAGCGGGCCGCCTTCCCCGCACCCCGCGCGGAGTCCATCGCCGCCGCCGTCAAACGCCTGCGCGACCACGGGGTCGGACCCGAAGGCCTCCAGCGGATCCTCCGACGCCTCGACATCGAGCTGGTGTTCACCGCGCATCCCACGGAGGCCAAACGGCGCAGCGTCCGGGAGCGGGTGCGTGACCTGCGGGGTGACCTCGCACGGCTCGATCACGCGGCCCTCTCTCCGCGCGATCGACGGGCCGCCGAGGCCGACCTCCGGGCCGACCTCACCGCCCTGTGGCAGACCGACTTCCTCCGGGTCCGGCGCCCCACCGTACACGAGGAGCTCGAACGGGCCCTGTTCTTCGCCGAGACGCTTTGGGAGGTGGTTCCGGCGTTGTACGAGGACCTCGAAGGGGCCCTGGCCCAGTGGTACCCCGAGGCGCCGCTGGAGGTGCCGGTCTTTCTGCGCTTCGGCTCGTGGATCGGGGGCGACCGCGACGGCCACCCCGGGGTCACCACCGACGTGACGGGGAGCACCCTCCAGACCCTGCGGGCGAAGGTTCTGGAGCTGCACATCAAGACCTGCCACAGCCTGCGCCGCACCCTCAGCCTCTCGGACAGCCGCACCCGGGCTCCCTTCACCCTCCTGCCCCAGGTCGAGGCCGCCGTCACCCGCTGGCCCCACCTCGCCGAGCTCCTCGCACCCATCGAGTCGCGGGAGAGCCTCCGGCGCTGGCTCCGGGTCCTGCAATGGCGGCTCGAACAGACCCTCCTGGCCCTTCCCTTCGCCCCCCTCCCCGACGGGGCCTACGCCACCCCCGAGGAACTTCTGGGGGACATCGCCGCGGCCCAGAGGCTGCTCGATGCCCTCCCCCGCGGGCGCGAGCTCGGCCAGCACCTCCGCGGCTGGCGCCGTCGGGTGGAGGTCTTCGGGTTTCACCTGATGCGCCTCGATGTCCGCCAGGACGCGGGCTGGTACCACACCGTGGTGGGCGAGATCCTCGCGGCCGAGGGCATCGCCCCGGACTACGCCGCCGCGGCCGAACCCGAACGCCAGGCCATCCTGCGTCGGGCCATGGCCCACACGGGGGCTCTCTCCCTGGAGGGGCGCTCGGCCGAGGCCGTCGAGACCCTGCGGCTCTTCGCCCTGCTCGCGGAGGTCGTGCGGATGGGGGCCGCGGGCTCGCTCGGGGCCCAGGTGATCAGCATGACCCACCACCCGAGCGACGTGATGGCCGTACAATGGCTCGGGGCCATGGCCATGCGGGGGGCCACGGGGGAGGGAGGGGACCTGCCTCTGCCGATTGTTCCGCTGTTTGAGACCATCGAAGACCTGCGGGGGGCCCAGGACACCATGACCGCCCTCCTGGCCGAACCCGGGTACCGGGCCCACGTCGACCGGACGGGCTCCCAGACCGTGATGCTCGGCTACTCCGACTCGGCCAAGGACGGCGGGTACCTCTCGGCCACCTGGCACCTCCAGCGGGCCCAGGTGGCTCTGCACGAAGTGGCCGCGCGGGCGGGGGTTCGGCTCGTGCTCTTTCATGGACGCGGGGGCTCGATCGGGCGCGGCGGAGGGCCGGCCGCCCGCAGCATCCTGTCGCTCCCCGCGGGCACCATGGACGGAGCCCTGCGCATCACCGAACAGGGCGAGGTCCTCGCCGAGCGCTACGACGACCCCCGGATCGCCCACCGCCACCTCGAACAGATGACCTGGGCCACCCTCCTCGTCTCCGCGGCCCCCTCGGCCACCCCCGACCCGCGGTGGGTCGAGACCATGGACGCCCTCGCCGCCGACTCCCGGGCCGCCTACCGCGAGCTGGTGGAGTCGTCAGGATTCTTGACCTTCTTCGACGAGGCCACCCCCATCGGCGAGATCGAGGGTCTGCCCATCGGGTCGCGCCCGGCCCGCCGCCGGGGTGCCCGCACCCTCGACCGCCTGCGGGCGATCCCGTGGGTGTTCGCGTGGACCCAGGGGCGCTTCATGCTCCCGGTGTGGTACGGCCTCGGGGCGGCGGTGGAGGCCCTCCTCGCGCGCGATCCCGAGGCCCTCGGGCGGCTGCGGGAGATGTACGCCCGGTGGCCCTTCTTCGAGGCCATGGTGGGCAACGCCGAGCTCGGGCTGGCCAAGGCCGACCTCGGGATCGCCCGGGTGTACGCCTCGCTGGTGAACGACCCCGCGGTCCGCGACCCGATGTGGGCCCGGCTCACGGCGGAGTACGCCCGGAGCCATCGGGCCGTGTGCGCCGTGACCCGCGCCGGGGCCCTGCTGGAAGGGACCCCGTGGCTGCGGCGCAGCATCGACGTGCGCAACCCCTTCGTCGACCCGCTCAACTTCGTGCAGATCGTACAGATGCGTCGGCTCCGCGAGGCTGCCCCCGACCCCGGGCTCGACGAGGCCGAGGAGGGGCCGCGGCGCCTCGTGCGGCTGTCGATCCAGGCCATCGCCGCCGGGCTGCGCACGACAGGCTGAGGGGCCGACGGGGGGCGATCGTTTTCGGGGCCCTTGAGCCTCAAGACGCGTAGAATCCGCCCCGGGGTCGTCAACTCCATAGTCCCAGGAGGCTCTCCTCGATGCGCATCTCGTCCCTTTGTGTCGCAACCTTGTTCGTGCTCGCCCCGGCGTGTCGTCAATCGACCCAGGAGGCTCCTGCCCCCAACGTGCGGGTGCAGACCCCCGAGGCCGTCGTCCACGTGCAGGGAGCCCCGTCGACCCACCCGTCGGTCGCCGCGCCTTCGGGGGCCCCGGGGGTCACGGTGCAGACCGATCCTCAGGGCCACACGCAGGTGGTGGTTCAAGGCCCCGCCAACGCCGCGGCCGGGCAGCCTTCCGCGGCGCAGCCTTCTGCGGCCCAGCCCCTCCCGGCCGGGAATCCGGTTGTGGTGCCGCCCGCCCCGGGGGCCCTCACGCCGCATCCGCCCGTCATGTGCAGCGGGAGCGAGTCGGTGGTGCTCACGGGGGTGATCATCCACAACCCCCTGGGCCCGGCCATCACGGCCTCGGGCTCGTGCTCGGTGACCCTCACCAACAGCACGATCTCGGGCATGATCGGCGTGAGCGCCTCGGGGAGCGCCTCGATCACCCTTACGGGCGGGCACGTCACGGGGACCGCCACCTCCATCATGGCCACGGGCTCGGCCGAGGTGACCAGCACGGGCACCACCGTCACCGGGCCGACCCACCACTCGGGCGAGGCGACGATCACCCAGGGGTGAGGGCTCCGTTCCCGTCGCCGGGTCCTGTCGAGGTCCGCGCCATGTGGTAGCGTCTCCACCCATCCGATGGGACGATGTCAAACACAGGGGTTGGGCCTCACGGCCTTCGTCGTTGTCGTCTCGGCGTGCGCCCCGGGGTTGAGCGACGAGCTCACCGACGCCGCTGCGGCGCCCGAGGAGTCCTCCTCGCACGACGCCTCGGCCCCGTCTGATCTCTCGGCTCCGTCCGACCGCCCGGCCCCGTCTGACCGCCCGGCCCCGTCTGATCTCTCTCCTCCGGTCGATGTCCCGCCTGGGGTGGATGTTCCGCCCGGGGTGGATGTTCGGCCCGCCGTGGATCTCGGACCGCCCGATACGGGGTGCCCGTTGCCCCCGCCTGCGGCCCGTCCGCCTGCGCCCGGTCCCGACGGGTCGGGGGTGATCCAGGCCGTGGCCCGGGAGCATCCCGACTGGCTCCGCGACTCGTGTGTCTCCATGGGGGGGACCCATCGGTTTCTCTTCGAGGCCCTCCGCCGGGGACGGGCCCTCGACCCGCGGTGGGGCCTCGACCGTCGTACGGGCCCGCTCAGCGGCGACATCGTCACGTACTTCTACGGCGACGGGTGCCCCGAGGGGCGGCGCGAGGTCTACATGTTTGACGTGATCGTGCGTCACTGTGGGATCCCGGGCATGCACGAGCCCCCCGCTCCGGGATGGATCGACCGCACGGCCGAAGGCGGCGTCTGGACCCTCCAGGGCTACGACCCCACGCTCCCCCCCGACGCCGGGACCCCTCCCCCCGACACCGGCACCGCCCCCGTCGACGCTGGGCACGTCCGCCCCGCCCTGCCCGACGGGCGCCCCACCCTGCAGGCCGTAGCCCGCGAGCACCCCGACTGGCTCCAAAACTCCTGCGTCGAGTCGGGGGGCAACAACGACTTCCTCTTCGAGGTGGTGCGTCGCCTGCGTCGCATCGACCCGCGCTGGGGCCTCAACTGGAAACGCGGCCGCGTGGGCGACCTCTCCCAGGACGTCGTCGACTACTACTACGGCCCGGCGGGGGCCCCGATGGAGGGCAGCCTCGAGGTGTACGTGGTCGACGTGATCGTCGGGCACTGCGGCCCGTCGCCCAGCACCGGATGGATCGACCAGACCGGGGTGGGCGGGGCCGAGGCCCGATGGACCCTGGCCGGCCGCAGCGACCTGTAGACCCCTCCGGGCGTTGCAGAATCCACACGCCTCGGGCCCTGCGGCCTCGGCCCCTCAGTTTGTTGTCGAGATGGGCCCGAGGAGCCTGTACCCTGCACTGGGTGAGTGGGCTGCGGGACGGCAACCGTCCGCCCGAGAGAGGAATTCGTGAGGGTCGCTGTGATCGGAGCCGTAGCAGCCGCCGGGGTGTTGCTCGTGGGGGGCGGGGTGGCCGTGTGGGTTGTGACGTCTCGCGGGGGCGGAGGGGACGCCGAGAGCACGACGTATACGACCTTCGTGGCCCTCGACGGAGCGCGGGCCTTGCAGGTCACCCAGGGCAACGAGTCCCTGACGGTGGAGGGGGTTCGTCGGGCAGGGGCTTCGCTCGCGACAACCTGGAGGTGGAGCCCAGGGGCCGACCAGGGGGTTCATCCGTGGATGTGGGAGCGGCGGGGAGACCTCGTGCTCGGGGAGTTTCACCCCGCGCGGGGAGAGGGTCCGCGGCGGGCCGTGTTGTTCGACGCGCGGACCGGGTTTGTCGGGGCCGTGACGGGCCTCCGGTCGGGCAGCTTCGGGTTTGCCGACGACCACACGGCGGTGGCGGCCACGGCCACGCACATGATGTTGATCGATGCGACCCGTCCCACGGCGGCGTGGCAGGCCCCGGTCCCCGCGGGGCGCTTCGTGCCCTTCGTCGGCGGCAGCGCCACCCGGGTCGTGGTGTGGAACGGGGCCCTGCACTCGATCGCGCGCTCCGACCCGACCCAGGCCCGGACCCTCGCGTCGGTGGACGACATCGTGGGCCTGGCCGCGACCCGCGACGAGGCCCTGGTCGTACGGCAGGGCCGGGTGGACGTGGTCAACCTGGCGACGGGCGAAGACCGGGTCTCGCTCGACCTGGGAGCGGGGAGCCCCGTGGCCGAGGGCATCGACACCCCCTGCCTCCTGGGGCGCCACGGGGGCCTGTGGCTCGTGGTGTACGCGACCGCCCGCGACCAGATCTTCACGCACAACAACCGGTCCTGGTCGATCCCTGCGCGCAAGACCGTCGCCGCCGTGGACGCGGCCACGGGCGAGGTGCGCTGGCGGGTTCCCCTCGGGAGCTGGGAGATGCGCTGCACCGAGCAGCTCTTTCAGCACACCCTGCCCTCCGACCGGGAGCTGCCGCAGGCCCTGGTCTTTCACGGGACCGCGTCGGTTCGGGGCGGCGGCGGAGAGCGTGGGATCCTGGGGCTCCTCGACCTGGGGGCTGGGGTCGTGCGCTGGCAGACCACCTACGAACACGCGGGCCTCGGGGGAAACTTCTTCGTCTACCGGGGCCCTGCCGTCTACGCGCGCCTCGGGGTCTACCAGAACGACGCCCTGATTCGGTTTGAGCAGGGGCGTCTGACCGGGGCCGTGCGCCTCGGCGGCACGAGCGACAGGCTGCACGGGCCCGGAACCGCCCTGGAAGGGGCCTGGGTGGGCGGCGCGGGGTGGTCGTTCCTGGCGGCCCCGGGGTTGGGTGTTGCGGCCACGAGCCCCGAGGCGACCCCCACGGAGGCGGCGCGAGACTGGGCCATTCTCCGCTTCGCCCTGCCCCCCGCCGCGCGCTGAGCGCCGCCCTGTCCACGGGAGCCCGAAATCGGGTAAAGACCCATAGGAGCAGGGCACCCCCCCATGTCACGAACACTCCTCCCCGCCGGGCTCCGCGTCTCCGAGGTCTTCGGCCTGTCGCCTCTGCGCGAGCGCGCGGCCGAGGCCCTCAAGGCCCTGCGCGGCGACCCCAATGTCCCGCCCACGCGCTTCGATCACACCTCGCTGCAGATATTCCGCCCGGCGATGGCCCTGCCCTTGTGGCTGGGGCGTCCAGCCCGGGGGCGCGAGGTGCCCATCTACAACCTCTTCAACTACCTCCAACCCCCGCCGTCCGAGGGCTGGAGCGTGCGGGTCACCCGGGTCCGCGACTTCCTCGGCACGGCCCTCACGTACGACAGCCACAACGGCACCGACCTGGCCGTGCCCCTCGGGACCGTGGTGGTGGCCGGGGCCGCGGGGGTCGTACGCCGGGTCTCGCGCGAGTTCGACCGCGGGGGGCTCAAGGTCTTCCTCGACCACGGGGCGGGCCTCATCACCACCAGCAACCACCTCGCCAGGCCCCTGGTGTCCGTGGGGCAGCGGGTGGCCCGCGGACAGCCCATCGCCCTGTCCGGGTACAGCGGCCTCGACGGCCTGAGCACCTTCCCCTGGGGGGCTCCCCACGTGCACTACAACGTCTGGCTCAACGGGGCCTACGTCGACCCCTTCGCCCCCGTCGGCACCTCTCCCCTGTGGCGCACCGGCAACTGGCCCACCCCCATGCCCGCGGGGGCGCCCGACGACGAGATCCCCGACGACGACTGGGACCCCGAGGCCGTCGAGGCCTCCCGGGCCGCCTGCCGCGACGACGGAGCCCGGGCTCAGATCGAGGCCGCCCCCGACCTCGCCACCCGGGCGGTGACGGTGCTCTTTCACCGGCTCTACTACCCCAACCGCTTCGTGTCGGCCCCGCCCCTGTACCGCCGCGAGGCCCCCCGGACCCCGCGCCTCGACCTGCCCTTCCGGGCCCAGGACTTCGACGGGATCGTCTTTCCTCACGGGGCGAAGCCGCCGCGGTAGGCCGCGCGATCGCCTTGCCCCCTCTTCACCCCATCGACGGAGCAGACACGGAATGACGGGAAGCAAGTTTGTCCCCGCGGGCACGACGGCGTTGGGTTCGCCGCGGGCCCCGATGCGCCTTTGGGGACCGTACCTCGCCGAGCGGCAATGGGGGACCGTACGCGAGGACTACTCCGTCGACGGAGACTGCTGGCGCTCGTTTCCCCACGACCACGCCCGCAGCCGGGCCTACCGCTGGGGCGAAGACGGCCTGCTGGGGCTGTGCGACCGCGAGGCCCGCCTCTGCTTCGCCCTCTCCCTCTGGAACGGCCGCGACCCCATCCTCAAGGAGCGCCTCTTCGGCCTGAGCAACCCCGAGGGCAACCACGGGGAAGACGTCAAGGAGCTGTACTACTACCTCGACGCCACCCCCGGGGCGGAGTACCTCAAGGGGCTGTACAAGTACCCCCTGGCGGAGTTTCCGTACGCGCGGCTGGTGGGCGAAAACGCCGCCCGGGGCAGGCGGGACGGGGAGTTTGAGCTCACCGACACCGAGGCCTTCGCCGAGGGGCACGTCGACGTGCAGGTGGAGTACGCCAAGGCCTCCGAGACCGACATCCTCGTGCGGGTGACCCTCACCCACCGCGGCCCCAAGGCCTCGACGGTGCACCTGCTGCCCACGCTCTGGTTTCGCAACACCTGGTCGTGGGGAGGCGGCTACGAACACGACTGGGGGGTCCCCGGGCTGCGCCGCGACGGCGACGGGGTGCGGGCCGAGCACGCGACCCTCGGGGTGTACCGCCTCGACGCCGAAGGGCCCGAGGCGTGGGTCTTCACCGACAACGAGACCAATCGGGAGCGGCTGTACGACGTCCCCAACCGCACCCCCTACGTAAAGGACGCGTTTCACGCCTGGCGCGTCGGGGGCCAGCGCCACGCCGTCAACCCCGCCGAGACCGGAACCAAGGCCGCTGCCGTGTACGCCCTGGACATCATCCCGGGGGCCTCGGTGACGGTGCGCCTGCGCCTTCGGGCGGTGACCGAGGGGATGGGCCCGGCCTTCGGGGAGGACTTCTCGGCGACCTTCGCGGCTCGCATCGCCGAGGCCGACGCCATGTACGCGGGCCTCACCCCGAGCCTGTCGCCGCCCGAGGCCGCGGTGTTTCGTCAGGCCAGCGCCGGGCTCGTGTGGTCGCAGCAGTTTTATTACTACCAGGTGCGCGATTGGGTGAAGGGCGACCCGGCCCCGCCGCCCCCCCCGGCCGGTCGGCGACACCCCAACGAGGACTGGAGCCACGTGTTCGCCCGCGATGTGCTGTCGGTGCCCGACGCGTGGGAGTTTCCGTGGTTCGCGGTGTGGGACACGGCCTTTCACATGCTGCCCTACGCCGACCTCGACGCAGACTTCGCCAAGGACCAGCTCCTGCGGTTTCTGCGCGAGTGGTACATGCACCCCAATGGGCAGCTCCCGGCGTACGAGTTTAATTTCGGCGACGTGAACCCCCCCGTGCACGCCTGGGCCTGCCGCCGGGTGTACGAGCGCGACGGCCGCCGCGACCGGCGTTTTCTCGCCCGAGCCTTCCACAAGCTCAATCTCAACTTCACCTGGTGGGTCAACCGCAAGGACCACACGGGCCGCCACCTCTTCTCGGGGGGCTTCCTGGGCCTCGACAACATCGGGGTCTTCGACCGCTCGCGCCCGATGCCCGGGGGTGGCCACCTGGAGCAGGCCGACGGGACGGCCTGGATGGCCTTCTTCTGCGCCGAGATGCTCGCCATCGCCCTCGAGCTCGCCGAGTCCGACCCCGCCTACGAGGACATGGCCAGCAAGTACTTCGAGCACTATGTGGCCATCGCCCACGCGATCAACACCCTCGACGACAGGGGCCTGTGGGACGAGGGAGACGGGTTCTACTACGACCACCTCCACCTGCGCGGGACGATGACCCCGCTGCGGGTCCGGTCGATGGTGGGGCTCATCCCCCTCTTCGCGGTCGAGCTCATGCCCCGTCACGCCCTGGAGAAGCTGCGGTCGTTTCGACGGCGGCTCGGGTGGTTCGTCGAGCACCGCCCCGAGCTCCTGGGGCACCTCGAGCTGCCCGGTCCCGACGACCCCCTCGACCGCCCCTGCTACCTCCTCAGCCTGCCCTCGCGGGCCCAGTTGCAGCGCATCGTGCAGGTGATCTTCGACGAGGCCGAGTTTCTCTCGCCGTACGGGGTGCGCTCGCTCTCCAAGGCCCATGCTGCGCAGCCGTTTGTGTTCTCGGATGGGCGGCGCGAGCACCGGGTGGGGTATGTCCCGGGCGAGGCCGACAACTCCATGTTCGGGGGCAACTCCAACTGGCGCGGGCCGGTGTGGTTCCCGGTCAACTACCTGCTCCTGGAGTCGCTGCGGCGGTACGGGGAGTATTACGGCGAGGGGTTGCGGGTGGAGGTCCCGGCGGGGTCGGGGGTGTGGTGCACCCTGACCGAGGCGGCCGACGTGCTCTCGGCGCGGCTGGTCAGCCTGTTTCTGCCCGACGGGGCGCATCGCAGGCCCTGCCACGGGGCGGTGGCCGCGTACGCCGACGACCCGGCCTGGCGCCCCCTCGTGCTCTTCCACGAGTACTTCCACGGCGACGACGGGCGCGGCTGCGGGGCCAGCCACCAGACGGGCTGGACCGCCCTGGTGGCCACCCTCCTGCGCGACCGCGGGGGCGGGTGACCTCGGGCCCACCCGTCGAGGGGTGCTCACCCCACGTACGACTCACGCGGGGGATTGGGCAGGGACGGGTGGTCCTGGCTGGAGCTGAGCGGGGCGAGGGGCGGGGCCATGGCCGCGCGGAGGCGGATCTTGTCGCGGCGAGCCTGCCAGCGCGAGAAGAGCTGGAGGTTCCACAAGACCACGGCGATGGAGAGGAAGGCCATGAGGATGGCCGCGATGAGGGCCGCGGCGCCGACCGAGGGGTTGATCAGGTGGTACTTGACCAGGAGGGCGAAGCTCGTCCAGGCCACCACCGCGGGCACGAGGTAGTCGCGGAAGCCCACGGCCAGGACGGTCGCGAGGAGCGCCGCCCCGGCGATCATGCCCACCGCGAAGGGGGCGGTGCCGTACATCCCGCCCTGGAAACCCGCCGACACGAAGAACGTCGACACGTTGGCGATGGTCGCGACGGAGATCCACCCGAGGTAGAGCGAGAAGGGGACGGTGATCCAGGTCGACAGGCCGTGGGTGGTCTTGGCCCGATGGGCCGTGACAAACATCCCGATCCCGACGAGCAGGCTCGCCCCGATGATCCCGACGCTCAGGTCGATCCGCTGGGCGCGGAAGGCCACGATCCACCCCGCGGCGAGGAGATTGGCGACGATGAGCATGGCGCTCAGCCGGTCGTACACGGGGTTGGCCCGGTGGACCGCCCGGAGCTGCACCACGCTGTACGCGAGAAACGCGGCGTAGATGACGCCCCAGATGGAGAAGGCGAAGGGGGCGGGAGTGAAGAGGTGGTCGTATCGGTCGGAGACGGCCCGCACGCTGGGACCCAGGCGAAAGCCGAGCCGCGCGGCGAGCGGATCGGAGAGGTAATTGAACGCCACGTTGGCCACGACGACCACGGGCAGGACAACACGCACGAGAGAGAGCGGGGGAGCTTGGGGCATGGCACGTCTTGCTCCGGCTGGAGATGGGGGCATCCGGTGCATCGCCAGTGCCACGCCCGGTTTTCCACGGGTTGCGTGCGGTGAGGTGTGGCGAACGGCCACAATTGAGCGCGGGCGCTCAGTGCTCGGGGGCCCCAGGGACGCGCCGCTTCAGGTCCGCGGGGCAGGCGGGGCGGGGGGAGCGGGCGGGGTGGCCGGGCCGGCGCCCGCGGGGGGCGTAAACCGCAGGGTGAAGTTCACGTCCAGGACGCCCTGGATCGACCCGGGGAACATCAGGCGATCGACGACGCCCAGGACGCAGCGGCGCAGCCCGGTGTTGGCCCCGGGCCCGCTGCGGCTGAGGCGGCTGAGGGCGACCTCGCCGTTGGGGCCAGTGCGCAGGGTGACCGTGAGGTTGCCCGTGACGGTGGGGTCGGTCTGCCAGGTGGCCGCGGCGCAGCCCTCAAACCCGGCCATGGCCCGGCGAAGCACCTGCCGCACGACGTCCGTCCCCTGCTGCGGAACCACCCGCGGCGACGACATGGTCACCGGGGGCGGGGCCGGGGGGGTCTGGGCCGCGGCGGCGGAGGACAGGGCGAACACGGCGGCGGCGACGGAGGACGGTCCCGAGAGCTTCATGGCCCGGAGCTTGGGGCCGGGGGGAGGGGGATTGTCAAGCGCCTTGTCATGGGCAGTCGCTCTCGAAGAGCACCGAGCCTCGGCAGGCCCTCGCCTCGGCGGAGTTGGACTCCAGGCACCGCTGGCTGCTCGGGCACCAGCGGGCCCCGATCTCGTGCACGCAGGCCCGGCAGGTGCGCAGGTGGCTGTACTCCGCGTTGCCCGCGGAGCATTGGGCGCTGCGGGTCACCCACGCGTCGCCGCCGCACACGCCGCCGCGCGGGGCCCGGTCGCCCGTGACGCAGCGGTGGACGTTGTTGCACCAGCCGCATCCCACCCCCATCACGCAGCGGCTGCAGGTGGTGCGGTCGCTGCAGTCGTCGTGCGCCAGGGCCGGGGGCGTCGGGGGCGTCTCGGCGGGCGGGGTCGGCGCGGGAGGCGTCGGCGGCGGAGGCGTGGGCGCGGGGGGCGTCGGCGGCGGCGGTGTAGGCGCCGGGGGCGTCGGCGGCGGCGGTGTAGGCGCCGGCGGAACAGGCGCTGGCGGCGTCGGGGCCGGGGGCGTCGGGAGCGGCGGGGTCGGGAGCGGCGGGGTCGGGGGCGTCGGGGGCGGCGGGAGCGGCGGGGTCGGGGAGGGCGGGGCGAGGATGGGGGGCGTGGGGCTCGGGGGGATAGGCCCCGGGGGCGTGGGCTGTCCCGGGGCGGGGAGGATGCGGGGAGGCGGCTCGGGAGACGGCCCCGACGGAGGGAGGGCGGGCGTGGCGGGGGACGGGTCGGGGGCCCGCCGCGTTCGGGTGTCGGCGGTGCGGGCGGGGGACCCTGCGGCCGGAGCCCCGGGGGCGGTCGGGGTCGCGGCCGCGTCGGAGGAGGCCCTGGGGGCAGGGAGCGGCGGAAGGGCCCGGGGGTCGCGCGAGGCGATGGACGGGGACGGATCGATCACGGCCGCGTGGTGGGCCAGGTCGACGGGGCCGTGGGCGGTGTCGTGGTGGGTGTCGTGGTGCAGGGTCCACCAGGCCGTGACCCCCGCGACCAGGACGACCAGCCCCAGGGCTCCGGCGGCCACCGTGCGGCCCGGCCCCTGCGGGGTCACGGGCTCGGCGACGGGGGCGGGCGGGCGGGGGTTCCGGGGGGCGGCGGTGTGGGTTCCGGCGGGAGGGAGGTGGGGGCTCGGGAGGGGGGCCGTGGGGAGCAGGTGGGGGGAGATCCCGGGCATCGAGACGAGGGCCGAGGGAGTCAGGGCGAGGGTCGGGGACGGGCCCGTGGGGACCTGCGGCATGGCCGCCGTCGGAGGCATGGCAGGGGCAGGGACCGGGACGGCGGCGAGGGCCGCGGCGGGGACCGCGTCGGGGACGGGGGCGGGGCCGTCGAGCACCGCGAGCAGGCTCTGCACGGCCGCGTCGGCGTCGGGGTAACGCCCCGAGGCCTCGCGGGCCACGCAGCGGGCGAACCACGCGTCGAAGCCTGGGGGGATGGCGCTCCGTACGCCCAGGGCCTCGGCCCGGTCCGAGGCCGTGGGCAGGGGGGCCAGGAGGATCTCGTGCATGAGATGGGGGATTCCCCCCTCGGGCATGGTGGGGGTGCGCCAGTAGTACTGCCCCGTGAGTGCGCGGAACGCGATGAGCCCCAGGGCCCAGACGTCGGTGGCGGGGGTGATGGGGGTGAGGGCGTCGGTCTGCTCGGGGGACATCCACAGGGGCGAGCCGATGGCGCTGGTGGTGGCGTGGGTGCGATCGTGCCCCAACAGCCGCGCGATGCCAAAGTCAAGAACCTTGACCATGGGTTGCCCCCCCGCCCCGGTGGCGAGGAAGATGTTGTCGGGCTTGAGGTCGCGGTGCACCACCCCGGCCCGGTGGGCGGCTCCGAGGGCGTGCCCGAGCTGTCGCATCACGAGGCCGAGCTCGGCGGGGCCGAGGGGTCCGCCCTTGGCGATGCGGTGCCCGAGGTCGTGTCCGTCGAGCAGCTCCATGGCGATCCACGGGGCCCCGGTCGGGGCGTCGACCCCGGCGGCGAGGACCTGCACGACGTGGGGGCTGTCGATCTGTCCGCTCACCCGGGCTTCGCGGGCGAAACGCGAGCGCAGGGCCGGGTCGGTCATCGACTCGGGGTGCATGAGCTTGAGGGCTACCGTACGGTCCGTGTCGCGGGCCCTGGCGACGTACACGGCCCCCATTCCCCCCTGGGCCAGGGGGCGCACGATCTCGTACACGTCGCCGAGGAGGGTGCCGGGGGCCACGGCGCGGGGGTCGTCCATGGGCGGGACGATAGTCCCAACGGGGCTCCGCGCGGAAGTCGAGGGGGAAGGGGGATCAGGTCAGACAGGGAGGATCCCGCGTTTCTTGCGGGGGCGTTCGACGACCTTGTGGGCGGCGAGCTCGAGGCCCGCGGCCAGGACGCAGCGGGTGTCTCGGGGGTCGATGATGTCGTCGACGAGCCCCCAGCCTCCGACCCGGTAGACGTCGATGTACGACTGGATGGTGTCGACGAGCTGACGTTTGATCTCCTCGGGCGGATCGGCGCTGCCAAAGAGCTTGCGGGCCGCGATGCCGACCATGCCCTCGGCCCCCATGACGCTGATCTCGGCCCCGGGCCAGGCCACGATGAGGTCGGGCTCGTAGGCCCGTCCGCACATCACGAAGTACCCGGCTCCGTAGGCCTTCCGCACGACCACGGTGAGCTTGGGGACCGTCGCCGCGCTCATGGCGTGGAGCATCTTGGCCCCGTGCCGGATGATGCCCGCGTGCTCGACCTTGGAGCCCACCATAAACCCCGGGGTGTCCTGGAAGAACACCAGGGGGATGTTGAAGGCGTCGCAGATCTGGATGAAGTGGGCCCCCTTGTCGGCGGCGTCGATGTCGAGGACCCCGCCTGTGTGCATGGGGTTGTTGGCCACGATCCCGACCGAGCGGCCGTCGATGCGGGCGAGGCAGGTGATGAGGTTGCGGGCCCAGCGGGGTTTGAGGTCGAAGACCACCCCGTCGTCGACGACGGCCCGGAGCACTTTGTACATGTCGTACGCCCGGCGGGGCGAGTCGGGGATGAGGTCGAGGAGGGCCTCCTCGCGGCGGTTGATGGGGTCGGCCGTGGGGCGTCGCGGGGGGGCTTCTTCGCAGTGCGAGGGGAAGTACGACAGGTACGCCTTGACGGCGTCGATGCAGGCCGCGTCGTCGGGGTACTCGGCGTCGCCGACGCCCGAGACCTCGCAGTGGACCTTGCTGCCCCCGAGGTCCTGCTCGGCGATGTCCTGGCCGGTGACGGCCTTGACGAGGGGAGGGCCTGCGAGGGCCATGCTGCCGACGTTCTTCACCATGGGGACGAAGTCGGCGAGGCCGGGGATGTACGCCGTGCCCGCGGCTCCGGGGCCCACCATGGCCGACACCTGCGGGACCACCCCGCTCATCACCACCTCCTCGCGGAAGAGGTGGCCGTACCCCGCGAAGAGCGACAGGGCGTCCTCGTTGCCCTTGCCCGGCTCGATGCGGGCCCCGGCGCTGTCGATAAACCACACCATGGGGTGGCGCCCCTTGAGGGCCATCTCCCGCATCCGCGAGACCTTCACCTCGCCCGTCTCGCCGATGCTCCCGCCCTTGACGGTGAAGTCGTACGCGGCGGCGCAGACCACGCGCCCGTCGACCTTGCCGAAGCCGCAGACGACGGCGTCGGCGGCCGGTTTGTCGTCGCCGTCGGGCCCCGCCGACGAACCCATCTGGGTGCCGTGCAGGCCCACCTCGAAGAAGCTCCCGCCGTCGAAGAAGCGGGCGAAGCGCTCGCGGGCGGTGAGCTTGCCGCGGCTGTGCTGTCGGGCCACCTTGTCGGGGCCGCCCATTTCCAGGGCCTTGGCGCGTCGGGCTTCGAGCGCGGCGACGCGCTCTCGCATGGTTGGCATCGGGGGGTGTGTTCCTTCGGGGTGTTAGCGCCCCGTCCACTGCGGGGCTCGGCGTTGCAGGAAGGCCGCGATGCCCTCCTGGGCATCGTCGGTGGTGAGCAGGTCGGCGAGGGCGTCGCGCAGCATCGGGAGGGAGTCCACGAGCCGGAGGTCGCCTTGGGCCACCCAGGCCGCGAGGCCCCGGGAGACCGCCGTCGGCGAGCGGGAGGCGAGGGTGTCGGCGAGGGCGTCGACGGCCGCGTCGAGGTCGGGGGCGGGAACCACCCGGTTGACCAGCGCCATCTCGGCGGCCCGGGCCGCGGAGAGCTTGTCGCCGAGGAGCATCAGCTCGAGGAGGTGCCTGCGGGAGACCGTCCGAGCGAGGACGGCCATGATCATCATGGGCCACAGCCCCCGATGAACCTCCGGGGTGCTCCACACCGCATCGTCGGCGCTCAGGGCAAAATGGCACGCCGCGGCGAGGCCCACCCCGCCCCCCATCGCATAACCCCGAACCTTGGCCACCAGGGGCTTCGGGGCCCCCGTCATGCACAGCAGGAGGTCGGCGAAATCTCCACGAACGGGAAGGCCCGACTCCGCCTCTCCGCCCCCGAGGTCGGCCCCGGCGCAGAAATTTCCCCCCGCCCCTTCCACCACCACCACCCGCACGGTGGGGTCGCCGAGCGCGGCCTCGAGGCCGTGCAGGAGCTCGTTGACCAGGGCCGGGGACAGGGCGTTCTTACGCTGGGGGCGCGAGAGGGTGAGGGTGGCCACCCGGGCCCCTTCGCCCGCCTCCCGGTGGGCCACATGGAGGTGCTGAAACTCCGTCACGGCACGAGCCCCAACATGGCCCGGGCCTCGTCGACGGTGGCCAGGGAGCGCCCGATGTCGCGGGTCATCTGGGCCCCCTTCTCCACGAGCTCGCCGTTGGACCGGGCCATCCGCCCGTCGGGGAGGTAGAAATTGTCCTCCAGCCCGACCCGGATGTTGCCCCCGAGGGTGAGGGCCGCGGCGCAGAGGGACCACTGCTCCCGGGAGATCCCCACGACCTTCCACAGGGCCCCGGGGGGGAGGTTGTCGGCCATAAACGCCAGGTGCCGGGCCGTAGCCCGAACCCCGCCCACCACCCCCATCACCAGGGAGAAATCGTACGGGGGCTTGAGGATCCCCATGTCGATCAGGGGCTCGGCGCTCGCCACGTGGCCCGTGTCGAAGCACTCGAGCTCGGGCCGGACCCCCGCGTCGTTCATCTTCTGGAGGAGCTCGGTGATGTACTCGAAGCTGTTCTCGAAGACGAAGTTGAAGACCCACGACTTCCGCTTGGGGTTGTACTTCGCGTAGTTCATCGAGCCCATGTTGAGGGCCCCGATCTCGGGCTTGTAGTCCGTGATGTGGGGGCACTTGCGGGCCTCCGGGTCGAGGCTCCCGGTCGAAAAATTCAGGATGATCGGGCACACCGCCCGGATCGCGTCCCCGATGGCCCGGTACCGCCCGGCCGTGTAGTCCGGGGCCCCGTCGTCGTCGCGGGCGTGGATGTGCACCACCGCCGCCCCGGCGTCGTAGGCCCGCTTCGCCTCCGCGGCAAACTCCTCCACCGTGTACGGGATGGCCCCGCACTGCGCCCGCGTCGTGACCACCCCGCTCATCGCGCAGGTGAGGATCACCTTGTCGCCCATCGCCATCGCGTCGCCTCCTCCGCGCCCTCGCCCGTGCGTCCTCCATCGACCCGCACGCGCCGAGGCGCCCGGCGGACCCTACCAGACTCATCCCCCGAAGGAATCACCACGCAGACCGTGTCGCACGTCGCCCCCTTGTCGGGGGTGGGGGGAGGGTGTTAGCTTTCCCAGGCCCAACGGGCTTCCCTCGGATCGTGGGTTGCATCACCTTCCGAGACAGTGGCGGGCAGGAGAGTTCATGCGCAAGGTCGTGTCCGTGCTGTCGCTCGCCGCTGTGGTGGGCTCTGTCGTCGTGGCTGTCCCGGGGGGTGCGTCGGCCCAGACAGTGGTCGCTGTCGAACCAACCGCCAAGGGCATCGTCGGCTGCGGTCTCCTCGGGGCCGAGACCGTGATGCTCATCGAGGCCGCCGCCGGGGCCCGGCCCACCTGGGCGTACATCGTCGGCGGGACCCTCGGAGCCGCCGCGGGGGCCGTCGGGGGATACTTCCTCGAAGAGGCCGCCGTGGGCGACACCACCCTCACCGGCATCGCCGTAGGCACCCTGGTCCTCGGCCTCGGGTTGTCCATCCCCACCGTGGTCGCCATGCGGGGGGCCACCCGGTACGACCCCGAGCGCGATCAGTCGAGCGACGACAACGCCCCCAGCACGGGCCCCCTCGACGAAGGGACCTCCCGGCCCGCCGCGGGCGACGGGGCCACCCAGCCCGCCCCCGCGCCTCCCGCTTCTGGGGGGACCACCTCCCACAACACCCGGGGTGCCACCGACGCCCCCGTAGCCCAGGCCGGCCGGGCTCCCCACCCCCGGGGGGCCTTCGTGGGGCGGCCGAGCGTGCTCTCCTCCATGCGTCCGACAGGCCTGCTCGACCTGCACCCTGCGGGTCTGTCCCTCGCCGTGCCCAGCGTGAGCGTGGGCAACGCCGTCACCGTCCAGGAGATGCGGCAGTATGGGGTCAGCCCGATCAGCGAGATTCGGGTGCCCCTCTTCTCGGGTTCGTTCTAGGTTCAGGGCTCCGCGGGCTCTCTTGCTCCTCGGGCCGAAGGCTGCAATCCTTCGTGGGAAGGTCCCATGTTCCAATGACCACCACCGCCGTCTCCCTCCGCGCCCTCACGCCGATCCTCATCGCCCACGGCCCCCTGGTGGGCCCCGCGGTGGCGCACTGGCTCCGGGCCCGCCTCCGCGACGACTCCGTCGAGCCCTCAGCCTTCGAAGTCGAGGTCGACGAGCGCTTCTGGCGCCTGCGTCGCACCGTCGGGGGCGCGGGAGCCATGCTCGAGACCCGCCTCCCCGTGCCCCTCGGCACCCTGGAGGTGGCCCACGCCCTGGCCCGTTGGGCGGCCGGAGAGGGCCTGAGCGCCCGAGTCCTGCCCGAGCTCCGGCTGCCCGCGGGGGCCGTCCGGGTGCTCCTGTCGTCGGTGGGGTGATTCGGTCGTTGCGTCCGAGGCCGCGGGCGTGATAGCCCGCAGTGCATGGCGGGCGTCACTCTGCGCACCTATGTGTTCCTCGACAGCTTGCAGCCGCAGCTGGCGTCCTTCATCGGCAAGACGGCCCGGGGCTTTCTCCCCGTCCCCGGAATGGCCTCGCTCTGGGTGGAAATCGCCCCGGGTATGGCCATCAACCGCGTGACCGATCTCGCCCTGAAGGCCAGCCGGGTCCAACCCGCGGTGCAGGTGGTCGAGAGGGCCTACGGTCTCCTCGAAGTTCACCACGACGACAAGGGCCAGGTCACCAACGCGGGCGACGCGATCCTGTCCGCCCTCGGGCTCTCCGAGGCCGACCGCCTCGCGCCCAACCTCCCCACCAACCAGGTCATCCGCGGGATCGAGCCCTACCAGGCCCAGATCATCAACCGCAACTCCTCGGGCATGATGATCCTGCCGGGCGAGTCCCTCCTCATCCTCGAGACCGACCCCGCGGGGTACATCGTGCTCGCCGCCAACGAGGCCGAGAAGGCCGCCCGGGTGTCGCTCGTGCACATCCAGCCCTACGGGGCCTTCGGCCGGCTCTACCTCTCCGGCCCCGAGGCCGAGATCGACGCCGCCGCCGAGGCCGCTCGGGCCGCCCTCAAGAGCGTGCAGGGCCGCGCCCAAGAGACCCGCCTCGACCGATAGCCGCCGTTGGCCCCCGACTGCGGGCCGAGCGTAGACAGACACCCCCTCATCGACCGACCGACGAGACGACAAGGAAGACATCGCCATGAGTGACGCGCTGGGAATCATCGAGACCAAGGGCTTCGCGGCCGCCGTGCAGGCCGCCGACGCGATGGTGAAGGCCGCCCGGGTCGAGCTGGTGGGCTACGAGAAGGTCGGAGGGGGCTTCACCTCCGTGGTGGTCCGGGGCGACGTGGCCGCCGTCAAGGCCGCCACCGAGGCCGGGCAGCGCGAGGCCGAGCGCATCGGCGAGATGGTCAGCGTGCTCATCATCCCGCGCCCCCACGCCAACATCGACGCCGTCCTCCCCCTCGGTCGGGCCCCCAAGTCCAAGACCGAGGGCTGAGAGCCTCCGATGCTCATCGCCAAGGTCACCGGGACCCTCGTAGCCACCCGCAAGGAGCCCACCCTCGACGGGCTCAAGCTCCTCGTGGTGCGTCCCTGCGACGCCTCGGGCACCCCCACCGGGGCTCCCCTGGTGGCCGCCGACGCGGTGGGGGCCGGGGTCGGGGAGGTGGTCCTCCTGGCCGCGGGCAGCAGCGCCCGGCAGACCACGGCCACGCAGAATCGCCCCGTCGACACGGTGGTCATGGCCATCGTCGACCTCCTCGACATGCACGGTGAGGTCGCGTACCGCAAGGGAGACGAGTGATGCGCCCCAACGACCCCCGCGTCGATGAGATCGTGGCCCTCGTCGTCGACCGGCTGAAGAAGCAGGGCTCCGGGGGGGTCAGCGCCCAGGCCGTGGCCGCCGCCCTGTCGGGTTCGGCCCCCGCGGTCAAGGTCCGTCGCCGCGGGGTCTTCGACGACGTCGACAGCGCCGTGGCCGCCGCCCGCAAGGCCTTCGAGCAGTACGAGCAGATGCCCCTCGCGGCCCGGTACGGCATCGTGCGGGCCATGCGCGACGCGGCCCTCGGCGTGTTGGAGGAGATGTGCCAGCGGGCCGTGACCGAGACCCGCCTCGGCCGCATCGAGGACAAGCGCCTCAAGAATCGTGCGGCCATCACCAAGACCCCAGGCCCCGAGCTCCTCGAGCCCATCGCCGCCAGCGGCGACGACGGCCTGATGATCACCGAGCGGGCCCCCTACGGGGTCATCGCCTCCATCACCCCGTGCACCAACCCCACCGAGACCATCATCAACAATGGGATCGGGATGGTGGCCGGGGGCAACGCCGTGGTCTTCAACACACACCCGGCCGCGAAGGAGACGAGCGCGTGGTACGTGTCGCTCCTCTGCGATGCCATCGTGGCCGCGGGGGGCCCGGAGAATCTGCTCTGTTGCATCGCCCAGCCCACGGTGGCCAGCGCCCAGGCCCTGATGCAGCACAAGGGCGTGCGCATCGTGGTGGTCACCGGGGGCGGGGCCGTCGTGTCCGAGGCCATGCGCTCGGGCAAGCGGGCCATCTCCGCCGGGCCGGGAAACCCCCCCGCCGTGGTCGACGAGACGGCCCACATCGAGGCCGCGGCCCGCGGAATTCTGGCCGGGGCGAGCTTCGACAACAACATCATCTGCACCTGCGAGAAGGAGATGGTGGTGGTGGCCTCGGTGGCCGACAAGTTCAAGAAGGCCCTGCGCGACCTCGCCACGCACGAGCTGACGGCGGGCGAGCTGCGGCAGCTTGAGCGGGTGCTCATCACGAGCGACAACCACGTCAACCGCGAGTTTGTCGGCAAGAATGCCAACCACATCCTGCGGGCCATCGGCAAGACCGCCCCCGACGACCTGCGGATGCTCTGGGCCGAGGTCGAAGAGGGCCACCCCTTCATCCAGCACGAGATGCTCATGCCCGTCCTCGGGATGGTGCGGGTCCGGGACGTAGGCGAGGCCATCGCCACGGCCAGGCGGGTCGAGCATGGGTTCGGCCACACGGCCACCATGTGGAGCACCCACATCGAGCACCTGTCGGCCATGGCCCGGGCCATCAACACCTCCATCTTCGTCAAAAACGGCCCCAACTACGCGGGGATCGGCGTCGGCGGCGAGGGTTGGACGAGCTGGACCATCGCCTCCCCCACGGGCGAGGGGCTCACCACCTGCCGCACCTTCACCCGCGAGCGGCGCTGCACCCTCAAGGACAGCTTCCGCATCGTGTAGTCCGCGGCCTGCGCGAGAGGCGCGGGGGCATACCGATGTGCCCTGCGTCCGAGCGTGAATCAGCCGTCGAGCGCGCCCGCAGCGACCCACCAAGACGTACTCCGGTACGTCGCGGCACTGGACTGCAACAGGACGAAAGCCGACGGATGGTTTACGAACGGGCCCAGGGCGAATCGGGAATCAGTGGGCCGTGTCGGGGCGGGCCGTGGGGGGAGCGGGCTGGAGCACGACCGAGGGGGCCGTGCCCCGGGCCAGGGCGAAGGCCGTAAGGAGCTTCGGGGGGGCGGCGGCCGGGTCGAGGGTGAAGCTCGGGTCGGCGGCCAGGACCTGGCGGTAGGCGTCGGCGGCGAGGTCGGGGCGGTCGAGGGCCGCGTGGGCCTCGGCCACGGCGCTGAAGATGGCCACCCGGTGGCTCTGGGTGAGCTCGGGAACGCCCGAGAGGCGGCCGCTCAGGGCTACGGCTTCGACGTAGAGGCCCCGCTGCACGAGGCGCCGCAGGGCGGGGAGGTCGCGCTCGACGTCGCGTTGGGCCCCGTGGGCGGCCACCAGGGCGGCGTCGGCGGAGGCGGCCGAGGTCTCGCGCAACACGACGTCGGCCAGGGGGAGCACGAGGACCTGGCCCCGGCTCACCCGCTGCGACCCCAGAAGATTGAACTCCGTGATGAACTGCACCATGGCCCGGTCGCCGTAAAACCTCCGGGCGATCTCAAACAGGGGCTCCTCGCTCATGACCACGTAGCGCAGGAGGTACGGCAGGCGGATCACCGTGCCCGCGGAGGGGGACAGGTCGAAGCGGCCGCCGTTGATCCGGGCGAGGTAGCCCCCCCGTCGGGCATCACCGAGGTGGCGTTGGGCCAGGCGGGCCCAGGTGTCTCCCGGGTTCACCCGCTGGTAGCTCACGCTCGGGACGGTGAGGTGTACCCCCGTGGGGAGGGTGGGGGTGGCCTGGAGATAGAGGAAATTGGCCGCCACGATGACCGGCTCGAACGACGCGCTGCCGTAGTACCGCTCGGCCAGGGCCGCGAAGGTCTCGCCTCGGGCGTAGACGTGCACCGTGTCGGCCCGAGAAGGGGCCGTGCGGAGCCCCGAGGCCAGGCACACGACCATGAGGGCGGCCAGGAGCCTACGGGACACGGGTGCCTCCGCTGGCGGGCAGGAGGTCGACGTCGATCCAGACGGTGCCCCCGGGGGCGACCTGGATGGTGCGGTCTTCGGGCAGACAGGCGGGGTTGCGCAGGCGTACGAAGTGGGTCCCGGGGGACAGGGCCACCGGGCGGGCCATGGGGGTGGTGTCGACCCGAACCCCGTCGACGGTGAGCTCGGCCCAGGGGCGGGCCAGGACCCGGAGGTATCCCACGGAGGGGCTCCCGGGGGGGCGGGGGCCGAGGAGGGTGGGGGGCGCGCTCCCGCGGGCCTGGGCGTACTCCAGGACCCCGGCGGACAGGGCGAGGACCGCGAGGGCCAGGCATTGCCCCGCGAAGGCCCGCCGCACCCGAAACCGTTGGGTGGGTCGGGCCCATCCCATCCCCATGGGGCCGAGGGCCCCGCGGGCCTCGTCGTCGTCGAGGTGTCCGACCTCGCGGAGCCAGCCCACGAGGCGGG
The DNA here is from genome assembly GCA_964447205.1 of uncultured Myxococcaceae bacterium. Classification (GTDB taxonomy): domain Bacteria; phylum Myxococcota_A; class Polyangia; order Polyangiales; genus JAEUKH01. Next base: position 47,542 of record CAYUSB010000020.1, read on the forward strand.
CGGGTTGGGACATCACCCCGGCCCGGGAGAGAAACTCGGTGAGGTCGTCGCAGAGCCGGCCCGTGCTGGGGTACCGATGGGCGGGGCTCTTCTCCAGGCAGCGGGCCAGGATGCGGTCGAGCACGCCCGGGATGGAAGAGCGCAGGGCCCCCGGGGGGCGGTAGCGGTCGAGGCGGATCTTCTGCATCACGGTGCGGCCGGGGTCTTCTTCGAAGGGCCTGTGACCCGTGAGGAGCTCGTAGAAGACGATGCCGAAGCTGAAGATGTCGCTGGCGTAGTCGAGGCGGTCGCCGAGGACCTGCTCGGGGCTCATGTAGGCGGGCGACCCGACCACCCCGAGGGTGTCGGGGGTGGGGTCGTCGAGGACCCGGGCGAGGCCGAAGTCGGCGAGCTTGACCTCGCCCCGGCGGGAGACGAGGACGTTTCCGGGTTTGACGTCGCGGTGCACGATCCCGCGGAGGTGGACGTGCTCCAGGGCCCGGGCGATCTGCAGGGCCACGAGGGCGGCCACGTCGGGCGGGAGGACAGCCTCGGGGGCCCCGAGGCGTACGGCCCCGAGGGCGAACCCGTCGACGAGTTCGAGCACGAGGAAGGGGCGGCCGTCGTCGTCGGTGCCCTGGGCGAAGACCTGGGGGATGTTCTGGTGGGCGAACCCGGCCAGGAGTTGGGCCTCGCGCACGAACCGCTGACCCAGGGCCGACCCCGGGGCCACCGAGGCCTTGAGGAGCTTGACGGCCACGGCCCGGGTGGGGGCGCTGAGGGTGGCCCGGTAGACCTCCGCGAGGGTTCCCTCGCCGAGCTTGTCGCCGAGGACGAGGTCGTGCCCGACGCGCAGGGTCGTGCCCGAGCGCGGACCCGGCGCCCCGGCTCCGCGGGCGTTCATCCCCCGCAGGCCGTCCGGGGAAGGGCCCGCACGGCCTCCAGGCGGGTGCGTGCCGCGGCCGCGGCGGGGGTGCGCCCGTGCCGCTCGATCAAGAGCCGCAGGGTGCGCTGGGCCTCGGTGCACATCCGGAGGTTGACAAACGACTCTGCCAGGACCCCGAGGGCCTCGGGCACGGCGTCGCCCTGGGGGTAGGCCTGGAGCAACCGATTGAGCTCCTGCACGGCCGTGGCCGCGCGGTTTTCGGCGAGCTGGGCCCGGGCCATGAGGAGCATGGCGTCGTCGGCGTTGGGGTCCTGGGCCGCCCGCTGCACGAGGGCCTGGGCCAGAAACCGGGCCCGGGGATAATCCCGGGCCTCAAAGGCCGTCCGGGCCAGGGCCAGGAGCTGCCCGTTGTCGGCCGGGATCTGGTTCGGGTCGACGAGGGGGGCGATCCCGAGTCGGCGCTCGACGGCCTCGACCCGGTTGGCCACCTGGCTGCGGGCCGAGGTGGCCTCGTCGAGGCTGTGCCGCAGCTCGTCGAGCATGCCCGTGAGGGTGCGCAGGCGCGTCTCGAAATCGTCGAGGCGCACGCCGATGTCGGCCATGTTGCGGGTCTGGGTCCGGGCCTGCTCGAGCTGCTCGTTGAGGGTGCGCACCTGCGTGGTGGCCTGGTCGACGGCCTCCTGGAGCTGCTGCCGCCGCTGCTGGTCGCGGTTCTCCAGGTCGTGCATCCGGGCCTCGAGGCGCGACCGTCCGCGGTCGTACTCGCTGCTCGTCACCCAACACCCCTGGGCCACGGCCCCGAGGAGCCCGAGGGTCACCACCGTCCACCACCGCTTCATGGGTCGGGCCATTGCCTTCCTGATCACGGACGAAGCCGGAAGTCTACCCGCCGGTCGCGGCGCCAGCCGTCCTCGTCGGTCCCCGTCGCCCCCTCCGCGCCCTCGGACGACACCGCGATGCGCTCGGGCAGGATCCCGAGGGAGATCATGTAGCGCTGCACGATGCGGGCCCGCCGCTCGCCGAGGGCGAGGTTGTACTCGGTCGTGCCCCGCGGGTCGCAGCGCCCGATGAGGACGTACCGCGAGGTGCGCTCGCGCTGGATGCACTCGGCGTTACGCTGGACGATCCGTCGGGCCCCTTCGGTGAGCTGGGCGTCGTCGAAGTCGAAGGTGGGGGCCTCCAGGGTGCACTGGGGTCCGCGGTTTTCGACGGGGTCCTGGTCGGGGGCGGGGTCGGCCACGCAGCGGCCGGTCTCGCAGTGACGGCCCGCGGGGCAGGCCCGGACGGCGTCGCACTCGGTGCGGGCCACGCAGCGGTGCTCCTGGCACATCTGGCCCGCGAGGCAGTCGTTGTCGCCCTCGCAGGCGTTGAGGCCCTCGACGCAGCGGTTGCGCAGGCAGGTCATCCCGTCGCCGCAGTCGGCGTTGCTGCGGCACTGCTGGCAGCGGCCGTTGACGCACAGCTCGCGGCGGCCGTCCCGCTGGCAGTGCCGGTCGTTCTGGCACACGGGGTAGGTCGGATCGCTCGTACAGCCCGTTGCGCCGGCCCCGAGGGCGAGGGCAAAGGCCAGGCCCAGGGTGGCGGAGATCCGCGAGGTGGTTGTCTGGAGGAGAGACTGCATTGGGCGCACCGTTGTACTCTCGTGGGGCCGCGGACGGGTATAGAACACACCCTCCACGCCGCGCCACGTCGGGGCTTCGGTAGTCCCGAAGGGCGCGGGTTGTCAACCTCGGGCTGTGTCCGCGCGGGGAGACCGGGGCGCCGGGCCGCGCGATCGGACGATCGACCCTCGCGCGGCGGAGCGACGTGTACTAGCGTCCGCGCCATCGTGGAGATGTCTCAGAGTGTGCGCGCCCCGTGGCTCGACGGGGCCATGGCGAAACGGATCCTGGCCCTCGCGGGTCCGGTGATTCTGGCCATGTTGACCCAGACGGGGGTCAACATCGTGGACACGTACTTTATCGGCAAGCTCCCCCCGGGGGTGGCCTCCGACGGGCAGAGCGCCCTGACCCCGTCGCTCATGCTCCTCTGGGCCGTTGGGGGATTCCTGTCGGCCATCAGCGTCGGGACCCAGGCCATCACGGCCCGGCGCTACGGCGAGGGCGACCGGCTGGCCGCGGGGCAGGTCCTGCCCAATGCGGCCACGGCGGCCCTGGTGGGGGGGGTGGTGGCCAGCGCGGTGGGGTGGTTCGTCGTGCCCCTGGCGTTTCGGGCCCTGTCGGACAACGACAACGTGGTGGCCCTGGGGACGTCGTACACCCGGTGGCGGTTCCTCGGGATCGCCAGCATGGCCGCCACGGCTGCGTACAAGAGCTTCTACGACGGCATCGGCCGCACCCACCTCCACCTCATCGCCGCCCTCGCGATGAACGTCGTCAACGCCCTGCTCTGCTGGCTCCTGATCTTCGGCAACCTGGGCCTGCCCGCCATGGGGGTGTCCGGGGCCGGGGTGGCCGCCTGCGCCTCGTCCTGGATCGGGTTCGTCGTGATGGTGGCCCTGTCCCTGCGCCCCGCCGACCGCAAGGCCTTCCAGTTTTACCGGCCCGGGGCCCTGTCGGGCTCGCTCATCGCCCGCCTCGTGTCGCTGTCGGTCCCCGGGGGCATCGCCACGGCCGCGGTGATGGCCGGGTTTCTGATGTTCACCAAGGTGGTCAACAGCATTGACGACGCCGCCCGCCTCGCCGGGGCCGCGGCCAGCTACAACGGGGCGGCCACGACCATCATCATCGAGGTCCTGTCGGCCACCTTCGTGTCGTGCCTCGCCTTCGGGACGGCCACGGCCACCCTGGTGGGCCAGAGCATGGGCGAAGGGGACCCGCGGCGGGCCGAGCGCTACGCGTGGACCAGCGTCAAGCTCGGGGTGATGATCTTCGGGGTGGTGGGGCTGCTCATGTTCCTCTTCCCGGACAGGGTGCTCGGGGCCTTCAGCCAGGCCCCCGAGGTGGTGACCGTCGGCAGGGTCCCGATGCAGATCATGGCCGCCATGGGGCCCGTGATCGCCACGGCCATGATCCTCACCCAGGCCCTCTTCGGAGCGGGCGAGACCCGCTACGTGATGGTGGTCGAGCTCTGCCTGCACTTCCTGTGTCTGGTGCCCCTGGCCTACCTCTTCGGGCGCGTGCTCGGCCTCGGCCTCGTGGGGGTCTGGATCTCCGCGGCGTGTTACGGGGTGGCCCTCGCGGGGCTCATGGTCGTCAAGTTTGCCGGCGGGAGCTGGAAGAAGCTCAAGGTCTGACCCCCCCTGAATGCCTTGCGCCCGCGGGCGCCCCTCGGAATCAGCGAGGCAAGGCCTCGATCAGTCTCGCCCATGTTGGCAGTCGATCCGCCCTCCAGTGCACCACGCCCGCCTCGACCTCCGCGACCTTGACCAGCCGCCCCTCCTCGGTCGTGTCGACCAGGAGGAGCTGTTGAAAGTGTTGGAGGGCCTCCGCAAGATGCCCGTGGCTGGCCAGCCAGGTGGCACGTACCTCTGCGGCGGGCGCCGCGTGCCCGCCCAAACGCGCACGGGCCACGACGCGCCGGACGTTGATCTCGGGGTCTTCCGTCGCCACGAAGATCATGCGTGTGACAAAGCCCACGCGCGCGGCCTGCTGGGCCTGATCGATGGCGGCGCGCGTGCGCAGGGGGGTCTCGATCGCGAAGCTCTCTCGCCGTCGGAGATGATCGTCAATCCATTGACAGCACTCCGCGACGGCTGCGCTGCGGGTCGCGGCGGTGATGCCCACGTACGAGCCGCCTTGGAGCTCGGCGCACCGATCGTCGATGTTGAAGGCGTCGACGCCGTAGGCACGCACTGGAAACCCGACGGACTTCCCACTCCCCGGCGGCCCCGCGACGACCAGCATCACCGGCGCGGTCAAAGGGTCTCCACCGACGTCGCGCTCCCGGGCAAGGTGTCCTCTGGCGTCGAGGCGTCGACCGCGGATCCGCGCGCCTCCATGGCAGCGCGGGCGGCCCCGACCCGCTCCGTCGCCAACGCCATCGCTGCGTCCGTCCACCCAGCAAACGGCGTCTGCGACACGTCGAGCGACGGCAGCGTGGAGGCGTCCGGGCCCGGGTCGACCCCGTCGAGCTCGACCGGTCCGACCTGCCGAAACAAGCGGCCCGGGTCGCTCAACGTCGCGCGTTGCGTCAGGTCGAGCCGCGGTGACCAGCGATCGCCAACGAAGTGCGGGCGCAGCCGGGCGAGGGCGGCCAGGGTAAACACGTCGCAGAGCACCCCCTCCGCGGCGAGCTGCTCCAGCTCTGAGAAACGTACTTTGCAGACGTTACGAATGGGCTCGGTGGCCTCTGGACGTGGAAGCCCGACGGGCCGCGCACGCCCCATCACCAGGAAGGGCGCGTCGTGCAGCTTGCCCGAGTCGGTGACGAATCGCCCGAGCGGGAAGTACTCGTCGGGTGCGAGGGCGTAGCCTGCCTCCAGCAGAAGATCGCGGCACGCATCGGCCACCATCACCCCGCTGGGCCCCTGGGCAAACCCGCGAGGCAACTCGACCATCCAGGTGCGCGGCGCGTGACGAAACTGCCGCACGAGGAGAACAGTGTCTTGCGGGGTGATCGCCACCACCACTACGCCGTCGCGCGTCGGATCGGGCGTCGTCAGCCGCAGGCAGTGCCCCTCCTGCCCACCGGGGAAGGTCACCGCGTCGTCGTGCGCCGAGAGAGAACGATGGGCATACACCCGCCGCGACACACGCAGCGCGATCTCCCCCCGCGCGGGATCCCCGCCACGCACGCGTACGCGACTTCCCAAGGCGTTCCACTGTCGGATCTTGTCGGCGTCGCCCATAGAGTCGAAGGCTCCCATCCAGGCTCGTCGCGGTCAATCAGGGCCGCAGCCGACCCATGAACGTCTTGCGAGCGCGCGACGCTCTCCGGTACGTTCTCAGCAGTGTCCTGCCCCGAACGAAATCGTAACCCACATTCCGAATCCGCCGTGCTCTAACCGCCCCCTGAATGCCTTGCGCCCGCGGGCGCATCGTAGCGCCTCGACCTCTGCTCAAGTCCCTCCATAACCCGACGATGTCTCGCGCCATGGACCGCACTCCTCCGCCTCTGCCCGCCCCCTTCGTCGCCACGTCCCTCACCGGGCCCGCCTACGAGACCCTCCTGGCCGCCTGCCCCGCGTCCGAGCGGGCCTCCGCCGTGGCCGCGGTCGTCCACGCCCTCGACGCCACGGGGCGCTTCGACCTCGACGCGGCCGAGTCCCTGGCCCGCAGCCTCGCGCGCCTGCCCGACCCCGACGCGGCCACGGCCCTCCTCGACGCCCTCGACACGGCCACGGGGCCTGTGAGCGAGTGGGTCCGGGCCCGGGGCTGGAGCGCCCGAGGCGACCGACGCCGGGCCCTGTCCGCCTGGGACGCGGTGGTCGAACACGCCGTCGGCCCGCGCCCCACGCGCTACCTCGGGCGGGGGCGGGTTCGGCTCGACGCGGGCGATGCCCCCGGGGCCGCGGCCGACCTGCGCGAGGCCCTGCGCGACCCGTGCAGCTACGACGACATGGAGCGGGCCGCGAAGCTCCTCGGGCGTATCCCCCCTGCCGCCCGGACGTGCTCTCGTCGGGTGCGGATCGCCGTCCTGGGATCGCACACCACGCGGCTCTTTACCCCGCTCCTGGGCCTCGCGGCCTTCCGCGACGGGATCGAGGCCACCCTCTACGAGGCCGAGTACGGCCAGGTCCACCAGGAGGTCCTCGACCCGAGCTCGGGGCTCCGTGCGTTCGGGCCCGACATCGTGCTCCTGGCTACGTCGTGGCGCGACGCCCGGCTGTCGGCCGTGAGCGGCGACCCCGAGGCCGCCGTGGCCGCGGCGATCGAGCCCCTGGTGAGCCTGTGGCGGGTGATCCGCAATGAGATGCGGGCCCACGTGCTCCAGCACAACTTCGACATCCCCGCGGTCGACAGCTACGGCCACCTCGCACGGGCGCTGCCCGGGGGCCGGGCGCGGGTTCTGCAGCGGGCCAATCTGGCGCTTCTCGATGCGGCGGGGCCGGGGGTGAGCATCGTCGACGTCGAGGCCGTGGCCGCGGGGGTGGGCAAGGGGGTCTGGGTCGACGAGGGGCTGTGGCATCGGGCCCGGCAGCACCCGGCTCCGGCTGCTCTGCCGGCCCTGGTCGACGCGGTGATGGCCCAGGTCCGGGCCGTCCTGGGGCTGACCCGCAAGGTGCTCGTCCTCGACCTCGACAACACCCTGTGGGGCGGGATCGTCGGCGAGGACGGGGTCGAGGGCCTGCGCCTCGGCGTCACCGACCCCGAGGGCGAACCCCACGTCGAGCTGCAACGGTACGCCCGCGAGCTGCGCGACCGCGGCGTGGTCCTCGCCGTCTGCAGCAAGAACAACGACCCCGACGCCCGGGAGCCCTTCCACCGCCACCCCGAGATGGTCCTGAAGGTGGAAGACATCGCGGTGTTTCGCGCCAACTGGCAGGACAAGGCCACCAACCTCCGCGAGATCGCCGCGGCCCTCGAGCTCGGCCTCGACAGCTTCGTCTTCCTCGACGACAACCCCACCGAGCGGGCCTGGGTGCGCAGCCAGCTCCCGGAGGTTCTTGTGCCCGAGGTGGGGGCCGACGCCTCGCGGTATTTGTCCATCCTCCAGCGGCACCACGCCTTCGACGCCCTCACCCTGAGCGAAGAAGACCGCCTGCGGGCGGCCGACTACGCCGCCAACGCCCAGCGGGCCGAGCTCCAGGCCCAGGCCGGCGACATCGAGGAGTTTCTCGCCACCCTCCAGATGGTGGCCACGGTGAGCCCCGTCGACGCCCTCACCCTCGGGCGGGCGGCCCAGCTCATCAACAAGAGCAACCAGTTTAACCTCACCACCCGGCGGTACACCGAGGTCCAGCTTCGGGCCCTCGCGGAGTCGCCCGCGTGTGTGGTCAAGACCTTCCGGCTGCGCGATCGCTTCGCCGACAACGGGCTCATCGGGGTGATGATCGGCCGCGATCTCGGGGACGGGCAGACCCTGGAGCTCGACACCTGGCTGATGAGCTGCCGGGTCCTTGGGCGACGGATGGAGGAGTTCATGGCCGGGGCCATGATGGTGGCGGCCCGCGAGCGCGGCCTGTCGCGCCTCCTCGGGCGCTACCTCCCCACCGCGAAGAACGCCCTCGTGCGCGAGCTCTACCCCCGCCTCGGGTTTACGCCCGCCCCCGAGCCCGCGACCCTTCCGGGCGAGACGGTCTGGGAGTACACCCTCACCGACCGGCCCTTGCTCGGCAACCACTTCATCCGCGTGGCCTCGTAACCCCTCAGCATCTCGGACGACCCTCATGGATCCCCTCGACGACAAGCTCACCCAGATCTTCCTCGACGTGTTTGACCTCGACGCCATCACCCTGCGCGACGACATGACGGCCCAGGAGGTGGAGGAGTGGGACTCGCTCAACCATGTCAAGCTGGTGGTGGCCATCGAGAGCGGGTTCGGGGTGAAGTTTTCGACCCGCGAGATCGCCGGGTGGAAAAACGTGGGCGACATGCGCCGCACCCTGCGGGCCCGGCTCGGAGTCTGAACCTCCCCGTGGCCTCGCCCCCCCCGCCTACCCCCCCCTGGACATGGCCGCGTCTCGCCCGGGTGGCCCTTGGGGTCGCCGGGCTTCTGGCCTTGTGCGACGTCCTCCTCGGGCCCTTCGAGGCCCGGCTGGAGGCTCGGATGGCCTCAGGGCGGCTGCGAAACGCCCCGGGGATGTCGGCCGCCGACAACACCCGTCGGATGCTCTTGCACTCACCCGAGGCCGTACGCCGCGAGGCCCTGGGCTTCGGCGGGTCGTCGGTGACCTTCGGGTCGGGCGTGGCGGCCGAGCAGGCCCTGACGGCGTGTGTGGCCGAGGGGCTGCGGGCCGCGGGCGATCGTCGGGCGGTGTTCAACCTGGCCCAATCGGGCGGAGGTCCCCGCGACATGATCCCCGTGGCGGCCGCCATGGGAACCCACCCTGTCCGCATGCTCCTGGTGGAGGTATTGCCACCGAGTTTTGTGCGGGGCATCCCGTTCGGGCCCGACGAGATCGGCGACGAGGAGCTGTCGTTGCTCGCGGTGGCGGGTCCTGCCCAGGCCCGGATGTTGGCCGAGGCGGGGGTGAGTGTTCCCTTTGGGCGGCGCATGGACGGGGCCCTTCAGGGCGCCCTGGCGGGCGTCTGGCGGGCCTACCGGATCCGCGGAAACCTCTGGGTGGATGACAGGTTTCAGCCCATCCACGCCCTGTGGAGCGTGCGGCGTGGGGCGGCGGCCCTGGGGGTCTTGCCGCGGAGATTCCAGGGGCAGAGCACCAACATCGGGCGCATCCCGTGGCGGCAGGCGTACCGGGGGGTGCGCAGCGTGAGCGAGATCCAGCGCATCGTGGTCCCCTCCGACGAGCTCCTGATGGAACACTTCGCCGCCCTCACCCTCGTACGCCGGATGGCGGGGGCTGCGGGGGTTCCGGTGGTGTATTACATCGCCCCGGTCAACCTGCCCTTTCAGCGGGAGTTTGGCCTGATGACCGAGGAGGACATCGGCCGTCTCGGGCGGGTCACCACGGCCCTCGTGGCCCGGATGCGGGCGGAGGGGTTGGAGGTCATCGAGGCCCCGGAGATCCCGGAGGACGGCTTCCTCGACCGGGTGCATCTGACGCCCTCGGGGATGCGGGTGATGGCCGATCACCTCGTGCAGGTGCTTGTTCCGAGGTTGCAGCGCACGACCCCCGAGCCCCCCACGGCGGTGGCCCTGCGATGAACCTCCTCAGCCTCACCTTCCTGGTATTTTCGGCCCTGACCCTTGCGCTCTACTGGGCGATGCCGCGGCCGGGGCTGCGTCAGGTGGCCCTGGTGGGGGCGACCCTGGTGTGGTTCGCCTTTGGGGTGTGGTGGCACGCCCTGGTGGCTCTGGCCATGGCCACCACCGGCAACCTCTTCGCCCGCTGGATGCTCTCTCGCCCCGAGGGCTCCCGGGGCCCCATTCTCGCGGCGGGAGTGGCCACGTACCTGGGGTACTTCGTGGCCTTCCGGTACCTCGCCCTGTGGACGGGCTTCAACCCTGCCGTCCCAAGCACCCTGCACTGGTGGACCCCGAACCCCCTGCTCGCCCCGGTGGGGTTGAGTTTTATGATGTTCGAGGGGATCGCCCACCTCGCCGACCTGTATCTCGGGCGCAGCGAGGAGACGGGTTCGTGGTGGAGCCATGTGGTCTTTACGTTGTACTACCCGACGCGTGTGATCGGCCCGATGCGTCGATACGAGGACTTCACCCGCGAGATCAACGCGGGTCATGCCCTCGCCCCCGACGACGTGGCCGCGGCGGTGCGGGGGGTGGTCCTGGGGGTGGCGAAGAAGGCCCTCCTGGCCAACCCCTTGGGGGCCTTTGCGGTGTTCAACCTCCAGCCTGCGCTGATCGAACATGGGGCCAGGCCTCCGGTGTTGCTTGGGGCGGTGGCGTACTGGCTCTATCTGTTCTTTGACCTGTCGGGGTACAGCGACATCGTCATCGGGCTCAGCCGGCTGTTTGGGATCCGGGTTCCGGACAACTTCAACCGACCGTATCTCGCGACGAACATCAGCGAGTACTGGCAGCGGTGGCACATCAGCCTGTCGGCCTGGGTGCGGGATTATGTGTTCAACCCCCTGGCCATCCGGTGGAGGGGGTGGGGGTACGGGGCCCCGGTGGCCTCGTTCTGCAGCATGGTGATCCTGGGGTTGTGGCACGGGCTCGAGCTCAAGTACCTGGCCTTCGGGGTGTGGCACGGGCTCTTGTTGGCAGGGTTTATGGTGTTTCGTCAGCGGATGCAGAAGCGTAAGGCGCTGAACAAGCGCCTGGCGAAGTCGCGGGCCTGGGCCGCGGCGGGGTGGGGGTTTGTGGTGGTCAACGCGGTGTTGAGCCATGTGTTCTTCGCGGTGCCGACGGCGGCGGTGGCGTGGCGCTTCTTCGGCCGGGTGGTGGGGCGATGAGGGGGGAGCTCGCGCGCGATCTGGGGCGGGCGGTGCTGATCGCGGTGGCCCTGCTGGCGGCGGCGATCTTCCTGCAGGGGCCGGGGCTGCGGTTTATCTACTTCGCGTTTTGAGGGGGGGAGTTGGGGATGCGGTTGCGCGGGAGGGGGTGAGGGGTGATTGGGGCCCCGCCCCCCGGCCCCCTCCCCGCTACGCGAGGCGGGGGAGCGCTCCCTGTGAAGGTGGAGGTTGCCATCGCGCGCCCAACGGGTAACGTCGGTGCTTGGGTCGGCGAGAACTCGCTGCACTGTTGGGTGTTGCTGTCGAGCGCAGCGACGGAGGGCGGTGACTACAAAACCGACTCACGCGATTGCACCACGAACCTCGCCCCAACGCGCCCACCGACCCACGCGCCGACGTTACCCGTTGAGCACGCGGTGGCGCCTCCAACCTCGACGGCGTGCGCTCCCCCGCCTCGCGTAGCCTGATGGTTGACCTCATCTCTGCGCGTGGCCAATCCCTGGATCTCCGCGGTGGGCGGCCCGGGAGGTACGTGGGGCGCTCGCGCCGGGGGCTTGCCGCGTCCGCGTCAGCGCCCTCCGGCTAAGGGTTGGGCGCCCCTCCGGGGCTTGAGTTAGAGGTCGTTGGACGGGCGTTGGCGCGCAGGACTCCACCGCCCAGGCAGCGGTCTGTCGCCCGGGTTCGGCCTCGGTCCGTGCCACAGCCCGCAGCCCGCACGCGCCGCAGCGCCGACGTGCTCGTGCGGTCTCCAACTGCTCCGCGGGCCGCGCGACGACGTCCGCAGAAAACAAGGTAGATCAAGCCCCGAGAGGGGCGCCCAACCCTTAGACGGAGGGCGCTGGCGCGGACGCGACAAGCCCCCGGCGCGAGAACCCCACGTACCTCCTGCCACGTCGCGAATGCCGTAGGAATCAGGGGATTTGCGACCCGAGAAAATGAGGTCAACCATCAGTCGCGTAGCGGGGAGGGGGTCGGGGGGCGGGGTCCCCGTAGTCACATCGCCCCTCACTGCGCGCGAGAGAATCAAGAAGGGTCCAGGTACCGAGATCAGCGTTGGCAGCGTACGCACAGGGTCGCCTCGGGACGGGCCGCGAGGCGGGGGTAGCCGATGGGCTCTTCGCAGCGCAGGCACGCCCCGTAGGTTCCTGCGTCGAGGCGGCCGAGGGCGGCGCGTAGCTGCTGGGCCCGCAAGGCCACCCGCTCCTGCCGGGCGAGCGCGAGGGCCTGCGACTGCATGGCGTCGACCCGGCTCAGGCGGCCGATGGACAGCTCCAGGTCGACGGGCTTCGCCGCGTCCTCCCGCGAGGTCTGGCCCGCGGCGATCTCGTCAAGGTCGCGGACAATCTTGGCGCGAAGGAGCTCGCGCTGCGCGTCGGTCAGCTCTTCTGCGTCCATCCCGGACACTCCTACCGCGGACCGCCAAGGGCTGCGACTCCCCGCGGGCCTACTTCTCGCCCGCCTTCTTGCGGCGGGTCTTGGCTGCCACGAAGCCCCGGTACTGCCGCCGTCGCACGGGGTCGTCCGAGAGGGCGTACCGCGCCGCGAGACGCACGCGGTCGATCGTGCGCATCACGGCCGTCCAGACCCGGTTGCGGGCGTCGGTGGCTGCGTCCAGCGGGCCCTTGACCTTCGACTGGGACCGCAACGCTACGAAACGCGGGAGGGACGTCGTCAGGGTTCCCAAGACCTCGGCCTCGCCCCGGGGGGCCAGGGAGATCCAGGCCGCGTGTTCGGGCTTGGCGGCCATGGTCAACACCTCGCGCGTGTCGGCCTCCAGATCGGAGTCCCCCGTCCCTCGCCGAACCTCCCGAACCCACTGCCGCAACGCCGACTTCGGCTGGCTCCGGGCCTCGAAGGCCCGCAGGACGTGCCGCACCGCGCCGCGCATCTCCGTCCGCAACGGAGCGATCCCACGCCCCCCGCTCCCCTCGGCCTTCCCCGTCAGCTCGTTGACCTCGTGGTTGAGGTCGGTCAACAGGGCGATCTCGTCGAGAAGCTCGTCGAGCTGCTCCGCCGTCAGCGGCTCCTCCAGCGGAGCCGTGGTGATCAGATCGCGGTCGACCAGGGCCTGCGCCGCCACGCCCCGGGCCCACTGGATCTGGGCCGCAATCTGCTTCGGAACCCGCTTCACCGACGCCCCCGGCATTGCCGCGACCTTGGCCAGCAGCGCCTTCCGCCGTGCAGGCGGCAGCTTCACCGACACCGCCACATCGCCCGGATCAGTCCGCTTCGTAGCCTTCCCCATGGTTCATGCTCCCCGACGGCACCGAGAGGGTGCCGTACACGAACTCAATATTGCCCAAACCCTCTCCCGCCATGCCAGAACCAATCTCGCTGACAGCGATTCAGCGAGTGTATTCGCAATATTCATGGCATGCAACGGTGAACCAAAGCAGAATTGGCTGAGTTCCCTCCCTGCAGCGGCCCAACCAGACCCTGCGGGGCCAAAACAGACCTCGGCGGGGGCGTAACTACAGCGCGAGGGCGGGCATCGGGCCCGTGTGGTTTCGCAGCGGCGGCGCCCTCGCGGTGCGGCGTCCACCGCGGTACTGACGGAGCAGGAGCACCGCCGTGGTGCTCAGCGGGAGGCCCTCGGGGCGCGTCTGCGGGGCGGACGGGGCAGCGTGCGAAGGAGCGCGTGGGCCACTCGGGCGAGCGGGCGCTCGGGGTCGTGGCGTAGGGCCTCGGCGAGCTGGGCAAACCGCGGATCGGCCGTGAACCACCCCCGCGCTCCCTCGGGGTGGTGTTCGAGGGTGTCGTCGCGCAGCCAGTCGAACAGGGCCCGCAGCCGCGGTCGCCCGGGCTCCTCCAGGAGGAAGTCCGTTCCGCCCAGGGCGTCGACGGCAGTGCGTGGGTCGTCCTCCAGCAGAACCCGCACCGCGAAACGTTCGGCGAAGGAGAGCGGGAGGCCCGGCGGCACCGAGGCGAGCCGACGACACAACGAGGCGCGCCCGTCGGGGCCCTGCGCGGCGAGGGCGTGGGCGGCGTAGACGTTGACCTCACCCACCGCGTCGAGCAGCCCCACCACGACCGGAAGCGCGCAGACAGGGTCGTGACGGAGCAGATACGACAGCGCCGGGAGGGTGCAGACCCGGGCGCGGGGGCCGAGGTCGGGGGCGAGGAGGTCCACGCGGTGGACGAGGTTCCAGGCGGTGGGGATGCCTTGCGGGTAGGCGTGGGTGCTCAGCCCGTCGCGAAGGTACGGCACCTCGGGGTGATCGACGAGCAGGAAGAAGCTCCGCGCGGAGGCGCAGCGCCCGAGGGCGCGTCCGAGGGCCTGGCCGAGCATGGGCCACGGGGTGTGGGGCAGGAGGGGCTCCGCGACAGGGACGGCGGCTTCGGGGTCGAGGCGAGCGGCGAGTTCGAGGGCGAAGACGAGGGCTCCGGGGTCGCCGTCGTGCAGCAGGGCGAGGAGGGGAGCGAGGGTCTCGAAGCGGTCGGGGTAGGCGATGTGCTTCGTGGGCGACACCCCCGTCGCGGGGTACTCCTGAAAGCGGACCCCGGGCCCGGCAGGGCTGGCGGGCGCGAGGGTACGGGCGAGGGCGTCGGCCTCGGGGGCGCGGGGAGCGAGGAGGGCTGCGAGCCGTGCGCCCGCATCACGGCGCGGGGCCTCGGGCCAGGGGAACATCGTGGGACGCATGGGCAGGGGAGGGTGCGGGGAATTGGGTACCGACCCACAACTACGTCAAACGTACCGCCTCCTGCGTGGTCTCCAGGAGCGCGCTCGGGAGGCCGAGGCGGTCGAGGGCTTCGTCGACGGAGATCACCTCGGCGCGATGGCTCCACCCCGGGCGCGCGACCTGCGAGGCGAGGGCTGTTGCATAGGGCGCGAGCCCGTGTCGGACCTCGGGGAAACGTCGTGCGAGGAGGCCCGCGGCCTGGATGCCGATGCCGGGCACATCGCATTGGGGGGCCCACGCGACGAGTGCATCGAGCTCGCCCGGGTCGGGGGTCGCGTCGGGATGTTGGAGCGCGAGGGCGCGCGCGAGGTGGGCCCCAGGGATCATGCTCATGCGCTGAAACGCGGTCTGGGCGCGTCGGGCGAGGTCGGCGCTCAGGGCCTTGTCGCCGAGGCGCCACGCGACGGCAGACTCGTTGAGCGCGAGGAGGGCCTCGATGTGCGGAATCTCCAGCATCGTGGCGGCGTCGAGCAGCGCCAGGTCGACCGCGTGGGTGCGGCCGAGGCGGTACGCGCAGGCGCGGAGGATCCACCGGGCCCGGGCTTCGAGCACGGGGTGCCGCAGGTTCTCGGCGAGCCGTTGGGCCTCCGCGGCGGCGGAGACGGCCTCGTCGAAGGCGAAGGACTCCATCCACGCCGAGGCGCTCGACAGCAGGGCCGCGAGCCGAGCCACGACCCCCTCCTCCGCGGCGGCGGCACGGCCGAACGAGACCGCGGCCTCACGGAAGCGCCCCTGCCGGTAGCACAAGCGCGCGAGCCATCCCGCCCGCATGGCCTCGGACACCGCGTCGTTGCGGGCGTCGTCGAGCAGGTGCCGGAGCACCTGGGCCTCCTCGGCGAGCGAGCGCACCCGGGCCGCCCGAACCCAAAGCCCGAGCCGCACCCGCTCCAACGCGGGCGACTTGAACGGTTCCAGCTGGCTCAAGCGGTCGGCGGTCAGGTCCGGGGCGGTCTCGATCATGCGCGCGGCGTTGGCGAGCTCGCCCAACCGCAGGAAGTCGCGTCCGTCGGCGCCCGTGGCAGGCAAGGCCCGGGCGATCTCGTACTCCAGCCGGTGCAGGCTGGAGGGGGTCGCGTCGTGGGCGGCCACCTCCAACCAAAGCTCGAGCAACGAACGCTCGACGAGGACCGCCGTAGGGCGGCACGGGGGGCTGTGCACGGCGAGGTTGCGCACCGCGAGGACGCCCTCATGCAGCAGGCCGATGGCCGCCCCGAGACGGCCCTCGTTGGCGGCGCGACGCACCTGGGCGTGGAGCTCGCCGTCGAGCGCGCGCAAGCGGTCGTCGGTGGCCTCGGAGGCGGGTGTGGCGAGCAGCAGCGCGAGCCGACGCGCGGAGCCCACGGGCAGAACCGACAGCAGCTGAGAGCGTGCCTCCGGGTCGAGTTCGAGTTCGAGAGAGGAGAGGTTGACCCGGGCCAGGGTGTACAGCCGCCCCGCGGTGTCGCGCACGAGCCCCTGCCGAACCAGCTCGGCGACTCGCATGGCGACGTCCCACGGCGGCCGCTCCAGGAGCTCGGCGACCCGCCCCACGGTCGCCTCGGGCGACAGCAGGGCGACCCAACGCAGGGCCGCGTACAACGGGGAGGCCAGGCTCGTCGGTGCCACCGAGGGGCGCGCATCGTGAGGCGACGCCGCGAGGAAGCCTGCGCTGTGCTCGGGGTCGAGGCGTTCGAGTGCGCCCCGTGTCACCCGGAGCTGAGAACCCTGCCGGGTCGCGAGCCCCGCATTCACCCACGCGTGAAGCTCCTGTACCACGGCTCCGGCGAGCCCACCGGTGCGTCGATGCAGGATCCGGGCGGCATCGGACGCGAGGTGATGGAGAAGCTCGGGCCCCTCGAAGAGCTCGCGCAGTGCAGCCTCGGGCAGCGCGTCGAGCGCGACCTGAGCGACCTCTTGGTCATCAAGGGGACGATCGATGACCTCCGACCAGGTCAACACCGACACGACACCCTCTGCGCGGGCCACCCGCAGCGCCGCGAGAGTCCATGGGTCGAGGCGTTCGGCGTCGTCGGCTACGACGAAGGAACCCCGGAAGGCCGCGCGTACGGCGGCGGTGGCGTCCGCGAGGTCGAGCGAGGCGTCGAGCCGAATGGGGGGGCTCGCCCCGAGCACGCTGCCGAAGGGATCGGGGCTCGCGGTGAGGCAGACCACTGCGCGTCCTTGGGCGTGCAGAGACGCGGTGAGGCTCCGTACGAGGTGGGAGCGGCCGCTGCCGCGCGGCCCCAAGACGTCCACGCTACGGCCCGCGTCGAGGTGCGCGCGCACCGCGGACAGGGCGCCGCCGTCGTCGAGGCGGAGGGCCTCTCTCGTGTTGGTTCCGGCGTCGTCCTGGATGCGCCGGATGACCTCGCGGGCGCTCCGGGGCCGCGCGGCGGGGTCGCGCTGGAGCAGCTCCATCACGAGGGCGTCCACCGCGGGAGGCAGGGCCGGGTCGATGGTGCGCGGGGGCATCGGGCTCACGAAGAGCCGCGCGAACACCTGGGCCCGTACGTCGTCGCCCAGAAACGGGCGCCGACCGGTGAGGGCCTCGTAGAGCATCACCCCGAGGGCGTACAGGTCGGTGGCGGGCGTGACGGCCTCGTTGAGCACCTGCTCGGGGGCGACATAGACGGGGGTGCCTACGAGCTCGCCCGTGCGGGTGAGCGACTCCGAGGCAGACTCCCAGGAGACGCCGAAGTCGAGCAGGGTGGGGCGGCCGTTCGCGTCGACGAGGACGTTGCCCGGCTTGAGGTCGCGGTGCACGACCCCGGCCTCGTGAATCTGCGCGAGGCTCTGGAGCAGGCCGAGCACCGTCGGTACGAGCTGCTCCCAGGTGCGCACTGCGCCCTGGGCGGGGAAGGGCACCCCGTCGATGAGCTCCATGACGAGGAAGGTGGTCTCCCCGTCGAAGCCTTCGTCAAGCAGCCTGACGACCCCTGGGACACGGAGGCGTCGCAGGAGCGCGATCTCGCGACGCACCCGCGCGGCCGCGACCCCCAGCGCAGCGTGCATGAGCTTGCAGGCCACGACGGTGTCTTCGAGCGCGTCGTGGGCGCGCCAGACCTCGCCGGATGCGCCTCGCCCCAGGAGGGTCAGCAGCGTGTATCGCCCCGCGATACGCCGTGGTGAAGGCCCCCTGTCCCCATCCTGCAGCGGTTCCATCCGCGGGACTCTACGTCAATTGGTACGGTGTTCAAATGGAGCTTGTGGAGACGCGGCGAAGGGTGGTAGGGGACAGAGCACGGGGGTGAGAGCGGGCATGTCGCGCGCCCCCTCCGTCAACAAGGGAGAAGCGTAGGTATGGCAAGCTTTTCTGGGGCACAACTCGACTGGGGATACTGGGACATCATCAAGGGTGTGTTGGACGGCACTACGTGGGTGCCAGATGCCAACGTTTGGGAGGATCTCGGTGGCGACAACAAGCTCGCGGGGTTTATGGGAGTGATCGTGGTCGAGAAGATCGACTCGGTCTGGCCCATGGACACCCCATGTCCGACCAAGGGCGCCACCGAGCGGTGGATCTATGCGCCCAGTGACGGAGAAGGGCCTCATGACACCAACGCGATGGGCATGAGCCCCAATTTCCGCTACATGCTTGTGAGGAGGGGAGATGTAGAGTGGAACGTCATCAAGTCCAGGATTGACAACATCAGGACCACGGGGGGCACCGCCCAAATTCGGCAGGTCTTCTCGTACTGCTCACCGGTCTCTGTTGTCGACTACTGGAAGTCCTGAATCCAGCATCGCACAGCACCACAGTCCCACGCGGCGCAGCGGTCGCTGTGGTGCGCGTTTGAGGACCGCTCCTACCCAATGCTCCTCCGCCCTGCGACCCGTCTGCTCTGTTGTGTGCTGCTCGGAGTGGTGACTTGTCGTCGTCCTACGCGGCAGCCCTCTGCGCCGCTTCACGGCCATCGGCCCCACCTCGTGCAGGGTTCCGCGACCTCGGCGAGCGTGGGGTGGCTGGTGGATGGTAGCGCGCTCTCAGATGCCGACTGGCACCAGCGGATCAACGCGGGGGCGGAGCGGGCCTGCGACCCTTACGAACACGCTCCTCTATACTGCCGCCGGTTGTTGTACGTTCTGCCGCCCGTTGGCCCTGGCGTTGTCCCAATACCGGGCCGTCGGCCCGCTGTCTTTTTCGCACAGCAGCTTCAGGACGCTGGCGCGGATCCAGGTCGCAGACTTTGGTATCTCCACACGGAGAACCCACGCCACTTGACACCGCCGGCCGCGCCTGACAACGACATCGACTGGCCAGAGGCGCGACAGTACCGGGAACAGGCGCTCACCGGTTCCACCATGGGGGCTGGTGGGAGTCTGCAGCATGTGATCGGGATGTTGGACGGTCGGGTAGACTGGCGGCACCCGTGGTTGCGCGGCCGCGTTTGTAATCTCTTGTACACCGGGTGTGGCGACGCCTCGCGCGCCTGCCCTCTTCCTGATGCGGGACCGCCTGAGGATCTCCACGGATGGGATCTCGTCGCGGGCATTGCAGACCCAGGCTGCGCGCAACCCGTGACACAGACCCTCGTGGTCAGCCATGGCACCGCCGTCGCCTCCGTGCTCGTCGGAGACGGTGAGTATCGAGACAACGAATCGCCCGGTCGCTACCGGGGTGTGGCCCATGAACATCGCGTGCTCGCCGTGCGTGTGCTGGACGATGCTGGAGTCGGCGAGGAACGTCGTGTTGTATGTGGGTTTTGTTACCTCTTGGATCGCGCTGCGCGCATGCGACAAGGCGGGCGAGGGGTGATGCGCGTGATCAACATGTCGGCGGTCTCTCCGGGCCGGAGTGCGGCGCTGGACCATCTGATTGGGGCGGCGGGCGAGGCGGGCATCGTCGTGGTGGTTCCCTCTGGGAACAAGAGCGACGATCCGCGTCGGTGCGGCGCGAATCGGGCCTGTTATCCGTCGCACCCGGCCCAGGGCAGGACACCCAACCTGTTGGTAGTGGGTGGACTCTCCCCCTCTGGTTGTTTCGCGGCGGGCGCCCTGGCCGGTAGGCGATGCGTGGACCTGGCTGCGCCTGCCGGGTACATCACGGGGGGGCAGTTTCCAAACCCTACGACGAATCTGAGCTGCGGTGATGCCGGCGGAGTGCGCTGCTCACGAGTGACCGACCGCTACTTCTCGGGCACCTCCTTCGCAGCGCCCATCGTAGCCGCCACGGCCTCCCTGGTCGCAGAGCTCAACCCCACCTTCACCGCTGCCCAGATCGTGGAACGTGTCCGTGCGACCGTCGTGCACGACCCGCGGCTGACGGCGTTCGTCTCCACGGGCGGTCGGGTCAACCTCTACCGCGCGCTCGCGGGCCCCGACGCAGGCGATCCTGGCGCGGAGACGCAGCCCGATGCATCCGTGTCGTGTTCGTCGCCGGACCACTTGCTCTGCCCCGAGGCCGGGATCAACCCCACGCCCGTGCAGTAGCCCCCTACAGCCGCGGGTCGATCGGCTCGCTCTCCAGCGCGAGCACCCCGAACACACACGCGTGCACCCGCCGCAGGGGCTCCCTCCGCACAAACCGCTCCAGCCCCTCGACCCCGAGCGCAAACTCCTTCATCGCCAGGGCCCGCTTGCTCGCCACGGCCCGAGACCGCAGCCGGTCGAGGTGCTCGGGCAGGGTGTACTCCGCCCCATAGCGGTCGGTCCAGCGCGCGTCGTACCAACGGTTTCGCAACCGTTGCGGCGACCCGGGTACCTGGTAGCCTGGCGCGCATGGTGGAGTCGAGTCCCGAGCTGGAGGCTGAATACACGACGCCCGCGTGGTACGCGGAGACGCGCACTGCGTTTCTCTCGACGCCCCAGAAGACAATCGCCGATCAGCTCGCGGGCCGTGCCCTGAGCGAGCGCCTCGACGTCGAGCCCGCCCAAGGCGAGGAGTGGCTCCGCAGCGTCGGCCTCCTCCAGGAGCACATCGACGAGCGGCTCGACATCGTGCGGCGCGCCCTGACGGGCCCGGGCTGCGAGGCTGTGGGCCATGTCATCCTGGAGTTCGACTTCAGGCGGCGTGGGCTGCGTATGGACTGCCTGCTGCTCGCCGAGGGGGTGCTGTTCGTGGTCGAGTTCAAGCGCACGCGGATCGAGCGCGCCGATCGCGATCAGGTGATGAACTATGCGGTGAATCTGCTCGAGTTTCACAAGGTCACGCAGAGCTGGTGCGGGCGGGACCAGGCCATGGTGGTCCCCGTGCTGGCGCTGACCGAAGGCCGTGCGCCCTGATCTGGTGATGCGGGGCCTCCACGCGCGAGGGGCCGTATTCGTGACCGGCAACGCCCCGCTCGTGGACGTGCTCAACCACGCCCTCCGTGCTTCGTACCGCAAACAGGGCGCGCGGGCCGCGTCGTGGACCCCGACGGGCTACCGCCGCGCCGACGCGAAATGGGTGACCGAGGCCGCGAGCTACAAGATCGTCAAGGCCCACAACTTCCTGGGGAAACGCGGGCATGCGCACGGGCAAGAAGACGCCCGGGTGCTCGTGTTCGACGAGGCGCAGCGGACCTACGAGAAGGGGCGGATCGTGCTGGGCAAGCCGCTGGTCGACCACGAGGCCGACTTGATCCTGCAAGTGCAGCGCGCGGCCTTCCCGAAGGGGGGCACGGTGATCGTGGCGCTGGTGGGCCACAACCAGGCCATCAACCGCGGCGAGCGCGGCATCGTGGCCTGGCTGGAAGCTGCGGAGCGCCTGGGGTGGACGTTCTCGATCGCGGAGGAGACCCTGGCTTTGGCGGAGCTGCGTGGCGGGCAGGCGTGGAAGTCCCACCCAGCCCGGCGGGTGCTCGAACATGGTCACCTGCATCAATCGATGCGGTTTTATCGCAACGCCGCGGTCGAGGCCTGGGTGGCCGCAGTGCTCGACGGCGATGTCCCGCGTGCCATCGAGTGCGCCGCACGTCTGACCGAGAACAACAGCCCCGTCCTGTTGACCCGCAGCCTGGCCGCTGCGCGGCGCTGGGGGCGGCCGCGGACCTTGGAGGGGCACCGCGTCGGGATCATCGCCTCGGGTCAGGCCAAACGCCTCGCCGCCGAGGGGCTGTTCGTCGACTTCAAGCCAGACATCGCCACCTGGATGCTCGCTCCGAGCACGGACATCCGCGCGTCGAACGCGCTGGAGACCGTCCAGAATCAGTACCAGATCCAGGGGCTGGAGCTGGACTTCGCCATCGTCGGTTGGGACGCCGACCTGCGACGCGAGGGCGACCAATGGCTTGCCTATAAGCTCTCTGGCAGTGATTGGCAGCGCGACAAGCTCCTCGATGTGGCGAAGAACGGCTACCGCGTGATCCTCACCCGGGCGCGCCAAGGCATGATGATCTTCGTGCCGGAGGGCGATGTCACGGACGAGGATCCTACCCGTCAGTGCGCGTTCTACGATGGCGTCGCTGAGTTTCTGCGCCGGTGTGGGGCGGTGTCTTTGACCGAGGCCTGAGCCCCGCGGGGGTCAGGTCGTTGCGCCCGAAGGGGAGCGGGGTGCTCAGCTCATCTCCACCGTCGGCACGACCCTGCGCACGGCCGCCACGACCCGTTCCTCCTCGGGGCCCGCGGACACAAACAGGACCTCGTGCAGCTCGACCCCGCTGCGCGTGGTGCAGAGCAGTTGCAGGTTGCGGACGCCCCGGTTGACCTCCACCCAGAACTGGGCCCGGACCACGGGGTCGGAGGGGGTGGTGCGGAGGTGCCCGAGCAGGGGCGATCCGCGCGTGAAGGCCAGCAGGATGCACACGCCGCCGAGGAGGCCCGCGCACACGGCCATGATCCCCGCGACCCAAACGGGGATGTCCGTGTACATGGAGGCGATGGGCGCCCCGATCGCCATCGGGAGCAGCACGAGGCCGATCCAGAGGAACATCCGGCTCTGCTTCTTGGCCTCGACGTCGAGGAAGGCGAGCCCTGCGATCTGATCTTCGGGGTTGGGGTTCATGGGCGGACTGTACTTCAGGCGGGGAGTGTGTGTCCGGGGGGCCTCAGCCCGCGGGAAACCCGACGCCCGTGGCGCGTTCGAAGGCCCCGCGCACCCGCGGACGGGAGGGCATCTCGGCCGCGATCGCGAGGGCCCCGACCGCGATGAAGGGAGCCCACGCCGCGGGGGGAGCGCCCATAAACCCCAGCACGAGGCCGAAGAGGGCGACGCTCTCGCGCAGGGCGCAGGCCAGGATCATCGGCGTCAGGGCGGTCTGGAACGCTGCCGCTTCGGCCGCGGCCGGGTCGGCGAACACCCGCGTCGAGGACGGGGCCCCGCGCAGGCCCGCACCGCCCGGCAACTGCTCGGCGAAGACCTCCTGCGTGGCGAGGTTCTGGGCTGCGGTGCGAGCGGCCTGACGGTGCAGGGTGCGCGGGAGCACGACCGACGCCCCCAGGCTCGCAAAGGCCGCCGCGGCGAAGGCCCACGGCAACATCGGGGCGCGGAGCTCGGCCGCGGGCGTCTGGCCCCGCAGGAAGAACAAGACGCCGACGTAGACGAACACCGAGGACAGCAGGGCGGCCCAGAGGATCTGCATCCGTTGGAGGAGGTTCACGGCGCGGGAGTCTACCTCAACGGACCGTAGCCTTGCGTCCGCGGTCGCCCCCGGCGGATCCCAGCCACTGCCTGCGCGGGAGGATCTGCGCCCGCGACCGCGTCTGCAGCGTTCAGTGCCGCACGCACTACGACTGCCAGACGCTGCGCCGAGACCTCACCTGCAACCTCGACGCGGGCGTGTGCGTCGGACACCCCCTCCTCGACGACGCGGGCACCCTCATGGACGTGCTGCGCAATGACCCCGGGCCCAACGTCGACCCCGTCGTGGCCGCACCCCCCCTCCCGGACGCAGGCCCGACCCCCATAGACGGCGGAACCCCAACCGACAGCGGAACCCCGACAGACCGCGGCCCCCTTCCGGACACCGGCACTCCGTCCGGGTGTGCGATCCGAGAGCTGCCAGAGGCTTGCAACCCGGGCCGCGACCCCGGCTGCGACCTCGTCGAGGTCACCATGAACTTCGGCCTGAGCTGCGCCCGCTTCTCCGACGACTCGCTGCGGTGCTGGTCGCAGCGTACGGCGAGCCCCGGGTTTCCGGGCAACGGAACGACCCGGGGGTGCGGGTCGCCGGGCCTCCTTCGTGGCCTCACGGGGGTGCGTGCGTTCGTGCAGGGCGAGAGGTTTGGCTGCGCCATCCGCGACGGGCAGCCCATGCCGGTCTGGTGTTGGGGCGACAACTCCATGGCCCAGCTTGGTCGCCGCGGGGCGGAGGCCCTGGTCCCCACGGCGACGACGATCCCGCGGGGCACGATGGTGCTCGGCGATGCGAGCGGGTTCGCCATCACGGCCCCTGGGGTTGTCACCGTGTGGGGAGCCAACGGGGACGGGCAGCTCGGCGACGGCACGATGGACGCGTCGGGCATGGGCGTTCTCCCGCACGCGGTGATGTTTCCGGGGCTCCAGCAGCTCTCGTCGGGCGACGGCGCGACCTGCGGCGTCTTCGCCGGGGGCGAGGTGCGCTGCTGGGGGTCAAACTGGTTTGGCCACCTGGGGACCGCCATCCCGACGGGTGTTGCCATGCGCTCGCCTACCCCGGTGGCGCTCCCGGACCTCACGGGCGCGGTCTCGGTGCGCCTCACCCGCTACGGCGCCTGCGCCCTGCGTACGGACAACACCCTGTGGTGCTGGGCCCAAGAACCCACCGTCGGCGACGGCATGACGCGGATGTTTACGACGCCGCGGCAGACCTTCGACCGGGTGCTTGAGTTCGCGATGACGTTCGGCGCGACCTGCATCTTGCGCGACGACCGCAGCGTCTGGTGCACCGGCGACGCCTACACCCTCGGGACCGGGGTGACGACCCCAGGGCGCTACGTCGGCACGCCCACCCAGGTGCCCGGGCTCGCGGGGGTTCAGCATCTCTATGGCGGGGGCGAGACCATGTGCGCCCAACTCGGCCCGACCGACCTTCGCTGCTGGGGCATCGGGTCGGGAACCGCGCAGCCGTCCGGGTACTCCAGCCGCCCCGTGCCCATGGTGTGGTGAGGCCGTCCGGCGGAAACTTGACCGGCCGTCGCGGGTGCCCCGAGCATCGGCGCCCATGGCAAAGACGAAGGGCTCCGACGCGGCGCAGGCACCACGGTTTGAGGGCTTCGCCGACACCGAGATGGCGTTCTTTCACGCCCTCGACGCGACGCAGGATCGTGCGTGGTTTCAGGAGCACAAGCAGGAGTTTGAGCGGGGGTGGGCGGCTCCCATGGAGGCCCTGCTCGGCGAGGTCCGGGAGCGCCTCGGGAAGGAGTACAAGGGCCTCGAGCTGCGGCCGCCGAAGGTGTTTCGGCTCCAGCGCGACGTGCGGTTCTCGCTCGACAAAACGCCCTACAAGACGGCCGTGTCGGGGATTCTGGCGTTGAAGGGGCACGGGGGCGCGACCGAGACGCCGGCGGCCCTGTATCTCCAGCTCGGGCTCGAGACCTTCGGGGGGGCGGGGCTGTACGGGATGGCGGGCGACACCCTCGACCGGTTTCGTGCGGCGGTGATCGACAACCGAAGCGGAGGGGCCTTGGTGAAGGCGTGCGCGCAGGTCGAGGCCCTGGGGTTCGGGTTTGAGGCCATGGAGACCCTGAAGACGGCCCCGCGGGGTGTCGACAAGGATCACCCGCGCATCGCCTTCCTCAAGCGCAAGGGGCTGGTCACGGTGTTTCCGCCGGTGCCGGTCGCGTCGATCGCGTCGCGGGCGTTCGTCGACTGGGTGTACGCGCGCGCGGTGGAGACCGCCCCGGTGGTGCGCTGGCTCGCGCAGCATACGACGGGGTAGTGTTGGTTGTGATGAGACCCTCTCGATGCTGGCCTGTCGTGCTGTTGCTGGCTTGTACGAGCACCCCGGAAGTCCCGCCGGATGTCCCTCCGCCGCCCTTCGAGGCCCGTTGGTCCGTGACGATCCAGGGCGTCACGCGGCAGTACAGCCACCAGGGCAATCTCTCTTCCCAAACGGTGTTGTCGCGGGGCACCTATGATTGCATCCCGCGTTTCGTTGAAGTATCCGCGTCGATGGATGGGTCTGACAGCTTTACCATGTACTTCGGGGTGGACTCCGGCGGCAACCTGGGGCTGGCATCCTTCTATTGGGTGCAGTCCCTCGCGCATTGTCCGCCGGAGGGCCGATGCCGGTACAATGCCTCTCACATCCGAGAGTGTGTGCTTCGCCCGGTGGCCCTCGGTCGACCCGGGGCTGTGTTGACCCTTGAGCTTGCGGCGCCGTGTCGGATCCATCGACTGGCTGGAGGTTCTCCCAACTTCTTTATTGAAGGGGACTACGTCGATGTGCAGCAGTTTCGCCTGCAGGTCGTCGTGGGGGATTTCCATGAGGACCTCGGCGACGGAGGCACCCTGGTTCGTGACTGCGGTCCTTGAGCAGGGATGCCCGGTTCGCCCTGTCTGTTCTTGAAATTCAGTGGGATCCACCGTCATGGTGAGCCCCCACCCCCGGCCCCGCCCCCACGAGTGGGGGCAGGGAGGGCCGAGTCGTCTGGACCGAAGGCGGGCGACCTCGTCGGGGTTCGTGGGCAGTGAACGATGGGCGGGCCTTGCCACGCCGCACTCCCTGCGCGGAGATCTGGTCGATTCTGCCCTCCCTGCCCCCACTCGTGGGGGCGGGGCCGGGGGTGGGGGCTCGCCCAAGAACGCCACACCACAAGGATCGTGACGGTAGACCGCCATTCCCGCGCATCCCTGATGAGTTTCGAACTGCACGCGCGGGTGGCGCCGGGTGTCCCTACGCCCGGCCCAGGGCGGCCGCGAAGAGGCGGGCCACGGCGTCGTGCCCCTGAGCCTGGGCCTCGACGATGGCCTGGACCGGCATGCCCACCAGCGAGGCCGCGGGGCGACCGCCTGTGAGGTTCTCCATCAACGGGTCGGCGAGGGAGATCTCGGAGGGCGAGAGCACGAAGTCCACCGAGGGCAGGGCCAGGAGGGCGTGGCGCAACGCAGGCCGCGCGAGGTACGACACGGCCTGGGCCGGATCGCTCGACCACACCCGGAAGCGGGCCGCGAGCTCCGGGTCGGCGAGCCCGACCTCGTTCGGGTACAGGGGCGTAAACTCCCGCGACAGGTTGGTCAATGCGTTGACCATGGCCTGCCCGACGCTCGTGAGGCGCCGGTCGGCGACGTGCAGGCCGAACGGGGGCGCGGCGGGGGTCGACCAGCGCGCCGACATCGACACGCCGCCCGAGGGGGTCATCGCCGTACGCTGCACGAAGTGAAACTCAAACCCGTCGGTCGTGCGCACGAGGTGGGTCTCGTTGAGGGGTTGTCCCGCCTGACGCATTGCCTGCTCGACCTGGGCCTCCAGCGGGGCCCCGCGTAGCGCGGCGAGCTGAAACCCCGTGCGTTGAAACATCCACCGGGTCATCGCCGCGTGGTCGCCGCCCATCCCCTGGGCGCCAGCCGCCGCCCACGCACCCTGCTGCTTGGAGAACCACAACGCCCCCGCGAGGGCCCCGCCCAACACCAGAACCCCGAACACCGTCTCGATCATCGGCCGCCTCCGTCTCGGGCCGCGCCATCGTGATGGGCAGCGCGCCGAACCTCGCCGCCACTGTGCCGCAAAACGGGTCGGGCTCCCAAGCGGAGGCTGCTCCGCGGGCTTTGGAGGGTCCCGTCGGCACGCGTCTCCCAAGGACCTTGTGGCCCCGGCAGTTTCCTGCCGGCAACGGGTTCGCCCCAACTTCGGGCCGATGTCCCTCGGAGGCGCCATGACACACCTCGCTCGGACTCTCCCTCTGCTCGTCCTGCCGGCATCTTCCGGGTGCCGGTCGACCACGCCGCCGAGGGACGCCTCGGGCGAACCCGTCGCCGCCGTCACCACCTCGACGGGGCTTCTCCAGCGGCTCGCCGCCGTCCAACAGCTTGAGGTCGAGCGTTGGGACGCGGAGACCCAGCGGCTCGTCGAGCCTGGCCGCCTCGCGCCGCTCCCCGCGCTCGGCGAGACGCCTTCGGTCGCGCCGTCGGCCTCGGAGGGTGCCACGCCGTCCGAGGTCTGGGAGGGAGACTTCTTCAATGGCCGGGCCCTTGAGCGGGCCCTCGACCCGACGTAGCGGCATCGGTCGATGCTCTCCTGTGGCGTCATCGCCCGACACACGCCCCACGCGGTATCGTCGCCCAACCCCGATGCCCGACCGCCCTCCCTTCCGCCCGGTCCCCTACGACGAGGTCCCTGCGCTTCCGCGTCGGCCGCACCGCTTCTGGGAGTCGACCCTGCGCCCCGTCCGCATCGAGACCCCCGCCTGGGGCTCCCTCGAGGTCTCGACTCGCGTCTTCGGGCGCGGCCCGCCCCTCCTGCTCGTGCACGGGCTCATGACCACCGCGTACTCCTGGCGCTACGTCCTGCCCGCTCTGGGCCAACGGTTTACCCTGTACATGCCCGACCTCGTGGGCGCCGGTCGGTCGGACAAACCCGACGTGCGGTACCACCCCGACGACCTCGCCGACAGCCTCGGGGCCACCGTACGCGCCCTTGGGATCGCAGGCTGCCCCGCCCTCGGCAACTCCATGGGCGGATACCTCGCCATGCGCCTCGTCCTGCGCGACCCGGCCGTGCTCGGGCGCCTCGTCAACCTGCACGCCCCGGGATTGGTCACGGCCCGCAACATGGCCCTGTCCGCCGCGTGGTCGCTCCTGCCGGGCCCCGAGGCCATCGTGCGGGCCCTCGTCTCCCTGTCGCCCGAGCGCTGGGTCCACCGCAACGTCCACTACTGGGACGAGACCCTCAAATCGCGCGAGGAACACCGCGAATACGCCGCCCCCCTGAAGACCCCCGAGGGCGTTCGGGCGTTTGCGCGCAACCTCGGAGACACCCTGGCGGTGTCGGCCATGCGCGACTTCGAGCGCAGGCTGCGGGCCCTGGGCGGGCGGTTCCCGGTGCCCTTGAAGCTGGTGTATGCGCGGCGTGACCCGATGGTTCCGCCCGGGGTGGGGCGTCGGCTGCACGACCTGTTGCCCGAGGCCGAGCTGGTGTGGCTGGAGGAGGCCTCGCACTTCGCCCACGTCGACGCCACGGAGCGTTTCCTCGCCGCCATCGGCGACTTCCTCCCGGGGTAGAAGCCGCGGAGAGCCGCCGCAGCCACGCGGAGCCGCACACTCAACCCGCGGGCGGGGTGTCTCGGGCACCGACCGGGCGCAGGCCCACGTCGGCGGCAGACCCTTCGCCCCGCAGGGCCCCCACGAGGTCGGCAGCGTACCGGCCGGGGTCGGCGGCCCCCTGGCGCCCGAGGGGGGTGTTGACCAGCTCGGTCAGCAGCTTCGGCGGACGGGCCACCCAGACCCCGACCTCGGGGTGTTCGGCCGCGGCCACCTCGGCGAGGCCCTCCACGGCGCGTTTCGCCGCGACGTAGTGGGGCCACTCGGCCGGCGGGGCGTCGAGGGCCGAGGACGACACGATCACGGCGGCCCCGGAGCGGGCCCCCAGGGGAGCGAGGAGGTGGGCGAGGGGGACGGCCACCATGGCCACGCTCTGGGTCACGTGCTCGATCACCCGGGTCGTCGAGGCCGGGTCGAGCCACAGGGGGCGCAGGGCCGGGCAGGCGTTGCACACGAGGAAGTCGATCCCTCCGTGCTCAGCCGTCAGGTGGGCCGCGAGGCGGGCCGCGTCGGCCGGGTCGGCGGCGTCGGACTGGTAGGCCTCGAAGCGCCCCCCCGCAGCCCGGATGATCGCCGCGAGGGCCTCGGCCTCGGCGGCGCTGCGGTGCCAGGTGCCGACTACGGTGCAGCCCTGTTGGGCGAAGGCCTGGGCCAGGGCGGCCCCGAGCCCGCGGCTGGCCCCGGTCACCACGGCCACCTTGCCTGCGAGGGCCTGCGAGGGCCCTCCCGGGCCCGACGCGGCGTCGAGGGAGGGGGTGCCCACCGGGCGGCGTACGAAGGCCGTGATCTGGCCGCGGGCCACGAGGCGACCGGAGAACGTGGCCGAGAGCGAGGCCAGGCCAAAATCGGCGTGGAGGGCGTCGAGGCAGAGAGAGAACCCCTCGGAGTCCTCGGCGGCGGCCGGTTCGTCGTCGAAGTCCAGGGTCACGTCGGAGAACAGGGCCCTCCGCCCTGGCAGGCGCATCCCCACGAGGTAGCTGCACCCGAGGAGGGCCTCGGCCTGACGGGGGCCGACCCCACGGACCGCGAGGTCGTAGCGCGTGAGGAGGGCCCCGAGGGCCGTCGGGCGGGCGGCGTAACGGCCCGTGACGACGTGACCCGGGGTGAGGGCCTCGGCGGGCCAGTCTGCGGCCTCCTGAGGCTCGTGGGGGCCGTGCCCGGCCTCGTCGGGCAGGGTGTAGGACTCCGCGGGGCCGTCGGCGAAGCGGGCCGTGAGCCGCAGGACCACCCGTCGCCCGTCGCGCACCCGGACCCTGACCCGCCCCGAGGCGGTCTCGTCGACCTCGGTGGTGTAGTCCACGCCGACAAAGAGCGGGCCCGCGAACTCCACGGACAGCCGAACGAGGCGCTGGCCCGGGCGCGGGGAGAGCCGGCCGAGGGCCGCGAGGGTCGCGAGGGCCCCGTACACCACGGGGGCCCCGAAGACGGTGGTGCGGGCGTACGCGGGGTCGCGGTGCAGGGGGTTCTCGTCGCGGCTGGCGGCGGCGAAGAGGGCGAGGTCGTCGTCGGTGAAGCGCAGGGGGAGGTCGACGCGGTCGGACATGGCGCGAGGGGTGTACCACCGTCGGGGGCATGGGATGGGGCCTGAAGCGGGTCCGGGCTTCGGTACCCTCCGCGATCACCCATGGCCATTGAGAGACGTTCGAAGCGGCCCGCGCGGGCCGCGACGCGCAAGCCCTTCGCCCCCGCGGGACCGCTGCATTGGGGGTACCCCTCTACGGTCGAGGTGAAGGGCGAAGAGGGCGAGCGCGTGCGGGCGTTTCTCGATCGCCTCACCACCCTCGTGCCCGCCACGGAGCCCGCGGGGTACGCGGTGGTCGACGGGGACGACACCGAGACGGCCGCCCCCGGGGGAGCGGGAGGCCTTGAAGGAGGTTCCGCTGGAGGAGCTGGTGGTGCAGGAGTTCAAGGGCAAGAGCGTGTCGGGGCTTCGACACGGCGCGGTGGTGGGACGCTCCCCTCGGGCGGGCCCTGCGGGTCCTCTCCACCGACGGCCTGAAGGTCGGGGCCCTGCACCCCCTGGAGTCGATGACCCTGCGCTACAACGAGCTGGGCCCGGCGGGGGTCGCGGCGATGTTCGCAGGGGGCGGGTTTCCTGCGCTGCGGGCCCTCGAAGGCATCGACCTGATGGCCAGCGGGTATGTGAGCCCCGAGGCGGCCCGGGTGTTCCTCGACGCGGGGGTGCGGGTCGTGACGAGCCCGGAGTTCAACGGGTATGTGGCCAACGAGATCCGGAGCTACGACTTCGCCTGCGAGGATGTCGCCGACTGAGGCTGGAAGCAGGCCCTTACGGGGCGGGCGTCGAGGGCGAAGCCCTCGGCCTGCTCCAGGGTGAGAGACGCGACCCGCATGATCAAACCGCGAGGGTACACCCGCTCCCGCCCGCGAAGAACCTTGACACAGGGAGCCCGTTGGGTCTCTGCTCCGCATCGTTTGTTCTGTGAAGCAATGACGTGCACGCGGACCCCCGTGCCTGGCCGGAGGTATTGTGCCAGTTGTTCGTGGCGTGTGAATTGTGCGCGATGTGCGCGCACATTGATCGTTGCCTTCATCCTCGTGGCGCACAACAGTCGCCTGCCGAAAACAGCTTTGAGGAGATTCTCGTGGAAGCCTTTGTCTGGGACCAGACTTTTATCACCGGTTTGCCCACTGTCGATGAGCAGCATCAAGGGCTGGTCGACCTTTTCAACGAGCTGAATGACTCGCTTTTTGACGGGAAAAACGCGACTTCCGCCGATCTGGAGGGCATCTTTCAGAGCCTTCTGGCCTACGCCGCAATGCACTTCTCTGACGAGGAGGACCTGATGGTCCGTGTCGGCCTCGATGCCCGGCATATTGAGGTTCATCGGCAGTTGCACGCGCAGTTTGTCGATCAGGTGCGCAGCATGTGGGCGGTACGCTCCAGCCTCCGCCAGCCCTCCGAGAACATCATGGGTTTTCTGACCTCCTGGTTGGGGTTGCACATCCTGGGCGTCGATCAGTCCATGGCCCGGCAGATGGAGGCCATCCGTGCCGGGAAGACCGCGGCCGAGGCCTTTGTGCACGAGGCCAACTACAACGACCAGGGCACCCAGGCCCTCCTGAAGATGGTGGGCCGCCTGTACCATGTCCTGGCCCAACAAAACGCGGACCTCGCCGCGTCCAATCAACAGCTCGAAGACCGCGTCCGAGACCGCACCCGGGCCCTGGCCCAGGCCAACAAGGCGTTGCACGCAGTCAATAAGAAGCTACAATCTTTGTCACGTACAGACGGGCTCCTGCATATCAACAACCGTGCCTGCTTTGACGAGCGATTGTTGGAAGAGGTGGCCCGCGCCCGCCGCCAGAACAAACCCCTGGCCCTGTTGATGATGGACGTAGATTTCTTCAAACGGTACAACGATACCTACGGCCACCAGGCGGGGGATCTGTGTCTCCAGGCGGTGGCCCGGGCGGTGGAGGGCGAGGTCAAACGCCGCTCGGATTTTCTGGCCCGGTACGGGGGCGAAGAGCTGGTGGCCCTCCTGCCCGGGACCGACCCGCACGGGGCCATGCTGGTGGCCCAGCGGGTTTTGCGGGCGGTGATCGCCCTGGAGATGGCCCACGGGGCTTCGGACGTGGCCGACGTGGTGACGCTCAGCATTGGGGTGGCGTGTGAGGTGCCCGCGGTGATGGACGACGTGGAGGCCGGGGCCCTGCTCCTGGCAGGGGCCGACGCGGCCCTGTATCGGGCCAAACACGAGGGCCGCAACCGGGCCGTGATGCATCAGGGGGCGGAGGACCTGACGATGCGCCCGGTGGCTTCGAGGTAGCGCCAGACGCGGAGGTTCATGGCGCGGCCCTGGCCTGCGGCGTCGGGCAGGCCCACGGCCTGGGTGGCCGCGGGGAGGTAGCGGGCGAGGGTGTCGCCGACGTGGTCGCGCGAGACCAGGACGAGGCCCACGCTGTGGCGCGAGGTCATCACACAGAGGCGCCCCGTCCCGAGGTCGAAGCCCGAAGGCTCGGTCATGCCCGACAGGGGGTGGGCGGCGATCATGATGGCCCGCTCCAGGCCCTGCCACCGCTCGGGGGTGTCGACCCGCACCGCGCGCCCCGCGGGGCCGAGGGCGTCGAGGGCCTCTCGGATGCGGGTGTTCATCACGCGGTGGGTGGCGGTGACCCCGAGGTCGTCGGCCTGGAGGGGGCGGGTCCCCGCTTCGGTGAGGATCGTGGCCTGGCGCTGGAGGAGGCGCTCGACGACGCGGGCGATGCGCGCGGCGAGGCCGAGGTCTTCGTGCTGGACCGACCCGTCGGCGGGGGTGGGCAGGGTCAGGAGGGCGAGCGATCCGTGGCCGAGGAGGTCGAGGGCCGGGTCGACCCCGTCGGTGGCGTACGGGTCGGCGGGCAGGCTCAGCTTCAGGCGCCGGGCCCCGGGGGCGGACCAGGAGGCGAAGTCGAAGTCGTAAAACGCCTGGACCATCTCGCAGGTGTCGTACGGGAGGCGGGTGCTCACGGGCAGCTCGACCACCCGGGTGGGCAGGGTGGGGTCGCGCAGGATGACCTCGGGGGCCGGGCGATGCGGCGGTCTCCGCGAGGTCTGCCACCGCGACACATCAATCGGAACCACCGGCGCGATCTGCCCCGGGTCTCCCACCAGCACGAACCGCGCGGCCACCGAGCCCATCAGCATGAAGTCGGCCCAGCACATCTGCCACGCCTCGTCGATGAAGAGGGTGTGAAACGGGTCGTCGCTCGGGTCGGAGGCTGACCACTTTGCGCTCGTGGCCACGACGATGCAGGGCCCGTCGGGGAGCTCGTGTCCGCGAGAGATCCATCGCACCGAGGCCCCGAGGTCGCGCGGGGTGCGGCCGGCGGAGGCCCAACGGTGCACCACGAAGCGCGGAAACTCCTGGGCCATGCGTCGGCAGAAGTCTTCGGCCTGGGCGTTGGTCTGGGTGGCCACGGCCACGCGGTGACCCCGGTGCGCCGCGAGGGCCACCGCCCGGAGGGTGATGTACGTCTTGCCCGACCCGGGAGGGGCCTTGAGCACGAGCAGGGCCCGGGCGGCTTCGACGTGTTCGAGCACGGCCTGCAGGGGGGCGTCGCGGGCGCTCACGGCTGGGGCGCCTCCAGGGAGCGGAGGAAGCCCACCAGGTCGGATCGTTCGGCGGGCACGGGGGCCGGCTCGGGCAGGGGGGTGGCGTGGGTGAGCCAGGTTCCGGGTCCGTCGACGTTGTGCACGCGCATGGCCTTCCGCTGGGAGATCCCCGAGATGCCGCCGTCGACGAAGGTGACGGTCTTGCCGACCCAACCGGGGTGGCTCACGGCGGGCTGTCCTGGGACGGCCTTGGCGGTCTTTCCGCCGTTCATGTCGAGGGTGATGGTGCGCACCGCGCCGTCGGAGTCGAGGGCGGTGACCTTCGCGGTGCGCTTGGGCGTGCCGGCCACGCAGACCGATCCCTCCTCGCGGACGCGCAGGGCTCCGTCGGCGGGGCAGACCACCACCCAGGTGACCGCCCCGCGGGGCCCCGGGGTGACGGCCTGGACGGTCCCTTGAAAGCCGTCCCCGGCCTCCAGGGCGGCGGCGATGAGGGTGGGGTCGCCGTGCACGAGCTCGGCCTGGGCCAGCTCGTGGGCGTGGAGGTAGCTGAAGTACCGCTGGGCGGCCCGGGCGGGGAGGAAGTCCGTCTCGGGGTGGGTGACGAAGGCCTTGCGTTCGTCGTCGGTGAGGGAGGGGTCGAGCCCGCGGGTCTCCCCGCGCCAGTAGGCGAAGAGAAACTCCGAGGCCCCGAGGTCGACCACGGGGTCGAGTTGGGGGTTGCTCGGGCGGGGATCGGCGTCGAGGAGCCCCAAGGCCTGGACGGTGAGCTTCCAGCGCCGCACGAGCTCGGGTTGCAGGGCGGCCTTGAGTTGAAAGCCGATCTGCACCCACTGGGCGGGTTTGTCCCGGGTCTCGCGGTACTGTTCGAGCAGGGGCTGGAGCACCTTGCGCTCGTACACGGGGTCCATGGTGACCCCCACGGTCAGGGCCTCGGCCGCGGCGGCGGCTTCGATGCGGGCGTCGCGGTCGCCGGGGGTCTTGAGCCAGGCCAGGAGGTGTCCGAGGTGCTGCTGGCGGCCGGGTTCGACCGGGAAGGTGAAGGCCTGCTGGAGCCGCGCGGTGGCATCGTGGACGCGCACCTGGCCGGGCCGCGTCGACTCGCGGAAGAGCCAGCCCGCCCCGCGTCCTGTCTGGCGCAGGGGGGTCAGGAGCGAGGCCTCGGCGCGTCGCGTGGTGGTGTACCGGAAGTCCAGGAAGTGCAGCATGGCCACGTGGCTCGGGCCGGGCATCCAGAGCTGCCGCAGCCGCACGCGCTCCAGGAGCGGGGCCGGGCTCTCCAGGAGGGCCTCCCGGGCCTGCTGCGTGAGGGCCCGGGGGTGATCGAGGTGATCGAGCAGGAGGGGCCCAAACTGGGCCACGAAGGCGGCGTGTTCGTCGGCGTTGCGGGGCTCTGGGGAGACGAAGCACTGGGGCTCCTCGTCGGGCGGACCGATGGCGACGCCCCAGGGGGACGACTCGCCCCCCATGCGCACGAAGGCGATCACGAGCCGGTCGTGATGGGGGGCCCTGGGCCACCCGAGGGTGCGCCCGCGGGGCAGCGGGGTCCCGGCCTCCCAGGCGCGGATGCGGTCGAAGATCTCGGCGTCGCTCATGGGAGCCTCGCGGCGAGGGCTCGTTCGGCCTCGGTGACGGGGGAGTCTCCGCGGAGGAGGGCTGCGGCCCGATCGAGGGAGACCTCCCCGAGGCGTTGGGCCAGGTCGTCGCCGAGGGCCGCGGGGACCTGGGCCGCGAGGGCCTCGCGGTGGCATCGCGGGGCCATGGGGCAGAACTCCATACACCGCGACCCGTAGTTGCGCGGGGCCTCGGCCACCCATCGCACCGCCTGGGCCGGATCGCTCGGGGCCTCGGCCACCCGCGGGGCGAGGGCCTCGGCCTGGGCGAGGAGCACGGCGGCCCGCTCGGCCTGGTAGCGCAGGTCTTCGTGGGCCCGCACCGAGGGCAGGTTGTACGTCGGGCGCGTGAGCACGAGGAACCCGTCGTCGGCCACGGCGAGGGCCCCGTCGAGGCCCGCGGCCGTGATTTCCCGTCGCAGGGCGTAGAGGTAGAGGCCCGCCTGGGCCCGGGCCGAGGCGAGCTCGGACGGGTCGGTGTAGCCCCCGCGGTCGGGGTAGACCTTCATCTCGCCCACCCGCAGCACGACGGGGTGGGGCTCGGGGGCGGGGTGGACCGTCACCACGTCGAGGGCGAGCCGCCCCTCGGGCAGGACGCCTCCCCCGAGGCGCAGGGTGGGGCCGGCGATGATGCCCGGCAGGCGCAGGCGGGCCGATCCGACGGCGTGGGCGAAGCCCCGGAGGAGGGCCAGAAAGGCCTCGCGCGAGGCGTCGAGGTCGTCGAGGGGGCCGCCGTTGATCTTGGGGCGCAGGTCGACAAACCCGGCCGTGTCGGCGGGCAAGACCCCTTTGTCGACGAGGGCCAGCCGGAGCCGGGCGGCGTCCTCGTCGAAGAGGGACTTCTCGAAGGAGATCCCGCGGGTGATGGCGAAGGGCGACTGCCCCTCCTGCGCGTCGAGGCCGAGGCTCTGGGCCACGGCGACCATGGCCACTCCGCCCAACGAGGCCCGCACGTTGGCGACGCAGCCCGGGTTGTGGCTCAACTGATCCAGCCGTCGGCGTAGGTCGCGTCGCCCCGTCTCTTCCATCGTCGGTGAAACTCTGTATCACCCAAATGGGGCGGCGCTGAGAAACAACGTGGGGATTCCACCCCCCGAGAACCTTCCCCCCGGGCGGTTGAGGCGTGCCCCGGGGGCCCTTTGGGTGCTACGACCGGGGAGGCGGCGATGGCAGAGACCGAACGACGCTTTCACGAGGCCGAAGTCGAGGCCATCCTGCGGAGGGTCTTCTCGCGTTCGGGGCGGGACGAGGGGCTGTCCGAGTCCGAGCTGGTGGACACGGCCCGTCAGATGGGGGTGGCTCCCGAGGTGTTGCTCGCGGCCATCGACGAGCACGACGTCGAGGTCGCCGTCGACGCCGTACGGGCCCAGTGGATGGCCGAGCGGGAGCGGGCCCGGGCCCAGACCCTCCAGGTCTCCTCGGGCGTGCTCCTGCTGCTCCTGGGGCTCAACCTGGCCCTGTCGCCCGCGGTGATGTGGTCGGCCTGGATGGCCGTGCTGGTCCTCGGGGTGTGGACGGCCCAGGGGTACCTCCTGCGTCAGGGGCCCGACCCGGCCATGTTGGACGAGGTTCGGGCCTGGGAGCAGGGGCGGGTCGAGGCGGCCCGCAGGCAGCGGGTTCATGCGGCCGCGGCGGCCCAACGCCGGGACGTCGACGAGGCCCTCGGGGCCGCCGGCTCCGCGCTCAAACAGACCCTCAAGCTGCGCATGACGGCCTGGCTCCAGAGCATGAACGACCAGCTCCGCCCCGCGGCCCACCGCCCCCGCGGCGGGATGTCCGAGGTCGGCCCCGCCCCCACCGCCGAGGTGGCCCCGACGGGCAGGGTCCGGATCCACGCGGTCGACCCCGAGACCGCACCCAGGACCCAGGCCGCCGAGGTCGAGGCCGAGCTCGAAGCCCTGCGCCGCAAGGTCGCCCGGCGCTGACCGCGCTCCCCCTGGCCAGGGGTACGCCCCTTGAGGTAGTCTCCGCCTCCCGGATTCTTCGGGAGGAGTGGCCGAGTGGTCTAAGGCAGCGGTTTTGAAAACCGCCGTTGGGCAACCAACCAGGGGTTCGAATCCCTTCTCCTCCGCCCCCCTGTGGGCTCTGTGAGCCTCTTCGAGAAGGTGTCGTGCTCGCTCGTCCTGCGCAGAAGAGGCTGATGTTGATGCTGCGCATCCTGGCGCAGCGGGGGGGGCGCGTGGGGGCGGTCTTCGCGGGAGGGTTTGCCCTCACGATGACCCTCCTGTGGCTCCTGGAGCACGACATCCCCGGGGCCAAGCTCACCTCGTGGGGCGAGGCCTTGTGGTTCTGTGTGGTGACCCTGTCGACGGTGGGCTACGGCGACCTGTATCCGGTGACGGGGGCGGGTCGTCTGGTCACCGCGGCCTTCATCTTGTTTACCGTGGTGAGCATCGGGTACGTCCTGACGGCCATCAACGAGGCGGTCTTGGAGGTCAATCGAATGGAGGAGCTCGGGCTGATCGGCACGGACCTGCGCGGTCACACGGTGGTGGTGGGCTTCGGCCCGGTGGCCCGCACCGCCATCGAGGAGCTCCTGGCCGTCGGGATCGACATCGCGGTGGTGTGCGAGCGCCCCGAGGAGATCCCCCTCGTGCGGCGCCTCGGGGACAACACCAAGGGCACCCTCTTCGTGACCTCGGGCGAGCCCGACGCGGAGTTTCTGCGCCAGCGCCTGCGGGCGGCCGACGCGACCACGGCGGTGGTGGCCACGGCCGACGACGCCCGCAACATCATCGCCTCGCTCAACCTCCGGGCGGTCAACCCGACCCTGCGTGTGATCGTGGCGGTGAAGGCCGAGGCCCTGCGCCAGACCCTCATCTCCAGCGGGGTCACCTACGTGGCCTCGCCCTACGAGCTGTCGGGGCGCCTCGTGGCCAGCGCGGCCTTCGAGCCCGAGGTGGCCCACTTCGTCGAGGAGGTGACCTCCGGGGTCACCGGCCACGACCTCCAGCAGTACAGCGCGGCCCCCTTCGCGGGCAAGACCGTCCGCGAGGTGCGCGCGGCCCTCGAGGCCCTCGACGGACCCCTCCTCGTGGGGGTGGCCCGGTGGGTCGACGGGGCGTACCACATCGAGCCCCATCCCCCGCGTGACCTTGTGTTGGGGGCCCGCGATCAGGTCGTGGTCCTGGCCAACCGCGAGGAGTCGGCGCGGTTCGCCGAGGCCTACACTCTCTCGCAAGGCCGCTGATCGGCTGACGGTCTCGCGCCTCCGCGCCGCGCGTCCTGGACTCTTGGGTTCAACCGGCCGACACGATGTCCTCCCAAACGACCGCGGCCTCGGGGCGCAGCGCGCGCATGCGCGTCACCGTGCGGCCTGGCTCCCTCCGCACGAACACCAGGGCCGAGGCGCCCGCATGGAGGGTGCCGACGGAGTC
This sequence comes from uncultured Myxococcaceae bacterium, assembly GCA_964447205.1. GTDB lineage: Bacteria > Myxococcota_A > Polyangia > Polyangiales > JAEUKH01. The sequence continues at coordinate 86,124 of CAYUSB010000020.1, forward strand.
GCCGGCTCACATGGACGGGGGGCCGCTCGGCGCCTGCCTGGAGAGGCCAATCCGCGACGCTCGGCTTTCGGCGAGGGCTCGCTTCAGCATCGGGATCCCACGAGACGCTGGACCCGGTCGACGCTCCGCAAGCCTCCGAAGGATCGCTCGACGTCCGTACCCATGTCGGCGATGGCCTCGCCGCCGCTGTCCAGTACCCACGAGGCGAGGCGCAAGTGAAAATCCATTTTGAGTTTTCGTCGTTGTGGTAGGGTCTCGCGCCATGCTGGTCGGGCCGGGTGCCCGTCCTCGGAGGCGCGCTACGAATGTGCTCGGTGGGCGCCGCGTGCTCATACGAAAGGACAGCGGAGTCGGTGGGTGCAGCGAAGGCAAGACAGCCATTTCAACTGCCGGAGTTCTATGTGCCGTGGCCCGCGCGGCTCAACCCCAACCTTGAGGGCGCCCGGGCGCACTCCAAGGCATGGGCACGGCAGATTGGCATCCTCGATCCCCCAAGGGAGGAGGCCACCCCGAAGGTGTGGGACGAGCGTACGTTCGACGCGATGGACTACGCGCTCCTCTGCGCGTACACGCACCCCGAGGCACCGGGGCCAGAGCTCGATCTCGTCACCGACTGGTACGTCTGGGTCTTCTACTTCGACGACCACTTCCTCGAGGTCTACAAGCGCCCCAAGGATCAGGCGGGCGCCCGGCGATACCTCGACCGGCTGCCGATGTTCATGCCGGTCGATCCTGCGGCGACGTCGCCCGCGCCCACCAACGCCGTGGAGCGCGGCCTCCTCGATCTCTGGGCCCGCACGGTGCCCACGAAATCGCTCGCGTGGCGGCGGCGCTTCTTCGAGAGCACCAAGGCCCTCCTCGAAGAGTCTACCTGGGAGCTTTCGAACATCACCGAGCGTCGCATCGCCAACCCCATCGAGTACATCGAGATGCGCCGCAAGGTCGGCGGTGCCCCGTGGTCGGCTGACCTCGTCGAGCACGCGGTGTTCGTCGAGGTGCCCGACCGCATCGCCGACGCGCGCCCCATGCGCGTGCTCAAAGACACATTCTCCGACGCGGTGCACCTGCGCAACGACCTCTTCTCGTACGAGCGCGAGATCCTCGACGAGGGCGAGCTCTCCAACTGCGTGCTGGTCGTCGAGGACTTCCTGGGCGTGCCGACGCAGCGCGCGGCCGACCTCGTCAACGACATCCTCTCGTCACGGCTCTACCAGTTTGAAAACACCGCCGTCACCGAGCTCCCGCCGCTCTTTGAGGAGCACGGGCTCGACCCGGCCGAGCGCGCGCAGGTGCTCACGTACATCCGAGGTCTGCAGGACTGGCAGTCGGGCGGCCACGAGTGGCACATGCGCTCGAGCCGATACATGAACGGCGCCGCGAGCGCGCGTGCGACCCAGTGGTCGCTCCCCCTCGGGCCGACGGGCCTCGGCACCTCCGCGGCGCGCCTCCCGATCACTCCCGGCGCGCTGGGCCTGGGGCGCACCAAGAGCTTCACGCACGTGCCCTATCAGCCCGTGGGCCCGCTGCGGCTGCCGAAGTTCTACATGCCCTTCTCCACGCGCCCGAGCCCGCACCTCGACGACGCGCGGCGGAGCTCCAAGGCTTGGGCGCGCCGGATGGGAATGCTCGACGCCCTGCCCGGCGTACCCGGCGGGTACATTTGGAACGACCACAAGTTCGACGTGGCCGACGTGGCCCTCTGCGGCGCGCTGATCCACCCCGACGCGTCGCGTGCGGAGCTCGACCTCACGGCGTGCTGGCTCGTGTGGGGCACGTACGCGGACGACTACTTCCCGGCCCTCTACGGGCACACGCGCGACATGGCCGGGGCCAAGGTGTTCAACGCGCGCCTCTCGCTCTTCATGCGCGACGGAGACGCGGGCGCCGCGGCGACCAACCCTGTCGAGCGCGGTCTCGCGGACCTCTGGTCGCGCACGGCGGGTCCCATGTCCCCGCGGGCGCGCGGGCAGTTTCGACGCGCGGTGCAGGACATGAGCGAGAGCTGGCTCTGGGAGCTCGCCAACCAGATCCAGAACCGCGTGCCCGACCCCGTGGACTACGTCGAGATGCGCCGAAAGACCTTCGGCTCAGACTTCACGATGAGCCTCTCACGGCTCGCGCAGGGCCACGAGATCCCGGCGCAGGTGTTTCGCTCGCGGCCGTTGCGCGGGCTCGAGAACTCGGCCGCCGACTACGCCTGCCTCGCCAATGACGTCATCTCCTACCAGAAGGAGATCGAGTTCGAGGGCGAGCTCAACAACGGCGTGCTGGTGGTGCAGCGCTTCCTCGACCTCGACGCGGCAGGCGCCGCCGAGGTGGTCAACGACCTCATGACGGCCCGCGCGAAGCAGTTCGAGCACATCGTGGCGACGGAGCTGCCCGCGCTCTTCGACGACCTCGGCCTCGACGCCCGCACGCGAGAGGCCGTGCGGCGCTACGTTGTGAGGCTCCAGCAGTGGATGGCGGGCGTGTCCCAGTGGCACGTCGCCGTCGATCGCTATAAAGAATTCGAACTGCGCGGCGCGTCGAAGCCGTGGCGGAGGCTCGACCTCCCCACGGGCCTCGGCACCTCGGCCGCCCGCGTCGCCTCCGAGCTCGCCGCGCGGCTCGCCGTGAGGCGCTGAGCCGCGCGGGCTGCAGTGGATAGCCCCTTCGCCCGTAGGGGAAGGGGCGGTGTGTCGGGTCGAACGTCGTTGCGCGGCGCGCGGCCCTGGGATTCAGTCAACGAAGGGTTGAGATCATGTCATATACGCCGAAGTCGGGTGGAGAGGGTGACAAGCCGCAGACGAGCCTTGGAACGGCCGCCGCGCGGTTGCTCACGACGACGACCAAGTCCGCGCCGCAGATGCAGGGCATCTCGTCGAGGTGGCTGCTCAAGCTCCTGCCGTGGGTGCACGTGCCGGGCGGGGTGTACCGGGTCAACCGTCGGCTGAGCTACGCCGTGGGCGACGGGCGCGTGACGTTCACGAGCGTGGGCGCGAGGGTCCAGGTGATCCCGCAGGAGCTCTGCGAGCTGCCTTTGCTCCGCGGCTTCGAAGACGTCGAGGTGCTTGGCGCCATCGCCGATCGCTTCGAGCAGAAGGAGTACAAGCCCGGCGACGTGATCACCGAGCGCGGCAAGGAGGCCGACGTGTTCTGCCTCATCGCGCACGGCAAGGTCAACCGCATCGGCGCGGGCAAGTACGGCGACGACACCGTGCTCGACGTGCTCGCCGACGGCGACCACTACAGCTACGAGGTGCTGCTCGAGTCGCAGGACTACTGGCAGTACACGGTCAAGGCCGTCACGCCCTGCACGGTGCTCATGCTCGGGCAGGAGGCGTTCGAGTCCGTGGTCGCGCGATCTCCGTCGCTCCAGAAGCACATCGAGGAGTTCAAGGCCCTCGCCTTGAAGAAGAAGGACCCGGCGGGCGAGGCCGCGATCGAGCTCGCCGCGGGGCACGCGGGCGAGCCCGTGCTGCCCGCGACCTTCGTCGACTACGAGGCGAAGCCCCGCGAGTACGAGCTCTCCGTGGCGCAGACGGTGCTGCAGATCCACACCCGCGTCGCCGACCTCTTCAACGACCCGATGAACCAGACCCAGGAGCAGCTCAGGCTCACCGTCGAAGCCCTCAAGGAGCGCAAGGAGCACGAGCTCATCAACAGCCACGAGTTCGGCCTCTTGCACAACGCCGACCTCAAGCAGCGCATCCACACGCGCAGCGGCCCGCCGACGCCCGACGACATGGACGAGCTGCTCGCCACGGTCTGGAAGGACCCGTCGTTCTTCCTCGCGCACCCGCGCGCCATCGCCGCGTTCGGGCAGGAGTGCAGCCGCCGCGGCATCTACCCGACGAGCGTAGACGTGGGCGGGAGCATGGTGCCCGCGTGGCGCGGGGTGCCCATCTTCCCGTGCAACAAGATCCCCGTCTCCGAGTCGCGCACCAGCTCCATTCTCCTCATGCGCACCGGGGAGAAGAACCAGGGTGTGGTGGGACTGCACCACGCGGGCATCCCCGACGAGATCGAGCCCAGCCTCTCGGTGCGCTTCATGGGCATCAACGAGAAGGCCATCATCTCGTACCTGGTGAGCCTCTACTACTCCGCGGCGGTGCTCGTGCCCGACGCGCTCGGCATCCTCGAGAGCGTCGAGATCGGCCGCACGGAGTAGCCCGCGCCATGGTGAAGTCGCTGCACGACGCGGACGAAGACGACCAGCCGAGGGCGAGCCTGCGCACGCTCGCCGCCAGGCAGCTCGCGACCACGACCAAGACCCAGCCGCAGATGGCGGGGATCACGCCCCGGTGGCTGCTCGAGATGCTCCCGTGGGTCGAGGTATCGGGCGGCGTGTACCGGCTCAACCGCCGGCTCTGCTACGCCGTCGGCGACGGGCGCGTGAGCTTCAGCAACGTCGGGGCGCGGGTCGAGGTGATCCCGCAGACCCTGCGCGAGCTGCCCCTCTTGCGTGGGTTCGACGACGACGCCACGCTCGTCGAGCTCGCGCGGGGCTTCGTCCAGCGCGAGCTCCGGGCGGGCGAGACCCTCGTCGAGGCGGGGCGGCGCGCGGACGAGGTGATCCTCCTCGCGCACGGCAGGGCCAACAAGCTCGGCGTGGCAGAGTACGGCGCCGCGACCATGCTCGAAGCCCTCTGCGACGGAGACCACCTCGGAGACATGTCCGCCGTCGCCTCGGACGAGCCCTGGAGGTTTACTGTCAAGGCCGTCACCCCGTGCGTCGTGCTCGCGATCGCCCGGAGCGCGCTCGACGACCTGATCGCCCGCGCGCCCGCCCTGCGCGCCCACGTCGAGGCGTTCGGAGAGAGCCTGAAGCGCCCGCAAGACAAGATGGGCCAGCGCCCCATCGCGCTCGCCGCGGGGCACTCGGGCGAACCCACCCTCCCGCACACCTTCGTCGACTACGCGCTCAACCCTCGGGAGTACGAGCTCTCCGTGGCGCAAACGGTGCTCAAAGTGCACACGCGCGTCGCCGACGCCTTTCGCGACCCGATGGACCAGACCGCGGAGCAGCTCAGACTCACCATCGAGGCGCTGCGCGAGCGGCAGGAGCATGAGCTCATCAATCACCGCGAGTTCGGCCTGCTCCACAACGCCGACCTCAAGCAGCGCATCGCCACGCGCAGCGGGCCTCCTACTCCCGACGACATGGACGAGCTCCTGTGCCGCCGCAAGAAGACCCGCGTCTTTCTCGCGCACCCGCGCACCATCGCGGCCTTCGGGCGGGAGTGCAGCCGCCGCGGGGTGTACCCCACTCCGGTGGAGCTTCACGCGCGCAGGGTCTTCGCCTGGCGCGGCGTGCCCTTTCTTCCCTGCGACAAGATCCCCATCAGCGCGTCGCGCACGACGGCCATCCTCGCGCTTCGAACGGGCGAGAAGGACCAGGGCGTGATCGGGCTGCGCCCCAAGGCCGTCCCCGACGAGGTCGCGCCCGGCCTCTCGGTGCGGCGCATGGGCGTCGATGAGAGGGCCATCACGTCGCACCTCGTGAGCCTCTACTACTCCGCGGCCGTGCTCGTGCCCGACGCGCTCGGCGTCCTCGAAGACGTCCAGATCGGCCACTGAGACGGTCAGCGCAAACCCCTCCCGTCGATGCCAAACCGCGATTTTGTAAGTGTTTTGCGGTCGACACCTCACCCCTCGGGCTCGACGCGACCCTCGTGCGGGAGGGGGCGTCCGGGCCGCGGGCGTCTGCTTCCTACAGCGACTCCCGATCGTCGGGCCGATCCCGCCGATCTGGTCACGGGGCGCTGACTCCGAATCCCAGCTTCCAGGGCCCCTGTTGACAAACGGATCCCGGGTCGGCGACACCCTCCCGGGCCGTGACCCCTCCGCCCCTCTCGTTTGTCACCCCCGCGGGTTTCGCGCCCCCCAAGGGCTACGCCTACGGGGCCGTCACCCGCGGGCCCCTCCTCCACGTCGGGGGCCAGGTGGGGTGGGACCCGGCCACGGGCCGCTTCGCCAGCGACGATTTCGTCCAGCAGCTTGCCCAATGCCTCGACAACGTCCTGGCCGTGGTCACGGCCGCGGGGGGCCGACCCACCGACATCGCCCGGATGACCGTGTACGTCACCGACCTCGACGCCTACCGCACCCGCCTGCGCGAGATCGGGGCCGTGTGGAAGGCCCGGCTCGGCAGGCACTACCCGGCCATGGCCCTCGTCGGGGTGGCCGGGCTCGTCGAGCCCGAGGCCCGGGTCGAGATCGAAGCCGTGGCCGTCCTGCCCGAGGCCCCTGTTTCTGCTGGAGACCCCCCATGACCCTGTCGCCCAAGTCCTTCGGCCTCAGCCTCTCCGAAGGCGTCGCCGAGATCGTCCTCGACCGGCCCGAGCGCCTCAACGCCCTCACCTTCGAGGTCTACGTCGAGCTCGCCCAGACCCTCCGGGCCCTCGGGGACGTCGAGGCCGTGCGGGCCGTGATCCTCACGGGCAAGGGCCGCGGGTTCTGCTCGGGCGGCGACGTGGAGGGCATCATCGCCGAGCTCTTCGCCCGCGACGCCCGGGGCCTCCTGCAGTTTACCCGCGTCACCGGGGCCCTCATCCAGAGCGTCCGGGAGCTGCGCCGGCCCGTGATCGGGGCCATCAACGGGGTGGCCGTGGGCGCGGGGGCCGTGCTCGCGGCGGCCTGCGACCTGCGGATCGCGGCGGCCTCGGCCCGGTTCGGGTTTGTGTTCCCGAAGGTGGGGCTGTCGGGGGCCGACATGGGGGCGGCCTTCCTCCTGCCGCGCCTCGTAGGCCACGGGGCCGCGAGCGAGCTCCTCTTCTTCGGCGACGTGATCGACGCCCCCGAGGCCTACCGCATCGGCCTCGTCAACCGCGTGGTGCCCGACCCCGAGTGCCTCCCCCTGGCCCGCCAGTGGGCCGGGCGCCTCGCCCGGGGCCCCGCCTTCGCCCACAGCGTCACCAAACAGATGCTCGAGTCCGAGCACGGGATGACCCTCTCCCAGGCCATCGAGGCCGAGGCCCAGGCCCAGGCCCTGTGCATGGCCCACCCCGATTTCCGCACCGCCTACGAGGCCAACAAGGCCCGCACCCCCCCGCGCTTCGAGGGAGCCCCCGAGCTCCCCGTCGCCCCGCCCGGCCCCGAAGAGACCCCCAAGACGTGATCCCCTCCGCCCACGCCCTGAGCCCCTACTTCGACGACCGTCATCGTGCCCTCAGCGACCGGCTCCAGGGGCTCCTCGGGGGCTCAGGGGAGCCGTTGGAGGGCAAGGACGATCCGCGGGCCGTGGGGGAGCTTCTCGGGGGGGCGTGGGGCCTCTACGGGCTCCTGGTGCCGGCTCCGGGCGAGGCCGTCGACGTGCGGTCTCTGGTGTGTGTGCGGGAGGCCCTGGCGGGCATAAGCCCCCTGGCCGACAGCGTCTTCGCCGTGCAGGGCCTCGGGAGCCACCCCCTCGTGCGCGCAGGGACGGCCTCGCAGCGGGCGGTCCTGGCCGACCTGGTCGCAGGGCGCACGGTGGCGGCCTTCGCCCTGACCGAACCCGAAGCCGGGAGCGACGTGGCCTCCCTGCGTACGACGGCCCGGAGGGAGGGGGAGGGGTGGGTTCTCGACGGGGAGAAGTGCCTGATCTCCAACGTCCCGACGGCCGACTACCAGGTGGTCTTCGCCAACGCCGACCCGTCCCGGGGCAAGAAGGGGATCTCGGCGTTTGTGGTTCCGAGCGAGGCCCCGGGGCTTGTGCGGGACCCGATGGCCCTGGAGGGACACTGCCTCGGGCGGCTCGTGATGCGAGGCTGCCGGGTGGGCCCCGAGGCCCTCCTCGGGGAGGTGGGCGATGGGATGCGCCTCGCCCTGGAGACCCTCGACACGTTTCGGGTCAGCGTCGGGGCCGCGGCCAACGGGATGGCGGCCCGGGCCCTGGGCCTGACGGTGGCCCGGGTGAAGTCTCGGGTGCAGTTTGGCGAGGCCCTCGGGTCGCAGCAGATGGTGCGGGCCTACGTGGCGGAGATGGCCACGGCCGTGGAGGCCGCGCGGCTTCTGGTGGCCCGGGCGGCTCACGCCAAGGACACGGGGGCTCCCGACGCGAGCGTGGTCGTGGCCATGGCCAAGATGTTGGCCACCGAGTCGGCGTATCGTGTGATCGACCAGGCCGTCCAGCTCCACGGGGGCTCTGGGGTCCTCGACGACAGCCCCCTGGCGAAGCTCTCCCGGGCCGTGCGCCCCCTGCGGATCTACGAGGGCACGACGGAGATCCAGAAGCTCATCATCGCCCGGGCGGTGCTCGGGCGTTAGAGCGCCGACCGGAAAGTCTCCCGTCGCCGCGCTGCCGATCCGCGTCGCCTCGCTGCGTTGCGGTGTCTCGACGGGCATGTAGCCCGTCTTCGCCCCCGCGCCTGGCGATGCTTGCGTCTCGTTGCGCAGCTCGGTCCGACTTTCCGGTCGGCGCTCTGGCGGGCGGCGGGCGTCTCAGGCATCCTCCCGGCCCCGACTCACTGGAGGAGTGTGCTCATGGGATACGGAAGCTACAGCTACGAGGCGCATCAGGCCATCACCTCGGCCCGGGCCACCCAGCCCGCCCAGCAGGTCTTTGCGCAGAACAACCCCCACCCCCGGATGCTGCCCCTCGGGGTGAAGCTCCGCGAGTGCCGCGACAGCCCCGAGCACCCGGAGTCCCTCGGGATCTGCTTCGCCCTCGACGTGAGCGGGTCGATGGGCGACATCCCCCGGCAGCTCGCCACGCGCGAGCTCCCGCGGTTTATGAAGATCCTGCTCGACACGGGGACCCTGCACCCCCAGGTGCTCTTCACGGCCTTCGCCGACGCCCGGTACGATGTCACGCCGTTGCAGGTGGGGCAGTTTGAGGCCAGCGCCGAGCTGATGGACCAGTGGCTCACCCTGACGTGCCTGGAGGCCGTGGCCCGGGGCACCTCGTACACGGGGCCCCTCCAGGGGGGCGAGAGCTACGAGCTGGCCCTGTGGTTCGCGGCGAAGCACACGGCCATGGACTGCTGGGAGAAGCGGCAGCACAAGGGGTATTTGATCATGACCGGGGACGAGACGGGGTACCCCGCCCTGCCCGCCGAGACGATGCAGAAGACCCTCGGGTACGACCTCGGGCGCGACATCCCCATGGCCGAGGTGATGGCCGAGCTGCGGCGCACCTGGACGCCCTTCTTCCTCATCCCCGACCACGGGCGACGCGGGGTCGAGGGGGCCTGGCGCGAGCACTTCGGCAACGACGTGATCGTGATGGCCTCGCCCGACGACACCTGCGCCGTGTCGGCCTCGCTCATCGCCCTGTGCGAGGGGCAGCTCGCCGACCTCGACGCGGTGGGCCGGTCCCTGCGCGACGGGGGCATGGCGGCCGAGCGGGTCAAGGCTACCGTCGAGGCCCTCACCCCGTGGGTGGCCGGTCGGGCGAAGGGCTGAGGGCCAGGAGGGCTTCGAGGCGCTCGGCCTCGGGGCTGCCGAGGCGCATGAGGTCGAGCGTGTCGCGGACCTCGGCGGCGATGTCCCGGGCGGCCTCGAGGTCCGTGTCGGCGAGCAGAGCCAGGGCGATCGGGGCACGAAACACCGACCACGGGGCCTCGGGGACGAACACCAGGTCGAGGGCGAAATGCCGCTGCCACGCGGCGGAGGTCCGGCGCAGGGCCGCGAGGACGTCCGTCGTCCGAGGCGAGGCGAGGTTGGACAGGTCGTGGAGGTGCAGGAGGTGCTCGACCCGCGGGGCCGAGGTCGGGTCGCGGGCGATGCACAGCACCGCGAGGCTGTTGACGAGCAGGGTGCTGCCGGGGCGGTTGCGGTCTCGGGTGGCCTCCGCGGCCCGTACGAGGTCGTCGAGGCTCCACGCGGCGCTGATGTCTGCGAGCACGGGGAAGTTGACCTGAAACCCGCAGACCTCCTCGGGGCGCAAGGCCGGGGCCGCGAAGTGCAGGGCCTCGGCCGACGGAAACAAGGGGTACGTGTTGGGCTGGCCCTCGACGGCGGTGTGCTCGGCGAGGCGGGCGCGAAGGGCCGCGGCGACGTCCTGCACGAAGGTCGGCCCGAAGGCCCGCGTGGCCGTCGCCGTCACGTGCGGTTGACGGTCGCCCCCGGGCGGCGAGACCCGCGTCACGACCCCGTCGATCACGCAGAGGCCGGGGAAGGGGGTGTTGTTGGCGGTCCACTCCGCGGCGAGGCGGGCGCGGGTGGCGGCGGGGGCAAACTCGCTCCCCTGAGCCTCCGCCCGGGCGATGGCGCGGAGGTGTTGCAGGGTCTCGTGGTTGCCTTCGAGTCCATCGAGGACCGTGGGGTCGTGGCGCAGGGCCCGGGCGAGGGCCACCGACACGTGGGCCCAGGCCCGGAGCACGGAGGTGTACGCCCCGGGCACCGAACGCAGCACCGCCACGAGGTGGCGCGGCGGGATGTGGTCGGCGATGAGCTCGTTGAGGTTCCAGAGGGCTTCGGGCGGAAATACCCCGCTGTCGAGGGTGGCCGCGAGGGCCTCCCAGGTGCCCGGCTGGTCCACCAGCTCCCGCGGCAACGCGCACCGGCTGTGGGCGGCCTTGAGCCCGAGGTTCTTCCACTTGGTGAGGAGGGGGCGGGCGTAGGGCAGGGCGGCCTGGGGCGTCGCCGTCTTCGTGAGGGCCATGAGGGGCCCACCGTACCAAATCCGCGCCCTCCCCCTTCGGAGTATCCACGGCAGGACTCGGGCAGGGCCCCGTCCCCACGTTGCAGGAGTCCGGAGCAGGTCCCCGTGGCGGGCGCAGGAGTTGTCGCTCCGGGGCATTGGGAGGCCATGGACCTGCTGGGGAAGCAGCCGCGGGCGGTGACGAACCGAAACGGGCATCGCCGCGATGCCGCTCGCCCCCTGTCCTGTCCCTGGGTATCGCCCACGCGCCGCGACGGAGTCGGTGCTGTACGGCGTGGTTGAGGCCGAGCTGGAGCCCTTCCTCGCGGCGGAGGTGGCCCTGCGGCTTCGACCGGCTGGTGCCCCGCGCAGCACGGTCGGGGCGTGAGGACGCCTCGTATCACGGGGAATCTGTCAACTTTTCTGTGGGCCCGGAGCTCCATGCGGGTGGGTGCTCGACCCGACGAACCCGTTGGAGGGCCTATCCCCCCTCGGGTTCCCGCGTCTCGCACCGGCACAAAAGCGCGCCTCTGCTGCGTGGATCCCGCTCTGTGTCCTGGAGAGCTTCCTGCGCCGCCTCGCAGCGCGCGCGGGTCCCGCTTCCCCTCCGCGGGCAACGGGCCCCCATACGCCCCGGTCATGCTCGAACATGGAATCGACAGGGTCGAGGCCCTGCCCCGGCTGGGCTGGGTCGAGGCCTCCTCGCCGGTCGAATCGTGCTCCGAGCTCGCCAGGGCGATGGGCCTCGACGGGCTCTGGGTGAAACGCGACGACACCCTGGGCCTCCACCACGGGCTCCACGGCGGCACGAAGGTGCGCAAGCTAGACCTCCTGCTCGCGGCCCCGCCGTGGAGGGACGCGCCCCGTTGGGCCTCGATCGGAGCGATCGGGTCGGGGCACCTCGTGGCCCTGTCGACGGCGGCCCGTCTCCTCGACCGCACCCTCCACGCCCACCTCTTCTGGGAGCAGCCCCTGCCTGCCTTGCTAAACCACGTCCAGTTCGGGATCCGTAGTTTTCGCCGCAGATCCGCGGCGCGCTGCGGCGTCAGCCCTCCTCGCCGGGCATACAGCCCGCCTTCGTCGGCCTTCCTTGCGGCGCTTGCGACTCCTTGCGAAAACCACGAATCCCAAACTGGCCGTGGTTTAGAAGACCTGGCCTATGTGGCCTCTGGGCCTTGCGCTCTGCGCTACAGCGACGCGCGGGTGGGCGTCGGGCTCCGCGACCTACGGCTTCTGCTTTCGACGCACTCTTCTGGTTGACCCCGCGGACCTCGGGATCGCTGCTGACCGCGCCCGACTGGCGCTCCCGTCTCCCGCCCGCGCTGGGACGTCGGCTCGACGCCGCGGAGCCAGCCCGCGGGGCGATCCGACGACGGATCTTGGTGGGCGCCTGGGGGCCCTGGTCGGCGCGGGCCTCCTGCGATTTACCGGGTATCCGCCCCCGCCCGCGGGTCTCGTGGCCCTCCGACGGGACGCGGCGGATCGACCGCTTCGTCGCCACCCAGCCGCGCTCCATCCGGCTTCAGATCCTCGGGGCCCTCGCGCTTGTCGAGCAGAGTCCGCTCGCCCTGTCCGGCCGTTGGGACCGCTTCTCGGAGCTGGGACGGGCCGAACGTCTGCGGTCCCTGGAGGCCCTGAGCCGTCGCGGGGGCGTCTCGGCGGAGGCGGTCCGGTGCGTGCGCGACCTGTCCATGCTGGGGCACTATCAACGGCCACAGACACACGCCTGCAGGCGCTGGACGAAGGAGAGCCCGACAGCGAAGAGGGAGGCGTGGAGGCGGACGCGAAACAGGGCCATCGCCGCGGGAGGCGACGCCCCGGCGGAGCGTCACAGGGTCGTCAGCGAGAGCGTAAGGCCGAGCGGTGTCCCCGCGGCGCCCGGGGACATCGTCCAGCGGAAGCCCGCCCGCAGGGGCTCGTAGCGAACGACCTGCTGGGAACTCACGAGCCCGTACACGAGCATCGCGATGCCGGCGGCCTGGACGATGCCGGTGGCGATCAGCACTACCCCCGCGAGTTCGTCGAAGAGGCGCAGGCAGAGGGTCGCGCCGCACGGACGCGGGGAGGTGCCATCGAGCAACCCCCCGCCGACCACGAGCGGGCCCACCACGGGCAGGGCCAGGCTCCAGTCTCCCTCCGCAGCACCACCGACCGCCACCGGGAGGTACATTCCCAGGAGAGTCAACACGCCCCCGATGACGAAGGTAGTCCGTGGTTTTGTGCGGAGGACGTATCCCGGCGGGATGGAGCCCGGCGGGATGGAGCCGCTGCCCCACAACGCCTCCTGCCCGAGCACGGGGGGCGGGAGACCGCCGGGTGTCGGGGGCGTCGAAGCGGAAGGCTCCGCACGCTGTTGCGCCGCAGCGACCGAGGGCATCGCCGCGAGCACCAGCGCGAGGGTGACGCCATGGATGAGCAGGTGTCTCATGGAGCGCTTGGGCTGCAGCGCGCGTGCCGTCCCCGGCGGTCGACATCCGTACGCACCCGGTCCCGCGGAATCTGTGCGAGGTCTCTCTCGGCGAAGTGCACCCTGCTGCACTTCGGACTGCGGCGTGTGCGCTCGGAGCGCAACGACCTGCGCTTCGCGATCTGCGGCGCGCGCCCGAGCGCCCGGCGCCCCGAGCGCCCCCGGGACGAGCCTTGACACCCGTCGCCGTCGCCACGCATCACCGAGCGAATGAGCGTGACCGTCGAAGACCCGCCAGAGTTTCTGGGCACCGCACGCTTTGAACTGCGGGGACGGCTGGGGGAAGGAGGCATGGGCGTGGTGTATCGCGCCCACGATCACTCCCGCGGGGCCCTCGTCGCGCTCAAGACCCACGAGGCGAACTGGGGGCGCTGGTGGGCTCCCGAGTACTCAACCCACATAACGCGCAGAGCGCGTCGGCGTCGGGGTCTCGACGACCAGGAGGCGTCCCGTCACGCCTTCCCAACCGCCAGTGCCCTCGCTCTGGGCCCGCAGACGCCTACTCCGAATCCCAGCACGCAGTGCCCCCCTTGTGACCGGTCGCCCCCTCCGCGTACCGTACCCCCCGTGGTGACCCACGCCGACTCCGCCCAGTCCCTCCTCGACGCCGCGACCGCGACCCCCGACGACGACGACCTGCGGGTCCGCGCCGCCCGGGCCCTCGCAGCGGAGGGGCTCCACGCCGAGAGCGCCGCCCTCGTCGCCGCCCGGTGGCGCAACCTCACCGCCCACGACCCCCAACACCCCGGCTGTCTCTGTCGCCTCTGCCTCGCCGCAGCCCCCGGGGTGCTCACCCTCGACAACACCGGGTTCTCTCGGGAGTTTGCGGTCGCCGGGGGCAGGGCCCTGTGGTTCTGGTGGCCAGAGGGGATGGAGGGACGCAGGGCCCGGGCCCTGGCCGACGTGACCGGGCAGCTCGCGGCGCGGTTTGATGCCCCCTCCCACACGGGCGACGACCAGGACGAGGACGAGGCATGAAGCTCCCCCCCGACCCCCAGGCCGCCCTCACCGCCAGCACCCCCGCCCGGCGGTTTCGAGCCCTCGCGAAGCTGCCCGACTCCGCCCCCGCGGCCTACGCCGTACGCTCCCTCCTCGCGGGCGACCCGTCGGCCTCCGTCCGCGCCGCGGCCCTGGGCTGGCTCGCCCGGTCACGCCACGGGGACGTCGCCCGGGAGCGCATCGCCGAGGCCCTGGACGATCCCGACCCTGGGGTTCGGGCGGCTGCGGCCCGGGGCCTCGCGACCCGCAAGACCCACTCGGCCCTCCCCGACCTAATGCGCCGCAGTCAGTCCGACACCGTGTGGTGGGTGCGACGGGCCGCCCTGCTCGCCGCCGTGTGCCTCGACCCCGAGGCCGCGACCGAGGCGATGATCGGGGCGCTTGACGATCCTTTCTGGCGCGTACGCCAGGCCGCCCTCGCCGTGCTGCAAACCCTCGGGGCCGACGACCCTCCCCTGCGGGCCCGGTGCCTCGCCGACCCTCCCTCTCCCAGCGCCGCCGGACGGGCCGCCCGGGTCTGGCTCGCCGCACGTTGGGCCGGGTACGACCTCGATCTGCCCGCCCCCGACCCTGTCCCCGCCCCTCAGGGAGACCCCCGCCTCGACGACCCCGACCCCGCCGTGGTGGCCGCCCGGGCCGAGGCCCTCGATCCGTCCACGGTCGAGCCCGCGGTGTGGGGGATGTACCTCGGCGATCCGCACGACAGCCTGCGCAGGATCGCCGCCCGAAGGCTCCGGGCCGTGGGCGACCTGCGGGTCCTTGGGGCGGTGGTCCGGTGGCTTGACGACCCGCGGGTTCCGTATGGGTGGGAGGCTGCGGCGAGGGTGCTCCGGGGGCTCCCGCGGGCGCTCCTGGGGGCGGTGATCGCGCAGGTGCTGGCGGGCGATCGACCGGCCGCCCTGGCCTGGGCCCTCGCCACGGCCCGGTCGCGTGGGATCGGACTCGACCCGGCTCAGCGGGCGACCCTGGGAGTGCACCCAGACCCTGCGGTGCGGGCCGCCACGGCGGGACCCTGCCGCGACGACGAGGACCTCCCTGCTCTCGCTGCCCTGGTGGACGACCCGTCGCCCGAGGTGATCCGGGCCGCGGTGGAGGCCCTCGTCGCAGGCGATCCACACCCCGCGGTGGAAGGGCTCCTCGGGCGGGCCCTCGGGCGCACCGACGACCCCCGGACCCAGCGTCTCGTCGCCCGGTGGGCACTCGCCTACCATCACCGCGGCTGGCTCCAGACCCTCTCCGCGGCCGACGACCCCGAGGCCCGGGCCACGGCCCTCCTCGGGCGCGTAAAGGCCAACGACCTGACCCCCGCCGAACGCGAGGCCGCCCTCGGCCACCCCGACCCCTGGGTGCGAGCGGCCGTGATCGACCGGGCCCACGCCGCCGAGCGGTTGGTCCACGACCCCGACGTGGTGGTCCGTCGTGCGGCCTGGAATGGCCTTTACGCCCCCGGGGCCGACCTCCGGGCCCAGGCCGCCCGGGCGGGCGACCCCTGGCTGCGGGCCGCGGCGTGGCGGGGGGCCGATCTGTCCCAGCCCGGGATTCTGGGCGAGGCCCTGGCGGCCACGGGCGATCGTGCGGAGGCCGTACGACGGGCGGTGCGCGGGGCCCTGGAGGCCACCCCGGGGCTGCCCCAGAAGCTCGACGTCCTCCTCGCCACGGCCGACGACCCGGAGGCGGTGATCCCGGCCCTGACGTGGCGGCTGCGCGGTCCCGACGCGGTCGCCCGTCTCGTGCGAGCCTGGGAGGACGCCCAGGACTCGGGGGCCGAGGCCGTGCAGCAGCATCTGGCCACGGTGGCCCTCACCCTCGACGACCCGCGGGCCGCCGCCATCGCCGCCCATCTTCGCGCGCCCGAGGCCCCTGCGGTCTCGGGGTCGCCGCGCACCCCCGTATCCCGACGGGCCCTCGGGACGCGCGGGATCACCCTGGCCCCGTGGATCCTCTCGGGGGCCCACGAGCTACCCCCGCCCGTCCTCGAAACCGCCTGGAACGCCGGGGTCGACACCTTCTTCTGGGAGCCCGGATACCGCTCCCTGCGCCTGTGGCTCGCACGAAAGGGAGACCGGGCCCAGGTGGTCACGGGGTCGTACGAGGCCTCGCCCCGGGCCCTGCGTCGGGACGTCGAGCGGGCCCTGCGGGCCCTCGGGCGCGAGCGCCTGGAGGTGTTCTTGCTGTTCTGGGTGCGGTCGGGGGCGAGGCTGTCGGACGAGGCCCTGGGGTGTCTTCAAGACCTGCAACACGAGGGAAAACTCGGGGCCGTGGGCGTCTCCACCCACCACCGTGCGCTCGCCGCCGAGGCCCTCGCCGCCCAACCCTGGGACGTCGTGATGCTGCGCCACTCGGCCGCCCACCCCGCCGCCGAGACCGAGGTCTTCCCCGTGGCCCGGGCCCGGGGCCGCGGGGTCCTGGCCTTCAGCGCGATGTCGTACGGACGCCTCGTGCGCCCCGTCCCGGGAGCCCCGACCGTGGGGCCCCTGCCCACCGCCGCAGACTGCTACCGCTTCGCCCTCGCCGACCCCGCGGTGGCCGGCTGCGTCGCGGCCCCACGCACCGTCAAGGAGCTTGTCGATGGCCTCCAGGCCCTGCACCGCCCCGCCCTCGACCCCGCGGCCGAGGCAGGGCTCCGGGCCCAC
This sequence comes from uncultured Myxococcaceae bacterium, assembly GCA_964447205.1. Classification (GTDB taxonomy): domain Bacteria; phylum Myxococcota_A; class Polyangia; order Polyangiales; genus JAEUKH01. Next base: position 102,766 of record CAYUSB010000020.1, read on the forward strand.
GGGGGCCGGGTGCGGGCCATGTCCCGGGCCTTCAACGCCTTCGTGCGGATGCCCCAGGCGGGCGGCCTCGCCGTCGAGGACTCCCGGGCCGTGGCCGAGGCCCTGCTCGACGCCTCCGCGGCGACCCCGTGGTCTCGGGCGGGCTGAGCGACGATGAGACCTTGCGGGCAGAGGATGATTCTGGGAGTCTCGGCGGGTCTCGGGTCGGGCGGTGGCAGGCCGTGTGGGCCTAGCGATCCGTCTGCGATGTTCCGTCGTGGCTGTGTGTACCTGTACATTCGAGGAGCAAGTGCGCCGAGGCCGCTCGGCGTGCGGTCCTTCCTCGGCGACTTGTGTGCCTGGAAAGTAAGTCAACGGCCCTGACCATCGCCCGACGCGGGCCTTCCACTTCGCGGGTGCCCTCTCAGTGAATCTCCCCGCCCTCCTCGTGCAGCTCCGCGGGCTCGTGCAGGCCCCTGACACGCGCCCCGCCCAGCTCGTGCGTCTGCTCTCCGCGGGAGAGGGCCTGGCCGAGTTCGAGGTGGCCCGTCACTACGTGGCCGCCCACTTCGGCGACCGCCTGCGCGCGTGGGCCTGCGACCCCGACCCGCGGGTCCGGGCCCGCGCCATGGAGCTCGTGCGCTTCGGGCTCCCGGTGGCCGAGAGCCCCGCGGTCCTGCGTCGTCGGGCCCAGGACCCCGCCCCGATGGTGCGGGCCCGGGTGGCCTCCCTCGTGCGGCGTATGTCGTTGTCCGAGGTGGCCCTGCCCGCCCGACCGCGTCGGGCCTCTCGACGCGTGCAGGCCCCCGCGGCCCCGGTGTGGGGCGTCGAGGGCTGGCGTTACGGCCTCGACCGAGCCCGCCGGGAGGCGCCCAAGAAGCCGCCGAAGGGGGCGGTTCCGGCGGCGGTGCGGGCGGCCCTGAAGTCGATGGAGGCCCTGTGCGCGGCCCTCGGCCTCGACGACCCCGCGGCCCTGCAGCGGTGGCGTCGCCCGGGCACGGGCCCTGGTGCCCCCTACCTGCGCTTCACCGTGCCCAAACGTACGGGCGGCACGCGCGCCATCACCGCCCCCATCGCGGCCCTCAAGCGGGTCCAGCGGGCCATCTACACGAAGCTCCTGGCCCCGCTCGCGCCCCATCCCGCGGCCCACGGGTTCGTCCCGGGGCGCTCGGTGGCCACCAACGCCGCGGTCCACGTCGGGGCCGCCCGGCTCCTCAAGGTCGACCTCGCCGACTTCTTCCCGACGGTGCACTACCGCCGGGTCGAGGGGTTCTTCGTGTCCCTCGGGGCCGCCCCCGCGGTGGCCCAGACCCTGGCGGGCCTCACCACCTTTCGCCCGCGGATGGCCGACGGCTACGTGGTGACCCCCGGCGAGATGCCCCAGGGGGCCCCCACCTCGCCCGCCCTGGCCAACCTCGTGTGCCGCCGCCTCGACGCCCGGCTCACCGGCCTCGCGGCCCGCCTCGGGGCCCGGTACACCCGCTACGCCGACGACCTCACCTTCTCGTGGCCCCCGGGGGCCCCACTGCCCGCCATGGGGCGGACCACCTGGTGGATCGACCAGATCTGTCAGCAGGAGGGCTTCGCGGTCAATCCCCACAAGACCCGGGTGGTGCGCCGTTCGGGGCGGATGATGGTGACCGGGGTGGTGGTCAACGACACGGCCTCGGTGCCCCGGGCCACCCGGCGGCGGCTCCGGGCCATGCTGCACGACGCCGGACGGGTGGGGGTCGCGGGGGCGGCCCGGGGACGGCCTGATTTCGTGGCACAACTGTTGGGGCAGGCGAGTTGGGTTCACGCGGTGCAGCCTCGCCTCGGGGCGCGGATGCTCGCGGCGGCCCGGGCGGTCCGGGGGGCGACGGAGGCCCCGCCCGAAGCCTCGCCCGCGGCCTCGGAGGAGGCAGAGTGAGCGCGGTCGAACCCACCCTGGCGGCGGTCCTGGAGCGCCCCGACGACCTGCTCGCCCGGCTCCTGCACGCGGAGGTGTTGGAGGCCCGGGGCGATCCGCGGGGCGAGCTGATCCGGGTGCAGTGCGCCCTGGCGTCGGAGACCGGGCGCAGCGCGCGGATCGGGCTGCGGCAGCGCGAGACGGCCCTTCTGCGGGCCCACGGGCGGCGGTGGCTGGCCCCGGTGCGGGCCATGCGGGGCAAAGGGGAGCTGCGCCGGGGGTTCATCGAGAAGGTGACCGTGCCCCTGTGGAAGGGCCTGCCGCCCGGTCTGGCCGCTCTGTTCGCCCAGGAGCCCGTGCGCGATGTCGACCTCGGGTACAGCCAGAAGAACGAACCCATCCTGGAGTTCTTCGCGATGGGCCTCCTGGGGCGGCTGACCCACCTGCGGATGGCAGCCTCCGAGGCCCTGGTGGCCCGGCTCGCAGAGGCCGAGGGGGCCGAGGGCCTGCGTTACCTCGGGCTGCGCGGCTACGCCCTGAAGGACACGGGTCTCGGGCTCCTGGCCACTGCCCCGCGGCTGGCCGGGCTGGAGGAGCTGTGCGTGGGCGGGGTCACCGACGCGGGCCTGGCGACCTTGTGCTCCGGGGGGCGGCGGTGGCGCTCGTTGTACCTGTCGAGCTCGAAGATCCGCGGGGCGGGCCTCCAGACCCTGGTGGCGTCCCCGGCGATGGAGGGCCTCCGGGTGCTGTGCCTCAACCGCTGCGAAGGGGTCGACGACGACGGGCTGATGGCCCTCGCGGCCTCTCCGGCCTCGGCGTCCCTGACCATCCTGGAGCTCGAACGTACGGGCCTCACGGCGAAGGGAGCCCGGGCCCTCGTGCAGTCGCCCTACCTGGCCGGCCTCACTCGCCTGCGGGTGCGCGACACGGGGGCGGCCAAGGGGGCGACCCTCGTGGCCCTGCGGGCGCGGTGGCCGCGGGCGGTGATCGTGTAGGGGCGGGGACGGGCACTCCTTGACGCGCGGGCGCGCCAGGGGCCTACACTCGGCCATGGCGACGGCCCTGCGACGTAGGATCCTCGCCCTCGGAGGGGCCCTCAGCCTCGCCGCCCTCGGCCCCGCGGGGTGGGCTCATGGGCTGGAGGCCAACCGCGTCGAGCTCGTGCTCCACGGAGACACGGTGGAGGCGGTGGCGACGCCTCCCGTGAGCTTCGTGGCGAGCGCCGACACCAACGGCGACGGGTTGTTGAGCCGGGCCGAGGTGGCCGCCCGCCGGGATGAGCTCCGACGGACCCTGGTGGCCGCCCTGGGGCTGACCGACCCGGAGGGGCGCGGGGGGAGCCTCGTGCGGGCGGACGTGTCGGTTCCGCGGAGCGCGGACGGGGCCGCGGGGGGGGAGTACCTGCGGGTGACGGTGCGCTGGCGATGGCCCGCTCCGTTGCGGGCGCTGCGGGTCCGCTGTGATTTTGTGCGGGAGCACCCGGTGACGCTCTATGCCACCCGCGCCGAGACCTCGGCCGAGGGCAGGCTCACCCTCGTGGGGGCTCCCGAGCAGGCGGTGCTTTCTTCGCGCGGGGCCTCCGTCACGGTGCTCCGGGTGTCGGGTGGAGGTTTGCGATGATGCGTCGTCTGTGTAGTTCTCGGGTCTTGTTGGTCTCGATCGCCCTCGCCGCGAGCGCCTGCGACGACGGGGATCCGGCCCCTCCGCTGAACCTCGACGCGGGCGGCACCGACGCCCCGGCCGCCGACCGCGGGCCCACGACGGACCGCGGGCCCACGACGGACACGGGCCTCTCCTGTGCGGCCCCAGGGACGCCCACCCTGGCGACCCCGCCCACGGTGGACACGGCCACGAGCAACTTCAACGTCACCCTGCTCGCGTGCACCCGGACGGCCCTGGCCCTCGGGTGCGAGCTCGGCGCCGCCCATCGGTACGAGGAGGTCGTCGAGGGGAACCTCCGGCGCCTGCGGGCCAACGCCGTGCCCAATCACGACGTGGGGGCGTTTCCCAATCCGGGAAACCCCAACGCCATCCAGGCCCAGACCCTGGAGTACACCGTGCCCGTCGTGCCGTCGGGACCGGGGGCCACCGCCCGGGTGTTTGGCATCACCACCGCAGGGGTCGTCCTCGACCCCGGGACCGCCGAGCGCTGGAACGACCGCGACGACTGGAACTACGAGGCCCTCCGCTTCGCCACCGCCCCCGGGTACTTCAGCGGGATGGGCGGGACCGACACCGTACGCCACCCCACGGCCCTCGGCCTCGACTGCAACTTCGCCCACGTCCAGCCCAACGGGGCCTACCATTACCACGGGGTTCCGACGGGCCTGATGCCCACGGCCCCGGCCCTGACCTTCGTGGGCTGGGCGGCCGACGGCTACCCCATCTACGGCCGCTGGGACTTCTCCAACCCGAACGACCCCACGAGCGCCCTGCGCCCGATGCGCTCGAGCTACAGGCTCCGGACGGGCACCCGCCCCTCGGGCACCGCGGGCCCGGGCGGGGCCTACGACGGCACCTTCGTGCAAGACTGGGAGTACGTGGCCGACGCGGGCGACCTCGACGCCTGCAACGGCCGCACGGGGGCCGTGATGCTCCAGGGCCGTACGGTCACCACCTACCACTACGTGCTGACCGACACGTTTCCGTACATCCCGCGGTGTTTCCACGCCACGCCCCACGCGTCCTTCCAGGGAATGGGCATGATGATGCCCCCGGGCGACGCAGGCACCGCCCCGTCCGACGCGGGCATGGGCCCCCGGGCATGCACCAGCCCCGCCGACTGCACCGGGGCCTGTCCGCCGGGATCGCGGGGCTGCACCTGCGCGGCCTCGCCCATGGGCATGCGCTGCGCCCCCACCTGCACCACCACCCCCGACTGTCCCATGGGCCCCCCCGGGGTCACCTTCACCTGCCGCAACGGCCTCTGCGGGCCCTGAACCTCGGCCCCGCACAGACCCTCCCCGCCCGATAACCTGCGGGCCCGAGGTCACGGGTGGCGCTCGGGACCGGAGGTGGATACGATCCGGGGGGTTCTTGGCGTGAGGAGGTCTGTCATGGCGTCGCGCAGGGTGTGTTCTCTCGGTTTTGTGGTGGGTCTGCTCACGGTGGCGGGGTGCGGCGACTCGTCGGTGGTGGGCGGGGGTGCGGACGCCGGCCCCGACGTGCCTGCGACCGACCTCGGCCCCGCCGACACCGGGGCGAAGGATACGGGGGCCACGGACACGGGCCCGACCGACGCCGGCGAGATGGACACCGGGCTGGACGTGCCCCCCACCGACGCGGGCCCCACCCGCTGTACGGGCGACACCGACTGCGCGGGCAACAGCGCGGGCACGGTCTGCGACACCACCTCGGGCCGCTGCGTCCCGTGCACCCCCGCCGCCGACCGCTGCCCCGCGGGCCAGTACTGCACCGCCGACAACGCCTGCGCCGCGGGATGCCGCGACGACATGAGCTGCGCGGGCGACGCCGGGTCGTCGACGGCCGGGCGCTGCAACACCGCCACCCGCCAGTGCGTGGCCTGCGTCACCAATGAGCACTGCGCCGCGGGCACCCTCTGCGTGGGCAACGTCTGCGTGATGGGCTGCACCTCCGAACGGCCCTGCGCCGCAGGGCAGACCTGCTGCGACGGGGCCTGCCTCGACACCCAGTCCAACACCGCCTCGTGCGGGGCCTGCGGGGCGCGCTGCGACGTGGCCAACGCCCAACCCGCGTGCCGCAACGGGGTCTGCGCCGTGAGCGCGTGCATGGCCCCCTTCGCCAACTGCGACGACGCCGCGGCCAACGGCTGCGAGGTCAACACCCAGACCGAGGTGGCCCACTGCGGGGGATGCGGGATGGCCTGCGCCGCGCGCCCCAACGCCACCCCCCGGTGCGCGGCCGGGCAGTGCCAGTACACCTGCGCCACGGGCTTCGCCGACTGCGACGGCGACGCCAGCAACGGCTGCGAGACCAACCTCAACACCGACCCCACCCGCTGCGGCTCGTGCTCGACCCGCTGCGACCTCGCCAACGCCACCGCGGCCTGCACGATGGGCCAGTGCGCGGTGGCCACCTGCGGGAGGGGCTTCGGCGACTGCGACGGCAACGCGGCCAACGGCTGCGAGACCAACACGGCCACGACGGTCACCCACTGCGGGGCCTGCGGCACGATGTGCCCGGGGGCCGCCAACGCCGTCCCGGCCTGCGCGGCAGGGGCCTGCGCCATCACCTGCACCGCGGGCTTCGCCGACTGCGACGGCAACGCGGCCAACGGCTGCGAGGTCAACACCACCAACACCCCCGGCCACTGCGGCGGGTGCGGGCGGGCGTGCTCGGTGGCCAACGCCACGGCGGGGTGCGCCATGTCGCAGTGCACGGTGGCGACCTGCGCCGCGGGCTTCGCCGACTGCGACGGGATGAGCCCCAACGGGTGCGAGGCCAGCCTCTCGGCCCCCACCACCTGCGGGATGTGCGGCAACGCCTGCCCGGTCCCGGCCAACGCGACGGCGACCTGCGCGGCGGGCGGGGTGTGCGGGTTCGCCTGCGGGGCCGACTTCGCCAACTGCGACGGGATGGCGGGCAACGGCTGCGAGATCAACGTGGCCAACGGCAACGCCCGCCACTGCGGCGGGTGCGGGGTGGAGTGCGGCCTCGCCAACGCGGTGGCCACGTGCGCGGCCCGGACCTGCCGGGTGGAGTCGTGCGAGACGGGCTTCGGCGACTGCGACGGGATGAGCGCCAACGGGTGCGAGACCAACACCCGCACGAGCAGCCAGCACTGCGGGGCCTGCGGGATGGCCTGTCCGAGCGGCAACTACTGCCAGGCCGGGGCCTGCGGGCTGCCCCGGAGCTGCAACGCCCTGCGGGCCTTCAACCCCGGGGCCACGAGCGGGGAGTACGACATCGACCCCGACGGGGCGGGTCCCATCGCGGCCCAACGGGTCTACTGTGACATGGTCAGCGAAGGGGGCGGCTGGACCCTCGTCGGCTCCATCGCCAACGGCGTCACCCGCGCGTGGAACGCCCTCGGGGTCTTCACCGACCGCGGCGCCTTCGGCACGATCAGCGGGCGCACCACGGGCAACTTCAAGTCCCTCGCGTGGACCGACGTCCCGGGCAACGACCTGCGCATCGAGACGGCGGAGTACAGCTTCGGCTGGCGGGCCCTCCTCGGCAACCGGTCGATGGGCGGATACGTCTCGGCCAACTGGCCGAGCACCTGCAACAGCACCTGGGCCCGCTCGGGGGCCGATTTCTACACGGGCATCACCGCGGCCCAGTCGCAGGCCTTCGGCTTCTCGCTGCGGGCCCTCGACAGCAACGCCGCGTGTTTCCCCGGGGCCAACGAAAACGCAGCCATCAACTTCTACGCCGCCGAGTGCTGCTGGACCAACGGCCTCGGCAACACCCCCGGGGGCCAGGCCGAGTGGCGCACCCACGACCTGTCGCTCCTGCGCCTGTCGCGCATCACCCCCGTGACCTGCACCGCGGGGGCCTGGCCCTGCAACGCCAACGGCCGCACCATCTCCTCGGCCGGCGAGTGCTACGGCGACGACCCCGCCTGCAAGGTACGCTACGCCCTCGTGTGGGTGCGCTGAGGCGCTCCCCCGTACACGCCCCTCCCTCCCCCAGATCCCTCTCAGGAGCCACCGCCCCGCCATGAAGCGCTACCGCTGCATCGTCTGTGACCACGTGTACGACCCGGCCGAGGGCGACCCCGCCGCGGGGGTGGCCCCCGGGACCCCCTTCGAGAGCCTGCCCGACGACTGGGTGTGCTCCGACTGCGGGGCCACCAAGGCCGACTTCGAGGCCATGGGCTGAGGGCCCGACACCCCCCATGAAGACCCGCGCCGCCGTCGCCTTCGCTCCAGGACAGCCCCTGGTGATCGAGACCGTCGACCTCGAAGGCCCCCGGGCCGGGGAGGTCCTGGTGGAGATCAAGGCCACGGGGGTGTGCCACACCGATGAGTTCACCCGGACGGGGGCCGACCCGGAGGGGCTCTTCCCAGTGATCTTGGGGCACGAGGGTGCAGGGGTGGTGCTGGAGGTGGGGCCGGGGGTCCACGCCCTCCAGCCGGGCGATCACGTCATCCCGCTCTACACCCCAGAGTGCCGCGGGTGCGTGTCGTGCCTGAGCCGGAAGACCAACCTCTGCACCGCCATCCGGGCCACCCAGGGACGCGGGCTGATGCCCGACGGCACGAGCCGCTTCTCCCTCCGCGGCAAGGCCCTGCATCACTACATGGGCTGCTCGACCTTCGCCAACCACACCGTCCTGCCCGAGATCGCCCTCGCCAAGGTGCGGCCCGACGCCCCCTTCGACAAGATCTGCTACATCGGCTGCGGGGTCACCACAGGGATCGGGGCCGTGTTCTTCACCGCCAAGGTCGAGCCCGGGGCCCGGGTGGTGGTGATGGGCCTCGGAGGCATCGGGCTCAACGTCGTGCAGGGGGCCCGCATCGCCGGGGCCGACATGATCGTGGGGGTCGACCTCAACCCCGCCCGCGAGGCCCTCGGGCGTCGCTTCGGGATGACCCACTTCGTCAACCCCCGCGACCTTCCGCCCGGGACCGACCTCGTGGCTCACCTCGTGGCCCTCACCCGGGGCGGGGCCGACTACGCCTTCGAGTGCGTGGGCAACACCACCCTCATGCGCCAGGCCCTGGAGTGCTGCCACCGGGGCTGGGGCGAGTGCATCATCATCGGCGTCGCCGGGGCAGGGCAGGAGATCTCCACCCGGCCCTTCCAGCTCGTGACGGGGCGGGTGTGGCGGGGTTCGGCCTTCGGCGGAGCCCGGGGGCGTACGGACGTCCCGCGCGTCGTCGACTGGTACATGGACGGCAAGATCGAGATCGACCCCCTCGTGACCCACACCCTGCCCCTCGAGCGCATCAACGAGGCCTTCGACCTCATGCACGCGGGCACGTCGATTCGTACCGTGGTGGTGTTCTGATGGGCGATCGGCCCTACGAGACCCGGAGCGAGCAGCGGGCCTTCGATGGGGTCCAGGGGTTCTATACCCACGAGAGCGCCGCCTGCGCGGGGCCCATGCGGGTGGGGGTCTACCTCCCCCCAGGGGCCGTGGGGCGGGGCGAGCGGGTCCCGGCCGTGTACTTCCTCGCGGGCCTGTCGTGTACGGAGGAGACCTTCGCCCTCAAGGCCGGGGCGGCCCGTCTGGCCGCGCAACTGGGCCTCGCCCTCGTGACCCCCGACACCAGCCCCCGGGGGCATCGTTTCCCGGGCGACGACGCCCACTGGGACTTCGGTCTCGGGGCGAGCTTCTACCTCGACGCGACCGAGGCCCCGTGGCGGGAGGCCTACCGCATGGAGCGGTACATCGTCGACGAGCTGCCCCGTTGGGTCGAGGCCCACTTCCCCGTGAGCGGCCGACGTCGCGGGGTGATGGGGCACTCCATGGGCGGCCACGGGGCCCTCACCCTCGCCCTGCGTAACCCCGGGCGCTACGCGAGCCTGTCGGCCTTCGCCCCCATCGTGGCCCCGAGCGAGGTCCCCTGGGGGCAGAAGGCCTTCGCGGGCTACCTCGGGCCGAAGGGACCGGCCTGGGAGGCCCACGACGCCACGGCCCTCGTGCAGCGGGCTCCCTTCGCGGGCGAGGTGCTCATCGACCAGGGCCTCGACGACAGGTTTCTCGGCCGCGAGCTGCGCCCCGAGCGCTTCGAGGCCGCCTGCACGGCGTCGGGGCAGCGCCTCACCCTGCGCACCCACCCGGGCTACGATCACAGCTATTTCTTCGTGGCCACCTTCGTCGACGACCACCTCCGCCACCACGCCCGCGCCCTCTGTGGGTAGGAGCCCGGCATCGGCCCTGCGCAGCGCGTATGGGGCCCTCGTGGCGATCGGGGCCCTCGCCGCGGGGTGCGCCGCCTCGGCCACCGTCACGGCCGAGGACGCCGCGGTGCGGGACATCGCCCCGGCCGATCGTTCGTGTACGGGGCAGGTGGGGCCCTCCACCCTGGAGGACATCGACCCGGCGACGGGATGCCCGGGCACGGTCCGGGTGGCCCACACGGTCACGCGGGTTGACACCTGCGAGCGCATCGAGCCGCGCTGCACCATCGACCCGGGGTGTCGCTTCGACGCGGTCCTGGAGGTGCGCGGGGGGGCGGGGTGCACGACCGTGCTCCGGCCGCGGTTTGTGGCCTGCCGGTGCGAGTTCGGGGTGGTCGAGTGCCCCGGGCAGAGCGACCCCTTCGGCCCGTGGCCCGGATGCGTCGGCAACAACTACGTCTGCAACCCCTGTCGGCAGTGACCGAAGGCCCGCGCCAGGGCTCGGACAATGCGGGTGCACGCGGGGCGGGCTTTGGGGTAGGCACTCCCCCGCGATGCCTTTTGACGCCCGCGACGACGCCCCCGAGCCCTTCCTGCCGCACGTCGACCGGGCGGCCTTCGCCCGCGACCTCGACGCCTTGCGGGCAGAGATCGAGGCCGACCTCGGCCCTGAAGACCGGGCCCACCTCCTGCGCATCGCCGGGATCGGCCGGGCCTGCACGGCCCTCGGGTACGCCACGGCCTGGATGGGGCCCAACCCCGTCTCGATGGCCCTCCTCTCCCTCGGCCCGACGGTGCGCTGGACGGTGGTGGCCCATCACATCCTGCACAAGGGCCTCGACCGGGTGCCCGGGACCCCGACGCATCTGACCGCGCGGGGCTTCGCCCGGGGAGGGCGCCGGGTGTTCGACTGGCTCGACTGGCTCGACCCCGAGGCCTGGGACTACGAGCACAACGTCCTGCACCATCACCGCACGGGCGAGGCCGCCGACCCCGACCTCGTCGAAGAGAACGCCGCCGGCCTGCGCGACTGGAAGGGCCCTCGGGCCCTCAAGCTCGCCGCCGTGGCCTTCTACGCCCTCACCTGGAAGTGGTCGTACTACGCCCCGAGCACCTGGCAGGTCCTGGGGCGGGCCGAGGCCCGTCGGGCCGGCCGTGGGGTATCCCCTCCCGGCGTCGACGCAGCCACGGGAGACGCCCGCGGCCCCGAGCGCTACCTGGAGGCCTTCGACCCCCGTACGGCCCCTGGACGGGCCTTCTGGCGCCGTTCGTTGGCCCCCTACGGCCTCGCCCGTTTTGTCCTGGGCCCCCTGGCCTTCGCCCCGTTGGGCCCTGGGGCCGTGGCCAGCGTGTGGGCCAACTGCGTGGGGGCGGAGCTTCTGGGCAACCTGCACACCTTTGTGATCATCGCCCCCAACCACGCGGGCGACGACCTCTACCGCTTCGACGCGGCCACCCGCGACCGCGGCGAGCGGTACCTCCGGCAGGTGGTGAGCACGGCCAACTTCCGCACCGGGGGGGCTCTCCGTGATTTGATGCACGGGTACCTCAACTACCAGATCGAGCATCACCTCTTCCCCGACCTGCCCCCGCGGCAGTACGCGCGGATTCAGCCGCGGGTGAAGGCCTTGTGTGAGAAGCACGGGGTTCCGTATGTGCAGGAGGGCGTGTGGCGGAGGGCCTGGAAGATGGTCGCGGTGATGGTGGGCGAGGGCACCATGCGACGGCCCGAGGGAGGGCGGTGAAGGGGCCGATCCTGGTCACAGGGTCGGCGGGGATGCTCGGTCGGGCCCTGGGTCTGCGCCTCGCGGGGGCGGGGGTAGGTCTTCGAGGCCTCGACCGCGTGGGGATGGGGTCATGCCGGGGCGATGTCCGCGACCCGGAGGCTGTGGCCCGGGCGATGGCGGGGTGTCGGGGGGTGGTTCATCTGGCGGCAGTGTCGCGGGTGGGGTGGGGGGAGCGCGACCCCGCGGAGTGTCTCGCGACCAACGTGGAGGGGACCCGCTGTGTCGTGCGGGAGGCCCTGCGAAGCCCGGAGCGTCCATGGGTGCTGCTCGCGAGCAGCCGCGAGGTGTACGGGCGGCCCGGGTCGCTCCCGGTCTCGGAGGACGCCCCCCGGGCTCCGTGCAACGTGTACGGGCGCAGCAAATGCGACGCCGAGGACGTGATGGACTGGGGGCGGGGGCAGGGGCTCGCCACGGCCACCCTGCGCCTCGCGAGCGTGTACGGGGGGGCGGGCGATCACGGCGACCGGGTGGTCGCGGCGTTGGCGCGGGGGGCGGGGCGGGGAGAGAGGCTGCGGGTGGCCGGGGGCGGGCGGGTGTTTGATTTTACCCACGTCGACGACGTGATCGCGGGGCTGTGGGCCGCGATGGAGCGGCTCACGGCGGGGGCGGGGGTGTTGCCGGTGGTGCACCTGGTGTCGGGGCAGGGCACGACCCTGGGGCAGCTCGCCGAGATGGCCCTTGCTGCCGCGGGGAGGGCGGGCGAGGCGGTGACGGAGACGGCGGCGGAGGCGTACGAGGTCGATCGGTTTGTGGGCGACCCGACGCGGGCCCGGGAGGTGCTCGGGTGGTCGGCGCGGGTCGCGCTGGCGGAGGGGGTCGGGCGGATGGTGCGGGGCTACGCGGGGGCGTAGGTGAGGGGGCGGTCGGGGGCGGGGGCGCGACGTCAGGGCGTCGGCGTCGCGGCGGGGGCTGCGTTGGCAGGGGCCGCGTTGGCAGGGGCCGCGTTGGCAGGGGCGGCAGGGGCGGGTGCGGGCTGCGTCGGCGCGGGCGTCGCGTCGGCAGCGGGCGGGGGCTGCTGCATCGACGGCGGCGGTCCGCCGTAGCGTACGGCCATGGGGCACCCCGCGAGCACCATCGACCCGGCCACCAGGAGGGCCGCTCGGGACAGCCGCGGGGGCATCGGGGCCTCGGCCACCGCCTCGCTCGGGGCGCGGCGTGCGTCGCAGAAGGGACAACAAAACTCGTGGGCGCGCAGGTGTCGCCCGCAGGCATCACAGGGGACGAGCATGGCCCCGAGGGTCGCACACTCGTGACCGCCTGTCGCGTGGTCGCGTCGTCCGCCCCAGAGGTGCAGGTGGCCGTGCTCGACGCGCATCCCGAGCCGATCATGACCCGAGGAACCTTCGGGCCCGCGATGACCTCGCAGGTCCATGCCTCGCGGCGATCAGCGCCAAGGGCCCAGGCCCCCGAAGAAGTACCGAACGAGGAGGGTTCCGGTGCCGAGAAGGCCCGCTCCGCTTTTCAGGGCCAGGGCGGCGTTGAAGGTCGCCTCGACGCTGACTTCGAGGCGTTCGGCCACGCGCATCGACAGCCCCGCCATTCCATGAAACCACAGGGCCAGACCCAACTCGAGCGACGCGCCCGTCTCGGGAAACGCGTGGTAGATCTCGGGCCCCGGTGCGACCGGGACCGACAGGGCCGCCCCGAAGCCCACATACGGCCGAACCCACCCCCCGTAGGTGTGCCCGTACCCGAGGCTCACGTCGGTGTTGATGTACCCGATGGCGGTCTGGCTCGTGCCCCCTCCGAGGCCTGCGCGCAGGGCGTACCGGTCGGGGCCATGAGGCTGCCAGCGCAGTCCGACCCGTCCGAAGTACAAGGGCGAGGGGGCGTTGCTGATCAGGGCCTCACGTTCGTCGAGTTGGGCCCCGACGCCGCCGGAGGCTTCGAGCGCGAGGGTCGGGCTCCGCTGCAGGGACACCCGGGCCTCGCCCCCGGCCATGTTGTTGAGGTGGACCCCGGTCCCGAGGCCGCCCAGCAACGCGACCGAGCCGCCCCCGGCGGCGCTGCGCCGTACGGGCTCGTGGAGCATGGGCAACGAGGCCGGACTCGCGGCGGCGCAGCCCAGAAGGGTCGACGCGGCGACCGCGCGCAGAAGGCCCGCCCGCCAACGCAACGATCCACGCGAAGAATGGACCCTGTCGGGTCGGTGTGTGTCCAGTCGGCCCCTCGTGCGCATCGCACCTCCGGGCCCCGGACAATGCGGCATACGTGCCAGCACGGGAGGGGGCTTGGGAGGGCGCGACGGCCCCGGGATGCACAAGGGGTGTGCTCCGAGCGCCCAGTGGTTCGGCACGCAGTGGTCGAGCCTGTCACGGTCGGCTGTGACGGGGGGGCACGGGCCCATGCCGTGCGGCCGGGGGTCGCCCGACGATCATCGCCCGCGGTCGACTACCCGCACGCTCCGGGCGTCCCGGGCCACCTCGGCGCCCTCCGCGCGCGACAACGTGGCCACGACCTCCACGGTGCGTCCGGCGACCTCCGCGGGGGCCCCGATGTCCAGCACGGCCCTGTCGCCCACCCGCACCCAGTGGTCGCCCTCGCGCAGCACCCGCCGCGCAGACAGAACCGCCCGCACAGGGTACTCCAGGGCCCTCCCGTCGAGCGTCACGCGGTAGCTCAGGACGAGCCCCTCGACGGACCCCGCCCCGATCCGCGCCGTGAGGTCGAGGTGCCACCCGCCCTGGGGCCCATGCACGAGGACCAGCTCCTCCTCCAACGGCTGCCACGCCGTCGTGCCCGTGCCCAGGGTGAGGGTGGTCGGGCCCGCGTCGAGGGCCGCGCCCACCCCCGCCTCCGCCGTCGGCACTCCCCCCGCATCCGGGGCCCCGCAGCCCCAAAAACACAGCACACACAGAAGCACTTTCCGCATCACGATTGCATCTGTATCCTATCCTGGTGATGCGTGCACGGAGCTTGGGGTGGTTGTTGGGGGTGGGTGCGTTGGGCTGCGGGGAGGGGGGGCCCGATCCTGCGGCGACCCTCGCGGTGGAGGTGCGCTGGCCTGCGGGGTGGGGCGAGGGGGCGGCCCCGGGGCTGCGGGTGGTGGCGGTGGGGGGCGACGGCGTCCGGCGCGAGGCGAGCACCGATGCCATGGGGGTGGCGCGTTTCGCGGGGGTGGCGATGGAGCCCTACCGCCTGGAGGCCGAGGTCGCCCTTGACGCCGACCGGGTGTTTGGGTTGACGGGCCACCGGATCGCCACCACGGCGCGGCTGTCTGTCGAGGTCGCGGCCGGGCCTGGAGACGTCCCGGTCCGGGTCGCCCTCACGGCCCCGCGCCTGGGCGGATGGGTCATCGGCGAGGCGTACTACACGGGCTCTCCGGGCGTCGGGGGGACGCACTACTTCAGCGACCAGTTTGTCGAGCTGGTCAACAACAGCACGGAGGTTCTGTACGCCGACGGGCTGATGGTGGGCGACCTGCACGGCCCCTCCGGCGAGATCAACCCCGGAACCCGCCCCACCCCCTTCGCCGCCCGCGACCCCGACCATGTCTACGTCGCCAACGTATGGCGCGTGCCCGGCGGCGGAACCGATCACCCGGTCCCCCCGGGAGGCTCTGTGGTCCTCGCCCAGGACGGGACCAACCACATGCCCTTCAGCCCCCTCGACCTCAGCGACGCCGACTGGGAGACCTACAACGCCCGCAGCAACGGCCGCGACGAGGACAGCCCCACGGTCCCCAACCTCGAGGCCTACCACTACACCGCCGGCTTCGACTGGCTCGTGACGGTGTTTGGCCCTGCCCTGGTGGTGTTTCGCGTCGAGGCCCCCGACGCCCTGCGCCGCGAGCGTACCACCCTCGGCGACCGCGTGGTGGTGCCCGTAGACGCGGTGCTCGACGGCTTCGAAGCCCTGCAAGACGAGGGCAGCGCGGCCTTCCGACGTCTGCCCGACGGCGTCGACCGCGGGTTCGTCTTCGCCTCCGGGACGTACACGGGCGAGAGCTTCGAGCGCCGCGTCGCCGCACGCATCGGCGGCCGACCCGTGCTCGTCGACACCGACGACTGCGCGGCCGACTTCCGCCGACTCGACACCCCCACGCCCCGCGAATTCGCCGACTGATCCCGCATCCAACGGGTGAGTTGCATTCATAATATGGTCGCGTGATTGGGGCTCCCATGACGCGCAATGTCTGGCAATGGGTCGGTGTGATGGTGCTCAGCGGCCTCCAACCCGTGGCCCCCGACGCCCACCGAGGTGCTTCGTCCGTCGGCGTATCCGTGGGCCGGATGGTGGCAGCTCGCGCACGCGACATCGCGGCCCCCCGACAGGATCGGATCCCAGAACAGGGCGCGTCCGAGGGCCACCTTCCCGTGCGAAGGGAATAGGGATGCAGGGGTGCGCATCCGGCCTTGCGGCGCCTTCCGCCCCCGCAGCACACTGCCGCGATGTACCGACCCGGCGGCGCCCGCCCTGTGATCCTGGCGTTGTCCCTCGGCCTCGCGACCGTCAGGGCTTCTGCGCAGGAGGTTCCCTCGCCCGAGACGCCCTCCGTCGGGCGTGCGGGCTGCATCGACCGGCTCGACCTCGGCCCCCGGGGTCGGCTCCGTCCGTCGGTGGTCGATGACCTCTTGCCGCGTCCGCTCCCGACGTGTCTGAGCGCCGCGGAGGTGGACGAGTTCGAGCGGAGGCTGTCGTCGCTCAACCTCTTCGACGACGTGAACGTGGGGCGCGAAGGGGTCGTTCTCCGGGTCAGGCTCCGCGAGAAGTGGACCCTCATCCCCAACGCCGACCTCGCCACCTCGGCGCGGCTCCGCGACGGGGCCTATTTCGTGAGCCTGAGCGAGTACAGCTTCCTCGGGCGCGCGATGGAGCTCGGGGGGGCCCTCGGGTGGGCCGAGCGCGAGCCTGGGTTCGAGGTCTGGCTCAACGAGCACACCCAGAACGCCCGCCGGGTGAGCGTCGAGGCCTCCGTGGGGTCGTGGGGTTCGACCTACCTCTTCGAGGGGCGCCCCGAGCCGTGGAGCATGCGGCGCACGAGCTTCGGCCTCGGGCTGCGGATGCCCTTCCGGTATGGTTCCTCGCTGCGGTTCGCGTGGGTGCTCGCGGGCTACGACGAGCGCAGCGCGGGCCCCCTGCCCGCCCAACTCGTCCGCAGCGGCCAGTTTGTCGGGCTCGGCCTCCGCGTCACCCTCGACCGCTACGCCTGGAACGACACCACCCCCCACGGCCTCCGCCTCGCCGCCGAGGTGATGCCCGGGGGTTTCCTCGCGCAGACGGACGACGGATCCACGGTGCAACACCGGCACCGCCTCACCGCCCAATGCCTTGGGGGCCTCAAGCTCTCGTCGCGGGGGGTGTTGATGGTCAATGTAGTTGTCGAAGCCACCAACCCGGGCCATCCCCACCACAGCGTGCTCGTGGGCAACGTCCCGCAGTGGCGCGGGATCGGGCTCATCGGGGGCATCCGCGGCCTCGCGGACAACGTGTACCGCAACCACCTCCACGCCTTCGGCAGCGTGGAGTACCGCCACGCTTTGCGCCTCGGGGCCCGGTGGTTCGTGCAGGGGGTGGCCTTTGTGGACGGGGGCGTGATGGGACGCTCCGACGCCGCGGGGGCCCTCGTGTCGGCGCAGGGAGCCCTCAGCGTCGGGGGCGGGCTGCGGGTGATCCCGACCTTCCTCGCGGGGGTCGTGCCGCGGGTCGACGCGGGCACCCTGCTCGTGCCCGAACGAAGCTGGTTTGTCCGCTTCGGCCTCAGCCAGTATTTCTAGGGTAGGGGCTTTGGCCGGGAGCGTTGCCTTCGGCCTTGCCCTCGGCCTTGCCCTCGGCCTTGCCCTTGGCCTTGCCCTTGTTGACCCAGCGTTGGAAGTGTCTGGGGAGGGTGACGTTCTTAAACTCATCTCTCAGCATGGCAGGGCCCTTCCAGCATGTGGGTCGGTCGCGGGGGAGTGTGTCGTCGATGAATCGAGTATAGACCCGGGCCATCTCAGGGTCGACGACGGTGAGGGCTTCGAGGGCTGCGACGAGGACGGGTTCGCCGTCGGGGGAGGCCCCGTGCATGCGGGCCGAGAGCATGGTGAGCTCGGGTTGGCGTCGTGCCAGGGCGAGGTCGGTGATCCGCGGGGTCTGGGCGGGACCGATCACCCGGGGCCACAGGCTGGCGTCGCCCAGCGTGATGCCCGCTCCGGCCCACTGGGCGACCCTGTCTGTAGGGCTGATCACGAGGAGCACGACCGGGACCTTCAGTCGGCGCCGCAGGACCGTGAGGTAGACCGGCCACGCGTACCGCTTGCGGTTGTCCCGCGCCCGCTGAACCTCCACCACCCCCGCGAGCACCACCCGCCCCCGCCGGTCGACGAGGTGCAAGATCCTGGGGTGTCCACGCCTGTCCACGGACGGTCTGGTGGACAGCGGTCGGGCAAGTGTTCCCCGGTTGAGCCCTCAGCCGTGGGGAGCCCGCCAGGAGGCGTCGTGGTGGTCGGCGTAGAGGTCGAAGTCGTCGACGAAGACCGTGGCCAGCATCCGCAGGGAGATCAGGCGCGACAGCAGGACCCGGCGCACGAAGGGGCGGTCGTCGTCCGTCTCGGGCAGGGCCACGAAGTCACCCAGATGCGCGTCGACAAACTCGGGCCGGACCACCTCCAGGGCCCCCACGGCGTCGCGCGAGAGGAGGTCGCGCAGGGCCGCGGCGGTGTCGGGGCGGCGCAGGGCCGCGGAGAGGAGATACGGAGCCCGGAAGCCCTGCTTGGGGCGCGCGGCGATCTCGGGCGGGAGGGCCCCGGCCAGGGCCCGCAGGAGGGGTTTGTCCCCCGGGGCCTCGTCGCGCAGGGCCGGGGGTAATGCCGCGAAGAACTCCCACAACCTGTGGTCCATGAAGGGGCATCGGACCTCGACCCCGCTGGCCATGGAGTACCGGTCGAGGGTTCGTAGGATGTAGGCGGGCAGGCGGGTGTGGAGCTCGCACCCCTGGAGGAAGTCGTTGGGGCGCAGTGGGTTGTACGCGGGCAGGGGAGGCAGCCGCGGGGTCATGGCGGGCCGTGCGGGGCCGAAGAAGGGGTCGACGACCTCGGGGAAACGCTCCGGGTGCAGGAAGTACCGCCACGGAAACTCCGGGCGCAAGAGGGTGCAGGGCATCCCCCAGGCCCGGACGGCGTCGCGTTCGTCGTCGGCCTGGTCGGCCTGGTCGCCCAGGTCGCGGCTCCGGGCGTAGGCCATCATCCCCGGAAACCGCGTGTAGTGGGCGTACCCCCGAAAGAGCTCGTCGGCCCCTTCGCCCCCAAGAACGACCTTGTATCCGCGGTGGGCCGCGAGGGCCGTGAGGTGTTGAAAGACCACGTCCTGCTCGAAGCCCGGGTCGGGGTACTCGCTGGCCCAGAGCGATCCCGGGCACGACTCCAGGATCTCGCGGGTGTGGTTGTGAAACTCGAAGCGGTGCAGGCGCAGGCCCAGGGCCTCGGCCACGCGGTCCTGGGCGGGTGACTCGTCGAAGCGGGGGTCGCCGAAGCCGACGGAGAAGGCGTCCACGGGCCCCGGAACGGCCCCCGCGAGGGAGGCGCACACGAACGACGAGTCGAGCCCCCCGCTCAGGAGGGCCCCCACCCGGACATCGGCCGCGGCCCGGCGCTGGACGGCGTCGTGGACGAGGGTCCCGAGCTCCTCCAGGACCTCGGGGCGGGAGGGAGCGGATGCGGAGGGGGGATCACGGAAGTCGAGCTGCCAGTACCGGCGGGGTGTGTGGGCCCCCACGTCGTCGAAGGGGACCCGCAGGATGTGGGCGGGGGGCAGGGCCGTGATGCCCTCGAAGGGGGTGAGGGGGTCGAAGAGGTGTTCGAACAGCAGGAAGTGGGCGCTGGCCGTGGGGTTGAGGCGCCGCGGAAAACCCGGCAGCCGAAGCAGGGACTTCATCTCCGACGCGAAGCACAGCCCCCCGCGGTGTCGCGCGAGAAACAGGGGCTTCTCGCCGAAGCGGTCGCGGGCGAGCACGAGGGCCCGCGCCTCGGGCAGCCACAGGGCGGCTGCGAGCATCCCGTGAACCCGCTCAAACACCCGCTCCCCCCACGCGAGGTACCCCACCAGGAGGACCTCCGTGTCGCTCCGTGTCGCGAACGTGTGCCCCGCGGCCCGCAGCTCAGCCCGAAGCTCGTTGTGGTTGTAGATCTCGCCGTTGAACACGGCCACGATCCCGCTGCCCCGGTGAACCATGGGCTGGACCCCGCCCTCGAGGTCGACCACGGCGAGGCGTCGGCACGCGAGCCCCACCCCCGCCTCGACCCACAGCCCCAGGGCGTCGGGGCCACGATGCCCGAGCAGGTTGGCCGACCGGGTGAGGGCCTCCCGGCCTTCTTCGTCTCGGAAGGTCGTGCCGACGTAGCCAGCGATTCCGCACATCGCGCGGATGCTCCCACAAACCCTCGCGGGTGTCGTGGGTCGGCCGCGGGCCGTGGGCTACGCGTCGTGCGTGTGGCTGTGGTCTTCGGCCGCGTGGGCCGCGTCGGCGGGGTGGGCGTGGTCGTGGCCCTCGCTCGCGCCGTGGTCGTGGGTGTGGGTGTGGGCGTGGTCGTGGGGGTGGCTGTGCACGAGGTCGCCGTGGCGGTGCTCGTGGGTGTGCTGGTGGGTGTGGTCGTGGTCGTGGGGGGCGCCGGGGTGATGCATGACCGAGTCGTGCCGCAGCCGAGGCCCCCGCGCAACGGGGTGGTACCCATAAGTTTTGAGTGGCACGGAGCGCGTACGGGTGGCCTGTTTCGTGGCACGCCGGGCCCCGCGACGGGGCTCCGATCAGGCCGCGAGGATGCGGTCGAAGAGGGTGCGGTCGTCGTCGCCCGGGGGCGTCCGCAGGGCCCGGCGCAGGGCCGACCACAGGGCGCCCGCGGTGGCGAACTTCGCCCGGGCCGCGGTGGCGAAGGCGTCGAGGCCGTCGACCCGCTCGTCGCCGAAGACGTAGTAGCGCAGGGCCCTCTGGCACGCCGAGGCCGCGATCCACTGCAGGACGGCCTTGAGGGCCGCGTCGCCGAGGAACACCCCCGCCCCCCAGTTGCCGGTGGCCACGGGTTGTTTGCGAGGGTCGGGCATGAAGGCCGCCCGGGCCTTCTCCAGCTCGCGCAGGAGCTTGTCGTCGTCGTACTGCTCCTCCCGGTGTCCGTGGCGAAAATCGAGGGCGTCCATGGCCACCACGGTCACGTCGGGGGTTCCGTCGGGCAGGCGCGGGGCGGGGTCTTCGTAGGGGCCCGCGTACTTCAGGGTGTGGGCGTAGCCGTCGTAGCGGGCGAAGCGCTCGGCCCCGTGAATCACGATGGCCTCGCGGGCCTCCATCACGGGCGAGATCAGCATGGCCGCCAGGAGCTCGGGCGACACCGCAAAACGGATCTCCTCCTGGACGCACCCCCCCGACAGGACGCCCCCCCCGAGGTACTTGTTGGCGAAGTCGGCCTGGAGGTGCCCCTCGGCGTCTTCGATGACCCCGTCTTCGGCCACGGCGAGGTCGGTGAGGGGGGAGGGGTCGTGGGCCCAGGCCTCGACGTTGCGGGGCGGGGCCACGCGGCGGCCGAGGGTGAGGCGACCGGGGAGGGCCACGTCGGCGGTGCGGTCGAAGAGCTCGAGGATACAACGGAGCTTGGCGAGCTCCGGGGGGCGGGTGCGTACGAGGAGGGGGCTCGCGTCGACCCGGGGCAGGTGTCGCTCGCGCTCGGGCAACGTCCCGAGCAGCATATGCCCCACCCACCCCGGAACCTCCGCCCGCGGCATCGCCACCTGTCCCCGCTGCATGGCCGTCATCATGGGCAGGGAGGGGGTTCGGGTGGCCACCAGGGCCCAGGCCGCGTCGCAGAGGGAGGGCAAGACCCGCCCGAAGAACCGCGGGGCCCACGCGGGTTCGGCATCGAGCAGGGCCTCCACGCCGGGCAGGGGTTGCTCGACGCCCGACACGCGGGTCCGCAGGGCCACGAGGGCCCCGACCGTCTGCGGGGCGGCCCCGTCGAGGGCCTGGGCGAGTTGGTGACAGCGCCCGGGGGCGAAGGGTTGGTATCGCGGGGAGAGCATCGCGCGGATGGTACTTCACCTTCGCGCGGAGGGCGGTGGGTGGGGTAGCATCGCCCCAGGTCATGGCGCGAGAGCATCACTGCGAAAACTGCGGCTTCGACATGTCGAAGCTCGAGCTCACCATCCTCTATGCGCGCAAGGGGGCGGAGGGGCGCAAGCTGCACTGCCCCATCTGTCGCAGCGATCGGGTGCGCGTGGTGGCCCTCGAGCGGGTCTTCGCCCGGGCGGCCTCGGGCCGTTGGGTGCGCTGGCGCGACGGAGGGGCCGGGGGGAGCCCCAACACCATCGCCATCGGTCGCTGCAAGCTGCGGGTGGAGGGCGAGATCGAGCCCCTCACCAAGGAGCAGATCTGCTTCCGTACGGTGCCGGTCTTCGTCTCCGAGGGGCGGCTGTCGTACCCCGTCCTGCCCGTGATGCCCGAGTACCTCGACTGCCTCGACCCGGCCCAGGTTCGGCTCGCCCGCGAGGCCCCCGAGCGCTTCGGGCGGGTCGTGCAGGAGCGCGGCAAATCCCGCTACCAGTGTGTGCTCCCGTTGCGCGGGCTCAAGGCCACCGAGTGGCCCACGTACGAGTGCGACATCCTCCCGGCCAACCCCTTCGCCGTCAACGCGGGCGACGCCGAGGCCATGGCCTTCCGGGGCGTGTCCCTGCGCGTGTGGCCCAACCTCAAGCGCCCCACCCACGCGTGGCGTTATTACCTCGTGCACGCCGGGGCCGTCACCGAAGAGGGGATGAACCTCTTCGCCCAGGGCCGTAGCTTCCGCGCCCAGATGCTCGTGGCCCCGAGCGACGCGGACGGACGGCCCACCACCGAGACCGTGCTCGACCGGGTTCCTCTCGATCAGGACGTGGGGCGCGAGGGCGACGGGGCCCCGACGGGTTTTGTGGGGGTGAGCCGACGCGGGCGGCCGTCGTGGGTGAGCATGGAGTTCTGGCAGCCCGTGCAGGGCGGAAAGGCCGAGGCCCTCGGGGGCGGGCTCTTCCCCCTCCGTCCCGCGGTCGATGCCGTGTCCAACGACAACTGGCACCTCGGGATCGACTTTGGCACGAGCAACACCGTGGTGGCCGTCAAGCGCAAGGACGGCACCGTGCAGTGCGTCTCCCCCGAGCGCGGGCGGGAACGTGCCACCACCACCCTGCACCTCCTCGACGGGGGCCCCTGTACCCTCCTGCGGGGCATGGACCTGTGGCCCGGGGGCGAGTGGAGTGGGCCCCACCGCGACCTCCTGCCGAGCGAGCTGGCCTCGGTCCGACGCTGGATCGACCACCCCAACGACGCCTCCATCGGACAGCTCGCCTTCGGCAAGGACTTCGGGGTGCCCCTCCGCGGCGCCGTCGGGAGCGTGGGGAGCGACCACGTGGTGAGCGAGTTCAAGTGGCTGCGGGCGGTGGAGAAGGACAAGAGCTCGCTCGCCCAGCGGCCCATCGTGCAGATGCTCCAGGCCCGGTTTCTGGAGGGCTCGATGCTCATGACCGCGGCCTCGCTCCTGGCCGAAGAGGAGGCCTCTCCGCGGTCGGTCAACGTGTCGTACAGCTTCCCCCTGGCCTTCGACGAGAGCGATCTTGACACCCTCCGGGGGGCCACCCTCGAGGCCGGCGAGCGGCTCAAGGCCCTCACCGGGGCCGACTTCCTCTTCGCCCCGCCCCTCGTGGACGAGGCCCAGGCCGCGGCGGGCCATACGCCTTCGGACAAGATGTTTCGGGTGTACTGCGACCTCGGGGGCGGGTCGCTGGAGGTCCTGGTCGACGACACCCTGGCCCGCAACAGCCAGCAGGGCCACGCGGGGATGCACCCCCACGTGTTCTCGACCTCCCTCTTCTTCGGCGGGAGCGTCTACCTCCGGTCGCTCCTCGGGGCGAGCGAACACGACCGCAAGGGCTCGTGCCTGATGCCCGCCATGGGGTCGTACACCCGCCTCGCGAGCGCGGTGCGCCAGAGCGCCTCGGGCAAGGCCCTCCTCGAGTCGCCCCACGTCATCGCCGAGACCCGCAAGGCCACGGCCGAACGCAGGGCCCGGGTGTACATCGGGTACATCGTCGAGCTCGTGTCCAGGGTCCTCGCCGCGGTGTGCCTGGAGCATGGCCGGGCCCCCGACGGGACCCTCGACCTGTCGCGCAACCGCCTCTTCACCCTGTCGGGGAGCGGGTCGGGGCGACGGTGGATCCTCGGGGCCAACAAGGGCCCAGGGCAGCGGAGGGTGGTGGAGTTCTCGCTGGTCCTGCTCGGCAACGGGTGGGGCTTCGGCGACATCGTGCGCGACGGCATGAAGAACGTCGAGCAGATGATGACCCAGCGCGTGTACGCCCGGCTCATGGAGCTGTTGCGCGAGCACGAAGACCTCGCCCGCTCGATCTCCGACGGGACCGTACACCTCCTCGACCCGGCCCTCACCCTCGACCTGAGCTTCGTCCTGCCGCCCGAAGGGACCCACCGCAAGGCCGCCGTGGCCCTCGGGCTTCTCGGGACCCACCACGCCACCGAAGACGCCGCGCGGTTCTTCAAGAAGCGCTCGGTGGAGCGCCACGGGGTCATGGGCTTCGACCTGTGGCTCAACGACACCAACCGAAAGATCCCGTGGTTTCGCCCCTTCGGCCCCCCGGCCGAGCACGACCCGTCTCAGTACGAGCAGGTCGAGCCTCTCCACGTCACCTCGCCGGTGACGCCGCCGGGCTCCAGCCCTCCCCACGTCACCCCGCCGATGACGCCGCCGGGCTTCAGCCCTCCCAACGTCACCTCGCCGGGGATGATGCAACCGGGGATGATGCAACCGGGGATGATGCAACCGGGGATGATGCAACCGGGGATGATGGGGGCCCCCCAGATGCCGGGGATGATGCCCGGGATGGGCTTCGGGATGCCCCCGATGGTCACTCCGGAGATGCTGGTGTTTCAGCTCCAGCAGCAGTGGGGGCAGCTCGCGATGATGGCGGCCCAGACGGGGTCGCAGCCCGGCCCCTACGCCCAGCAGATGCTCTGGGCCCAACTCGGCAACCTCGCCATGCAGCAGGGCCAGACCGTCGAGCGCATGCTCGCCCAGCAGCAGTGGCAGCGGGTCGTGCAGATGGCCATGATGACCCCAGGCCTCGGGCCCGAACAGGCCGCGGGGATGCAACAACAACAGATGGCCGCGGTGACGGCGGCGGCCCAACAGCGCGGGCAGAGCCCCGAGGTCTTCCTCGCCCAGCAGCGGTGGGAGGGACTCCTGGCCATGCTCCAGCCCCCGACCATGATGCCCGGAGGGGGCGGGGCCATGCCCTTCCCCTTCGATCCCAACGCGCGGTAGAGACGGAGCCCTTCCACGATGTCCCAAGACAACGGCAGACCGCCCATCCTCGGCCCCCAGGAGCGCTACCACTTCGCGGAGGAACCCGTCGGGAACAAGGTTCAGGTGACCTTCCTGGAGACCCCGAAGGTGTCGGCCGACCTGCCCTCGCCGTCGAAGATCGACCCGGGCTTCGAGGCCACCCGCATCGCCCTGGAGGCCCAACTCGCGCGCAACGGGGTGGCCCCGCTGATGTATGCCCCGCCCGTGGCGAGCCGGTGGTTCCGCTTCTCGCCCTTCGAGACCTTCATGGAACACGTCCTGGCCAAGAAGCTCTGGACCCTGGAGTAACCAACACACCCATGTCGCGCCCGCTTCGCACCGTACGGTGCCCCCACGCCAAACCCGACGACCCCTGCCAGCTCCCGCCCGGGGTGCGCTACTGCGTGTGCTACGGCGACCTGCACCGCGACCCCGTCGGGCAGGTCTCCGTCCAGGGCGGCCAGGTCGTGTGGGCCGTGGCCTCCGGAGGCCGTCCCCGCGGGGCCTACACCTGGGTGGCCGTCGTTCGGCAGGGCACGGCCGTGAGCCCCGTCGAGCTCCACGACGACGCCTCCCTGCGCGAGACCGTCGAGGGGGGCCAGGCCTTCTACGTCGTGCGGGGACCCCGCGACACCCGCTACCGCATCGACGCCGGCTCCCTCGTCGAAGCCGCCGCCGAACGTCGAGAGTACCTCGACGCCACCCCCATGGCCCATGGCTGAGCGTTCGGCCATCGTCGTCGTCGGAGCCCTGGGAGTTGTTCTGGGCGCCGCCTCGGGGTGTGACTCCAACCGCCCCGCGCGCGGTCCGGCTCCCGCACAAAACCCCGCGGGACAGGTCGTGCACGCGCCGGCTCCGCCGGTGGTTCCGCCGGGGCGGGGGGCCCAGGTGTTTGTCGATGTGTCGCAGTCGATCCAGGGTTTTACCGGCCTCGGGAGCGTGGCCCTGGAAGCCCTGCACGCCCAGGTGATCGAGGCCTCCCTGTCGGCCCAGCAGCTCAACAACCCCTTTCAGCGCTGCCGGGTCGACGACGCCGTGCACTGCGAGGCCCCCTTTGTGACGGCCCAGCAGCTCCGGCTGCCTACGACCTACCGCGGGGCCAATGCGGCCCTGCACCTGGCCCTGCGGCGCCCTCCGCGGGCTCCCCGGCCCGACATGCAGGAGCCCGACCCGCTCGACCCGTGGGCCGTGACCGTCATGGTCACCGATGGGTTTCAGAGCACGGGGTCGATGTTCCAGCCCGGGGCTTCGAGCGACGTGGCGTGTACGTCGGGGGCCGACCCGAGCTGCCTCGCGGCCCTCCTGCGGCAGCGGGTCGACGAGGGATACGGGGTGTGGGTGGGGCGGGTCATCCTCGGCTTCGACGGGCGCTACTACGCCGAGCGGCGCCTCGACGCGACCATGTGGGCCCGCGTCCAAGCTCACGTCCGCGAGCTCAACGTCGACCCCGCGTGGAACGGCGTACGTTTTGCCGCCACCTCCCCCAACCTGACGAGCAACAGCGGGGCCTTCCGCTGGTCGGGGGCCCGGCCCATGCTGGTGTTCGTGCTCTCGCGGGACATCCCCCGGGCGAGGGCCCTGGTGGCCGACATGCAGCGGCGGCTGATGGTCGAGCGCATCACGCGGCGGGCCATCCCCGAGGACGTTCGGTTTGCCGAGTGGGCGCCCTTTGACGGGCTGTCGGCCATGGCCACGAGCGCCGTCCGGGCCCAGTCAGGCGGACAGAACGACAACGTCCTTGTCGATCGGGTGCAGCGGACCCCGCAGGGGTTGTTGATCCCGGCCCGGTGTACGGTTCAGGGCAAGGCGGCCATCCGGGTCGACGGGGTGGTGCAGTTTGGGCTCACGCCCCCGCCGCCGTTCGCGCGCATCGCGATGGGGTGGCAGCTCCTGGCCCGGCCGCCGCGCAGCACGGCGAGCGAGCTCCTCGTGCCGCGGGAGCCGATGCGCCCCGTGCCGGGTCCGTTCGTGGTGCACACGGGGATCGACTGCACGGTGATCCCCGCGGGCACGTACCGCTACGAGATGGGGCTCGCGGCCCAGTGGACGGTCGACCCCGCGGCCCTCGCCCAGGAGTGGTATTCGCGCGAGAGCGCCGAGACCTCGTACGAGATGCCCGAGCGGGTGTTTGGCCTGGCCGACCTCGCCCGGGCGGTGGTCACGGCCGGGGTGCAGCGGGCCGGGGTGCTCGACCGGGTGATCCTGCAGGTGCAGCGCAATTAACCGGGTGGTCCAGGGGATGCGCTGCCGCCCTGAAAGATACCCTTGGGACCGAGGTGCTTGATGGGTGGGCAGCCCGTCTTTGACGGGCTTTTTCGTCGCGGGGCCTCAGCGCCGCCCGGCCACCCGGTGCACGACCTCGCGGATGCCAGTGGGCGCGGTGCCGCGCAGGCCATCGACCTGCCGGGGGAGGGGATGACTGCATGAGCACCCGAGGCGTATGTCTCGGGGCGCTGGGACGCGCGGCGGGTTGGGAGTAGGATCAACCTCATGAGCGACCGGGAGCACGCGCAGCGCGACGGCGACAGCGACGAAGGAGAGGTCGGCTTGCCGCTGGTCAACGAGGACGGCGTCGACCTGACGCTCATCCGCTGGTCGCTGGGGCTTCCGCCGCTGGAGCGACTGAGGATGCTCCAGGGACACATGGACCTCGCCAACAAGATGCGCGATGCCTGGAAGCTTTCCGCTCGCTGAATTGCTCGGCGTGCTGGTGCGGCACGACGTGGAGTTCGTCGTGGTCGGCGGCGTGGCGGCTGTGCTCAACGGGGCCCCGATCAACACGCTCGACCTCGACATCCTCCACCGCCGTACCCCAGAGAACGTACGCCGTCTTCTCGCGGCGCTCACTGAACTCGACGCCACGTTTCGCACGGACTCTCGTCGGCTTCGCCCCAACGAGTCCCACCTCTCGGCGCCAGGACACGCGCTGCTCACCACGAGGTTGGGCGTGCTCGACGCCCTCGGCACCATCGAGACCAACACCACCTACGAGGACGTGCTCGACGACACCCTCGTCATCGACGTCGACGGGATGCCGATCCGTACCCTGGAGCTGGCGCGCCTGATCCGTGTGAAAGAGCTGGCCGGGCGTACCAAAGACCTCGCCGTGCTCCCCGAGCTCCGCGCGACGCTCGCCGAGCGCAATCGCCGCTGACCCCATCCCTCTCCCTCCGGGCCTCGGTCCCGTGCGAGGGGAGCTCGCGGAGCCTCAGCGCCGCCCGGCCACCCGGTGCACGACCCGGCGGCAGCGGTCGGGGTTGGTGCAGGGCTGCATGGAGCGGGCGTACACGGCGTCGAGGTACACCGAGCGGGCGGGGTCGTTGTTGCGGACGCGCACGTAGCGGGCCGCGGTGACCCGGGCGTGGTCGAGGTCGATCTCGTGCCCCCCTTCGGTGGTGAGCATCACCCAGGGGCCGTTGGCGTCGAGGTGCTCGAAGCTCACATCGACCTCGTACCGCCGGGTCTCCCCGGCGTGCGGATGAACCACCACCTCCAGGTCGCCCACGGCGGGGTTGCCGTCGGACACCATCTGCTGCCCCTCCGGGACCTCCAGGGTCAGGGCGTCGCCCGGACCGAGTTCGAAGTACCGACCGTCGTCGTTGTGGAGCATCCCCCCCGGGTCGGGGCTCCCGCGGCCGCCCACGTGGGCGTAGTGGAACAACAACGGGTGCTGGTACGCCGCGATGTGCTGGGCCTCGGTCGAGGGCGCAGCGGGCGGCACGGCTGCGGGCGGGGCCGCGACGGGCGGGGCCGCGGCGGGCGGGGCAGGCGCAGGAGACGCGACCGCGGGGGGAGGCTCGGGGGAGTCGGGGGTTCCGCGTCGCTGGCACGCGAGGATCAAGCACAGCCCCGCGAGAGACCACACGCTGCGTCGAAGGCACCGCATGGCGGCATCGTACCGCGAGACGCGCGCGGGGTTCTACTGCCGCCGCCGCGACCGCTGGAGCCCATGGCTCGGGGCGTGCGAGACTCTGCCCCGCCATGAACAAAGTCAAGCTCCTGTACCTTCACGGCCTGGAGAGCGGTCCCTACGCCGACAAGGCCCAGACCCTGCGGGCCGCCGACGCGGGGGAGGCCTTCGAGGTCGTGGCCCCCCAGCTCACCACCGCCCGCCTCGTGGCCCTGCGGGCCGCAGAGCCCGTCGAGGGAGGCCTCGCCGAAGCCCTGGCCGAACCCTTCGCCCAGGCCCGGGCGGCCTATCTCGAGGCCGAGCCCGCGGTGGTGGTGGGGTCGTCGTTCGGGGGGGCCCTGCTCCTGATGCTGGTGCACGACCCGGTGTGGCGCCCCGAGACGGCGGCGGTGTTTCTCGCCCAGGCAGGGCTGCGGCTGACGGAGCGGGCGACCCTGCCCCCGGGGGTTCGGGCGGTGGTGGTGCATGGCACGGACGACACGGTGATCCCCGTGGCCGACTCCCGGGCCCTGGCCGCGAGCTCTGCCGAGGCGGTGTACGTCGAGGTCACGGACGAACATCGCCTGCAGCGGGTCACCCGGAGCGGGATGCTCACGGCCCTCGTACGCCTCGCCCTGACCGCCCCCGCCCCCGTGCCCGCCCCCGAGCCTGCACCCGCCGTGGAGTGACCTGGACGGGCCCTCAGGGACGTGCCGGGATCAGGCCCACGGCGTCGATCTCGTTCCAGCCGGAGACGAGGCGGGTGTCGAGGGAGAGGCGCAGGGCGGCGATCGACCGGGGCGCGGCCAGGGTCACCTCGGCCATCGCGGCGCTGGAGGGAGCCGGGCCCGCGGAGCCGTCCCACAGGGTTACCGGCCTCGCCGGGTCGCTCACATCCTCCACCCGAACCACCGCCCCCGGATGCAGGGTCTCGGCCCACACCAGGCTCCGGGCCAACACGGGGGCCGCGAAGGCCAGGGTGATCGACTCGGGTCCGTCGTCGGTGGTCCGCGGAGCCCAGGCCCCGCTCAGGTCGCCGGTGCGGGGGTAGACGTCGGGCGGCCCTGCCGCGGCCCGGGCGGCGTTGCGGCTCGGCGAATACTCCGACGAGAAGCTCGTGACCGCGTGGGCCCAGATCACCCCGCGGGCCGTCAGGTCGTCGAGGCTCGCGGCGTGGTACTGCATCGAGGCCCCAGGGACCGTCAGGGCGGGGCGGGGGATGTGATCGACCGTGACCGGGGTCGACGACCTGGAGGCTCCCCAGACCACGAGGGCCACGAAACCCGCGAGGACCCCGAGGGCCCCGAGGGCGAATCGACCGAGGCCGCGAGAGGCCGGGGCCGTGGGGCCGAGTGCGGTCGCGGCGGGCAGGAGGAGGGCTACGGTGTCGAGCTCGGTCCAGCCGTTGTTGGCCACGTAGACCCGCAGGCGGCGCAGGGGGCGGGGCGGGGAGACCGTCACCTCCAGGGCCCAGGCTCCGGCCCTGACGACGGGGTCGTCGGCGTAGAGGAGGGTCTCGTCGTCGGTGGTGGCGTCGACCACGGCGAAGACCGACCCGGCCTGGTGGGTCTCGTACACCCGCACGGCGTGGACGGGGCCGTCGGCGGCAAACTCCAGCTCGACCCACTCCACGGGGCTGTG
This sequence comes from uncultured Myxococcaceae bacterium, assembly GCA_964447205.1. Taxonomy (GTDB): domain Bacteria; phylum Myxococcota_A; class Polyangia; order Polyangiales; genus JAEUKH01. The sequence continues at coordinate 133,009 of CAYUSB010000020.1, forward strand.
CTGCGGCCCGGGAGCCCACGCCCCCGCGATGTCGCCCGAACGCGGAAACACCCGCGGAGGTCCGAGCATCGCCGCCGGGGCCCATCCCCTCCCGTAGGTGCTCGAGGCCTCGGCGTGGTGGGGCCACAGGGCCCGGGCCTGACGGGTCGCGTCCTGCTGGTGCAGGGCGGCGGGGTCGAGGCGTTGGGCCGCCCCGACCGGGCGCCCGAGCGGGCCGCGGAGCAGGCTGGCGTGCAGGCCCAACGGAGCCCCGGGTTCGATCGGGGCGCGGGGTTCTGCGTGGGCGGGGTGGTCGTCGGCGGGGCCGCGGTAGCTGCGGTCGGGGCTCGCCCCGAGGTAGGTGCGGGTCCCGCAGTAGGCGCAGGTGAAGACCACGCGGTCGGCCGAGGGCGAGAGGGGAGCCCCGCAGTGGCCGCAGCGGGTGAGGAGGGTCTCTTGGATCATCGGCCGCCCCAGTCTACCCCGTGGCGCAGGGGGAGGGGGGTGCTATGGTCGGCCCCGCCATGCAGGTCGTCGTCATCAATTGCGGGAGTTCGAGTGTCAAGTTCGACGTGATCGACGTCGACACGGGGGCCCGGGCGCACAGCGCGCGGATCGAGCGGGTGGGGACCCCTCAATGCACCCTGTCCCTCGACGGGGCTCCTCCGGTGGGCCACCCCGGGTCGACCCACGCCGAGGCCCTCGAAGCCCTCCTGCCGCGGGCCCTGGAGGGTCGTGGGGTCGAGGCCGTCGGGCACCGGGTGGCCCACGGGGGAGCCCACTTCGACCGGGCCGTACGCATCGACGACGGGGTGGAGTCCGTCATCGCCTCGCTCGTCCCCTTGGCCCCCCTGCACAACCCCCCGGCCCTGGCGGGCATCCGGGCCGCCCGGGCCCTTCTGCCCAAGGCCTGCCACGTGGCGGTCTTCGACACGGCCTTCCACGCCACCCTGCCGCGCCGGGCCCAGCACTACGCCCTGCCCGAGGCCCTGGTCGAGCGCCACGGGATCCGCCGCTACGGCTTCCACGGCACGAGCCACGCGTGGGTGGCCGAGCAGGCCGCCCAGTTTCTCCGCGAAGACCTCCGCGACCTGCGGCTCATCACCTGCCACCTCGGCAACGGGGCCAGCGTGGCCGCGGTCGAAAACGGCCGCTCGGTCGAGACCAGCATGGGCATGACCCCCCTCGAAGGCCTTGTGATGGGGACCCGCCCGGGCGACCTCGACCCGGGGGTTCTGCTCACCCTGCTCCGCGAGGGGGGGTACACCGTCAACGAGCTTGACCGTGTCCTCAACCAGGAGTCGGGGCTCCTTGGGCTCTCGGGGGTGGGCAACGACATGCGCGACATCGAGGGCCGTGCCGCCGAGGGGGACGAGCGCTGCCGGATGGCCCTCCAGGTGTTCACGCATCGCGTGCGGAAGTACATCGGGGCCTACGCGGCGGTGATGGGGGGCGTCGACGCCGTGGTCTTCACCGCCGGGATCGGGGAGAACAGCGCCCTCGTGCGACACCGGGCCCTGCAGCGCCTGGAGTTTCTCGGGGCCCGCCTCGACGAGGACCGCAACCGCGACGCCCGGGTGAGCCCGTCGAGCCCCGTGGTTCGGCTGCACGAGGACGGGTCGCGGGTGAAGCTCCTGGCGGTGCACACCGACGAGGCCCGGGCCATCGCCCGCGAGACCGCCCTCCTCGCGGGGATGCGCGACCGGGTCGAGGCCGGGGCCAAGATCCCCATCGCGGTCTCGGCCCGGCACATCCACCTCACCCAGCCCGACGTCGAGGCCCTCTTTGGCCCCGGACACACCCTCACCCCCTGGCGGCCGCTCAGCCAGCCGGGGCAGTTTGCGTGCGTCGAGCGGCTCGCCGTGGTGGGCCCCAAAGGGCGCATCGAAAAGGTGCGGGTTCTTGGCCCGGTGCGCCGGGAGTCGCAGGTGGAGATCTCGCGTACGGACGAGTTCGCCCTCGGGGTCGACGCCCCGGTTCGTGACTCGGGCGACGTGGCCAACAGCCCCGGGATCACCCTCGTGGGCCCGGCCGGTCAGATCACCCTGACCCAGGGGCTGATCTGCGCCCGGCGGCACATCCACATGACCCCCGACGACGCCCGGGCCTTCGGGGTGGCCGACCGCGACGTGGTGGAGGTGGAGATCGACACCGACGGACGCGACCTGGTGTTTCGTGACGTGCTCGTGCGGGTGTCGCCGAAGTTCGCCCTGGAGATGCACATCGACACGGACGAGGCCAACGCGGCCCGGATCGTCCCGGGCACCGAGGGGGTTCTGGAGGCCACCACGGGGGCGGCCCGGCTGCGGCGCAGGCGGGTGTAGGCTACAGCCACTCGGCGTCGGCGGGCGGGGGCGGGGCCCCGTAGCGCACCTGGATGGTGCCCGGCCTACGCGGCCGCGGGCGGGGGTTGGGCGTCGGGGTCGGGTCGGGCGTGGAGGTCGGGCCGGGCGCGCCCGCGTCGGTGTCATCCATGGGACGCGGAGGGGCCCCGTAGACGGCCGTGGGGGGCACCTGGGGGATCTCGGCCTGGGAGGGCCCGGCGTCGGCGGCGGGGGGCGGAGACGGGGTCTCTGCGGGCCCGGGAAGGGGGCCCTGGGCCGTGGGGTCGGGTTGGGGGCGGGCCGCGGGGCCCTGGTCGCTCGTGCTCTGGCAGGCGGAGCCGAGGGCCACCGTGCTCGCGAACACAAACAGGGCCGCCCGGCTCAGGGGGCGGTCGGGCAGGACCGGGGCCGGAGAGTCTCCGCGTACGGTCGCCCCGCAGAAGGGGCACCGCCCCTCGTCGCTTCGCACATGTCGCTGACACCCCTCACATGGAACCAGATGGCGCATCGTCGTCGTCCTCCCGCGTCGCTCCGTCAGGAGGGACGCCATGGCTGTCGTCAGGCCTTGAGCCGCATCACTTCGAACACCCGCACGGGCTGGGCGATGCCCTTGGGCTTGATGGGCTCGAGCTCGTGAACCTCGAAGTGGTTGTGTACGAGGGCCAGGGTGGTCTCGGACAGGAGGACCTGCATCCCCTTGGCCGCGGAGCAGAGCCGGGCGGCGAGATTCACCGGGGCCCCGATCACGGTGTACTGCATGGCCTTTGAGCTCCCGATGTAGCCCGCCACCACCTCGCCGGTGTTGATCCCGATGCCGATCTCGAAGGTGGGGAGCCCCTCGGCGGCCCGCTCGGCGTTGAAGGCCCGCAGGTCGTCGAGCATCTCCAGGGCCACCCGCACGGCCCGGACGGCGTCGTCGGGGTGGCTCACCGGGGCCCCGAAGAGGGCCATGATCTCGTCGCCCACGAACTTGTCGAGGGTGCCCTCGTGGCGAAACACGAGCTCTACCATGCGCTCGAAATACGCGTTGAGCATGGTGACGATCTGCTCGGCGGGCATGGTCTCGCTGCGCGAGGTGAAGCCCCGGATGTCGGAGAAGAGCATGGTGGTGGTGCGGGGCTCACCGCCCTGCTTGACCTCCACCTTGCCGCTCACCACCAGCTCGGCGATGGAGGGCGACAGGAGCCGCTGAAACCGCGCCCGGGCCAGGGCCTCGCTCTCGATCCGCAGGGCCAGGGCCGCGTTGGCGATGTTGAGGGCGGCCTGGTTGGCGATGTTGGTGAAGAGCTGGAGGTCTTTCTCGCCGAAGGCATTGGGGTTTTGCGAGTCGACCATCATGATGCCCAGAAGCTCTTGTTTGTGCAGCAGGGGCACGGCCATCGAGCTGCGGATGCCCGTCATGATGATCGACTTCGACTCCGAGAAGCGCGGGTCGAGCTTGGCGTCGCTGGAGAGGACCGCGACCTTCTCTTTGACAACCAGGTTGACCACCGTCTGCGACACCACGAGCTCCTCGGGGCCGGGGCGCCGGGCCCGCGAGCACCGGGCCTTGAGCTCGCCCTCGTCGAAGAGGAGGATGACCCCGCGGTCGGCGGAGAGGAGGTCAAACGAGCGCTCGAGGATCTTCTCGAGGAGGCGGTCGAGGTCGAGCTCGGTCCCGACGGCCCGCTGGAGCTCGTACGAGATGCGGAGCTTCTCGTAGTCGCGGCGCAGGACCTCGACGTCGGAGACCCCCTTCTCGGGGAGAAACTGCTGGAGCTCGGCCGCGATCTTGGTGCGGACGTGGGACTCCATCATGGCTCCGCCGATGGTGACGTTGCGCAGGGACTGGAGGTTGGAGCTGCGGCCCGGAGACCCCGGAGAGACCGACGACCCGGGGGCCGCGGGGGGGCTCGCGAGGGCCGTGGCGGACGCGGCGGCCTGGACCGACCCGGTGGCCTCGTGGGCCCCGTACATGGGCGCGGCGGGCGGGCGCGGCGGGGCCGCGGGGGCCACCCCCTGGGTGGGGGCGGTGAAGATCGCGGGGTTGTAGCCGGAGGGCCCTGCGGAGGCGTTGGGGGCCCCGGCGGGGTGTTGGGGCACGAAGCTCTGGGCCCCGGTCCGCACGTCGGGGTCGTGGAAGAGGACCCGGGTGTTGCCGAGGGAGATCTGGTCGCCGTGGTGCAGGGCCTGCTCGCCCTGGACCCGCTGGTCGTTGATGTAGGTGCCGTTGAGCGAGCCGAGGTCGCGCAGGATCCACTGGGCCCCGCGCTGCTCGACGAGGCAATGCTGCTTCGAGACGATGCGGTCGAGGAGCTGGATGGAATTGTCGGGGTGACGCCCGAGGGAGTTGAAGGGTTGGAGGTCGCGCTCCATCTGCCCGTCGGGACCCGTGATGACCAGCCTGGCCATGTGCCTGCCTCGTTGCGCGCGCGCCCTCGCGCTGTCCGCAGTGCGGCGGAGCATACCGCATCCCCTGGTCCGGCGCGATACACCATTGTGCGCGCCGGGCTCTGCGCGGGGCGGCGGGCTTCAGGGCAGGCGTTGGTTGAGCGAGAGGGCGGCCTGGCGCACGAGGTCGGCCCGCATCCCGTACTTGAAGTTGGACCCGCGGTTGACCTCCACCTGGCGCCTCTGGCCGTTGGAGGGGTCGGTGACGATCTGGGTCTCTTCGTCGGAGAGGGAGCCGGCGTTGAGGCCCACCACCATGCCGCGGGGCGAGAAGATGGGGCTCCCGCTCGACCCGCCGGCGGTCTGGGCGCTGTGGAGAAACTTCAGGGCCGCGGCGGGGGAGGCCGCCCGGTCGAAGAAGTCGGTGAGGCGGTTGAGGAGGCCGAGGGTGATGGTGGCCACGGGGGAGCCCTCGTTCATGGTGAGGCCGGGGAAGCCGTAGACGAACACCCCGTCGCCCTCGTGCAGGGCCTCGAGCTCGGCCTGCGAGGCGAGGCGCACCACCACCGGGAGCCTCTGGGCCGTCCGCACGAGCCCCACGTCGTAGCCCGATCCCCCGCGGGAGTGTTGGGGGCTCTGGAAGCGGGCGTCGGCGTAGGCGGGGGTGGCCGCGATCTGCACCCCGGGGGCCTTGTTGCGCAGGAGCACGAGCCGGGCCCCGCGGCGGATCTCGTCGCGGGCCCGCAGGACGCAGTGGGCGTTGGTGGCCACGAGGTCGGCGCTCACGGCGAACCCCGTACAAAACCCGCGCATCCGGTTGTCTCCGGGCTGCACGAGGGCCAGGAGGTACACCGCGGCCTCGTTGGCCGCCGCGATGCGCGAGCCGGCGTTGCTCGGGTCGGTGGCCGCCGTGGAGGAGGGCGGGAGCACCGCGGCCCGGGTGGGCTCCGGGTCGCGGTTGTACTCCCGGTCCCAGTAGTACCAGCCCCCAGCGGCCAGGGCCCCGAGCACGAGGAGGGTGAGCAGGGTCACCAGGATCTTCAGCCCGCGGTGGCTGCGCGACTGACGGTGGAGGGCCTGGTCGATCATCAGGGCCATGGTCTTTTTGCCGATGCCCCCGCCGCCCCCGCCCCCGACGCTGCCTCCGCCCGCGAAGCCCGTGGGGTCTTGGGACGCGAGGCCGGGCTTGGGGCCGCTTGGGGGGGCCCCGAGGGGGGGCAGTCCGACGGGGACCCGGCCCCCGGTGCCTTGGGCCACGATGCCGTGAAGCTCCTCGGCCGAGACCGCCAGGGTGGCCTTCGGGGGCGCCGCGGCCGGGCCCTTGCCCGCTCCCTCCTTCGGGGCCGGGACCGAGGGAACCCCAAACGCCGTAGCCCCCGGATCGACCGGGGGGGGGGCCGGCAGGACGGCCACGGTCCGGGCGGCCAGGGCCTCGAACTGCACCCGCAGCCGCGGGCCTCCGCGACCGCACTCCAGGACGTCGGCGGGGCTCAGCTTGTGTTTGCCCGTGATGCGCTGCCCGTTGACGAAGGTGCCGTTGCGGCTCCCCTGATCGACCGCGAACCACGCCCCGCCCTCGCGCACGATCTCGCAGTGTCGCCCGGAGGCGTCGAGGTCGATGTTGGCGTCGAACACCACGTCGCCGTCGGGGGCCCGGCCGATCCGCACGCGGTCCTGATCGAAGGCGAGCTGCCGACCCGCGTGGGCACCAAACTCCTGACTCAGCCGGATCATCGGGGGCTCATCCTCGTCCGAGGCTGCGAGGCCACATCCCTCAAGGCGTAGCACCCTGGGGCGGAGGGGGCCCTGGGCTCGGGGCGGGGCCGGGGGCGGCGTCCCCCCAGGCGGGGGCCGGAGGGGCCTCGGCGGGGGCCCCGGGGGCCGCCACGGGGGTCGGTCGGGCTTCGGGGTCGACGGTGATCGTGCGCGTGGGAGGGGCGAAGGGGGGCTCGGCGGGCTTGAGCATGAAGTACGCCGCGAGCAGGACCCCGACGATGACCCCGGCCACGAGGACCCACCCCATCACCCCGCTGCCGGCCTGCATGGGCACCGAGAGGGTCTCTTCGCTCTCGCGGCTGGCCCGCGGGGTCTTGAGCCGCGGGGGGCCCTTGGGCTCGGTCTCGTCGGGCGGGTCGAAGAGGGCGGCGATGTTGTCGTCGGCCCCTGGGGGGAGCGACTGGGCCCGCTTCACGTCCGACCCGGGGGGGGGCAGGTCGGGGATCTTCAGGGAGGTCCCGGCCCGTCCGGCCACCAGGGCCTCGATGGACTGCGACAGGACGTAGGGCTGGTACCCGACGGTGGCGTCCTCGTCGTCGCAGGGCGGCAGGTCGCCGCTGAAGCGGGCCACCACCACGGTGATGTTGTCGTGCCCTCCGGCCTCGTTGGCGTCGTCGATGAGCCGCTGACAGCAGGCCAGGGGGTCGTCGAGGGTGGCCATGGCCTCGCGGATCTGGGACGACGAGGCCAGGCCCGACAGCCCGTCGGAGCAGAGCATCACCACGTCGTCCTGGCGCAGGTCGACGTAGCAGAGGTCGACGGCCACGGTGTCGGCGGTCCCGAGGGCCTGGAGGATGATGTGGGCGTGCTCGTAGGTCTCGGCCTGCTCCTCGGTGAGCTGCCCGGCCTCGATGAGCTTGGCCGCGAGGGACTGGTCTTTGGTGATCTGCCGGAGCTTGCCGCGGCGCAGGAGGTAGGCCCGCGAGTCGCCTACCTGGCCGACGAAGAGGGTGGTCCCGAACACCCCGGCCACGGTGGAGGTGGTCCCCATCCCGTGCTGGTCGCGGTTGGTCTTGGCGGCGAGGAAGATCCGGGCCCCGGCCTCTTGCACGGAGGCCACGAGCTTCTGGGCGAAATGGTCGCGGTCGCGGGCCGGGCCTCCGCCCTGGACGATCCCGTGCACCACGTCGCTGGCCATCTGGCTGGCGATCTCGCCGGCGAGGGCCCCCCCCATCCCGTCGCAGACTGCGAACAGGAGGCCCGCCTCGCCGACCACGAAGTCGCCCGAGACCCCGTCGCCCCGGGTGACCTGGGTGAGGTCGGCGAGGAGGTAGTTGTCCTCGTTGTGCTCCCGGATGCGGCCGACGTCCGTGGCCCCGGCGATGTGGACCCGCACCTGCGGCAGGACGGCCTTGGGTGCCTCGGGCTCGGCCTTGGGTGCCTCGGGCTCGGCCTTGGGTGCCTCGGGCTCGGCCTTGGGTGC
>CAYUSB010000020.1:140980-146197 GCA_964447205.1 uncultured Myxococcaceae bacterium
CTCGGGCTCGGCTTCGGCCTTCAGGGCCACGGCTTCGGCGGGGGCCGCGGGCTCGGCGGGGGCCGCGGGCTCGGGGGGGGCCGCGGCTTCGGCGGGGGCCGCGGGCTCGGCGGGGGCCGCGGCTTCGGCGGGGGCCGCGGGCTCGGGGGCCACGGCTTCGACAGAGGCCGCGGGTGTTACGGCCTCGACGGAGGCCGCGGCTTCGGCCTTCGGAGCCACAGCCTCGACGGGGGCCGCGGGGCCCGCGGCTTCGGGGGGGGAGTCGGGGGCGTCCACGGGGTCGGGAGCGTCCTTCTCCGCGGCGGCGGCGGCTGCGGTGTCGTCGGGGGTGCTCATCGTGTGGTGGTCCCTGCCCCGGCAGGACGGGTGCCTACATCGAAGCGAAACAGATGGTGGCCGATGCGGAAGATGTCGCCGTCGACGATCTCGCGCTCGCCCCGGAAGAGCACCAGGGTGCCGTTCGAACTGCCCAGGTCGCGCACCATCACCCTCCGTTGGGGCCGGTCGAGGCGAAACGCGACGTGGCGTCGCGAGAGGAAGACATCGTCGGTAAACACTACGTCTCCAGACTCCCGACCGACGACGGTCTCGTCGCGATAGAGATGAAACACATCGCGCGGGACCCCCTCGCTCGTGAGCTGCACGAGGCGCGCGAGGCGGGGCTGCTCGGGGGTCCCGAAGAGCATCACGCCGTAGTGCATCACGGGCCCGAGCGAGACCTCGGCGTCGGTGAGGACCTCCAGGCGGAGCACCTGTTGTCCCACCAGAACCACGTCCCCGTGGTGCAGCTCGGTGGTCTCTCGGATGCGGTGGTAGACCCCGTTGACGCTGCCCAGGTCGCGGAGGAAATAGCGGTCGCCCCGGCGCAGGATGCGGGCGTGCCGCGGGGAGAGGTACGGGTCGTCGGGGAGGGCCACCTGACCCTCGTAGCGGCCGATGTCGGTGGTCTCGCCGGAGAGGCGGTGGCAGGGGCCCTCGGAGCCGTCCTTGAGGATGGTGACGAGCTGCGGGGCGGGCAGGGCGGACACGGCTCCGAAATTGTCGGTGCGGGCCTCCCCCGCGGGGGACTTCGCCGGGGCCGCGGGGGCGGGGTGGGGGGCCCCTGCGCGGGGCGCCGCGAGGGCGGAGGCCACGGGCGCGGCGGCAGGGGGCGCGGCGGCGGGGGGCGTCACGGGGGGCGTCACGGGGGCGGCCGGGACCGCGGGGGTGGCCACGGGGACGGGCATGGCGATGGACGAGGCCCCGTGCAGGGCGAAGCCGCACATGCGGCAGAAGCGCTGGCCTGCGGGGTTGTCGGTGCCGCACTGGCCGCAGCGCTCCTGGCTCGGGCTTTGGGGCGACGGGTCGGTCGGGGCCGCGGGGGCGAAGGGGCTCGCAGCCGCGGGGGCTGGGGCGGGTGAGGCGGGAGGCGCCGCGAGGGCCGCCAATCCCTGGGTCGCAGGGATGGAGGTGTCGCGGAGCTTCTGCCCGCAGTCGAGGCAGTACAGTGCCCCCGGAGGGTTGGTGCGCCCACAATTGCCGCAGAGCATGACGGCGGGATGAGACACTGTTCGAGCGGGGAGCGTCAAGCGCGGGCGTCGCGGCGGTGAAGATGGTGGGGCCGACCCGGGCGGGGCGGGCGGGGGCCCCGCAGGAAACGCTGCGAAACGGGAGTCACGGGGCCCGCCAGGTCAGGGTGAGATACGAGGTCGCGAGCAGGGTGGCGATGCCCCCGTCGCCCCGCACCACCCCGTCCCCCGTATCAAACGGAACCAGAAACCTCAGGGCCTCCACCCGCACGGTCAGCCCGATCGAGAAGAACCGGGTGAGGTGGTACAGCCCCCCGGCCGACACGTTGACGAGGGGTCCGAGGGTGGTCACGAGGAAGGTCTCGCCGTACACCGCGAGGCCTGCCCCCACCCCGACGAAGCCCTCCAGATTCGAGCGGGTCGTCCATGCGATCCAGCGGTAATCCAGCCGAAACTGTTGCAGCGTGGCCGAGGCGAAGAGGTTGCGGGCGTTGCGCACGGAGAGGTCGTAGGCCACCACCCACTCGCGGCGCGGCCGATGCCTGCGGCCGTACCCCACGAGGATCCCCCCGCCGCCACCGAGCGGGCACACGGCCCCGTCGGAAGGGCACACCGCGTCGGCCCGGAGCACGGTCGACGTGGACACGGCTCCGACCACGAAGCCGAAGGGGCGATACGGGATCGCCGCCTCCGTCGCGGAGGCCGTCAGGGCAGGCGGTTGCTGCGGGATCGGCTGCGCGCCTGCGGGGCCCGATCCGAGGGCGGCGATCGCGCCGCCCCACCCCAGGGCGACGGCGCAGCGTGCAGATGATGACGAGAGGTGTTGCAATGCCGCGCGCACCGACGCAGTCTACGGCTCACAGCGCCCACGGCATAGTGGCCTCATCGACATCCGACGGGGATTGTTGACAAGACCAGACCGGCTGGGATAGCTGCCCCGACCAAGAACGAGGCTGATTGGCGATGGAGATCCTTCTCGACAAACGGGCGGTCAAGCAGATCCGGCTCTCGGCGCAGGACGCGATCGAGGAGGGTGACACCGAGACCTTGCGCGACGACATCCTTGACGCGTTCAGCGAGGACCAGGTGGAGGAGGTCGAGCGTCGCATCGACACCGACTTCTACGACTTCCTCGGCGACACGCTGGAGGAGTGGTCGGGCGAAGACCTCGACGAGCTCTTCGACCTGCTCGAGGCTCAACTCGCGGACGTGGGCATCGAGCTCAAGCTCGAGGGCGTCGAGGGGGCGGGCGACGACGAGGACGACGACGTCGACTTCGACGACGACGACCTCGGGACCGACGACGAGGAGCCCCTCGGGACCGACGACGACGACGATTGACTCACGCTCGGACGCGGGGCGAATCGGGATGAATCACTCTGGGGCGGGGCTGAGCCGGGTCGCCCGACGCCCGCTGCTGCGGCACGTCTCCGGGGCGACGGGTCCGAGGTCGCGGCCGCAGCGTCGGGCCTCCTCGCGCCCGCGCCTCCCCCATCGGTGACACGGAAACTCCCGCCCGAGGCGCTCCCAGACCGCGCAGGCCCTGGGGTCGCGGAGCTGCACCCGCAGGAGGGCCTCGGCGTGCAGGGCGTCGTCGCGACGGATCGACTGCCGGAAGTCCGTATACACCGCGTGGAAGGCCTCGGCGGCCGCGGCGAGGTCGCCGAGGTCGTCGCGCAGGATCTCCGCTCGGAGCATGGCCCCGTCGTCGAAGAGGGGGGCGTTGTAGCTCCCGCTGGAGTACACGGGCTCGCGGACGGCGAGCATCGCGTCGAGGGCCGCGAGGGCCCCGCGGAAATCACGGCGGGCCCGGAGCATCCGGGCGATGGCCATGTGCCCGTCGTCCCAGTGGCTGTTCTGGGGGTAGCCCACCTCGTGCAGCATGGACCTCCAGGTGGCCAGGGCCTCGTCGATGCGGCCCGCGCGCTCGAGGCGCTGGGCCTGGGCCGCTCGGATGGTCTCGTAGAGGAGGGAGGACCGCAGGACGGGGCGCCGGGCCAGGTCGTCGAGCCACGCGAGGGATCGGGCCCCGGTGGGGTCGGTCGCGTCGAGGTCGCGCAGGAGCAGGATCAGCGAACGCCGGGCCGCCCCCGTCCGCGGGTCGTCGAGGAGGGCCTCGAGGGCCGCGCGGCCGCGGCGGCGGGTGTCCGGGTCGTCGCTGGCCCAGCGCATCCGGGCGGCCTCGAAGGCAGCCCGGGGCCCTCGCTCCCAGGTGGGTGAGGTGCGGGCGAGGTCGTCGAGGAGGGCCAGGGCCCGGCCGTGTTCTCCCGCCCGACGCCAGGCCATGGCCGCGAGGAAGCGGGCCTGACCCTGGTCGCGGGGGCGCTCGGTGGCCGTGGCGGCCCGGGCGTAGGCCTCGGCGGCCTCGGAGAACCGCCCCGCGGAGAAGGCCCGGTCGCCCGCCGCGAGGGCCCGCTGATGGGCCACGGGGCGGGTCACGGCGCATCCCAGCACCGCCGCGAGCAGGAGCCCCACCAGGGGCAGGGCGGGGCCTCTGCGGGGCGGGGCGGGGGCGGCGATCACACCCCCTCCGCGGCGAGCTCCAGAAACACCTCCGCGGCCTGCCGAACCTCCTCCCGGCTCACATCGAGGTGGGTCACCACCCGCACCCGGGCGGGGCCCATCGCGGCGGTGAGCACCCCTCGGGCGGCGGCGGCGGCTACGAGGGCTTCGGCGGTGGGGGTCTCGAGGTCGACCATGACGATGTTGGTCTCGGGGGTCTCCACCCGAAACCGCGGGTCGGCGGCCACCCGATGGGCGAAGACCCGGGCGTGGTCGTGGTCGTCGGCGAGGCGGGCCACGTGGTGGTCGAGGGCGTGCAGGCCCGCCGCGGCGAGCATCCCGATCTGGCGCATCCCCCCCCCGAGGCGCTTGCGGAGCCGGTGGGCCTCGGCGATGGCGTCGCGGGGCCCGGCGAGGAGCGACCCCACCGGGGCCCCGAGCCCCTTGGAGAGGCACAGGGACACGGTGTCGAAGGGGGCCGCGAGGGTGTGGAGGCTCAGGCCGCTGGCCACCGAGGCGTTGCAGAGCCGGGCCCCGTCGAGGTGCAGGGCCAGGCCGAGGGCCCGGGCTCGGGTGGTGGCGGCCACGACCTCGTCCTGGGGCAGGACCTTGCCGCCCCCGCGGTTGTGGGTGTTCTCCCATGTGGCGAGGCGGGTGCGGGGGTAGTAGTAGGCCCGGGGTTTGACGGCGGCCTCGAGGGCCTCGGGGCTGTAGCTCACCCCCGGCCCGGCCACCACGAGCTGAACCCCCGCCAGGGCCGCGGCGGCCCCGCTCTCGTACCAGAGGCAGTGGGCCCCTTCGGGCACGATGACCTCGTCGCCGGGGCGGGTGTGCACGAGGAGGGCGAGCTGGTTGGCCATGGTGCCTGAGGGGACGAAGAGGGCGGCCTCCTTGCCGAGGAGGGCGGCCACCCGGGCCTCGAGGGCGGCGGCCGTGGGGTCTTCGCCGTACACGTCGTCGCCCACGGGGGCCTCGAGCATGGCGTGGCGCATGGCGAGGGTGGGCCGGGTCACGGTGTCGGAGCGCAGGTCGATGGGCTTCATGGCGGGGTGCGTTCGGTGGACGTCGGGGTGCGAAGAGTCTTGCGTTGGCAGGGAGGCTGTGGCACAAGCCTCCCCCCTGTCGCCACCCTAGCTCAGTGGTAGAGCAACGGTTTCGTAAACCGTAGGTCGTGGGTTCAAATCCCATGGGTGGCTCAAGAGATACG
>CAYUSB010000021.1:0-27945 GCA_964447205.1 uncultured Myxococcaceae bacterium
CCTGCAACGGGCTCGGGCCCGCGTGTCCCGCGGACGTGATGGTGTCGGCGGGCACGGTGTGTCGCGCCGCGGCTGCGGGCGGCTGCGATGTCGCCGAAGCCTGCACGGGCGGCTCGGCGGCGTGTCCTGCCGATGTGGTGCGCCCCGCGGGCACCGTGTGCCGCGCCGCAGTGGCGGGCGGCTGCGACGTGCAGGAGGTCTGCAGCGGCACGAGCAATACCTGCCCGGCCGATGCGGTCGCCCCGGTGGGTACGGTGTGCCGTACCGCGGCGGGCGTGTGCGACGTGCAGGAGACCTGCAACGGCAGCAACTCCTGCCCGGCCGACGCGCGTCGTCCCGCGGGCACGGTCTGCCGCGGCTCGGCGGGCGTGTGCGACGTGCAGGAGACCTGCAACGGCTCGGCCGTCACCTGCCCGACCGACGCGTTCGTCGCATCGACCACGGTGTGCCGCGCTGCGGTGGCGGGTGGCTGCGACGTAGCCGAGAACTGCACGGGCAGCTCGGCGGCGTGTCCTGCCGACGTGGTGCGCACGGCGGGTACGGTCTGCCGCGCCTCGGCGGGCGTATGCGACGTGCAGGAGGTCTGCAACGGCAGCAGCAACGCATGCCCGGCCGACGGGTTTACGGCGGCGGGCACTGTCTGCCGCGCTGCGGTGGCCGGTGGATGCGATGTCGCCGAGACCTGCACGGGTAGCGCCGCGACGTGTCCCGCCGATGTGGTGGCCGCGGTCGGCACCGTGTGTCGCGCCTCGGCGGGTGTCTGCGATCCGCAGGAGACCTGCAACGGCACCAACGCCTGCCCGGCCAACGCGCTTGCTGCGGCAGGTACGGTGTGTCGCGCCGCTGCGGGCGTGTGCGACGTGGCCGAGACCTGCACGGGCAGCGCCGCCACGTGCCCCGCGGATGCGCGGGTTGCGGCGGGCACCGTGTGTCGCGCTTCGGCGGGCGTGTGCGACGTGCAGGAGACCTGCAACGGCTCGGCCGTCACCTGCCCGACCGACGCGTTCGTCGCATCGACCACGGTGTGCCGCGCTGCGGTGGCGGGTGGCTGCGACGTAGCCGAGAACTGCACGGGCAGCTCGGCGGCGTGTCCTGCCGACGTGGTGCGCACGGCGGGTACGGTCTGCCGCGTCTCGGCGGGCGTGTGCGACGTGCAGGAGGTCTGCAACGGCAGCAGCAACGCATGCCCGGCCAACGCGTTCGCGTCCAGCGCCACGGTGTGCCGCGCCGAGGCGGGTGTCTGCGACGTAGCCGAGAACTGCAACGGCAGCTCGGCCGCGTGTCCGGCCGACGCCCGTCGGCCTTCGGGCACGGTGTGTCGCAGCTCGGCGGGTGTGTGTGACGTGCAGGAGACCTGCAACGGCTCGGCGGTGACCTGCCCGGCCGACGCGCGTGCGCCGGCGGGCACGGTGTGCCGGGGTGCGTCGGGTGTCTGCGACCAGGCCGAGACCTGCAACGGCTCGTTGGTGACGTGCCCGGCAGACGCGCCGCGGCCTGCGGGCAGCACGTGTTCGTCGCCTACGGGCGGGGTGTGCTCGGGCTTCTCCTGCGTCTGCGGCGGGGCACCGAGCGCGGGCACGCTGCTCGGCACCGCGGGTGGCGTGCAGTGGTACCGCGTGCCGGTTTCGGGCACGATGACCGACAACAACATCCGCGCGGCCTGCGCGGCGGCTGGGATGCAGACCCCGTGTCAGAGCACCGCGGGATGCACCTACAACGACACGCTGTGCACGCAGTTCAACTTCGAGAACTCGTGTGGCAGTCCGATGCTGGGGCTCGCCCAGACCCTCTGCGGTTCGGGTGCGAACCCGTCCAACTGCGCGCCCCTCAACGGCGTGTACCAGTACATGGGCAACAACTGGGTGGGTGGTTGCGGCGCCCTGAGCGGAACCTGGTGCTCCCAGGGCAACAGCGTCTCCAACCAGTCGGCCCTCTGCGTCCGCACCGGGTCGGGGGGCAGCACCAACTGCGGCGGCGTGTGCCAGTCGACGGGCGCCTCCTGCTCGGCCGGTACGGGCACCTGCGCGGCGACCGGGACCGTGGTGTGTTCGGGTACCAGCACCACGTGCTCGGCGGCCCCGCGCACCAACGGCGCGTGCGTCAACGAGGGTGTCGGCAACGGCATCGCCTACAACCGCACGACCTCTCCCCTGGGATGGATCAACGCATGCACGGGCACGTACACGAACCTGTTGCCGAACGTCGATGACGGCTCCGCGACGTACACCCTGCCGTTCGCGTTCCGCTTCTACGACACGACCTTCGCCAACGGGACCACGGTCGGCATCAGCAGCAACGGCCTCATCGGCTTCCCGTCGGCGTCGTCGTCGCTGGGCAACACGGCCCTGGGCAGCAGCGGCCTGACCAACACCATCGCGGCCTTCTGGGACGACCTGTACATGCGCAACCCGGGCGTGTGCGTGCGCCTCGTGGGCGCTGCCCCCTCCCGGCAGCTCGTCATCCAGTGGAACAACGCCTACCACTTCGGCGACTCGGGCAACTACTACTTCCAGGTGGTGTTGTCGGAGACGACCAACACGATCGACCTCCGCTTCAACTCGATGTCGGGCGGCTCGTACTGGAACGGCAACAGCGCCACGATCGGCATCGTGCGCAACAGCAACACCTATGACATGGTCGGCAACAACCAGGCGATCGTCTCGTCGGGCGTGTCCTACCGCTGGAGCCCGATCAACCGCACCTGCGGGGCGGGCGGCCTCTGCAACCTCAGCAGCGGGACGGCCTACCTGACCAACGGCACCACGGTCCCGGCGCGGTTCGTCCCCTGCGGCAACGGCACCAACACCAACTGCACCCAGGCCGTGGCCCAGTCGTCGTGCACCGCCATTGGCATGCGCCTCGCGAGCCATGCCTCCAACGGCACGACGAGCGTCGCATCGCTGGGCGCCACGAGCTCCTGCAACTGGTCGATCTCGTACTACGTCAACAACGACCCGGCCGTCGCGGGTCGGTGCCTGATCGGCGTGTCCAACGCAAGTTGGAGCAGTTGTTGTGGTACCTCGAGCTGGCACGGCAACGTGGTCACCATCCCATCCTCTACAGGACAGCAGTTTGGCTATGTCCTCTCGGGCAACAGCGGCTACAACGGTAGTCTGTCCAACGTGTCGGGTACGACCTGGGGCTGCCAGTCCAACTCCACTCCTCCACCGGCGCGCTCGGGTTGTTCTGTCTACTACGTCGCGTGCATCTGATCAGGAGCCCCATGAAACTCCCTCTCTCTTGCTTCCTCGTCACCGGCCTCCTGGGGGTTGGGCCGTGGGGTTGCTCCAACAACGAGCGGCCCTCCACCCTGCCCAACCAGCTTGATACCGGCGTCCAGGTCGGCACCGACGCCGGCAACCCTGCGGACGTACGGGACGTGGCCGCGCTCGACGCTCCCAAGACCGACAGCGGGTCGACCGGGGATGTCGCTGCGGTCGACAGCGGCTCCGCGCCTGACACCACGACGCTGGATGTCGGCCCTGGGGCGGATGTCACGACCGCGGACACGGGAGCCGCGGTCGATGGAGCAGCCACCGCCGATGCGGGGCCGCCCGCGGACACCGCGGGGACGCTTGATGTACAAGCGCAGGGGTGTCCGGGCACCGAGGTCCGCTGCGGCACGCAGTGTGTCAGCACCCTCAACGACCCCCGGCACTGCGGCGCCTGCAACAACGCCTGTGCCGGGAAGATGAACTGCGTCGCGGGGGCCTGCGTTCTCCGCGGCTGCGACGCGCCTGAGGTCTCGTGCGACGGGCGCTGCGTCAACACCATGTTCGCCCGCAACCACTGCGGTCGATGTGGCAACGCCTGCACGGAGGATCAGAGCTGCGTGAGCGGCACCTGTCGCAGCGTGTCCTGCACGCCGCCTGGGATCATCTGCAGCGGCGAGTGCGTCGACCCGACCGCGAACATGGTCCACTGCGGCCGGTGCGACACGATGTGCAGCGCGGAGGCCACCTGCCAGAATGGCCTGTGTATGGTGTCCTGCGATCCGGGGTTGACCAACTGCTCAAATCAGTGCGTCGACACCAACACCGACCGCTCCCACTGCGGCGGGTGTGGGGTCGCCTGCATGGGCGAGGGCTCCCAGTGCATCGCGGGCGCCTGCACGGTCTGTCGGGCCATGTGCGGCGGCCGGTGCACCGACACGGCCCGCGACGGCTCGCACTGCGGCCGGTGCAACAACCCCTGCACCGCCTCCCAACGCTGCGTCAGCGGCGCCTGCACCTCCTGACCGCCCCAGGACATCCGTCGCTTCTGCCCGCCCCCGCCCCTGGTGTACAACCGACGGGTGATGGCGACCGACGACGAGATCGTTCAGCTCCTTGACCATGTCTTCGAGGCCCTGTGCGCCCAGCCGGTGGGCCCCTTCCTCGACGCCGATCGGCTCCTCGACGCCCTCGACGCCGCCGCCGCCCCCGCGGCCCTCGCCTGGACCCAACGCACCCTCGTCATCCCGGCTCGGGTCCGGCTCCTCGCCCGGGCGGGGCAGAGCGACCTCCTCCTCGGCGACTGGCTCCCCCCCGAGGTCGCCGCGGCCCTCACCGCTCGGATGAAGGCCCCGGTGCGGCTGCCCAAGAAGCTGGTCGACGAGGCCGTGGCCTCCGACAAGGTTCGCGACGCCACCCGGCAGATGCTCTCCGACGCCCTCACCACCTTCGTGCAGCGGGCCGCCAAGACCCTCGCGGCCGACAAACCCCCGGCGGGACAGGCAGGGGGCAGCGGCCTCCGCGGGGCCCTCGGGTGGGGGGCCAAGGCCGCCGGGTCGGTCCTCGGGGGCCTGACCGAGGGGCTCCAGCAGCAGCTCCTCGACCGGGCCCGGGAGCAGGTCGACGGGCTCGTGGGCAACGTCCAGCAGCGCATCGCCGAGCGCCTGAGCAGCGACGACACCGCCCGGGCCCTGGGGCAGAGGCGGGGACGCTTCGTCGAGGGCCTCCTCAAGACCCCCGAGCGCGAGGCCGTCAAGGGCGCGGCCAAGGTCGACTGGGACGAGATCGATGCCGACTTCCCCAAGGTGATGGCCCACAACCTCGCCCGCCCCGCCGTACGAGATGCCCTGCGGGCGGAGGTGGCCGCGGTGGGGGCGGTCCTGGAGGGCGAGACCGTGGGGTCGTTCCTCGATCACGTCGGGCTGCGGGGGGCGAGCCAGGCGCTCTTTGTCCGGGTGGGGGTCCCGGTGGTTCGGGCGGCGTTGCAGGGGGAGGGGCGGGCCCATCTCGCGGCCCTGCTCGCGGCCCCGCCTGCGACCGAAGCCCCCGAGGACGCATCCCAAGCCCCGCAATGACCGCTCCCCGTACGCCCTTCGACGCCGTCCTCGTGGTGTCCTTCGGAGGGCCCCTCGGCCTCGACGATGTCCGCCCCTTCCTCGCCAACGTCCTGCGGGGCCGACGGGTCGCGCCCGCCCGCCTCGACGCGGTGGCCGGGCACTACGCCCACTTCGCAGGGGTCTCGCCCATCACCGCCCTGACCTATCGTCAGGCCGCGGGGCTTCAGGCCCGGCTGCGCGACTACGGGCCCGACCTCCCGGTGTACGTCGGGATGCGCAACTGGCAGCCCTTCCTCGCCGACACCCTGGAGGAGATGGCCCGGGACGGGGTCCGGCGGGCGGTGGGGTTTGTCACCGCGGCCCACCGTAGCTACTCCTCCTGCGGCCAATACAAGCAGAACGTGGCCGACGCCCGGGCCTCCCTGGCCGCCCGGGGATTGCCCGACGTCGACGTGCGCTTCGTGGGCGACTGGTACGCCGCCGAGGGCTTCGTGCTGGCCAACGCCACCCACGTGGCCGCGGCCCTCGGCCAGCTCCCGACCGACCTCCGGTCTCGGGCCACCGTGGTCTTCACCGCCCACAGCATCCCGGTCTCGATGGCCGAGGCCAGCCGGTACGAGGCCAACCTCCAGGCCAGCGCCCGGGCCGTGATGGCCCATCTGCGCCCGATGCCCTGGGCGGTGGTGTATCAGTCCCGGTCGGGCCGCCCCGAAGACCCCTGGCTCGAACCCGACGTGTGCGACTACCTCCGGGCGGGCTACGCCCGGGGCGAGCTCCAGGCCGTGGTGCTCTGCCCCCTGGGGTTTGTGTCTGACCACGTGGAGGTTCTGTACGACCTCGACCACGAGGCCGGGGCCCTGTGCGCCGCGTTGGGGCTCCCCATGGCCCGAGCCCGTGCGGCCAACGACGCGGGGCCCTTCCTCGACCTGATGGCCGACGAGGTGCGGAGGGTGTACGCCCACGGGGCGAGCCGGGTGAGCCTGCCCGTGGTGTCGGGACGACCGCCGGTGCAGGTCGAGGGAGCCCCGCCGGCACGGCCTGCGGGGGTCACCCTGGCGGGGCGGGTCGATCGGGTAGACCTGGCGGCGATCCCGACGTGGAGCCCGCCACGGGAGCCTTGCGGAGGTCCCGGGTGAGGCGCACGAAGTCGGCGGCGAGGGGAGCCGGGTCGCCCTCGTCGCCGTAGCGCCACGCGCTGTACCGCACGAGGAGGCCCCCGAGGGAGGCCCGGAACTCAGGGGCGAGGGGGGAGTCGTCGAGGCGGGACTTCCAGCGGGAGAGGGTCTCGTCGGGGGCCCGGGCGAGGCCGTGGCGCCCGAGGGCCTCGTCGAGGCCGAGGAGGAAACGTGGGGCCTCCAGGCGGGTGCGGTCGAGGTCGGACAGGGCCGCCTGGCGGTCTCGGAGGCGACGGTAGCCGAGCCAGCCCAGGAGGAGCACCGCGGCGGCGAAGAGGAGCTCGGCCGCGCTGCGCCCGAAGAGCCAGGCCTGGCCCCGGCGGGCCCACACCCCGAGGGCCTCGAAGAAGGCGCGGATCCGCGGGCTCTCGTGGGGGTTGTTGAAGGGCAGGGCCCCGCTCGGGGTGGCGTCATAGGTGTGCCAACGGCCGTCGTCGCCCACGGCCTCGACCCAGGCGTGGGCGTTGCGTTCGCGCACGATCCACTCTCCGGTCAGGGCGTTGCGTTCGGCCACGCGGTAGCCGCCGACCACGCGGGTCTGGACGTCGGCCGCCCGGCCGAGGAGGGCCAGGGCTCCGGCGAAGTACTCGCAGTGCCCCGCCCGAACCTCCTCCAGGAAGAACATCACCGGGTCGCGCCGCCCCGGGCGGGGAAAGGTCCGCGCGTACTGGTACCGGGTCTGGAGGTGGTCGCGCAGCCGGGCCATCCGGACGTCGGCCGAGGGGTGGTCGCCCGCGATGGCCCGGGCCATGGGCACGAGGCGCTCGGCGAGGCGCGGGGGGACCGTGCGGTAGCTCGTGCGGGAGGGTTCGGGGGGGGAGAGGGTTCCGGTGCGAAACCAGTAGCTGCGGGAGGGGTCTCCGGGGATGGGGCGGTGGATGCCCAGGGCGTCGGTGCGGGCCGCGGCCCCGTCGGTCCCCAGGGTGGCGAGCTCCAGCGGCAGGAAGAACACCTCCGCGGCCCGATCGCTTCGGCTGACGCTCACCACCCCGGGGCCCGCGAGGGGGCCGTAGGACACCCGCTCGATGTGCGGGCCTGAGGCCAGGGGGGTGTACCACCGGCCGCGGCGATAGACGTTCCAGGCGGCCCCGCGGAGGTAGGCGGGGGCGGGGCCCTGGAGGCGCAGCACGATGACCTCGGAGTCTCGGAGCGAGGCGATGGCCCCGAGCTCGAAGCGGGTGTCGAAGCCCGACTCGGTGAGGGACGCGAGCCAGCTCTGAAAGATCCGCTGTTGCACCCACTCCGCCGCGCGGGGAACGGTCCCGGCCAGGGCCCCGCTCACGAGCAGGGTGAGGGCGGCCGTGAGGGCGGCCCGTCGGCGGGCGTAGTCGGGCAGGGTCCACCAGGCCGGGCGCCCCGGGTCTTCGACGCGGAGCTGCACGAAGGCCGCCACGAGGTAGGCCCCGGACACGGCGACAAACCACGGGGACGTACGCCCCTGCCGCGCCGCGAGGAGGGCCGCGACCCCAAGGGCGAGGTCGACCCGTCCGTCCCACTCGGGCCGGGCGAAGGCCCGACGCAGCCCGAGGCCGAGGGCCAGGGCCGAGGCCAGGGCGCACCAGGGTCCGCGGAGCTCGGTCCCGTCGGAGGGAGGGGCCACGAAGAGGCCGAGGGCCGTCCCGAGCACGGCCGCGATGCCGAGGAGGATCCGTTGGGTGGGCAGGTCGGGCGAAAACCGCGGCCCGAGCACCATCGGGACGAGCAGGAGCCCGAGCAGGGCCACGGTGTACCCGACGTCGTCCGTGGACAGGCTGAGGGTGAGGGCCACGAGGGCCACGGGCACGAGGGCGGCCGCCCGGGCCTGCGGGGAGACGCGCTCGGGTTTCATGGCGGGTGGTGCACGCGGACCACGAGGCCCAGGGCTTCGAGGTGGGGGCCGAGGGCTCGCAGGCTGTCCGAGGGGCCGAGGGCCACGAGGTGGGCGGCGGTGACCCCGTCGAGGTGCGGGCCGAGGGCGTCGAGGAGGCGGTCGCGGTCGAGGGGTTGGGACCGCAGGCCCGGCGTGGGTACGCAGGCCAGGAGGTCGAGGCAGGGGTCGAGGCAGGCCGGGGGCGACCCTTCCGGGGCCGCGGCGATGGGATGCACCCTCGACCCCAGGCACAGGGCCGCGACGGCGACGTCGGCCCGTTGCAGGGCGTCGACGAGGCCCGCGGTGAGGGACACGGCGGCCTCGAAGCGGGGGCGGGAGAAGTCGTCGTCGGGGTCGCAGTGGAGGTAGACCACGACCCGGCGGCGGGTGGGGTGTTCGTACTCGCGCACCATGGGGACCCCGAGGCGGGCCGAGCTGCGGGCGTGCAGGTCGCGGGCGGGGTCTCCCGGGCGGTAGGGCCGCACGCCGCGGAGGTCCATGGTGGCGTCGCCGCGTTGGGACGAACGATGGGCGCTCAGGCCCAGGCTGGGGGCGGCCTCGTGGCCGTGCAGGGTCACCGGGGTGACGGCGGGCACGACCAGGAAGCGTACGGTCTCCGAGCGCACGGGGGGGCCCTGGGTGAGGCCGAAGGGCCCGAGGGCGGCGGCCCGAAAGGCGTCGAGGTGGTGCTCTCCCCGGGCACGAAACCGGGCCTGGAGGGTGACCGTCGCGCGGCCCTGGGCTGGGACCCTGGGCAGGGTGGGGGCGGGGCCGAGGAAGACCCCGTCCCAGGGGAGGAAGGGGCCCTCGACGCGGAGGGCGGCGAAGGGCTGGGGGCCGGGATTGATGACCTCGACCGTGAGGGTCATGGCCTGGCCGAGGCGGACCCGGGCGGGGGCGGACACGCGCAGGGTGACCCCGGGCAGGCGGTACCGTCGGCGGACCCCGAGGGAGACCAGGAACATCGCCGCGAGGCCGCACCACAGGAGGTAGGCGTCGCTGTGGGCGGTGTCGAAGAGGCCGGCCAGGGCCGCGGCGAGGAGGACCAGCAGGGCGGCGTGGCCCTCGCGGGTGAAGGCCTCGTAGAACCCGAGGGCGTGGCGGGCCACCCGGCCGAGGCGGCCCCGGCGGAAGCGGTCGCGTTCGGCGGCGGTGGCGGGGATGAGGATGTGGTTGAGCCGCCCGAGGTCGAGCAGGCGGACCTGGGTCCGGAGCCGTGCCAGAACGGGAGAGAGACGGGTCACACAGGAACCTTACTCTGCGCCGTGATGGCCGCCACGATGGCCGCGGCGGTGCGCCCGCCGAAGCGGGCCTGGGGGGCCAGGACCACCCGATGGGCCAGGACGGCTCCGGCCACGGCCTGGACATCGTCGGGGGTGACGTACCCGCGCCGGGCGGTGAAGGCCCGGGCCTGGGCTACCCGGAAGAGGCAGAGGGTCCCGCGGGGGGAGACCCCCTGGGCGAGGTCGGGGTGGGCCCGGGTGGCGGCGCAGAGGCCCTGGAGGTAACGGGCCACGGGTTCGCGTACGGCCACGGCCCGGACGGCGCGTTGGATGGCCCGGAGGGTGTCGCCGTCGGCGAAGGGTTCGATGCGGTCGAGGGGGTCGGCGTCCTGGCGAGCGAAGAGCATGGTGAGCTCGGCCTCGGGGTCGGGGTATCCCATGGACAGCCGGAGGATGAACCGATCGAGCTGGGCGTCGGGGAGGGGATGGGTCCCCGCGGTGTCGACGGGGTTTTGTGTGGCCAGCACGAAGAAGGGGCTCGGCAGGGGGTGGGTGACCCCGTCGACGGTGGCCTGGGCCTCGTTCATGGCTTCGAGCAGGGCGGATTGGGTGCGGGGCGAGGCCCGGTTGAGCTCGTCGGCCAGCAGGACGTGGGTAAAAATCGGCCCGCGATGAAACCGGAAGGTCCCGTCCCGCGGGTCGAGCACGCTCGCCCCGAGGATGTCGCTCGGCATCAGGTCGGGGGTAAACTGAACCCGGGTGCAGGTGAGTCGGAAGCACCGCGCGAGGCTGCGGGCCAGGGTGGTCTTTCCCACCCCGGGCACATCCTCGATGAGCACGTGCCCCCCGGCCAGGATGCCCAGGAGCAAGAGGTCGATGGCCTCGGGGCGCCCGGAGATCACCCCGGCGAGGGCGGCACGAATGCTGTCAAGGAGCGTGTGGGGGTCGTCCATGGGATGGGTGGGGGCCTCGACAACGGCGGGGAGGGGCGCGGCGATTCCCGCGGCTAGGTCGGAAACAGCTCGGCCGCGTCGCGATATCCGATGCCCGCCCGGCTGGCGAAGGTGCGGTCGGTGGTCATGTCGCCCACCATGGTGGTGCGGGCGGGGTCGAGCTTGTGGCGCTCGATGAAGTCAATGGCGAGGCCCGGCATGGGCTTGCGGCACCAGCACGCGATGGGGGCGGGGTTGTGCGGACAGAAGGCCACCTCGATGTCAAGGCCGAGCAGGGCGTTGGTGCGGGCGAAGCACTGCCGGGCCATGGCCTCGGTGAGCGACCCCTTCGACACCCCGCTCTGGTTGGACACCCCGAAGAGCTTGACCCCCTCGTCGCGGAGCCGTTGAAGCACCGCGGCCCGGCCCGGCAGGACCTCCACGTCGTCGGGGTCGGTGGGGTATTTCGCGCCCGAGCGGGTGCGCCGCAGGGTCCCGTCGTAGTCGAGGAGGAGGGCCCGGCCCGTGTAGGCCGCCCCGTACGCGGCCCGGCGGAAGGCCACCCGGTCGACCGCGGCGAAGCCCTCGGCGGGGGACGGGGGCTCGAAGGTCTTGCGGTAGGCAAACAGGGCTCCCGGGCCGAAGGCCGCGGGGTCGCGGCGGCCGAGGGTCTTGAGGACCTCGGGGGAGGGCAGGGCCCCGTGGGCCCGCACGATCCGGGTGACGGCGTTGACCTGGGCCTCCTCGATGCTCGCGTCGATCCACACGCACCGAACCCGCACCCCGCGCTGTCGGCCCAGGTCGAGGAGGGGGGCCCGGCTGGCCCGGGTGGCGTAGGTGTTGTCGAGCACCACGTCGCGCCCGGCGTCGAGGGCCGCGGCGACGTGCGGGAGCAGCCCCTCGAGGCCGCCCCCGAGGGTGTCGCGGTTGACCCGGTGATGCCCGGGGAGGTGGGTGGTGGCCCAGGTGGACTTGCCCGCGGCGGGGTAGCCCAGGACGACGACGATCTCCATGGTGGCCTCTGGGGACGGAGGGTACACCCAACCGGCCCAACGAGGGTCAGGTCCCGCCCTTGCCGTGGAGGCTCGGGTCGGAGTATTCCCAGTCCATGCGTGTTGCGTGGCCCTTCATGGCGTCGGTGCTGCCGTTCTTCGCCCTCGCGACCTGCGACAGCATTCCCGGCGAGACCCAGGAGCAGGAGGTTCGGTCCTGCCCCGAGCCCGTGCGCCCCGACGACCGGGGCCAACCCCGAAACACCGCGGGCCTCGTTCGATACTGCTGGCCCGGCGAGGCCCGGTGCTTCTGCGACCGCGGCAACGACTGCTACGCCCTGGAGGGCTACCGCCCCTGCCGCCCCGTCCGGACCGTGGCCGACGCCGGCCCCCGCGACGCCGGCCCCCGCGACGCCGGCCCCCGCGACGCCGGCCCCCCTGCCCCCCGCGACGCCGGGTCGACCCCGCCCGGGGCCGACAACCCCGCCTACTCGGGCACGTTCCCGGCGCGGACGGGGCGCTTCACGGCCAGCCTCACCGTCGCCGGAGAGCCGCGCGAGGTGGTGCTCTACGTCCCCACCACCCGCGTGGCCAACCCCCCCCTCGTGCTCGCCTTCCACGGGACCAACGGGTCGGGCTCGGTCATGCTCGACGAGGGCGGGGCCCAGAGCCTGGCCCAAAGCCAGGGGGTCATCGTGGCCGCCCCGTCGTCGCGCTGGATCGGCCGCGGAGACTGGGATCACCGCGACGAGTCCACCTACTGGGAGACCCACCCCAACCTCGACCTCGACCGCAACCCCGACCTCCTCCTCGTCCGGGCCGTCCTGGCCGAGGCCCAACGCCGCTACGCCATCGACCCGCGGCGGGTGTACGCCATCGGGCACTCCAACGGCGGGTTCTTCGCCACCCTCGTGGCCACCCGCCTCAACGACCGCATCGCGGCCTTCGCCACCTCGTCCGCGGGCCTCGTGCAGTGCAACAACACCTGGAGCTGCCGCTTCGAGGGGGGAGGTTCGACCTGCGGCCAGCTCTCGTCCCAACGGGGCTGGTGCAGCTGCGCGGGCCCCGACAAACCCGGGCCCCTCGATGTCCCCGGCCGCCGCCCCCCGGCCTACCTCGCCCACGGCACCCGCGACCCCCTCGTGACGGTGTATTACACCTGCGCCATGGAGGCCCGGATGCGCTCCCTGGGGTACACCGTGCGCACCGTGCTGCGCGACGGAGACGGCCACGTCCTGCCCGAGCGCTTCGCCCAGGAGGCCTGGACCTTCCTCGCCGGACACCGCCTGCCGTAAGGAGGCTCCTAAGTCTGGGCGCGACGCGCGACGCGCGTTGACACCGTGCGCGGGGCTTTGCGATGGTAACGTCCCGCGCGGCACCCTACGCGGGGGAAGAGCCCCCAACATGTCGCTGCTCCAGTGCCTCCTCACGCAGGATCACGTTGTCTCCGCCCCCAAGCTCGACGAGGCCCTCCAACGGCAGCGTACGGCAGGGGGCGACCTGGCGATCTGTCTCCTGGAGGTCGGGGCCCTCGGAGAGGACACCCTCGCCGCGTACTGCGCCGCCGCCGTCGGCCTCGCCCCCGCCACGCGGGCCGACGTGATCGAGGCCGACCCCGCGGAGATGGCCCGCATCCCCACCGACCTGGCCGTGTCCCTCGGGGCCATCGGGATGTACGTCGACGAGTCCGGAGCCCTCGTGACGGCCGTGGCCGAGCCCCTTACGGCCCTGGCCCGCGCCCGCCTGGAGGCCGCCGCCCGGCGGGCGATCTCCCCGCGGGTGGTCACCCCGTTTCGCCTCGCCTGGGCCCTGTGGCGGTACTACGGTACGGCCCTCGACGGGCGCATCGCCGACCTGGCCGAGAGGCTGTTCAACGCCGACCCCGGCCCCGTGCCAGACCTGTCGCACCTGGTGTCCCCCGGGGCCTCGCAGGCCCCCAACAGCAGCCGCGTGCTGCGCTCCCTCGCGGCCCTCCTCGACGACGAGGACGACGACGAGGACGACGACGACGGAGGCGAAGCCCGGGCCGAGGCCCAGGGCGCCCACGAGGCCCCCCCGCACGACCCCAACGAGCGACCCACCGCCGAGACCCACGTCCCGGCCGTACGGCCCTCCGCTCAGGCGTCCGGGCGGGCCCCCGCCCCCGCCCCGAGGCAGGGCCCGCCGTCTACGCGACCGCTCCCGGCCCTCGCGGCCCAGGGGCCCGACGAGCCCCCCGACAGCCTGCGTCTGCCCGGGACCCGTGAGGCCCTGGCCGCCCCGTTGGTTCCGCGGTTTGGACCGTCGGCGTCGCCGCCCGCGCCCGCCGCGGCACCCGCCGGGCCCGGCCCCGCGGCGGTGGCCCCCGAGCCGGTCGAGCCCGCCGACGCCGACGCCGAGGAGGCCCTGTCGTTGCCCGAGGCCGAGGCCCGCCTCGCCGCAGCCGAAGACCGCGACGCCGTGATCGCGGCGATGCTCCGCCACGTCGTACAAGACTTCGTGTACGCCGCCCTCTTCGTGCTGCGTGGGGAGCGGGCCGAGGGCCTCGCGGCGCGGGGCCGCGGGGCCGACAGCGCGGCCGTCCGGGGCCTGCGGGTCGCCCTGGCCGACGCCCCCATGCTCGGGGCGGCACGCGATCGGGCCCAGGCCGTGGTCGACCGGGTCACCGACGACAGCCCCGAGGGGGCCCTGCGGACGTCGCTCGGGCGCCTCGAGGCCCAGGAGGTGGTGATCGTGCCCGTGCCCATCCAGGGCAAGGTGAGCCTGCTCCTATGGGCCGACGCCGGGGTCCACAGCCCCAGCGCCCTCAGCGTGCGCGGGCTCGAGCAGTTTGTCACCCGCTGCGGCCAGGCCTTCGGCCGCCTCGTGACGGCCCGCAAGCTCGGGGCCAGCATGGCCCCTCCCCGCCAGCGCGCCACCCCGACTCCCGTACGCCTGCCCTCCGCCCGGGCCCCCGCTCCGGCCGGGCCCGAGGGTCACCGCGACCGCCCCGGACAACCCTCGGCCGAGGCCCGCCTCGCCGCCCTGCGGGCCGCCGTGATGGGCCCCCTCGGCCCGAGGCGAAGCGCTCCCCCCCCCGGGGCCGACGCGGCGGCCGCCCCCCGGACGGCCCGGACCCCCCTGCGGTCGGCCCCCCCGCCCCGCAGCGCCTCGGCCCGTCCCCTCACCCCGCGGCCCCTGACCCCGCGGCCCCTGACCCCACGGCCCCTCACCCCGCGGCCCGACACCATGGGCGGCACCGGGAGCGTCCCCCACACCGTGGGCCCCCGCGTCGGGACCCTCTCCGAAGCCGACCAGCGCGTGGCCGAGGTGGCCCGCACGGGGATCCTCACCGACGAGACCGCCGCCACCCTCCTGGCCATGGGTGAGCGCTCCCTGGAGGCCGTGTTTCGGTACTTCCCCGGCCCCCACCTGCCCCCCGGGGACATGGCCGGGGCCCGGCTGTCCGGGGCCGCCGAGCTCGGGCCCGTGATCCGCCTCGCCCTGCGCTTCCGGGCCGCGGCCGTGCCCTGGCTCCTCGGGGTCCTCGACCGCGGCGACCCTGACGCCCGGGCCTGCGCCCTCGCCTGCCTCGCCGAGGTGGCCCACCCCTCGGCCCTGCCCTCCATGACCTCCCTCTTCCTCGACGGCGACCACCCCACCCGACTCGCCGTCGTCGAGAGCCTCAAGGCCTTCCGGGCCTTCGCCGAGTTTGACCCCGTGGCCCGCACCCTGCGCACCCTCGTGCGCGACCAGCGCTCCCAGGCCGAGGTGCGCCGCATGGCCGCCTTCGCCCTGGGCGAACTGCGCGACGTCGAGGCCCTGCCCGTCCTCATCGACGCCCTCGGCGACGCCGACCCGGCCCTCGCCCTGGCCTGCCACGGGGCCCTCGTGACCCTCTGCCGCCAGGACTTCGGCCCCACCCCCGAGGCCTGGCGGCCGTGGTGGGAGCGGATGCAGAGCCGACACCGCATCGAGTGGCTCATGGAGGCCCTCCTGCACCCCGAGGCCGCCCTGCGACACGCCGCGAGCGAGGAGCTCAAGCAGGTGACGGGGCAGTTCTTCGGGTACTATTTCAACCTCCCCCGGCGCGAGCGGGAGCGGGCCCAACAGCGCTACGTGGCCTGGTGGCGGCGCGAAGGGGCCCTGCGGTTCACAGGCAAACCCGCGGCGTGAGTGCTAGAGTCCGGGCCCCGATGGTCGACCCGTCCCCCGAAGACCAGGCCGAGGACGAGACCGCCGCCGCGGCCGACCGCTTCGGCCTCGTGGGCTTCGTCCTGGAGGGCAAGTACCGCGTCGACCGGGTCGTGGCCGAGGGGGGCTTCGCCGTGGTCTACCAGGGCACCCACCTGCGCCTCAGGCAGCCCATCGCCGTCAAGGTCCTCAAGCTCGCGGGCGAGCTCGACACCGACGACCCCGAGGGCTTCGTGGCCCGCTTCGCCGCCGAGGCCCGCACCCTGGCCGGGCTCACCCACCCGGCCATCGTCAAGGTGATGGACTTCGGGGCCGCCGAGGTCCCCGCCGGCGGGGTCGCCCCGTGGATGGTGCTGGAGTGGATCGCCGGGGTCACCCTCGACCGGCACCTCCGGGCGCGGCGCGGGCGCGGAGGGAGCAGCCCGGGCGAGGTCCTGGGGCTCCTGCGGCCCGCCCTGGAGGCCCTGGCCGACGCCCACGACGTCGGGGTGGCCCACCGCGACCTCAAGCCCGCCAACATGATGCTCCTCCAGGGGCGACGCGGGACGCGGCTGAAGCTCCTCGATTTCGGCATCGCCAAGCGGATGGGCGACGACGAGTCCGCGGGCTCCGGGGCCACCCGGACGGCCAGCACCCTGCAAGCCTTCTCGCCGCGGTACGCCGCCCCCGAGCAGTGCGGGAGCACCCGGACCGGCCCGTGGACGGACGTCCACGCCATGGGGTTGATCCTGGTCGAGGCCCTCACCGATCAGCCCCCTTACCCCGGGGGCGGCCTCGGCGAGGGCCTGGCCGCGGCCCTGTCCCCCGCGCGCCCCACCCCGGCCGGGCGAGGCTGCGACGTCGGCCCCTGGGAGCCCATCCTGGCCAGGGCCCTCGCCCTCAACCCCGCCGATCGGTTTCAGCACGCGGGGGCCCTGCTCGACGCCCTGGAGGCCAGCGCGGCCCAGGCCGACGCCGCCTGGGGGGCCCGTACCTCCCAGGGGCATTGGGGGGCCGTGGGGGTCGAGGCCTCGCAGCCCATCTCCCGCGAAGACACCACCCTGTCGGGCTCGGCGGTGGTGTCGCAGGTTCCGGCGGCCCCGGCCCCGGCTCCGCCGCAGGGGGCGCATCGCCGGGCCCGGATGCAGCGGCAGGCCCTGTGGGTGCTCGCAGGGGCCGCCGTGACGGTGGCCCTGAGCGTGGGGGTGCTCCAGTGGTTCCCGGCGAAGCAGGGCACGGCGGCGACGGTGCGGGCCGCGTCCGCCGAGGCCCCTGTCCGCGCGGGGCCCGTCCGTGAGGCCTCGCCGCTGCCAGCCTCCGAGGCCGCCCCCGAGGCCGCCCCCGAAGCCGCCCCCGCGACAACCGATGCAGGCCAGGGTCCCCCCGAGGCTGCCCCCGCCCTGCCCCCAGAGCCTGACCCCTCCGAGGCGACCCCTTCCCCGTCGCGGCGGCACCATCGTGCTCGGACGGACGAACGACGCGACGAAGCCCGGGCCCGTCGGGTACGCTCGCACGCGCCGTGACGATCGAGACGAGACCGAGGTGGCCCCGGGTGGGGTCCGTAGGGCTGGGGGCCGCCCTGTCCGTGGGGATCGTCCTGAGCGGACGCGGGGCCGGATGGGCCGACCCCGACCGTGACGCCGGCCCCGGGGCGGCCGAGCACGAGGCGGGCGCGGTGGTGACCGAGGCCCTCGCGGGCGACGCGGGCTTGGCCCCGGGCGACGTCCTCGATGCCTCCGCGGACGACGCCTCCGCGGACGACGCCGCGACCGGGGAAGGGATGGAGCCCCAGGCCGCCCCGATCGTGCACGCCCGAGGCCCTCGGGACGATCGCACCGCCCCGGCCCAGCCCGTCGAAGACGCCGCGGCGACGGCGGTCCCCCCGCCCTGCGTGGAGGGGAGCCCGGTGGAGGCGGTCGACGCAGGGCCGGTCGCGCGGATGCCCCCCGCCATCGACACCGAGGTGGCCAGCTACACCCTGCGGGCCCGGCTCGATCCGGTGGCCCACACCGTCGACGGCGAGGGCACCCTCACCTGGAAGAACACCTCGACCCAACCCGCCCACGACCTCTGGCTGCACCTCTACCTCAACGCCTTCGAGAGCGAAGGCACCCTCTTCGCCCGCACCGGGCGGTCGGTCCGGGACGCCTCCGAACGTCGCTGGGGCAACATCGCCCTGCGCAGCTTTCGGATGGAGGGGGCCGGGGGAGACCTCCTCGCCACGGGGGCCCACGACCCCGCCGTGCCCGACGATCGCACCCAGCTCCGGCTCCTCCTGCCGCGGCCGGTGGCCCCGGGAGAGACCGTACGGTTTGCCATGGCCTGGCGCTCGACCCTGCCGTCGCTCATGGCC
This sequence comes from uncultured Myxococcaceae bacterium, assembly GCA_964447205.1. Lineage (GTDB taxonomy): Bacteria > Myxococcota_A > Polyangia > Polyangiales > JAEUKH01. The sequence goes on from CAYUSB010000021.1 coordinate 17,925, forward strand.
CGGACGGGGGCCGCCGACCGGTTTCACATGGTGGCCCAGTGGTTTCCGAAGGTGGCGGTGCGCGAGGCCGACGGACAGTGGGCGCGCTTCGCCTTCCATGCCAACAGCGAGTTCTACGCGGACTTCGGGGCGTACGACGTGACCCTCACCGTGCCCCGGGGCTACACCGTCGGGGCCACAGGGCGCCCGGTCGAACCCGTCGAGCACACCCCCGCGGGTGACAGGCACCACTACGTCCAAGACCGCGTCCACGACTTCGCCTGGGTCACCTGGGACCGCTTCCGCGAGCACCTCAGCACCGCCGGGGAGGTGTCCCTGCGGGTGCTGCACGGGCCCGGCGACGAGGGCCTCGCCGCGCGCGTGGTGGACGTCCTGCGCGACGCCATGCCGCGGTTCGCACGGCGCTACGGGTCGTACCCGTACACGACCCTGACCGTGCTCGTGCCGCCCCGGGAGGCCGAGGAGGCCGGGGGGATGGAGTACCCGACCTTCATCACCACCGACGGGGTGTGGTGGCACCCGCGGCGGGCCCGGTACCTGGAGTACGTCACCGTCCACGAGTTTGGGCACCAGTATTTCTACGGCCTCCTCGCCAGCAACGAGCACGATCACCCCTTCCTCGACGAGGGGTTTTGCGAGTACGCCACGGCCCGGGTGATGGAGGACCTCTACGGCCCCGGGGGCCCGATCTTCGACCTGCCCCTCCTCGGGCCGCGGATCGACACCTGGGCCCAGGAGTCTCATCACGGGAGCAGGATCCGGTTTCCCATGCCGGTGGCCTCGCGGGCCGATGAGTTTCCTCCGGGGGGGCGCTACGGGTCGCACGTATACGCCCGCACCGCCACGGTGCTCCGCACCCTGGAGCGCACCTACGGGACCGCGAGGTTTACGGCCGCCATGCGGGCCTACACCGCGGCGTGGCGCTTTCGGCACCCGACCCCCGACGACTTCCTCGCGGTGATGACCGAACACCTCGGGGCCGAGGCGGTCGATGGGTTTCTGCGGCCGGCCCTGCGCGAGCCCGCGGGGGTCGACCTCGCGGTGACCGTGGCCGAGAGCCACCGGACGGCCTCGGGGCGCTGGCAGGGGACCGTGGTGCTCGACCGGGAGGGAGGGCCCAGCCTGCCCGTCACGGTCGTCTTCGAGGCCACCGACGGCACCCGCACCCTCCACCGCTGGAATCCCCAGACCCACACCCCCTACACCCTCCCCTACGACGCCCCGCGCCCCCTGCGTCGGGTCACCATCGACCCCGACGGGCAGTTTCCCTTCGACCGCAACCGCCTCAACAACGCCCGCCTCGCCGTCGGCAACCCTGAGGGCTCCGCCTCCGACCTGTCTCCCCTCGTGACCCGGGCCCAATGGTGGATCGCCACCCTCCTGCGGGCGGTGGGGCCGTGAGGGGATCCCGCCCCGGATGGTGGAGCACGGGAGGCCGCGGGGCCGCGGTGCTCTTCGTGTGGGCCCTGAGCCTGGGGCTGAGCTGGGCGTGGGCCGCCCTCGGGGTCCAGTGGGCCTTTCGCCCCCTGAGCGGGCACCCCGACGGGGCCTGGGCCCTGTGGCGCGAGGGGGGTCGGCTGGCCATGGACCTCCTGGCCCAACAGTCCGACGTCCTCGACCTGTTCGGCCGCGGGGGCCTCCTCCTGGTGGGCCTGTGGGGCCTCGGGTGGCTCGTGCTGGGAGCCTTCTATCCCTTGATGGGAGCCTCCCCGGTGGGGCCCTCGGTCGGCAGGGCCCTGGCCGAGGCCGTACGCCGGGTGAGGACCACGGCCCTGATCGAGCTCCTGGCTGCCTTTGGGGCGGCCCTGTGTGCGGGAATGGGCTGGTCGTTGGTGCGGTACCTCGGGCGGGTGAGCGAGGCCCTGCACGACGCCCGGCGGAGCGACCTGCGGCAGGCGGCGGCGGTGGCCCTGGCGGTGGCCCTGTTCGGCCTCGTGCGGTGCTGGCGCGACGTGGCCATGAGCTACGCCATGGGGCAGGGGCGACCGGCCCTGACGGCGGCGGGGGAGGGCCTCGGGGCCCTCGTTCGTATGCCCCTGCGTACGGTGGGGACGGGGCTGTGGTGGATGGGGCTCGGCTGGGCCCCGGCCCTGGCCCTCGGGCTCGCGGTGCACCAGGTGGAGTGGCGCCCCGCGGCCGAGTGGGTGGTGGTCATGGCCGTGCTGCAGCAGGGAGCCCTGTGGTGGGGCTACCACTGCCGGATGAAGTGGTTCGTCCACCTCGGCGAGCGGGTCGTGCGGGGGCGCTGAAGCCCTGCGGCCTTGCGGGCTCTGTCCCCCGTCGTACAGACCAAGGACATTGCCGCAGCCGGCGGGTGTGTGCGAGCGTCCCGGCCGTGATGCCCCCCGCGACGCCCGCCTCGGAGACCGCCTCGGGCTCGCCTCCGGGGGCCCGGCGGCAGGGCGGGTACCGGCACTACGACCTCGTCCTCGGGGCCTTCGTGGCGATCCTGCTGTGCTCCAACCTCATCGGGACGAGCAAGGTGGTCTCCGTCGACGGGAGGGTCTTCGGGGCGGGGATCCTCTTCTTCCCGCTGAGCTACGTCTTCGGCGACGTGCTCACGGAGGTGTACGGCTACGCCCGGTCTCGGCGGGTGGTGTGGGCGGGGTTCGCGGCCCTGCTCTTCGCGGCCCTGATGAGCTACGTGGTGGTGACCCTTCCCCCGGCCCCCGGGTGGCACGGTCAGGCCCACCTCCAGGCCGTCTTCGGCCAGACCCCGCGCATCGCCCTGGCCTCGCTCTGCGGCTATTTCTGCGGCGAGTTCGCCAACTCGTACGTGCTCGCGAAGATGAAGGTGGCCACCCGAGGCAAACACCTGTGGGCCCGCACGATCGGGTCGACCGTGGTGGGCGAGGCCGTCGACTCGGCGGTGTTCTACCCGATGGCGTTTGTCGGGGTGTGGAGCCACGCCCTGGTGATCCAGGTGATGCTCGGCAACTACCTCCTCAAGGTGCTCCTGGAGGCGGTGCTGACGCCCGTGACGTACCGGGTGGTGGGGTGGCTCAAACGCGAGGAGTCCGAGGACTTCTACGACACCGACACCGACTTCACGCCCTTCTCGCTCAAGGCGTAGCGGCTCCCGGCTCGCCCTGGGCCTGGGCGAGCAGGGCCCGGTGGCGCCCGGGGGCCCGCAGGGACTGGTACCGCAGGACCTTCTCGCGGATCAGGGGGCGCACCCGAAACACGGCGCTGGCCGGGTCGCGGATGGAGGCCTCGCCCTCGAACCACCGCTGCACCCGGCCCGCCTCCTCGGCGGAGAAGAGGCGCCCGAGGGTGTCCTCGTCGACCGCGTCGAGGTAACACACCCGCACGAACCACCCCTGCTCCGTGGGGGTCATCCACCGGGTCGTCCGGTCGAAAAACTTCTTCAGAAACAGGGCCGCGTCGGCCTCCCCCTGGCCCGCCTCCTCCAGCACGAGGCTCAGGAGGTACGGAAACCCCTGGGTCGCGGCGAAGAGGTCGTCGCGCCGCTCCGGGGCGATCCCCGCCTGGGCGAGGAGCGCAAGGGCGGTCTCGCGATCGAAGGGGTCGAGGCGCAGGCGGGCGGCGATGTGGCGATGGAAGTGCTGCTCCCAGGAGGGGCTCATGGCCCCGAGGTCGTCGCGCCCGATCACGATCACCACGGTCTGGAAGGGGGCCGATTTGAGCCGCGGGAGCAGGGCCCCGAGGAGGAAGGGCTCGAGGGTGGGGGCGAGGGCCTCGAAGTCGTCGACGACGAGCAGGAGGTCGGTGTTGCGGTCGCGCAGGGGGCGGTGGGTGATGCGCAGCAGGTCGCGGGTGCGATACCCGACGAGGGCCGCGGACAGGTCGGTGAGCATGGCCTCGGCGGTGACGCCGTACAGGTCGGTGCGCACGCGGTTGCGGAAGGTGACGCCCAGGAGGTCGCGCACGGGCCCGGGGAGCTGCGTCGACTCCTGCAGGGCCTTGGCGGCCCCGAGGAGCTTGCGCACATCGTCCTCGCCGACCCCGAGGGACTTTACGTCGAGGTACTCCCGGGTCTTGGGCACGGCCTTGTTGAGGGCGTGGCCGAGGCGCAAGACGCTCACGGCGGCCTCGGTGAGGCGGTCGTCCTGGTCGGCCCGCTCGGTGGTGAAGTCGTCGAGCATGGCCCGGTGCGCGGTGGCCACCTTGCGCACCTGCGGGAAGTAGTCGGCCTCGGGGTCGGCGGGGGGCGGGAGGCTCCGCGGGAAGAGCTGCTCGATCAGGGCGAAGAGGTCGCCGAGGGCGTGCCGCTGCGACCCGTCGACGCGGAGCTGGAGGTAGCCCGCGAGGTCGGGCCCGAGGGCCTCCAGGGCGTCGTTGAGCAAGAACGACTTGCCCACCCCCCCCGGTCCGCTCACCCCGATCAGGGTGAGCCGCTCGGAAGGGGCTCGGAGCAGCTCGACGAGCCGCGTGACCTCTGCCCGATGCACGACCTCCATCAGGGCCTACGTCTCGCGTCGCCGACGCCGCCGCGCCGCCACCACGCCGACGACCAGGCTGAGGCCCGCGAGGCCCGAAGAGCCCGCGCGCCCCGCCCCCACCGTGCGGCATCCGCAGCCGGTGTCGGGCTCCTCGCCGAGGGTCCCGTCGTCGGGGGCTACGTCGCCCGCGTCGGCCTCGCCCACGTCGACAAACTCCGGGACGTCCTCGCCGGGGCTCGCGTCCTCCTCGACGCCCGCGTCGTCGTTGCCCGCGTCGTCGGGCACGCCCGCGTCGTCGGGCACGCCCACGTCGTTGTCGGGGAAACCCGCGTCGTTGTCGGGGAAACCCACATCGGGCGGCCCGAGGTCGGTGCCCACGTCGCGGGGGGGCCCGGCGTCGACGGGGCAGCCCTCGTCGACCATGCCGTCGCAGTCGTCGTCGACTCGGTTGCCGCACACCTCCGCGATGGGGGTGCCCGGGGTGCAGGTGGCGAACCGGCCGTTGGCGCAGGCTACGGTGCGCCGACAGCGGCCGACCCCGCACGTGCGGGCGGCCACCCCGTTGTCGACCCGGCCGTCGCAGTCGTCGTCGACCCCGTTGCAGGTCTCGGCCACGGGCGAACCCGGGGTGCAGGTGGCGAACCGGCCATTGCTGCACGAGACGCTGCGCTGGCAGCGGCCCCGGCCGCAGGTGCGGGCCGCGATGCCGTCGTCGACCCGGCCGTCGCAGTCGTCGTCGCGGCCGTTGCAGGTCTCGGCGCTGGGCACGCACGCGCAGGTCGTGGCAGGGGTTTGGGGGTAGGGGCGCTGGTCGACCCAGGCGTTGCCGCCGTTGCTGCACCGGCCCGAGAACGGGTCGCGCGAGACCCCGCCTCGCTGCCAGCCGAAATGCAGGTGAGGGCCCGTCGAGCTGCCCGAGCTGGCCGAGCGGCCCAGGGTCTGGCCGCAGTTGACCCGCTGCCCGCGGCTGACGGCCAGGGAGTTGAGCTGCATGTGGCAGTAGATGGTGCGGGTGCCGTCGCTGTGCGAGAGCTGGACGTAGTTGCCGCAGCGGCCGCCGCAGGTGTTGCCGCGGTAGCCGTAGTTGGCGCAGCCGTTGTTGGTGGCGATCACGGTGCCCGCGGCGCTGGCTACGACGGTGGTGCCGACCCCGACCGGGATGTCGGTGCCGGTGTGGCCGTCGTAGCAGCGGGTGCCGCAGTTGTAGTCGGTGCACCCCGACCCGGAGCGGTTGTCGTAGCCGTAGTTGATGTTGGGGCGGGTGTTGAGGGGGTGGCGATGGCGCACCTGGCCGTGGGCGCTCGCCCCGAGGGCGGAGAGGGCGGCCAGGAGGGCGGTGACCCGGAGCGGGCGGGCCTTCACCGCGGGGCTCCCGTGAGGAGGGGGCCGTCGATGCGGGTGAGGGCCGAGGCGGTGGGGGTGGCCCCCGCGAAGAGGGCCGCGCGATGCGGACTGAGGACGGGGTTGTGCAGGCCCGGGAGCGACCGGCGCAGGGTCCCGTCGAGCCCCAGGCTGTGCACCCCTGTCTCGTCTTCAAACACCAGGGCGTCGCCAAACACCACGGGCGCCGAAGGCCCCGTCGGAAACGGAACCCCCGCCCCCACCTCGGCCCACCGCCGGGCCGGGGCCCCCTCCGAGACCCGCCAGAATTCGGGCCGTCCGTCGGGGCTGGCCACGAAGATCACCTCGCTCCCGTCGGGCGACAGGGCCGGGCTCCAGGCGGGGACTACCCCTGGGGCCGCGGCAACTGCCTGCCCCGTGGTGAGGTCGTGGCGCATGAGCTCGAGCATCGGCGGATCGCCGCGGGTGTACGCCACCCGACGCCCGTCGAGGGACAGCGACAGGGGCCCGTACACCGTGCGCCCGAGGACCTCGGGGGCCCTGCCCGGGGCGGCGATGCGCGACAGGGTGTGCTCGGTGTCGAGCACGAGGAGGGGATATCCCCCGCCGGTGAAGCGGGCCTCGACGAGGGGCTGTCCCCCGAGGAGGGGGGCGTCGTGTCCGTCGGCGCCGAGGCGGCGCACGACCAGGACCCGGTCGCCGTCGGTGTCTTCGAGGGCGGGCCGAACCCGGCCCACCAGGGCGCTGCCGTCGGCCCCGAGGTCGAGCAGGATCTCGTCGGGGGCCTTGCGGGCCACGGACCCGGGAGCCCCGGCCAGGGGGCGGGCGGGCGAGGCGGGCGACAGACGGGCCGTGGCGGGGGGGTCACTCTGCGAGCAGCCCGCAGCCCCGAGGGGCAGGAGGGCCGTCAGGCCCAGGGCTGCGCGGCACACCGACGAGGACGAACGAGACGGGGCCACCATGGCCGGGACGATACGCCCGCGCGGCGTCCCCTCGCAAGCCGCGGGGGCCCTCCGCCGGAGGCGAGGGGTCAGGGCCGAACGGTCACCGCCGGGGCGGTGAAGCGCGCGGCGTTGCGATAGAAGTACCGGGTCACCCAGGTGCCGAAGAGGCTGCGCAGGGCCGAGCCCGACTGTCCCTCCAGGGGGCCTGTGTACGTGTACGAGGTCCCCGAGGCGAGGCCGATCACCTGGGCCGACCCGACGGGCGTCCGGGCGACCCGCCACCCGGCCGCGGGCGACCCCTCGACCGTCCAGGTGGCGCAGGAGAACCCGAGCTGGAAGTGGTACGACGAGTAGCGCCCCTGGATCGTGTACGCGAAGGCCCCCTCGGGGCACGCGATGCTCCGGGCCACGCCGCTCGACAGCCCGTGGAAGTCCGTGGTGCCCGCGTCGTCGAGGGCCACGGTGTACCGAAACGGGGTCGTCGAGCGGTCTTCGACCAGCCGGGGACGCCCGCAGCGGAGCTGCATCGCGACGGGGTACGAGGTGCTGGTGTAGAGCCGCCCGTTGAAGCCCGTGACCACCGTGCCCGACGGGCAGGCCAGGGTGTACGCCGAGCCCGAGCTGCTGCCGTAGTTGGGGCTGGTGAAGTCGTACACGTCGAGCCCCGTGAGGCCCGTGGGGCAGCCCTCGTCGACGGCTCCGTCGCAGTCGTTGTCCATGCCGTCGCAGCGCTCGACCCCGCGTACGCCGCAGGCCCCGCAGTGATTGGGCTCGGCGGCGAGGTCGGCCTCGCAGCCGTTGGCGGGCTGCATGTCGCAGTCGCCGCGCCCGGCCGGGCAGGCGCTCACGCTGCACACCCCGGCCACGCAGGCCGCGGTGGCGCTCGGCAGGGAGCAGGCGAGCCCGCAGGCGCCGCAGTGGGCGAGGGTGGTGCGGAGGTCGACCTCGCAGCCGTTGCTGGGGTCGCCGTCGCAGTCGCCGAAGCCCTCACTGCAGACGTATCCGCAGGCCCTCTCGGCGCAGGTAGCCCGGGCGTTGGCCCGCGCCGGGCACGCGGTGCCGCAGGCCCCGCAGTGGGTGACGGTGGCCCGCAGGTCGGCCTCGCAGCCGTTGGTGCTGTCGTTGTCGCAGTCTGCGAAATTCTCGCCGCAGGAGGCCAGCGAGCACACCCCGCCCACGCAGGCCGAGGTGCCGCCGGGCAGGTCGCAGCGGCTGCCGCACTGGGAGCAGTGTTCGGCCGTGGTGCGGAGGTCGCTCTCGCAGCCGTTGACCGGGTCGCCGTCGCAGTCGCCGTAGCCCACGTCGCAGCGCACCCCGCACCGCCCCGCCGCGCAGGCCGGGGTGCTGTTGGGACGCACGGGGCAGGTGCTCCCGCAGGCTCCGCAGTGGGCGGCCGCGGTGCGGGTGTTGGTCTCGCAGCCGTTGGCGGCGTCGCCGTCGCAGTCGCCGTAGCCGAGGTCGCAGATCGAGCCGCAGGTCCCGGTCCCGCAGGTGATGATCGCGGCGTTGGGGCGGGCGGTGCAGACGGTGTTGCACCGGCCGCAGTGGGAGGTGTCGTTGTCGAGGTCGCCCTCGCAGCCCGTGGACGGGTCGCCGTCGCAGTCGGCGAAGCGCGGTCGGCAGGTGAACCCGCAGCGCCCCGCGGCGCAGGCGACGGTGGCGGCGTTTCCGACCATGGGGCACGCGGTGTTGCAGGCCCCGCAGTGGGCGACGTCGCGGCGGAGGTCGGCCTCGCAGCCGTCGGCGCGGTCCATGTTGCAGTCGGAGAAGCCCTCGTTGCAGCGCACGAGGGTGCACCGGCCCGCGTTGCAGGCCGTGACGCCGTTGGCCGCCTCGCAGCGCATCCCGCAGCCGCCGCAGTGGGAGAGGTCTTGTTGCGGGACGACGCAGGTGTTGCTGCAACAGACCTCGCCGAAGGAGCACCCCCGCTGCTCGTTGCAGCCCGGGACGCACAGCCCCGCGGCGCAGATGCTACGCACGGGGCACTCGTCGTCGGTGGCGCACTCGACGCACACCCCGCGGTCGGTGTCGCAGCGCAGGGGAGGGTCTTCGCTCGTGCCCGCGTCGGGGCTCCCGGGGGGGCTACAGTCAGTGTCGCGGGTGCACGCGGCGGTGCAGGCGAACGAGTCGGCGAGGCAGCGCTGACCGCGCCCGCAGTCGCCCGACCCGGGCAGGCAACGGACGCAGCGCCCCGTGGCCACGAGGCACCGCGGAAGGAGCGGGTCGCGGCAGTCGAGGTCGAGGTCGCAGGGGCGCCCCGCGTCGGGGGGGGCGTCGACGGCCGCCTCGGGCGGGGGGAGGTCTTGCGGGGGGCCGAGGTCGTCGGGGGAGGCGTCCAGGTCGGCTACGTCGAGGCCGCTGTCGCGCGGGCCGAGGTCGGTGCGGGGCAGGTCGGGCAGGACGCCCGCGTCGGGGTCGACCACGGGGCTGTCGGCATCAAAACACCCTGGCCCCGACACCAGCCCCAGCGCGACAAGGAACCCGCACACCCGGCGGAGTTGGGGCCCTTTCGGGCGCATCGAATCGGTCATACCCTCGCGGCCTCCCAATCAGGAGTGACCGCCCGATGGTACTCCCGATCGGGGCGAGTTGCCCTACTGTTGCGAGGCGATATGCGGCCGGTGTTGTTGGTTCATGGGGTGTGGGACACAGCCCGACGGCTGGAGCCCCTGCGGGCCGGGCTCGCCGCCCGGGGCGTGCGGGGGCTGCACCTCATCGACCTGCGGCCCAACACCGGGGCGGCCCCTCTGGAGCACCTCGCCGCCCACGTCGCCGACGAGGCCGCGGCCCTGTGCGCCACCACAGGATACGACCGCGTCGACGTGGTGGCCTTCAGCATGGGGGCCCTGGTGACCCGGGTGTGGATCCAGCGCCTGGGCGGCCGCGACCGGGTGCGTCGGTTTGTGTCCGTCAGCGGGCCCCACCAGGGCACCCGCACGGCCTGGACCCTGCCCCTGGCCGGGGTGCGCCAGATGCGCCCGGGGAGCCCCCTCCTCGTCGACCTCGCGGGCGACCCCGACCCCTTCGGCGAGGTCGAGGTGCACTGCCTGTACACCCCTTGGGATCTGATGGTTCAGCCCGCGGAGACGGCCATTCTGCAGGGGTGCCGCAGCGTCACCCGGATCCCCGTGGCCCTGCACCGGGGCATGATCACCGACCCGCGGAGCCTCGACGCCATCGCCGCGATCTTGCAGGCTCCCTGAGACGACCGTCAGCCGCCGAAGGTCAGCCCGGGGCCCGTCGTACGCGGGGGGCCCGGAGCCGGGGGCGACGGGGCCGGGGCCCGCGGACCCCCCGGAGGCCCTTGCGGCGGGCTCCACCCTCCGGGGGCGG
>CAYUSB010000021.1:28045-138024 GCA_964447205.1 uncultured Myxococcaceae bacterium
GCTGCTGGGGCTGCTGGGGCTGCTGGGGCTGCTGGGGCTGCTGGGGCTGCTGGGGCTGCTGGGGGGCCCAACCCCCGGGCTGGGGCGGGGCCCCGGAGCCGAAGCCGATGAGCCCGGGTCCTCCCGTCGGTGCGTACGGGGCGGGGCCCGGAGCCCCCGGGGGGCTCTGCGGGGGTGCCACCGGGCGCCAGGTGGGCGGCGGGGCCGGGGCGGGGGCGGGGGCCGGGCCGGTCGCGGCGGGTTGGGGACCCCAGACCGCGGGGGTGGAGCCCCCAAACCCAGGCGTGACCGGGGTCGGACCCGGGGTCGCGGCGGCACCCGGAGGCCCCCAGACGGTGGGGGCCGAACCCATGGGGGTCGGGGCGGTCGGTCCTGCGGGCGCCCCGGTGGGCCCGGGGGCTGGGCTCGCGGCCGGAGACCTGACCATGCTGTTGAGGAGGTCGGCCAGGGGGGTCCCCCAGAGCAGCGGCGGGGCCGGAGGAGCGGGCTCCGGGGCTGCGGGGGGCTCCTCCGGGGCGGCGGGCACGGCGGGGGTGGGGGCCACCACGGGGGCGGCCGCGGTCCGGCTCGCGGTCCGGCTCGCGGTCCGGGTGCGGGTGCGGCCCGGGGTGGGGGCGGGCACCGGGTCAAACGGGGGGGGCTCGGCGGGGACCTCGACGAGCACCGGAGTCGGGGCGACAGGGGGGGCCTCGACGGGTATCTGCACGGGGGTCGGGGCAGGGGCGGCGGCGGCGGCGGGAGCCCCGGGGCGTTGTCCCGAGACCCGCTGGCTGGCCGTGCCCGAGATGGCGAACATCCCGCCGCTGCTGGCATCCCACGACAGGTTGAGGGAGATGGCGTTGCCGCGGAGGTTCCCGGTGCCGCGTCGCAGGGTGAGCTGCATCACGATGTTGTGCACGGGGTCGGTCATGGCGCAGCGCTGGCCGGCGTTGAAGGACAGGGCGTTGCCGTTGCTCGTCGCCTGGAGGTTGCACACCTCGTTGCGGTCGTTGGTCACGCGAAACGCCACCGACGAGCCGCTCTGTTGCACCGCGGCGCGCTCGCGGGTGGTGCGGGTCTCGGAGGTGTTGAGAGGGGAGGTGACGTGGACGGTGGTGTTGGACGTCACGGCGTAATTGCCGGTGAAGTCGACCACCTGCGCGTCGGCGCGCCCCGCCCCCACGAGGAGCGTGGCCCCGCTGAGAACCCCTACCAGCCGTGCGTAGTGTGACATAACCTCTCCGACTCTGCGCCGATCTGGAGCTTGGAGCAAGACCACCTCGACGCGGCACCGACCGTGACGGCCCGATCGTGCGTGACATTCACGACGTCAGGCGCGGCGTGGCCCCGCAGGGGGACCGCGATCGTGCATTGTCGCGCCCACGCCTGCCGTGGCAGAGTCGGGAGGCGACGGAGACTTTACGCACATGGCGATCCGATTCTACCGGGAGCGGGACGCTTATGGCTTCCTCTCCAACTTCTCGGCCCACGGGTTCACCCTGGAGGGGCGGTACTGGCCGACGGCCGAGCACTACTTTCAGGCCAAGAAGTTTCTCGAGGAGGCCCACGCCGGGGCGGTGCACGCGGCGGCCTCGCCGATGGAGGCCAAGGCCCTCGGAGGCGACCGGGCCCGGCCCCTGCGTCCTGACTGGGAGGCTGTCAAGGACGAGGTGATGCGCAAGGCCCTGGTGGCGAAGTTTACGCAGCACCCCGACCTCCGGGCTGCCCTGCTGGCCACGGGCAACGAGCCCCTCATCGAGGCCGCCCCGCGGGACTACTACTGGGGTTCGGGGGCCGACGGCTCGGGCCGCAACCGCCTCGGGGCCCTGCTGATGGAGGTGCGGGCTTCCCTGCGCCTCGGGTCGGAGTGACGGACCCGCGGCGGGTTCAGCGCAGGATGTCGCGCAGGGCCGCGTCGACCGCGTCGAAACGAAACGTGTAGCCCGCGTCGAGCAGGGCCCGGGGCACCGCCCTCTGCCCCGCGAGCACCGCGGACGAACCCTCCCCCAGGGCGAGCTTGAGGGCGAAGGCCGGGACGGGCAGCCAGGCGGGTCGCCCGAGGGCCCGGCCCAGGGCCGCGGCAAACTCCTTCCAGGGCAAAGGGGTCGGGGCCGTGACATTGACCGCTCCCTGCACGGCGGCATGGTCGAGGGCGAACACCGCCGCCCCCACCACGTCGTCGAGGTGAACCCACGGCATGTACTGCCGCCCGTTCCCCATCGGGCCCCCGACCCCCATCCGAAACGGCACGAGCATCTTCTCCAGGGCCCCGCCCGCCTCGCCGAGCACCACCCCGATCCGCAGCCTGACCTCCCGGGCCCCTTTGTCCGCGGCCTTGCGGGCCTCGGCCTCCCAGGCCGCGCAGACCCCCGCGAGGAAGTCTGTCCCGGCCGCGGCGTCCTCGGCGAGGACCTCGTCGCCGCGGTCGCCGTAGTACCCCACGGCGCTGGCGTTGACGAGCACCCGGGGCCCCGGGGCCTCCCCCTGGGCGAGGGCCTCCACCGCGGCCCGGGTGGTGGCCACGCGGCTCTCCACGACCCGGGCCTTGAAGGCCGGGTCCCAGCGTTGACCGAGCACAGGCTCGCCCGCAAGGTTGATGAGGGCCTCGAGGTCGTGGCACCCTGCGGCCGTGAGGGCCTCGAGGCCGCGATGGTCGGACACCCCGGGCAACACCGCCCGGGCCCGCGCGGGGGCACGAGAAAACACCGTCACGGCCTCGCCCCGGGCCTGCAGGGCCGCCACCAACCGACGACCGACAAAGCCTGTGGCACCGACAATCCCTACGCGCATGCTGGTCTCTCCTCGGGGTCTGATGCTCGCCCCGCTCCTCGGGCTCGCCGCCTTCGGGTGCTCCGGGGCCCGCCCTGAACCACCACACCACACCGGCTGGTCGCTCCGCTACACCGAACGCTCGGGCAACTCCGACCGTCCCCTCGGGGTGGGCCCTGAGCTCACCCTCCAGGTCCTGGATGGAAGGGCCCGGGCCGCCGTCGTCGGCCGCGGCCGCAGCGCCCGCTGGAGCGCCGCCAGCCCCGCCGAGGCCGAGGCCTGCACCGAGGGCCGCTGCGCCCCCGCCCCGCGCCTCGACGCCCTGTGCGCCCTCGGGGGCCTCGAAGCCCTCAGCCCCCCACCCGGCCTGGTCGAGCGGAGCCCCACCGTCCGGCGGGTGACCGAGGAGTCGGTGGTGGTGGGGGTCCGTACGGAGGGGGCCCGGTTTGTGACGGCCCTCCAGGGCAACGGGAGGCGCATCGCCCTGGAGGTGGAGGTGCGTTGGATCGCCTCCCCCGACGACCCCTCTGCCGCCGCAGCCCGGGAGTACTTCCTGGCCCCCCTGCGACGCCTCGGGGCCGTGGGCATGGTGGGCCACGTCACCGCCACGGTGGGCCTGCCGTTGCTCTGGGAGGCCCGGGTGACGACGTTTCCGCCGGACGGGGGAGAGCCCGTGGTGGGGGTCACGGTCTACCGGGCGGCCGAGCTCGCCAACGCCCCGGCCGCCTTGTAGTGCCGGTCCATGGGACCTCAGATCTCGAGGAGGAGCCCTTCGGGGTCTTGCAGGCCCCCGATGATGTCGTAGGCGAAGGCCGCCCCGACGTGGCCGTCGACCACCCGGTGATCGAACGACAGGGACAGGAGCATCACGTCGCCGATCACGATCTGCCCGTCACGAACCACGGGCTTTTGCTTGATCTGATGGACCCCGAGGATGCCCACCTCGGGGAAGTTGAGGATGGGCGTCGCAAAGAGGCCCCCCTGGGCCCCGAGGGAGGTGATGGTGAAGGTGCTGCCCTGAAGGTCGTCGGGCTTGACCTTCCCGAGCTTGACGTCCTGGCCGAGGCGGTTGATCTCCCGGGCGCAGTCGAGCAGGCTCCGGCGGTCGGCCTGCTTGAGCACGGGCACGATGAGCCCGTTGTCGGACGAGGCCGCGATCCCGAGGTTGTAGTACTTGCGGTACACGATCTCCTGGGAGGCCTCGTCGAGGGCGGCGTTGAGTACGGGGTGGCGCTTGAGGGCGGCCACCACGGCCTTCACGATGAAGGGCAGGAAGGTGAGCTTGACCCCCCGGGACTCGGCCCGCGGGCGCATCCGGGCCCGCAGGGCCATCAGGGCCGTCACGTCGCACTCCTCCACGAAGGTGAAGTGGGCCGCGGTGTGCTTCGACTGGGCCATCCGGGCCACGATCTTCTTCCGGATCCCCGACAGCGGGACCCGCTCCTCCAGGGGCTCGTGCCCCGCTCCGGGCATGGCCGGGGGCGGGCCGATGCGCACGAGGGCCCGCTCGGCGGGGGCGTAGACCGGCGCCGCGGGGGCCGCGGAGGGGAGAGGGGCGGCCAGAGAGACCTCGTCCGTCGCCGGGGAGGCGCTGCGGGCCACAAACCCGCGGATGTCGTCCTTGGTGACGTGGCCCCGGTGCCCGGTGGGGCGCACCCGGGCGAGGTCGACGTGCAGGTCGCGGGCGAGCTTGCGCGTGGCGGGGGTGGCGAGGGCCTTTCCGTCGGGGGCCCGGTAGTCGTCGAGGCGCGGGGCGGGAGCCTGGGGGGCGGCCTTGGCCGGGGCCGCGGGGCCTCGGGAAGCGCCCACCGTGGCCACGAGGGCCCCCATGCCCGGGAGCGACTCCTTGATGTCGCCCACGGCCGTCGCGGCGGGGCCCTCGGTTTTGGTCGCGAGGGCCTTGGGCCCGGCGGCTTCTGCGGGGGCGGGTGCGTCGGGCGCGGCCTCCCCAAGCTCGTACTCGACGAGCACCGCGTGAACCTTCACCACCTGGCCCACGGCCCCGTGCAGGGCCACGATGCGCCCGGCCTTGGGGGAGGTGATGGTGACGGTGGCCTTGTCGGTCATGACTTCGACCATGGGCTGGTCTTCGGTGACGACCTCGCCCACGGCGACGTGCCAAGCCACGACCTCGCCCTCGGTGACGCCCTCGCCGATGTCTGGCAGCTTGAATTGGTAGCGGCTCATGAAGGGTGACCTCTCAAAACCGCGCCGTGTCGAGGAGGGCCGGCAGGATGCGCCCGGCGAGGGGCAGGTAGTCCATCTCCAGGGTGTAGGGGAAGGGGGTATCGTAGCCCGTGACCCGCACCGGAGGGGCCTCCAGGTGGAGGAAGGCGTGCTCGTTGACGAGGGACACCAGCTCGGCCCCAAACCCGCAGCTCTTGGGAGCCTCGTGCACGACCACGACCCGGCCGGTCTTCTTCACCGAGGCGAGGAGGGTCTCGAGGTCGACGGGCCACAGGGTGCGCAGGTCGACCACCTCGGTGTCGACCCCCTGGGCCGCGGCCTGATTGGCGGCCTCCAGGGCCTCGTAGAGCATGGCCCCCCAGACGAGGACGGTCACGTCGGCCCCAGGGCGCACGACCTTGGCCTGCGACAGGGGCACGGTGTAGTCGCCCTCGGGGACCTCGCTCCGGGCGGCCCGGTAGACCCGCTTGGGCTCGAAGAAGAGCACCGGGTCGTCGTCGCGCAGGGACGACAGGAGCAGGCCCTTGGCGTCGTAGGGGTTGCTCGGGCACACCACCTTGAGGCCGGGGGTGTGGATGAAATACGCCTCGGGCGACTGCGAGTGGTAGTGCCCCCCGCGGATCCCGCCGCCCACCGGGGTGCGGATCACCATGGGGCAGGGATACTCCCCCCCCGAGCGGTAGCGGTACTTCGCCAGCTCCGACACGATCTGGTCGAAGGCTGGGAAGATGAAGTCTGAAAACTGAATCTCGGGCACGGGCCGCAGCCCGTACAGGGCCATCCCGATGGCGGCCCCGATGATCCCGCCTTCGGACAGGGGGGTGTCGATCACCCGGTCGGCCCCGAAGGTGTCGTACAGCCCCTGGGTCACGCGGAAGACCCCGCCCACCTTGCCTACATCCTCGCCGAGGATGACCACCCGCGGATCGCGCTGCATCTCTACGCGCAGCGCGTCGTTGATGGCCTGCACCATGTTCATTTGCGGCATTCTGCTCGCTCCGTAGCCTGTCGTGAGGGTCGTGGGAAGCTCTCGTGAGGCGGTCAGTGGGCTCCGTGGCCCTTCGGCCGGGGGGCCCTCTGGGCCTCGGCGTACTGAGCCTCGAGGTGCCAGGGCCGGGCGGCGTAGACCTCGTCGAAGAGCGTCTCCAGGGCGGGGGCGGGGGCACCCTCGGCGGCCTCGACGGCGGCCTTGATGTCGGCGTCGAGGGCGTCGACGAGGGCCTTCTCGCGGGCCTCGTCCCAGGCCCCGTGCAGCTCGAGGTGGGCCCGCAGGCGCGGGAGCGGGTCTTTGCGCCGCTCGTCGAGCATCTCCTGCTCCTTGCGGTAGGCCTTGGGGTCGTCGGAGGTGGAGTGCCCCGAGAGGCGGTGGGTGAGGGCCTCGATGAGGGTGGGCCCCTCGCCCCGGCGGGCCCGGGCTACGGCGTCGCGGGTGACGGCGTACACGGCGAGGAGGTCGTTGCCGTCGACCCGGACGGCCCGGACCCCGTACGCGAAGCCCTTCTGGGCGAAGGTCTTCGAGCCCGTCTGCTTGTCGACGGGCACGGAGATGGCCCAGCCGTTGTTGCGGCAGAGAAACACCGTGGGGGTCTTGAACACCCCGGCGAAATTCATCCCGTTGTGAAACTCCGACGAGCTCGTGGCCCCCTCGCCGAAGTACACGAGGGACACCGACGGGTCGGCCTTCATCTTGGCGGCCCAGGAGAAGCCTACGGCCTGGGTGATCTGCGTCCCGATGGGCGAGCTCACGGAGCCGAAGTGGTACTTGCGGCCCGTGTAGTGGTCGGGCATCTGCCGCCCCTTCACCGGGTCGTTGGCGTTGCCGTACATGTTGTCGATGTACGTCTGCAGGGGCATCCCCCGCAGCAGGAGGGCCCCGAACTCGCGGTAGCAGGGGAAGAGCCAGTCGGCGTCGTCGAGGGCCGCGGCGCTGCCGAGGATGCAGGCCTCCTCGCCCATCGACCCGATGTGAAACCCGATGCGCCCCTGGCGCTGCAGGAGGACGAGGCGCTCGTCGAGGGTGCGGGTGCGCACCATGGCCTCGTACAGGGCCACCACGCGCTCGAGGGGCAGACCCGGGTCGGTGGCGGGGTCGGCCGCGCCGTCGGGACCGAGTACGGTCACGACATCTTCAAGGACAAACTCTTCCATGCTGCGACTCCTACGGGACGATGGGCAGGGCCCTGTGCTTGCTGGGCGGGGCCTGGTTGGCCGCGGCGGTGTGGGTCGGGCGCAGGGCGCCGCGGAGGAAGGCCTCGGCGGCCTTGTAGCTCGACCGCACGAGGGGGCCCGCGGCCACGTACTTGAACCCCATGGCCCGCCCCGCCTCGGCCCAGCGGTCAAACTCGTCGGGGTGCACGTAGCGCACGACCTCGTGGTGTTTGGGGGTGGGCCGGAGGTACTGCCCCAGGGTGAGGACGTCGGTGCCCACGTCGCGGAGCTGGCCCATGGCCTCGACGACCTCGTCGGGGGTCTCGCCGAGGCCCACCATGATCGAGCTCTTGGTGTAGCCCTCGGGCCGCACCTTCTTGGCGTGGGCGAGCACGGCGAGGGAGCGCTCCATCGAGCACCGGGCGTCGCGCACGCTGCGCTGGAGGCGGGTGACGGTCTCGATGTTGTGGGCGAAGACGTCGGGGGCCCCGTCGGTGACCACGGTGGCCACGTCGCGCAGGACGCCCTGGAAGTCGCCGAGGAGGGCCTCGATGAGGATCTGCGGGGAGTGCCTGCGGATGGCGCGCAGGGTGTCGGCCACGTGGGCGGCTCCGCCGTCGAGCATGTCGTCGCGGTCGACCATGGTGATGACCACGTAGTCGAGGCCGAGGGCGGCGATGGTGCGGCCGGTGTGCTCGGGCTCGCGGGGGTCGTAGGCCCCGCGGGGGTTGCCCGTGGTGACGGCGCAGAAGCGGCAGCCGCGGGTGCACACGTCGCCGAGGATCATGATGGTGGCGGTGCCCTCGCCCCAGCACTCGCCGACGTTGGGGCAGCGGGCCTCCTCGCAGACGGTGTGGAGGTCGTACGCCCGGAGGGTGTCTTTGATGTGGGTGTACCGGGGCCCGCCCGGGGCTCGCACCTTCAACCACTCGGGTTTGCGCTCGATCATGCCGGGCCTCCGTCCTCTGCCCCCTGCGCCGGGGCGCGCGGAACCTAGTACACCTCCGCCCGGCTGTGTACCCCGAAACCGGGGCACAGCCTGCGGAGCCTGTGGGGATGGGGAGTGTGGGATCGTCGGGGCGGGATTTAACCCCGCCCCTACTCGCCGAAGTCGGCGGACTGGACCTGGCTGCGGCGCTCGGTGCGGCGCTCGCGGGGGGCGTCGCGTTCGGCCGGGCGGACCTCGCCCGACTCGTCCTCGAGCATGGTGTCGAGGGTGCGGTAGGCCGGCAGGCCCGTGCCGGCGGGGATGAGCCGGCCGATGATGACGTTCTCCTTGAGGCCGCGGAGGTCGTCGGTCTTGCCGAGGATGGCAGCCTCGGTGAGCACCTTCGTGGTCTCCTGAAACGACCCCGCCGACAGGAACGAGTCCGTCGACAGGGAGGCCTTGGTGATCCCGAGGAGCAGGGGCTCGGCCACGGCGTAGCTGTTCTGCACGGCCTGGAGGACCTTCTGGCTGTCCATCCCGACGGCGCTGTCGGTGGCGTGCTTGCGCTGCACCTCGGCGAGCCGGTCGTTGAGGACGGCCAGCATGTCGGGCAGGCTGGCGTCGGTGGCGCGGCGTACGGCGTCGGCCACCTCGCGGCTCTTGACCGCGCCCTGGTCGATGATCTTCAAGAGCACCCGACGGGCGGCCTTGAGGTTCTCCTGTTCGAACTTCCACTTCTCGACCTGCTCGTCGACGAGGAAGTCCGTCTCGCCCACC
This sequence comes from uncultured Myxococcaceae bacterium, assembly GCA_964447205.1. Lineage (GTDB taxonomy): Bacteria > Myxococcota_A > Polyangia > Polyangiales > JAEUKH01. The sequence continues at coordinate 36,834 of CAYUSB010000021.1, forward strand.
GTGGTGACCCGCACGCGGCGCAGCATCTGCCGCACGATCACCTCGATGTGCTTGTCGTTGATCGACACGCCCTGGAGCCGGTACACCTGCTGGATCTCGTTGACCAGCCAGGCCGCGAGCTCCTTCTCGCCCTTGACGCGAAGAATGTCATGCGGGTTGACGGCCCCGTCGTGCAGGGGGTCGCCCGCCCGCACATACTCTCCCTCGCGCACGATCAAGTGCTTGCTCTTCTGCACGAGGAACTCCTCCACCTTGCCGATGCCCTCGGGCACCGGGGCGGGGGCCGCGGCCTTCTTCCGCTTGCCCTTGGTCTCCTCCTCGGTGGGCGCGTTGAGGAAGGCCTCCTGCCCCTTCGGCACGATGTAGACCTGGCGCTTGCCCTTGGTCTCGCGGCCAAACTTCACGTACCCGTCGATGGGCGAGATCACCGCCGCGTCCTTGGGCTTGCGGGCCTCGAAGAGCTCGGCCACCCGGGGCAGACCGCCCGTGATGTCCTTGTTCTTGGAGGCCTCGCGGGTCATCTTGGCGATGATCGACCCGGCCTCGACGAAGTCCCCGTCGAGGACCTGGATGTTGCACGAGGGGGGCAGGTAGTACCGCCCCTCGACGCCGTTCTCCTGCTTGCGGATCTGCCCGTTGGAGGCGTCGACGAGCTCGATCCGGGGCCGCAGCGACCCGTCCCGACCCTCGATGACCACCTTACGCGACAGGCCCGTGACCTCGTCGACCTTCTCCTCGATGGTGACGTTCTCCACGAGGTCGCGGTACTTGATCACCCCCGACACCTCGGTGAGGATGGGCTGGGCGTGCGGGTCCCACTGGGCCATGGCCGTGTGGGGCGGGACGATGTCCCCGTCCTTCACCTGGAGCTCGGCCCCGTACACGAGGTGGTGGCGCTCGCGCTCGCGGCCCGTGGCGTCGACGATGACCAGCTCGCCGTGGCGGTTCATCACCACGTGCTTGCCGTCCTTGCGGGCCACGGTCTCGACCTTCTCCAGCTTGACCCGGCCCTCGTAGCGGTTGGACAGGGCGCTCGCGGCGGCCTTGCCCGACGCCACGCCGCCGATGTGAAACGTACGCATCGTGAGCTGGGTCCCCGGCTCGCCGATCGACTGGGCCGCGATGATCCCCACGGCCTCGCCGATGTTGACCATGTACCCGCGGGCCAGGTCGCGGCCGTAGCACAGGGCGCAGATCCCGCGCCGTGCCGCGCAGGTCAGCACCGAACGGATCACCACCTCCTCGATCCCGGCCTCTTCGACGCGGCGTACGGCCTCCTCGTCAAACTGCTCGCCGTCCTTGATCAGGACCTCCCCCGAGATGGGGTCGATCACGGGCATCAGGGCGATGCGCCCGAGGATCCGGTCGCCGAGCTGCTGGATCACGTCCCCGCCCTCTTCGAGCTTGGTCACGGAGATCCCGTCCATGGTGGCGCAGTCGTACTCGGTGACGCACGCGTCCTGGGCCACGTCCACGAGGCGGCGGGTGAGGTACCCCGAGTTGGCCGTCTTGAGGGCCGTGTCGGCCAGACCCTTCCGGGCTCCGTGGGTGGAGATGAAGTACTGCAGCACCGACAACCCCTCGCGGAAGTTGGCGGTGATGGGCTGCTCGATGATCTCGCCCGAGGGCTTGGCCATCAGGCCGCGCATCCCGGCGAGCTGCCGGATCTGCTGGGCCGAACCGCGGGCCCCCGAGTCGGCCATCATGAAGATGGGGTTGAACGACGGGAGGCGCTCGACCTTGCCCGTCTCCGGGTCGGTCACGTCCTCCTTGCCGACCTGCTCCATCATCTCCTTGGCCACCTTGTCGGCGACCTCGGCCCAGATGTCGACGATCTTGTTGTACCGCTCGCCGTCGGTGATGACCCCCTCCAGGTACTGCTCGGTGACCTTGGCCACGCGGTCCTGGGCCTCGTTGACCTGGACGTACTTGATGGGGGGAATGACCATGTTGTCCATGCAGATGGACACACCCGCCCGGGTGGCAAACTCGTACCCGGTGGACCGCAGCTTGTCGGCGAGGAGCACCGTGGCCTTGTTGCGGTGGGCCCGGTAGCAGGCGTCGATGAGGGCCGTCAGGGCCTTCTTGTCCATCACCTTGTTGAAGAGGTTGAAGGGCAGGGCCTGGTCGTCGCCGAGGGTCTCCAGCAGCCCCTGGGCGAGCAGCACGCGCCCCGTGGTGGTCTCCACCCGCATGGTGGTCGGGACCCCCTTGGCGATCTGGTGGCCGTCGCGCAGGGCGATGCGGTTGATGGCGTCGAGCTCGGGCTGCTCGAGCACCTGGTCGTGGGCGAGGCGGGTCTCGCCGGGCTCGGTGATGCGCAGGGCCGGCATCCGGACCGACACCCGGGCGTGCAGGTCGAGCTCGCCCGCGTCAAACGCCATCCGAACCTCGTCGGCCGAGGCGTACACGCCCCGCAGGCGCTTGTCGCTGACCGACCCGGCCCGATAGGAGCCCTTCCCGTAGGCCCGCTCGCGGGTCATGAAGTACAGGCCCAGCACGATGTCCTGGGTGGGGTTGATGATGGGCTTGCCGCTGGCGGGCGACAGGATGTTGTTGGTGCTCATCATGAGCACCCGGGCCTCCATCTGGGCCTCGACCGACAGGGGGACGTGGACGGCCATCTGGTCGCCGTCGAAGTCGGCGTTGAAGGCCGCGCACACCAGGGGGTGAAGCTGGATGGCCTTGCCCTCGATCAGGACGGGCTCGAAGGCCTGGATCCCGAGCCGGTGCAGGGTCGGGGCCCGGTTGAGCATCACGGGGTGCTCGGTGATGCACTCCTCCAGGATGTCCCAGACCTCCGAGCGCTCCTTCTCGACGAGCTTCTTGGCCGACTTGATGGTGGGGGCCAGGCCCCGCTCCTCGAGCTTGTTGTAGATGAAGGGCTTGAAGAGCTCGAGGGCCATCTTCTTGGGCAGGCCGCACTGGTGCAGCTTGAGCTGCGGGCCCACCACGATGACCGACCGGCCCGAGTAGTCAACCCGCTTGCCGAGGAGGTTCTGCCGGAAGCGGCCCTGCTTGCCCTTGAGCATGTCGGACAGGGACTTCAGGGGGCGCTTGTTGGGGCCCGTGATGGTCTTGCCCCGGCGGCCGTTGTCGAAGAGGGCGTCGACGGCCTCCTGGAGCATCCGCTTCTCGTTGCGGATGATGATCTCCGGGGCGTTGAGCTCCTGCAGCCGCTTGAGGCGGTTGTTGCGGTTGATCACCCGGCGGTACAGGTCGTTGAGATCGCTCGTGGCGAAGCGCCCCCCGTCGAGGGGCACCAGGGGCCGCAGGTCGGGCGGGAGCACCGGGATGACCGTGAGCATCATCCACTCGGGCCGGTTGCCCGACTCGCGGAAGGCCTCGATCACCTTGAGCCGCTTGGCGTACTTCTTCCGCTTGGCGTCCGAGGTGGCCGCCCGCATGTCGGCCCGGAGGTCCTCGGCCAGGCGGGCGATGTCCACCTTCTGCAGAAGCTCCAGGACGGCGTCGCCGCCCATCTTGGCCACGAAGGCGTCGTCGCCGTACTCGTCGAAGCTCCGCCCCATGGCGTCCTCCGAGAGGATCTCCCCCAGCTTGAGGGGCGAGGTCTTCGGGTCGGTGACCACGTAGGCCTCGCAGTACAGGATCTTCTCCAGGTCGCGCAGGGTCATGTCGAGCACCGCCCCGATCCGGGACGGCAGGCTCTTCAGAAACCAGATGTGGGCCACCGGGGTCGCCAGGGTGATGTGCCCGAGGCGCTCACGGCGCACCTTGGACTGGATCACCTCGACGCCGCACTTCTCGCACACGATATTCCGGTGCTTCATGCGCTTGTACTTGCCGCAGTTGCACTCGTAGTCCTTCACCGGACCGAAGATCTTGGCGCAGAAGAGCCCATCCCGCTCGGGCTTGAACGTGCGGTAGTTGATGGTCTCGGGCTTCTTCACCTCGCCCCGGGACCACTCCTTGATCTTCTCGGGCGACGCGAGAGAAATACGGATCGCGCTAAACGCCAGCGGATCCTTGGGCTTCTCCAAGAAGTTGAAGATGTCCTTCACGACCGTCTCCTGTCCTGCGTGGGTCGCCCGGGGTCTGTCGCGGCGCCGTCCTCAATGACGGGCCGCGGAGCCTCGGGAGGCCCTTTCCTGTGAGAGTGTGCAGCGGACTTATCGGGGTTGAGGGCCCCATACAGGGCGATACGAGGGGGGACCGTAGCTGCGTGCGCGTCGCCGGGAGCACCAACCCTCGCGCGCGACGCGCGGGGCTTCGGGGTGTTGGTGGGCGGCCGCCGGGAGGGGGTTGAGGTCTCTCGGTGCCGCGCTGCCCATGTGTACGCAGCCGTGTCGTGGTCTCGTGAAGCCTTGGTGGGGGTCTACGCCTTCCGCGTGTTGAGTACAACCGAGTGCTTGCCTACCGACCGTCCCCGCGTGCAACAGGGATGCAGCGCCGGGGAGGCTCCCGCAAGGGGTTCCGCGGCGCCGCAGGGCCTTGTCGCCCTGTGGGGTTACTCCGCGGCCTGCGGATCCATGCCCGAACCCCGGCCCCCGTCCTCGACGAGCTCGACGTTGAGGCACAGCGACTGAAGCTCCTTGACGAGCACGTTGAAGCTCTCCGGCACGCCGGGCTCCAGGGTGTACTCGCCCTTGACGATGGCCTCGTACATCCGGGTGCGGCCCTGGACGTCGTCGCTCTTGACCGTCAAGAACTCCTGCAGGGCGTACGCCGCCCCGTAGGCCTCCATGGCCCACACTTCCATCTCCCCGAGGCGCTGCCCACCAAACTGGGCCTTGCCCCCGAGGGGCTGCTGGGTCACGAGGGAGTAGGGGCCGATCGAGCGGGCGTGGATCTTGTCGTCCACCAGGTGGTGGAGCTTGAGCACGTACATCACCCCGACGGTGACATCGTGGTCGAAGGGCTCGCCCGTGCGCCCGTCGAAGAGCACGGTCTGCCCGGAGTTGGGCAGGCCCGCGAGCTCGAGCATACGCTTGATCTCCGACTCCGGGGCCCCGTCGAACACCGGGGACGCGAAGAAGACCCCGCGCTGCAGCCCCGCGGCGAAGCGCAAGAGGTCGTCGTCGTCGAGGGAGCCGAGCTGGGCCCCGTAGGCGGCGTTGGTCGAGAAGATCGACTGGAGCAGGGTCCGCACCGCGGCGGGGGGCACACCGTCGGCGAGCATCTCGCGGATCTTGCGCCCGAGCTGGTGGGCCGCCATCCCGAGGTGGACCTCGAGGATCTGCCCCACGTTCATACGCGAGGGCACCCCGAGGGGGTTGAGGACCACGTCGACGGGGGTGCCGTCGGGCAGGTAGGGCAGGTCTTCCTCCGGCAGGATGCGCGAGACCACGCCCTTGTTTCCGTGGCGGCCGGCCATCTTGTCGCCCACCTGAAGCTTGCGCTTGATGGCGATGTAGACCTTCACCATCTTGATCACGCCCGGCGGCAGCTCGTCGCCCTTGGACAGGCGCCCGACCTTCTCCGCGCAGTTGTTCTCGATCTGGGTGGTGCGGTCGTCGAGCTCGTGAAAGCTGGCCCGGAGGTCCTCGGCGGCCTCGTCCTCGAGCCCGATCTGGCTCCAGAGCTTACGCGGGATCTCCTCCAGGGCGGCCTCGTCGATGGTCTGGCCCTTGGCGAGGAGCACCTTGCCCTTGTCGTCCACGAGCTTGCCCACCGTGGTCTGACCCACGAGGATGTCCTTGATCCGGCGGAAGTAGCTGTCCCGCACGATCTTGATCTCGGTGTCGCGGTCCTTCTCGAGCCGGGCCCGCTCCTGGTCCTCGATGTCCTTGGCCCGGTCGTCCTTCTCGGTGCCGCGGCGGGCGAAGACCCTGGCGTTGATCACGATGCCCGTCACGCCCGGGGGGACGCGCAGGGACGTGTCGCGTACGTCGCCGGCCTTCTCGCCGAAGATGGCCCGCAGGAGCTTCTCCTCGGGCGAGAGCTGGGTCTCGCCCTTGGGGGTGATCTTGCCCACGAGGATGTCGCCGGGCTTGACCTCCGCCCCGATCCGCACGATCCCCGACTCGTCGAGGTCCTTGAGGGCCTCCTCGCCGACGTTGGGGATGTCGCGGGTGATCTCCTCCTTGCCGAGCTTGGTGTCGCGGGCGACGCACTCAAACTCCTCGATGTGCACCGAGGTGAAGACGTCCTCCTTGGCGATGCGCTCGGAGATGAGGATGGAGTCCTCGAAGTTGTATCCGCCCCAGGGCATGAAGGCCACGACGATGTTGGCCCCGAGGGCGAGCTCGCCCGTGTCGGTGGCCGGACCGTCGGCGAGGACATCCCCGACCTCGACGCGCTCCCCGGGGCGCACGACGGGCTTCTGGTTCCAGCAGGTGTTCTGGTTGGAGCGCTGGTACTTGGTGAGGTTGTAGATGTCGGGCTCGTCCTTGCCGTTCTTGCCGAGGGCACGGACCACGATGCGGGCCGCGTCGGCGGTCTCGACCACCCCGGGCCGCTTGGCCAGGACGCACACCCCCGAGTCATGGGCCACCTGGGCTTCGAGCCCGGTCCCCACCACGGGGGCCATCGTACGCACGAGGGGCACGGCCTGACGCTGCATGTTGGCCCCCATGAGGGCCCGGTTGGCGTCGTCGTGCTCCAGGAAGGGGATCAGGGCCGCGGCCACCGACACGAGCTGGTAGGGCGACACGTCCATCAGGGTCACCTGATCGGGCACCACCATCTTGAACTCGCCGTTGAACCGCGCCGACACGAGCTGGTCGGTCAGGGCCCCGTCCGCCGCCATCGCCGCCGTCGCCTGGGCGATGTAGTGCCCCTCCTCCTGGAGGGCCGAGAACCAGATCACCTCGGGCGACACGTTGCCGTTCTCCACCCGGCGGTAGGGCGTCTCGACGAAGCCGTACTCGTTGACCCGGGCGTAGGTCGACAGCGACGCGATGAGGCCGATGTTGGGCCCTTCCGGCGTCTCGATGGGGCAGATCCGGCCGTAGTGGGTGGCGTGCACGTCGCGCACCTCGAAGCCTGCGCGCTCGCGGGTCAGACCGCCCGGCCCGAGGGCCGAGAGGCGACGCTTGTGGGTCACCTCCGACAGGGGGTTGGTCTGGTCCATAAACTGCGACAGCTGCGAGCTGCCGAAGTACTCCTTCACCACGGCCGAGACGGGCTTGGCGTTGATGAGGTCGTGGGGCATCAGGGTGTCGAGCTCGGGCGAGATCGACATACGCTCCTTGATGGCCCGCTCCATCCGCACGAGGCCGATGCGGTACTGGTTCTCGAGGAGCTCGCCCACGGCGCGGACACGGCGGTTGCCGAGGTGGTCGATGTCGTCGACCGAGCCCTTGCCGTTCTTGATCTCGATGAGGTGCCGGACCGTGAGGAGGATGTCCTCCTTGGTGAGCACCTGGAAATCAAGCTGGGGCTGCTTGTCGGCCGCCTGGTCCTTGTAGAACTTGTAGTTGAGCTTGAGCCGCCCCACCCGCGACAGGTCGTACCGCTCGGGGTTGAAGAACAGGTTCTCCAGGAGCTTGGTGGCCTCCTTGGGCTCGGGGATGTCCCCGGGCCGGAGCTTGCGGTAGATGTCAATCTGGGCCGCGACCTGCTGGCCGTACTGCCGGATGAAGGGCCCCATGGGGCCATCGGGGTCGTCGTAGCGATCGGCCACGAGGGTGTCCCGGAGGTACTGCCCCACGACCATGCTGTCCATGAAGAGCACCCGCATCGAGGCGATCTTCGCGGCGAGCAGGGCCTCGAGCTTGGAGTCGGTGATGGTCTCGTTGCACGACACGATGACCTCCCCCGTCTCGGGGTCGATCACGTCGCGGGCGGCCACCCGGCCGACGACCTCGGTGCGGTCGACGGCGATCCGGTCGACCTTGGCGTCGCGGAGCTTCTTGACCGCGGCCTTGGTAAACTTGGTGCCCTTCTTGACCAGGATGTCGCCGCCGACCTTGATGTCGGCGGTGGAGCGCTGCCCGGCCAGGATGCCGTACTCCAGGGACTTCGAGAGCTGGTCGGGGCCGTCGAGGAAGACCGTCTCGCTCTGGTAGTAGTAGTTGAGCAGCCACTCGGTGGTAAAGCCCAGGGCACGCAGGAGCACCGTGGCGTGCAGCTTGCGGCGCCGGTCGATGCGGACATAGATGATGTCCTTGGGGTCAAACTCGAAGTCGAGCCACGAGCCGCGGTACGGGATCACCCGCGCGGAGAACAGGAGCTTGGCGCTCGAGTGGGTCTTGCCCTTGTCGTGGTCGAAGAACACCCCCGGCGACCGGTGGAGCTGCGAGACCACCACGCGCTCGGTGCCGTTGATGATGAACGTGCCCGTCTCGGTCATCAGCGGGATCTCGCCGAAGTAGACCTCCTGCTGCTTGATGTCGCGGACGGCGCGCTCCCCAGAGGCCCCCGGGGGCTCGTACGTGATGAGCTCGATCGTGACCTTGATGGGGGCCGCGAAGGTCATGCCCCGCTGCCGGCACTCGTCAACGTCGTACTTGGGACGCTCCAGGGCGTACTCCCGGAAGACCAGCTCGGCGCTCTCGTCGAAGCTGCGAATCGGGAACACCGACCGGAAGACCCCCTGAAGCCCGTACTCGCCGCGCTCGCGCGGGTCGATGTCGGCCTGGAGAAACTTCTCGTAGCTCGCCTTCTGGATCGCGATGAGGTTGGGTACGCCGATGATCTTCGCGATTTCGCCGAAGTTCTTCCGTGCGCGGAAGTTGCTCTGGATGACCGATCCCATTACGTCTCCTTGGCTGGAGGCGGGGCCGCGCCGTCGGGGCGATGAGGACTGTCCCCCCTTCCGATGAGGGATCGATCACGCGGCGGAGTAGTATGACTCACGAGCGCGGGGACCGTACGGAGGGATTGAGGGGCCCAAGACAAACCAGAGGGCGCTGTGCGGTGCGCTCCTGGTCGGGGCCACTGGTGCGTCATCGACTCGGCTGCGGAACCGCCCTCTCTGCTCTACGATGCGTCTGAAACAACCCGCCGCGCGCTGCGCCGCCACGCCATCGCCGGGGGACCAAGACAATACGGCAACCCCCTGAGACCTCCCCCCCGTGAGGGAGAGCCGTGGGCATACCGCGGGGGCCGAGGGTATGCACCAGGTCGCGCCAAGAAGCAAGGCCCCGGCCACACGATTGCATCCCCCCGGGTCACATTCTCAGTGACCCGATGGTGGGGGAGTGCCTTCGTGCGAGCGGGGCCGATGCCCTGTCGCAGGCTCAGACGCCCTTGACAGTGACCGTCGCGCCGGCTTCGGTGAGCTTCTTCTTGAGGTCTTCCGAGGCGGCCTTGTCGAGGCCCTCCTTGAGCATCTTGGGCGCGCCCTCGACGAGGGCCTTGGCCTCGCCGAGCCCGAGCCCGGTGATCTCGCGCACGACCTTGATCACGTTGATCTTGTTCGGGCCGGCGGCGGTGAGCTCCACGTTGAACTCGGTGGGCTCCGCGGCCACGGGGGCCGCAGCGGCGGGGGCAGCGGCGGCCATGGCCACGGGGGCGGCCTTGACGCCGAGCTTGTCCTCGAGGGCCTTGATGAGCTCCGAGGCCTCGAGCAGGGTGAGCTTGCTGATGTTGTCGACGAGCTGGGAGAGTTCCATGATGTGTCTTCCTTCTTACTTCTTACAAACGCGTACGTTGCGTGTTTACTTGTGAGATGTTTGGAGGGCGGGGCGGCTACGATCAGCCGGCCTGCTGCTCCTCGAGCTTGCGTCGCCAGGCGTCGAGCAGATACATCAGGTTCTGCGCGGGCGCGTTGAGGGTGGCGACGAGGTTTTGCGCGGGGGCCTGGATGGTGGCGAGGGTCTGGGCCTGGAGCTCCTTGAGCCCCGGGAGCTTGGCCATCTCCTCTTCCACCCAGCCGCCGCCCTGGAGCTTGCCGCCCAGGAGGCCGGCCTTCACCGTGAGCTTGCCCGCGTTGGGCGTGGTCTTCTTGAAGGCCACGATCACCTTGGCCGCCGCCGAGGGATCCTCCTGACACCAGGCCACCCCGGTCATGCCCTGCAGGGCGAGGTGCGCGCTGCGCTCTCCGCCGCCGCCGAGCTTGCCCACGAGGTTTTTGTAGGCCGAGTCCTTCAAGGCGTGCCGGATCAGGGTGTTCTTCACCACCCGGTAGTCCACCCCCGACTTGCGAAACTCGCGGCGCAGGGCCGTCACCGTCTCGACCGTCAGGCCCTTGAAGTCGATGAGCACCGCCGCGGCGGACCCCTCGAACTTCGACTGCACCTGACGAATCTCGTCGCTCTTCTGGGTCTTGTTCATGGCTTCAGCCCTCCTCGGCCTTCTCAAGGAAGGCGTTGGGGTCGAGGCGCACGCCCGGGCCCATCGTGGACGACAAGGTGATCGACTTCAGGTACGTGCCCTTGGCCGTCGCCGGCTTGGCCCGCACCAGGGCCGCCACCAGGGCCTTGGCGTTGCCCAGGATGGACGTCGGCTCGAAGCTCGCCTTGCCGATGCGGGCATGGACGACGCCCGCCTTCTCGGTGCGATACTCGACCTTGCCACCCTTGGCCTCGCGCACGGCGTTGGCCACGTCGAAGGTCACGGTCCCGACCTTCGGGTTGGGCATGAGCCCGCGGGGCCCGAGCACGCGCCCGAGCTTGCCGACCTGGCCCATCATGTCGGGCGTGGCGATGACCCGCTCGAAATCGAGAAACGACCCGTCGGCCACCTTGGCCACGAGGTCGTCGGCGCCGACATAGTCCGCACCGGCCTCGCGGGCCTCCCGGTCCTTGTCGCCCTTGGCGAACACCAGCACCCGCACCGACTGCCCCGTCCCGTGGGGCAGGACGATGGCGCCACGCACCATCTGGTCGGCGTGCTTGGGGTTGACCCCGAGCCGGACGGCGATCTCCACCGTCTCGTCAAACTTGGCCGTCGCGCACTGCTTGACCAGTGCCACGCCCTCGTCCAGCCCGTACCGCTTGGTGATGTCCACCTGCGCGTCCAGGGCTCGACGCCTCTTGGGAATCTTTGCCATCCAACGTCTCCTTACGGCGATGCTCCGACCTGTGTTTGCAGGGCGGGCGATGCCTCCCACCGTCCCTCATGACCGGTGGTATGGGTTTACCTGTCTCTGCGCACGACACACGTCACGAGGGAGTGTGCGCTCCGCCCTGTACGGCGGGGCTGTCAGCCCTCGATGTCCAAGCCCAGGGAGCGCGCGGTGCCCTTCACGGAACGAATCGCGGCTTCGAGGTCTTCGGTATTGAGGTCGACGAGCTTCTTCTGGGCGATCTCCACGATCTGGGCGTGGGAGACCTTGCCGATCTTTTCCTTGTTGGGCCGGGGGGAGCCCTTGTCCGCGCCAACGGCCTTCATCAGAAGGATGCTGGTGGGGGGCGTCTTCAGCACCATCGTGAAGGACTTGTCAGAGTACACCGTGATGACCACGGGGATGACATAGCCCTTCATGTTGGCCGTCTTGGCGTTGAACTCCTTGATGAACATCGGGATGTTCACGCCGTGCTGCCCCAGCACCGGACCCACGGGGGGGCCCGGCTTGGCCTCACCACCCGGACACTGCAGCTTGACCGAACCAGTAACCTTCTTCATCGCGATCCCTCATCGACAGGGGGGCGAACCGGGCGGGGCGATCCCGTCGGCTCTCGCACGGTTGCGGGGCGCTGGGGCTCCGCTCCGTGCTGGGTCTGCCGTGGCACAGCTTCAGGCCGTGATCTTCTCGACCTGGTTGTAGTTGAGCTCCACCGCCGTCGGGCGGCCGAAGATGGTGACGAGCACCTTGACCTTCTGCCGCTCGGGGCGAACATCCTCGACGACCCCGGTGAAGTTGGCGAACGCGCCGTCCACCACCCGGACCTGGTCGCCGGTCTCAAAGTTGACCTTCGGGCGCGGGGCGATCCCGCTGCCCTCGATCTGAGCCTTGATGTTGTTGACCTCACGCTCGGGCACGGAGGTCGGATTCTGGTCGCCGAGGAAACCCGTCACCTTGGAGGTGTCCTTCACCAGGTGCCAGGTCTTGTCCATCATCTCCATCTGCACGAAGACGTACCCGGGGTAGAACTTCCGGCGTTCGGTCCGCTGCTTGCCGCCGCGGACGGCGGTGACATTCTCCGAGGGTACCAGGATCTCGCCGAAGTACTCCTCCATCCCAGCGTTTTTGATACGCTCCTGGAGGGAGGCCCGGACCTTGTCCTCGAATCCAGAGTAGGCCTGGACGATGTAGTACTTCATTGCCATGGAAGATTGACTCCGGCGCGACACCCGGCTCTGCCGTCTCGGGCGACTCGGGAAACCGGAAGGTCGGGGGCGGGACGGAGTAGACGGGTCGGGGCTGCGTGCGATCAGCTCAGATAGATAACGTCGGTGATCCAGTTCCAAAACCGGTCGAGGAGGAAGATGATCACGGAGGCCAGGGCCGAGGTGGCGAGCACCACCGTGGTCGCCGTCGTGGTCTCATCGCGCGAGGGCCACGTCACCGCGGCCAGCTCGTCGATGGTCTCCTGGGCGAGGGTGCGCAGGCGCAAGCTCCGCCAGGCCAACATCGTCACCACGAACCCCGCCCCGACCCCCGCCAGGATGGCCACGTTGTCGTGACCCTCCCAGGCCGAGTCGAGGAGGTGGGTCACGAGGTAGGCCACCACGCAGCCCGCGACAAAATACCCGGTGTACAGGTACTTTGCCGTGCCAAGCCCGAGGGAGCCTCCGGCGCGATCTTGCTGCGTACTCAACGTCATTCTCCAAGAAACCGTGCGGGCAGGGGGCGAGGGACTCGAACCCACGACCTGCGGATTTGGAATCCGCTGCTCTACCAACTGAGCTAGCCCCCTCTACGGGAACCTGCCGCTGTCTCACCGACCCGGGGGGCGGTCAGTGTGTCTCGTGGTGCAGCGTGTGGGCGTTGCACCCGGGACAGTACTTCTTCGCTGCGAGGGCGGGGGTGAGGGGGGCCCGGGTCACCTTGAAGTTACGCCGGGCGCACTGCTCACAAGCCAGGACCACCTTCAACCGCGTCACCATCGTCTTCACTGGGTCCTGCCCTCTGCCCCATCCAACCGCCGACGGGGGCGCGGACCATCCCACCCCCGCGGCGATTCGTCAAGGACTTACTCGGTGATCTTGGTGACGACCCCGGCCCCGACGGTCTTGCCGCCCTCGCGGATGGCGAAGCGCATCTGCTCCTCGAGGGCCACGGGGGTGATGAGCTCCACGTCGACGGCGATGTTGTCGCCGGGCATGACCATCTTCACGTCCTCGGGCAGCTTGACGATGCCCGTCACGTCCGTGGTACGGATGTAGAACTGCGGGCGGTAGTTGGTGAAGAAGGGCGTGTGACGGCCCCCCTCCTCCTTCTTCAGCACGTAGACCTGCCCCTCAAACTTCTTGTGGGGGGTGATGCTCCCGGGCTTGGCGAGGACCTGGCCGCGCTCGATGTCGTTCTTCTCCACGCCGCGGAGGAGGACCCCGACGTTGTCGCCGGCCTGGCCCTGGTCGAGCAGCTTGCGGAACATCTCCACGCCCGTGACCACGGTCTTGCGGGTGGGGGCGAAGCCGATGATCTCGACCTCCTCGTTGACCTTGATGATCCCGCGCTCGATGCGGCCCGTGGCCACCGTCCCGCGGCCCTTGATCGAGAACACGTCCTCGACGGCCAGGAGGAAGGGCTTGTCGGTCTCGCGGGTGGGCTCGGGGATGAACGAGTCGAGGGCCCCGGCCAGCTCGTAGATCTTGGCCTCCCAGGCAGGGTCGCCCTGGAGGGCGGGCAGGGCCGCCCCGCGGATGACGGGGGTGTCGTCGCCGGGGAAGTTGTACTTCGACAGGAGCTCGCGGACTTCCATCTCCACGAGGTCGAGGATCTCGGGGTCGTCGACGGCGTCGCACTTGTTGAGGAAGACCACGATCTTGGGCACACCGACCTGACGGGCGAGCAGGACGTGCTCGCGGGTCTGGGGCATGACCGAGTCGAGGGCGCTCACGACGAGGATGGCCCCGTCCATCTGGGCGGCCCCGGTGATCATGTTCTTGATGTAGTCGGCGTGGCCGGGGCAGTCGACGTGGGCGTAGTGCCGGGCCTCGGACTCGTACTCGACGTGGGCCGCGGCGATGGTCACGGTCTTGGTGGCGTCGCGCTCGATCCCGCCCTTGGCGATGTCCTTGTAGGAGATCGCCTTGAACTTGGCCCCCGCCCGCTTCGCCAGCACGGCGCTGATCGCCGCCGTGAGCGTCGTCTTGCCGTGGTCGATGTGACCGATGGTCCCCACGTTGACGTGGGGTTTCGTACGAACGAACTTCTCCTTCGCCATCGCCGCGCTCCTCTGAGGGTGGCTGGACCCCACAAACCACAGGCCGCCACTGGGGATTTTCTGAGAGCCCACCATCGGGATTGAACCGACGACCTCGTCCTTACCAAGGACGTGCTCTGCCAACTGAGCTAGGTGGGCAAATCAAGACATCAAGGCCGAGAGCGGGAGACGGGATTCGAACCCGCGACGTTCAGCTTGGAAGGCTGACGCTCTACCAACTGAGCTACTCCCGCGCCTTCCGCAGGCATTCCCGGGGTCACCGGCAACACATCACGCAAGGCCAAGCATCAAGCAAGAACAACGTACAGGCCGTCAACAAAGTGGAGGGTGATGGATTCGAACCATCGTAGGCATTGCCGGCAGATTTACAGTCTGCTCCCTTTGGCCGCTCGGGCAACCCTCCGACACGTCTCTTCTGATCGATCTCTCGGCCTTTACCAGCCTCGCACCTACCCAATTGGGAAGATTAGATGAGCTGGCGAAGGGAGTTGAACCCACAACCTGCGGTTTACAAAACCGCTGCTCTGCCGTTGAGCTACGCCAGCACCAAGGAGGGACGGAGGGTGTACACCACCGGGCCTGAGAGTGCAAGCGCCGCTTGACTGCAAACCGTCGTGGGCGGCGGCTTGTACCTACTGAGCTCGTCGGTGTCAAGCAACAAAATCATGGGGTTATCCCGCGGGGCCTCTGGGGCTCGCGGCCCGCGGAGCCTGTGGGGCCTGCGGGGCCTCGGAGCCCTGGAGGATCAGGGCCCGGAGCTGCTCGACGGCCTCGTCGGCGCGGCGGACCCAGGCGTTGTCGCCGATCCCGTTGCGTCGGGCCATGCTGAGGGTGGCCTCCCAACTGCGCAGGGCCCCGCGGAGGAGGGGGGCGAGGCGCTCGCCGGCCCGTCGGCGGTAGGCGGCCCGGGCGGTCTCGTCCCACGCTGCGGGCGGGGCGGCCTCGACGATGGCCAGGTAGAGGTCTCGGTAGAGCTCGCCGATACGAAACCCTGCGGCCGCGGCCCAGTGCGGATTGCCCGCCCGGATGGCCTCGTTGTACTGCCCGTGGGCCCGGGCCGTGAGTTGGGCCCGCAGGGCGATCCGGGCTTCGGCGTCGGGGGCGTCGGCGGTCCAGGTGACGGCCCCGGCCCGGGCCCGGGTGACCTCGGCGGCCACCACCCGGGCCTGAGCCGCGTGGGTGTCGTCGTCGAGGGCCCGCACGGCCTCGGGGGTGGGGGCCAGGGCGATGGCCTGGGCGGCGTCGGCCTCGGCGGCCTCGTGGTTGCCCTCCTGGAGCCGCGCGGCGGCCCGTCGGGCCAGGACCTCGACCCGGTCGGTGAAGGTGATCCCGGGTCGGGCCAGGAGGGCCTCGGCGGCCTCGAGGACCCATGCGGGCTGCGCTCCGAGCTCGCCCACCACGGCGAGGCGAAACCACGCGTCGCGGGCGAGGGCGGCGTCGCGGGGATCGCCCCCCGCGGCACGGTAGGCCGCTGCGGCTTCGGGCCAGCGGGCGCTCCGTTGGTGGCAGACCCCGCGGTTGTACTGGGCGGGGTGATCCCAGCGGGTGCCGGCAAACTCTCGCTGGATGCGGTCGAGGGAGAGCAGGGCCTCGTCGCAGCGCCCCGCCCGGATGGCGGTGACGGCCCGCTCAAAGAGCAGCCCCGCGTCGTAGGCGTCGCCCTCGGTCTGGGGCCCCGTCCCGATCACCCGAAACTCCTCGCCCTGCGCGGTGGAGGGCCTTTGGGCCACCTCCCGGGGCGCGGTCGAGACCCGTGGACGCGGCGCGGCGGCGCAGCCCATGGAGAGGGCGCCGAGCAGGACGAAGAGGGGAGGGGTTCGCATCGGCAACAGGGCGGGGAGTGTGCCAGAGTCTTCGCCGCCTCGCACGGCGAGGCCCTGGTCGCGGGCCCCGCGGCGGGATACACACCCTCCATGCACGGAGCGGGTCTCAGCCACCACCTGGGCGTCGACGAAAACGGCCTCGGGCCTCGACTGGGTCCCCTCGTGGTGACGGGGGTCCTCCTGGCCTCCGCCGAGGGCCCGGAGGCCCTGCGCGCGGCCGCCACCCGGGCCGGGATCGGCGACAGCAAGGGCCTCTGCGCCCACGGGGACATGGCTCAGGTGGAGGGGCTCGTCCTGGCTCTCCTCGACCTGCACCTCGGGCTCCGCCCGGCGACCTTCGCCGAGCTCCTCGGGGCCCTGTCTCTGTACGACCCCGCGGCGTTGCGGGCCCCCTGCCCGACCGGGGGCGAGGCCGCGGCGGCGTGTTTCTCAGCCACCATCGCGCTGCCGACCCTGGGACCGGGCGTGACGGAGGCCCATCGGGCGGCGGCCCGGGGGCTCGCGGAGGCGGGGGTTCGGTGGCGGGGGGTGCTGTGCGGGTGGGAGTGCGCGGGGCGCCTCAACGACGCCCGGGCGGCGGGGCAGAGCCGCTTCGATGTCGACCTCGATCGGATGATCGACCTCGTCGCGGCCCTCGGCCGGATGGCCCCCCGGGCGGGGCTGTCGGTGGTCTGCGGCAAGGTGGGAGGTCGCAAGCGGTACGCCGCGGCCCTGTCGCGCCTGTGGCCCCTGCTGGGCATCGTGGAGGAGCGCCCGGCGCGGTCGGTGTACGCCCTGCCCGGTCTCGGGGAGGTGGCCTTCGTGCAGGACGCCGACGCCCACGACGCTGCGGTGGGCCTGGCCTCCCTGGTCGGCAAGTACGTCCGCGAGCTCTCGATGGCCCGGCAGCACGCGTGGTACGCCGCGCGGGTTCCGGGGCTGGCGGCGGCGAGCGGGTATCACGACCCGGTGACGGGGCGCTACGTGGCCGCCACGGAGCTCGTGCGCCGCGAGGCGGGCATCGACGCGCGGTGTTTTGAGCGCTGAGATTTGCCGCCATGGACCCGACGGGCGCGAAGGCGCAGAAACCGCCAGGGCGCAAGGGGCGCAAGGGGCAGATGGGGATGTGGGGGGATCGGGCGGGCGGAGGTCGGCCGGGGGGCTTGAGGTGCTGCGCACGATGGTGCTGGCGAGGCGTCGAGGGGATCACGCCGCGCTTCCGAACCCAGAACCTTCTGGCCCTTGCGACCCTTGCGCGACCCTTGCGCCCTTGCGGCTTCGCAGGCCGTCGCTCATCGCCTGCTGCCCGGTGAGAGGTCCAGGGTCGATGTCGCGGGGGTACTTGGGAGGGTGTGCCCGGAGGCTACAGGAGCTCGACCCCGGTGGCGTCGAGCTCGAGCCGGGCCGTCTGGCCGGTCTGCTCGGCGGCCTCCTGCTCGCAATGCCCATTGGGGTTGGCCGGAACCACCGTGCCCTGCACCGTGGCCCGTCGCCCCGTGGCGTTGCGCGGGATGAAGAAGGCGTGCCCGTGCATCCGCACGTGGGCCCGGCCGGCCTCGTCGGAGAGCTGCATCCAGCAGCCCGCTGCCTGGCACACCGCGGCCACGACGCCCTCGGTGCGGATGGTGCGGTTTGCGTACTGCCCGGGGTTACGACGGAGCTCGGCCAGAGACACCGTCTGGGTCTCGGTGATGGGAGCCCCGAGGCGCTGCACGGCGGCCGTGGGCGGGGCTGCGGGGGGCGGGGCCGCAGGGGTCGGGGCAGGGGCCGCGGGGGTCGTCGGGGCGGTGGGTTTGGAGGCCCCCTCGGGGGCGTGGGCGACCTCGGGTGTGACCGCGGGGGCCGCGGGGGAGGGGGAGGGGGCGGAGGGCTCCTGGAGGCACCCGAGGAGACCCGCGAGGCCGACGGCGGTGACACGTACGAAGCGCTTCATGGCGAGGGATCTAGCACAGCTCCGGGGGCTGGGAAACGGCCTCGCCGGGGCCATCACTCGGCCCGCACGAGATGCTCGGGGGGGAGGCGCTGGAGGAAGGCCGTGGCTGCCGCCTCGACCCGGGTGAGGTCGCGCCCGTCGAAGGTCACCCGGACGCTGTAGGCGGGGTCGTTGAGGCGGGGGTAGCTCCCGACGGCCACGTCGGGGAAGTCGGCCACCACGGCGTCGAGGTGGGGTTTGATCTCGCCCTCGTCGGCGGCGGTGTACACGCTGCGCAGCACGAAGGGGGCCTCGTCGCCCTGGAGGCGCGGCCGCAGGCCCGCGAGCTTGCGCGCGAAGATCTCAGGGATCCCCGGCAGGATGAACACGTTGCCGAGCACCATGGCGGGCCAGGTGGGCGACTCCCCCACGTAGAACTCCGTGCCCTCCACCACGTCGGCCATGGTCAGATGGCCCGCGGTGATGCGCTCGCCGTAGTGGGCCCGGAGCAGGGCCTCGACCGAGGGGCTGCGCACCACACGACGGCCCAGGCTGCGGGCCACGGCCGCGATGGTCACGTCGTCGTGGGTGGGCCCGATCCCCCCCGAGGTGAACACGTAGTCGTACCCCGTCCGCAGGCTGCTGAGCTCCGCGGCGATGAGCTCGACCTCGTCGGGAACCGTCACCGTACGACGCAGCTCGATGCCCAGGGCCCGGAGCGACAGGGCCAGGGTCTGGGTGTTGGCGTCCTGCACCTTGCCGCTCAAGATCTCGTTGCCGATGACCAACAGGGCGGCGGTGCGTGCCATAGCCGTGGACAATACGGTCGACGCGGCGTCCACGGCAAGGCGGGGGTATACTCCGCCGCGATGATGTCACGGAGCACGGTCGGGGCCCTCACCATCCTCCTGCTGCTCGGCACGGCGGGCTGCCCCGGGTCGCGCTCCGAGGCCCACGACGCCGGGCCCGACGCAGGAGGCCCTGGGGCCCCGCGGGCTGTCCAGCTCCCGCCCGGGTCGGACGGATTCGCCGCGGGAGCCACCGTGTACCGCGGGTCCGGGCTCGGCGACCAGGCCGTCCTCCTCGTGCACCAACTCGGGGGCGACCAACGCGAGTGGGGGCCCGTGGTGGCGCGGATGCGACGGGTTCGGCCCGACCGTACGGTGCTCACGGTCGACCTGCGGGGCCACGGGGTCAGCGTGCGCGGAGCCGACGGGGCCCCCCTGCGCTGGGAGTCGTTCGGCACCGACCCGGGGCGCTGGGCCCAGACCGCCGAAGACGTCGCCGCAGGGGTGCGTTTCCTCGCCACCGAAGGGGCCCAACAGGTCGTCCTGGTCGGGGTGGGTCTCGGGGGCACCGCGGCCCTACGCGCCGCCGTCGACGACCCGCGGGTCCTCGGGGTGGCCCTGCTCTCCCCGGGCCTCGCCTACCACGGCCTGCGGGTCGAAGAGCCCTTCCGGCGCTACATCGCGAGCGGCCGCCCCGCCCTCCTCTGGGCCGGGGCCCTCGACGCCCCCAGCGCCGAGGCCGTCGGCGCCCTGCGCTCCCTCGCGGGCCCCGCGGGCTCCGCCACGCTCTTCCCCGAAGCCCCCCAACACGGCGTGGCCCTCGGGGCGGCCGACCCCACCCGCTGGCCGCGCCTCCTCGCCTGGATCGACGCCGTCTTCGCCCGATCCCTACCCCCGGCCGGGCTCCCCCCCACGCCCCCCGCGGCTCCTCCCGCGCCCGCCGAGGCGCCCGCTCCCCCTGGCCTGACAAACTGAAGCCAGGGGATTATTTTGCCTTGACCCGCCCGGGGCGTCGCTCTAGAAGTAGCGCCTCCCGCGGCTTTGTACGCCTCATTCGGGGATCGTCTAATGGCAGGACGACGGTTTCTGGCGCCGTCTATCTAGGTTCGAATCCTAGTCCCCGAGCTGCCTCTCTCAACATCAGGCCCCATCGTCTAGTGGTTAGGACGCCAGCCTCTCACGTTGGTAACGCGGGTTCAAGTCCCGCTGGGGTCGCTTCTCTTCTCAGCCCTTGCATGTCACCCCTCCGGGGTCTTGGCCTGCCGGGGCTGAGTCGTTTCTGCCCTCGACGGGGGCGGCAGGGTCCGGGCGGTCGCGCGTCGCCGACGCACCGCACGGGGATGCGTGTGGACTTCTGCGCAGGGGCAACGTCCCCACCGAGAGATGCAGCCCCTCTTCTTTCATCCCTGGCCTCGGGCGTTGACAGAGGGCCGCCTCCTGCGGCGCTATAACCGCTTCCTGGCCGACGTGTCTCTGCCCGACGGGTCGCAGGTCACGGCCCACTGCGCCAACACGGGGGCCATGGAGGGGCTCATCCGCCCGGGGTCGCGGGTGTGGCTCACGCCCTCGGAGGGTCCGCGGCGGGCCCTGCCCTGGACCTGGTCGATGGTGGAGGTCGACGGGCAGCTCGTGGGGGTCGACACCCTCCTGCCCAATCGCCTCGTGCGGGCCATGCTCGAGGCCCGGGCCTTGCCGCGGCTCGGGCCCTACACCTCGGTCCACCCGGAGTTTCCCCACGCCACGGCGAGCCGGGTCGACTTTCGTCTCCTGGGCGACGAGACCCCCCATGACATCGAGGTCAAAAACTGTCACCTGGTCTACCCCGACCGCCGGGGGTATTTCCCCGACGGGGTGAGCTCCCGCGGGGCCCGGCACCTGGCCATCCTGGCCCGCGAGGCCCAACGGGGGTTTCGGGCCTCGGTGCTCTTCGTGGTCCAGCGCGAGGACGTGAAGGCCGTCCGGCCGAGCGACCTGCACGACCCGACCTTCGCCGACGCGGTCCGCAAGGCGGCCCGGGCGGGGGTGCGGTTCCGCGGGCTGCGGGTGCGGCCGACGACCGAGGGGGTGGAGGTGATGGGCACCCTCCCGGTCGACCTGTCGGCCTACTCCCTCGTCCGGGTGGCCCGCTGGCGCGACGCCCTGCGGCCCTTCTCGGGCTGGGATCAGACCCGGCGTACGGCCTGAGCCCGCTGCGCGGTCCCAAGCAGAGAAAACACTGCATCCCGAACGGGCCATGGTTTAGGCTCAGGGTTCACCGGGCGGGTCCGCGGCGCGACGACGCGACGGGTCTCGTACGCACGCAGAGAGGAGCCAGGAGAGGGTGCTGTCGCTACCGATCGACCCCGAGGTGATGGCCCGCGTCCAGCGCCTCAACGTCCCGTGGGACGCCTACGGATACGACCCCTACGGCATCTCCCGACGCGAGGTGGGGAGGATGTTCACCCTCCTGGGAGGGCTGTATCGCAGGTACTTCCGGGTGAAGACCTACGGCATCGAGCACCTGCCCACCCACGGCCGGGCCATGGTCGTGGGCAACCACTCCGGGGGCGTGGCCATCGACGGGGCCATGCTCATCACCTCGGCCTTCCTCGAGCGCGAGCCCCCGCGGCTCCTCCAGGGCATGGCCGAGAAGTTTATCAACCGGGTTCCCTTCTTCTCCCTGTATGCCGCGCGGACGGGTCAGTTTACGGGCCTGCCCGAGCACGCCGAGCGCCTCCTCGAAGACGACCGCCTGCTCATGGTCTTCCCCGAAGGGGCCCGGGGCACGGCCAAGCTCTACTGGGAGCGCCACTCCCTGGTCGACTTCGGCACGGGCTTCGTGCGCCTCGCCCTCAAGACCCGCTCGCCCATCGTGCCCGTGGGCATCCTCGGGGGCGGCGATGTCCTGCCCACGGTGGCCAACTCGCTCGCCCTGGGCAAGCTCTTCGGGGCCCCGTACGTGCCCATCACCCCGTACCTCCTGCCCATCCCCCTGCCCGCCCGGATGGAGATCCGGTACGGCGAGCCCATCGTGCTGGAGGGCACCGGCAGCGAGGACGACGAGGTCATCGTGGCCCATGTCGAACGCGTCAAACACGCCGTGAGCACCCTCATGGCCGACGGGCTCCGGGCCCACGAGGGGAGCTGAGACCATGAAGGTCCTCATCACGGGGATCACCTCCCCGGTGGCCCAACGGGTGGCCGGGCTGGTCCTGGCCGAGGGGCACGAGGTCATCGGGATCGACCGAAGGCCCTGGCTCGACGCCCCCGGGGCCATCGACATGCACGCCCTCGACATCCGGAAGCGCCCTGCGGAGGAGGTGTTCCGTCGGGTTCGGCCCGACGTGCTCATCCACATGGCCACGGTGACCCACCTGCGGGCCCGCACCGAGGAGCGCTACCGCATCAACCTCGGGGGCACCCGGGCGGTCTTCGACCACGCCCGGCAGTACGGGGTGCAGCACGTCGTCTTCGTGGGGCGCCACACCTACTACGGGGCCGCCTCGGACACGGCCCTGTACCACCGCGAGGACGACCCCCCGATGGCCGTCACCACCTTCCCCGAGCTGGCCGACCTCGTGGCGGCCGACCTGTACGCGAGCACGGCCCTGTGGCGCTTCCCCGAGGTGCTCACGGCCGTCCTGCGGGTGGCCTACGTCCTCGGGCCCACGGGGCAGGGCACCCTGGCGACCTTCCTCCGCGGCCCGCGGGTGCCGGCCATCCTGGGCTTCGACCCCCTCTTCCAGTTTCTGCACGAGGCCGACGTCGCCGAGGCCATCGTGGCGGCCCTCCGGTCCCGCCTCCGGGGCGTCTTCAACGTCGCCGGGCCCCAACCCCTCCCGCTGTCAGTGATCGTACGCGAGGCCGGGCGCAAGCTCGTCCCCCTGCCGGAGTTTGTGTTCCGGGGGCTGAGCGGGCGGATGGGGTTGCCGCAGCTTCCGCCGGGGGCCATCGCCCACATCAAGTATCCCGTGGTGGTCGATGGCTCGGCGTTTCGAGAGGCCACCGGATGGCGCCATCAGCGCGACGAGGTGGCCTGCATCGAGGAGTATCGCCGGACCTTCCCGCTGGTGTAGCGCGGCCCGGCGGAGGGGGGAGGTGGGTCAGCCTGGACGGCTCACCAGTTGACGCGGGCGCCGACGAAGGCCTCGACGCGCGCCCAGGCGATGGACTGCCCGGGCTGGCCGTCGAGGCCGGGGGAGTTGCCGAAGCGGGCGTCGGAGATGTTGCTGGCCCCGCGGACGGTGACGTTGAGGCCCACGATCTCGCTGGGGCGGTACTCGGCGAAGGCCGTCCCTTCAATACGCACCGCGCTGAACCGCCCCGAGGTGGGATCGAAGCCCGAACCCGTCGTGGTGCGGACCCCGTTGCGATCGGAGAGATAACCAAACTCGTACAAACCCACGCTGCCGTCGAGGCTCAGCAGGAACCGGCCCCCGAAGGTGTGCTGGTAGGCCATGTAGCCGCGGTTGCGGACCGCAAAGTTGCCGAAGAAGCTGTTTTGGATGTCGCGCTGAAACCCGCCCCGGAGGTTGGAGGTCGGGTTGATGATCCAGCGGAGCTCGGCCTGGCCGATGACGGTGTCGGCGTTGTCGCCGCCTTCAAAGAAGGTGGCCTGGTAGCCGGCCAGGAGCAGGACCTGGATGCGCTCAGAGATGAGCCCGTTGAGCCCGAAGCGGGTGCGCACGGGGGTCGAGGAGAACAGACCCGTCGTGCCACGGCCTGGCTCGTTGTAGGAGAGGGGGGTGACCCCGCCCTCCCAGACCAGGGCGGTCTTGGGCAGAAAACGCCAGCGCATCCGGCCCAGGATGTCGTGGGAGAGGTAGCTGAACTGGGCGAAGTCATCGCTGTCGAAGATATTGGCGATGAAGCCGTAGCTGAGTCGAAACTCGAAGGTGCCGCGGCCGGGGGCATAGGCCAACTCGGCGCTGGCACGGTTGAAATTGCGGTTGAAGGTGCTGGGGGTGCCGCCTGTGGGCACTACGGGAGAGGCGTCGGGGCCTGGCTGGATCGTGCGGGCAAACTCGTTGGCGAGCGCAAACTGCCAGGTGCGCTGCGGGAAGAACTCAAACCGCATCGTGGCCTGCGCGCCGAGGTTGCGCAGGCTGCTCACCCGGTCGTTCTCGGTGGTCGGGAACCACTCATGGTACACGAGGGCCACCCCCCCGCGGAAGTTGACCGT
The DNA here is from genome assembly GCA_964447205.1 of uncultured Myxococcaceae bacterium. Taxonomy (GTDB): domain Bacteria; phylum Myxococcota_A; class Polyangia; order Polyangiales; genus JAEUKH01. Next base: position 60,677 of record CAYUSB010000021.1, read on the forward strand.
CGGCAGGGCCGTGGTGGGGCTGTCGGAGTTGGCGGTGCGTTGGGCCCCGAGGGTGGAGATGAAGAAGCTCGGGGTCACCCGCAGGCGCAGCGCGGAGATCGGATCGTTGGGGCGGTAGAAGACGTTGGAGTCGTAGCCAAACTCGGCGCCGATGCCCGGGTGCAGCTCGAAATTGCCAGTCCGGATGCCCCGCCCCTCCGCACGGGCACGGTCTTCAAGCCACACCTGCGCCTGCGCGTCGCGGGGTGCTGCGGTGATTGTGCCCAGCGCTGTGGTAAGCGCCCCCAGCGCGACAAGCGCGCCATACCATCGACGATTCATTACACTTCAAGCTCCCGGCGAGGCGCGGAGGCCGCGCGACGCGCCTGCCGTCACAATACTGGACTCGTCACCAACGGGCGCTCAGGCAGGAGCGTGTCGATGGGCATCTGGGTGGTGTCTTCCGTCGGGATGTCACCAGAGACGCGGAGGGTCACCACCGTGCGGTCGAAGGCCGTGGCCTCTTCGCCGACGCACTGGCGCGACTCGACCTCGAGGCCTTCGACGCGTGAGCGGTAGATGTTGATGAGCGTAAACTCGTGGTTGCGCTGCCCGTCGTTGTTGAGGCTCACCGCGTTTTGCAGCAGCTCCTGGTGCTCGCGGGCCGCCCGGAGGGTCACGTCGACCTGGGTGAGCTTGTCGTTGAGGCAGTTGACCTTGATGATGTCGCGCTCTTGCCGGGCCCGGTCGAGCATGTCACTCACGCGGCGACGGGTGGAGCCGATCCCTTCGATGACCGTCACCGACTCCCGGAGCTGGTCGGCCCCCGAGAGGTTGGCGGTGCGACGGGACGGGACCTCGGCGCTACCCTCCGTGTCGCGGGTGGGCGTCTGGGCGCTGGCGACCCCGAGCGACAAGCCGAGCCCTGCGACAAGCGCGATCACGTTGCGGTGGATGGGCAACCTCATCTCGTACGATCCTTCCCCGCCGTGCAGGGCACCCTACAGGAGGCGGAACTTTACTAGCGTCTACCGTGGTGTCAACACTTGTGGAGCCAACCGACGGGTGCCCGTCGATCACTGCCCGTTGGTGTCTGCCCCGCGGAGAAGCATTCAGTCTGGCCTGCGGCCGACCCTACGGGGGAGTGGAGGTCGCCCTCAACCCGCACGAAGCACGGCTCACACGGGGGGAAGTAACTCCAACCGGAGCGCGTGACAAGAGCGGACTGCACCCCCTCTGGGATTCGGGCCCGTCACCAGCGCAGAGCGAACCCGAGGTGGGTCGGGCCCACCTGGGGGTGCCAGCGCAGGCGGGCCTCCCGTTCGCGCTCGGGGCGCGGGGGCTCGCGGCTGGCCCCGAAGAGGTACCCGGCCACGCCCCCCCCGATCATGCAAAGCTGCACCGTGGCAAGGGAAGCCGCCCGGGCGTCGGCCTCGTAGAACACTAGAAACGCGATCCCCGTGCCCACCAGAGCCCCGGCCAGGACCCCGAGGTCCATCCACCGGACCCGTCCCGGGGTGGGGCGCAGCACCCGGGCGGCGATGGCGGCCCCCACGGCCCCGAGGGCCTCGCCTGCAGCGAGGTAGAGTCCGTGGTCGTCGCGGGTGAGCACCGCCAGTCCGGTGAGGAGCCCCAGGGTCCCGCCCCAGACCCCCCCGGATTGTACAAACGATACGGTCCCGTACGCGGGGTCGAGGGCGAGGCCGAGGGTGACCCCGAGGGCGGCTCCGACGGTGGTGCCGACCCAGACGGAGGCCGCGGCCGGGGCGAGGCCCGAGACCCCTCCGCGGTAGGCCCGCTGCCAGGCTACGGCCCCGCCGCCCAGGGCCCCGAGCACGAGGCCCGTGTTGAGGCTGGCCCGTCGTCCCCCCGCCCCGCGCGACAAGGGCCGATCGAGGGCCCAGGCCCCCACGAGGCCCGCCCCGGCTCCCAGGAGGGGCAACCAGGCCGCGGCCCGGAGGTCGTCGACGCCCAGTTGCAGGTTGAGAAAGACCCCCGTGGCCAGGCCGTACCCCAGCATCGAGCCGTAGAGGAGGACGGCCTCGAAGCCGCTCGTGGCCGACGGGGCAGGACGGGCCGGAGGGACCCATCCCGCGGTGGGGGCGGGCAGGGGCCAGGCCGTGGGCCAGGCGTTGGCGAGGCGGCTGAGCGTGGCCAGGCCCGAGGTCCCCTCGGGGTCGAGGCCGCGGCGGGCCCGTTCGGCGTCGAGGAGGCGATGGGCCGCCCGGGGTTGACCCTGCAAGAGCAACGATTGCCCCTGGTCGAGCACCGCCCGCTCCGTAGCCTCCCCTGGCGGAGTGACCGCGGTCGGAACCCCGCCCCCCGGGGTCTGCGCCCACGCGGGCGCGGCGAGGCCGAAGAAGGCTCCGACGGCGAGGAGGGAGGCCCGAGGAACAACCCGTCCGGGGCGGGGCGAAGGCACGGGAACCCCGGTCAGGGGCCGGCGACGGTCGGAGGGGCTGTGGGGGCGCCCGGGGTCGCGGCGAAGGCGGTCCAGGGCTCGGCCAGCCAGGTCCATTGCCCGGCCAGGAAGGCCATGGGCTCCAGCACGGTCTCGGTCCCGTCGGCCGCCCGCACCACGGCACGATGCAGCCGAACCTGCGGGTGAAACCGCGCGCGCAGGGCCACGAGGCGCGGGTCGAGCCCCGAGGCCGGGGTCATGTCGTCGGCCCGGGCCGAGCGTACGGTCACCTCGACCGGACCCTGAAGGGCCGTCAGCCGTGCCAGGACGGCGTCGGTGCGGGCGGCTGCCTCGGGCACGAGACGGTCGCGGGCCACGCGGGCCCCGTCAAAGGTGAGGGCCAGCTCGAAGCGCGTGGCGTCGGGGGTAAACTCGCGGCGCAGGCGGGTCTGGGCCTCGGCCTCGCCCGAGCGCAGGGCCGCGGTGAGCTCCAGGGCGAAGGCCCGAAGCCCGGCCTCGGTGTCGGGGTGACGCGAGACCTCCCGCGCGGCGCGGGCGATCCGCTCGCCCTGGGGGCCCGTGCGGAGCTGAAGGCCCGGACCCAACCCCGGGGCCGGGGCGGGCTCGGCGGCGGCCGTGAGCGGGGCCGGGGCGGGGGCCGGGCGGGTGCAGCCGAGGGCGGCCGCGGCCACGAGACCAAAAACCTGGAGCCAGGGAGCGGATACGGTCATGGCGGTGCCCGGAGCCTAGCGGGCGAGAGACGCTCCGCGCAAAGGCATTCGGCGTTGACAAGGCCCCGGGGGCCGTCCCAAGGATGCGAGGGAGATGGAGACCCCCGCGCAGGAATTGTGCCGTTTTGTAGACGCTTCGCCCGCCCCGAGGCTCGCCGCCCAGGCCCTGGTGAAGGCCCTGGAGGGAGCAGGGTTTCGGCCCTGCGCCCTGACGGCCCCGACGTGGGAGCTCGGGGCCGGGGGGTGGTACGTCGCCCGCGGCGGGACCGTGATCGCGTGGAGGCTGCGAGGCCCCGGGGCCCCGCGGAGGTTTGCCCTGGTGGGGGCCCACACCGACTCGCCCAACCTCCGGCTCAAGGCCCGCGCGGCGTACACCCAGGAGGGCTGCCTCCAGCTCGGCGTCGAGCCCTACGGCGGTGCCCTGTGGAACACCTGGCTCGACCGCGACCTCGGCCTCGCCGGAGCGGTCTACACCGACGACGGGGCCGAGCACCTCGTGCGGCTGCACACCCCCATCGCCCGCGTTCCGCAGCTTGCCATCCACCTCGATCGCACCGTCAACGAGCAGGGGCTCAAGCTCAACCCCCAGCTCCACCTCGCGCCCCTTTGGGGCCTCAGCGCCCGCAGCGCCCAGGCCGACGCGGGCGAGGCCTTCGCCGCCCTCCTCGCCCAGGCCGCCGGGGTCGACGCGGCCTCCCTGGTAGGGCACGACCTGTCGCTCTACGACCTCACCCCGAGCACCCTCGGGGGCCTCGGCGAGGCCCTCATCTTCGCCCCCCGCCTCGACAACCTCGCCTCCTGCCACGCGGGCCTCCTCGCCCTCCTGGCCGCCGCCGACGGGCCCGACGACGCGGCCCCCGTCCTGGCCTGCTTCGACCACGAGGAGGTCGGCTCGACCAGCGCCGACGGCGCCGCGGGGGTCCTCCTGGGGACCGTGCTCGAGCGCATCCTGTCGACCCTCGGACAGCCCCGCGACGCGTGGCACGCCGCCGCCGCCGCGAGCCTCATGCTGTCGGCCGACATGGCCCACGCCACCCACCCCAACTATCCCGACAAACACGAGCCCCGGCACAAGCCCTCCCTCGGCGGAGGCCCCGTCCTCAAGAGCAACGCCAACCTCCGCTACGCCACCCAGGGCCCCACCGCCGCCTATCTCCGGCGCCTGGCCCGGGCCGCCTCCGTGCCCCTGCAAGACTTCGTCACCCGCACCGACCTCGGATGCGGATCGACCATCGGCCCCCTCACTGCCGCCCGCCTCGGCCTCGCCGTGGTCGACCTCGGGGCCCCCATGCTGTCCATGCACTCGGCCCGAGAGTGCGCCGCGGCCGACGACCACGCCGCCTACGCATCCCTGCTCACCGCCCATTTGCGCGGTTAAATCAGAGATTCATGGCTTCGACCTGGACCTGAATCGGGCCCCGCTTGTTGTGGGGTGATGTGTGTAGAATGGCCGCGCAGGACATGGAGATCGATGAGCTCACGAGCTGAGGAGGAGTGGGCGCTCCGGGCGCAGTATCAAGCCCGGCTGGGCCACATCGTCGACGGCAAGTATCGGCTGGAGGCCCTGGTGGGCCACGGCTCGACGGGGGCCGTGTACCGTGCGACGCATGTCTGGGCGGGGCGCGAGTGCGCGGTGAAGCTGTTTCACTACGATGGCGAAAACCGCGACCTGGCCCTGCAGCGGTTTATTCGCGAGGCCCAGGTGTGCAACCGCGTGCGCCGGGAGGGGCGGGTGCACCCCAACGTGGTCGACTGCCTCGACGTGGGCCGCGACGGGGCCACGGGCAACTTCTTCACCGTGCAGGAGTTTCTCCAGGGCGAGACCCTCGGCGACTACCTCGCCCGGATGCCGGGGCAGCAGGTGTCGACGGCCGACGCCGTGGCCCTGATGATGCCCGTGATCGACGCCATCGGGTGCGCCCACGAGTCGGGGGTCGTGCACCGCGACCTCAAGCCCGAAAACATCTTCCTCGTGCACATGCCCGACGGGTTTGTGCCCAAGGTGCTCGATTTCGGCATCGCCCAGCTCTCCGACGCCCGTCTCACCCGGGCCCGGGACATCCTCGGGACGCCCTCGTACATGGCCCCGGAGTCGTTTATGGACGCCTCCCGGGTCGACGCCCGGGCCGACGTGTGGGCCCTCGGGGTGATCCTGTACGAGATGGTCTCGGGCAAGGCCCCCTTCGGCGCCAACGCCCCCACCCTGCTCGCGGTGATGACCGAGATCGCCACCCGCGAGCCGCCCTCCCTCGAGGCCCAGGGGCTCATGCGCCCCAACCTCTGGGAGGTCGTGCGCCGCTGCCTCGCGAAGGACCCGGTCGAGCGCTACGAGCACGCCCAGGCCCTGCACGACGCGCTCGAACAGCTCTATTTCTCGCTGTAGTCCGCAGGCCCGATGGGGCCCGCCCGCGGTGCGCGCTTGACGACCGGGGCCTTTGGGGCCCTCAATCCCGGGCATCATGCGGCGATGGCGATGGTGTGTGGGGCTCGGCGTGGCAACCCTGGCGGCGGCGTGTTCGAGCCCGACCCCGGGGCCCGTGGATGCAGCGACCGACGTGGTCGGGGCCGATGGGGGGGACGTAGCCGACGGGCCCGCTCCGACCGACACCCCGCGCCCGGCCGACGGAGGGATCGACACCGTCCCCCTCGCCGAGACCCGGAGGCTCCCGGGGCTCACCCAGGCCGTGGAGGTCTTGCGTACCGAAGGGGGGGTGCCCCACGTGTACGCCCACAACGAGGACGACCTCTATCGCACCCTCGGGTTCGTGGTGGCCCGCGATCGGTTCTTCATGCTCGACCTCGCCCGGAGGTTGGCCCAGGGCAAGCTGTCGGCCCTCCTCGGCGATTCGGCCCTGGCCACTGACCTCGAGAGCCGCGGGACGGGCATGCTCCACGTCACCGACGGGCTCCTCGGGGCCCTGTCGCCGGCCACGGCCCGGCGCTTCGACGCCTACGCCGCAGGGATCAACGCGTACATCGCGGCCGTCCGGGCCGGAGAGGCCCCGCCCCCGAGCGAGCTCCAGGTGGCCGCCCCCCTCCTCGGGCGACCCAACGCCGGGGCCATGATGGAGGACTTCTCGCGCCGGGACGTGTGCGCCATGGGGACCACCTTCCTGTACCAGTCGGGGTTTGAGACCGACGACGTCGGGCGCACCGCGGCCGCGGCGGCCCTGCCCGGAGACTTCACCGGCCAGAGCCTCGCCGACCTCCGCCGGGCCGGCACCCTCGCCGACATCTGGAACCGCCCCACCCAGGCCCGCCCCAGTTCCTCTTCCCGCGGCGGCTGGGGTTTGGAGACGGGCACCCTGCCCATGGGCCTCGGCCCCCCCGTGCCCGGGCCCGAGACCCCCTTCGAGCCCGTGGCCCCCGCCCGGCCCCCCCGCACCGACTCCACCCACGCCCGGCGCCTCCCGCGCACGATGCTGGCCGAGCTCGACACCACCCTGCGGCGCATCCAAGACCGCCTGCAACGCCCGAAGTTCGAGGGCTTCGGCTCCAACGCCTGGGCCGTCATGGGGCGGCACACCCGCGACGGGGCCACCCTGCTCGCGGCCGATGGTCATCTGCCCTTGACCATCCCCACCCTCTTCTACCAGGTGGGGCTCAACACCCGTCACCTCGGGGGGGGCGAGATCCAGCAGGTGGGGCTGATGTTGCCCCTCGTGCCGGCCCTGGCCATGGGCACCAACGGCTACGTCGCCTGGGGCCACACCCAACTCGGCGGAGACATCACCGACTGGTACCGCGAGGAGGTCGTCCTCGACGCCGCGGGCCTGCCCCGGGCCACGCGCTTCATGGGCCAGGAGCGGCCCCTCCAGCGGGTCGACGAGGAGTACGTGATCGCCAACGTCCCGGCCCTCAACAGCGTCGGGCGCACCGAGCGGGTCACGCGTTGGGTCACCTACGACGGGCGCCTCCTCACGGCCCTCGAAGGCCGACGCCCCATGGCCAACGAGATGCTCCCCCAGGGGCAGTCGCGGGTGTCCCTCCTCGGGCAGGAGGTGGTCCCGGGCGACACCGACAACGACGGGGTGATCACGGGGGTGACCTTCGACTACGTCCCCCTCGACCCGAGCCAGATCTTTGACGTGATCGATCGCTGGGGACGAGCCCGCGACGTGGCCGCCTACCGCCAGGCCTCCCGGGGCCTGGTCGGGTACTCCCTCAACCAGGTGGCCGCCGACGCCCAGGGGTCGGTGTATTACTCGGGGTATCAAGCGGTTCCGTGTCGGGGGTACCTGCCCCGGGACACCGACCGCAACTGGGTGGCCGGGGCCGATCCCCGGATGCTGCTCGACGGGACCCGGTACGGCGGATTCCGCATTCCGATCCGCGATGGCCTCGTCGACGAGGGGCCCGGACAGACCGACCCCGCCCAGTGTGTCGTTCCCTTCGACCGGATCCCCGGGGCCCTCAACCCCGACCGGGGCTACGTCCAGACCGCCAACAACGAGCCGGGCGAGATCACGGGCGACGGCACCGTGGCCAACGACCCGTTCTACATCGGCGGCCCGTGGGGAGACGGGTTTCGTGGGTACCGCCTCGACCAGACCCTCACCGCCGGGGTCGCGGCCCGCACCTTCGACGAGGAGACCACGGCCCGACTCCAGGGCGACGTACACTCCAACCTCGGCGAGGTGTTTGTCCCCGTGCTCCTCGAGGCCGTGGCCGCGGCCCGTACGGCCTCCATGGGGAGCCCCGCCCCGGGCAGCCCTGCGGCCCGTCTCGGGGCGATGTACACCGCCCACGCGGCCGACTACGACGAGGTGTCCCGGCGCCTCACGGCCTGGCAGGCGGCCGACTACCGGGCCGACAGCGGGGTCGAGACCTTCTACCACGCCCTCACCCCGGGCGAAGGCGAGCGGAGCGTGGCCACCACGGTGTTCAACGCGTGGATGGGGCGCTTCGTGCGGGAGGTCTTCGACGACGAGCGGCTGCCCGCGGGGGTCTTCGACGGAGGCAGCGCGGCCCGCATCCGTACGCTGATGCTCATGCTCGAGTCGCGCGGCGAAAACCGTCGGACCCTGGCCTCGTACAACCCCGAGACTCAGGAGAGCGCGTATTTCGACATCCTCGGGACGCCCCTCGTCGAGACCAGCCGCGAGGTGGCCCTGCGGGCCCTCGACCTGTCCCTCGCCTACCTCCGCGGACCGCAGCGGAGTCCCGGGGTGGGCGGGTTTGGCACGGCCGACTGGGATCGCTTCCGGTGGGGGCTGCGCCACCATGTGCGGTTCAACTCCATCCTCGCGAGCTTCCTCGGCAACGACACGAGCTTCGGGGCCCTCACCGACGGGTTTAGCATCACCCCGACCCGCCTCCCCCTGAGCCCCGGGCTGGCCATGGACGACCCGCGCCGGACCCTGCCCGGGTTTCCCCGGCCGGGCGACCAGTGGGCCCTCGACGCGGCCAACTCGGGCCTCAACGGCGAGACCTTCACCTTCGGCTCGGGGCCCACGTACCGCCTCGTGGTGGCCCTGCGGCCGGGCGGTCCCGACGCGACCACGGGGCGCAACGTCGTGCCCGGGGGGCAGTCGGGGCTGCGCAACTCGCCCCACTTCGACGACCAGGTGCGGCTGTGGCTCGGCAACCAGGCCCTGCCGATGCCCCTCGCCACGCAGGCGGTCATCAATGCCGCCCAGAGCCGGGAGCGGTTTGAGCCGGGGTCGTGATGGACAGGGAAGTCGGGGCCCGATAGGGTCCCGCGGATGGAACGCAAGACGGTGGGGTTCCGGGGATGGGCTGTTCCCGCGGGGACTGTGGCGACATCCTTGCTGGCCTGCTCTGCCCAGGGCGGGGGTGGAAGCGTAGTCTACGAAGAAGACGGTGGGGGCTCCGCCAAGGATGCGGGCGCTGTATTCGACACGGGTACTCCCGTTACGCCACCGATCGACCGTGACATACCTGCGGCCTCGGATGTCCCCGTCGTGACCGATCGCCCCCGTCCGCCGGTCGACGCGTGCGGGGCCATCTCGTTGGGCTCAGCACTTGGCGCGAGGGTTGCCACCGGGAGCACGGGGGGACGCACAAGCATGCTCGACACCGCGACGTGTGGTGTTCCCCGAGATGGGACCCGCGGCGGCACCCCAGCGGGTGAAGCCGTGTACGCGTGGACAGCTCCCCGATCGGGGGTCTACACCTTCGATACGCTGGGCTCAGATTACGATACATTGCTGTATGCTCGTTCGGAGTGTCAGGCTCCTGACCTGGCCTGCAACGACGACGTCAATCAGTCTCAGACTTTGCAGTCGTCGCTGCAACTCTCACTGGATGCTGGGCAGACCGTCCTGATCATCATTGATGGATTTGCAGCCTCCGCTGGCAACTACACGCTCAATATCGGGATGGGCGGTGGGGGATGCGTCCCCAACTGTACCGGACGACAGTGTGGCACCAACGGCTGCGGCGGTACCTGCGGGGACTGCGCTGGCGGGCAGACATGCAACACCGCAGGCCGCTGCATCGACACGCGCCCAGAGGCCGACCGGGCCTGTCCTGTCGGCGGGACGCTGCGCGTGCAACTGGTGCAGGTGACCGCAACACCGAATGACCCATCTGGAGAAGCCTGGGATGGCTTCCATCTATGCTCTCAAACTGCGGGACTCATCCGAATTGGAGTCCGTGAATACATTGCTGCGCAGTTTCTGCCTCGATGGGGATCAGCTGTGGCTGGTGTTTTGGATAGGCTATTTGGGGAGTGGTTCCAGGCTAGGGTCGCCGATCTGTGTAGGCTGGCCTCGAATTGGTTATCGGGGGACTACGCTGGCCCGGATATGTTTGTTGTTGGGTACAGTAGTGGTTCTCGTGTGTGGCAAACGTCGGACGTGCAAGATGCTTGGGTAGCGCCTCCATCCAGCGCACCTTGGACGAACGCCGTGTGGCGGCTGCCTTGCCAATCCTCTTCTGCGACTCTCGGTTTCACGCTCTGGGATGAAGATCTTGCTGTTGATGATCTTATGGAGAATGTGGTCGGGTCACTGCGCGCAATATCCCGCCACGCGCGATCTGTGGAGGATGGGGGTTGATCTATGGCAGGCTTGGCATGTTCAGTGCGCTCGTACGTTTGAGTGTAGAGGGAGCGAGCCCCTCTTGTACGGACTTGGAACCCAGCACCGTAGACGACATCACGATCCCTCATTAGGAGCCTGTCGCTTCACTTCGCTGGGACCTGTCGTGAATACGACCATACTGAAGCGCGTAGCGTCGCGTGGTGCCCTCACCCAGGGTGGTCAATCATCGGATCCCGCGCCCAAGTATTGAGATGTCAGGTCCTCGATCACCTCGGTCTGAAACAGAGCTATGATTTGTTTGGTGGTCAACCACCGAGCAAAACGTAATCTGCCTGTACCTCAGGGTGGTTGACCACCAAGCGGCACGGTGGCCGGATCGTGTTGGAGGTGGTTGCCTACACCTGCATCAGCATGTGGCGATCGGCCCTCCTCGCAGCCCCCGCGTCTCACTGCGAGAACTACGCATCCCAGACGGGACGTGGTCTAGCGTTTGGAGAAGACGGCGTCGAGGGTGGCCGCGGTGGCGGCGCGGGCGATCCAGCGGTTGAGGGTGGCGAGGCGGGTGCAGGTGGTGATGCGGGTGCGGGTCGCCTCGTCGACTTCGAGGCCCCGGGCCTCGAGAACGGCCAGCAGGGCCGAGGCCCTTCCCCTGGCTTCTCCGAGGTCCACCCACTCTTGAAAGGGCTTCGGGAGGGTCACGTTTTTGAACTCGTCGCGGAGCATGTCAGGTCCCTTCCAGCAAGTGGGTCTGTCGTGGGGAAGCGTGTCGTAGACAAAACGAGCATAGACCGGAACCATCTCGGGGTCGACGACTCCGAGCGCCTCGAGCGCGGCGCGCAGGACGGGTTCGCCATCCGGGGCGGCGCCGTGCATTCGGGCCGAGAGAATGGCCAGCTCGGGCTCGCGGCGGACCTGGTCGAGGTCGGTCACGCGGGGGTCTCGGCGGGGCCGATCACCCGGGGAAGCAAAGGCATCGTGTCGCCCAGGACGACGGGCCTGCGGGCCCAGGAGACGACCTCGGTGGAGGGCGTGACCACCAGGAGCAGGACCGGGGTCCTGAGCTTCCAGCGCAGCATCGCCAGGTAGACGGGCCAACTGTACCGCTTGCGGTAGTCCTTGCCCCGCTGCACCTCCAACACCACCGCGAGCAGCACCTTTCCCGCGTGGTCGAGGAGCTTCAGCACCAGGTCGGCACGAAACTCGGCGCCTCCCGGGGCATCGAGCACGCCCTCCTGGACCTCCCGGCGGGCGTGGGGTGGTAGCTTTACTCCGAGCTGGTCGTGCAGGAGACGGGGGCCGAGGGCGGGGCATCGGCGAAACAGTTCGACAAACACGGCGTGATCGAGCGACGGCAGGGGGAAGCGCCATGCGCAGCGATCATGCCAACCAGAAAACGCCTGAATTCACGGGGTTGCCTGGGCTCGTGACTGTCCACATCAGGGTGTCCACGCTGTCCACGGGTGTCCGGTGGACGCGCGGCAGCGCAGGGTGAGCCCGCGCCCTGAGCGTCACTGGCCGGGGTCTAGCTCCGCGAGGCGATGTGGAAGATGTCGCGCACGATGATGACCGCCGACAGGCTCAGGAGCACGACCATCGAGACGGTCGTAGCCCGCTCCTCGAAGCGGGGGGAGGGCTTGCGGCGCAGGATCATCTCGTAGGCGAGGAAGACCAGGCGCCCGCCGTCGAGGGCCGGGATGGGCAGGAGGTTGAAGAAGAACAGGGCCAGCGAGATGATCGCGAAGGCGTCGAAGGCGTGGCGCAGGGAGTGTTCGGCCACGCGGGCGGTCTCGTACACGATGCCCACGGGGCCCATCACCTGGAGGCTCTCGCGCCCGCGGACCATGCGGCCGATGGCCTTGACCTGCTCGACCGTGAGGCGGGCCGGGGCCACCAGGGTCTGGCGTAGGACGAGCCCCACGGGGACCCGCTCGCTCGCGGCCACGGCGCTGCCCCGGATGCCGATGCGCCACTGGTGACGCTCGGGGTCCATGCGGGCGGCCACCATCGCGTCGACCACCGCCTCGCCCCGCCGAACCCGCACCGGAACCGCCCGCCCCTGGGCCTGCTGCACCGAGGCGATGAGGTCGCGGAAGTCGTTGGGGACGGCCCCCCCCACGCGCAGGACCACGTCGTTGGCCATGAGCCCCGCGGCGGCGGCAGGCCCTCCGGCCTCCACCTCGCCGATGCGGGGGCGGTTGACCCCGCCGAGGAAGAGCACGAGGAAGATGATGACCGAGGCGGCCAGGTAGTTGGCCATCGGGCCCGCGGCGATGGTGAAGAAGCGGCCGAGGGCGCTGGCGTTCTGGTAGGAGCCCCGGTCGTTGGGGTCGTAGGGCTCGGTGGGGCTCATCCCCGCGATCTGGACGTACGCCAGGATGGGGATGGCCGCGACCTGGAAGATGGTCTCGCTGCCCTTGGGGCGCCACCGCGCGATCACGGGGCCAAACCCGATGGAGAAGACCCGCACCCGCATCCCGAAGGCTCGGGCCACGAGGTAGTGCCCAAACTCGTGCAGAAAAACCAGGACCGACAAAGCCAGGATGATGCCGAGGAACTTCATGCGCCCGCCAAGCCTACCCTGAATCCCCCCGCCCCGCAGCGGAACCTTCCCGCCACCCTTGCGGTCTCAGCCCGCACCCTCCATGCTGCCCGTCACGCCCGTGTTGTTGTCTCGTGTCCGTTCCCCGTGGTGGCGCTCCCTGTGGTGGGTCGTCCTGGCCCTCGCATCGCAACCTGCCCTCGGGCAGAGCCCCGGGCCCCGGCTGCACCGGGAGATCCCTGGCGATCTGGGCTTCGAGGCCCTGTCCCTCGCAGGGGTGAGCGCCCCCCAGTCGGCCCGGGAGCTACAACTCGCCGCCGGGGGCGCTGGGCGCTGGGACGAGTCCCACCGTCCCGGGGACGCGGTCGTGCGGCCCCGCGAGGCCTGGTCGAGCCCCGTGCGGGAGATGGACACCGAGACCCGATCGCCCACGGGGTACCGGCTGCGCTACGAGGAGGTGTTCAACCCGTCCCTGGCCCCCTTCAAACGCACCCAGGCCTACGACGGGGTCGACGACCTCGGCCGGCTCATCGTGCGGAGCCCGGGGCTTCGCCCCCTGCGGGTCGGAGCCGCGGGAGGCAACGGACCCAGCGCGCGGTTTACGGGCGATCTGTTTGTGGAGCTGTCCCCCGGGGCCCCCACCCCCTTGCCCTCGGTGGCGGGGGTGCAGCGGGTGGTTTCGTACCGGACCGTTCCGGCGGTGCGGGCGGCGTTTGTCGAGGACTCGGCGGGCAACCTGATGGTGCAGGCCGACGTGCCCCAGACCGTGCGGGTGCGGCTCACCTACGTGCTCGAGGCCCCCGAGACGGCCTTCTCCGTCCCGCGAATTGCTCCCGTCCTGCTCGGGGAGGTCCCGCGGTTGACGGGACAGCCCACCCCCGTCGTGCCCAACTACCTCCGCGACAGCCTCGACCCGGTCTTGCGGGCCACGGGGGTTCGCCGCACCGACTCCCTCGACCGGGTGATGGCGCGCTTCACCGAGTACTTCCGTCGGTTTCGGGACGCCCAACTGACCGAGCGGGCCGGCGACAACCGCTACCTGGCCCTGTGCCTCGGCGGAGTCGGGGCCTGCCGTCACCGGGCCTACGGGTTCGTGTTGACCCTGCATGCGTTGGGGGTTCCGGCCCGGTATGTCGGCAACGAGGCCCATGCCTGGGCCGAGGTGGCCCTGCCCGGGGTCGGCTGGACCCGGATCGACCTCGGGGGCTGGGACGTCGGGATGGACGCCACGGCCCCCACGGCCCGCGAGCAGTTTACCCCCATGCACCCCGATCCCCTCCCGCGCCCCCCCGAGTACACCAACAGCTACTCCAGCTACAACGGCGGCCGCCGTGACCCGCGGGCTACGCCCAACGTCTCCGCGACCGACGCCGGGACCCCCGCCCCGCCGCCCGCGTCCCCTGGGTCTCCGTCTCCCTCTCCCTCGGGCGAGCCCACCCCGGGGGGGACCGCCGAGCCTGGAGGGGCCCCCGCGCCGGGCGGGGCCGCAGGAGGGCCTCAGACGCCCGGGACGGGCCCGGGAAGGAGCCCCGGGGCAGGACCTGGGGGAGGGCCTGGCGTCGGGACCGGGACCGGCAGGGCGACGGGCACGGGGACGGGCACGGGTGTTCCTGGGGGAGGGCCGGAGATCACCACGGGGCCCGAGTCGGCGGCGGCCCAGGCGGCCTCGCTGGAGTCTCCTGGGGGGGAGGAGCAGCCCCTGCGGCGGACGCGGCTCCAGCTCCTGAGCGTGCGGGGGATGGGCAACGAGGCGGGGTCTTCCTTCGTGCGGGGGCGTCCGGTGTTGTGCACGGGGGAGGCCCGCGATGAAGCCGGGGGGCCGGTGGCGAGCCTGCCCGTGCAGGTCGAGCTCCTGCGCAACGGACGGCCCTGGCGGGTCGGGCGCGGGGGACGGGCCGACGCGGTGCTCGGGACCACCGTGACCCGCGAGGATGGGCGCTTCGAGGCCCAGGTGTTGGTTCCGCTGGAGCTGGACGCGGGGGAGTATGCCTTGCGGCTGCGGTCGCCGGGGGACGTGCGGTACCGGCCCGCCGTGTCGGAGTAGAGGGGCGGGGCGCTCAGGGGCGGGCTGAGGCGCGGCGGGGTCGAGGTCACGGCGTTCGGCGCGCTCGATGGCCCGCGTCAGCGCGACCCCATCGAGGCAGGGGGCTGGCACGTGGGTCTTGTTGTACTGGCCCAGGGCAGCGCGTACGGCTTCATTCCCCCGAGGCGATCGGCCGCAGGTGCGGCACGCCCCCGAAGCGCCCCTGGAGGTATCCCGCCGCAAAACGTCCGCCGAAGCGCGCGAGCTGCTCGGGCTTCACCTCGGCCAGCGAGTGCAGGGACGAGCACCCGCTCGCATCCTTCTCGACGAACCAGACGCACGCGGGCGGCAGCTCGGGCATGTCGAGCAGGGTGGTGTCGTGCGTAGTGAAGAGGAGCTGATCGTCGGGACGCGCGGCGAGAAACTCCCGCACAAACTGCTGCGCTGCGGCGGCGTGCAGGCTGCGGTCGAGCTCATCGATGAGCACGCACTGTCCCGCGCGACGGGCCAGCAAGACGGGCGAGAGGTTGAGCAGCCGTCGTGTCCCGTCCGATTCGTCGACGAGCTGGATCGGAGGGTCGTCCGAACTCTGCCCCTCATGCGTCGTCCTGAGCTCGACGAGTCTGGGCGCCGCGGTGTTGCGCGAGGGTCGCTGGTAGAGGCCCCGCTCATTCATCAACGACTTGAGGACAGCCGTAGAAGGCGGCTCGTTCAAATCGTCCCTGGAGGACGCGGCGAACCTGCCGAGGGACGACCCACCGTCCACTTCGTGCAGGGACAACGTACGGACGCCGGTGTCATAGCGGGACATCGCATCGCCCAGGGTCTGCAATAGGGTGTCCTCGTCCACAGCTCCGCCGAGAAGCTCGTAGACCGTATCGGGACGGATTCGGGGTGACCGGGCACCGTCCGCGTGGCCTCCGTCGTGCCCGAGGGGGCCACCATGCTGAGGGCCGCATCGCGCCCAAACGAGCGGAAGTTGCTGACTGAAAACTGAATCAGGGCGTTCACGAGGGCCTCGACGACCTTACCCGTAGCGCGCGAGGCCGCGCTACCCGCGGGCCTTGGAAAACTGCATCACCCCGTCGTCGACCGCGGCGTGGCGCAGGGCCCTGCGATCACGGACGTAGTTCTGGTACACCCGCCACGGGGCCCTGGATCCCTGGCGGGGAAACTGGTCAAGGGCCCGCTGCACATACCCTGCGGCGAGGTCGAGCAGGGCTTCGCCCTTCAGGGTGGGGTCGTCGTTGTGCGGGCGACAGACGGTGTACCCGTGGGCCTCCATGTGCTGGAGCAGGCGGCAGACGTACTCGCAGGTGAGGTCGCACTTCAGCGTCCACGAGGCGTTGGTGTACCCCATGGCCACCGCCAGATTGGGGACGTCGCTGAACATCATCCCCTTGTAGGCGAGCAGGGTGGAGGGGTCGATCTGGCGCCCGTCGACCTCGAGGGCGACTCCGCCCAGAAACTTCAGCCGGAGCCCGGTGGCCGTCACGATGATGTCGGCCTCGAGTTCGGCCCCGGAGTTCAGGCGGATGCCCGTCTCGGTGAAGGTCTCGATGTGGTCGGTGACGACGGAGGCCTGGCCCGCGCGCAGGGCCTCGAAGAGGTCGCCGTCCGGCACGACGCAGAGGCGCTGGTCCCAGGGGTTGTAGCGGGGCGTAAAGTGGGTCGCGACGTTGCCCTCGTGCCCGAGGGCCCGGGCCACCTGCCCCACCAGGAACGCCTTGGAGCGCTCGGGGAAACGCCGGGCGAGGTTGAAGGAGGCCATCTGCAGGAGCACGTTCTTCCAGCGGGTGACGGCGTAGGCCGTGTCGGCGGGGAGGAGCGCGCGGAGCCCGTCGGCCAGCCGGTCGCGGGCGGGCAGGGAGACCACGTAGGTGGGCGAACGCTGGAGCATGGTGACGTGGGCGGCCTGCTTCGCCAGGGCAGGGACGAGGGTCATGGCCGTGGCCCCGCTGCCGATGACCACCACACGTTTGCCCGTGCAGTCGATGTCGGGGGTCCAGTGCTGCGGGTGCACCACGCGGCCCTGGAAGCGCTCCCGGCCTACAAACTCCGGCGTGTAGCCCGCGTCGTAGTCGTAGTACCCCGCGCACACGAAGAGAAACCCACAACTGAACTCGCGCAGGGTGTCCGTCGCCACGTCGCGTACGGAGAGGGTCCATCGGGCGTCGGCGCTCGACCAGCGGGCCCCCTCGACGCGGTGGCCGTAGCGCACCTTCTGGTCGATGCCGTGTTCGCGGGCCGTGTCGCGGATGTACGACAGGATCGCGGGCCCGTCGGCGATGGCCTTCGCGTCGGTCCACGGGCGGAAGGAGTACCCGAGGGTGTGCATGTCCGAGTCGGAGCGGATGCCCGGGTACTGGAAGAGGTCCCAGGTGCCTCCCATCTGCGCCCGTCCCTCAAGGATGGCGTAGGTCTTGTGCGGGAGCCTGTCTTGGAGGTGCCACGCCGCCCCGATTCCGGAGAGCCCGGCCCCGATGATCAGCACGTCGAAATGGTTCTGTGTGTCGTTCACGTTCGACCGCGGCGATCGTACGCGAGAACCGTCCGGGCGGGTACGCCTTTGCCCTCCGCGGGGTCGGTGTGATCCTCGCGTCGCGGGCCGTGGGCGTGGTAGCCCGTGGACGGAACATGGCGGACGCCACGAAGCTCACGACCACTCGACGGTGGCGCAATGGGATGGTGCTCGCGGCGGTGCTGGTTCCGTCGGGGTGTTCGGTGTTGTTTGAGCGGCAGGCTCGGCGGCTCGATGCGCTCGCGGCCCACGGGCAGACCACCGACGCCCAGGTCACCCGCGTCGACGGCCGGGGCACCACCTTCTACCGCTACGAGGTCGACCACACCCCCTACACCTGGAACGTCGCCCGCGAAGCCGCCCCCTACCCTGTCGGCCAGGTCTTCCGTGTGGCCTATCTGCCCGAGACCCCGTCGTTCAGCCGTCCCCTCGCGGTCCCGGCCGAGGCCGCCGCGGAGGCCGTACGCAGCCGTCGTTTCGCGCGTCGGTTCGCGGTCGGAGTGATGCTCTTCCTGGGGTTCTTCGCGGCCCTGGCCCAACGCGAGCTCGGGCGGCTCCGCCTCGGGCTCGACCCGCTCGACCCGGAGGTCTACCGGGCCCGGGTGCGGGAAGCCCTGACGGTCATGGTCGCCCTCGCGGGCGGGGTGTCGGTGCTGCACGGCCTGGAGGCCCGGGCCCGCGGGGAGCCGGTCGGCGTGGTGGTGGTGGGGTTCGTGCTCGTGCTCGCGGTGCTCGGGGTGACCACACGGTTTGTGTCCCGCGAGGGCCCGGGCGCGGCCGCGGGACGCAGCGCGTCGATCATGCGCTGGGTGCTCCCCGTGGCCGTCACCCTCGCCCTGGTGCGGGCCGTGGCCGCGGGGCTCGCGCCTTGAGGGCCTCGACGGCGGGGCGACGGTTGCGGGGGAAGAACGGAAACCGCCAGGGCGCAAGGGGCGCAAGGGCCGGAGGGGGTGATGGAGGGCATCGTGCGGGCGATGTTCGGTGCGTGCGAGGCGCGACGACGATCGCGCGGTCGCCCGTGACCCGCTGAGCTCGTCACTCCGCCCTTCAACCCGCCTGACCCTTGCGACCCTTGCGCCCTGGCGGTTTCCGCTCTTCCCCCGGTCGCCTACTGCCCGCGGCGCGCCGCCGTGCGCCACCGTCGCCACGCCAGGAGGGGCGCGCCGAAGTACAGGGCGATGCCGATCCAGACGAGGCCGGGGATGCCCCGAGCGGGCACGTGCGGGGCCCCGGGGGCGGGCTGCACCGTCAGGAAGTACATGCTCGCGGCCTCGCCGAGGTAGGGGGCCTCGGTGGCGTGCGAGGCCAGACGCGGGAAGAGGAGGGTTCCGTCTGGGAGGGTCCAGGAGGACGCGGAGAGCTCGGCCGCGAGGGCGAAGGCGTGGTCGAAGCGGCCGTTGCGCCGCGCCGCACCGATGCCAAACGCGCTCGCCGAGGTGCCAAACCCGTCGACGATCGGACCCGCATCGATCTCAAAGCTGAACCGCGCATCACTGCGCCCGCGGGCGTACTCGCGGAAGCCCTCGGCCCACCCGCGCCGCTGGTAGAAGGCCCGATCGTAGCGGCCGTACCAGTCGCGGGCCGTGGCCTGCCCGTACAGGTCAGGAACAAACTGCAACACCCACGACATCCCGATCCCGCGCGAGGGCTGAACGTGGGCCCCGCTCGGCAGGTCCATCCGAAACGGGACGAGCCCGAGGTCGTCGGCCATGGGGCCCGTAAACCCACGGCGGGAGCGGGCCACGAAGGCCGTGTGGTCGGTCGCGAGGACCGCGTCGGCCCGACGGATGAAGCCGATCGCCGCGAGCACGTCGATGGGATAGGTCTCGTGGGGGTAGTCCTCGAGCACCCCGAGAGGCGAGGCGTCGAGGGCGGCGCTGAGGGTCTCCACCTGGTCGCGCAGAAGGGGCAGGGAAGACCCGTCGCGGGTGATGCGGGCGTGGCTGGTCAGGCCGGCGATGAGGAGGCTTCGGAAGAAGACGTTCTGGGTGTGGAGGTAGTCGGGGCCCCAGTGCCGACGCACCCAACTGTGGTGCGCGGGGTCGAGCAGGAGGGCCCGCGAGGCGGCCACCGCACGGGCGCTCTCGACGGCGGGCGAGGGCCCGTGGCGGCCGTGGGACTCCCAGTCGACCACCAGGGCCTCGGTGGCCATCAGGTAGTACACGGCCGTAAACATCGGCCACTCGGTGGTCGCGACGTCGTGCAGGGCGGTGTGTTCGGCCCGACCCGTGGCCACCCGGTCGCGGGCCCAGGTGGCGATGCGCGGGGTGAGGGTGGCGTGCAGGGCGCGGGCCCGGCGGGGAATCCCAGGTCCTCGCAGGGCCGGGTCGGTCAGGTCGCGCACGAGCAAGAGCCCCGGCCACAGAAACAGCGGCAGCGTCAGGACCGCCCAGAACAGTCGGAGAGAAGGTTGAAATCGCGCCATGGTGGGGCTCCGTGCGAGAGGTCTGGGCCCTCCTGTCGCGCGGACGGACGCTGTGGGCCGCGAGCCGTTGTACGGACGGTCGCCCCCACCCAACGAACGGTCGCGAAAGCCAATGAGGCGTCAGAGCCCGAGGCGCTGCCGGAGCCTGCGGGCCTCCTGCCGTGACACCGGGACCTCGTCGCCGTTGCGGGTGAGGGCGACGTACCCCCCGGTCGGGAGCGGTCGCAACCGATCGACGTGGGCGAGGTTGAGCAGGGCCCGCCGATGCACCCGAACGAACCCCTTGCCCACGAGCCGGGCCTCGAGTTCTTGCAGGGTGAGCTCGGTCCAGAGGGTCTCGGCTCCGACCTGGAGCCGCACGAGGGCTCCGTCGAGCATGGCGAAGGCCACCTCCGACGGCACGAGCAGCCGCACCTCCCCGTGAACCGTAATGGCCAGGCGATCGATCGCTGGGTGGGTGCTTGAAGGAATGCTGACGGGGTTGCGGGTCGTACTCCCGAGGACGCGAGCCCGGGCCCGGTCGATGGCGACCGAGAGGCGCTCGGCGGCCACGGGTTTGAGCACGTAGTCGAGGACCCCGTGGGCGTAGGCCGTGAGGGCGTGTTCGGGGTGGGCGGTGGCGAGGATCACCTCGACCCCAAGCTCGGCGGCGGCCTGGGAGAGGTCGAGTCCCGAGAGGCCAGGCATCTGCACGTCGAGCACGGCCACGTCGACCTCGACCGACTCGAGCATCGACAGGGCCGCTTCGCCCGTGGAGCACTCGGCCACGATCTCGACGTCGGTCAGGTCACGGAGCAGGCGACGGAGGCGTCGTCGAGCCATCTCCTCGTCGTCGGCGATCAGGACGCGCAGGGCGGTCATGGGGCTCCTCCGTCGAGGGGATGGGCCGGGAGGCTTACGGTCGCCCGGGTGGTCGCGTCGGTGGAGGTGAAGGTCACGCGGGCGTCTTCGCCGTAGGCCAGGACGAGGCGACGTTCGACGCTGGCGAGGCCGCGGGCCCCGGGGCGTGGAGGGCCGAGGGGGCCGGGGTTCTCGATCGACACGAGGGCGTCTCCGTGGTCGTCGCGGACCTGCATCACGACCTCGCCGTCGTGGCCCGCGGCGGGACCGTGTTTGATGGCGTTCTCGAAGAGGGGCAGGAGCACGAGGGCCGGGATGTCGCGGGCGGTCGCGGACGGGGCCACGTCGAAGCGGAAGCGGTACCGCCCCGGATCGCGGGCGGCGTAGAGGGCGGCGAGCTGTTCGAGGAGGGCGAGCTCGCGGGAGAGGGCCCATCCCGGGGCCTGGAGGGCGTCGAAGACGGCGCGCAGGAGGGCGGCCAGGTCGAGGGTAGCCCGCTCGGCCACCAGGGGGTCTTCGCGGCACCACTCGGCGATGGCGTTGAGGGTGTTGAAGAGGAAGTGCGGGTCGAGCTGGGCGCGGAGGGCGAGGATCTGAGCGTGTTCGGCGTCGACGGCGAGCCGCTCGGCGCGGGCCCGCTCTCGTGCGGCGGCGGCTTCGAGCTCGATGTCGCGCCCGAGGCCCCAGCCGCCCACGAGAAAGAGCGTGACGAGCACGCCCAGGGAGCGCGGCTCGGTGACGTAGGTCCAGGGCAGGCCGACGCGGGGCGGGAGGAGCACTCCGACGGCGGCGACGAGGGCCGCGGCGGAGACGGCGTAGAGGCCCCAGGCGAGGAGGTGGTCGGCGAGGCCGGGCAGGGGGCGCGCGAAGAGCGAACGCCACAGGGCCGGGGCGAACGCGCAGAAGGCGGCCAGGAGCACCGCGTCAACGAGCACGGCGGCGAGTGACCCGCTGGCGACCCACTCGGCCGACCACAACGACGCGGCCACGAGGCCGAGGGGCACGGCCCGGCGCGGCGCCGCGAGCGAACGCAGGGTCTCGGCGAAGAGACGAATGCCAGGGGGAGCGCGCATCGGACGGGGGGATGGTAGGCCGACGGGGAGGGGGCGGAGCCTGCATTCTGTGCCGAGGTGGGGGCGGTTGGTTCTGGTTCCGCTTCTGCTTCCGTCAGTGCCGCGAGGCGAAGCCGGCGGTGGGCGCGGTTGACCACTCCCCTCGTCGTGAGGGCAGCACCCCCGCGTCGCGCAGGCGTAGCCCGTAGGGCGCAACGGCGTTATGCTCCCGCGCACGGACGGAGGACGAATGCAGAAGAAAGACGAGATCGCTGCGCAGCTCGCGGAGGCCCACCGGAACATGGAGCCCACCATCAGCCGCATCATCCGGCTCGTCGCGGAGCGGGAGGACGACGTGCGCGAGCCGGTCAAGCTCCTGGAGGTCAACCCGGCGACCTCGCCCTCGGGGATCTATCCCATCGCCTTCGCGGCCTCCCCCCCAGAGGTGCCCTACCCCTCCGTGATCGTCGAGGTGACCGAGGCGGAGTTTGAGCAGATCAACGCGGGGACACTGCGCCTTCCCGCGGGATGGCACTTTGGCAACACGCTGTTCCCTGCGGCTACCTGAGGCCATGACGACAACACCTCGGGGCCCCCCTGGGACGGTGACCATGCCTCGACCAGTTCCTCCAGCTCGACCGCGGTCGGGGTCGCCTCTCCGCGGCCCGAGAGCGCGGTGCCTACACCCGCCTGGAAGGCGACGGTCACCGCCTCCAGACACGATGGTCACTCCACTGAGGCTCTCGATTCGTGTATCCTACCCATGTGAAACTCACGAGATGGCATCGACCTCGACCCTCCGACAACCTTCCTGTGCTCCTAGCCTTCGTTGTTCTATCGGGATGCTCAAGAACAACAGTATCGACTTCGGCGGTGGATGTTCCGGCGCCGCCTCGGCGTGACACGGCATCGCGACGAGAGGCAGACATAACCCGTGCACTTGGGAAGGATAAGAACCTCGATCGGTCTGACCTTAGCGGCGTGGACTTCAGCAACGCTCATCTTCCAGGCGCTGATTTCAGTGGGTTGAACCTTCGCGGTGCGAACCTTCAGGGGGCCGATATAAGCAACGTAAACCTGAGTGGTGCCAACCTTCAAGGTGCAAATTTGCGGGGCGCAATCGTCAACGGCACGTCCTTTGGGAGTGCGAACTTGCAGCTTGCGGTATTTGCTAACGCGTCCATACGTGACGCCAATTTTAACGGCGCAGACCTGCGGAACGCAAACTTCGTCAGCGCGATCTTAACTAGCGCAAGCTTTGGTGGTGCAAATATGCGTGGAGCGAACTTCTCTGGGCTGGATCTGCGACATTCTAGTATTGCCAGGGCTCATCTTAGTGGTGCCAACCTAAGTAGAACTATTCTGAGGGGTGTCAATCTTGAGCTAAGCGGGCTCGTGGGCACAGACCTTTCGCAGTCAGACATGAGACTGGCGATTCTGCGTTCTGCAAACTTGGTTGGAAGCAACCTGAGCGACGCGGATCTTCGGGGAGCAGATCTATCAATGTCAAGCCTGGGCAATGCTAACCTCTCTCGCGCAGACTTGCGCGGCACCAATCTGAGGGACGCGATTCTGCGTCGAGTGGAGCGCCGTGGGTTTGATGCAATACTTGTCGGTATTAGATTCGATCGGTCTACTCGTTGGCCTAGCGACCTCGATGGCGTATTTTCTCAGTAGCCTGCTGCCGCTCGGCGCTCTCGGCGCGTGCGAGGAGGCTGGAGAGGGTGGGTGGGTCACCCGTCGCGGAGGCGGGCGACGCGAGCCTGAGCACGACCGCCAACACCGGGGATCTCGCGTGCGTTCGCATGGAGGGAGTAGACTACAGCGGTCGCCAAACACAAGGGGGCCTGCCGCGGGTTTCGGGTTGGTTCGTGCCGCAAGGCGAAGCCGGGGTGCTGTCTGTTGACATCAAGCAGGCAGATGAAGACGGCCGGTGGTGGGGTGCGCTCGCTGCGAGGGGAGTGCTCCACTGTACCCACCGCCGACTTCGCCTTGCAGCACGAACGGACCGGGAAACGCCCCCGTGGCCACCCCGATTCTTCCTGCACCCGTCGCGGGTCTGGGAGTCAGCGCGTGGCCACCTGAACGGACTCATCGACCAGAGAGCGAGTAATTAATCCTAATTGTCAAGAAGCCCTGGCGCATTTCAACTGCCTGCGGCGCGGCGGCCTGTCGGC
Source organism: uncultured Myxococcaceae bacterium (assembly GCA_964447205.1). Lineage (GTDB taxonomy): Bacteria > Myxococcota_A > Polyangia > Polyangiales > JAEUKH01. The sequence goes on from CAYUSB010000021.1 coordinate 84,372, forward strand.
GAACATCGAACACAATCATGACAGGGTTCAGCCGAATGTCTTCCAGCTGTCCTGAAACAGTGCACCGCAATCGATCGCCCTGCGCCAAGTCAAAATTCTTCCGCCATGACAAAGGATATCGCCTGCCAGACGATCCCCATGTATCGGTCACTTCACCAACCCAAATACTCTCTTCTCCCGACATGGAAGCGACGTCATTCAGCGAGCAGCTGATTCCAAGGCGAAGCGGCCGGTTGCCGAATGGCCAGTACCAAGGATGATTGCTGATGACACTGAGCTCGGTGAGCACAATCTCAGATGATATCGGTGGGACGAACTCGTACGGACGCTGGACTGGGGGCTCCGCCGTTAAAGAACGGTAGTCCACGAAAATCGGTGCGAGGTCACCAGTCGCTCGATATCTTGACTGGACTTCTTGTTCTCCCTGTGCAAATAACGCCTCTTCGGATACGGGAGAAAGTCCTCTTGCGTTGACCGAAAACTCAAGTCGGTTCCGTCGGGCCCAAGCATTGATCGAGCCGTTCAGGCCCAGCGCCGTCAAGGGGCCGGAGGAAAGAAGCTGTGACCGTACGCCTGCATGAAATGTCGAGGAGGGCGCCGAAAAGACAGTCTCATACATGCGTCCCCAATAGATTCGTCTGATGTACCAGGCACCTGCGGTCGGTGCTTGTCTCGCGACCAACGCATCGTCAATTTCCCATATTTCGTCAACTTGGTACGCGCGAAAAGATCCGTAACGGTTCTCACTTTGATAATGAACCGAAGCATTCGCAGGAAGGGCCGCTAGATCGGCCTGCACCTCGATCGAATTCGATTGAACTCGAAAGGCATGCTGCATCTCACGATGCCTCAGCCGCCTGACATTTTCTTCCTCGTTCTCAAAATTGGGCTTCCGTCCAGCCCCGCCAAAATACGAAAATCTCGATCCAATGGAACGCCAAGGCTAGCTCGACTGACCCACAACGGAGCGGTCGCCCTGACGTTCTCAAACCCATTGCCAGGCGCAATGCCTGCGGTAACTCCGCCATCTTCAGTCGCCGACCGACGACGAGGAAGATAGTCATCTGGAATGCCGGAAGTGCGGACGTTGTTTCTGTTTTGTGGAGTGACAGGCCGTGTTTCGGAGGGCGTATCATTGGCCGACACGTCATACCTTGAGGGATGGGTTCGCTCGCAGAGTCGCTGGCCAACGGCGATGCCAATTAATCCGCCGATGAGCATCCCACCGACGATGTTTAGACATCCATCTCCCATGCGGCCCTCCACATCGTCTTTTCCTCCTTCGCCTCGCTCCCTACACATGGCTGCCCTGAGCAGAGGCTAAATACAACAACGGGGAGCCCGAGTCAACCACCATGCCCTGCATGGGGTTCGGGCCTCCCGAAGTCGGGGATCCTGGGCCTCCCGCCTAATCCCGACACCAGCAGGACTCCTCGAACACCCAAACTTCACCTCCACGGTCTTTTGGGCGGTCGCTTGTCGGGCTTAGTCACGAGGCCGGGATCCTGTCAACTCCATTTCGACCTTGTACTTTCGCGCTACCGCCGAGACCCAACGCGCTACCCGTCAGGCCCGACCACCCCTACCTCGGCTGCACCGCTCGACACGGCCCCACATCCGCTGCCTCCTGATGCCCCCTTGCGTTCCCCGTCCGGCCGGTGAGAGCCTCGTCTGACTGGCCGCTCGATGCACGTCGCACCGCGGGACCAGAGGGGAGACACACTGGATGGACACCTACAATGACAAAGTGAAGGGCCGCACCGCCATCGGCGAGGCGCTCCAGACGACCCATCGCGCCGTCGCGGCGGAGGTGGGCCTGCTCGACGAAGACCTTGACGTGATCGTCACCCAGGGCCGCACCGCCGCCCAGGCCGACGCCGACCAGAAGATGCAGCAGGCCGAACAGAGCGCCGACATCTCCCTCAAGGCCGCCGACATCGCCGACGTGCTCGAACGAGAGACCGCGCTGCGGGCGCGGGTTCCGGCGGTGGTGGGCGACCTCGAAAGGGCCGGGCTGGCCCGCCTCGCCCTGGCCTTGCGGCGGGTGAGCTACGAGCGGTTCCGCGTGCAGGAGTTGCAGCCCCCCTCCGACGCCCCGCCGCCTACCGACGAAGAGGCCGCAGAACTCAAGCGCCTCGCCCGGGTTCCGCGCGAAGACCACGCCACCCGTCTGGACGGCCTCGCCCGCTGGATCGACGCCGTGCGTGCCCCGGGTCGCGAGCCGATCGTCGAAGCCCTGGCCCGCCGCGGGATCTCCGCCGACGCCCTCGCCGCCCTCGGGACCGACGCGCGCACCCTCTCGACCCAGGGCCGCAATGTGCGGCAGACGCTGGACGCGACAGCCCGCGAAGCCGCCGCCGTCGAATCCCAACGCACCCGCTGGAACGCCGTCCGCCGACTGGTTCGCCTCGCCGCCCGACGCGACCCGGCCCTCGCCGCGTTGCTCGCAGCCTGCTGACTCCGCGGGGCCGGGGCTGACGGGGTGGTTCCCACCGCTCCGAAAACGGCTGCTCAGCTTTTTACGATCACCTCAAGCGCCTCGGCGATCACCCTCCGCCCCGACATTTCCACCCCACGCCCTCCGGCGATCACCTCCCGGGTGCTGTCGTCGCCTGCGAGGGCCTCCGGGGATCACCTTGCGGCCTCCGGGGATCACCTTCGGCCCCCCGGCGATCACCCAACAGCTTTCGGCGATCGCTCACCCAATCGGACCTTTCAGCGTGGGCCCGGCGGGGAAGGGGGGCGGCCGCGTCGGGAAGCTCGTCGTCGTGGGTGAGGCCGTAGTTGCCCGCGTGGCCATCCCGATCGTCGCGACACCCACCGCGGGCCTCAGTGCCCGTTGAGAAACCCGATGGCCTTGCCGTAGTGGTAGAGCTTCTGCAGGAAGTACTGCGCGATCTCTCCTACGCTGGTCTCCGCCCGCCACATGAACTCCAGGCGCACCGACTCGCCCCGGGTCGTACAAAACAGGTCGGTTGCGCGCGTGTAGGCGGCACCGAGTTCGACCTCGGATCGGTACGCGTCCACGAGCCCCAACTGCCGGAGACCCTCCCCGAAGAGGCGGTTGAGGCTGCCATCGTCGGTCTTCGCAAACTGCGTGAGCCTCGCAAACTCCTTGCGTCGGTCGTCCCCAGGTTTGGCGCCCACGGCGCGAGTCGTAACGGCCTCGCCGCGTAGGGCCCGCGCGAGCTGGCTCTCCCCCAAACGTCGCACCCCGTCCCCGGTGCGCTTCATCGGAACACCCGCTGCCGCGAGCCGCGTGCTGGTGGCGTCGTCGGCGAGGTCACGCACGAGCGCCATCGCGGTCATGAAGGGCACATACAGAATCCGCGCGTCGAACGAGCGTCCCAGAATCCCCAGCTTGGCGGGGTAGCGCCGGAGGTCTTGCACGACGTTGGCATCGGTCGAGGCAAGGAGGCGGTCGACGTCGGCGCTGAAGTGCGCGCCGCTGGTGAGGGTCCCCACCGCGTCCTCGGGGTCGTTGCCCGCGACCACGACCACCCAGAGGTTGTAGCGTTCGCGTGCGGGGAGCAGGTTGAGGAGCGCGGTGCGGCTGCGGCGTTCCTCCTCCCGCAGGCTCTGCAGGAAGGCCCCGAGGGTGGGGGCCTGCTCCGCGAGTTCTGTCGCCCGCGTCTCGGTGACGCCCAGCGCGATGAGCGAGGCCCCCTCGTTGAGGGCCTGCACGGTGCCCCGGGCGATGTCGACGTACTCCCGCTTGGGCGGCCCCTCGAAGCGGAGCCCCGCGGGATAGATCCCGAGCAGGGCCTCGCCTCCAACCTGGGCGGCTTTGGCCAGGATGGTCTGGAGCACGGTCTCGCTGTTGGTGGGCCACACCACGAGGGAGTTGCGGCCCTCCCGCGTGCGCAGAAACTGGTTGATGGCATGCAGGGCCCGGTCGAGCTCGGCCTCGGTGGTGCTGTCCGCGGCCTCGCGTCCGGCCAGGACGATCACCCGAAGCCGATCGGCGGAGGCGTTGAGCTCCTCCAGGGCCTCGCCCACGGGCTGCTCGGGTGCGACCGCCAGGGTGCGGACCCCCTCCCGAAACAGCTTGAGGGTGTGGAGGAAGGTCGACTTGCCCGAACCCGACGCGCCCGACAGCACCAGGAAGGCGCCTTGGCCCGCGCCCTCCATGTCGTCGTAGATCTCGTCAAGGGCCGTCAGGGCCGCGGTGACCGGCCGCACGATGGACTGCAAGGCCTCGAAGCCCTCCGCGAGGTTCTGCAGGGCCTCGAAGCGATTGGGGAGCAGCACCTTGGCCATGGTGGGCAACCATACCCCATCTCCGCACCCCTTCCCGGGTCTCTGCGTCGGCGATCATCCCCCCGGGGCCCCGCGCCGACGCCCTGTCGCCCGGGGAGACGCTCACCCCAACGGACCTTCCAGCGTAGGCGCGGCGAGGCGCGTCCACAGGGCGACGAAGCCCGGCGACAGCGCAGGGTCGCGCCCGATGCGGGCGGCGAGGTCGCGTACGAGCCCGGCGGTGGCGGGGTCGGCCGCGGCGGGGAAGGGGGACGCAGCCGCATCCGGCAGCTCGTCGTGGCGGGGGGCGAGGGCCATGGGCGCGAGGTCGTACAGGGGCGCGAGGCGGTGGGCCCCGTTGTCGTCGAGGGTGAGGCCGTAGTTGCCCGCGTGGGTGTCGTTGTTGCCCATCGCGGCGGCGAAGGCGTGGGCCCGCACGAAGCCCGCGTAGCCGTCGGCCGAGAGCCACCCCTCGTCGCGCAGGGCCGCGGCGATGGAGGGCGCGTCGAGCAGCCCATACCGCCCCGCCCCCAGCCAGAACCACGTCACCGCCCCGCGCCTCCCTCCGCCCCGCAGCCGATCGTAGCGGTCGAGGGCGAGGAAGAGGCGGTCGTCGCGCGTGAGGATCCGGCCAGTGACCGCGTCGACTCCATGGGCTCGCAGGGTGTCGGCGGCGTGCAGCTCGACCCGCAGGATGTCGGCCCACCGCGGCCCGAACGGCGAGGACAGGGGCGGGGAGTACTTCACCAGCCAGCCGCTCCCGTCGGCGAGCCGGAGCGTAAACTTGGGGCGTTCGCCGCCGAGGGAGGACGCGCCGCCGAAGATGCTCGCCTGGTCTGGCCGATGGTACCGCGCGCGGCTCTCGTCGCCGAGGAGGAGGTTGCCGGCGAGGTCGTGCCCTGCCGTCGTCAAGGCGTTGACGAGGTCGTCATCGCGCGCCTCGACGAGGTTGCGGGGCAGCCGCAGGGCGGGGAAGGCGCGGCCGAATCGTTCGCCGAGGAAACCCGAGGGGGCCATGTCGACCAGGGCCCAGGGGATCGTTCCCTCCACGGGGTGCTCCCCAGAGCCCGCGAGGGGAAACCCGGGCGCGTCGAGCAGGAGCCGTCGGCCCGCGCGGTCCCAGGCCCCGAGGCGGTCGACGACGCCATCGTGGCGGACGCGGAACAGAGGCAACACCCGGCAGAGTGTAGCCGCCGCAGTCCCGTCGTCCTACCCCCTCCAGCGCCAGACCACCACGCGCATCGCCCCCGCGTGCACGAGGGCCGTGTCGACCAGCCCCTCCGACCCCATGTGCCGCACGAGGTCCCCCCCATCGAGAACCCCGTCCCCGTTGCGGTCGGAGACCAGGGCCGCGATGTGGTCCCAGGCCCGGGGCAGGTCGTGGCCCGGGTCGTCGGCGTAGTCGATCGTCACAAGATCGCCCGGCTGCACCGACACCCCCCATCGCAACGCCACCGCCTCTCCCGAGGCGTCGCGGAGGCTGCCGTCGGCTTCGGCCCGGAGCACCCCCGTGCGGGCCGTCGCATACTGCCCGATCCCCGCCACGGAGGTGTACCCCACACTCCGCCGCCCCGAAGCCCGCAAGGCCCCCACCAGCACGTCCGCACAATCCGCCCCGGTGTACCGATCGCTCTGGTGCAGGGCGTCGGTGGGGCCGTTCGACCCGAACACGCTCGTGACGTGGAAGTACGTCCCGAGCCAGCCGAGGTAGGAGTCGTCGGCCCGGAAGCTCACCCGGGCCACCTCGGGGCGTAGTCCAAGGCGGTCGAGGGAGGTTCCGTCGGGGGTTCGGACGACCCGGCCGTCGGGAAGGGTGACCTCGGCTGCGAACCACGACGACCCCAGGCCCGCATGGACATCGCGGTCGGCCACGGGGGGCCGAGCCGCGGAGACGGTGAGGTCTTGCCCTGCGGGGCGATGGTCGGGGCTCGTGGCCAGCGGGAGGGTGTCGTACTCGAGGCGGTCGTAGCCGATCCAGCGGCCGTGCCGGGGGCCGAAGAGGCCGGCGTTGGAGAAGCTCCGAGTGCCGGGGTTGGGCGACGGGTGCACGCTGTGAAACCGATGCGGGAGCACCTGGAGCCAGCGCACCTGGGCCCCCTCCGGCGGGCGAACCCAACGGCTCCCTTCGCGCAGACGAACCGAGAGGGTGACGGGCTGACCGCGGCGAGCCTGGACAGGGCCCGCGTGCGGGGCGGGGTCGCCCGGACCCTGGGCATACACAAGAGTCCGAAAGGGCTGGGCCGCAGCGGGGACCGACACGGCGAGGAGCCCGAGGGCCACGGAGAGAATGGCGCGGGAGAGGGGACGCATCGAGGGAGTGAGACGCGCGGGGAAGGAGGGGGTTCGCTCATGAAGCCTTCGGGCTGGATCACCTCCAGCCGAGGGCAGACCAGGCGGGGACGGCCCGCTACGAGGTTGTCCCGATGTCGAGACGGCGGCAATAGGGCCCCGAAGACTGGTGGACTCAGGGGGATTGTAGGGATTCAGGGAAAACCAATGGGGAATCCCTCTCCCTCCGCGGCACACGGGTCACCAAACTCCCCTCTCCCTGGGGAGAGGGGATGCACGTTACACTGAAATCAATGGGGAGAGGGAATGTCCACCACGGATCCTCCTCCTTCCTGGAATCCTCTGTGGCCCCGCGGCCAACAAGCCCAAGAACCCCGGTCCAGCCCGAAGGCTTCATGAGCGAGGGGGTTCTCACGGGGGCCTATGGGGGGGCGAGGGGCTCGACGCCGAGCACGTCGTCGGGGCCGCGTGTGGCCCGGATCGGGTACCCCAACCCCCACAGCGCGATCAGCGGGGCGAAGGGCATCGTGAGGCTGCCGAGGGCCTCCCCGTCCCGCGCGGCCCAACGCCGTGGGGCGTCGCCGCGGCGTCGCAGGGCGGCCGCCACGGGGGGATGGTGGTAGCGGAGGTCGAGGGCCCGCAAGACCTCCCAGACCCGGTCCGCGGCCCACACCCGGGCCACGGTGTCGAAGTCGAGGTCGAGCCGCTCTTGCGCGGGAAACAACGTCCGGATCGCCTTGGCGCGCGTCTCCAGGCAGAGGTCCCGCAGGGCTTCGGCGTCGCCGACCGACACCTCGAACATCGCAGCCCGGGTGGGCCCGTCGAGGGCGACCGGCGGTCCGACCGTGTCGACCTCGACGCCGCAGAGGGCCTCGACCCACGACAGGGCGGCCTCCAGGGGCTGGTTGTCGCGGTCGCAGCGTCGCGCGGCCCAGCCCGTCGGGAGCGTCGCATCGCACCAGATCACGCCACCCGGGCGTTGGGTGCGGGTCCAGAGCTGGAGGGCCTCTCGGTACGCGGTCCACCGGGACAGGGCCGCCGCGATGCCCTCCGGGTCGGCCCCGAGGGCGACGAGGAGCGGCCGGGTCGGGGTCGGGCTCGGCGGCAGGATGCGGGTCTTCGGGTCGAGGGCCGAGAACCGTGGCGGGTCGGTGCTCCACGCCGCGGGCACGAGGCCTCGGGCGACGAGGGCGGCGACCCCGTCTTCGGTGCGGACACCCTCCAGGGCGGCCTTGGCGGCTGCACGCTGTGGGCGCTGGGGGCGCAGGAGCCGCGAGACCAGACCGCGCGCGTCGTCCGTCGCGGGGGTAGAGGTGGGGATGGGGCGACCCCTGCGGCCGCGGGTGGAGGCATAGGCGGCCAGCTCCAGGGCCATGGCCCGGGCGGCGTCGGGGGCGGGCCGCACCCAACTGGAGAAGACGCACGAGGTCATGCGGGCGAGGAGGGCCTCCAGGGCCTTGCCGCGACGCACCCCCAGGGCGTCGAAGAGCCACGGAACACTCTCGGTGACGTAGCGGTACCAGCTCTCGTTGCAGTGGGTCCGCTCGGCCATCTCGTCGATCAGGGCGTTGAGTCCCCCCGCGACGGCGTGGTCGAGGTCTTGGTCGCGGAAGCGCGCGAACAGCGGCTCCAGGGCCCGGACGGCGTCGACGATCAGGGTCACCTCCCGCACGACCCAGTCGACGGCCGCGGCGGAGGGGGGCTTCTTCTGTCGGCCGCGCCTGGCCAGGGGGGAGTGGCACCAGCAGGAGCCGAAGCTCTCGTTGCCGATCCACCAGCCCCGCAGCCCGAACCACGGCCCCACGCAGGCCCGGGTGGCCTCCCACAGGGCCTCGTCGTCGCCGCCCCGGGCGAGGGTGTCGGTGACCCTGCCCCGCAGGGCCTCGGGGTCGAAGCGGAGCACCGAGGCGTGCACCTCGATCCAGGGCGGTGGGGTGTAGTCAGCGGGGTAGAAGTCCATGGGCCCGGGAGCGTGCCACGGCCGCGGAGGAGCCGCCCACGACGCGCACGAGGCGCCAGAAGCCCTCTTCGTCCCCGGGGTTCTTCTGCACGAGCAGGACCCCCTCGAAGCGGGGCGGATGGAGCCCGGCCCGGTGCAGGGTGTGGTGCATCAGGAGCCGGGCGAGGCGGGCGTTTCCGTCGTCGAAGGGGTGCAGGAAGATCACGTCGAGGTAGGCCATGGTGGCCCGTACGGCAGGGTGCACCGCGGGGTCGTGGAGGCCCGTCAGGGCTGCGTCGAGTTGGGCCCCGAGGTCGGGGCGGGAGGGGTAGCGGTGGGCTCCCGCGCGGGCGAAGGCGTCGCCGGTGCGCAGGAGGGCGGGGCGACCGAGCACGGTCGACTGGAGGTCGATGAGGGCGTCGCGGTCGAGACCCGGGAGGGCGAGGGCATGGGCGAGGGCCAGGAGGTAGCGGTCGGTGCGCCCGGGTTCGGGGTGGGCGGGGCCGTCGACCTCGCGGGCGAAGCGGACATGGGCGTCGGCGACCGGGGCTAGAGGGCCGAGCGGAAAGTCGGACCGAGCTGCGCAACGAGACGCAAGCATCGCCAGGCGCGGGGGCGAAGACGGGCTCAATGCCCGTCGAGACACCGCAACGCCGCGAGGCGACGCGGATCGGAAGCGGGGCGACGGGAGACTTTCCGGTCGGCCCTCTATGTCCGGGAGGACGCCGCCGAGAACGTTGGCGACGGACGGAGGGGGCGTCCGGAGGTCGATCCGCGCGCGGAGGGCGAGGTGCGGGGAGAGGGCGTCGACGCGGAGGTCTGGGCACGACATCGCGGCGAGGATGCCCTGTTTTTCAGGGCGGAGCAGGGCGGTCGGAGGGCGACCGGGCGGAGGGGGCGAGGCGGCAGGCCACCCGGGCGAGGGACAGGCGGCGGGGGCCCGTGGGGTCTCCCTCGGGCGGAACGATCCAGGCCACGAGGGCCCCATGCTCCAGGGGGGCGATGGCGTAGTCGACGGCGTCGGACAGGTCGTCGAGGGCGTCGGCGGAGGTCACCCCGGCCCCGTCGCGGTCGGGGTGGAGGGGGGCTACGGACTGGGTCGCGCGGGCTCCGTGGGGGGCCCAACGGAGCCATGCCCGGGTGAGGGCCGAGGGGGTGTCCGGGGCGAGGCCCACCATCACCACCCCCCCACGACCCCACACCGGGAGCGGGTCCCAGAACCGGTCGAACACCCTTGGGGTCGCCCGCGGGGCCGGGGCCCCGGCCAGGACCACGTCGGTCATCGGGGCGTCACCCTCCAGACGCCGGGCGCTGCGGCGCACCATCACCCCCCAGGGCGACACCACCGGGCTCGACCAGCCGATGCCCTGGATGATCTGTTCGCTCCGGCGGCGAGGGAGGCGCCCGCGGGGCCCGCGGGGAGCGTCCCAGGCGGGGTCGGGGGAGGCGTCGAGGTGGATGCCCCGGCGGACCCACACGCCCGCCCGGGGGCCCGAAGGGACCGTCCAGGATGCGAGGAGCGAGGCCCCGTTGAGGGCGGCCGAGAGGCTCGCGCAGAGGGCGCCCCCGGGGTCTTCGCGGGACTCATGAGTGAGAGGCAACGGGGCCCGAAGGGAGCGCCCAAGGTTGTCGAGGAACCACAGCTCCTCCGTGCGGGCGTCCTCGTGGTGCAGGGAGGGGTTGGGGTGACCGAGGACCACGGCCGTCCCGCCCTCCCAGGCTACGGGCGGCGCGTCGACGAGGAGGCCCTCGGTGCGCGGAACCACCACGGTCGAGCCCAGGGTGCGCCCCCGGGGGCCGATCCGGGTGACCCCCAGGGCGCTCGGGGGGGGAGGGGCCTCGTCGCGGGAGCTCGGGACGATCTCCTGCCCGTCGGGTCCGCGGCGGGTGGACGAAAACACCGCGGCGTCGCGCTCGCGGAGGACCACCGCGGCGTCGGGGGCGAAGCCCGGGGCGGTCGAGACCACGGCCCGGGTCCCGTCCCACTCGACCCATCGGGACTCGGGGAAGATCATGCCCCGGTGGGCCCCTCCCGGGCGTCCGAGGGTGACCAGGGCCACGGCCCGCGACCCCCGGCTCGCCAAAGTCACCTGCAACGGAACCAGCCCCCCCGTGGCCCGCAGATCGACCGGGACCACCGCGTCGAGGCCGCACGACGACCAGGGTTCCCAGGGCAGGAGGGCGCGCTGCAGGCGTTCGCCCCGGAGCTCGGGTTCGATGGTCTCGGGGGCCTCGAGGTCGAGGGGTTCGAGGGCAAAATCGGTGGTGGCCATGTCCCCGAGGCGATCGAGTTGGGCCCCGAGGAGCTCCAGGATGCCATCGGCCACGGCCTCGACGAGCTGCGGTCGGGAGGGGTCCGGCGGGGGGGGCGGCGGGGTCGGGCCCTGGGCCGTGGCGAGGAGCCCCGGGCCGTGTCGTGGGCCGCGGTGCCCGTGTCGCGGCTGGGCCCAGGCCGCCGGAGCGGCGAGCACGAGCGCGACCACCACGGTACAACCTCTCACCATCGCCGCGGAGATGGTGTCTCACACACACTCAGAGCGCCAACTATCCACGAGACGGCGCGCCTCGACCCGTCCGAGGGGGTACACTCCGCCGCCGTGCCAGCCCTGACCGCCGATCACCTCACGAAGTCCTATGGCCCCAGCCCCGTCCTGCGCGACGTGTCGTTCGCGATCGAGCTCGGCGAGAAGGTAGGCCTGGTCGGGGCCAACGGAGCGGGCAAGAGCACCCTCGCCCGGATCCTCGCGGGGGCCGAGGAGCCCGACGGCGGGATCGTAGCCCGCAACCGCGCGGTGCGGGTGATGTACCTGTCCCAGGAGCCCGCCCTCGACCCGACCCACACGGCCTACCAGGCGGTGGAGGAGAGCCTGGAGCGCTGGCGGGCGGCCACCCTGCGGTACGAGGCCGTGAGCGCCCAACTCGGGACGGCCTCTGCCGCCGAGGCCGAGGCCCTGGCCCACACCCAGACCGAGCTCGCCGCGGAGATCGAGGGCCTCGGGGGGTGGGACCCACGCCATAGGATCCTGGCCATCCTCGGGCACCTCGGGGTGACCAACCCCCTCCAGCGGGTGGGCGAGCTGTCGGGAGGCGAACGCCGCCGGGTGGCCCTGGCCCGCATCCTCGTGGCCGCCCCGGAGATGGCCATCCTCGACGAGCCCACCAACCACCTCGACGTGGAGACCGCCGAGTGGCTGGAGGACTACCTCGCCGACGAGTTTCCCGGGGCCATCCTGCTGGTGACCCACGACCGGTTCTTCCTCGATCGGGTGGTGACCCGGACGGTGGAGCTCGACCGCGGGGTTCTCTACAACTACGACGGAAACTATACGGCCTACCTGGACGCCAAGGCCGAGCGCCTCGCCGTCGAGGCCCGCACCGAAGCCCGCAGGATGAACCTCCTGCGACGCGAGCGCGAGTGGCTCTCCCGCGGCCCCGCCGCCCGCACGACCAAACAGAAGGCCAGGATCCAGCGGGCCGAGGCCCTGGGGGAGACGGTCCAGCGCGACCGACGGATGGAGGAGTCCGCGGTGTTTCAAGCCGCCTCGGTGCGGACGGGCAAACGCATCCTGGAGCTTCACGGGCTCGGCAAGCGGTACGACGACGGCCGCTGGCTGATGCGGGGGCTGGAGCTTTACCTCACCCCCGGCGAGCGGCTCGGGGTGGTCGGGCGCAACGGGTCGGGGAAGACCACCCTCCTGCGGATGATCCTCGGCGAGGAGTCGCCCACCGAGGGCTCCGTCCTGCTCGGGCAGAACACCAAGATCGCCTACTTCGACCAGGGCCGGGCCGACCTCGACGACGCCAGGAGCATCTGGGACAACCTCTACGAGGGCTCGGACAAGATCCGGGTGGGCGACCAGTACATCCAGCTCCAGTCGTACCTGGAGCGGTTTCTCTTCGACGGGGCCAAACAGCGGCAGCTCGTGGGGTCTCTGTCGGGCGGGGAGCGGGCCCGGGTGGCCCTGGCCAAGATGCTCCGGGGCGACGCCAACCTCCTGATCCTCGACGAGCCCACCAACGACCTCGACCTGCCCACCCTCGGGGCCCTGGAGGAGATGCTCACGGAGTGGCCGGGGTGCGCCCTGGTGGTGACCCACGACCGGTGGTTCCTCGACCGGGTGGCCACGCACATGCTGGTGTTTGAGGGGGACGGGAAGGTGGTCCACACCGCGGGCGACTGGAGCACCTGGCGGGCCATGAAGGCCTCCAGGGCTCGTCAGGCCCAGGCCCGGGCCGTGACCGAACCCGTGGAGATCGTGCGCCCTTCTCGGAAGACCACCGCGCCCCCGGCGGGGCGCGAGGAGAAGGACAAGCCCTTGTCGATGGCCGAACGCAAGGAGCTGGAGTCCCTGCCCGAGACCATCGACGCCCTGGAGAAGACCCTCGCCGAGATGGAGGCCCGCCTCGCCGACCCGGGCCTCTATGCGGGCGAAGGCGAGGCCGTAAAGACCCTGATGACCGACATGGAGCTCGAACGGGCCCGGCTCGATGTCCTGATGGCCCGCTGGGAGGCCCTGGAGGCTCGCGGGGCCGCGCGGTCGGGGAAGACCTGAAGGAAGGGATTAGCCCCCGGCGGCCCGTTGACGGATCAGCCCCTCCTGGGAGGTGCTGGCCACGAGCCGGCCGTCGCGGGAGAAGACCTGTCCGCGCACGAGCCCCCGGGCTCCGCGGGCCGCGGGGCTGTCGACCACATGCAGGAGCCACTCGTCGCAGCGCAGGGGCTGGTGAAACCACATGACGTGGTCGAGGCTGGCCACCTGCATGCCGGGGGTGAGCCAGGTGACCCCATGGGGCAGGAGCGAGGTGGTCAGAAACGAATAGTCCGAGGCGTAGGCCAGAAGGGCCCGATGCAGGCGCGGGTCGTCGGGGAGGCGGTCGACGGTCTTGAGCCAGACCATCCGACGGGGCGGATGGGGGGATGGGAGGACGGGGTCGTCGGCGTCGCTGACGGGGCGGATCTCGAAGGGGCGGTCGGACAGGGCCCGGCCCCGGAGAAACCGCGGGAGGCGTTGGGCGAAGGGGGCGAGGCGCTCCTGCTCGGTGGGGAGGGACTCGGGGTCGGGGGCCGCGGGCATGGGGTCGTGGTGCTCGAAGCCGACCTCGTCGCGCTGGAAGGAGGCCGCGAGGTTGAAGATGGCCTCCCCCTTCTGGATGGCCACCACCCGCCGGGTGGTAAACGAGCTCCCGTCCCGGATGCGGTCGACGTCGTACAGGACGGGCCGGGAGACATCCCCGGGACGCAGGAAGTAGGCGTGCAGAGAGTGGGCGTGGCGGTCGTCGGGCACGGTCTGGGTCGCGGCCGACAACGCCTGGCCAAGAACCTGGCCGCCGAAGACCGTACCCCAACCGAGGTCCTGGCTCTGGCCCCGAAAGAGGTTCTCTTCGATGCGCTCCAGGGCCAGGAGGCTGACCAGCTCTTCAAGAACAGTGGGCATTGCGGCGTACCTTGCCACAGCCTGCGGAGTGTACGAGGCTGTTGTCCGCGCGGGGCCGATGGTAGTCTCCGCCGGGTCTGTCACGGGTTGCAGGGGAAGGCACTGGGCCGATGGCATCTGATGTGTTTTCGTTGGTGTCCGAGCATCTGCCCGCTGGGGTTCGGGTGCTGTCCTTCCGGGGCCAGGAGGCCATCTCGCGGCTCTACCGCTTCGAGATTCTCTTCGTCGTGCCCCACGCCGAGAGCGCCGAGTTTGAGCTCACCGCGGCCCTCCTCCAGCCCGCCACCCTCGCCATCCACCGCGACGACGGCTCGCGCCGCACCTGGTGGCACGGGGTCTTCGCCTCGGTCGAGCACCTCAACGACTACGCCGACGACAGCCTCTACCGGGCCGTCCTCGTGCCCCGGGTGTTCCTCCTGTCGCTCGCCCGGCGGCATCGGGCCTGGGTCAAGGACACCGCCCCCGACAAGATCCCCGACATCATCCAGGCCGTCGTGCGCGAGCACGGGATCGACGAGGTCGAGGCCCCCGTCCAGCGCTCCTACCGCCCCATGCTCCAGGTGGTCCAGTACGCCGAGACCGACCTCGACTTCATCTCCCGCTGGATGGAGCGCGAGGGGCTGTACTTCTACTTCACCCAGGGGGAAGACAAGGAGACCTTCGTCTTCACCGACAGCAAAGACCGCCACCCCAACGAGCGGGCCCAGGTGCGGTACTACCCCACCGCCGACACCGACCAGGGGCAGGCCGAGTCGATGGAGGTGTTTCGAGCCCGCACGGCAGCCACCCCCCTCGTCGCCCAGGCCCGCGACTACGACGACCAGCAGGTCGAGGTGCAGTGGGGGGAGATGCCCGTGTCGGCCTTCGGCAAGGGCAAGATGATGCAGTGGGGCGAAGGGGTCACCAGCGAGGAGGTGGGCGAGCGGGTGGCGGGCGTTCGCGGGGGCGAGGCCTACAACCGGGCCGTTCGGTTTCACGGCCGGGGTCGGCTCTTCGACCTCCGCCCGGGGTACTACTTCGACCTCGAGGAGCACCCCCGGGGGGCCTACAACACCCGCTTCCTCTGCGTCGAGCTCGAGCACGAGGGCAACCAGTTTGCGGCCTTCCCCGCCATCGCCAAGGCCCTGGGGCTGAGCGAGCCGCGCACCTACAAGGTCGAGCTCCAGGCCGTCGAGGCCACGGTGCAGTTTCGGCCCCCGCGGCGCACCCCCACCCCCCGGGTGTACGGGGTCGAGACCGCCTTCGTCGACGGAGCGGCCGACAGCGAGTACGCCCAGATCGACGACCAGGGGCGGTACCGGGTCAAGATGCACTTCGACGAGGGCCCCCTCGCCGACGGCAAGGCCAGCCTGTGGGTGCGGATGCTCCAGCCCCACGGAGGCGACCCCGAGGGCTTTCATTTCCCCCTGCGCAAGGGCACCGAGGTGATGCTGGTCTTCCTCGGGGGCGACCCCGATCGGCCCGTCATCGCGGGCACGGCCCCCAATCCCAAGACTCCGTCGCCGGTGACCTCCGACAACCACACGCAAAACGTCGTGCAGACCGGCGGGCTCAACCGCATCGAGATGGAAGACCTCGACGGGGCCCAGTACATCGACATCTCGACCCCCCCGAAGAAGACCCACATCCACCTCGGGGCCCACCACGGGGCCCACAAGCACAACTGGATCGTCAAGACCGACGGCAACGGCCTCGTGCACACCGGGGGCGACGAGGACGTCTTCGTCGGGGGCAAGCTCACCGAGCACGCCGTGGGCCTGGTCACCGAGACCTACGACGACAACCACGAGACCACCGTGGCCCTCAACCAGACCACCAAGATCGGGGTCAACCAGACCAACACCATCGGGGCCGACCAGATCAACACCATCACCAGCAACCAGACCACCAAGGTCGGGGTCGATCAGAGCATCAACATCGGGGCCAACCAGAGCAACACCATCGGGGGCAGCCAGAGCAACAAGATCGGCGGCGATCAGAGCAGCCTGATCGGGGGCAGCCAGATGCAGTTGATCGGGTCGAACCAGGTATCCCTCATCGGGAGCAATCAGGTCAGCCTGATCGGCGGGAGCCAGACCCAACTCGTCGGGGGCAACCACGTCTCGGTCTTCGGCGGGGGGGGCACGGTGATCTCGCCCCCGGGGTATACGATCATCGCCCCGGGCGGGTACAAGGTGGTGGGGTCGAGCTGGTTCAAGACGGCCCCGTACTCGGGCGAGGCCATCGGGGCGAAGATCTCGTTGTACGGGGCCAAGACCGACATCGGGGGCATCAAGATGGACATCTGCGTGGCCAAGATCGACATGTACGCCACCAAGGCCGACTGCGCGGGCTTCAAGGCCTCGCCCATCGGGACCTGGATCAAGACCAACGCCCTGGCCATCGGGGCCCGCGGCCTCAACCTCGTCAAGGCTGGCCTCAGCCTGTTCACCTGAAGCCGACCGACGCCGCGATGAAGACCGTCAAACCGCAGCGCCTGGGGGTCCTCTCCCGGGTGCTCGAACACCAACGCCAGTGCCATTTCTCTGTCGGGGTGCTGGTGTTCGCCCCCCTCGACAACCCCGTGGCCCTGCCCGAGGTCGACCTGTGGAAGTTTCTCCCCGAGGCCCTCGGGGCCGACGTGGCCTTCGACATGGCCATGCCCAAGTCCCGCGGCGAGGCCCTCGTGGCCGGCAAGGCCTTCGCTCCCGGCGGGGAGGCCCGGGCCTGCGCCGTGCGGGTCCAGGTCGGGGCCGTCGACAAGACCCTGCACGTCTTCGGCGACCGCGTATGGCGAGACGGAGAGCCCACCGAGCCCGCCCCCTTCGCCGCCATGCCCCTCACCTGGGACCGGGCCTACGGAGGCCCCGCCTTCGCCGAAAACCCCCTGGGCCGCGGGGCCGTGTCCCTCCCCGGTCCCAACGGTCCCGTGCACCCCTTGCCCAATGTCGAGCACCCCGGGTCGCCCTCGGTGACCCCCGGGGCCCCCATCGCCCCCGCGAGCTTCGGGCCCCTCGATTTCGTCTGGCCCCAACGCCAACGCAAGGCCGGGACCTACGACGCCCGCTGGCTCGAGACCTCGTACCCGGGCCTCGCCGACGACATCGACTGGACCCTCTTCAACGCCGCCCCCGACGACCAGTGGATCGACGGGTTCTTCCGCGGGGACGAGGCCTTCACCCTCACCAACCTGCACCCCACGCGGGGCGTCCTCACCGGCAAGCTCCCCGGGTTTTGCCCGCGGGCCTTCGTCACCCATCGGCAACCCGACGGGGCCGAGGTCTTCGCCGAGGTGGGCCTGCGTTGCGACACGGTCTTCTTCTTCCCCGAGGCCGAGCGGGTGGTCATGCTCTTTCGCGGGACCCACCCCGTGGCCGAAGACGACGGCCACGACATCGTGCACCTGCTCCTCGGCCTCGAAGACCTCGACCACCCGAAGGACGTGGCCCACTATCGTCAGGCCCTTGACGACCGCCTCGACAAGAAGAAGGGAGCCCTCCTGGCCGTCGACGACCGGGCCCTTCTGCCCGACCCGAGGCCCGAGGCCCGGCCCGTCACGGGAGCCCTCGACGAGACCACCGCGGCCCTTCGCCACGAGGGCCACATGCAGAAGAACGCCCGTCGGCGCAGGGAGCGCGAGCACGAGGCCCAGCGTGCCCGCCTCGTGGCCGATGGCCTCGACCCCGACGTGTACGGCCCGCCTCCCCTCGCCCCCGAGCCCGAGCCCATCACCCCCGAAAACCTGGCCGTGCGGGTGGCCCAACACGACGCCGAGATGGCCACGGCCCAGAGCTCGGGCGAGGCCCGCAAGGCAGAGCTTCAGGCCCAGGCCCGGGCCCTCCTGACCGAGGCCGGGATGGACCCCGAGGCCGTGCTCCAGGCCGAGGTGGGAGGCCCTCCCCGGGTCGACGGGCGCGGAGAGTTTGCCCGGCTGCGGGCCCAGGCCGACGCCATGCGGGCCCAGGGACAGGAGGCCCCCGCCCTGTTCGCCATGGTCGACGACCCCGCGACCGAGGCTCGCTTCGCCAACATCGACCGCCAGGCCCTGGAGGCGTATCGGCAGCAGGGGCATCACTTCCCGCCTGCCCCGCGTCGCGACCCGGCGACCTCCCGGCGCCTGCGGGCCGAGGTCGAGGCGAAACGATCCCGGGGCGAGGCCCTCGACGGGATGGACCTCACGGGGGTCGACCTCGCGGGGATCGACCTGTCCGGGGCCCGACTGCGCGGGGCCCTGCTCGAACGGGCCTCCCTGCGCGGGGCCCGACTGCGCGGGGCCGACCTGACCGAGGCCGCCCTGATGCGGGCCGACCTCACCGGGGCCGACCTCACCGACGCGGTGTGCGTCCAGACCAACTTCGGCGAGGCCCAACTCGTCGAGGTCGTGCTCGCCGGGGCCACCCTGCACCGGGCCGTGCTCTTCAAGACCACCCTGCGGCGCGTCGACGGGAGGCGGTGCACCCTGACGGGGGTGGAGTTCTTCGAGGCCGTCCTGGAGGAGGTCGACCTGCGGGACGGGAGCCTCGACGACACGATGTTCATTCACGCGCGGCTGGCGGGGGTCACGATGGCGGGGGCCTCGCTGAAGAAGGCCATGTTCATCGAGACCCCCTTGGAGAGGGTCGACCTCGGGCACGCCGCCCTGGAGGGGGCGGTGTTTGTCACCGTGACCGGGCGCGGGACCCGGTTTCACCAGGCGAAGATGCGCAACGTCCGGGTGGTGAAAGACTGCGACTTCGCAGGGGCCGACCTCTTCGGGGCCGTGCTCTGCGACGCCACCCTGCGCGAGACAAACTTCGCGGGGGCCGAGTTTTCCCGGGCCGACCTGTCTGGGGCCGACCTCTCGGGGAGCGACCTCACCGCCGCCCGCCTCCATCAGGTCATCGCCCGCGGAACCCGGTTTGTCCGCACCAAACTCCGCGGGGCCGGGATGATCGGGGCCGACTTCATGGACGCCGTCCTGCAGAAGGCCGACCTGCGCGGGGCCGACCTCACCTACGCGAGCCTCTACCGGGCCGACCTGATGCGCTCCCAGGGCGACGCCGGAACGAAGCTCGCCGAGGTGTACGCCCTCAAGGCCCGCATCGACCGGAGGCCCGCATGAGCCGGCTGACCCGGGCGGAGGTCGTCGATCGGGTGCGGCACGCCGAGCTCCTGGAGAAGCTCGACCTGTCAGGCCTCGACCTGTCGGGCCTCGAACTCGACGGGGCCGTGATCGAGGGCTGCGACCTGCGGGGGGCGAAGCTCGACGGGGCCTCCTTCGACGAGTCCGTGGTGACGGGCTGCGACCTGCGGGGGGCCTCCCTGCGGGAGGTGGGGCTGCGGGTGGTCACCTTCGACCGCTGCGCCATGGACGGGGTCACCTTCTGCGGGACCGCGATGCCCCACAGCAATTTCCATCAGTGCACGATGGAGGGGGCCGACTTCACCGCCACCCGGCTCCTGGCCCCCAATTTCGTGCAGTGCGACCTCACCCGGGCCCGGTTCGGGACGGGCCGCCTGGAGGAGGTGGTGTGGGTTGGGTGCACCGTCACGGGGACCGACCTCGCCGGGGCCACCCTCGTCGGCTGCGCCATCCTCGACACCGACCTCACGGTCTTGACCCTGCGCGGGGTCACCCTCCGTCGTACGGTGATGCAGGGTTGCCGCCTGTCGGGCCTCGACCTGTCGGGGCTCGACCTCAGCACCTCGCTCTTTCAAGGGGCCGAGATGGCCGGGGTCGACCTGCGGGGGGCCCTCCTCGATCGGTGCAACTTCAAGGACGCCGTGCTCACCGAGGCCCGGATCGACGAGGCCCGGGCCCCGAGCTCCCTGTGGCTCGGGGCGAAGATGGAGGGGATTCGGGGGGTACGGGCCGTCCTGCGGCAGGCCATCTTCCTCGGGGCCGACCTGTCGCGGGCCCAACTGTCGGGGGCCGACCTGCACCAGGCCAACTTCGTGCGGGCGAAGTGCGTCGAGGCCCAGATGGCCGGGGCCGACCTCACCTACGCCGACCTGTCCCACGCCGACTTCACCGGGGCCAACCTCACGGGGGCCACGATGTTTCGTGCCGTCTTGCACCGTACGACCCTCACGGGGGCGGCGGTGACTGGGCGGGCCCTCGCGCTCGGAGACGACCCCGACCTCGCCCGAGCCGAAGACTTTCGACCCCCCGCGGCGGCGGCCATCCCCCCACGACCCGAGACCTGAGACCCGAAGGAGATACGACGATGCAAGTGGTGACACGGTTGCCGGTGCGGCTCCCCGCCCAGACGGACGGAGTGATCGAGGCCCTGGAGGCCGACGGATGGCTGCGGGTGCAGAGCGGGGCGGGCGTCCTGCGGTGCCGACAGGCCGCGAGCTGTATGCTGGCCCCGGGGGCGGGCGATCGGGTGCTGGTGGCCACCCTGCACGACACGGAGTGTTGGGTCCTCGCGGTGCTCGAACGGGCCGAGGGGGCGGGGCGGGCGGTGGTGGAGGTTCCGGGCGATGGGGAGATTCGTGCGGCCGCGGGGGCCCTGGTGATGGCGGCCCGCGACGGGGTGACGGTGGCCACGGGGGGGCCGATGCGGGTGCACAGCGACAGCCTGGAGCTGCACGCCCGGGAGGGCAGCGCCGTGCTCGGGGTGCTGAAGCTCCTGGCCGAGACCGTGGAGGGCGAAGCCGGGGCCCTTCGGGGGCGCTTCGGGGTGATCGACACGGTGGCCGAGCGGGTGTCGTCGCGGGCCCAACGGGTGTACCGCTGGGTGGAGGAGTTTGAGCAGCTCCGGGCCCGGCGGGTGGACTGGGACATGAAGGAGACCGCGCAGATTCATGCCCGGGAGGCCCTGGTGACGGCCGAGGGCCTCGTGAAGATCGACGGGGCCCAGATTCACGTAGGCTGAACGACGACGGGACAGGACGGAGGGAGCGAGACGATGTTTGCCAACACGCAGATGATGGGGATGGACACGGGGTTTCCGGATGTGTGCCTCACGCCCACCCCGGCGGGGCCGGTGCCCATCCCGTATCCCAACATTGCCATGGGGCCGATGGGGGTTCCGGCCGCCTACAACGTGCTGTTTATGATGGCCCCGGCCCACAACCTCAGCACGACCATCCCGATGACCAACGGGGACAACCCCGGGGTGGCCATGGGGGTGGCCTCGGGCATGGTGATGGGGCCCTCGCGAGCCCTGACGGCCGCGTTTACGGTTCTCGTCGGCGGCATCCCCGCCACCCGCCTCACCTCCATGAACCTCCAGAACAGCACCAACTGCCCTGGGGTTCGGGTGGTTCCGAGTCAGGTTAAGGTGTTGCTGCTGGCGCCTTGAGGGCTTCCTCCGCCCTGACGGCCGTTTTGCCCATTGGAGACACGACCCCGATGACCGCTCCGCCCATCGCCCGCAGCGCCGCCCAACGCGCGGCCTTGTACACCCTCTGGGAGGCCCCCATTCCCGCAGGGGCCGTGCTCTTGTGTCAGCCCGACGAGCAGGTGGTGGTGCTCGCCGAGGGACAGGTTCGTAACGTCCTGTCCGAGGGGCGTTTTGAGCTCGACCCCGCCCGGCTCCCCTTCCTGGCCGACCGGGTCGACCCGGCCTCTGGGACCCTGCGGGTTCGGCTCTGTTTTGTGACCGTACACCGCCCGGTGACCCTCGCCTGGGAGGGCCCCGTCGGGGACGTCGAGGAGCATCGCCCCAAGGCTCGGGTGTCGCCCCTTCTGCGGGTCCGGCTGAGCCTCGCGGTGGAGGAGGTCCTGGCGCTGGCCGAGCTGGTGGGGGCCCTCGGGGACAAGGCCAGCCCCGAGGCCCTGGTGGCCGAGTGGACCCGGCGCCTGGAGGCCTGGGTCAAACACTGGGCCCAGGCCGTGCTCTCCCGGGAGGGGGTGGTGGTTCACCTCGGGGTGGCCGCAGGGGCCCGGCTGCAATCGCGGCTCCGCGAGGCCCTCGGCGAGGCCACCCCCGCGATGGGGCTGGCCCTGCAGGCCGTGGAGTCGCTGGAGGTCCTGCTGTCGCAGGAGGCGGCCGGGCGTCTGCGCGCGCTCGGAGCCGTCGTGCCCGAAGAGGCCGTGCGGGTCGAGCCCGCCCCCGAAGCCGCGACCGGTGGGGCCCGGACGTCTCTGCCCTTCGCGCACGTCGGATCGCTGCGGACCCGATGCCAGACCCCCGACGGCGACGCCTCGGCCCTCCTGCACGATGTTGGGGTTCCGATGGTGGTGGCTGACGCGGGGGTGGCCCCGTGGTGGCGCGGGTCGCAGCCGACGGTGTGGGCCGTCCGTCAAGCCACCCGGCCCTCTCTCGGGGTGAGCCCGCAGGGCATCGGGCTCTACGCCACCGAGGCCGAGGCCCAGGCCGCCTACGCTCGGGCTCGCCAGGCCCTCGGACAGGCCGTCCCGGGGCTCCAGACGCGCGACGCCCGCGGAGACGCTCCCCGGCTGGCTCCGGGGTCGGTTCGGGCGGAGGCGTTTTTGCTGGGGGGCGAGGAGGTCGCGTGGTTGAGCGTCGACCAGCTCTCCGACGCCCTGGCCCTGGCCGCCATGACCCCCGAGGCCCACGCCTTCACCCTCGGGACGGGCGAGGCCCTCGGGATTCGTGCGGGAGGCCGGTCGCTCCACCTGGCCCTGCGACGGGGCGAGGGGGGCGTCGAGGGGGTCGTCCTGGGCGACCTGGGGGACGCGTCCCCGGAGACCATGGAGAGGCTCGTGGAGGGCTCCTGGGAGCCTGTTCCGACGGGCGAGGTCGGGGTCGACCTGCCGAGCGGGGTGGCCCTGGTGTTCTGGGGGGCGGTGTCGGGGTCGGCCCTGGCCGGGGGGGTCGACGCCGAGGACGGGGTGAAGGGCATCCTGCGGGGGCTCACGGGCCGCGACGCGGGGGCCCTGGCCACGGCCTTCGACCTGTTTGCGGGAGGGGCCCTGGCGTACGCGGTTCGGGTGCGGCCGGGGCGGTATCGGGTGGAGGTGTTTCGTACGGCCGAGCCTGCGGGGCGCTGCGTGGTCTTGACCCACAGCGAGGCCACGGCGTGGCGACCGGGTTCGGCGGTGCAGAAGCCCGTCGCGGGGCCCGCGGCCGAGGACGACCCCGAGGTCCTGCCGGGCACGAGTCACCCCCGGGTGTCGGACTTCGGGCGGCTCCTCCAGCGGCTCAAGCGGGGCGAGCGGGCCGTGGTCCTCGCCCAGGAGGGTCTCGACGATGCGTCGGCCGATGCGGTGCAGTTGAAATGGCTCGGGGCCCTCGGGGCCAACCCCTCCCTCGTGCCGCGATTGGCCCCGTGGATGCGCTGAGCGGCCCGACGGCCCTCACCCAATACTGCTCGTACGTCGCCCAATCGCCCTCTCCCGTGACCGGGAGAGGGCACCCTTGTATTGTGAGAATCGAGGAGGTGAGGGCTGCCGAGCCTGGGGAAATCCTCCTCGCTCTGGGGGTTCGGCCCGCTACCCCTGCTCGATCTCTGCGGCGTCGAGGTCGGGGAAGGTGACGGTGCACGACCCCGGGTCGATGTCCTCGAAGCGCACGACCCCGGCGGCGTTGGTCGATCCCGTGCGTTCGCTCCCGTCGGGCAGGACGATGCGGTACCGCTGCCCCGCCACGGGGAGCCCGTCCTGATCGACGAGCCGAACCTCCACCCAGTGCTCGACCTCGGGCCCGGGGGTCGGACCCGGGGTGGGTCCGGGCGTGGGCCCTGGGGTCGGGCCAGGGAGGGCCCCTCCGTCGAGGGAGAGCCGGGTGCGGTGCAGGGTGATGGCCCCGTCCACGAGGGCCCAGGCGGCGTAGTCGCGGCGGGCTTTGGGGTCGAGGCGGGTCGGGTCGCGGGCGAGGCTCGCGTCGCCGAGGGTGTGGTGTACGACCGCGGCGTCGAGGGGGTCGTCGTGGAGGCCGTCGAGGAGCGTCCGGGCGGCGTCCAGGGTGTCGACGCGCAGGGGGTCTGAGACACCCGCGGTGCGGTCGACCGAGACGTGCCAGGAGTCGCCCTGGTGGAAGAGTGCGCGGGTCATCGCGGAGGAGATTGATCCTCGCACGGCCCGGCGCGGCCTGTCGAGGCGCCTGGAGCTCGGAGTACGTCCCCGGGGCGGGGGCAGGATGAGCGAGACGGCCGCCCACAGCGGAGGGGATGCGACGCATGGCAACCCGCGCAGCCGCGTGCAGCCAAGCGGCGCCCGGCAAGGAGGGGGAGGCGACTTTCCCCGCAGCGAGCACGGCGGTACGCTGGCCTCACGACGGACCGACTCCGGCTGAAAACTCACCCGCGGCCCCTGACTCGCAAGACAGCTGCTATCCCCCGGCACAGCGTGCCGCGGGCGTGGTCAGCAGGGGGGAGGTTGTAAGAGGCTGTGGAACAGATATGAATCAAGAAAGTCGAGCCAGCCTATTTGCGGCAAGACGGGTAAAAGCGATATATGCCCAGCACCTCTCTGTCGTTGCTGGCCGGTCATAACACCGCGCCAACTGTCGCTGGTGCTGAAGGCAGCCATAGCTCCTCTCTACGGTCCACCTTTTTGGAAGTACATGGAATCCTGGGAGCTGATCGGTGCGTTTCACCATTTCGACCCGAACGCCGTGTTCCTTTGCGGCGTCTGCGACGGGAGAGCCGTCAAAAATGAGCTGGGAGGCACTCGCGCAAATCGTCGCTCCCAACGTCATCCTCGATGCGTCGCTGCGAGGAACCCGTTGGACTGCCGATCCCCCTTCGGCACCGGTGGGGCCGAGCTTGCGTACGCTCGTCCCGCAACGCACGGCCCGGATTCACGGCCGCAAGGTGCGGAGCATCCCGGGCGGCATGCGCCACGCCGAGCAAGCCGACGCCGAGGGCCTCGTGCGACGGGCCGCCGACAGGCTTGCCCACGCCGGGGTTGGCAGCAGCCGAGCGCCTGCCCCACGGGGTCGCCGCGTGCAGGGCCCCGACGCCGAACCAGGCACCGCAGCAGACCCCAGGAACCTCTGGCGCATCTGCGACGCCATGCCCATCACGCCCCCGCAGTTGCCGAGATGGGTCGTTCTTTCTCGTGACGGTTGAAGTTGCGAGTTGCGAGGTCAGGTGTGCACGCGCAGAGATGGGGTACCCGTTCCGGCGCGTGCAGGTGTGACCTTGCCGGGACGGGTGACCCGTCGTCCCGAGCCCGACCCTGACCGCGGGGGCTACGCGCAGGGTGATGTTCGGCCGCCGGGATGGTCTCGGAGCCTCGGTCGGAGGGCCACACGTCGGGCTTGCGGGCCATGGCGTCGGGTGGGACCGGGCGAGGCACGTCGGCAAGGCAAAGCGGAGGATGGGTGTCCAAGCATCGGGTGATGGCTTCGAACGGCGACTTCGGGGCGGTTCTCCAGGTCCGCTCCCTCTCGCGGATACCCTCCCTACAACTCAGGGGTCCGGGTAACCTTGGTCCCCCAATTCTTGTAGGCTTTCGTCAACTTCCCCTTCCCATCCAGTGATGCCCGCAGCCTTCAGGGCCGCGATCTTGTCCCCCTCCTCGCCGCTTCGCAGCGCGTCGAGGAGCGACTCTGGCGTCCAGACCTCTGCGGGAGCCTGTCGGGCCGCGACAGTGTCCCTCTTCTGACCTTCATTCTTTGCCATAACGCCCGTCCTTTCGCACCGGCCAGACGGCCAGAATATTGTTGGCCTCGCGCACCGAGAGGCACCCTGCCACATCGCACTCTCAGCACCACGCCTCGTGCCTGGTCCTCGTCGTCGGCCCTACTCCTGAGGGCTGCCCTTGACCGCGACGACCTCGCCCGCGACCATAGGCTCCGAGCCGATTCTGGTCCACGGGCCTCCCCTCCGAATCCCAGGAGGTCCCGACGGTGTTGACATCGGAGGGGGGACGGGGCCCCAATGCCCGGGGTCGAGACGTTGCGCCCGATGGGCCAGCGACACAAGGCGAGAGGGACGATGCCGAGGCACACGGTGCGAGAGGGAGACTGCCTGAGCAGCATCGCGCTGCGACACGGCTACGGGCGCTGGCAGACCGTGTGGGAGCACGGGCCCAACGGGGCCCTGCGCGGGCGGCGGAGCAACGCCAACCAGCTCGTTCCCGACGACGTGGTCGAGGTCCCCGACAAGACCCCCGAAGACTTCTCCGTGGCCACCGACGCGGTGCACACCTTCCGGGTCACCCGGGCGGTCACCAAACTCAAGCTGCGGCTGCAAAACCCCAAGGGCGAGGCCCTGGCCGCGGCCGCGTGTTCGCTGGAGGCCTCGTCGGGATCGCCCACCGACGCGACCAGCGACGGCGACGGGGTGGCGGAGTTTGACATCGCTGCCGACCTCTCCTCCGCGACCCTCACCGTCGAGCTGCCCGCGGGGCCCGCCCGGCCGACCCCGCCCGTCGACGGGTCCGCCGTCCCGACCGAGACCTTCAAGCTCGACACCGAGCCCGAGGACACCCCCGCCGTGCCCCCGCCGCCCCCGCCCGAGACGCCCCCTCCGCTCCGCTTCTCCCTCACCCTTGGGTCGCTCCAGCCCGTGGCCGAGACCAAGGGGGCCCAACAGCGCCTCCAGAATCTGGGCTACCCCTGCAACCCCGACGGCATCGTAGGCGACGAGACCCGGGCCGCCACCCGGGCCTTCCAACGCGACGCGGGCAAAACCCCCTCAGGCACCCTCGACGGCCCCACCCGCGCGGCCCTCGAGTCCGCCCACGACCGGAGGGCCTGATGGCCACCCCGCCTGCCCCTTCGCCCCCGATGCCGGGCATCGTGGCCCGCTCCGCCGCGGGCACCGAACACCTCAACACCCTGCGCCCCACCCTGCGGTACACCCTCCAGGGCAAGCTCTTTTACAAGCGCACCTGGGACTACAACACCAGCGGGGCCGGGGGGCCCTTCAAGGAGTACCTGCCCGCGGTCAAGGTCGAGCTATGGATCCAGCGATCGGGGCGCACCGAGTTTGCCCGCCATGCCGACGGAGCCCTCACGAGCGGTGGGGAGTTCCGGTTTGCCGACGTGCCGCGCTTCGATCGGGCCGCGGTGAAGTTCTACCTCCAGCATGTGACCGACGCGGTGGTCATCAAGGGGATGGAAAACCTCGTCACCCGCGACGACTATCGCCTGCGCCGGGGCGAGGTGGTCTGGCGGCGGGTCGAGCTCGACATGGCCCGGCGCGACGCGGCCACCGACTTCGTGGTGGACTTCGGCGACGTGGAGATCGCCCCGACGGCCCCGGCCCTGTCCAACATCACGCACCTGTGTGACTGCTACAAGAGCACCTGGCGGGGCTGGCGCTGGATCAAGGAACACGCCAAACACACCCTGCCCTCGTGTGTGGTCAACTACCCGCAACGGGGGTCGGTGTCGTTTCACCGGGCGGGCGAGCTCTTCATCCTGGAGGGCGACGCCCGAGACAAGGATGTGCAGCTGCACGAGTACGGGCACTTCATCGGGCACACCGTGCTCGGGGGCTTGACCCACCCGGGGTACAACTACAACGACGACGTCACCAACGGGCACAACCCCGCGAGCAGCGAGCACTACGAGAGCGCGTGGAACGAGGGGCACGCCACGTTCCTGTCGTCGGCCATCAGCGACGACCCGATCTACCGCGACGGGTACGACGCCTCCCTCACGATGGACCTCGCCACCGACAACATCACGGTGGGCCCGCACTGCGAGGGGAGCATCCAGGCCGTGCTGTGGCAGGTGCACAAGGCGGGGGTGAAGTTCGATGAGGGCTTCTGGAAGGCCTTCTCTCACGCGGCCCGCAAGTGCGAGACGGTCTTCGCCTTCTACGACAACTGGCGCGACGCGGGCTGCCCCAACCTCGCGGCCCTGAAGGCGGCCATGACGGCCTTCAACTGTCACATCGGGTACCGCTACACCCGGAGCCTCGTGCACGACGCGGCCCAGGCCCTCGACCCGGCCAACCCGACGCGATTTGCTACCGTGGCCGAGCTCTTCAACGCCTACGGGACCGCCTCGGGGGGGACCCTGGCGGACTACCGGGAGGAGTTCTACAACCGCAACCGGTACGTGGGGGGCGGGGCCTTCGCGGCGGGGGCTACGGTGGCCGCCTTCACCCTGATCCAGGGAACGACCTACATCGTGCCCGAACGATTCGAGATCACCTGAGCCATGAACACCACCGACACACTGCCCTACGGGCTCACGGCCGCCGATCTGCACCAGGTGACCCTGTCGTATGGGATCTACTCGGCCAAGACCGGCGGAGGCCACGAGGAGATCTTCTTTCGGGGCGACGGGCGGGTCACCCTCGTGCGCACCCGGAGCTACGACGCCGAGCCCGAGAGCCTGGAGGGATGGCTGGCGGCGGAGGTGGTGTGGCGGCTCTTTGAGCTCTGCGAGGCCCAACGGTTTACGGGGCTCGAGGAGGAGTATCGCAGCGATCCGATGGCGGGGTCCCGGATCTTGACCCTGGGCCTGCCCGGAGGGGGGCACCGGGTGGTGGTGGCCGACCTGGTGTGCCTGCCCTTCGAGCGGATCGTGGGGGCCCTGGTGTTTGCGGCCAGCCTGGCCAACCCTGCGGTGCTCCAGCGGCGGTTTTTTCAGTACATCGGCGAGGAGTGACCGCAGGGCCCACGGGTCACTCCGCGGGCGGCGGCAGCGGGGCCCTGCGCCCCTGCGGGCCCCACACGTTGAACGGAACCGAGGCCCCGAGCTCGACGATCAGGTCGCCGCGGCTCTCGGTGTCGTTGGAGTAGTGGGCGTACCCCGCCCCGGCCCCGACCACCACGGGCCCGAGGAGAAACTCGGCCCCCGCGAGGCCCGAGATCCACAGCGTGTTGGGCACGTTGTTGGCCGTCGTGAGTTGGGCCCGCGATCGGGCGAAGAGGGCCATCCAGCGCACGGGCCGGACCCCCACCCCGAGGCCCACGAAGCCCCCGTAGGCGAGGCGCTCCTGGGCGCTGCGTCCGTCGGGAGCCCCGCCCGGGCAGGGGTCTCCGTCCGTCCCGACGTTGCCGCAGCGCTGCCCGCCGACGCCGCCCCCGCCGCCAAACTCGCCGTCGACGCTGAGGACCCGGTCGGGGCTGCGATGGGTGGCCCGCAGCCCCACGTTGCCCACGTGCCAGGCGTCGGAGGTGTCAAACTGGGCCTCGACGCTCAGGGCCTCGGTCACCGGGATCCCGCCCCCGAGGGCCCCCCGCCCGTTGGGAGCCCCCACGGTGGCCGCGATCTCCCCCTGGCCGGGAGCGAGCCTGCCCGGGGCCCGCAGGTGGGTGCTCCGCACGGGCGGGGCGTACGTGGCGTTGCAGGCCCCGAGCGAGACGAGGCCGAGGCCCAGGCGCGAAAACAGTCGGAGGGAGGGTGTGTTCTTCATGGTGCCCTGGTGTAGAGCAACGGGTGTGCCTCGGGCGAATGCCTACGTTTTCGCGCGGGGATGCGGCGGTCGGGGAGCGGCGGGAGGCCGGTCGAGTGGCCGCCACGGTGGCTTCGCACGGGGGAGGGGCTACACTGACCCGCGATGACCGAGGGAGCCCTGGATGTCCGCGCCATCACGGCAATGCAGGGCCGGGTCCGGGCGCTGCGAGCCCTCCGGGGGGCCCTCGTGCTCAGCGTGTGGGGGCTGGCGTTTCTGCTGGCCATGATGCTCCTGCGCACGGTGGGGGTGCTCCCGCGGCACGGGGTGTGGCGGTGGTGCATGCTGGCCGCAGGGTTTCCCCTCGTGGGGGCCCTCCTCGCGGGAGGGCGGCGCGTGTCGGCCCTCCTGGCCGCCCGGGTCCTCGATCGGCATCACGCCCTGTCCGACCGGCTCTCCGTGGCCGTGGAGTTTCGGGCCCTGCCGCCGGCCGAACGCACCCCCATGATGGAGGCCGCCATCGAAGACGCGGCCGCAAAGGGGGCAGCCCTCGACGTGGCCGGGGCCCTGCCGTGGCGGTGGCCCGCCGAGGTGCGGATGGCGGGCGTGATGGCGGTGGGGGTGGCGGCGCTGGCGGTGGTTCCGGTGAGGGTCCCGGGGGCGGTGGGGCCGCGGGAGGCGCCGCGGGCCCAGGCGGTGCCCAGGCGTCCGGCCGCCCTGGAGGCCGACGACCTGCGGGCCTTCCGCGAGGCCGTCGC
The DNA here is from genome assembly GCA_964447205.1 of uncultured Myxococcaceae bacterium. GTDB lineage: Bacteria > Myxococcota_A > Polyangia > Polyangiales > JAEUKH01. Next base: position 114,206 of record CAYUSB010000021.1, read on the forward strand.
GCAGCTCGAAGCCCGCACCCCGACCCCCGAGGGGCGCAGGGTCTTGTCCGACGTCCAGCGCCTCCTCGACGACGTGGCCGCGGGCCGGCTCGACCGCGACGAGGCCCTGCGACGCATCGCCGCCGTGCAGCGCTCCCTCGACGCCGAGGGCTCCCGCGACCCCGCCGCACAACGCGAGGCCCTGCGCAGCATCGGGCGCCCGATGGACGCCCGCAGCGCCCCCACCCGCGACCTCGTGCGGGCCCTGCAAGCGGGCGATCCGGCCGCCGCGGCCGAGCAGATGCAGGCCCTCGCCCGGTCGCTCCCGACCCTCACCGAGGCCCAACGCCGCGAGGCCGCCCGCAACCTCGCCCGCGGGGCCGAACCTCGCCCCAACGACGAGGCCCTCCAGCGCCAGCTCGATCAGGCCCGCCGCGAGATCGAGGAGATGCTGCGCAGGCAACGCGAGCGCGACCTGTCGTCCCAGGAGCAAGACCTCCTGCGCCGACGCCAGCGCGAGGCCGAGCACCTGCAGCGCGAGACCGAGGCCCAGCAGGCCCAACGCCGCCAGGCCGAGCACCTCCAGCGCCAGATCGACCAGGCCGCCCGCGAGCTCACCCGCGACCTCCAGCGGGCCGGGCAGAGCCTGCAACAAGGGGCCGAGGCCATGTCCCGGATGCGCGACGCCCAACAGACCCAAGGCTCCCTGGAGGAGCTCCGCCAGCGCCTCGAAGAGCTGCGCGAGCAGATGCGCCAGCAGAACGGCCAGGGCGGGGCCCAACAACGCGAGCGCCTCGCCCGCTTCTTCCGCCAGGCCGCGGGACAGCAGGGCCAGCAGGGTCAGGGCCGTCCGGAGCAGGGGCAGGGCGGCCAGCAAGGCGGTCAGCAGGGGCAGGGCGGCCAGCAGGCTCAGGGCGGTCAACAAGGGCAGGGCGGCCAGCAGGGCCAGGGGGGGCAAGGGGGCCAGGGCGGCGGCCCCGGGGGCCAGCCGGGGGGCAATGGGGGCAGGGTGCTCCAGCCCCGGGGTGTCGCCCTCGTGCCGGGGGGCGGAGGGCCGGGGATGCCCGGACCGGGGCAGGGACCGGGCAACGACCCGGGGAGCCCCGGCGAGCAGACCGGGGGATCGGGGGCCGGGGCCCAACACGACGACAACCTCCGCGGGTCGGCCCAGGACCTCGCCCGGTCGACCCAGGTCGTGCAGGTTCAGGGGCAGCAGCAGGGCCAGGGGCCGTCGCGGTCGCAGGTGATCCGCGCGTCGGCCTCGCAGGGGTTTGCCAACGCCCCCTACCGGGCCGTGTATACCCCCTATTGGGACCGGGCCCGCGAGGTCTTGCACCAGGGCGAGGTGCCCGCGGGGTACCGGTCGTATGTACGTCGGTACTTTCAGTTGATCCGCCCGCGGGGGGAGGAGTAGTGCTCCGCCCCGAGGCCTTCCAGGAGCGTCGGATGACCAAGGACATGGGAGCGGCCCCGAAGGCTGCGTTGGAGGCGTTTCAGCGCGACCTCAAGGCCGTACGCGACGAGCTCGGCAAGGTCATCGTGGGCCACGGGGAGGTGGTCGACGGGGTGCTCACGTGCCTCCTGGCGAGCGGGCACTGCCTGCTGGAGGGGGTCCCGGGCCTGGGCAAGACCATGCTCGTGCGGACCCTCGGGGAGGTCCTCGACCTGCGCTTCTCGCGCATCCAGTTTACCCCCGACCTGATGCCCTCGGACATCCTCGGGACCCAGGTGATCGTCGAAGACGCCCGAGGGGCCAAGGGGTTTGAGTTTCAGCGCGGGCCCATCTTCGCCAACCTCGTCCTGGCCGACGAGATCAACCGGGCCACCCCCAAGACCCAGGCCGCCCTCCTGGAGGCCATGCAGGAGCAGTCGGTCTCCGTGGCCCGGCAGTCGCACAAGCTCGAGCAGCCCTTCTTCGTGCTCGCCACCCAAAACCCCCTGGAGATGGAGGGGACCTACCCCCTGCCCGAGGCCCAGCTCGATCGGTTTCTGCTCAAGCTCATCGTGCGGTTTCCGGGCCGCGAGGAGCTGCACACCATCCTCGAGCGCACCACCTCCGCGGCCGAGGCCACTCCCAAGGCCGTCCTGTCGCGGGCCCGCATCCTGGAGATGCGCACCCTCGTGCGGGAGGTTCCGGTGACCCACGGGGTGCAAGACCTCGCCATTCGGATCGTGCTCGCCACCCACCCCGATCAGGCCGGGGCCACCCCGACGGTCAAGCGGTTTGTACGCTTCGGGGCCTCGCCCCGGGGGGCCCAGTCCGTCCTGCTCGCGGCGAAGATCCGCTGCCTCATGCACGGGCGGTACGCCCCCGGGCCCGAGGATGTGCGGGCCGTGGTCCCCGCGGCCCTGCGCCACCGGATGATCCTCAACTTCGAGGGCGAGGCCGAGGGGGTCCGCACCGACGCCGTGATCGAGGAGATCCTCAAGGCCGTCAAGGACGAGGGGTGACGGGGACCGTGGGCTGGTGGCAACGACTCTGGACCCGGGCTCCCGCGGCGGCCCAGGGCCCCGGCCGGGCGGGCGAGGACGCCCTCTTCGACGAGGCCTTTCAGCGCAAGCTGGAGTACCTCTCGGTGGTGTCCCGGCGGCTCTTCGCGGGGCGCCTGCGGGCCGAGCGGCGCACGAAGAAGTCGGGGTCGGGGATCGAGTTTGCCGACCACCGGAGCTACTACCCCGGCGACGATCTCCGGGCCCTCGACTGGAACATGTACGCCCGCTCGGAGAGGCTCCTCGTCAAGCAGTTTGAGGAGGAGGAAGACCTGCCCATCCACATCCTGCTCGACTGCTCGCGTTCGATGGGGGCGGGGACTCCCCCGAAGTTTGACCACGCCCGGCGCCTCGCGGCGGCCCTGGCCTATGTGGGCCTCGCCAACCTCGACCGGGTGGCCCTCACGGGCTGGAGCACCCTCGTGCGCGACCGGCTCCCGGCGGCCCGAGGACGGGGGCAGGTGTTCAAGATGTTCGCGTTTCTGCGGGGCATCGAGTGCAGCGGCGAGACCGCCCTCGCCGACGCCGTGCGGGCCTTCTCCGCGGAGAACAAGCGCCGCGGGGTGGCCATCGTCGTGAGCGACCTCTACGACCCCGCCGGCTTCGAGCGGGGCCTCAACGCCCTGCGCTACCGGCGTTTCGAGCCCATGGTCGTGCACGTCGTCGACGACCGCGAGGCCGACCCCGGGGTCCGCGGCGACCTCCTCCTGGTCGACGTCGAGACCGGATCCCAACGCGAGGTGACCCTCACCCCCGACCTCATCGCCCGGTACCGGGTGGCCCACGGGCAGTGGCGGAGCGAGATCGAGTCGTTCTGCAAGTCGCGGCAGATCCCGTACGTGGCCGCCGACGTGAGCGGGGCCTTCGACGACCAGGTCCTGCGGCTCTTTCGTCGCCTCGGGGTCCTCGGCTGATGGACTTCCTCGGGATGCAGCCTGCCCGGATGCTGGGGCTCTTCGCGGCCTTCGCGGCCGCCGCGGTGGTCCTCTACATCCTCAAGCTGCGCAGGCGCCGGGTCCCCGTGCCCTTCTCCCCCCTGTGGGAGCGGGTCCTGCTGGAGCGGCCCACCTCCGACCTGTTCGCCCGCCTCAAGCGCCTCCTGTCCCTGCTCGTGCAGCTCTGCATCCTCGGGGCCCTCGTGCTGGCCCTGGGCGATCCGCGTCCTGCCGGGGCGGCCCGGGCGGGAAGGGCCCTGGTGGTTCTCGTCGACGGGAGCGCCAGCATGAAGGCCACGGACGTGCCCGGGACCCGGGCCGAGGCCGCCCGCAACGCCTTGCGCGGGCTCGTGCGGGGCCTCGGGCCCGGCGACCGGATGCTCGTGGCCCAGATGGACGCCGAGGTCACGGCCCTCACCCCGATGACCGACGACCTCGGGGCCCTCGAAGCCGCCGTGGGGCAGTACCAGCCGCGGGACACGGGGCTCGATTTCGCACGGGCCCTGCGCTTCGCGGGCGACGCCGCTGCGGGCCTGCGCGGGGCCGAGGTGGTGGTGATCGGCGACGGGGCCTACGCCCCCCCGCGGGACGGGGCGGGCCGGGTGCGGGTGGCGGCCCCCTTGCGGTTTGTGGGGGTGGGTCGGCGGGGGCGCAACGTGGCCGTGAGCACCTTCGCGGTGCGGCGGTATCCCCTCGACAAGTCGCGGTACGAGGTCCTGGTGGAGGTTCAGAGTCACTCCGACCGCGAGGAGCGGGTCGAGCTCACCCTCCGGGCCGACGGGGCGCCCCTCGACGTGGCCCGCCTGCGCCTCGCTCCTGGGGCCCACACGCAACGGGTTCTCGAGAACCTCACCGGGGCCAACCAGACCCTGGAGGCCCACGTCACCCTCGCCGACGGGGCCCGCGACGACCTGCCCGCCGACGACGTGGCCTACGCCACTCTGCCGCCTCGGCGCCGGGCCCGGGTGTTGTCGGTCACCGAGGGCAACCGCTACCTGGAGGCTGCCCTTCTCCTCGACAGCTACCTCGAGGTGACCGAGGTGCGGCCTGCCGAGGCCGCCGCGGCCCTGCGACCGGGCCGTTTCGACGTGGCCATCCTCGACAGGGTGGCCCCCCCTCTCCCCCCCGGAACCGCAGGCCTCTACCTCCGCCCCCCCCCCGGCCCGGACGGTCCCTTGGACGGGGCCGAGGGCTTCGTCAACGCCCAACCCGGCAGCGCCCTGGGCTTCACCCGGATCGAGCGCAGCCACCCCCTCGTGCGCTTCGCCAGCGACCTGGAGGAGGCCCACGTCGGGCGGATCGTGCAGTACCGTCCCCGTCCCGGCGACCGGGTCCTGGCGAGCTCCACCGCGGGGGCCCCGATGCTCATCGCGGGGCAACGGGGCTCCGACCGCTTCGCCGCCATCGCCTTCGATGTCCGCGAGAGCGACTTCCCCCTCCTGGTGTCGTGGCCCGTCCTGGTGATCAACGCCATCGACTGGTTCGCGGGCGAAGACCCGGCCTATCTGAGCAGCTTCCGGACGGGGCAGACCTGGAGGGTCCCGGTTCCGGCGGGGCTCTCGGAGGCCAGCGTGCAGACCCCGTCGGGGCGCAGGGTGCGGGTGCCCGTGATGGACGGGCGTGCCGTCTTCTTTGGGACGGAGGCGGGGTTTCATCGGGTTCACGCGGGGGACGAGCACACCCTGGTGGCGGCCAACCTGTCCGACCCGCAGGAGTCGGCCTGCGCTCCGCGGCGCACCCTGGAGGTCGATGGGGTGCGGGCCACGGCCCCGGGGGCGGGGCGTCCGGGGCTACGGCGCGAGGGGTGGGTTCTTCTCGTGCTTGGGGCCCTGCTGGTGTTGACCCTGGAGTGGGCCACGTACCATCGCCGGGTCACGGTCTGACGACGCCTCCGGGGCGGTGTGCTACCGTCGGCCCGTGATGCGCGCGAGGCTCGGGCGAGTGGCGGTTCTGGTCGTTGGGATGGGGGCATTCCCTGCGGCAGGGTGGGCCCAAACGCAGCCCCTTCCGCCTCCGTGGGCCAACGTCCCGCCGCCTCCGCCCCTCGCCACCGAGGCGCCTCCTGCGTCGGCCCAGGCTCCTGTCTGGGATCCCTTCGCCGGGCAGCAGCGTGCTCCCGTGCCCGGAGCGATGTCCCCGGGGGCCCTCGCGGTCGCCCCGCCGCCGCCGATGCCCGCGGTGATGCGCTGCAGCCGCGGGGGGCTGTCGACCCGGATGGCCGTGGAGTTCGGGGTGGGCCTCGGGACGTACATGGGGTCGGTGATTCTGCCCCTGGCCCTGGCCGGAGGCTTCGACAGGGGTGGGGTGTCCGAGGGGTCCATGGGGCCGGTGATGGGCACGATGATCCTGGGGATCCTCGTGTTGTCGCCCCTGTCGGTGTACTGGGCCGGGCAGGCCATGGGAGGCGACGGGAGCGCGTGGGGGGCCTTCCTGGGCAACCTCGTGGCCGGGCCCATCGGGTCGCCCATCGGGTACGAGCTCACCACGGCCGTGGAGTGCCCGCCGGGGGTGATGTCCGAGCGGGAGGCCCAGCAGCAGCCCCAGGCCTCGCGGGGGCCCACTCCGCACCCGCGACGGGCCGCGTGGACCGGGCCGCGCCGCGGGCCTGCGCTGTACTTCGACGGGGTGGGGCTGCGGTTTTGAGGGACCTCACCCCCGCTGCCGCGCGCCCCTCTCCATAAATGGCGAGGGGCTGTGCTTCCTGCAGGGGTTGGAGTCGCACGGATGACGTTGTGTGGGAGAGTGGACCGTGCGGACCTCACCCCCGCTGCCGCGCGCCCCTCTCCATAAATGGCGAGGGGCTGTGTCCCATGTTGGGGTTGGAGTCGCACGGACGACGTCTGCCGGGAAACCTGACGATTCTGACCGACCCCATCCATGCACGGAGCCCCTCGCCATTTATGGAGAGGGGCGCGCGGCAGCGGGGGTGAGGTCCCCTCGAATCGGCTACCTCCTGCGCGGTCGACTCGGTTAGCCTCGCCGCGCTGTGATGGGACCGGCGCCGTCAACCTCCCCACGTACGGTGCTCTCGGCCCTGCCCAAACTGCGGCTCGCCGAGTTGGGCCAGTCCCTGGGGGTGGACGCGCCCGAGACCCAGACCCGCGACGCCCAGATTGACGCCCTCGTGCCCGTCCTGCCGCCGCTGGCCGACCTCGTCGGGCGCCTCGGCCGTGACGAGCTTCGTGCCGTCTGCCGCGCCCTCAACCTCGACGACCAGGCCCGCGGACGCACCGAACTCGCAGCCCGCATCCTGGGCACGACCCCAGAGGCCCTCGCTCCGCCACGGTCTGCGCGTATGCCCGGAGCGTTGCCGCAGGCCGGGGACATCGTGCACGTACGCCACCGGCAATACCTCGTGAGCGACGTGACGCCCGGCGAGGTTCCGGGCGAGGCCGCGCGGGTCGCGATGGTGTGCCTCGACGACGACGCCCAAGGACGACCCCTCACCATCTTCTGGGAACTCGAACTCGGTGCCCGTGCCCTGGCCCCCGAGACGCATGGGCTCGGACCTGTCCCGCGCCTCGATCCGCCCCGGCATTTCGCCGCCTACCTCCATGCCCTCCGTTGGCACGCGGTCACCGCCACCGATGCGAGGCTCCTGCAGGCGCCGTTTCGGGCGGGCATTCGGCTCTTCAATCACCAGCTCACGCCGCTCAAACGCGCCCTGGAGATGCCTCGGGCCAACCTGTTCATCGCCGACGACGTGGGTCTCGGCAAGACCATCGAGGCAGGCCTCGTGCTCCAGGAGCTGCTGCTTCGGCAGCGGGTCGAGCAGGCCCTCATCGTGTGCCCGGCTTCCGTCACGCTCCAGTGGCGCGACGAGATGCAGCGGAAGTTTGGCCTCCAGTTTGAGATCTATGACCGGCAGTTTGTGGCCCGTCGTCGCCAGGAGCGGGGCTTCGGGGTCAACCCCTGGACCACCCACACCCGCTTCATCATCTCGTACCAGACCCTGCGGCGCCCCGAGTACCGCGACCCGCTCCTCGCGCACCTGGGCGAGCGCGCCCGCAAGTCGCTCCTGATCCTCGACGAGGCCCACACCGCCGCGCCCTCCGCGGCCACGCGCTACGCCATCGACTCGCGCATCACGAAGGTGATCCGTGACGTGGCCCCGCGCTTCGAGCACCGCCTGTTTCTGTCGGCCACGCCGCACAACGGGCACTCCAACTCCTTCTCGGCCCTGCTGGAAATCCTCGACCCGCAGCGCTTCACCCGCGGCGTGCCTGTGACTCCTGCCGCGCGGGACGCCGTCATGGTGCGGCGCCTCAAGCGCGACCTGCGCTCCATCGGCAGCGGAGAGTTTCCCGAGCGGCGCGTGGTAGAGCTCGCGCTCGAACACGCCGACGGTCAGTGGTGGCGCCGCGGGGATGGCCCTCCCGAGGCGGTGGGCGCCGCGAGCGATGCGGCGGTCGCGCTGTCGCACCAGCTCGCGGAGTACACGGCCCTCGTACGCCCCGCGCGGGGGCCCGGGCGGCTGGTGTTCGTCAACCTCCAGAAGCGCCTGCTGTCGAGCGTCGAGGCCTTCGCCCGCACCCTGCAGTTGCATGCGGCGGCGGTGACCTCACCCCGCGCTGCCGCGCAGCCCCTCTCCATAAATGGCGAGGGGCTTGTGCGCGCAGACGCTCTGGATGCTTCCGCGCGCGTGGGCCTCGATGCCGCTTCCGACTCCCCCCTCGCCATTTATGGAGAGGGGGGCTGGGGGGGTGAGGTCGATGAAGACCTCGACGACGACACCCGCGAGGCCCTCGACAGCGCCGCGGATGAGGGACGCTCGCGTACGTTGCCCGAGGTCATCGGGCGCCCCAAGGCCCTGCTCGATGCCATGCTCGCCATGGCCCAGAAGCACCGCGACGGGGCCGATGGGCGGGTGCTGGCCCTGCTCGCGTGGATGCGCGCCCACCAGTGCCCAGCCCTCGGACTCGACCCGAAACGCGCGAAGGGCGCCCCGTGGAGCGATCGGCGGGTGCTGATCTTCACCGAGTACGGCGACACCAAACGCTGGCTGGTCAACCTGCTCCAGGCCCTGGTGGATCCCACCGCGCAAGGACGCGACCGGGTGATGCAGTTTCATGGAGGGATGAGCGACGCACAACGCGAGGAGGTGCAGCGGGCGTTCAACAGCGAGCCGGGAGAGCATCCGGTGCGGGTGCTGGTAGCCACCGACGCGGCCCGCGAAGGCGTCAACCTCCAGGGCCACTGCGCCGACCTCTTCCACTTCGACATCCCGTGGAACCCCGCCCGCATGGAGCAGCGCAACGGCCGCATCGACCGCACGCTGCAGCCCGCCCCGGAGGTTCGGTGCCACTATTTCGTGCTGCCACAGCGCGCTGAAGACCAGGTGCTGCGCACGTTGGTCAAGAAGGTCGAACGCATTGAGGAGGAGCTCGGATCGCTCTCCGCGGTGGTGATGGACCGCCTCGCCGACGCCCTCGCCACCGGCATCGACGCCGACGCCGCGGCCCGCATCGAGGCCGCGACGCAGCTCGGGCTCTACGCCGAGACCACCCGCCGCGAGCTCGAGAGCGACCGCGCCACCATCGAGCGCCTCAAGCTCGAGATCGATCAAGCCGGGCGCCTCTTCAACGACTCCCGTCGGGTGATGGAGTTTGAGCCCGCCCTCCTGCGCGACGCCCTCAACGTGGGCTGCGAACTCTCCGGAGCCGGGGCCCTCTCCCCCGCGCCCTCCGTCGCCTCCGAGCCAGGGCTCACCCTCTGGACCCTGCCCCCGATGCCCGACAGTTGGCAGGACACCCTCGACACCCTGCGCCCCCCGCGCGGCAGGGACGAGGCGCCGTGGGTGTGGCGCAAGCGGCCGCTCCTGCCGGTGTGCTTCGATCCGCCTGCGCGCATCAACTCCGGCGTCGTGCACCTGCACCTGTCGCACCCGTTCGTGCAGCGGATCCTCGGGCGTTTTCTGGCCCAGGGCTGGTCGTCGCACGACCTCGCGCGGGTCACGGTCGTGCGCAACCCCCACGACGGCATCGCGCGGGCCATCGCCTTCGGGCGCCTCTCCCTCTTCGGGGCCGGGGCCACCCGCCTCCACGACCAGCTCGTCAGCGTCGCCGCCCCGTGGAACGAATCGGCCACAGGCAACCACCTGCGCCCCTTCGCCGAGGACGCCGACCGCAAGGCCCTCGACCGCCTGGCCCAACTCCTCGCCGCGGCCCCCACCCTCGACGGGATCGACGCCCAGGTGCAGGCGCGGCTGGTGAAGAGCGCCCCGGGCGACTTCGCCGCCCTGTGGCCCGAGGTGGAGCGCGAGGCCGACGCCGTGGCCCACGACGCGGTGCAACTGCTCACGCGCCGCGGACAGACCGAGGCCGAGGCCCTGCGGCGCATCCTGGAGGCCCAACGGGCCGCCATCGGCAAGGAGCTCGCGGGCACGCAGCTCCCGCTCTTCGGCGACGGGGACGTCGTGCAGAAGGCCCAGTGGGATCAGGACCGCAAGTGGATGGAGAGACGCCTGACGCGACTCGCGACGGAGATGGAGCGCGAGCCCGCCGAGCTGCCCGGACTGTACCGGGTGGCCACACGCAAACTGGAGCCGGTCGGGATGGTGTATCTCTGGCCGGGGACGCGGTGAGGCGCGTGTCACACACCGTCGCGGACAAGACCGGCCTCGGGCCTGGGGATGGCCGACCTCACCCCCGCTGCCGCGCGCCCCTCTCCATAAATGGCGAGGGGCTCCGCCCTCTGTTTGTGTCGATGTGCGTTGCAGACGTCTCACGAAACAAAGTCAACCACTCTGACCGACCCCATCCATGCTCGGAGCCCCTCGCCATTCATGGAGAGGGGCGCGCGGCAGCGGGGGTGAGGTCGCAGGGCCTCGTGAGGCGCGCCGCCTGATGCAACACCCGACAGCGACACGATGAGCTCTGACCTCGAATCCCGTTTTCACACCGAGTGGCTCGGGCTGGTGCAGCCGGTCGAGGGGCTCGTGGTCTCTGTGCCCGTGCTCACCGACGCCCAGTGCATGCGTCGGCAGCCCCTCGCGCTGCACCAGCGCTTCGTCGCGCTGACCTCACCCCCCGCTGCCGCGCGCCCCCTCTCCATAAATGGCGAGGGGGCTCCTCGTAACCGCACAGCTTCACCGAGTGCTGCCAGCGACCGTAGCCCCTCGCCATTTATGGAGAGGGGCGGCGCGGTAGCGCGGGGTGAGGTCCTCTTCAACGAGATCCTCGACTGGACCCCCGACCTCTACGACACCGGCCCGGCCCTCCCGGACGACCTCGCCCTCTACGTCCCCGAGGGCCACCAGACCCTGCGGCCGACCCTCGCCCTCCGACACCGCGCCGCGCCCGAGAGCACCCCCTCCTTCACCGACGACAGCACCCCCGCCTCCCGCGCCGGAGCCGACTACGTCGCCCTCCTCTGGGACCTCCTGCCCGGACTCCCCCTCGACAAGCCCGAGACCACCACCGGGCCCTGGGACTATCCGCCTGCAGCCAAGTTCGACCGGCTGCTCCGGGCGTGTCGGGTGCCCATCGGGGTGCTCACCAACGGGCAGGAAATCCGCCTCGTCTACGCGCCCCACGGAGAGTCGTCCGGGCACATCACCTTCCGCGTCGAAGACATGGCCGCCGTCGCCGGACGAACCCTCTTCGACGCCTTCGTCATGCTCCTCAGCGCCGAACGTTTCTTCGGCGTCGCTCCCGAACACCAACTCCCTGCCCTCCTCCGCGACTCCCGAACCCGACAGGCCAACGTCACCAACGAGCTCGCCGAGCAGATGCTCGACGCCATCCACGTCCTGCTCGCGGGCTTTGTCGCCGCAGCCGAACGCGACAAGAGCAAGCTCCTCGACCAGGCCCTCGAACGCGACGACGATCACGTCTACCAGGGGCTGCTCACCGTGCTCCTGCGGCTCGTGTTCGCCCTCTATGCCGAAGACCGGGCCCTGCTGCCCGTCGATCACCCCGACTACGCACAGCACCTGTCCGTGCTCGGGCTGTTCGCGCAGCTCCAGCGCGACCACGGAGAGTGGCCCGACTCCATGGGGCGGCGCTTCGGGGCCTGGGCCCGCCTCGTCGCCCTGTTTCGCGCCATCTTCCTCGGGATGCGCCACGGGACGCTCGTCATGCCCGCGCGGCGGGGAGAGCTGTTCGATCCGCATCGGTTCCCCTTCCTCGAAGGGTGGGGGCCCGCAGGGGCCGCGCCCCTCGTCGACCACGACGAAATGGGCAGGGTCCGCGTCCCCACCGTCGACGACGCCACGGTCTACACCGTCCTGCACCGGCTCCTGCTGTTTCAAGGCCAGCGGCTGTCGTACCGGGCCCTCGACGTCGAACAGATCGGGGCCGTCTACGAAGCCCTCATGGGCTTCCACGTCGTGCGACTGCCTGGCCCCGCCCTGTGCCTCAAGGGGTCGAAGGGGGCCAAGGTCTGGGTCGTGGCCGCGGACGTTCTGGCCCAAAGCCCCGCCCAACGCGCCGCCTGGGTGGCCGACACCGCCGCACTCGCCAAGAGCGCCGTGGCCAAGGTGGCCGACGCGCTCAAGGCCGCACAGACCGAGACCGATGTGCTCGCCGCGCTCCAGCCCCTGCGCGTCAAAGGCAGCGACGCCGGACGCGCAGGACAACTCGTCGTGCAACCCGGCAACGAACGCCGACGCACCAGCTCGCACTACACCCCGCCCTCCCTCACCGCGCCCATCGTGCGCCGTACGCTGGAGCCCCTGCTCGCGGCGATGGGGCCCGAGCCCAGCGCAGAACGGCTGCTGCAACTCAAGATCTGTGACCCCGCCATGGGGAGCGGCGCGTTTCTCGTCGAAGCATGCCGGTTTCTCGCCGATCAGGTCGTGGCGGCTTGGACTCGGACCTCACCCCCCAGCCCCCTCTCCATGAATGGAGAGGGGGAGTTCGGAGGGGAGGCGGCGGGGGTCGAGGGGGAGTTCGGAGGGGCGGCGGGGGCCGGGGCGGGGACCGGGGCGGGGGTCGCGGAAGGGGAGCAGGAGGGGGAGGGGAGGGTGGTGGTCCGGGTGACTGGGGGGGTCGAGTTTCTTGATCCGATGAAGCTGGAACGCGCGCGGGCCCTGCGACAGTCGCCAACCCCCGCCGCGCAACGCGCTTGGGAGCTGCTCCGCGGACGCAAGATGCTCGGGTTGAAATTCAGGCGGGAGCAGGTGATCGAGGGGTTTATCGCGGACTTCTACTGCCCTGCCCTGGGGCTGGTCGTCGAGGTGGACGGGAGCGTTCACGACGACCCCGAACAAGCCGAGTACGACACCGCACGCTCCGCCTGCTTTGCCGCGCTCGGTCTCCGCGTCGCGCGCATCCGCAACCAGGACGTCTCCCAAAGCAACCTCGAAGCCCTCCTCCGCCCCCTCCTCACCCCCTCCACCCCCGCCGCGGCCCCTCCCAACTCCCCCTCTCCATTCATGGAGAGGGGGCTGGGGGGTGAGGTCGATCCCGTCCTCCTCGCCCGCCGCCTCGTGGCCCAACGGTGCCTCTACGGCGTCGACAAAAACCCCCTCGCCGTGAGCCTCGCACGGCTCTCCCTCTGGCTCGTCACCCTCGCCCGAGACGAACCCTTCACCTTCGTCGACCACGCCCTGCGACACGGCGACGCCCTCGTGGGACTCGACCTCGATCAGATTCGGGCCTTCCATTGGAAACCCGGAGCCCAGACCGAGCTGGCCAAAGAACTCATCGACACCGCCCTCGACGAAGCCCTCGCCGCACGGCAACGGATCCTCGCACTCGCCCCCGGAGACGACACCCGCGCCAAAGAACACCTCCTCTGGGACGCCAACGACGCACTCGCCCCCGTCCGGCTCCTCGGGGATCTCGTCGTCGGCGCGTTCTTCACCGAAACCAAAGACAAAGCACGCGAGGCCGAACGCACGCGCCGCCTCGACCTCGTCGTGCAGTGGTTGGAGAGTCGCCGAGAACCCCCCGAAGCCCTCCTGGCCATGCAACGCGATCTGCGGGCGCGGGTTCCGGCCTTCCACTGGGGGGTGGAGTTTCCCGAGGTGTTCTACGGCGAACGACCCGACCCCCTCGACGGCGACCGCGTCAACCGCGTGGCGTGGATGGACGCCTTCGTGGGGAATCCTCCTTTTGCCGGGAAGAACGGGATCACAGACTCTAATACGGATGGCTACATCGATTGGTTGATGGCGATGCATCCTGAGGTCGAAGGGCATCCGAACGTCGACCTGTGTGGATATTTCTTCCGAAGAGCGGCGTATTTGCTCGGGCGCAACGGGAGCCTAGGCCTCGTTGCGACTAATACAGTCTCACAAGGGGATACTCGCCTGATTGCGCTGAAGTGGATCACGGATTTGGGTGGGAGAATATTTGAGGCGGCCACCAACATGTCTTGGCCAGGGGATGCTGCGGTTAGCGTTTCCATTGTGCATATCGCGTTGGGTGAAGTGGCCTCTTTGATCGAATGGGGACGACTCAACGGGCACCGAGTGAATGCGATTGACTCGCGACTCTGTGCGGGTGCAGAGCGTCCAGAAGCAAAGCCCCTGCGTACGAATGCTGACCTCAGCTTCATGGGTGGGAAACTTGTTGGAGAAGGGCTTTCGCTCTGGCGCGCGGAGTGCGAGGCCCTGATCTTAAAAAATGCGGATAACGCAAAAATCCTTAGACCCTATCTTGGCGGAGAAGAACTAAATCAAAGTCCTCCGGGACCGCCGTCGCGTTTTGTGATCGATTTTAGCGATAACACTCTGGAAGAGGCTCGGAATTGGCCGGATCTTCTTGAAATCGCAGAGCAGCGGGTTCGTCCTGATCGTGAAAAGAACAAGCGGCAGACCTATAAGACCTACTGGTGGAAGCCGGGTGAGAGTGGACGAGCACTGTATGCTGCGTTAGTTGGGATTGAGAGGTGTTTGGTGGCAGCCATCGTCACTAAGCACTTGTCGTTCAGCTTTCGGCCGACAACAATATTCTTCGGTCAGGCGCTCTACGTCTTTCCGCTCCATCGCTACACCTCGTTCTCCATCCTTCAGTCGCGGGTGCATGAGCCGTGGGCACGGTTGCTATCATCTTCACTCGAAGATCGTCTGCGCTATGCAGCCAGTGATTGCTTTTCAACCTTCCCCTTCCCGCAGCCTGATCCGCGGGCAGTGATCCCGGCGTTGGAAGACGTGGGGGAGCGGCTGTACACGGCACGGGCGGCGTTCATGGTGGAGACCCAGCAGGGGCTCACGCAGACCTACAACGCGCTCAAGGATGCGCGGGTCAACGACGCGCGGGTGGTGACGCTGCGGCGCCTGCACGAGGAGATGGACAGGGCCGTGCTCGCGGCGTATGGGTGGGACGACCTGGAGGTGCCGGTGTACGGGACGGCGACGACGGAGGCGGAGAAGCAGGTGCTGTCGCGTTTCGAGGACGCGGTGATCGATCGCCTGTTCGCGCTCAACGCGACGCGGGCAGAGGCCGAGCGCGTGGCGGCCGCCCAGCAGGTAGCGACGGGGCCCGCGAAGACCAAGGGCGGACGGAAGAAGGGCGGCGCGGGGTCGGGGCAGGGTACGCTGGGGATTGGGTAGTCTGCCAGATGGTGCCTCAGTTTGGACTGTTTGGAAGAAGACAAGCAATTTAAAATAAACGGAAGGCATGATGGCTAAAAACAGAATCCCGCTCAGTTATGAGATTCTCTGCGGGTTTAGTGAGCATCAGGTGGAGCTTAATGTTTCATCGTTTTTTGGCTATGTGGCCAGGGGGCTCGGTCTGCCTCAAAGGCAAATTAAACTCAATGATGTAGATGAGCAAATGACAGGTGCGGACGGGTCTTTGAATTGGATGGGGCGCGCCTACTTCTTTCAGTTTAAAATTCCTACTGGTCTAAAGGAACTCACTCAGGTAAGTAGACAGGCAAAGCAGAGGGCTAATGAGAGCAAAAAGCAGGAGGTGAGGCGATTTCGTTTTGATAACGGCTTGACTCAGTCGCCACACAGCCTCTGTTTTCAGCTCAGGAGGAAGGCTGAAGGTGCGACCGACTTCCAACATAATGTGCTCTACTCGTATAACAATCCGCGCGGCGCTTCTGCGATTTATGTCTGTCCTTTGGAATTGACCGTGTCTGGGTATGAGAGGGAAATGGATGGTGGGGGCATTGAGGATGTTTTTTACAGATGGCGGGTGCAGGACGTGCGCTGTCTGGATGTGGTTGTGCGTGCTTTGGAGGCGGTGCCTTTTCTTCGTGCTCATGCCTCAATTAGTCCTCATGTAAGAGTTGATACTTCGGATCATTATTACTCGTTTTCAAGACAGGCGACGGGTATTGCTTTCCACTCTCCTGAGATCTTGGCCGATGGCCCTAGCCGATTG
This sequence comes from uncultured Myxococcaceae bacterium, assembly GCA_964447205.1. Taxonomy (GTDB): domain Bacteria; phylum Myxococcota_A; class Polyangia; order Polyangiales; genus JAEUKH01. The sequence continues at coordinate 129,891 of CAYUSB010000021.1, forward strand.
TCGGACTTTGTAGCTGCGGAGGTGAAATCATTTTTTCAAACCGACTCAGAACGATACTCGATCAAGGACATTGCCAAACAACTTGCTGACGTCGCCCGGACGTGGGCAGGCGACACGCTGGGAGAGCCGACAGATCCTGTGGATTGGCTGTATCGGCACGGGCAGTTGCTGCGGAAGCACTACGGAATTCGTCAAATGATTCTGCTTTTGAATCGTTCGTGACTCGTAGTGGTCTGTGCTTTTTTGATGTATTAAGGGTGCACTGTGATCTGTGCATCCGTTTGGGTATAGTGACGTTGTTAGGCAGAGGCTGCTGGCGACCTCACCCCCGCTACCGCGCGCCCCTCTCCATAAATGGCGAGGGGCTCCGTGCGCTGAGGGGGTCGGTCAGTATGGTCAGATTTCCCGTGCGACGTCGTCCAGTGCGACTCCGACGCCAGCAGGGGGTCCAGCCCCTCGCCATTTATGGAGAGGGGCGCGCGGCAGCGGGGGTGAGGTCCCACAAGCCCTCCCCAAGCCATAAAGTGCGCACTGTATCCCGTACACTTGCCCTCTTAACCCCTCACCTGCCCCTATTCAAACGTACACACGTCGCCCTGAGGCATCTGGAGGCCTTGGGACGCTGCGCGGGGGCTGTCCCAAGGCATCGGGAGGCTTCGGGTGCCGCCCAAGCGGCGCCCGGGAGGCTACACGTCGCTGGGGGGGCTGGGCTTGCTGGGGGCGTTGGGCTCGCTGGGGTCGGCGGGCGCGGTGGGGTCGCTGGGCTCGAGCTCTTCGGCGACGGTGAGGCCGCGGCGGCGGGCGGAGGGGCGGAGGCGGTCGGCGAGGGCGTCTTGTTCGGCGAGGCGGAGCAGGCTGACGCCCAACTGGGCGACGAGGGCGAAGGCGGCGGCCTGGCGCTCGAGGGCGGCGTTGCGGGCAGCCGAGGCGGCGGTGAGCTCGCGTCCTTCGCGGACGACCTCCTGGTGGCTCACGCGCAGGGTGTCGAGGGCGGCGGCCACGGCGGTCCGTACGCTGTCGGGGACATGGGCGTCGCGGGCGTCGTGCAGGGGCGGCAGGCGGGTCTGCTGGAGGGCCGACACGACCTGATCGCCGTAGGCCAGGAGGGGGGTCACATCGACGGGGGTGGGGCCTGCGAAGCCGAGGATGGGCAGGGCTTCGGGGCCGAAGGCACCACGCAGCCGGTCGCGGCCCTTGGTGAGGGCGTCGTACAGGGTCGTGCGTGCGGTCTCGCGGGCGGTGCGGGGCAGGCCATCGTCGGCGACTTCGGCCTCGTACTGGCTGTCGGCGGCGCGCAGGGGCTCCATCGAGGCGCGGAGGTGACGGGCGAAGAGGACGGGCCACAGCTTGGGGTCGTCGAGGGACTCCCCCGGACGAAGCTGGGCCGAGAGGATCTCGGCCAGCCGTGTCCCGATGGGTTCTGCCCAGGTCTCCAACGCGACTGCCACGGACTCGGCGCTCTGCCCACGCCGCTCTACCAACACAGAAGCCATCTCGTCACCTCTCTGGTTTGTCCTGCACCCGTGCCACGCAATTGTGGCGCCCAGACAGGGTACCTCCGCGGCCAAGCGAGGTTCAATCCCTTTGTGGGGGCGACCTCACCCCCGCTGCCGCGCGCCCCTCTCCATAAATGGCGAGGGGCTCCGTGCTCCGCAGGGGTCGTTCAGAATTGTCGGGTTTTTCCGTGCGACCTCGTCAGTGCGACCACGACGCCACCAGGGGTCCCAGCCCCTCGCCATTCATGGAGAGGGGCGCGCGGCAGCGGGGGTGAGGTCCCAACGGTCCGCGCCCCCACCCGACCTCACCAGTACGACCCCGAGGCCAGCAGGGGTCCCAGCCCCTCGCCATTCATGGAGAGGGGCGCGCGGCAGCGGGGGTGAGGTCACACAATGTCCCCTCCCTCCCCACAACCCCCTGGCGCTCCGCGGTCCCTGTGGCCGATCATCGCGCCCGTGCTCCCCTCCACCAGCGCCGACGTACGTGCGCATCTGACGGACGCCCTCCACGCCGACCTCGTCGGACCTTTCGACCTCGACCCTGCCTCGACCGAGGTCTTGCCGCGTCCGCCCTCGCGTTTCTACCTCACGGGGTTTCTCGCCCCTTCGGGCGACCGCGATCCGGGCGACCCGACCGACGACGAGGAGTACGCCACCGGCAGCGACGCCGACGACGAGGAGCAGAGCGAGTCTGCGCCCGAGCCCAAGGTCCGCAAGCTGTTTCCGGCCTCCATTGGCCTGTCGGTGCTCCTGCCTCCCGGCCACGGCGACGCCGTCCAGATCACCCTGCACTACGCCGAGTACTACCCGGCCCCCGCCGACGAGACCCCCGACGATCGCAAACGACCGCCCGAGCACTGGCAACGCCTCGGTCGACGCCCCGTCGTGCGCACCGTCGCCCTGGACTCGGACTCGCTCGCCCGGGGGGAGGAGGTTCCGGGCACCGATGGCCTGTGGCTCGAAGGGCGCTTGAGCGTCGCCGATGCCCCGGGCCTCGCCCCGGGCACGCGGGCCTTGTCGCTCTTTGTGGTCAACCACCGGACGCCCGTCCTCGAGCCCGGCAAAGCCGACCTCGCCTTTGTGTTTCAGGTGTCGTTGGAGGTCCGGTACGCGGCGGGGATCGTGCCGCGGCCCAACCGCCGCGACGAGGCCAGCGACGACCTCGACGACCGCATGGCCGACCTCCAGTACCGCGCCCAGGTCGAGTGGGCCGTCGGTCATGGGGTCTCCACCGAGGCCCTCGTCGACGGGGCCGGGCGGGTGGTGGGTGCCCGTACGGTGTGGCTCCCGCGGGCGGAGGTTCGGCCCGTGGTGAGCCAGGAGGTGGCGGGGGTGAGCGCCGAGATGGAGGCCCTCGCCGCCATGCCCGACGGGGCCGCCCTGCGGAGCGCCCTCGGCCCCCTGCTCGACGCCTACGCCGTCTGGATCACTCAACAGCGCGCCGTTCCGCTCGACTCTGTGCGCCGGGCCGAGACCCGCGACCTCCTCATGGACGACGCCGAGCGGGCTCGCGGTCGCATCGCCGAGGGCCTCGACCTGCTCGCCACCCGCGACGACCTCTTCGTGGCCTTCACCCTCGCCAACCGCGCGATGGCCCTGCAGGCCCGCAAGCGCGACCCCGCGCGCTACGCCCACGCGGCGCCCCGCTGGAGGCTCTTCCAGCTCGCGTTTCTGCTGCTCAACATCGCGGGTCTCGACGACCCGAGGCACCCCGACCGGGCCTGCGTCGAGCTGATCTTCTTCCCCACGGGGGGTGGCAAGACCGAGGCCTACCTCGGGGTGATCGCCTTCGCCCTCGTGCTCCGTCGGATGCGGGGGCGGGAGCGTCCCGACGGGGGCTACGGCGTGACGGTGCTGCTGCGCTACACGCTGCGGCTGCTCACCCTCGACCAGCTCCAGCGCGCTGCGACGCTGGTGTGCGCGCTTGAGACGCTGCGGAGAGAGGCGCCCGAGGGGCTGGGTGCTGTGCGTTTCAGCGTGGGGCTGTGGGTGGGGCGCACGGCGACGGCCAACACGCTGGCCGAGGTGAGCGAGAAGATCACCACGTGGAAGACGCAGCGGGACAACAAGAAGGCCCCGTCGCCGCTGCCGCTCACGCACTGCCCCTGGTGCGGGTTCGTGCTCGACCCGGACACGGCGACGCTCCAGCCCTCCAAGAGCGACCCCACCCACGTCCGCATCCTGTGCAAGAACTTCCGCGACTGCGACTTCGGCCAGGGCAACAAGCTCCACGCCGATGAGGGCCTGCCGCTCGTGTTTGTGGACGAGCAGGTGTACCGGGAGCTGCCGTCGTTCCTGGTGGCGACGGTGGACAAGTTTGCGATGGTGCCCTGGCGGGCCGAGGCGGGCATGCTCTTCGGCCGGGTGCACTCTCGCCTGGGGCGGCAGTTCTTCGGGACGCCCGACAGCCCCGGGCCCACACGCGCCGCCGAGGTACTGCCCGAGGGCCTGCGTCCTCCCGAGCTCATCGTGCAGGACGAACTCCACCTCATCTCGGGACCCCTCGGCACGATGGTGGGCCTGTACGAGACGGCGATTGAGGCGTTGTGTACGACCTCACCCCGCGCTGCCGCGCAGCCCCTCTCCATAAATGGCGAGGGGCTTGTGCGCGCAGACGCTCTGGATGCTTCCGCGCGCGGAGGGCTCGATGCCACTGCTTCCGGCTCCCCCCTCGCCATTCATGGAGAGGGGGGCTGGGGGGGTGAGGTCCGTCCCAAGCTCCTCGCCTCCACCGCCACGGTGCGCCGGGCCCGGCGGCAGATCCTGTCGCTCTTCGGGCGCGACCGCGTCGCCCTCTTTCCGCCGCCGGGCCTCAACGAGGGCGAGACCTTCTTCGCCCGGGTCGACCACGCCGCCGATGGGCGCGCATACCTGAGCGTCGCCGCGGGAGGACGCGCCATGAAGGCCGTCCTCCTGCGCGTCTACGTCGCCCTGCTGGCCGGAGCCTGGCGTCGGGTGGGCGCCCCGACCGACAACGACCCCGCCGACCCCTACTCCACCCTGGTCGGGTACTTCAACGCCCTGCGCGAGCTCGGCGGCATGCGGCGCCTCGTCGAAGACGAGGTTCGTTCGCGCTGCGCCCGCATCGACGAGCACCGCCCGGTGGGCGAGAAGGGCACGCCGCGGTGGTTTCGTGTTCGGGAGCTCGGCGAGCCCGTTGAGCTCACCTCCCGCGAGAGCACCCACAGCATCGCCCGCACCCGGGCCCGACTGAAAGACCCGCTCACCCACGACGAACACGTCGATGTGCTGCTCGCCTCCAACATGATCTCCGTGGGGGTCGACATCGACCGCCTCGGGCTCATGGTGGTGGCAGGGCAGCCCAAGACCACGAGCGAGTACATCCAGGCCACCTCGCGGGTCGGCCGCGACTCCGCCCGCCCCGGCCTCGTGGTGACGGTCCTCAACCTGCACAAACCCCGCGACCGCTCGCACTTCGAGCGCTTCGCGGCCTACCACGGCTGCTTCTACCGCCACGTCGAGGCCATGAGCCTCACGCCCTTCTCCGCCCCCGCCCTCGAGCGTGGTTTCGCGGGTGCTCTTCTCGCCATGGCCCGCCACGCCGACGGGGGCCTGCAACCCGCCGCGGCGGTCATGGACGTCGAGGTCCACCGGGCGGCGATCGACGGCGCGATCGAGGCCCTCGCGACGCGCGCGGGCCGGGAGCGTCTGGGGCTCGACGCCCAAGGCCACGAGGCCCTGGTCGAGACCCTCCGGCAGCGCGGGCGCAGCCTCGTCGACAGTTGGGTCGCTCTCGTGCGCGCGAGCCGTGAGGGGGCGGGGACGCGCTGCTGGTCGCCCTACGACAAGGAACGAAAGGGCAAACCGATGCTGTTTACGGTGCTCGACCCCGAGGCCCCGCCGCTCGGCACCGACGACGCCCGCTTCGCGGCCCCGACCTCCATGCGCGACGTCGAGGCCACCGCGCACATCTGGGTCGAGCGCCGCTCCCTGTCGCGCAAGGCGGTGCCGTCGTGAGCACGAAGCGCGCGTCCTGGGCGGCCCACACCCAGATGGTTCAGCCCGACGGAAAACTCCGCCGCAGCCAGCTCATCACGGCGTACGGCCCCGGGGCGATGGTCGACCTCGTCGGGGACGCGGTGGTCATCGGCGGCCTGGACTTCTGGCAGGGCGACGGGATGGAGGTTCTGCCGGAGTCGCGGCTGTGCGCGAGCATCAACGCCCGGCGGCGGCAGCAAGGGCTCGCCGAACTGCGCTCGGACGCGCCCTTTCGTGCGGCCCCCGTGGGTGATGACCAGCAGCCGCGCCGGGGCGGGGGCATCCGGGCCGTGGAGTTTCCGACCTGGTTTGTCTGCCAAAACCCGTCGTGCAGGGCCCTCGTGCGTGCATGGCACGGGCTGGAGCGTAAGGGCGACCACTACCTCCACCGCTGCGACGACCGCAAGAGCGGGGCGGTGTGTGTGCCCGTACGGTTTGTGGCCGCGTGCTCGCGGGGCCACCTCGACGAGTTTCCGTGGGTGCGCTTCGCCCACCAGGACCGCGCGGAGGGCATCTGCGACCATCCCCGGCTGACCCTGGACGAGGGCGCCTCGGGCGACTTCTCCGACATCGTCGTGCGGTGCAAGAGCTGCCGGGCCCGCCGCCCGCTCTCGAAGGCCCGCGCCCGGGGAACAGCGGGCTCCTGCAACGGCGAGCGCCCCTGGCTCGGCGACGAGGGCCGCGAGGAGGGCTGCCCCGAGATGCGCAGCCTCCTCGTGCGTACGGCGAGCGACGCGTACTTCGCGCTGGTGGAGAGCGCCCTGTCGATCCCGCCCGTGAAGGAGCTCGCCCTGCGTCAGGCCATCGACGCCGTGTGGAGCATCGTGCAGGTGGCGACGTCCCAGACCCTCTTCGCGCTCCGCACGGTGCCCGACGTACGCCGGGCCTTGGAGGGATGGAGCGACGCCGAGGTCCTCGACGCGGTGGCGGGGCGCCGGGCGGGCAGACCCATTGAGCACGGCCCGGTGCGCACGGCGGAGTTTCGGCAGTTTGTGAGCGCTCCCGACGAGCTCCCGGGCGCCATCGCCCCGCACGGCGAGACCTTCTTCGCGACCCGCACGAAGCGGGAGCCTTCGTTGCCCCCGGAGATCGAGCGGGTGGTCCTGGCCCACAAGCTCCGCGAGGTGCGGGCCCAGGTGGGTTTTACGCGGTTGATGCCCACGAGCAGCGACCTCCAGGGCGAGTACCAGGTGCTGCCCGCGGCCTTGGGGCTGCAGACCGACTGGCTCCCAGCGACGGAGATCCGCGGGGAGGGGGTCTTTGTTCGGCTGGACGAGTCGCGGCTTCGGGCGTGGGAGTCCCGTCCGGCGGTGCGGGCGCGCGAGGTCGAGCTGCACCTGGGCTTCGCGAAGTGGTGCGAGCAGGTGAAGCAGCCGCCGGAGTTTCCGGGGGCACGCTTCTACCTCCTGCACGCGATGTCGCATCTGCTGATGACGGCCCTGTCGTTGGAGTGCGGCTACGCGGCGAGCGCCATTCGCGAGCGCATCTACTGCTCCCTTCCGCACGACCCTGCGCCGATGGCGGGCATCCTCCTCGCCACGGGGAGCGCGGGCACCGAAGGAACCCTGGGCGGTCTTGTGGACCAGGGCCGACACATCGCCCGGCATCTCCGGGCCGCCTGGGACCTCGGGGCGTTGTGTTCGAACGACCCGGTGTGTGGTCACCACACCCCGCGCGGCGAGCAGACGGGGCGGTTGCTCGAAGGGGCGGCGTGTCACGGGTGTCTGTTCGTGGCCGAGTGCGCCTGCGAGCGCTTCAACCAGTACCTCGATCGGGCCCTCGTGGTGCCGACGCTCGGGTGCGACCCTGCGGTGGCCTTCTTTCGGGAGCGTCCGTGATGGCGTTGGTGGAGGTCTCGTTGCCCGACCTCGACCGCCTCTCGGACGCCCTCGACCGCACGCACGATGGGACGTTGTCTCGGGAGCTTCTCCGCGGTGTGCACCTCGACCACCTCGCAGGGCACCTGGGGTCGTTGCTCGGGCGCGACGTGGAGACCGTGCGGGCGGTGCTGGACGCGGTGCGGGCGGAGCGGCGTCGCCCTGCGGCGACCCGGGTGTCGCTGGTGTGGACCGGCCCGGAGACCCGGGCGAGCGCCGCGCGGGACACGGCGGTGGTGGTTCGGGAGCTCTTCGAGGGGGCTGGGCGTCATGTGCTGATCGCGGGGTACGCGTTTGACCGGGGCGAGGCGATCCTCGCGCCGCTTCACGCGGCGATGCGCGACCGGGCGGTGATGGTGGAGATGTTTGTGCATCTCGACGGGGCCGAGGTGGCTCCGCTCGATCCCGAGAACTACCTGCGCACACAGGCGGCGGCGTGGCGGGCGCGGTTCTGGCCGTTCGGAGAGCCGACTCCGACGCTCTATGTCGACCCTCGCGCGGCGGTGCCTCGCAGCTACGCGAGTCTGCACGCCAAGTGCATCGTGGTCGATGGCCTGCGGGCGCTGGTGGGCTCTGCCAACTTCACCGACCGGGGCCACGCGCGCAACATCGAGGCGGGCGTGCTCGTCGAGGACGCGCGCTTCTCAACCGAACTCGCGCGGCAGTTTCACGACGCGGTGGGCGGGGGGCTCTTTGTGGCGGGGTGAGGGACCTCACCCCCGCTGCCGCGCGCCCCTCTCCATAAATGGCGAGGGGCTGTGC
>CAYUSB010000022.1:0-128932 GCA_964447205.1 uncultured Myxococcaceae bacterium
CCCGGGAATTCTGCGGTGTAGGCAAGTGTAGGGAAAACGTGGACGGGCCTCAGGGCCCCTACGATGAGTGAGGCGATGACGCGGCTGTGGGCGGCCGCGGAAGCGCGCTCCCTGGGCCACGGCGGCATCGCCTGCGTGATGCGAGCGACGGGGCTGGTGCGCGACACGATCGCGGCGGGGCTGCGGGAGCTCGATGACCCCGACCACCTGGCTCTGTTGGCCGCGGGGCGGGTGCGCCGTCCGGGCGGCGGACGCAAAGCGCTCACGACCACCCAGCCCGCCCTGACCGCGGCCCTGGAGGCGCTGGTGGACCCGGCCACCCGCGGTGACCCCATGTCGCCCCTGCGCTGGACGAGCAAGAGCGCCGAGAAGCTGGCCCAAGAGCTCACGGCGCAGGGCCTGTCGGTGAGCGCCGACACCGTGGGGACCTTGCTCAAGACCCAGGGCTACAGCCTTCAGGCGCCGCGCAAGACACTCGAAGGGGGCGACCACCCTGACCGTGACGCACAGTTCCAGCACATCGCGGCCCAGACGCAGGCGTTCCAAGCGGACGAGCAGCCGGTGATCTCGGTCGACTGCAAGAAGAAGGAGCTGGTGGGGGAGTTCAAGAATGGCGGGCGCGAGTGGCAGCCCAAAGGGCACCCCGAGGCGGTGAACGTCTACGACTTCCCGAGCGACGCCTTGTTCAAGGCCATCCCGTACGGGGTGTACGACGTGACGCGCAACGAGGGATGGGTGAGCGTGGGGATCGACCACGACACGGCCGAGTTCGCGGTGAGTGCGATCCGGCAGTGGTGGCGGCGGATGGGGCAGGCGAAGTACCCCGCGGCCACGCGGCTGTACATCACGGCCGATGGCGGCGGCAGCAACGGGTCACGCAACCGGCTGTGGAAGCAGCAACTGCAACGGCTGGCGGACGACACGGGCCTGGAGATCACGGTGAGCCACCTGCCACCCGGCACGAGCAAGTGGAACAAGATCGAGCACCGGCTGTTCAGCCAGATCACGCTCAACTGGCGCGGCAAGCCGCTGACGACGCTCGAAGCGGTCGTGTCGTTGATCGCCGCCACGCGGACGACTACGGGCCTCAAGGTCAAGGCGGTTGTCGATCAGAAGACCTACCGCGTCGGCATCAAGATCACCGATGCGCAGATGGTCGAGCTCGTCCTCCTCAAGGACGACTTCCATGGCGAGTGGAACTACACCATCAAGCCCCGAGCAAGCCTGAAGGATCAATGACGAAATTGTAGTTCGGAGGCTCCTATGGGCGACGTACGCACACCTACAAGGCCCTCGACGGTCATCGGTTGGGTTCACTCCGGGAGGCGAGGGTGTGTGATCGTCTGGCAGCGTGCGGCATCCCGCACTGGCCTGGGATCCCGTACTCGGACCTCCTCCCGGCATGGCAGGGGAAGCACACCGTGGATTTCATGCTGGCCCCTGGCGTGGTCGTGGAGGTGTGGTGTGTGTCGTACCGCGGCTACCTCAAGGAAAAGACTCGGAAGGAGTCGGCCCTTGCGGCTGCGGGGTTCACCCTCATCGGTGTCGGCGAGCAAGACCTCGAGGACCCTGGACGTGTGATCAGCAAGGATGTCACCACAGCCATGGTCCGTGAGGCATGGACAACGGCCACGGACGAGGCCCTTGCCCCGTGGCTCGACCGGATGCGGTTGGATGAATCACGTTCAGCCGGGATCGTTCGTCAGTGGCTCCAGGCCCGCCCCGTCGAGACCGTTCGAGTCCCCATTACCCCACGGACCATGGCCCCGGTCGTGGCCCCATCCATGGCCCCGGTGCCCGCCGAGTCGCAGAGTCCAGAGGTTCAGAACCTCACGCAGCAGTATGAGACGGTGGATGGTGTGTACCAGCCGGTACGCCGCACGCCCCCTACCACCCCGCCGTAGCCGCTGGTGGCCGGAGAGCCCGAACGCAGTTCCAGCCCGCTCCACGGCCCCCTCCTACGGCGTCCGACGTGATGGTCGCCCCGGACCCCGGGTCCACCCTCGGGGAGGCCCTCATGCCGCCACAGGTCGCCTGGGAGGCCATGGAGACCATCCTGTAGTTCAGGCCGGGGACGCCCGATGCCACCGGTGGGGTGACCTTCGAGGGCTCGGATCGGGGCAGACCATATTGGGGTTATCGCCAACGTCAGACCCGGTTCATTAACTGTCCCGGGGGCTACCTCGGGGACCGCAGACCGGTATTTGAACCTGCGTTGAAAGTCAGGCACGAAATTGATATTGGGTTTCGATATCGTATTTCGGGGGGACCATCCCGGATGGCACACTGACGAGCCCACCCGCAGGGCAGGAGCCTGGACGCCCCAGGGTCGACCCTGTCGCCCGACGAGGTGCCCTTCGCGCCGTCCTCACCGACGCCCGGCCGGACACCCGGCTGACGGCCCCTCAGCGCCGTGGAGGGCGTTTTCCAGACCCACGCCTCGACGCCCTCGCAGTCCCGGTGCTGTCGGGTGCGTCGCACACAATGACCACCGTACTACTCGGTCAACCTTCGACCGTTCCAGGAACCGAGACGCCGAGCTCCTGGTGTACCCACGGAACCCGAGTACCACGCCCCCGTGAAGCTCTGACCATCGCGATTGAACCGGAAGGTGACTCCTCCGCGACCACCGGCAACGTCACGCCAGTCGCCCAAAAAGAAGTCGCCAGTCGTCGGGCTGAGCACCCCGTAGAGAGAACCGTCCCCGCCGCCACCGACGTTCTGATAGACCCCCGACACACAAAGGCCGGGAGAGCCGCGGCAGGGTCTCTCTCGGAACGCACGCATCCGTGTGGCAAGCCCATGATTGCCGGGCAGGTTCTGCATGAGAGTCACGCGGACCTGAAGACTCCTGCCTCCCGCCTCGAACTCCGTCAGCCAAGTCCCACGGACGTCGATGAAGCCCTGCTGAGCCTCCTGCGGCGGCGATGGAGTCGGTGGCGTTAGAGTCGGTGTCGGCCCCTCGGGAACCGAGCGAAGTCCGCCCCACGTCCCATGGCCTCGACCGTGCGGCTCTTGCGTCCAGGTGCCGCTGAAGCTTCTCCCGTCCTGGCTGAACTCGAAATCGGCATTTGAGAGTCGATTGTTTCCCAGGTCCACGAAAGCGTGGAGCCTTCGGCCTTGTGGGTCATCGAACGTCGCCATACGGATGAGTCCGCTCTCGGATGTGCCGGAAATCGTTGCCACAACGCAGCGACCGGGTCGTTCTGTACACTGTGGAATCGCAAACTGCGGAACGCCCTGAGCGTCGCTGCCGAGATTCTGGCGGAACTCGACCCAGAGCGAGACGTTGTCCATCGTTGTGATCCAGCGCCCTCGAATGTCGGGATAGACCACCGGGGTACTTGCAGAGTCAGAGGTTCCGGCGTCTACCGTGGCTCCTGTGTCGCTCACCGTCGAAGGCCCTGCAACGAGGTCGCTGGCGCATCGGAACCCGAGGTCATGCACCTTGTCATTCGGCAAGCTGTAAGAACGTGCGTACGGCTCCATCTCGGTGAGACGGCGGGACTGCCAGTGGCCTCCTCGCGTCACATGCATCCGAGCCGTCTCAGGTCCTCGCGGGTCGCTCACGACTTCCGTGGTGGGCACGTAGGGGGCGTACCAGTCCGCGACCCACTCCCGCACGTTCCCAAAGAGGTCTGCGATCTGCTCGGACCGGCGAAAACTGCCCACTGGGGCTGTTCCCGCCCAACCGTCGCGAGAGGTGAAGAGCGGCGTCATCGTCAACCCCAGGCCCTGCATCGCCTCCGCGCAGTCGAGGTCGCAGACGTTGCCGTCGCCTGCATGGAAGGCCTCCTGGCCCTCACGGACGTGCCGGGCCGCGGCCTCCCATTCAGCCTCCCTTGGAAGACGCCGATGAGCCCAGGTGCAGTAGGCGGTCGCCTGGGACCAACTCACACAGTTCACTGGATGCTGGGCCCGGCTACGGTGAGGGGCGTTGCAGTAGGACGAGAAGAGCTCGACCGATCTCTGCGAGATGCCAGCCCAGTCTACAGACTCTCCCGCAGCCTCACAGGCTCCGGCCGTGACGCATCGGTTGTAGGCCTCGACTGTGACCTCCGTGGCGTCGAAGCAGAACCCGCCGACAGTGACCGGATGAGGGGCGGCATTTCGTACCGAGGCGTGGCCCATGGCGAACGCCGCACCTGCGATGGAGACCGTGCCCTCGGGGCACGAGGGCACGGGGCGGGCGGGGAGAGCAACATCGGGTGTGGCGCTCTGCGTGACAACCGGAGTTGGGGTGTGCCCCACATCGGATGCTGCGACGTGAGCGTCGGCGCGCTGCCCCGGAGCCAAGGGCGACTTCGTACATGCCGCGAGGACGAGCATCGCAGCTATCAGGGGTGCTCGCCGCAGCAGCGGAGGTCGGAATTTCATGAAGCTCCTTCAGGGTTTTGAGGGAACGCCTCGGCACATCACGGTCTGCACCGAACACTGATCTGTCGAACAAGTCTTGATCGAAACGCTGCCGTTCGAGGATTGCCCTCCTCATCGTCGTCAGATCCAGTCGTGTCGAGAATCTCGCGCAGATCATTCATCGCTGTCCCGAAAGCACCATCCTCCTGTTCCTGAAGCCAAGTCCTAAAATTCTCGGCAAACTCCTCGAAACGAGGTGATCTCGAACGCTGCAACTGAATCCCTTGAACGCGCCGACGGCGAACGCCCGAGACGTACGCGTCGCAAGCTGCGAGGTCGCGAGCAACCCGTCTTGCCGATGGGATTTGCGATCCGGTTCGGCCGGACTGCCGTTCCGCGTCCGGTGCCTGGGATGAAGCAATGTTCCCCGGGATTGCAGGCAGTCTCGCAAAGCCCAACATGCCGGACGGGTTTCCAGCACCATCTGAACAATAAAAGTGGCCGTCAATGAAGGTCAGATGGTCTCGAAAGTCTTCAGTGGATGGAGCGTCATCTGTCAGGGTATAGACATCTCCGTTGGGTCGCACAATGGCCCGCGTGCCAATGATCTCGACATCTTCAAATCGGTTGGGCTGCGCTGGGTCGTCCGACCGCACGAAGTGATCGCTGCCATCAGCCATCCGTCGTGCGCCCGGAATGGGTGCAGAGATGTCGGATGGCAGGAAGTGCAAGACATGAAGCGCTGCGCCCTCAAAGAGCAGTAGCTCAGGGATATTGTCGTGAGTCACGTCGGCCGTTGTTAGCTGGTAACACCCCCCAGTGAGTGATACATCCATCTCGAAGGTTCTTGATCCTCTTCGGATCGTTAGCCCGCGAGTTCCCACGGTCACCTCTTCCTGGTGGTGGTCACCATCGATGTCGGTAGATAGATGTTGCGGAGGCTGTCCCGTGTGCCACAAGATGCCCCGGGGGACGCTTCCTGTAATGGGTCGAGTGCACGGACTCCCATCGTCAGGCGTAGACTGAGCGTTCGCCACCGCCGAGACCGTTGCTCGTCTATGATGATGACCGCGACGGTCGTGTGGTTGCGAAGCCGCCGTCGCAGGGAACAGCGAAAGCGCAACAAGTGCCATCAATATCGTCACGATTTGCATGGAGCCCGCCGCCTTCCTGTGCGTGGTGGTCGCAGTCTGAGCTCTGGTCGCACCCATCGATCTGATGCAGAAGCGTATTGCCCGCATCTATTCCACCAGTGCTCCGTTGAAGATGGTGAAGGATCCCATGCCTCCCATGTGTGGGATTACGGGCCGACCCCTCATGGTGATTTGAGTCCCGACGTGGGAGCTCAGGGTGGCGTATAGGCGGGAGGTCTCCGCGATGCCGACGACCCGCACGTGTCGATTCACATGCCGCGAGCCCCAATCCGCGTCCACGATGCCACGGACGCAGATGGGAGGAATGAACTGCAAAAAGAACATCCGTCGAGGTCGTCCAGGCTCGTGGCTTGAGTGCGACTCGCGCTGGAGGACTCCGGTCAAACTGACGAATCCCGACGCAGGGCTGATGCACGGCGTGCCCACGGTCGGGTTGATCTGCGCGGGCTGCATGACGCCCGTCGGGGACACGCCCCCATCAGCGACACTCGTCCCCGAGTCAACGGTCGTGGCCTGTTGTCCCGGTTCCACGGGAGGTCCGGGAACGGCACCTCGGGTTGCGCCGGTCTGGGTCTCCGGTCGGAGAGGCACGTCTGTGCGGGGCGAAGGCGCCTGGGTCGCCACAGATGCCCCGATAGACCTACCTGACGGCGTTGCTTCCCGGCCGCACCCCATCCCGATAGCCGCCAGCAGAAGCGCGGTCCAGCCAAGCAACATCATCGGGTCGTTCGGGGATTTCGTCAGCTTCCGGTCCATGTCCGCCCCGCGTACGACACCCGGAGAGAGGTAGACGCACGGCCGGGGACGCTATGCCCCCAGACCAGGGCCGGTCAACGGAAGACGGCAGGTGGGCCGTTTTTTGGCACTCCCGCGGACTGTAGGGCTCATGGGTGGACGACGACCTGCTGCACGCCACCCTCGTACGGGTCGCGGCGAACGTGCGGCGGCTCCGGCTGGAGCGGGAGTTGACCCAGGCCGATCTGGCCGAGCGGGCCTCCATTGATCTGCGGTACCTCCAGCGCATCGAGGCCGCGAAGGTCCACGCCGGGGTTGGGTACGTCGCGGCCCTGGCCACGGCGCTCGAGGTCGAACCCGGCGAGCTCTTCGCCTTCGTGGAACCCGCTGTCCGTCCTCACGGGAGGCCACCGAAGGGGTGACCCAGCCCGGCAGGGGGGGCCGCGATAGGTGAGGTGGTGGACGCCGCCCTCGAAGCCCTCGGGATGCCCCTCGTTCGCCCCTACCTGCGCCCGGTGACGGTTGAGGCGTCGTCGTGTTGGCCACGGGTTGACTACGAGTCCTTGGCGACCCCCATCGCGGCCCGCTCCGCCGCCAGCACGACCCCTGCGAGCTCGATGGCTCTCCGCCAGACGTGAGGCCCCCCGTTTTTCACCTCCATGGCCAGCCGTACGGCCTCCTCCCCCAGCACACGGGCAGCGAGTTCGTTCGCGAGGGTGTCGGGCTGTTCCCCCTGGGCGAGGGCCGCGAGAAGGGCCCGTGCCGTTCCGAAGGTCCCACGAAGGTCCAGAGGGCCGTAACCAGTTGAAATCACAGGCTGTTCCTGGCTGGTTCCCAAGCTGAACGTCGCCGGTTCGACCCCGGTCACCCGCTCTCCGAAAAGTGCTGTGAAGAAGGCCAGGGAGCCGCGTTGAGGCTCACCTGGCCTTCGTCGTTTTGGGGGGGCGACCTTTGGTGTTTACCGCGTGGCCCCGCTGTCGAGGCCGAGGCGCTTGAGCAGCTCGGGCATGATCATGGCCGGCTCGGCCTCGTCGAAGGCCGAGGCCATGTCCTGCAGGAGGTGCTTGTGCTGCACGAGGTGGTCGAACTCCACGGGCGAAAGCAGCACCCCGAGGGGCTGGCCCCCCTGCGTGATGACCACGGGCTGATGGGTCTCCCCGGCCCGCTGGATCCAGCGCTCCGTGTGATTGCTGAAGTCACGCGCGGAGACGAAGTTCTGGCTGGCATCCTTGGACTGCATGTGTTCCTCCGGTGGGGTCAAGGGTTCGATCGGGGGATCGGTGTCTGAGCGCGTCGCGCGGGGGGATCGAGGGGGAGGCGTGGGGGGTCATGGCGTGGCCTCGTGGGCCCACGCGATGCGGGCGGTCGCCGCCCGGTCGAGGGCTCGCATCTCCAACAGGGCCTGCAGGAAGGACACGGTGGCCTCGGCCCCCTGGTCTTCGTTGAGCCGGTCGGCGGCGAGCCCGTCGCGGCAGCCGCCCGTGGAGGGGTCGTACAGCGACCGTCGCAGGTGGTTTTGCCCAAGGAACCACCCGAAGGCCAGGCGGGCGTGCTCGCGCCACCGGGGGTCTCCCGTAGCCCGGCTCGCGTCGAGGCAGGCCGACACCATACACGCGGCCTCCAGGGGTCGCGGGTCGGCGGGTGTCTGCGCGTCGTCCCCGGGCCCGACCCCGCTGGGCCCGACAGGACAGAACAGCCCGTCGTGGGTGCGCTGAAGGGTCACGAGCCACTCCAGGGCGTCGAGGCCCGTGGCCGTCATGCGGGCGTCGCCCATCCGGGTGCCCGACACCAGGAGGGCCTGGCAGAGCCGGGGGCTGCACGTCGTCACCCGATCCTCGAACCACGGCCACTCGGGACGGCTCGCTCGCGCGTGCAGGTCGAGGAGGTCGGCGCTGAGGGTGCGCCGCAGCCCCTGGACCTCGCGGTCTCCCGGCTGGGCCTGGAGGTAGGCGTCGATCCCGAGCAGGGCGTAGGCCCAGGCCCGGGGGCTCGTCAAGGTCTTCACCGGGCCGAGGGCCGCGTGGAAGAGCTGCCGCGCGAGGCTCCGGTGCCCGGCCTCCTCGGCCCGCCCCACGACCGTGCCGAGGCTCCACAGGGCCCGGCCATGGCTGTCCTCCGCGCTGCCCTCCTCGAGCCATGTGCGCGCGTACGACAAGAGGTTGCGGAAGCGCCCCGTGGTGTCGTCGAAGGCGTGGCGCACGAAGGCCAGGTAGCGGGCGGAGAGGGTGCGCAGGGTCTCGGCCCCCTCGGTCCCCGCCTCGGCCAGTTGGGTCGTCAGGATCAGGGCCCGGGCGTTGTCGTCGAGGCAGTATCCGTCGGCGTAGTTGGGCACGTCGAAGACCGCGTGCCGGAGGATGCCCGTGTCGTCGGTGAGGTTGCGCATGTGGCGCAGGTCGACCTCGGGGCGCTCGGCTCGGGAGGGCAGCAGGACGTAGGGCGAAGAGACGGTGCGGAGCGGCGGGGTGTGTCCGGCCCGGGCCTGCTCGAAGCTCTCCAGGTAGCGGCGGGCGACGTTGGGCCAGGCCATGTCGCCCCCGTAGGCCGCGGCCCGGGCTCGCAGGGACTCGGCGGAGGCCGGGTCGCGGAGGAGGGTGTTGGCCGCCCGGGCGATGGACGCCGGGTCGCGCCACGCCACGAGCACCCCGCGCCCGTTGGCGAGCAGCTCGCGGGCGTACCAGTACGGGGTCGAGATCACGGCCTTGCCGCACCCGACGGCGTACGCGAGGGTGCCCGCGGTGATCTGCTCGGGTTTGAGGTAGGGCGTGACGACCAGGTCGGCGGCGGCCACGAACTCCGCCAGCTCGTCGCCGCGGACGAAGCGGTCGTGGAAGACCACATGGCCCTCGATCCCGAGGCTCCGGGCCCGCGCGACGAGGGCCGTACGATACGACTCCCCCTCGCGCTCGCGAAGGTGCGGGTGGGTGGTCCCGAGCACGAGGTAGACCGCCTCGGGGTGATGCTCGAGCACGGTGGGCATGGCGTCGAGGACGTACTCGATGCCCTTGTTGGGGCCGAGCAGGCCGAAGGTGAGGATCACCGGGCGGCCCGACAGCCCGAGGCGGGCCTTGCTGTCGGCCGCGGGGGGGAGCGTTGGGACCCCGTGGGGGATCAGGTCGATCTTGTCGCCCGGGACCCCGTAGACCTCCCGGAGCAGGGCCACCCCGTGGGCGCTCATCACCACGAGGCGGGAGGAGACCCGGGCGATGGCGTCGAGCACGGCCCGCTGCGAGGGGTCGGGCTCGGCCAGGACGGTGTGGAGGGTGGTCACCACGGGCACCCGGAGGGACTGAAGCAGGGGGACGATGTCGCTGCCGGCCCGGCCCCCGAAGATCCCGTACTCGTGCTGGAGGCTCACCACGTCGGCCCCGCTGTGGTTGAGAAACTCAGCCGCCCGGCGGTAGGCCACAGACTCGCACTCGGCGATCTCGCAGCGGACCGCGGGGGGGTAGGCGTAGACCCGGCCCGGGTCGTTCATGGCGACGACGAAGCTGTCGAGGGAGGGGCAGGCCGAGGCGAGGGCCTCCCGGAGGTCGGTGGTGAAGGCCGCGATGCCGCACTGCCGCGGTGCATGATTGCCCACGATCCCTACTGTACGAATCATCGTGTTAGAGAGGGCAGGGGGTGTCATGTCGCTCGAACTCCTGCGAAGGGGCCAATTCCCAAAGGGGGGAGAGCCCTCAGTTGTTCCTGAGTGCTGTCCCGCCGGTGCATCCTAAGACGTGCAACGGGGCGCGCCACTGTGCGGAGAAAATTGTTGAGGCGGGGTGCCCCAATGGGGGCGTCGGAGCCGGGCGGAGGGCGGGGGAGGGGCGGGTTCAGCCCTTCATGACGCGGCGTTTGACGAGGACATAGGCCGCCAGGAGGAACAGGGCCGTGGCGAACAGGGGAAGGCTGTACTGACTGAGGAGGACCTTGCCCGCGTCGACGATCTCGCGGGCCCCCATGTTGGCGGTCTGCTTGCCCACGGCCCAGCCCACCCCGGTGAGGATGGCCACCCAGATGGCGGCCCCGAGGCCCGTCCAGGTGACGAAGGAGCGCAGGGGCATCCCGGCGAGGCCCGCGGGGATGGAGATGAGCTGACGGATCCCGGGCAGGAGGCGGCAGAAGAAGGTGGCCCCGACCCCGTAGCGGAGAAAGAGGAGCTCGGCGCGGGCGAGGGCCTCGGGGGGCAGGAAGAAGTACTTGCCGTAGCGGTCGAGGAAGGGGCGGCCCAGGCGGCGGAAGAGGACGTAGTTGACCAGGGCCCCGAGGATGGAGCCGACGGTCCCGGCTACGATGGCGAGGCCCGCGTCGGCCGCGGGGGCGTGCAGGGTGAGCGACCCGCGGGCCGCGAGGAAGCCCGCGGGGATCATCACCACCTCGCTCGGGAAGGGGATGAACGAGCTCTCCACGGTCATGAAGAACACGATGAGCACATAGCCCCACACCGGGGCGATGGCGAGCATCTGGTCAAGGTAGGTGACGAGAAGGTTGGTCATGCGGGGCGGGAGTTCAACCTCAAGACCCCCCATGGCGTCAACTGCGGGGGCCTCGGTCGCTCAGAGGGCGGCCCGGGCGAAGTCGATCCCGGTCAAGATTCCGTGCAACCGACGGCGGTCGACGGCGATCACCCGCCGGGCCCGCATCTCCGCCGCCGCCGCGGCCGCGCGGTGCAGGGGGGTGTGGAGGTTCATGCAGAGGATCCCGAGGTTCATGGCCTCCTCGACGGGGGTGCTCATGTCCCAGTCTCGGGTCTGCAGGGCCTCGACCTGGGTGAAGTATCCGACGGGGATCTCCTGGGCGTCGACCACCACCATGCCCGCCACCCCCGACTCCGCGAGCTTGTCGGTGGCGTGCCCGAGGGTGTCGTCGTCGCGTACGGTCAACACCGGGGTCGTCATGAAGTCCGACAGGGGCGCTCGCATCGACGAGCTCGCCACGGCCTCCATCACGTCGCGGGTGCTCACCACCCCCGCGAGCCCGCTACCCTCCTTCGCCCGCACAAACACCCGATGGATCCGCTGCCCCACCATCACCCGGGCGGCGTCGCCCACCGTCGCCTCCGGGGCCACCGTGATGAGCCCCGGGGTCATCACCTCCCGCACCGCCACCTCGGGCAGCTCCAGGAGGGGAGCCCTCCGCACAGGGCCGCCCCCGACCCGCCCCACCCGCAGGAGGTCCGTGCGCGAGATGACCCCCACGGGCTGCTCGTCCTGCACCACCACCAGGCTCGACAGGGCGTACTGCCGCAGGACGTAGTACGCCTCCGTGAGGGGAGCCGCGGCGGGCACGGTGCGCACCGGGGAGGTCATCGCCGTAAACACTGGGATTGTTCCGACCTTCATGCCTCAAGCGTACACCCCCTTTCGCCCGCGTGGGCCCACGGTGTACACCCCGGGGCAGCAATGAGCGCGTCGACTCCCTGGGTGGTTCACAAGTTTGGCGGCACGAGCGTGGCGGGCCCCGATCGGTACCGCAACGTCCTGACGGTCCTGCGGGCGGAGCCCCCGTCGCACCGGGCCGTGGTGGTGAGCGCCATGGCCGGGGTCACCGACGCCCTGCACGACCTCGCGGCCCTCGCCCGGGTGCGCGACCCGCGGTACCGCGACGACCTCGAGGCCCTCCTCGCCCGCCACATCGCCGCCGCCCGCGACCTCCTGCCCCCCGAAGAGGCCACCCGCCTGGAGGCCGTCTTCCGCAGCGACGGCCGCGACCTCGCCGACGTGCTCCGCGCCGTCTGGCTCGCCCACAGCTGCCCCGAGGCCACCGTCGAGCTCCTGGCCGGCTACGGCGAGCTCTGGAGCGCCCAGCTCCTGCACGCCCACCTCCGGGCCGAGGGCGAGGCGGCCTCCTGGCTCGACGCCCGGTCGGTCCTGGTGGTGGGGCCGGGACCCTTGGGGGTCGAGGTCGACTGGGTCACCTCGGCCTGTCGCCTCGACGCCTGGCGGGAGGCCAACCCCACCCCTTGGGTGGTGGTCACGGGCTACATCGCCGCCACCGACGACGGGGCCCCCACCACCCTCAAGCGCAACGGGAGCGACTTCTCCGCGGCCATCTTCGGGGCCCTGTGGTCGGCCGCCGCGGTGCACATCTGGACGGACGTCGACGGGGTCCTGTCGGCCGATCCGCGGCGGGTCCCCGAGGCCGTGGTCCTCGACGCCATGAGCTACGAGGAGGCCGCCGAGCTCGCGTACTTCGGGGCCAAGGTCCTGCACCCGCGCACCATCGAGCCCGCGGTGGCCCGGCGCATTCCGATCTACATCCGCAACACCTTCCGCCGCGACCTGCCGGGCACCCGGATCGACGCCGAGGGCGGCGGGTCGATGCCCGTCAAGGGCTTCGCCACCATCGACGGGGTGGCCCTCGTGCACGTCGAGGGGCGCGGGATGCTCGGGGTCCCCGGGGTGGCCGCCCGGGTCTTCGACGCCCTGCGCGGGGTGGGGGTGAGCGTGGTGATGATCTCCCAGGCCAGCTCCGAGCACTCCATCTGCTTCGCGGTCCCCGAGACCCAGGGGGAGCTCGCCCGGCGCACCGTCGCCGAGGCCTTCGAGTCCGAGCTGCGCCGCGGGGCCATCGAGCGGGTCGAGGCCATCGGGGGCTGCACCGTGCTCGCCGCGGTGGGCGACCGGATGGCGCGGGTTCCGGGGGTGGCCGCGCGGTTTTTCGGGGCCCTCGGGGCGGCCCGGGTGAGCGTCCGGGCCATCGCCCAGGGCGTGTCCGAGCGCAACATCACCGCCGTCATCGACCGGGCCGACTCGACCCGGGCCCTGCGGGCCGTGCACGCGGGCTTCTACCTCTCCGACCGGGTCCTGTCGGTGGGCCTCGTGGGCCCCGGCCAGGTGGGGGCCGCCCTGCTCGACCAGCTCGCCCAACAGGGCCCCGTCCTGCGCCGCGAGCAGGGCCTCGACCTGCGCGTGCGCGGGATCGCCCGGGCGGGCCGGATGCTCCTGTCCGACACGGCCGTCGACCTGCCCCGCTGGCGCGAGCTCCTCGACACCGAAGGGGTCCCCACCGACCTCGCGGCCTTCGCCAGACACGTCCAGAGCGACCACCTGCCCCACGCGGTCATCGCCGACTGCACCGCGAGCGAGTCGGTGGCCGCGGAGTACGCCGGGTGGATGGCCGCGGGCCTGCACGTGGTGACCCCCAACAAACGCGCCGGGGCGGGCCCCTATGCCCGCTGGGAGGTCCTCCAGGGCCTGCGCCGCGAGGCGGGCCGCCGGTGGCTCTACGAGGCCACCGTGGGGGCGGGGCTGCCGGTCATCACCACCCTGCACGAGCTCCAGCGCACGGGCGACCGCGTCGTGCGGGTGGAGGGGGTGTTCTCGGGCACGTTGTCGTTTGTGTTCAACCGGCTCGGGGAGGGGGCGAGGCTGAGCGAGGCCGTGGCCGAGGCCCGGAGGCTCGGGTACACCGAGCCCGACCCCCGCGACGACCTGTCGGGCCTGGACGTAGCCCGCAAGCTGGTGATCGTGGCCCGGGAGATGGGACAGGTCCTGGAGCTTGACGATGTGAAGGTCGAGCCCCTGGTCTCGCCCGCCCTGGCGGAGGTGGAGGGGGTCGAGGCCTTCCTGGAGGCCCTCGCGACGGACGACGGGCCGATGGAGGCCCGGCGGGCCGAGGCCGCCGCGGCGGGGGAGGTGCTGCGGTACGTGGGGGTGGTCGAGGCCGGGGGTTCGGCCCGGGTCGAGCTGGCCCGCTACCCGGCGACCCACGCCTTCGCGCGCCTCGGGGCCACGGACAACATCTTCGCGTTTACCACCGCCCGGTACAGCGCCCGTCCGCTCATCGTGCAGGGCCCCGGGGCCGGGCCCGAGGTGACCGCGGGGGGCGTGTTTGGCGACCTCCTGCGCCTCGCGGGGAGCTTGTAGGGCGCGAGGCGGCGAAGACCTCGGTCCGGGCGGCGCTGCAGAGGGCCAGGACGATGGGGTTCTTGATGGTGCGCTCGATGGAGATGGCGTAAAACTGCTCGCGGACGTCCTCGGTGCGGCCGATGGGGACGACCCCGTACTGCTTCTGCACCTCGGCCTCGACCGCGGAGGCCACCGCGAAGGCCCCGAACCCGTCCTGGGCCACGACCTTGAGCAGGGCGCTGTCCTCGAACTCGGCCACGATCCGGGGCCGGACCCCGTGCGTGGCGAACCAGGCGTCCATGGCCCGCCGCAGGGCCGACCCGAGGAGGGGCAGGAGCATCGGGGCCCCGTCGAGGGAACCCGGAAACCCCTCGCGCAGCGAGCCCAGGGCCGGGGCGGCGAAGAAGGTCACGCCCGACGAGCCCAGGAGGTGATTGTACGCGCGCACGGCCCCGCTCGGAGGGGCCGGGGCGTCGGACAGGACCACGTCGACCTCGCGCAGGGCCAGGCGCCCGAGCAGGCGCTCGTGCGTGTCCTCGTGGCAGGCCAGGTGCACCGGAACCTCTGGACGCAGGGCCGGCTCGATCAGCCTCCGCACGACGAGCTTGGGCAGGACGTCGGCGATGCCCACGTCGATCCGGGCCGTGCGGCCGACCGAACGGCCCTTGACGGTGTCGACCAGCTCGCGGCCGATCGCGAAGATGTCGTCGGCGTACCGGTGCACGACGCGCCCCATCTCGGTGGCCACGAGGCGGCGCCCCCGTCGTTCGAGGAGCTTCTCGCCGAGGGCCTCCTCGAGGGCCCGGATCTGCTCGCTCACGGTCGTGTGCGACAGGCGGAGCGAGCGCGCCGCCGCCACGACGCTCCCCTCGCGTACCGTCGTCCAGAAGTACAGGAGGTGGTGGTAGTTGAGCCAGTCCATGGGGGTGCAGCCTCGTGCAGGTTTTTCCGACACATGATGTAGGAACTTCCTGATTGTCCTTCATGTCTCGGGGACGAACAATCTCCCTGGTCATGCTCGCCCTGCACAAACCCGAGACCATCTTCTCCCTCCGCCACGCCCCGAGCTGGCTGCTCCTGGCCATGTCGGCGGGTTCGGTCAACGCGACGGCCTACCTCGCGTGCCAGCGGTTTGTCACCCACGTCACGGGGACGGCGACGCACGTGGGGCTCTACCGCGGCTCCTGGCTGGTGGCCGACTACGCGGCGGTCCTCCTGGCCTTCGTGGCCGGGGCCATGGCCTCGGTCCTGGCCATCGACGGTCGGTACCACCGCGGCAAACGCCCGCTCTACGACCTCCCGCTCTTTGTGGTCTCCTTCATCCTCGTGCTCGTCGGGCTCCTCGGGGCGGCCGGCGTCTTCGGGGCGTTCGGGGGCGAGGCGCAACCGGACTTCTTGTTCCTCTCCCTCCTCAGCTTCGCGATGGGTCTGCAGAACGCCGCCGTCGCCACCTCGACCGGCCTCGTGGTCCGCACGACCCACCTCACGGGCCCGGCCACCGACCTCGGCATCCACCTCGCGAACGCCATGTACACGGGCGGCGAGACCCGGCGGACGGCCCTGCGCGGCGCGATGCTCCGGGGGGGCAAGATCGTGTCGTTCGTCGGGGGGGCCGCCATCACGGTGCCCATCGCGACGTACGCAGGGTTTCTCACCTTCCTCATCCCCGCGGGGCTGGTCCTCGTGGCGTCGGCCCTGAGCTTCGGCCAGCTCTCGACCCAGGCGCCCGGCACCCGCACCGTCGACCCCAACCCTCTCTCCGACCAAGGCTCTCCTCGATGACAACCTCTTCCGCACGCCCGACCACCGCCCGCGACGCCCTCGCCTTTCTCCGCGAGGGCAACGACCGTTTTGCCCGTGACGAGCGCGTCACCACGCCGTTTGCGGCCCGCCGCGCCGAGATCACCGCGGGGCAGTCGCCGTTCGCGATCGTCCTGTCCTGCTCCGACTCGCGGGCTCCGGCGGAGTACGTGTTCGACTGCGGCCTCGGCGACCTCTTCGTCGTCCGCGTGGCGGGCAACGTCTGCGCGCCCTCGCTGATCGGCAGCGTAGAGTTTGCCGCCTCCAAGTTTGGCACGCCCCTGGTCGTGGTCATGGGCCACACGGGCTGCGGGGCCATCGCCGCCACGATCGACACCCTTCGCGCGGGCCCCCCTTCGGGGCTGTCGTCCAACGTGCTCGACATCGTGCAGCGCATCACTCCCGCCGTCGCCGAGATCGCCCTCGGGCCCGGCCCCCTCGACGAGCTGGTCCGCAAGGCCACCCGGGCCAACGTGCGGGCCACCGTCAACCAGCTCCGCCACGGGAGCCGCACCCTCGAGGACGGCATCGCCGCGGGCACCCTCGCGGTCGTCGGGGCCGAGTACGCCCTCGACACCGGCGTGGTCGACTTCTTCGACGTGCCCGAGGCCCTCGCCGGGTGACGGGCGCGGACCGGGCACGGCCGATCTCCTGTCGGGTTGCCAGGCTGCGGGGCGGTCAGCGGCCCGCGATGTGGGCCCCGATGCGGCGGAAGCGGGTGTCCTCCTCGGGAGAGAGGGGGCCCTCGTCGAGGGCGGCGAGGGCCTCGTGCATCTGGGCGGCGTCCTTGGGGCCCGTCATGCAGACGTGGATGTTGGGGTTGGACAGGGCGAAGCGGTAGCAGTCGCGGCCGCGCAGGGGGGACGCGCCCGGAGGCATCCGGCCCGGGGCGAGGAGCTGGCCCCAACTTGTGGCGGTGTAGGCCACCACCCCGGGAGGGGCTCCCTCGGGCATCGCGGGAAACACGTCGCGTTCGGCCCCGGGGTGGGCGGCGTTGTAGCGCAGGTGCACGATGTCAAACCGCAGGTCGGCCGCAAACTTCGGAAACATCGCCCGCTCGTGCGACGACACCGCGAGGTGGCGGAAGAGCCCCCGGGCCCGCATGGCCTCGACCCGGTCCATGAGGGCCGCCGAGGGCATCGTGTTGAACCAGCCGAGCAGGAGCACGTCGGCGTGATCGACCCCGAGCTGCCGCAGTCCCCGGGCGAAGGTCATCTCCATCAACCACGGCCAGCGGGCGTAGCTCTGGAGCAACAGGACGAGCCTGTCGCGTTGCCCCGCGGCCACGATCTCGCGGATGCCCTGGGTCATCCCGGGCAGTCGCCGCGACCCGTGGTACCAGTAGTTGGCCCCGCGGTCGAAGGCCTCGCGCAGGGAGCGGGCGTCGCACCCGTAGCCGCCCGAGACGGCGAGGGGACCGACGGAGAGGCCCGTACGACCGAGCACGACGCTGCGTGGGAAGGACATCGGGGCGCGAGGGTATCACCGCCTCGGGTACGCTGCGACGGGGGCGTCGATGCCAGGATCGTTCAGCGCGCGTTGGGGTCTCCGAGCCATGCGGCGAGTTCTGCGGGGCTGAGGTCGAGCACGACGTCCCCCAGGCGGTCGGCGCCCACGGAGTCGAAGCGCGCGAGGACCTCGGCCCGCTCTGCCTCGGTGAGCGCGCGCCCCAGCCGACGCGCGAACTGGCGCAGGAGCGGCTGCAAGCCCTCGAGCTTGCCCTCTTTGCGCCCTTTCCTGAGCCCCTGTCGGAGCAGGGCCTGCTCCCACTTCTTCATCTCCGTAGCGACGTCGAGCATGGACTGGTCTCCGGGGTCGTCTGGGTCGAGGCTGCGGACGTATTCTACCATCGTCTGTAGTAGCGGGGCGAGGCGCGGGTCGGCGAAGGCCCGCTCCCGCAAGGTCGTCACGGCCCCGCGCGCGAGCTGCTTCGCGAGTAGCCGCAAGAGGAGCGTGTCGTCGGTGTCGGGCAGCTCCCGCAGCGACACCACCCCCACCGGGTGCGCCGCCCCGAGTTCATACAACCGCCCGCGGCGCCCCGGACATCGGCTGCGCCCTGCTCTCGCGCAAGAGGGTCCGCGGATGACGCGCGCTGAGCACCCACAGCATGGCCCCTCGGAGCGACTGTTGCTGGGCCGTGGCCCGCCGTCGAAGGGCCTCGCGCCGAACCTCAATCGTCTTGCCCAAGACCCGCTCGTACGCGGCGAGGCTGACCGAATCCGAGAAGGCCTCGATCACGCAGGGCGCGGCGGCGATGCGGGCCATGGCCCCGAGGGGCATGGCCTCGGGGTGCTTCTCCCCCGGAACAAACACCACGTCGGCCCGGCGCGTCGGGCTCGGGGCGAGGGGATACTCCTGCCAGATCGTCCCGTAGCCAGAGAGCATCCGGTCGAGGAGGAGGCGCGCGTAGGGGTCGTGGGAGGGGGGCATCTCCTCCTTGTCGAAGGCAGTGCCCAGCAGGTTGTGTGCTCCGCTGCACTTTGTCCGCAGCATTCCCCAACAGCGCCTCCGTCCGCTTGTCCCGGCTCCCCTGCGCCGCCACACTCCCGCCCACCCCCCGTGCTCACCGAACACCCCGGCATGCCCCTCTGGTTGCTCCTGTCCGTGGCGGGTCACGCGGCGGTCCTCGAGCGCCTCCTCGGCCGCGACCCCGCCCAGGCCCCTGTCCGGGTGGCCATCCTCCTCGCGCCCGTGGCCCTCGTATTCGTGGGCGAGGGAATGTACCGGATGTACCGCACGCGTCCGGCGGGGCGGGTGGGGCTGTGGGTCGCCGCCCTCGGGGCCAGTCTCCACCTCGCGCTCAGTCTCGGGTGCGGGCTCCTGCCACGAGGAGAGGCCCAGGTCGCCCTCGCGCTCGGAGCCGGCGGAACCGTGGTGATGGCCCTCTCGGCCCGCTGGTCGGTCCGGGGCCTGCGCACGGGCGTGGCCGAGGCTCCGCCCAATCTGCGGGCCCGCCCGAAATCTCTCTGGGACCAGGTCGAGCGTACCGCGTGGCTCTACGGCGGCACCGCGATCTCGTTGGGCCTGGTGTCGCTCGCCTTCGTGCTGGCGGGTCTGGTGGGCCTCGCCCGCCACCCCGAGAACTGGCGCCCGCTCGGGCTGGCAGTGCTCTTCTTCGCGCTCTGCGGGGCCGTGGCGGTGAGCATGGGCCAGGAGCGCCGCCGCGCCCTGCTGTCCGCCGCGGGGCTCTCGTCGCCGCGCTGAAGGCCACGACTCACCCCCGGCGCATCACCCAGGCGTACACGGGCAGGCCCAGGGCGATGATCCCCAACGAGGCCGCCGCCGCGGGGGGGCTGTCTACCGCGAAGGCAGCGAGCATCCCCACCGTGGCCAGGAGAAACACCACGTTGACCCACGGATACCCCGGGGTCAGGAAGGGCCGGGCCAGGGTCGGGTGCTTCCGCCGCAAGACCATGGTGGCCACGGCTCCGAGCGCATAGAACGGCCAGGCCCCCACCACGAAGACCTCCGCCAGCCGCCCGAGGCTCGCCGCGTGGAGGTAGGCCAGGGCCCCCGCGGCCGTGACCGCCAGGGCCACATTGGGCGTCCCCCGCGACGACAGCCGCCCCAATGCCCCCCACCGCGGAACCCGCATCCCCAACGCCGCCACCACCCGGGTGCCCGCGAGCATCCCGATGAGGCAGGCCCCGAGGGTCGACACCGCCACCAGGAGCGACACGGCCCGGGCCCCGGCCTCGCCCGCTACATGGCGCCCCAGGGCCTCGCCCGGAGCCTGGGAAGCCCCGAGCCCCGCGTCCCCAAGGGCCCGGTGAAGACCCAACACCATCAGGGCGTAGAGGGCCATGACGGCGAGGGTTCCGCCGAGGAGGGCCCGGGGCAGGGTGCGCCCGGGGGACCGAACCTCCCCCGCGAGAGAGGTCACCCCGATCCAGCCGTCGTAGGCCCACAGGACGGGCACGATGGCCCCCAGGAGGGCTCCGAACGACACCCCATGCCCAGGCCCGGCAGGAGCCGCCACCGCCGCCGGAGCCGCCCCGGGGCCCGCGAGGGCGAGGACGGCCAGGGCCGCGATCCCGACCACCCGGGCCACCGTGGTCGCGCTCTGCACCCACGCCGCCTCGCTCACCCCCCGCGCGTTGAGGAGGGCCAACACCACCACCAGGCCCGCCGCCAGGGGTCGCGGAGAGAGGCCTGTCACCACCCCGAGGTGCTGGGCCGACAGGCCCGCGAAGAAGGCCACCGACGACGGAGCCAACACCGCCAACATCGTCCACCCGAACAAGAAGGCCACCCGCGGCCCGAAGGCCTCGTCGAGCCAGACGTACAACCCCCCCGTCCGCGGATAGGCCGCCCCGAGCTCGGCCACCGACAGGGCTCCGAGAAACGACAAGACCCCGCCGGCCACCCACACCGCGAGGGCCCCCCCGAGCGAGCCCGCACGGCGCGCGATCTCCGCGGGCGTAAAGAAGATCCCGCTCCCCACCATGGCCCCCACGGTGACCAGAAACGCGTGGCCCAACCCGAGGGCCCGCGGAGGGACAGAGAGCGGCGCGTGCGGGGTGGGGGTCACAGGGGCCGAGACTGTACCGCTCCCGACGGGGGCCGCGGGTGTGTCATCCTTCGCACAGACCCCATGCAAGACCGCCCCGTCGATCCGTCGCTCAAGCTCGTCCTCGATGCCCTGGCCCTGGCCCCGGACAACGCCCCCCTGCGGCTCCACGTGGCCACGTCCCTGGAGCGCGCGGGGCAACACCGGGCCGCCCTCGAACACTTCACCCGCCTCGAGCCCGATCCCCTCCACGGCACCGAAGGCCGCCTGGGGTCGACCCGGTGCCTCCTCGCCCTCGACGACGTCGACGGAGCCTTCGGGCGCGTCTCGGCCCTGCTCGAACACACCCCCGAGCACGCGATGGGGCTCCTGCTGCGGGCGAGGGTTCATGAGCGGAGGAGGGCCCACAAGCTGGCCCGGGCCGATTACGAGCGGGCTGTCGGCCTCGACCCCGCCCTGGCCGACACCACCCTCTGGGACGCCCTGGTCCCCAAAGGGCCCGAGGCCGCGGGCGACGAGGCATCGGCCGAGGGCCCTGGCCCCACGGGCAGACCGGCCATCGACTTCTCCGCGGTGGGAGGGCTCGAAGCCCTCAAAGACCGCATCCGGATGCGGATCATCCACCCCTTCAAGAAGCCCGAGCTCTTCAAGGCCTACGGCAAGAAGGCCGGGGGGGGCATTCTCTTCTACGGCCCGCCCGGCTGCGGGAAGACCTTCCTCGCGCGGGCTACGGCGGGCGAGTGCGCGGCCCACTTCATGGCCGTCGGGCTGCACGAGGTCCTCGACATGTGGATCGGCAACTCCGAGAGGCAGCTCCACGCCCTCTTCGACGAGGCCCGACGGAGGGCCCCGACGGTGCTGTTCTTCGACGAGGTCGACGCCCTGGGGATGCAGCGGGCCAAGCTCGTGAGCGGGGCCATGCGCGGGGTCATCACGCAGTTTCTCTCGGAGATGGACGGGTTCGCGTCCAACAACGACCGGGTCCTCGTGGTGGGGGCCACCAACACTCCCTGGGACCTCGACCCGGCCTTCCGACGCCCGGGGCGCTTCGACCAGGTGCTCTTCGTTCCCCCGCCGGATCCCGCGGCCCGCGAGCAGATCCTGCGGCTCAAGCTGGCCGACAAACCCCACGGGGTGATCGACCTCGGGCGCCTCGCCGCCGGCACCGAGGGCTGGTCGGGGGCCGACATGGAACACCTCGTCGAAGGCGCCACCGACCTCGCCCTGCAGCGGGCCATGCTCTCGGGTCAGGTCGAGCCCGTCACCATGGCCATGATGGAAATGGCCCGGTCGCGGATCAAACCCACGACCCGGGAGTGGTTCCAGACGGCGAAGAACTACGCCCAGTATGCCAACGAAGGGGGCCAGTACGACGAGATCGCGGACTACCTGCGGCAGCATCGTCTGTGATGTCGTACCCTCCGCCCCGGAGGCACCCACACGCCCTATGCAGCCCCACGAGATCGCCGAACGTCACCGTCGTCGCGCCCTGGTCTCCCTCGACCTGGGTCGTTTTGCGTCCGCCGAGGAGGAAGCCCGGGCGGCCCTGGCGGCCGATCCGCGCGACGACGAGGCCCTGATCATCCTCACCCGGGCCCGGCTCGGGGCGGGGCGCCTCGAGGCCGCGGTGGAGAGCGCCCGGGAGGCCGTGGCGGTGGCTCCCCAACGAGGGTACAGCCATTATCTCCTGGGCTTCGCCCTGCAGTGTCTGGGGCGCTACGAGGAGTCGCTCGGCCCCCTCGGCGAGGCCCTCTCGCTCGAACCCCTCCTGGGTCGGTACCACGTCCGCATGGCCCTCTCCCTCGGCGAGCAGGGGGCGACGTCGGAGGCCGTGGCCACGGTCGAGCGGGCCCTGGAGCTGTCTCCCCGCGACGGGGTGGTCCTGGAGGTCGCCGCGCGGGTTCTTGGGCAGTGCCGCGAGCTCGATCGGGCCGAGGCCCTGGCCCGTCAGCTCGTGGCCCTCGAACCCGACAGCGGAGCCTCCTTCGGCCGCCTGGCCTGGGTCTTGACCGAGCGGGGTCGGTACGCCGAGTCGATCGAAGCCGCCCGCCAGGCCATCGAGCTCGAACCCAACAACTACGCCGCCTGGGCCAACCTGGGCTTCGCCGCCCTCGAGCTCGACCGCCGCGACGAGGCCATCGTGGCCAGCCGCGAGGCCCTGCGCCTGCGTCCTGGTCTCGTGAGCGCGACCACCAACCTCGTGACCGCCCTGCGGGCCACCGGGCAGCTCGACGAGGCCCTGCGGGTCGTGGCCTACGCCCACCAGCGCGACCCCAAGAGCCCCGGGATCGCCCGGCTCTACGCCGAGGTCTCGGGCGAGATCGACCGCCGCGACACCCTGCGCTGGAGCGACCGGGTGGTCCTCACCACGCTCTTGTTGGGGCTGACCGTGGCGGTGTCGATGGTGTGGCCCTGGGCGGGGGTGGCCGTGGGGGCGGTGTGCCTCGTGCTGGCCGTGCTCCTGTGGCGGAGGGTGGTTCCGATGCGGTTGCCGAAGGGGCTTGGGGGCGAGGCCGAGGGCGAGGGCGAGGCGGACAGAGACCCGTCCCCGCGCGAGTAAGGCGGTCGCTACCAGACGACCCGGGTGGGTTGCAGGAGGCGTTCGGGCAGGTCGCCGGGGAGCCACAGGCGGGCCCCCCAGCATACGAGGGCTCCGTCGCCGAGCACGGCGCAGCTCACCCCCGGGCCGACAAAGACCCTGCGGGCTCCTGTGACCCCGCGCACCTGAACGGGGCCTCCGCGCCACCCCGGGGCGTCGTCGCCGCGTTGTCCGAGGGCGTTGTCGCCCCAGCACCAGACCGAGCCCTCGCTGAGGGCCGCACAGGTGTGATCGTGCCCGACGGCCAGGTCGGTGACGCAGCGCAGCCCCGGGTCGACGGCCTGCCCCGCGGGGGCCTCGTCGGCCCCGAGCTGTCCGCGGGTGTTGTCGCCCCAGCAGCGTACGGTCCCGTCGTCGCGGCGGGCGCAGGCGTGCACGAGCCCGGCGTCGAGATGCACCACCCGGTCGACAGGAACAGAGCGGGCGAAGTCGTCGCAGCGGGCCGCCCCGAGGGTGTCCCAGACGCATCCGCCGGCGATGGGGTCGAGGTCGACCCCCGCGAGGGGGCCGAGGTCGGGGGTGGGAACACGCGCCGCAGGGCTCCCGGGTTGCCAGCACCACAGGGCCCCGGAAGCGAGGGCGCAGCCGCGGGCCTGGCCGAGGGAGAGGGCCGTGGCGGGGGCAGGCAACGCGGCGATGGGCCATGGGGTGGGCGCGGGGGCCGCCGAGATCCCGTCGGCCGAACCGAGGCACCGTACGGGCCCCTCCGCGCTCCGTACGCAGGTGAGGCGTCGGGCGACGGAGACCCCTTCGACCGTGCCGAGGACGTCGAGTTCGACCCCTGCGCGAAAGGTCCGACCCA
Organism: uncultured Myxococcaceae bacterium; assembly: GCA_964447205.1. Taxonomy (GTDB): domain Bacteria; phylum Myxococcota_A; class Polyangia; order Polyangiales; genus JAEUKH01. The sequence continues at coordinate 23,789 of CAYUSB010000022.1, forward strand.
GGCCGCGGGCCCCGAGCTCGCCGACGCGGTTTTCTCCGGCGCAGCGCACCCGGCCGCTCTCCATCACCACACACGCGTGTCCGAGCTCGAAGGCCACCGAGCGCACCCGCTCCTCGGGGGCCTCGGGCTCGCGCGGTCGGGCGAAGGCGAGGCCGGGGCATCCGAGGGCCCCGAGGGCCGCGGGAGGATCCTCGCGGGCCGTGACGTACACCACGGGGGTCTCGACGGGCCCTGCACGATGGGTCCCGCGCGAGGCCGGCGGTGCCCCGGGAGGGGCGGCGGGGCGGGGGTGGGCGCATCCCAGGACCCACAGGGCGAGGAGGGAGCGGGTCCACGGTGGGGTCGCGCGCGGCACGGGGGCATCGTGGGCCTCGGGTGCAGGCGGAGCAAGGCGGCGGAGGGGCAGCCTCGCCCGCGCGGGCCTTGACAGGCCTTGGGGGATGGCGATCATCAAGCGCGTTCGTGAGGGAGGAAGTACTACCATGACGATTCGACTCGGCGACACGGCCCCCAATTTCCAGGCCGACACCACCCAGGGGCCCATCGATTTCTACGCGTGGAAGGGCGACGCCTGGGCGGTGCTGTTCTCGCACCCGAAGGACTTCACGCCCGTGTGCACTACGGAGCTCGGCTACACGGCCAAGCTCAAGCCCGAGTTTGATCGGCGCGGGGTGAAGGTGCTCGGGCTCTCGGTCGACCCCGTGGAGTCGCACCACCGCTGGGAGAAGGACATCGCCGAGACCCAGGGCACGGCGGTCAACTTCCCGGTCATCGGCGACCCCGACCGGAAGGTGGCCGACCTCTACGACATGATCCCGCCCAACGCGGGCGACACCCTCACGGTGCGCTCGGTGTTTGTCATCGGGCCCGACAACAAGGTGAAGCTCACGCTCACCTACCCGGCCTCGACGGGGCGCAATTTCGACGAGATCCTGCGGGTCATCGACTCGTTGCAGCTCACGGCCCACCACAAGGTGGCCACCCCGGTCAACTGGAAGGCGGGCGAGGACGTGATCATCGTCCCGTCGGTGAGCGACGAAGAGGCCCGGACGCGTTTCCCCGACGGATGGACCACGGTGAAGCCCTACCTGCGGGTGGTGGCCCAGCCGGGCGGCAAGCGCTGAGCTAGCTGTCGCGGCGGCCGCCCTGTGCGCCGCCATCACCCCCCTGTGCCCCTGCGGCACGGCCCACGCAGCCGTCCCTCCATAGGATTCCCGGGAATCCCTGCGCGTCGCGGTCACGGCCTCTCGGCACGACCGCTGCAATGTGCGCAGACACCATGAAAAACACTGCCCTGCTTGTTGTTCTGGCCTCGTTCGGTGCCTTCCCCGCGGTCGCGTCGGCGCAGACTGCGGGCCCGTGGGTGACGGTGACGCCGCCCCCCGGGGCCACCACCACGGTGACCCTGATGGGGCCCGCGTACGGTCCGCCGCCTGCGGCCCTTGAGCCTGCCGCGCCGCCTGTGGCGCCTGCGCCCGTCGGGTGGGCGCCCGCGCAGCCGACGCTGCTGGGCCACGACACCGAGCGCCCGAGCCGCGCGGGGCGTTGGTTGGTGCAAGGGCTCGCGGGTCTCGGGGCCGGGCTCGGGGGCGCGATGGTCGGCGGCCTCGTGGGCATCGCGGTGGGAGCGAGCCCCTCGGGCGACTGCAGCGGCGCCGGCCCCTGTGGCGGCGGGATGAACCTCGGCCCCCTCGTCGCGGGCGTCGGGATCGGGTGGTTTGGCGGGGTTCCGCTTGGGGTGACGCTCGCGGGCAATGCGCGGGGCGGCAACGGGGGATACGGGTGGTCGCTCCTCGGCACCCTCGGCGGAACAATGGCCGCGGGGCTTCTGGGCTACGCGATCAACCCCGAGCCGACGGACTCGGGCAGCGCCGTGGGCTACCTCGGCCTCCTCGGCGGCGTCGTGGGGGCCGTGGTGGGTTATGAGCTGTCCAACACCGCCGACAGCCCCCGCCCGAGGCCTGTCCGCAGCGCTGCGGTGCGCCTCACGCCCAACGCGTCGGCCTCGCCTCAGGGCGCCGTGGTGGGCGTCGCGGGCACGTTCTGATCGGCCGTCCGACGGAGGTACTGCGACGGGCTCTGCCACCACGGAAAGCGAAGAGCCCCGGAAACCACGCGGCTTCAAGGGCTTTTCTGTTGTCGGGGCGAGAGGATTCGAAGCTGCGGGGCCATGATACAGGGTGTCGCGAAATGCAATGAAATTGGGGAGTTGGAGAACGGCGGCGGGACTGTGCGCGACGCCGGGCGACGTTCGGCGCCGAGTATGGCTCCGGCAGACGGCCATCGGCTCCCACGTCCCGCTCCGCTCGGTGCATCCCGCCCGACGAGGAGACTCAACCCACCGGGCCGGGCCCCTCAGGGCGCGCGTGCAGAGGGTCGGCCGCGACGAGGCCGTCTCCAGGAGGGCGGCAGATCGAGGCGTGCCTCGCGCCAGGGCAACGGTGCGCCGCATCGAGCGCATCGGCCCAAGGAGACCCGGGTGGAGGGTGGTGTGTGGGCGGCCGGCAGAGCATGGTCCTCGGGCGTCGTCGAGGAGATGGCAGTGTGCTGCGAGGGGGGGGCTCGACGACGACGGGGACGGTGGGCTGCGGCCGGGGCGAAGGGGAAGTCTCGCCCGTGACACTTGCGAGGGCGCGCTTGCCTGCGCGGTGGGCGAGGCATCGGTCGCGGGCGTCGGCCTGGGCGTCAGGGGCCGTGCGGTAGCGCGCCTCGCGCTCCCGCTTGCGGCGTCGTTGGGCGGGGATGCGACAGGCGTCGGAGTAGTAGGCCTGGCCCCGGTAGCAGGCTCGACAGAGGCGCCGCGGGGCCTAGCAAGCACGGCAGCGAATCTTGATGGACTCCAGGGTGCGTGTCCACCTGCCGACGCATCACAAGGGCGGCGGTTGACGGCGCCGACAGGCCGGGCGACATCTCGGCCGTCGGCGCGTCCACACAAACCGACACGGGGCGGCGAGTGGTCAGACCCGCCGTCCCTTTTTGGGGCAGCGGCACCCGGAGCCTATCGCGCCGCCGCCCGGCCCTGTGGGTCGGATTCGGACGCTTCTCCGGGGCCGTTTACAGCCCCGCGACGACCGAGGACTTGCGCCCCCCATCGGTTGCCTGTATGCGGTGGCTCCGGTCGCTCTGCCACACAGGGAGCCCGAGGGTGCCTCGATCATGAATGACGACGCGTTCGACATGGGGCGCTTCAGGACGGTCTCGGTCCTCCATCGAGGCGCCTACTCCTCCGTCTTCGTCGCCCACGACATCAAGACCAACGAGCGTGTGGCTCTCAAGGTCCTGCCGCTCGTTGGCGACCACCACGAGATCGGGGAGGCGATGTTCCGCAAGGAGGTCGAGGCCCTCGATGGCTTCGAGCATTGCGCCGTCGTCCGGATGCGCCACCACTTTCTCGAACACGAGCCACCGCGAGCGGGAATCGTGTTCGACCTCGTACCGGACGGGCTGACGCTGGCGGGCGAGATCGCGCGCGCGTCGCGCCCGACGCTTCGCTGGCGCATCGAGCAGCTCACCAGTCTCCTCGACGGGTTGGACGCCGCACATCGCCGGGGCGTCATCCATCGCGACGTCAAGCTCACGAACATTCTCTTTGATCGTCCGGCGGACGTGCTGAGGCTCGCAGACTTCGGAATCGCTCGCGTCCTGGCGGCCTATGCCCGACCAGACCCCGGCGTGACACTCCGGCAGTTCCACAGCCGGCCGTACGCCGCTCCGGAACAGGTGCTCGGAGGCGACGTAAGTTTCTCGGCGGACATGCACGCCTTCGGGGTGGTGATGGCCGCAATGTTCGCGTGGCGGGTGCCCTCCGAGGACTTCACGGTGGAACGCCTCGCCGCGTTCCTCGAGCCGATGTGCGAGGACGTCTCGGACCCCGGGCTGACAGGCGAGGTGCGCAACCTCATCGAGGGGCTCCTGCACGCATCTGCGGCGCAGCGCCCGCGGGCCCCAGAGGTCGCGCGAGTGCTGCAGCTCCTTATCGAGCGCGCCGCCGAACGCTGCACCGTTCCGGTTGGCGTCACCCACAGCGCGCGGTCCAAAGCCCAGGCTCTGGGCTTTCGCGACTTCGCCGCCGTGATCGACGACTTCAACACCGGCCTGCGGGTGCGGTACGAGTCGAGCGAGGATCGTCGCACGGGTACACCTTCATTCGCGATCCGCCTCTACGGCGCGAACCTCCAGGCCGTGGCGCGGCCTGGCGACGACGACTCCGAGCGCCTCATGGTCGTCGACATCGTTCGCAGCCAGCCCGGGCTGCACGCGCGTGATCGGGCTCGCAGCGTGCCCGCCCCATTCCAGGTCTCCGTGGGTGCCGGGTCCGCGCGCGAACTCATCAACGCGGCCTACGTCGTGTGGGCGGAGGAGGCCCTCCGGTTGGAGGAGCGCCGCAAGAAGGAGAGCCTCCTCAAGGTCGCGACCTTCGTTCTCGAGCGTCAGCGAGCCAAGATGAGCCACTTCCGGATCCGCTATCGGTTCATCGGTCGACCGAGCAACCGGCGCGACGGCCGACCTCCGCCGCGAGAAGAGGGCCCCAGCTCGAGTAATCCGAAGGAGCTGCAGGAGGTCGCAGGAGACTTCGTGGCCGTGCAGGTCCGGGCAGTGACGCCGTGGGACAGCGATGGCAGCGAGACCGACCTCGCAGCGTCCGAGTGGACCGCACAGCTCGATCGCGAGGCGCAGTTTTCGTGCGGCGGCAAGCCGGTCGGTACCTTCCACGCCTACGACCACGCCACCAGGACCCTCACCATCCGCAAGACGGACCGGGAGCGCATCCCGCGCGAGGGCGACCTGGAGTACAAGGACATTGCGACCGACACGGCGCTCCGGCGACAGGCCAAGGCGCTCGATCAGTTCTTCGCCGACGCCTGCGTGAATGCCCGCCTGGGTGGCCTCCTCCTACACCCCGAGCAGAACGATCTCGACGAGGTGCGCCCGACCGACCTCATCCAGCCGCTGGAGCCGAAGACCGAGGTCCAGGGTCTGATCGAGCGAGTGCTTGCTGCCCGAGACTTCTTCCTGATCCAGGGGCCGCCGGGCACCGGCAAGACGACTGTCATCGCAGAGGTGATGGCGCAGATCCTCCGGGCGACGCCGGACGCCCGCATCCTGCTCACGTCGCAAGCGAACGAGGCCGTCGACCACGCCCTGACCCAGCTCGCACAACTCGCCAAGGGGCTGAACGCCGACTGGCGGTTGCTGAGGGATGTGTCTGCGCGGCGCGCGGACCGTTCCAGCGCCGAGGGCTTCGAGGCGACCTTCGCGGCCTGGGTCGCACGCGTGCGCGCCCGGAGCAACGCCGCGCTCGAGGCGCGGTTGCCACAGATGCCACCGGAGCAGGGCGAGGCCGTCCGGAAGGTTATCGCGAACTGGCAGGCCCGCCTCGACCGGGCAGAGGACGTGGCGGACAACTACGCCGAGCATGTGCAGGTGCATGGCGTCACCTGCCTGCGTGTGCCGACGCTCTGGCATCGACTGCGGGACGTGACCTTCGACTGGGTCATCGTGGACGAGGCCGCCAGGGCCACGCCCGCCGAGGTGATGGTCTCGCTCGTCGTGGGACGCCGGTTCATCCTCGTCGGCGACCACCGCCAGCTGCCGCCCTTCCTCGACACCGAAACGCAGCGCGACATCGAGGCCGAGGGGATCGACGTCGCGCAGGCGAAACGTTCGCTCTTCGAGGACATCTTCGAGAAGATTCCGAAGAGCAACCGTCAAACGCTGCGCCGACAGTTCCGCATGCACCGCTCGATCGGCGACCTCGTCGGCCAGCTCTTCTACGCCGAGGACGGCGGCCTCGAAACCGGCGTGGCGGATACCCAGAGAGAGCTAGCGCTCGCGAAGTTCGACCGGAGTCACCGCGTGTTCTGGGTCGACGTGGACGGCAGGGAGGCGCCCGTTGGCACCAGCTGGACAAACGCCGCGGAGGTGGACGCGATCCACCGCCTCCTCCTCGACGTGGACGAGGAGCTCCGCGCTCGCGGCGTGCGGTACACCGTCGGCGTCATCGCCGCCTACGCCGCCCAGGCAGAGCGGCTGCGCGCGAAGCTGGTGCCGCGCGCCAAGGCGTGGTCGCACGTCGACCTCCGCGTCGACACCGTCGATGCATTCCAGGGGCGCGAGCGGGACATCATCATCTGCTCGCTCGTGCGCACGGGGGAGCACGAGATGCGCTTCTTGTCCGACCGGCAGCGCCTCAACGTCGCGTTCTCCCGCGCGAAGCGGCTGCTCGTGCTCGTCGGGCGTCGCGCGAGCGCGCAGCGCAGCGCCCGGCTCGCGGAGGCGTTGCGCCTCATCCCGCGAGAGAACTTCCTCGCGCCGGGGCCCACGCGATGAGTACCTCTCGCGAGTCGCTCCTTGCATCCGAGGGCTTCGTCTGCGTGACGACGATGTCCGTCGGGTTGCCGCACCACGTCTGGCTCGTCGACATCGAGATCGAGTTCAACCGTACCCTGGGCCTCGCGGAGGAGACGGTGCTCGGGCTGATCGCGGCCGGCATCGGCAGTCCCGCCGAGATCGGCGAGGTGATGGGGCTGCAGGGCGATCCCATGCGCCGGGACGTACTCGTCTACCTGCTCCTCGCAGAGGCGCTGGTGCGCACGCCGACCGGGCTCCGCCTGACGTCCCGCGGTGAGCGGATGCTACACGAGGCATCAACGCGCGAGCGGAAGAGCGAACAAGTCAAGCTCCGATGCGATCCCTACCGGGGCGAGTTCTCGTGGGGTTTCGACGAGCGGGAGTACCTGACCGAGCGAGAGCTACGGGAGGCTGGCCTGCGTGCTCTCCCCGCCCCGCCGGAGCTGAGGGAGAGCGACATCGAGGCGTGTTACCGGGAAGTTCAGCAACTTGTCGATCGCCACGGCTTCCCGTTCGACGACCTAGCAAAGAAGAGCGAGCAGCCTCGTCGGGAGGTTCTGCGCGTCCGCCCGCTGCGAAGCTCGGTAGCGTGGCGCGAAGCAGAGCTGGAGGTCTGGCACCACGCCGAACGCGGCCTGTTCGAGTGGCGCCTCTTACGTGCCGGCGCGGAGGAGCCCGAAGTGTCGGAGCGGCTCGCCGAGCTCCAGGCCGAGGGTCAGACAATCATCCCGCTGGAGGACCTCCCTCCCGCACGTGATGCCAGCATCGAGACCGGCGCCGAAGCGACGGTGCACGCCCTCGTAGAGCAAACGGCCGCGAGTGGGCAGCACGCAGTCCTTCAGGCGCACGAACACCGAGATGCACTCCGCGAGGCCATTGAGGAGGCCCGCGAGGAGCTCATCGTCGTGTCTCCGTGGCTGCGAACTGCCGCTGTAGATGCCGAGCTGATCTCGTGGCTTGAGCACGCACTCGACCGCAACCGTTCGCTTCGCATCGTCATTGGCTACGGCATCGAGCGGAACTCCCGCCGCAAGAAGGACCTGGCGGCCGACGATCAGGAGGCGGCGATCGCGCGCCTCCGCAGGGTCGGCGCGCGCGCGAAAGGGCGGCTGCGCGTCGTCGAGATCGGCAACACCCACGAGAAGCTCGTCGTCTGCGACACGCGCTATGTGATCGTCGGTAGCTTCAACTTCCTGTCGTTCAACCCGCAGCCAGGCAAAGGCGTCCGGCGAGAGACCAGCTACCGGATCACTGACTCCGCCGCGGTACGTGAGATTCGCCAGGGTATTGCCGGGGTCCTTGATCGGGCGTCTCGCCGATGAGCTGGCCCCGCCTGACGCTCTCACTGCTCGCCTCGGTTCGGGCACGATCCGGTCGTGATGCTGCGCAACTTTGGTGCGTCCTCGCCACCGCGGGACTGGGCCGTGCGAGGGACGCTCGACACGCGTCGGCAGCGGTGGGCGTGGGGCGGGCCGAAGAACGCCCGACAAGATCCGGCGGAGTGATGTGATGGAGAAGGCCCGGTTTCGGGACATGCTGGTGCAACGTCTGCGCGCGCAGGCGAACCTGATCGGCGCGTTCACCACCCACAAGACGCTGACCGGTAGCGCGCGCGAGCGCGCCATCATCCACGTGCTGCGCGAGATGCTCCCGCGATGCTTCGAGCCGCTCACCGGCTCGATCGCGGCTTTCGACCGCGGCGGCCAGATCCAGACGACGGACCGACAGATCGACCTCATGATCGTCGACACGTGGCGCTACCCGACCTTGTTCCGCGACGGCGACACTGCCATCGTCTTTGCGGAGGCCGTGCGTGCGATCGTCGAGATCAAGACGAAGGCTGTCGGGCGTTGGGCGTGGTTCGACACGCTGTTGCAGTCGGCGACGCTGGGGAACGCCGTCGACGCGCGAGGTACGGTCCCGCGGGTTGTGTTCGCGTACGAGGCGGACGGTGCCGACGCACTCGCTGACAGCCTGCGGATCCTGAACTGGGCGCGCGGCCTCCGAGTCGATGCGGAGGGGTGGGCGGAGTTCACGCCCCTCGTGAGAAAGGGCCGCAGCGAAAAGAGCACGCCCGGCAACCCTCGCCGACTGCTTCGTGGGGTGCTGCGCCCTGGCCTCCTCCCTGCGCTGGTGCTCGGCGGCAGCGGGGTCGTGGCGCGACAACGGCTGGCCGCGGAGACGCTCGCCCCGCAGTTCGAGCTCTCCGGGCCCGGCATGGTCGAGCACGCCAACCGAGGCGGCAGCCTCGAGGCACAGTTCGCGAGGCTGCTCGAGTTTCTGCTCGGCGCCGCGAAGGACGCGGCGGCCGCCGAACCCGGTGATGTCGTGCTCCAGCAACTGCGCCGGGTGATCGGCGGGGACGAGGACTTGCCTCCCACCGTGAACATTGACATGAAAGAAGGGACCGCAGACGTCCTGGACCCGACGGTGAACGCCGCCGAGACCGAGGGCGAGGAGACCGACGCGTCATGATCACCGAACTCGAACCCCAGGCGTTTCTGGACAAGCTCGCGGAAGCCTCGGCGCGAACCGCGGCGCCCGTGCGGGTCGAGATCCTCCGCCAGCCGGTCCCTGTGTACGTCGCGGTGGGCGACCACTCGGAGCCGCGCGACGCGGTGCTCGTGGTCTACCAGTTCCAGTACGGCAGCGACGAGTACCTCGCGCGCGAGCACGCGCTCTTCAACGACAGCGGCGAGGCAGACCTGGGAAGGTTGCGGGTATGGCCCCAACTGCGGCGCCTCGGCATCGGCGGCGTGCCGCCAGCCAACGACCCGTCACCGCCGGAGTCGCTGCGCAACGTGCGCCCAGTCCTCGTGCATCGGTCAGGGTCGGTGTAGGCCTGCCGTGCGGCGTTGGCCTCGCGTATCGACGCGTCCGGCAACCGCCACTATTCAGGCAAGCCCGAGAAACAGCGGGAGCGTGCCATCCAGACCCGACGCCTCCGGGATCTGCCAGACGGGGGAGCAACGCCGAGGCGCGCTTCTGGGCACGTTGGCATCACCGAGGCCATGCTTGACGTTGCGTGCCAGATGCATGGGCGGGGCAGCATCGGCCTGCTCCGCCAGTGGATTCTGCGCACCACCTGGCGCACCGTAGAGGCCCGGCGGCGCCTGTGGGCGGTCCCTTGTGGTCGAGTCCAAGGCGCCGGACACGGACGGCACTGTGGGCACCGCGGTGTTGCTGAGGAAGACACCGCCAAGGGGGCCATCTGGAAACCGACCAACCCGTACCGCCTCGACGGCGGCGGTCGGGTGGCACGAAGGAGGTCCTCGACCGGCACCGTGAAGATTGTTACACGGGAACACTTGACTAGGATGGACTCGTGATTACAATCCCCTGCCGTGGCACGTTCCACCCACTTTCTGCGCTCGACCAGATTTGACGCTTCTGACACGGTAGGCGTGCGCCATTTTGATGTTTTGTCCTTGTCGTGAAGCTGTCGACCACGCAGGAGCGCTTCGATGGAGTTTTCAAGCATCGTCGAGTTGAAGAATCGGCTCCGGACACGGCACGAGTCCCTGGATGGGCACTTCCTGAACACCGCGCGCGTGCGGTCTGCCGGCGCAGTGAGCTTTTCGGCCGCGAGGCTCGCCATCGGGGCGACGCCCACAGGAAGTCGGGGTCAGTTCCACCTTGCTCTTCGTCCGATGGACACCTCCTTGGCTACCTATGCGCTCGTCGACCATGCCCTCCGGTTGGCTCGCAGCGAGATCGACCTCGTGGAAGTCGGCGTGATCAGCACAACCCATCCGAGTGGTCGCAGGAGTGACTACGCCGATCGGTTCAGGCCGCTGATTCCTGGATCTTCCTTGGGAAATGATGCGGTGACCGCCGGAACCCTGGGGGGCTTCGTACGTCGTGCGGACGGTGACTACATCCTGTCGAACAGTCACGTGTTGGTTCGGCCGGTCAACCCGTGCGGGGCCGCCATCCTCCAACCCGGACCGAGCGACGGAGGGCGAAACCCGCGTGACAAGGTCGCGACGCTGGCTTGGTGGCAGCCGCTCGTCACGACCGGGGCCAATCAGGTCGACGCCGCGCTCGCGAGGATGGAGCCGCGGATCACGGGAGCAGTCCGTTATCCCTTCGGTCCCCTGCGCGGGACGTGGGCGGGACCGCCGCCCCTCGAGACGAGGGTCTGGAAGGTCGGACGCACCACCGGGATCACCTTGGGACGTATCCGGGCGGTGGCGCTGGACGGTGTCTCCGTGAACTACGGCGGCACGGTCTACCACTTCGATGATCAGATCGAGATCGACGGCCTCCACGGCGCGTTCAGCTCCGGGGGCGACTCAGGCTCGTTGGTGGTCGAGGAGGGCGGGCATGCCGTAGGCCTCCTCTTTGCTGGATCCGAGCAGGGTGGCAGCAATGGCGCAGGTCGAACGTACGCGACACCGATCGCGACGGTACTCAACCTGTTTGACGCGACACTTATCTGCTAGCATCAAGGCCAATCCCTGTGACGATCTCGCTTGAACAGGCACTCGCCGCCAAGAATCAGCTTAAGCATGACCTCAAATCGTGCGAGTGGTTCAACGGTATCGGCGTGGGAGCAGACTCTTCCGGCGATCATGTCGTCGAGGTGCGCGCACGCATCGACAGTCCAGATGTGCGTGCTGCGGTTCCATCGACGATCGACGGCGTGGTCGTGCGTCTCGTGATCACCGGGCAGGTGCGGGCGCAGTAGATCAACCGCGTTGGCCCAGTGCGGGCGCAGCTCCCGGCTGACGCCGTACGCTTTGCACGATGCTGGACCTATACCTCACGGCCCCAGACGTAAGCACTCATATTGCAATACATATGCCAGCCGAAATTCTGAAAACAAAAGTGTATCGTCGCACGAAGACCTTCGTCGGTCTCGGCGGGTTCGTGCTCGTGTGGGTCAACCTCGGGATGCCGGTTGCGGTTAATCTGCCCTGGCATGTCACATTCCCCACGTGGGTCACTGTGGGAGCAGTCGCCCTCGTCACGACCCTCGTCGCGGCGCTTGACTCGCTTCCCGGTGATCGCGTGAAGGCTGCCTTGGTCTTCTGGCGCTGGAAGAACCCCCTGCCCGGCACGCACGCTTTCGAGAAAGCCACCCTGAGCTCGGACCCACGCATCTCGGTCAATCGACTGCGTGCCCGGCTCGGGGGAGCCTTTCCCCGAGCACCCCAGGAACAGAACAGCGCTTGGTATCGGCTGTACAAAGAGGTGGAGGAATCCCCTCAGGTTTCGGGGACTCATTACGAGTACCTGCTGTTTCGTGACCTCGCCTGGTTCAGCGTCATCCTCACGGTTCTGGGCGTGCTCTCGATACCGATCAATCGGCATCACTGGCGCGAGATCCTCGGGTTCGTCGGTGTCGCCGCCGTCTTCGACGCCCTGCTCATGCGCGCCGCAGCCGAACGTGGCGGTCGCCTCGTGCGTAGCGTCCTCGCCATCGCATCCACCCAGCAGCCGGAGAAATCCGAGAAGTAGACCACATCAAGGAACCGTTATGTCGACAACTTCCCCCCAGACCAACATCGCTCGTGAGACCCTCATCCCTACAGACAAGCGCGTCGTGGCGCGCGTCGTGTTCCTCTACGTGGGCCAGGGATCGTCCATCCTCGTGCTCTTCCGCAAGGACAACAACTACCGTTCCATTCTCGTTGACTCCAACCTCGATAGGGGAGCGAGGGGCATCGACGTTCCGAGGCTCATGAAGGACCTCCTGGGCGAGATGTCGCTCTACGCCTTCGTGAATACGCACCCGCATGACGACCACCTCTGCGGTATCAAGGAGCTCGACGAGGCCGTCACCATCAGCCAGGTGTGGCATTCGAACCACAAGCCCTCGAAGAAGCACGGCGCCCGCTACGACGATCTTCTCGCCATTATCAAGCGCCTCGACACGTCAAACGTTCGCGAGATCCTGGGCTCGAACAAATCTGAGAAGCTTGGTGATGCTGATTTACACTTCTTTGCCCCAGCCACGCACGTCAACGACGATGTGAACGAATCCAAGCCGGACGAGCGTTATGCGCGCATTCACGAGAACTGTACCGTGATGAAGGTGGGCTACTTGTCACAGGGGGTTCTCATCACGGGCGACGCGGATCTCGTCGCCTTTCGAGAGCACATCACCCACTACCACAGGGATCGGCTCGGGGCATACGTGTTGGATGCTTCGCATCATGGCTCTCGATCTTTTTTTGTGGAGGAGGAGGGGGATGATCCGTATCTCGATCACATTGATGCTATTTCTCCCCAGTTCGTTATCATCAGCGCTCCGAAGCAGTCGGAGAGTAGGCATGATCACCCCCACGATTTCGCGGTTCGTCAGTACGAAAAATATGCGAAGGTTCTGCATATGGGGCCGAAAAGGGAGTCGTTCATCTGCGACATTCTCGATGACGGAACGGCGAACGACCCGCTGAGCGACGAAGGCAAGCTCTCCAAGGCCTATGGCCTCGGGGATGGAAACAAGGATGGTGGGGATGATGGCGGTGGCGGGTCTGGTGGCAAGAGGGAGGATCATGGGCCCTTTGTGAAGCCGAGCGGCCCTCCAAACCCCCGCGACGTCCGTTATGCCTGAGGTACTGAGCGCGGCTCGAGCACTTCTCGTCGCGCGCAGCATGGATCTCGGAATTCATGCGCTCTCGAATTTTACGACCGATGTCGAAGGCCGCCCTAGGCTCACGATGACGTTGGAAGTCAGAAGCGAGCGGATTCCGATCGAGATTCGTCTGCCGGTATCTTTCCCATATGGCGAGATTGAAGTCTTCGTCAGGGACTCTTCGTGGGTCCGTTATGAGCACCAATCGGCAAATGGAAAGATGTGCCTGCCCCCCGATGTGAGCGACGACCGGGAGCCGGGGCGCCTCGTACGGATCGTTGAGGATGCGATCGGGTGGCTTAAGGATGCCATCGCGGGATCGCTCGTAAGAGCAGGGGAGCCTTTTGAACTCCCCGACTTTCCAGGGGACTACGTATATACATCGCGCATCACCTACGACGAGGAGCCTGTTGATTACGGACGTTGGCGTGACTTTATCGGTAGGTCTGGTGCGCTTGAACTCGTCCAGATTCACGGGGGATGGGCAGTGAAGGCCATGACGGACAGCGAGGGCAAAGCTCTCGCACGTGCGACCACGATCCGGCTCCCCAACTCGACAAGGACCGCGTTTGGCCGGTGGATTCTGCTCGACCAGTTCTCCTCAAAAGGACATCGCGCACCAGCGGCTTGGAGCGAATTGCTGGAACTTTCGCCACTAGTCGAGCGCGAGAGGTATCTCGCATGGCGCGCTTCGAATGCCGGATTCTCTTGCCTCCTTGTGGGATTTCCGATTCCTTCTGTATTTGGTGGCCCATTGGCACGTGTTCATTGGCAGCCCATCTTCAATTTTGGTCTCAAACACGATCGTCAAGCTCGGCGACAGGCACTTAGAGTCGAGGGCCGTCGATTGAAGAAGAGCCTTCTTGCGCCAAGAAAGCTCTGGTATGAGTTCGAGAAGGCCAATCCATCTGATCAGCCCATTCCCTGGGGCTATGCCGAAGACATCTCGGCAACACGCCTTTACAGCAGGTCCTCGGTCAATGCCGCGGCCTTCGAGAAGCCGCTACTCATTGGCTGTGGCGCGCTCGGATCGGTGATTGCGGACTGTTTGGTTCGCTCAGGACTTCGGCGTCTGGGGCTCATAGACAGAGAGCCTCTCGAGTACGGAAACCTCTGTCGCCACGTTCTCGATGGAACCTCGGTCGGACTCTCAAAGGCGGCGGCGCTCGCGGAGCGTTTGCGCCGGGTCTCGCCGTCTGTGATCGTTACTGCTGGCGAACTCGTCGTCCCTCCCATCACAACAAAGGGAGCGGCTGAGTTCGAGAAGCTTCGGCACACCACGGATCTGGTCATTGACGCCTCTGGCGATGAGGAACTGCTCGGATGGCTTGATACGCCCGAAGGCAGGGGAGGTTGCCAGATCGCAGCAGTATGGACGAATTCAGATGCGTCGATCGGGGTTTGTATCCTTTCTGGGGCTGGGGAAGATCTAGGTGTTTCATCGATTCGTCAGCGAGTCGTTCAGGCCATTGATGATGGGGATGTTCCAGGGTGTGACTCGGAAGTCTACCGGGGTCCGGGCCCAATTTTCCCGGGGGTCGGTTGTTGGCACCCGACCTTCGCTGGAAACTGGGCGCGAATCCTCGGTCTTGGCGCGGCGGTCTCTGAGTGGCTTCGAGACTCGGCACGCGGTCACCGCTCGGGTCGTGCGGTCGTGCTTTCATTCAAGAAGGGTGGGTGGCACGAACTACGGTCATGGTCCATCGAAGCTCTAGTGGACGTGAGCTGATAATATGAGTTCTACTCGCTGGTCGGCTCCATCTGGCTATTGTTCGGTGGAGATCTCAGAAGACGCTATGAAGAGAATCCTTGTAATTGCTGACAGGGCGCATCCAAATGAAGGAGGAGCGGCGCTCTATGGTCACTACAGCGATGACGGGAAGATTGCGTTCGTCGAGGGGGTTGCCCCCGAGTCCAAGGATTCTGAAGGCGGTCGATTCCGGTTTAAGCGGGGAGCAAGTGGCCTCGCTGCCTTTTTTCGTAAACTCTTTGATCGTAGTCGTGGGGAGCAGTTTTACATCGGTGAGTTTCATTCTCACCCAGGCGGTGCGCCTGAACCCAGTTTTACAGATGACGAAACACAATGCTCCATCGCTCGTGACACGGCAAGTTGCTGCGAGGCACCGGTTCTAGTGTTGGTTGGCGGGACGCCAAAGCAGCGTGATGTTGGGGCATTTGTGCACACTCGTTCGGGTGTGCGGTATTCACTGTCTTGTGGCGAAGGCGACGAGCACAGTCTTCGTGAGGACACGTGAAGACCCCGCTCCCAGACACGGCGATGTACGAACGCCGCCCGTCTAGCGGTCGTCGGTTGCCCTGCTGAAGGAGGGAGCCTGTGGGCCATGACGCTGCCGAGGTTGTATTCGTCCTGGAGCCAATGCCCAAGCAGCACGTCGACTCCGGGAAGCGCGGCCCTCAGCCGATCGCGACCCCAGTCGTGCCCGGGCGCAGGGCAACTACCTCGGCCCGATGGGCGTCCTCGACGCACTGGCGACGACCCCAGTACCGGCCGTGACGGGCGACCCCACGCTGGGGATGTTCGCGAGGCCACGGCGGTCGATGCGGAGATCGCCACCCTTCCACACCTCTGCCAGGCCGAGACCTAGCCGGGAGTAGGGCGAGGCCATCACGCGGCGACCAACCCGCGTTGGTTGTCAAGCCCAAGCGGACTGGGAGAGTCGGCGGCTTCCGGCGGCCCGCGAAGCGGACCCTCCAGGGGCCCAGGAGAGGCCGTCTTTGCCGGTCCCAGCACAGTCCCCGGGATGGTGGCCTCCAGGCGCCGGACGGCCTCCCTGCGGCGCGTGTCGACGAGGTGTAGGTAGCGCCGGGTGGTGTTCAGGTCGCTGTGGCGCAGCAGCTCGCCGACGGTCGCGAGGTCGGTGCCGGCCGTGAGGGTCAGCGTCGCAGCGGTGTGCCTCAGCGTGTGGGGCGTGATCTTCTTCGGGCTCCCCATGGCTTCGCGGAGCCGCTGGAGGAGGGCCTCCACGGCGCGGATCGACAAGCGCGTCCCGCGCTGCGACACGAAGAGGGCCCGCTCTCCCTCGGGGGCCTCGCGGACCTCCATCCAGGCCCGCAGAAGCTCGGCCGCAGGGACGTTCAGCGGCAGGTCACAGACCGTGCCGCCCTTGCCTCGGACCGAGAGCAGCGTAGCCGACGCGAGGTCGACCTGGCCGAGGTCGAGACCGACGGCCTCGTGGACGCGAAGCGCCGCCTGCGAGAGCACCGCGAGGATCGCGAGGTCGCGCGGCTGATCCCGGAGGCGCGACGAGCTCGTCGCCGTCTCGAAGAGGAGGGAGAGCTCAGGAGCCGAGAGCACCGTGGGAGTTCGCGGTGGCTCGCGCACGAACGAGATCCCGTCAGTCGGGTCCGCCGTCCAGCCGAGGTCACGGCGGGCGAAGGCCACGAAGGCCCTGAGGGCCGCGAACTCCTGGTTGCGTGTCGCTGCCGAGCGGGGGGTCCCGTCTTGTCGCCGACGCCCGAGGAACACCTCGACCTGCGCGCGGGTAGGTTCCTGAGAGGGCGCCGGGAGGGTCGCGGCGAAGGACGAGACGACCGCCCCGTAGGTGGCGATCGTGCGGGGAGCGGAGTGACCCGCGGCCAGGTGGCGGGCGAAGGCATCGAGGTGGTGGCGCATATGCGCAAAACACTATGAATCCAAGCGTACCGGTCGTGAGACGGATCGTGAAGAGGGGCACCGCGGGTGACGGCGACCAACGCGGGTTGGTCGCAATGTCCCAGGCAAATCCAGCGACCAACACGACCAACACGACCAACACGACGCGCTCCCCGACGGGAGCGCGTTGCCGTTCTCTGCCCGCGTTCTGCGCGGCTTCACTCGTCGGGGGAACTCCATGATCCGCATCGTCCTCGTCTTCATCCTGATGCTCGCCGCTGCCTGCAGCAGCTCTCCGACCGCATCGCCCGTCGGAGGCGACGCAGCAGCGCCCGACCATCCCAGGACGGATGCTGCCCCTGGAGGTGATGGAGTTGCGCCCGACCATCCCCGGCCGCCGCCCCTCGTTCACCGCAACTGCTCCGCTCGTGGGGTACAGCGTTGCGATGGACTCTGTGTCGACGTCCTCCATGATGTCAACAATTGTGGTGCGTGTGGAACGCGGTGTGCTGCGAATCTCCTCTGCACCGGTGGTCGCTGTGCTGCCGCTTGTGAGAGCCTCGCCGGTGTCTTCGAGGATAATCTATGCGGGAGTCGCTGTGCCGACATCGGTTCCGATCCGGACCACTGTGGAAATTGCAATACCGCGTGCAACATCGGCTCCTCCTGCCACGGAGGTGGTTGCTACTGCGATGACGCTGCAGAACAACTCTGTATTCAACAACGTGAAGGCAGAACGACGTACACATGCGTCCCTGGACGATGTCCGTGATTGGAATCGCCTCGCACAGAAGGACTCTGCTATGAAAAAGGGCCTCCTCCTTGTGTTCCTGGCCGCACTTCATGTCGACTGTGGGCCATCACCCTCCTCCACGCCCACGCCCTCCAACTGCGGCCTTCTACCTAGTGCGCCCTGCTCGCTGCCGGGCGAGTGCTGCACGAACTTCTGTGCTCGCTTTCCAGGCCGCGACCAGACAGTCTGCACTTGCGCCGACGAAACGCACTGGTGGACATGCACGCCCGGCCCGGACCCGGTTTGCTGCTCTGGGATGTGTGCCGCCAATCGTCACTGCGCGCCATAGCGGGTGTGGTCGTGCCATCGCATTCGGCCTGTCTTTGCCGACACTCACTGCTTGCCATTCTCCCTTCAGATAGTTCATCAATACCCACAGCCAAGGTGAAAGCTCATGGCACTCGTTCTCAAGATTCAAGCGCTGTTCCTTCTCCTCATCCTCGCTGGCTGCGGCAGCGACCATGATCAACTGAACCCGGGAGGAAACCCTGATCCATCGGGAGGTAGTTGCATGAGCAACGGGTCGTCTGGCCCCATCTGCTATGACGTGCTCTCGACGCCGTCCGGTCAAGATGCCGCGCGGCAGATGCAGATCTTCTGCGAGAGCCAGCGGGCAGGGGTCTCCCGTTCTGTCTGTCCTACCGGCGGCCGTACAGCTCGGTGCGCGGTTCAGGCTAATATTGGTCCGCTCAGCGGTTTCGTCACTCGATGGAGCTTGTACGGCGGAGACCGTAACCGATTCGAGCAGGCATGCGCGGACAGTCAGGGTTCCTTTCTCGCGAACTGACAATAGAGGACTACATGTCGGGGCTCGCGAGAATCGACCCGAATGTGCTCACCGGTGCGGCTCCTAACCAGGGAGGAGGCGGCGACGAAAGGTTCTCCCGAAGCAGGGTGTTCTCCGCGCGCAGGGAGGCGTTCTCCTTCGCCAACTCCGCGACACGAGCTTCGAGCACGGAGATGCTCGCTGCCATCGTGACCAGAAGACGGCGGACCGAGAGCGGCGATGCCACAAGCTCAGCTTCCGCGCGACCTACGCCAGCGGGTACTAGCCGCGACCCGCCATGATGTGTCCATAGAGGTGCCGAGATGCGACGCAAAACGACCGCTCTGAAGCGCGGGCGTTGCGATCAGCCCCTGTGACAATGGTGTGCCGTGAATGAGTAGATAAGGGGCGTTAGTCGATCAGTGTCGATCAAGTCCTGGTGAGCGATTCTTGGCTTACAGATGAGCTTAGATCACAGGCGATGAGATGGGATTAACACCTTCCTTGCAGTTCGAATCCTTGCCCACCCACCACTCAGGAAGCACTCGCGGAAGCGAGTGTTTTCTGTTTGGTTGAGCCAAGATTCGTGCCTTGAACGGCGAAGGTCTCAACGGTTGAAGAGGCCCGAAAAGGTCGATTGTGACAATATTGTGACAATGGTCCTTCTGGCCCTGTCTCGAGGAGCGCAATCGCAGCGTGGCGTATGTCGGGAGCAAGATGGGCATAGCGCATGGTCATCTCTATCGTCGAGTGCCCGAGCAGATCCTGAATGGCCTTGAGGGGAGCACCGACCGAGACGAGGTGTGTCGCAAACGTATGGCGAAGATCGTGCCACCCAATCTGCGGCACTCCAGCCGCGCGACAGATGCGAACGAGATTATCGAGAGCAGTCGTGTATCCAACGAACTTGCCAGCAAACGTGAACACCAGATTCGTTCCTGACGGGATCGCAAAGGAGGCTGCGTCATCGAGAGCGTCGAGCGCATCGCTCGTGAGAGGAATGTGACGGATACGATTATTCTTCGGGGGTCCCACGAGGCCTCGCACGTTCTTGCGGCACACAGCTACCATTCCGTGCGCACCGTGATGCCGATCGACCGCGCTCCACTCAAGTCCTGCAAGTTCCGAGAAACGGAGGCCCGTGCGGACGGCGAAGGTAATCATCGCGCGCCAGAGGCCGGGCTCGGCTGCGGCAATGAGTGCGTCTACCTGCGTCGGCAAAAGGAACTTGAATGTGGCGTCCGGCGTTGGCAAAAACTTCATCCGAGGAAGGTGATCCAGAAGTTGCCAGTCACAAGCCGTGTCAAGTGCCTTGCGAAGCACCGTGAGCACATTGTTGATGGTCTTGGGTCCGAGCCCGGTCGCACGAAGGTCGGCGATGAAGCGATGGATCGACTGCGCATCAATCTCAGGGAGTTTGCGACACCCGAACGCGGGAAGAATGTGTCGCTGAAGAACGCGGCGTTTCTCAAGCTGTGTAGTGGGCGAGTTCGTGCCGTCGACATAGTCGCGTATCCATCGCTCAGTGAACTCGGCAAACGTTAGCGGCTTCTCGACGGGCTTTGGTGCCATCGCAACGAGCGCCGCTTGGGCGGACCCAAGTTGGGAGATGCTCTGACGAATGAGGGCCTCGAACGCCAGTGCTCCAGCTCTCGTGTTGGAGGGGCTCGGCTTCCGCACACGTTCCTTGTTGTACATGAAGTCGACCCACCACACGTCCCCGCGTTTTCTTACTGCCATAGAGTGGGGTTGCGCGGTTCTTGGCGCTGCGCGGTGACATAGCGTTCGACATCATCGCGCTTGAAGAGGAGCTTCTTGGCGACGCGATAGACAGGAAGCGCTCGGCTCGCAACGAGACGATAGATGGTGACGGGTGCGACACGGAAGGTAGCAGCGACCTCTCGGAGCGACAGGAAAGAGAAAGCATCCCCCTGGAGTGCCTGGGTTGTTGTCATAGGGTTTAGTTGTGAAGGAACACCCTTGTCGGGCGTGCACGAGGCTCGCGCTGGGGCTGATATGGAAAGCATATAGGAGTGAGCGAAGAATGAAAATGGGACGATCCCAAGGAGATCGTCCCATTTTCATGTGTTCTGAGGAGTGAGCGTGTCGCGTCGGCCACCCCCGCCTTATCCACAGGCGGGAGCGCTCCGCCGGTTATCCACAGTCTCGCGAGGCACCTGCACGAGGCGCCCACTCCTCAGCCGCCCAGGTTTCGGCACAATATCAGGACTAATTCACTCGGCATGCGCGGTTCCCGGCAAGGACCTCCGCGTCATGCCTATAGCGCCCTGCGCACCCGAAACCGAGCGGAGCATGACCGTACGCGTAGTGCCTCGAATTCGTCAAGGATTGCAGGTGTTCCTCCCATGTCACGACAGCTTCACGTCGCAGATGCGACGCGTGTTCTCACCGTCATCTCTCACCAGTACTACCCCTCCATCGCCTCCATCGACCGCTGGGGACTCGTTCCTCTTCGCGGCACCGGGCATCGCCCTCGCCTTCGCCACTGTCCGGTTTTTCTCGGCTGGGACGCGAGGCACTGGGGACGCCGCTCCGAGCGCGCAGATCAGATCTACGTGCGGGTCCGGAGGATGATCGCTCGCCTCCGGCCGGCTCTCGTCGTGATTGGTATCCCAGCGCACGAGAGCACGTTTGGCCGCTCCGTCCGTGCCCGGCTCCTCGAGCTCCTCACGGCACTCAGCATTCCGAGTGTCGTCCGTCGCATCGAGAGTGCCTGGCACGTTCTCGTCGGGCGCCACGTCCACCGTGTGGCGCGCGTGCTCGCCGAAGTCCTCGCGCGGACTGCGTTTCCGAGCCTCGACCCCTCTCGGGCGCATGCCCGGCACCGGTACCTGCGCTGGTATGCGCTCGCGCTCTCGCTCGTTGAACTTGCTCGCCGCCATCCGCGCCACGCGGCGGCGCTCCTCGAGCGGGACGTGCCAGGGCTCGCGCGGCTCATCCAGCGTCAGGAGCTCAGGCTCCGCCCCGAGGTATGAG
The DNA here is from genome assembly GCA_964447205.1 of uncultured Myxococcaceae bacterium. GTDB lineage: Bacteria > Myxococcota_A > Polyangia > Polyangiales > JAEUKH01. The sequence goes on from CAYUSB010000022.1 coordinate 44,892, forward strand.
CATGCTCCGCCCCATCATCCGCCTGCGGCGCGAGCGACTTCTCGGGGCTCTCCGGAACCTCTCGTTCCAGGAGGCAGCGATCCTGGTCCTCCTCGTGACGCAGGCGTGCCCGACCACGGGTCGCGTCTGGACGAGCACCTCCCGCATCGCCGACGACCTCAAAGTCTCACCCGCGGTCGTGGAGACGCTCCTCGACCGCCTCGAGCTCTTCGGCCACGTGACGAGTGCACCAGCTCGGGGCTCGATCCGGACGCTTGAACTCGGATCCGTCTTCGTCCGCGACGCCGAGGCCCCCGAGAACCTTCCGGTCGCGCCCAACGACGTATGCCCATGACCTCCGCCCTCGCGGTCACGATCCGCGAGGGCGACCGGGAGACCCGTGTGCCGCTTGTCGCGCTCGCGGCCGTCTTTCGCGTACGCCCGCACGAACTCGAGGCCCGGCTCCGCACCCTCGCTGGGAGCATCCAGCTTCGGCTCCACGAGGGGGAACCTACGGAGGGGGAGTTCGATCGATCGATTCCGAAAGGCTCAAACTCTCCCCTCCGATCGATCGAGGGGACAGGGGGAGCCGGGGGCAGGGGAGCACCTCTCGATGCCGAGGCCGTGAGTCGTGCCCTCGGTGACGAGGCCGGCATCGCCGCCATCCGGCGCCTGGTCGCCGACACCCCGCCCGAGCTCATCGAGCTCGCCCTCGCCCGCACCCTCGCCGTCCCTGCCTCCCAGATCCGCCGCAGCCGTGCCGCGTACTTCTCGACCGTGCTGCGGGGGCTCCAGCGAGGACCTCACTCTTCACCCTGAACCCTATGCTCGAACACTCAACGCCGCGCCGGGAGCCCCGCGTGCTCCTCCTGCGGCACTCCCGCGGGTCGGTCGTCTGGGCCGCTGTCGACCCCTTCGAGGTCCGTGGCCTCGGACGCATCTGGAGTACCCACGAGGTCGGCCTTCGTCTCTCGCTCGCGCGCGCCGTCATGCGCACCCACCCGAGCGCCATCGTCGTCTTCGTCTCCCAGACCCACGCTGTGGGCCTCGCCCGCGCCCTTCGCGGGGCCGTCCGTCGAGGGGTCCCTGTCGTCCTGCCGCCCGCTCCGGTGCGCCGCACCGTCCGCCGAGCGGCGCCAAGCATGTCGGATCTCGTCCGTGAGTTCCCAGAGCTCGGTGCGGTCCGCGACGCGGCCCTCCGTCGCACGGCTGCGCTCGCCGCGGCCACCCTTTCAACGCTCACTCTTCCTTCTCGCCGCTATGTTCCAGGACTCCCTGCTGCACCCGCGCCCGCCGTGGGTCGACCCCGTGCTCGCCGCGATCGCGCGCCATGAGTTTCTCGCCGCACGTCAGCTCGCGGGGCGCTTCGACCTCGACGAGGGGGAAGTGGAGGCGACGCTCGAAGTCCTCGCAGCCGATGGACTCCTCCGGAAGCTGCACCCCGACCACCGTGCGAATGGAGAGCCGCCGCCCGCCATCTACTCACTCGCGTCGAAGGGGGCAGCCCACCTCGAGTTGCTGGGATGCGTCCCGCGCCCCCCGGTCCCGCACCTCGCCCGCACGCATGGACACCTCGAGCACGAAGCGGAGCGCGCCAACCTCGGCCTCCTCCTCGAACGGCTCCACGAACGGGGTACCATCCGCCTCCTGCGCTTCGAGACCCGTGCGACCGCGCTCGGAGACGCGACCCTCGTTCTCGTGCGCGGATACCTGCGGAGGGTGCCGCTCGTCGCCGACGCCCTGGCCATCGTCGAGGTCGGCGGGCAGGTGAGTGCCCTCCTGGTCGAACTCGACCGCGGCACGATCTCCATGCGCCGCATGCGCCTCAAGCTCGCGGGCTACTACAACTGGTGGCGCACCGGTGGGCCCCAGCGGCGCTTCGGTCTCGACGCGCTCCGGGTCCTTGTCCTCTGCCCCGAGGGCGCGCGCCTGCGGGCTCTGCATGCCGCGGCGGTCGATGGGGCGGCCGCACGAGGCTCCCGCTTCCTGTGGCTCGCGCCCGCCCCGCGCTACCTGCCCCAGCACCCCGAGTCGCTCTTCGAGGCGCACGCGATCCCCGCGATCCGTGAGGCCCCTCCCGAGCCCCTCTTTCGCGCACCGTAGCGCGCCGCCCTCTCGCCGACGCGGCCCGATCACAAGCCCCGCCGCCCGGATTGCCACCACTGCCTGGCACTGAGGGAGGTCAGGGTTCCCGGGGCAGCCATCTGCCGGAGGACCCCCTCCGCGGGAGGGCGGCAGTTTTTATCATGACCTCCCCACGCCCGCTGCTCTTCGCGGCCATCGACCACCGCCACAACAAGGGGCGGGCCTTTGGCGTCCTACCCGATGACCTGCGGCGACATGTCCATGTCATCGGCCGCACGGGGGTGGGCAAGAGCGTGCTCCTCGAGCACCTCGCGGTGGGTGCCATCCGGCGCGGGATGGGCTGCGCCGTCATCGACCCCCACGGCGACCTCGCGGCGCGCGTCCTCGACCTCGTCCCGCGCATTCGGACGAACGACGTCGTCCTCCTCGACCCCGCACAGACCGACCGGCCGACCGGGTTGAACCTCCTCGCGAACGCCACACCCGCGACGCGTCACCTCGTGGCCTCCGGCGTACTGGCCGTATTTCGCAAGGTCTTTCGCGAGAGCTGGGGGCCGCGACTCGAGCACATCTTCCGGCAGACGCTCCTCGCCCTTCTCGAAGTGCGCGGCACGACCCTCCTCGGGGTCCTGCGCATGCTCGTCGACGAAGCGTTCCGCGCGAGTGTCGTCCGGCAGCTCACGGACCCACTCGTCGCCTTCTACTGGACGCACGAGTTCACGCAGTATCCTCGGGCGTTTCTCGCCGAGGTGATCGCACCCGTGCAGAACAAGGTCGCGGCCGTGCTCGCGTCGCCCCCCGTCCGTCGGATGCTCGGGCAGAGGCGGAGCTCGGTGCACCTGCGAGAGATCCTCGACGGCGGGCACATCCTCATCGCGAACCTCTCGAAGGGGCAACTCGGCGAGGACGCCGCTGCGCTCCTGGGGGCGGTGCTCGTGGCCGGCATCCAGCTCGCGGCCTACGCCCGTGCGGACCAGCCCGAGCACAAGCGGCGCCCCTTCCTCCTCGTCGTCGACGAGTTCCCGTCGTTCACGACCGAGTCCTTCGGCGAGCTCCTCTCCGAGGCGCGGAAGTATGGGCTCGCCCTCGTCCTTGCGCACCAACACCTCGCACAGCTCGACGACCGGCTGCGTGCCTCGGTCCTCGGCAACGTCGGCACGACCATCATGTTCCGCGTCGGCGGCGAGGACGCCCAGACCCTTGTCTCCGACTTCGGCCCCGAGTTCTCGGCGGAGGATCTCACCCGCCTGGGGCGCTTCGAGGTCGCGCTCCGGCTCGCCGTCGAAGGCCAGACCACCCGCCCCTTCTCGGCGCTCACCCTCCCGCCGGATGCCACCGTCGTGGGCCACAGTGGGGTCATCCGTGCCGCTTCGGCCGAGCGCTACGGGCGTCCAGTCCTCGAGGTGGACCGGGTCATTCGCGAGCAGCTCCCGACCCCTCCGCGCGAGCTCCCGGGGGACCTCATGCCGCCCGTGTGAGTTGTCCACAGGTACGCCCTCAGGGTGCACGAGGCGCTCACTCCCCAGGACCCCGGGGGCCGGTATCCTGAAGGGGAGCCACCCGGCTCACGGCGCACCCAGAGTCATTCCGACTCCCGCGCCAGAAGGAGAGAACACGATGGAGACCGAAGCGCCGGGCGATGCTTCGCACCCGCCCCAGAACGGCTCGCATTCGACCGACACGGAATCTGCGCGAGACCTCCCGAGCGCGGAAGTTACCGGCCTGTATGGAAACTCCGCGGCCATCAAACGCGTGCGACGCCTCGTCGCCCTCTACGCACGATCGACTACCGCCACCGTCGTCGTGCACGGAGAGACGGGCACCGGAAAGGAACTCGTCGCACGCGGACTCCATCGTCTGGGGCCCCGCGCCAACACCCCCTTCGTCGCCGCGAACGTCGCGGCGCTCCCTGAGGGCCTCGCCGAGAGCATGCTCTTCGGGCATGAGCGCGGCGCCTTCACCAGCGCCTACGTGCGCCACCGCGGGCTCTTCGAGGTCGCCGACAAGAGCCTCCTCTTCCTCGACGAGGTCGCGGAACTCTCGCTCCCCATGCAGGCCCGACTTCTGCGCGTCCTCGAGACGGGGGAGCTGCGTGCCGTGGGTGCCGAGCGGACGCGGACGGTCTCGGTCCGGCTCGTCGTCGCGACCCACACGCCGCTCGCGCCCCTCGTTGCGCTGGGTGCCTTTCGGGCCGACCTCTTCTTTCGGCTGCACGGGCTCGCGATTACGATCCCTCCGCTTCGCGAGCACATCGAGGACCTCGACGTGATCGCGAAGGCGCTCCTCGCCCGCGCCACGAACGACATCGGTACACGGCGCCTCTCGCCGGACGCGGTCCGAGCCCTCTCGTCCTACGCCTGGCCGGGGAACGTGCGGCAGCTCTCGAATGTGCTCCTGCGCGCCGCGGCCCACACCGCACGTGAGGAGCTCGACGCCCATGTCGTCGCAGACGCCCTCGCGTCCGAGCCCCGCACCGCGTTCCAAATCCAGGCCGACACCTCGATCGAGACGATCCGCAGCGTGCTCAGGGCCAACGGCGGACGCCTCGCGCCCGCGGCGCGCATCCTCGGCATGGCCCGCTCGACCTTGCGCGCGAAGATTCGACGCCACGCCATCGTGACCGAACCCTGAACAGCGCACTTTTACCTTCCTTCGGGAGACGCAGTCCCTGCGCGCTCCCGCCCTTCCTCCTCCAGACGAACAACCGAGGCGCAGTCTCGCGCCCGCTTCCGTTCGCCTTGAGGAGACAAGGTCCATCATGAACGCCGCCATCCTTCCCGCTTCCAGGTCCGCCCTCGCCCTCGTCCCGCCCGCCAACCAGAGCGGCACGCCGCCCCCGCCGCAGGGCGGGCCGAAGGGCCTCCCCTTCATGTCCGTCTACGGCGACGTCATGCAGCGCGCGGACGAGATGCTCCCCGACAAGGTCGTGCACGTCGCCGACCTCAGGATGACGCCCGAGGGGCACATCGAGCTGCCCGGCGGCCACCGCTACCGCATGAACGACCACGCCCGGCGGCAGTTGAGCTCGCTCCTCGGGCTGCGCTGGGACACCTGGTTCAAGTCGGCGAGCGGCGAGGAGCGCGCCGAGGAGGTCAACCGCCGCTTCTCGCGCATCCCCGGCGAGAAGAAGATCCGCGCCTGGAAGGATCCCGACGGCGAGGCCCACGGGGTCGCGCGGGCCGTCCTCGCGCCTGGCTTCACGCCGATCGACGACGCCCGCGTGATCGATCGCATGCACACGATGATGAAGGGCCTCCTCGACGAGTACGTGTTCACCACCGTGCGCTTCACCGAGACCACGACCCACTACACCGCGGTCCATGTCGAGGCCTTCGACATCGGGGGCGATCGCCTTCACCCGGGGTTCCACCTCAGGAACTCGGAGGTGGGCGCGAGCGCTCTCTCCCTCGATGACCACTGGCTCCGCCTCGTGTGCTCGAATGGCCTCATGGTGCGCGTCGGCGGCAAGCGCTCCCTCTACCGCACCCACCGCGCGATCGAGGACGACCAGCTCGCCGCCGCCCTCGTGATCGCCATCGGCCGACTCCCCGAGCGCTGGCAGGTCGCCTTCCAGTGGATGCAGTCGGCCAAGCGCATCACGGTCCCGCACCCCGACGACGCCGTCGATGCCATCCTCGGTGACTCGTCCGAGGTGCCCAAGGCGCTCCTCGAGGAGGCCCAGCGCGTCGTGCTGCGCGAGGGCGACCTCAGCCGCTTCGGCGTCGTGCAGGCCATCACCCTTGTCGCCCACACGACGAACAAGGACCCCGACGTGCGCTTCGCGATGGAGCGCCTCGCGGGCGACTACCTTGCCGCGACGCCCATCCTCGCGGCGGCGTGACGGCCGACGTTCCACGCCCTACTTCCTTGCCCGGCATCCAGATCTCTGGGGCCGGGCCTCTTGCTGTTTGGATGCTGTGAACTGTAACGCCGAGTGTTCCATGGCCTCCAGAATATCCTCGGTTCTTGAAGCGCCGACCGAGGTCCTGTGCGTCGGTCAACAAAGACGGTCTGCTACCACCGACATCTCAGAACCCCGTCATCGATTATGGCGCTTGGATCACCAACACGAGCGATCGCGTGAGAGCAGCTAGGATCGGCACAATCGATGAGGCCGTCACCGTCGTCATCAATCCCGTTCTTGCAATTCCACTCGCAAGCCGCCGTGCTCACGCAGCACGCAATGCCGATCCCGCAGTCCCAACAGGCCGGATTGTTACATGTCGCGTTTCGAGGGTCGATCGCGGTAACGCAGCTGAGCGCCGGGATGGCGCCGCGCGTGCCCAGAGCCTGGATGGGGGCAGGCGAGCCTCCACCAAAGGTCACTAGCGGAGCACCGTACGGCGCTACCATGGTCGCACTGCCACCACCGCAGGAGGTGGCGCCGAAGGCCCACGCCGACTCGGCAGCTTTCGCCGGAGGACCGCCTGGAGTCAGTGGAAGGTCGAGATCCATCCCATCCGTCGACATGGGAGGCGAGTAGCAGGCGAAGTTGATCCGGATCACCGCCCCGTTCGCAGTGTACGGCCAGAGGTGCGTCTGGACTCCGGAGAGTGCAGTGTATCCATACCAGTGGGCTCCATCGGGAGCGTCTGTGTCGCGGCGCCAGATCGAGCAGTCCTGGCCGTACCCAGATGGGCTGAAAGAAAAACGGATGCAGACTTGGTCGACGTTCCCGTCGCAGTCGTTGTCCGCGTTGTCGCAGATCTCGGAAGAGGGCCAGGTCGTCTGCTCGCAGACGGTGCCACCGGCGCGACACGCGACCCGTCCGGTGCCGCACGCTCCGAGAAGGCCAGGCACCGGGCAACTCGTCCCCTGGCCCGTGAACTCTTCGTCCGTCATCCCATCACAGTCGTCGTCGATTCCATTACAGCTCTCCGAGACCGGTACTACCTGTCCTGCGCAGTTTCCCCATGCCCCGGACGCACACGTCTCGACCCCGGCACGGCAAGCACCCCGACCTTGAGTCCCAGCGGGACCAGAGTAACAAGCGCGGGTAAGCCCCTCGTCGGTCCGCCCGTCGCAGTTATTGTCGATGTTGTCACAGACCTCGGTCGTCGGGCGGACTTCACCAATGCAGACGCCCCAAGCCCCAGCGGAGCAGGACTGGGAGCCGTTCCGGCACGCCCCGATCCCCGCCGTGCCGGAGGGACCGGAGTAGCAAGGCTGCGTGACATCGTCGGTGCGGCCGTCGCAGTCGTTGTCCGTGTTGTCGCAGATCTCCGGGCTGGGACCGACTTCGCCGACGCACGCGCCCCACACGCCTCCGGTGACGCAGTTCTGGGTCCCGTTCCGGCAGATGCCGATGCCCGCGGTGCCAGACGGACCGTTGTAGCAGGGACGAGACGTACCCAGCGCGCAGGCACAGACCTCGTCGGTCATCCCGTCGCAGTCGTCGTCAGTCCCGTTGCAAGTCTCGGTCGCGGGGAGCACTTCCCCTACACAGGCACCCCAGGCCCCAACGGCACAACTCTGGGTACCGGCGCGGCACCTGCCTCGGTTCTCGGTTCCGCTCGGACCGTTGTAGCAGGCCCGCGAGAGGTTTTCGTCCGTTGAGCCGTTGCAGTTGTTGTCGATGTTATCGCACGTCTCGACCACAGGCGCCCCTGGCGAGACGCTGCAACCCGTGGTCGTGCCGCTGCAGACGAGCACGCCCGAGCGCATGCACGCACCCGTTCCTACCACGCAGGAAGCGCCGACTGGTCGGCAGTTCCCGGAACAGTTGGCCTGACCCACAGGGCAGGCTGGGACGCAACTCGACGCGACGCACGAAACCGTTCCGCTGGATGGGATGACGCAACTATTGCCACACGCTCCGCAATTCGCGGCATCGTTCGTCGTGTTTACGCAGCGTCCGTCGCAGAGGTTTTGCCCGAGCGGACAGACGCAGGAGCTCCCCTGACAGACTCGACCACCCGCGCAGGCGTTCCCGCAAGTTCCGCAGTTGCTGGCGTCGGAGCGCAGGTCCCGTTCGCAGCCGTTTACCGCGTTGCCGTCGCAGTCCCCGAAGTCCGTGATACAGGCAAAGCTACAGGACGACGCGGTGCAAGTTCTGGCGGCGTTCGCCCGTGTCGGGCAGACCACACCGCACCCGCCGCAGTGCGCGAGGTTGGTCACGGTGCTCACGCACGTCCCACTACACGGCGTCGGGGTGCCTCCGCCGCAGGAGATCGTGCAACTCCCGCTCGAGCACACTTGACCGGACGCGCAAGCGCGTCCGCACATCCCACAGTGCGCAATGGAAGAACGCGTATCGACCTCGCAGCCGTTCGCGGGGTTCCCATCGCAGTTCGCGAAATTCGTTGCACACGACGCAACGCGACATGCGCTGTTCTGGCAGGTGGGGGTCGCATTTTGCAAGTTGCAGACTGTGCCGCAGGCGCCGCAATTGCTGGAATCAGACGTGGTATCGACGCAAACTCCTTGACAGGGCACGCGCCCAGCAGGACAGGTGCACAAGCTCGATTGGCACACGCGTCCGCCAGTGCAGACGTTCCCGCACACACCGCAGTTCGCGTTGTCCGTCCGCAGGTCTCGTTCGCAGCCGTTCGCTGCGTTGCCGTCACAGTTGCCGAAGTCGGCATTGCAGTTCATGCCGCAGGCTGAGGCGGTGCAAGTCGCGGTAGCGTTCGAGCGGGTCGGACAGGCGTTCCCGCAGGTACCGCAGTGTGCGGGGTTGGTCGTCGTATTGACGCAAGCTCCACTGCAGTTCGTCGGCGAACTGCCTGCGCAGGCGATTCCGCAGGAACTCCCGGAGCAGTGCTCGCCGGACGCGCATGCATGTCCGCACATCCCGCAGTGGGCCGTGGCCGTGCGTGTGTCCGTCTCGCAGCCGTTGGCAGTATTGCCGTCACAGTCCCCGAAGCCCGGCAGGCAGGCATATCGGCATGCTCCCATCGCGCAACTGACCGAACTATTCGCGCGGATGGGACACGACGCTTCCGATCCATCTTCGTCTGTGGCACCATCGCAATCGTTGTCTACGTTGTCGCACGTCTCGGCCGCCGGGACGATCTCCCCCGCGCACGCGCTCCACGTCCCCATCGAACACGTGCGGGTGCCCGCGACACATCGGCCGACACCGCGGGTCCCGGACGGGCCGTTGTAACAGGATTCCGAGATGCCCTCGTCGCGCGTCCCGTCGCAGTCGTTGTCGAGATTGTCGCAGCGTTCAGCGGCTCCAGGGCGATCGCGCATATCGTTGTCATTGCAATCGTCTCCACCACATGCCTGCGCCCGATGCCCATCGCCGTCGCTGTCGCGACAGACGCAGACGCTCCCCTCGCACGCACCCGGCACTTGGCAGGGCAGGCCGGTCGTGCAGCAGCGGTTGCCGAGTTCGCCGCAGGTGAGACAATGGCCCGCGCTGCAGTACATATCAGCGGCGGCGCAGTGGCAGTCGGGATCGCAGCTCGTGCAATTCTCGCCCATCGTGTCCTCGCACGAGCCGTTCCCACACACAGCCGTCGAACAGAATCCGCTCCGGCACGTGGCAGTGCCCGAGCAGGGCGTAGACCCCATGCAGCAAGGTTGGCCAACGCCACCACACGAAACGCACGACATTCCGGGACGGCATACCGTGTCGGCCGAGCAGGCCTCGGGGTTCACGAACTCGCGGCAACTGTGGCCGCCAGGGCCAGAGATAGGCTCTTGGCAGGAGACACGACGACCCATGGCGTCGCAGCCCTGCTCGCCGGAGGCGCAGTGGTGCACGCAGGGGATGCAGGTCGCGAGAGGATCCGAGCCCGAGCACATAAAACCAGCTTCGCACTCGCCGGCGCAGCAGCGCTGACCCGAACCCCCGCAGGGGCTGGTGGACCACCCGTCGGGAAGATCGGGAGCCGGAGGGGCGTCGCCTGCGTCGGTGCCCCCGTCAAGTGGCGGCGCTCCGGCATCGACCGCGCCTAGCACGTCGCAGAAGGCTCCATTGCAGGTGAGGCCGTCGCCGCACGGGCTCCCGGCAACACAACACTGCTCCCCGAATCCACCACAAGGCGTTGAAGAAACACAGTGTCCACCCGAACAAATGCCCGCTCCTGCACATGGCGCCGTTCCCCCACAACACGGTTGTCCTGGCCCACCGCAAGACACGCACAGGGCATCGGAGCAGACGGTATCTGAAGAGCAGGAGAGATGAAGCCAATCGCGGCAACCATTCCCGTCTGCGTCCCCGCAGAATTCGATGGCAGATAGGCCCGAGCATCGGGATTCGCCTGGATTGCAGGGCTGTACACAACCTGGTGGGGGAGCGGGGTTCTCCACGATCAATGGGTTTCGGGCACACGTCTGGGTCGCCGGAATATCAAAATCCACATGTGAGTCGAAGTGGACGTGAACATTGCGATTCATGGAGGGGCCGTCGAGCCAGATGCAACCAGACTGAAAGCGCTGCACGGGAGCCCCATTCGGCGCCATGCCACAGGTATGCCCCATCATTCGTCGCGCTTCATTGAGTTCGAATACCTCTCCGCGCGGCGCACCGAGAATCCCAGAGCCGTTGTACTCGGTGCGGCCACCAACGCGACGAGCAATGCATCGATATGCATTCCAAAACTCCTTATCGATCAGGTATGCGCAGCGGTTCTGCGTGCCTCCGTTCGAACACGAATCCTCTCCGTTGGTGGGGTTGTAGATGATCGCGGACTCTCGCGAAATGTTCACCGAGCAGAGGTCCTGTCCCTGTTCAACGAGACAGAGGTTTCCAAGCCAGAGCTGTCCCCAGAGGTGCGTCGCCCTTCCCCCTCCATCGTCGCAAAGAGCCCAGTTGCCTCCGAGTGTCGTCAATCGGCGTACGATCGCAGCCCTGGGGGTTTCGCACGAGCTTGCGCGGTTGACGCATTCATTCGTGCCCCGGCAGCCGGACCGATATCGAGTTGTCACGGACTCGGTATTGCAGGCTGGTCGCCACACGCCCGACTGGTGGCCCGAACACCCCACGACTCCGAGCCCTTCGTCGGTGAGCGTGTCGCCGTTCTGGTTGCCACCACCACAGGTCTCACGCATCGAGGTGTCCCGTCTGGAGCAACGGGTACAGAACCAGGCATTCGTATACGGACCATGATCGGCGCGGCAGGAGTCGCTGGCAGTGCCGTTCGAGCCGCCGGGGTCGAAGTAGTTCTGGGAATGTGGCTGATTCAGCGACAGTAACGCCCCCGTGGGCGCCTCGCGCCGCTGACAGACAGAGTCGAACAGCGCCAGTGGATTCGCCCACAGGCAGAGTTGATCCGCGGCGTCGTATCCGCTGCGCGTAAGCGGCAGGTGGGTCGTGAAGGATCCTGCAGCACCAAGCGATGGCAAATACTGATACGGACCATACAGAACGCTGATGTGAAGGTGTGTCAGCCATCCGCCATTTTCCGCTGTCGAACCGACGTAAGCGATATGGGTACCCGCTGGAACGATGGGACCGTTCCCGCCTTGGTCGACTACGACGGTGCCGGGAAGGGTCGCTCGGTGACGGAGGTGAAAGATTGCGAGATGTACAGATCGATCCTCTGCTTCGAAGATCATTATCCCGCCCAAGCCGTCATCAGGGAGGTTAATGATATAACGAACGCGACCGCGGAACGGTGCAAATACACGAACACCCTCGGCGGCTCGGATGTCTATGCCGGAGTGGACTTGATAGGTGGTGGAGGTCCGCCTGGCATCACATCGGTTGTTAAAGCCACAGTCGAAGGAATGGCACTCATTCCACTCCTCTACGCAGTTATCGACGGGTGCCACGACTACCGATGGCCAACACCAAATCGGCGGAGACCAGATGAGGGCGAATAACGTGAGACCGATGATGACAAAACGATGTCGCGCGCTCACGGCAGCACCTCAAAACCTCGAACGAGCGAGGCGATATCTTCGAGGTATCTCTGTGGCTCATCAGGCAAAGGGCACTTGATGATGATTACAAAGCCATGCCGGTAAGTGAGGAAAATCAACTCGTTGTTGCTGCGCTGATAATAACGAAGGAGTACATCGCCGTGCTGTAGGGTTCCCATGGGCGTAGGATAGCCCGCGGTCTGAAATAGATGCACGTCACCTAGGACATAGTCGATCGGCGCAGTGCTGGAGGTCATAGAGCGGATAACGCGAACTTTGAGGTATGGAAAGCCGTAATAGCCTGAGCCGTCAGTCCGAACCGAGAAGAGGTAGTCGTCGGACGTGGAGGGTTCGTCGAGAAATTTGAATTCCCGAGGTGTGCGTTTGGGGAGTTCATCGGGCTCTCTGAGCCAGAACTGTGATGATGTGACGTTGAAAACCCAGATCCCATTGGGATGTCGGACGGTGAACGGCGGTCCTGATAAGACATCGACCGCCCCACCAGCGTGTGGAATTTCTGGGGGACGATGGGCAGCAGGGGGCGCACTCTCGGTGCAACCACCGCCCAGCAAGAGACAGAGCGAGAGCAGGATTGCGTTGAAGATGGAGCAGGGCATAGAGATAGCGAACTCCTTCCGCAGTGCGGCAACGCCACACGGCCTGATCAGAATGCCGGAGTAAGGAGGGCAGACGTAGACAGGCGAAGGAAGGCCGACGGAACTGTATACCGTCCCGCCGCAGTTGGAAAGTCCTACCTGGACACAGATTTCGGTCTCCTCCAGACGGTCGGACTCCGCCGACAGGGTGGTTCGTCGCGGGCGCTGCTAGAGTGTCGAGCCCCCCGGGTGAAGTAGCTGTGCCCACAGTTGGAGGGCGTTGTCAACAACCAAATGAAACCGACCTGCCCCTCGGGGTGAATCAGCTCACTTGCCGCGCAAGGGATAGCACCCCCTGCGCCCTGTGCTGGCCACCGATCCAGGCGGCCATCGTGCCCCCATGTCCACACTCTCCTGGCCCCGGTGGGCCCTCCAACGGTCCCGAGGAACCCTCCACGCGTGCCGACCTCCACCGCGCCCTCGCTACCGCTGCGATCGTTCGCGATCCACCCGGCGCCTCGATCTCCCGCCCTGCGGGTCACGATTACCTCAGGTCGTCGCCGAACACCCTGTTCCACTCGCCGAAGGAGAGGTTGGAGGTCATCACGGTAGCGCGCCGCTCGTGCCGCGTGGACAGTACGTCGAAGAGCAGCTCTCCCCCAGACTGCTCGAAGGTGACGAAGCCCAACTCATCCACCCCCAGCACGTCCGCCCGTTGCAGCCGGTCGTGCAACCGGCTGAGCTACCGCGCATCACACGCCTCCGTCAGCGTCCGCACCAGATCCGACGCCCAGAAGAGCAACGCCCCATGGCCCCGCCCAATTGCCGCGATCGTCAGGGCGATTGCCAGGTGGGTCTTGCCCGTCCCAACGGGGCCCAGCAGCACGACATTGCGGGCCGTCAAGACCCACTCGCAGCGGGCCAGACTCTCGATGCGAGGCCGCTCCACGCTATGCGCACGACGCCAGTCAAACTGCGCCAGGGTCTTGGGTGCCTACAGCCGCGCGGCACGAGGACGACGTTCGACGGCGCGCTCGACGCGGGTATCGACCTCAGCATCCAGCGGCGTTTGCAGGTACTCCCCTGGTGCGCAGGCCTCGGACAGCGCGACCCGACCCGCTCGGTCTGCACAAACTCTCGCGCCAAGGTCGGCTGCTCGAGGGTCCGGCACAAGGCATTGACGGCGCCGTGGCGGGCCCCTCGGGTCAGGTCGGAGTCGTCGCTCATGCTGCCATCCTCGGCTTGCACAGAGCGTCGTGGCGGCTCTGGTCCGAGCTCTCGACCTCGAAGCCGCGCAATGCCTCGGGCCCCTGTATTGGCACGGCCTTGGGGGCCACCACGGGTACAGCGGGCACGAGTTTCTGCGAGGCGCAGCAACGCCTCGAATCGGACGTGAAGCGGGCCCAATCGTTCCCGCCCGGGGCAGACGACAACATCGCGACCTCCTTCGACCCGCCCGACGAGGCCGGGCCCGAGGGCCTTCCACAGCTCAAGGTTCCGCGGGTGGCCGAGAGCGAAGAGACCCCCCCCTTGGTGCCCATACAGGTCGGCCGTGGGGCAAAGGGGTGGGTCCGCGTGGCAGGGGTCATCGTCGGGGTCCTGGTCGCAACGTGCTGGATGCTCAAGTCCACTGAGCTCCTGCCGCCGCGACCACCCGCACCATCACTGTCGACCCCGAGGCCTATGCAATCCCCGAGGTGGCCCCCAGCCTCCGGCCGAGGCCCTGTAGGTCCCTCTTGGGGTGATGCAGCCCCCGACCCCGCAGGGCCAGCTCCGGCCTTCTTCGCAGCGGCGTGACCGCAGTCCACCCTTACTTCCTTGCCCGGCTTCCAGGTCTCAGGGGCCGGGCCTGCTAGTTCCGCGACCAGGAGCACAGGGAGGGCTCCAACGAAGGCCGCCTCAACTCCTGGCGAGGCCATCAGGCGTACCCTCAACAGGCTGGCCGGGAAGGCCACGGGGGAGGGGAGCGGACCCTGCCGAGTTGGGGGCCCGTCGCCCGGGAGGTCAACCTGCGGGCGCTCGAGGTGGACAGGTAGGCGCCGATGCAGGCGCAGGCGAGAGGCCTCGAGGAGAGCCGAGGGTGTTGTCGTTGGGACCGGACCTCTCGCCGAATTCCTTGCTTTCGGTGGAGGGGGGACCTAGCGTCGATTCCGCATCGTTGGCAGACAGGGGGACAGCCGTGCCACCAAGCTTCACTCAGTTGGGTCGTCTGATCAGCATCGAACCCCTCCGGGCGCACGGAGTTGACGGGTTGTACGCGATCGGCTTCCGCATTGTCGACCGTGTGGACGAGTTATGGACCTCACGGTTCAACCGCTTCAAGGCCGGGATACCGAGTGCGGTAGACGCTGGCGTGAGGGGGTTTGTGGCGGCCTGGGAGGACATCGAGTCGAAAGGCGGCCTGGGCCCCGTGGTGGTGGTTGGTGCAATCCCCGCGGAGCACGTGGTTCTGCCCGAGGGGTCTCCCGTGCATCGCATGGGGGTGGAGGTTTCCGCGCGCAAGGAGTGGGCATGGTACCCCGAGCTGCTCTCGAAGCGGGTCCACCGACCTCTGGATTCTCTGGCGTCCACGCCGGAGCGCGACGAGGAGGTCCGGGGTGTCTACGCGGCGAAGTGCGTGGGCAGGCCCGTCGGCACATTTTTGGTCGTCGACGACTTCTACACGTGGGGCTCGACGATGGGCGACATCTGCCGAGCACTGCGGGAGGTGAACCCGGGCTGGATGGTCCGGGGCGCAGTGCTTGCCAAGACCGAGAGCGCGGAGGCCTGGTCGGGGGTCTCCAACGCCCACGTGCCCCCGGCGCTGTCGCGCGTATGGGGTGAGGGGTGGGTCCGTAGCCCCTGGGGGATCCACGGGGGGCGTGGCGAGTGACTCCTCCGAAGCTCGGGGAGTCTCAGCTTGTCTCCTGGTGTTCGAACTGGCGCAGGCACGGCCCTCGGGTCTCTCCAGGGGTCAGTCACGCTTGGTGGGGCATCACCTGGACTTGGGGGTGGCAGGGGACCGCTGCCTCCATACCCCTCTTGAGCTTTAATGACATGAGTCGAGATTTTGAAATGTTGCTCTATGCCAACAGCGATTCTAGTTCCTTCCACTCCGCTCGGGTCTGAGGTTCCAGCCCTATGAGACACGACGCGTCCACTCCTCGCGGGCATCGAATCGCAATCTCATGTGACTCTCCGCCCTCGTTCGTTTCTATATATTCGTATTGACGGAGAACGTCTGCGCTCAGGCCAATCACGACTCCTGACCGTTTTTCGGCATAGGCCAGGGCAGCTTTAAGCTGTTCAGGAGATACCCCGAGGCGCTCGCAGGCCTGTTTGCGAGATCGAACGCCTATGGTCCCTGTCAGCATCATCTCCGCATGGGTTGGCAGTTCGTTGCGCAGGTCGAGGTCGAGTTTCAAGTAGGCGAGGACGGCGTGTACTCTCGCGATCGTTCCGGCGTAGGCGATGGCCTCGTCGAGCAGGGTTTCCATGAAGGCCTCGTCGTCTGACCCCTCGGGTCGCTCTCGCGATTGCAGGTAGTACGCCGAGAGCATCGGGACACCCGGCTGCGAGAACGAGATGTCGACGCCCTTCGTGCCTCCTGGCAGTGCACCGCGAAGCACGACACTCTTCATCGCCTCCATCGACGTGCCATGGAGCGCGACGATTCCAGGTGCTTCGAGTCCTTGCTCAAGGGCCGCGCGAAGTCGTCTCTTGCGTTCCAGGATCTCAACAGAACTGTCGAAGATATGTGTTCTTTCAGGCATGCCGAAAGAATAATAGACGCGCACACAGGGCGTCAAAGCGCGCGGGTATCCGTGGCACGCTTTTTGTTTAGGCGATATGTGTTTGAAGACGTCGCTAAGATGGGTACCTCGAGACCGGACAAGGCTGTGCCCGGTCCGATGGCCACAGCACGACTGCGCAGGGCCGCTACCGGAACGTAACAATCTATTTTGGTTAATACATGCCGTTCAAGCGCAGAGCTTCATCTCGTGATCATCCCCGATCTTCCTCAGGCGGGTGCAGAGGCGCTCGACGCGCTTGCGGAGCGTCGGCAGAGGGCACCCGTACGCGAGCGCCAGTTCCTCGTACGACCTCTCGTCGATGAAGTACGCCTGCACCAGTTCCTGATCCTGCAGGGAGAGGGCACCGAGGAGCGCCCGTACCTGGACCGTCTCCTGAGCCGCGGCGAGCATCACCTCGGGGGTCTCATTGCTGGGCACCAGATGATCGAGGAAGGAGCCGTCTTCGTGGTGGAGCGTCCCGAGGCGGGCCAACTGACGGGCATGCTGCTTCGCGCACGTGCGCGTGATCCTGCGGGTCACCGTGACGATCCACCCCTCGGCCCCGCCGGGGCTGACGGCTTCGGCCGCGACGCTCTCGCTGAACGCTTCGATCACCTTGCTCGTGATCGTGCCCCGGAGTTGGGTGTCCCCAAGGAGGCACGCCCGGATGCCGCCCGGCAGCGCCATCATCCCGGCCGGGATCGGCAGGCGCATGCGACGGAGCGTGTGCTCCATGGTCTGGGTGTGAAGGCGAAGGTAGGGGCGGAACTGCGTGGCGAGGGGATCAGCAGAGTCGATCGTGAACATTCCTGGGTCCGGCTCTCCCGCTGGTTCACCGCGGCCGTGCCCACGATCTTCCAGGGCGCACCTCGCCCCTGGGGCGGTCAAAAGACCGAGGGGATCGGGCACGAGAGCCTCCCAGGGCGGGACATAGAGTCCCGCTCCGGGAACCGATCACGGCGGCAGATGGTGGAGCTTGAGGACCACCTCGACGGGGCGGGACAAGCCCGCTTCTCGTCGGTTCACGAGGATTTCGCTCGACTTCACGTCGAACGCTGCCTTCGTGCTGGTGGTGACACTCCTCCGCATGGGTGACCTTGGACAATCGCCGAGAGGGCGCCCTAGGTCAAGCACCTCCCAGGGAGATTCGCGAGGGCCCTGTCACATTCGAAGGGGGGCGGGTCATAGGTATCTCTGAGCCCCGATGGAGCCGCGAAGCGCGCGGCTCTGGGGCTCACCACAACCTTGGTTGAGCGACGCGGGACGACCGCGTCGTCGGCCAGGGAGTCGGGGGCGCGGGGTCCCCGACCAGGGATCCGTCTGCCTTCGCGAGGTGAAGCATGGGTGCACCGCTATATCGCCGTCTCGTCCTCCACGTCGTCCTGGCTCTTCTTGGCGAGGGCGAACAGGACGACTACCAGGGGGGCTCAATCCCCGGCACTTTCCACTCCGCCCTCGCTGCGGCATCGTTTCCGCCGGAGAGCGCCTTGCAATCCGCGGAGAAGGATACGCGGGGAGCAGACAGGAGGTGGTCATGAACCACCTGGTCGAAGCAGGTCGTCATCGCCGCTCTGCCCGGGAGCACCTCGTGCGCCGTGGATACGCGGACGTTGCCGAGGACGCGATCGCGAACGTGCTCGTCACGCTGGCGGAGCAGCTCAACCACCCCGCCTTCGCCCCGCCCGTCTCGCACAAGGCGTACATCATCTTCTACTCGCTCGTGGAGGCGCGAGCGATTCGGGAGCGCGAGCGCATGGCCGGGGCGACGAGCGGCGGCGTCGGGGGCACTCGGAGCCCGATCGCGGTGCCTCTCGACGCTGCCGAGGGCGTCTCCGCAGCCAGTCTCACGGAGAGCGACTTCCTCGATGCGGCGCAGGGAGATCCCGAGCGCCCTCTGCAAGAGGGGATCGAGGAGTGCGCTCGCCTCGCCTGGTACTCGGCGGTCGCACTCGCGATTGCCGAGTTCGCGCCCGGCGATCGCGAGGTTCTCGAGGCAGAGGTCTCGCGCACTGAACCCGCTGATACCGCGAGGCGCAAGCGCGTCGAGCGCGCACGTCGCCGGGCGCGGCACATCCTCTCTCGCTACGGCATCCGGCGCGCGGCGCCGCCCCCGGACTTCGTAGCGCTCGCCCCTCCGGCGCCGTCCCGACGCTGATCTCGTTCCCGTGCCTCGGCCGATTCAGCGCGGATGCCATCACCTCCCTACGCAACGGCCTCGCCTTTCGAGATTGCGATGCCCATGCCGTCGCCTTCCACGCCGCGACCTGCCCCAACCAACTCGCGCTCCAACGTCAGGCAGCCCTGTCACGAAACCGGGGGCTTCCCCCCTTCCAATTGAAGGTCGCAATGGCGCGACCGGATCGGAGGCAAAGTGGTCACACACGTCAGCACATCCAGCACGCGGCAGCATCGTGCCGCACCGAGCCCGCGCGGGCGGCGCCTCGTTCGGGCGCTCGCACTCACCCTCGCGCTCGTCGCCTGCAACGGCCGCGGGTCCTCATCCACGAACGAGATCCTCTCGTCTCTTAGCGTGGTCGACCCGCCGCGCCCCGCGCCCGAGTGGATCGCCATCGTCTGCGACGGGAGCGACCAGTCGACGTGCGACAACGGCGAGATCGACGAGCAGATCCAGCTCGCGGCGCGCTATGCCTTCGCGCGCCCCCGGGCGCACCTCGAGGTTCACGTGCTGGGTCCCACGGCCACGGAGAGCGCGGTCGTCGGTCGCATCGACGTGCCGGAGCGCACCGAGCGCGGCGAGCGCGCCGTCCGCACGCAGGAGCAGCGCTTCCTCGACACCGTCCGCGCGCAGCTCTGCCGCCCCGTCGAGCGCGAGCTTCGGCGCGCGCGGCCTAGGCGGAGCGAGATCGCGGCCGCGATCACGGCCGTGACGCTGGCACCGTCGAACGGTCTCCCGCGGCGCCTCATTGTGATGTCGGACCTGCGCGAGTATTCGTCCCTTCTCGACGCGGAGTGCGTGCGCAACCTGCCGACCCGCGCGGAGTGGCTCGCCCGGCTTCGGCGCCATGGTCTCCTTCCGTCCGGTAGCCTCGCGGGGGCCAGCGTCCACTTCGTCCGTGCGCAGGGCCGCCCCGCCACCGACCGCGGCTGCTCCTGGTCCATCGCGCGCGACATCGCACTTCGTGACCTGTGGCGCGCCGCGATCGAGGCTGCTGGCGCCGCAGAGGTGACCTTCTCGACCGACCTTATCGATCTCGCGCGACACAGCGCCGAGGCGCGGCCCACGACCCGCACGACTGACGGAGGATCCCGATGAACATCCGCGAACACATTGACCTCTTCCTCACGAAGCGCGACGCGCACCGCGACGCCGAGAACGGCGTCGACGGCAGCGCGCGCCGCCAGCTCGCGCGCTTCGGCGCGACCTCCAAGGAGGCGCTGAAGGACACCGCCGAGTACCGGCAGGCGGTGCATGACGCGAACCAGGGCCACCATGTCGTCGAGCTCGAGGATGAGGTCCGGCGGGCCGAGGACCTGCGCGCTGTCGTCGGCAGCCCCTGGATCTACAACCTGGGCCTGCTGGCCGTGGGCGTCGTCGAGGCCGTGGGCGCGTTCATCATCCTCCAGGCGCAGGGGGTGGCACCGGCGCACCGGCCGTTCCTCGCGGTCGGTCTCTCGATCACGCTCATCGCGGCCACGCGCGCCGCCGCGGCGGTCGCCGAGAAGAAGGATGAGCGGACCTCGCTCCTCATCCGCGGCAGCGTCGTCATCGGCTACGCGATGCTGGCGTGCGCGATCGCATACGTCAGGGTGAGCGCGAACGAGGGCGAGGAGACCTCCCGCTCGTTTGCGCTTGCGGACGGCGTGCTCCTCCTCGCCGTCACGATTGGGCCCGCGCTCGTCGCCGCCTGGATGGAGAAGAAGCGCGCGCCCGCGGCCCAGCTCGCCGAGCAGATCTCGCTCATTCGCTCGCGGCTGCGCGCCGCCCGCAAGCTCGTCGAGCGCGGTCGCAGGCGCGTCCAGAGCGTCGACCGCTCGGAGGTCGAGCGCGCCGACGTCCGCGCCCGCGCCGAGGCTCTGTACTCCGTCGAACAGGACATCGCCCGCGCCAAGGGCGCCGACCATCGCTCGTGATCCTTCACCCACGCACCGGAGAGACGACCATGACCACGCGACTGCTCCAGACTCCCACCAAGACTACGCGCCGCGTCTTCGACGCTGGCGCCAACCGCGGCGCGCGTCGCAACCTGCCTGCGCTCCGCGAGCTGAACCGCGCGAGCGACCGCTTCGCGCTCGAGCTCGCGCTCGTGGACCCGGTCCCCGGTCGCGCCGCGGCCCTTGCGGAGGAGGCGCGCGCGAGCGGTCTCGCCGCGACGCCCTTCGAGGCCCGCATCGAGGAGCTCGTCCGCAGCGACGAGTACAAGGGCGAGCCGATCATGTTCAACCTCGACCGCGCGAGCGCCATCGCCTCGGCGCTCGCGGCCATCGAGGACCACGCCACGACGGTCCTGCTCTACCAGATCGTCGTTCTGCCCAACGGGCGCATGCTCGGCCTGCGAGGCGTGATCCGCCCCGAGGAGACCGAGGTGCGGGCGAGCGCACGGGCGCTCTTCTCGTCCCTCGCCAAGGTCTCGGAGCGGGCCGGGTCGCGCGCGATTTTTGGCGAGGGCGCCGACCCCGCGCACGGCGCGCTGGAGGGCTGCCTGCGGGCCTGGTTTGGGGCCCACAGCAAGGACAACCTGGGCAAGACCATCGCGGGCCTGGAGCCCGAGTCGCCGCCCTTCGAGATCTCCTGGACGGGCGCCGAATCGGTCCCCCTGCACATTGTCTCCCATGAGACCTTCGGTGACGCGTACGCGGTCGTCGAGGCCGTCGCCGAGCACCCGCAGACGACCATTGCGCGCGGCCAGAGCTTCGTCGTGGCCGAGGTGACCCCGGAGGCGGTGCGGCTGCACGAGTCCCGCCGCCGGGCGTCGGACGCGCGCGTCGTTGTCAAGGGCACCTCCACGATCGACGAGGCCTCGACCCTCGCGCAGGCCGAGGCCCGGCCGCAGGTCGTCGAGACCTTGCGCGCCCAAGCAGCGCCCGCCTCGCCGTCCGTCATCGAGGCCGAGCTCGTGACCGAGCCGGAGACCCCGGCCCCGCAGGTCGCCGCACGGCAGACCGAGCTCGCACGCGAGGCGTCCCTCGTGTTCGCGACGGCGCTCCTCGGCGCGGCGCGCAGCCGCGCGCCCACGCCGAGCGTGCGGACCAACGAGCTCTCGCGGGTGAACCCCATTCGCACCACCGATTGACCGTCTCGCGTACCGGCGCGCCGTCGGTCGGCGGCGCGCCGGGCGATCTCCCTTCCCGAACACCGCAGCCGTGGGCGCGAGGTGCGCCTGCACGGGAGTGGTCCGCCATGCAAACATTCATCGAACTCATCCAGCTCGTCGCCGCGCTCACCCTGACCACCGCGGGTATCGCGTTCGTGGCTGGGCTCTCGGGCGCGGCGCGCACCCTCTTTCGGTATGGATGCGCGTTCCTGCTCCTGGCCTTCCTGCTGCCGACGTTGTTCGGGCTCATCCAGTACGGCGTCGGCCGTACCCGGCAGATGCTGCCGACCTTCCCCGAGACGGGCGCGCTCGGCTGGTGCGCGGGGTCCGTCGTCTGCCTCGGGCACGTCTCCTTCGGGGCGTGGTACCTCACGCGCGAGCGCCGCGCGCAGGCGCGCCGGACCGCCCAGGACGAGACGCGCCGCGCCCACATGCGCGAGCGTGAGCGCCTGCCGCCGCCCGTCGACCCCGGGGGTGCGGCGTGATGCTCCTCAGCTTCCTCCTCCGGCTCGTCGGGCTCTCACGGCTCCTTGAACGGCGCCGCGCCGAGGCCTCGATCGCCGCGGACCGCGCGCTCCTCACGGCCTCCGTGCAGGAGGACGACGCGCGGTTCCGGGGCGCCATGGAGATCCGGCGTGACGAGCCGAGCATCACGCTCGGCCACGCGCTCGACGGGACGGCGTACCGGCTCCCGCTCGGCGAACTCCCGGGTCAGCACGTCTGGGTCAGCGGCGGCACGGGTTCTGGCAAGAGCACCATGGTGGCGGCGTGGGTGAGCGAGCTCCTCGGGGAGATGGTGCGGGGCGCTCCGTTCTCGCTCGTCTTCGTGGTCATGCAGGGGTTTCTGGGAGACATGGTGCTCCGCGCGCTCGGCGACGTGCTCATGCGGAGCAGTGCCGCGCAGGTCGAGGCAACGCTTGCGCAGCTCCTCGTCGCGCAGTTCTTCCGGGGCTCGCACCTGCCGGAGTGGCAGATCCTCGCGCGTGACCCCTCGGTGCCCATCATGGTGCAGGCGTCCGCGGTCGCGGACGTTCTGGAGGCGAGCGTGGGCGCCGCGCTCGGCTCGCGGCAGGAGACCGCGCTCACCATGCTCCTCGGGCTCGCGATCGAGCTCGGGCTTACCCTCCAGGAGCTCCGCGCGCTCAGCTACAACTCTGAGGCGCTCGTCGGGCTCGCGTCTCGAAGCACGCTCCCCGAGGTACGCCTCTACATCCTCCACCGGCTCGCCCGCGAACGCGCGCAACTCGACGGCATCGGTGCCCGGCTCGACATGCTGCTTCGTGTGCCGGCCGCGAGAGCTGTTCTCGCGGGCCCCAGGACGCTCGACCTGCGCGCTTGCTTCCGCCCGGGCGCCGTCAGTGTCCTGGACTTCTCCGGCGAGGGCATGGGCGCAGAGGCCGCGAAGCGAACGATTGCGGCGGTTGCGCTTCAGTACCTCTCCTATGCCATCTTCGACGGCTCGCGCCCGCGCGACGGCGCGACGATCATCATCACCGACGAGATCCAGGAGGCGCTCACCCCGGCGACGACGCGCATGCTCGCGCGCTGGGTCACGACCGCGCGGGCCTTCGGGGCGGGCCTCGTCTCCATCCACCAGAGCGTCTCCCAGATCCCGCGGGATTTCCTGACCCTTCTTTCTACGAACATCCGTCTGCGCGCGGTGGGCAGGAGCGGTCGGGAGGATGCCGCCGCCGCAGCCGAGTTCCTGCCGCGCACGGGGAGGGTGCCGCGGTCGCGGCTTCCCGGCGATCCGCCGTTCGCGCGCCCCGAGTTTCTCTCGCGCGCCGAGGAGGCTGAGTTCCGCATCAACCAGGCCGCGAACCTTCCGCAGCGGCACATGTTCTTGACCGACCGCCTCGCGCGCTTCGCGACGCGCGAGATCGTGGCGCCGGACTTCAATGCGCCGGACCTGAACAGCCTGCCGCCCACGCTTCGCACTCGGCTCCTTCGCGGTCGAGCGGGCGTCCCGCGCGACGAACTCCTTCGTCGCGCCCAGGAACTTGAGTCGCGTGCGATCGCTGCCATGGAGGCGTCCCCCGCGCCCGCCCGCGGAGGCCGTCGCGCGTCGCCCGTGCCCGAGACCCCTGACGTCGTCGAGGTCGCTGAACGCTGGCGCCGTCAGGGCGGGAGGCGCTCATGATCCGCGTGCTGCGCTTGACGCTCCTCGCGCTCGCGGTCGCGGCATATGCGCTCGCTGGCTGGATCGCCGGGCTTGTCGTGCTCGCGGTGCTCGCGGCGACCTGGCTCGCGCGGGTCGTGGTTCTGCAGCGTGTCGTACACGGCGAACTCCACTGCGAACTCGGCCACCGCATCCCGACCTACGGCCTCTACCGCTGCTCGGTCTGCAGCTTCACGACGGCTTCCTGGGCGTTCCGCTGCCCCCACTGCCAGAGCGCCTTCGGCCACCTCCGGTGCCCGACATGCGGGCGCTCGGCTGCGAACCCGCTCCTCGGAGGCTGGCCATGGGCCTGATCCGCCGCTCCCGAACCGAGCGCCCTGAGGAGCGCGAGGGCCGACTGACACCGCGCGACCTCGACCTTCTCACCACGGTCGGCCGCCAGAAAGTCGCCACGACCGACCAGCTCGCGCACCTCTACTTCGGCGACCGCTCGACGGCGTCCCGCCGGCTCGCGCGGCTCGTCGGCATGGGCTTCCTCAAGGTCGCCGTCCAGAACCTCAACACCTCGAACCTCTACCTCCTCACGAAGAAGGCGCTCGCGGTCCTTGTCCGCGAGGGCGTCGAGTCCGAATCGCTCCACCTCGGACGCGTGCCCGCGAGCGAACACCTCGAGCACCTGCGCGCCCTCGGAGACTTCCACGCCATGCTCGCGCGGGAGGTTGCCGCGGACGAGGAGCTCGCGCTCGACCTCCTGCTCTTCGAGCACGACCTGCGGCGTCTCTCGGGGAGCCCACCGCCGGAGTACCTGCCAGATCTTCTCGCGCGCCTCGTCCGCCCGCGGTTGGACCCGCTCGGGCTCGCCATCGAGATCGATCTTGGCGCCGAGAGCGCGGAGTTTGTCGCGCGCACCAAGGCCCGAGTGACCGTCGCCCTTGCCCGCGAGCGGCGGCCCCTTTTTGGGCTCGACCGCTGGCGGGCGCTCGTCGTCGCCCCCGCCCGGGCGCGCCTCCGGAGCCTCGCCGCCGCGATCGTCGCGGAAGGTGGGGGAGAGCTCTGGCTCGGCACCGACTTCGGGCGGCTCCAGGAGACGGGCGTCTTGGGGCTCGCGTTCGCGACGTGTGCCTCGATCGCCGCAACGGCCCGCGCGGACGCCGTCGCCTTCCCCCTCTCGCTCCTGCCCAGAGGACGGCGATGACGACGTCAGGGACGCCCTGCGGCCTGTCGATGACTTCCTCCTTCTACGCGTGGGGTGCCCTTTCGCCGTGGCGTAGCGAACCCACGCAACGGCGGCCTCGCAGGTGCGTGGCGCCTCTGCCCTTGCGTCCCGCCTTAGCCGCAATGGTAGGCGAGTCGCTGCGAAACACCTGCGCCACAGGCGCGAGCGCGAAGTGCTCGGAGCCCGAATGCGCCCCCCTTCACCATGCTCCATCCGTACCCCGGAGCTCCTCCCCCAAAGCCCCTCGTCTTCAGGTTCGAGGAGATGTGTTCGTCGCGGGCATCCCTTCTCGCCGAAGGAGGGGAGCAGTCGGAGCCCGTCACCCCCTCGGCAGAACTCGTCTTCCAGCAGGATCAGGCTCGTTGATGTGTGGAGCACCCCACAGCGACAGGAAGGATCTCGCCATGAACGCATCCGTCTCACTCGCTGCGCCCGAGACCGCATCGGTCAGGCCGACATGGGTCCTCCTCGCCGAGGAGGCACGCACACGCGGCTTCCGGAACGTCCTGGCGTTCCGACGCTGGTGCCGTCGACGCGCGGTCCCGATCCGCGCGGACGGCCGCAAGCAGTGGGTCGCGCCCGCCGATGTTGACCGAGCGATCGCCGCGATTTCTCCGGAAGCCCCCGGTTACGACGACGCGGCAAGCCACGATGTCGATCCGGTGGCCGCCGGGGTTCGAGACCTCATGATGCAGGCCGGACGGCGTCGATGACGAACCAACGAGGACGAGGAAGGCCCCGAACCGGCTCCGCCTACGAGCGCCACGGCGTGATCGTGGTCGCGGTGAACCTGCGCCCGGGATCGCGCGCCCGCCGCTGGATCGAGCGGTGCCCTCCGCGGCGCGACGGCCACCCCGTGGATCTCATCTACGCCCGCGCCATCGCCGCCGAGCTCCAGCGCCGCTACGACGCGGGCGAGTGGGATCCCGAAGCCGAGGCGACGGCACTCCCCGAGGGGCCCCCTCCCGCGCCCGTGCTGCCGCCACCAGCGGCCCAGAACGCCCCCGGTGGCCCTGTCATGGCACCCGTGACCCTCGTGGCCCGGATGCCCGTCGTGAGCGCCGCACGCGCGGCGGCGCCCGCGAAGGCCACGGCGCCGACCGTCCTCGGGTACGCTCGCGAGTGGATCAAGAAGCAGCGCTACGAGTCCGCGCCCAAAGACGCCGCGCGCATCGAGCTCTACCTCGCGAAGGGGCCGATCGCGGAGATGTCCCTCGGAGGGCTCCGTCCGCGGCACGTCCTGGAGTTCATCACCTGGCTCCAGGACCAGCCGTCGCTGCGTGGTGGCACGCTCGCCCCGCGCACCGTCCGCGGCGCCTACGACGTGCTGCGGCGCTCGCTGGACGCGGCGGTGATCGATGAGCTCCTCGCCGCAAACCCCTGCGCCCCGATCCGGGGGAAGCTTCCCTCGATCGAGGACAAGGACCCAACCGCGCGGGAGAACTGGCTCTACACGCGCGACGAGATCGTGCGGCTCCTCACCGATCCACGCATCTGGCCCGTGCGGCGCGTTTGCTACGCCCTCCAGTTCCTCACGGGCATGCGGGTGGGGGAGCTCGCGGTGCTGCGCTGGAAGGACTACGACCCCACGATGAAGCCCCTCGGGCGGCTCACCATCCGGCGTGCAGTGAAGTCCGTGTCTCTCCGCGAGGCACAAACCAAGACCGCGGCCGTGAAGCTCGTGCCGGTGCACCCCGCGCTCGCGACCCTGCTCGACGCCTGGAAGGCCACGGGCTGGGGCGAGTACATGGGCCAGTCCCCGAGGGCCGACGACCTGGTCGTGCCGAACAAGGACGGCAAGATCCGCAACACCAACCGCCAGAACCGCGACCTCGGGCGCGACTGTCGACGCATCGGCATCGAGCACCGCCACCAGCACGCAATGCGGCACACGTTCATCACCCTCGTCCAGGACGACGGTGGTGACGGCCAGGTCATCCGTTGGGTCACCCACGCGCCGCCGCGCACGGCCTTCGACAACTACACCCGCGCGCAGTGGAACCGGCTCTGCGAGGAGCTCGCGAAGCTCCGCATTGAGCTCACGCTCGCACGAGGGTAGATCCCATCCATCAGACAGGCGTTCTCAATTCAGACGATCTTCTGGCGCACGAGCCTCCTGTACGAGTCTGGAGGCACTGCGCGCCAGAGCGGCTCCGAAAACTGTTGACGAGCGGCCAACTCGCCTTAGCTTGGATGCGCGGCATTTTTTGACACTGCCCGGAGGGATGATGGGATCACAGAAAATCACAGTCGATCACAGCACCAAGGCTGGTTTCAAGCCACCTACCCCCGATAGGCTGGGAGAGTCGTTCGTCGATCCGCCTCGACCGCTCAGGATGAACCCCGAGTTCGACTGGATCGTCCAACCCGTCTTCGCTGCGCCGTTTCCGCTCCGGATCACGGCGACGGTCGAGACGGAGGAGTCGCAGCAATGGACGGGGAAGCCCGGGAACATCGCTAACTACTGGCGCCTCACCGGGTATGACGAAGTGATCATCGACATCAAGGTGGATCACGGCGACGGCTTCAAACCTACTCCGGTGCGGTATATGCGAAGGCCAATGCCCTCACCTGATCCAACGATTCGCTTGCAGGTTTCCGACCAGTCCAGAAGGTGGTTTACGGTCGTCAACTTCTTCCCCGTGAAGCGCGTCTGACACCCGAGCCTGCGTGGTCGCCTAGGCCTACCGGAACAACTGGAGCGAGTTCCTGGAGATCACGTCTGGTCCTGGGGCCACTGCCAGAGGAGCTCGTTCTTCCGCGAGTGCCACACCTCGACCCCCCCGTGCGTCACGAGCGCCTCGGGGGTCGAGCCGGTGAGCATCCGCACCGCCTGCTCGACGACCTGACCGCCCGCAGCGGCCTCAATGTGTTTCGAGGCGAAGGCTATCGTGACGCGCGAGGGGAGTGAGGTGCTGTCCTCGTCGCGCCCGAGGCGCCGTGCGCTGTGTGGGTCGAGCTCGTACGTGTAGCTGTCGAACCCGGGGGTGGCGTAGATCACGATGGGCTGGGGTTCGGCGACGCGAGCGGGCTTTCCCACGGTGGACCTCTTTGCGCGACTATCCTCCGCGCAGGGGAGAAGCGCAACCGAGCCGTACTCCTGGCGCCGATGGGGATCCTCCCCGGTCATCGCTGCGTGCCGTCGCGCGGGCCGCAGTCTCGGGAAGCAACAGCCACCACCAAGCCTGCCGCGGAGACGGTGCCTTCGGAGTCGGCGATGCCGTCGGCTGCGTCTGCCGCCACTGGTCTACGTGCCGCTGCACCGTGCGGTAGCCGCCACGAGACCCGCGCGCTCGAAGATCGCGCCATAGCGTCACCGCGTCGCGACATCCCTGGGCCCAGCGCGCCCGGAGGTGATCGTCGAAGGCCGAGGTTAGGGCAGTGCGGGGCAGGACCGGTGCTGCGGGCCAGGACGTGGACAAACCCAGGCTTCACCTCGAGGTACAGCACGTCGAGGTCGCCGTGCAGCGCCGAGAGAATCGCGAGAGGGGTAGCAAGAGGATCGGGCATCGGTCTCAGGGAGGCACCGGCGTGGACGTGGATTGCGAGTGTCGGCTCGGATGGCCAAGTTGGGGCGCGCACGGCGGGGCGCAACCACCTCCACACAAAGTGCGGAAGACCCACTTTCGCGTGGCCACGGACACCGGGAGAGCTCTGCCGCGCAGCGGCTTCGTCCAATGAGGAATCTGTCAACTTGAAGGAGGGCCCGGAGTTCCAGGCGAGCGGCTGCTCGACGCGGCGAACCCGTTGGAGTTGCTATCCGCCGAATATGTCCCATGTACAGGTACGGTCAAAGCCGTCGTTGAGGGCCATGAATCGGGTCTATTCGCGAGAGAGCGGTATTAGCATCCGGCGTCGCTCCCTATGCCAAGACCGACTACAGGGACGGGTCGAGACCGTCTGGTGGTCGTGCCATCACCGAGCTGCCCGTGCTCGTTGTTACTCCAACATTGTACAGAACTATCGCTCAGTCGAGCGCAGGTCGTGAATCGGGTGCTATTTATCGATGTAGCTCCGCGGATCTCTGTGATTTCGACAGGTTGTGGACGGGGGGATGTTGTTCCGTCGCCGAGTTGACTGTATTGGTTCGTGCCCCAACATCTTACAGATGAATCTGCAAGAATAGCGCAAGCGTGCTCAGCACCTAGTGCGGCGCCGATGGCATTCTGAATGCCCTGCACCATCACCGGCATGGCCCGGTTCGTCGCCGTGCCATCGCCCAATTGGAGGTAATTGATGCCCCAGCACCACATCACGCCAGAATTCATGATTGCACAGGTAGCGTCGCCCCCTGCGACCAACGATCGTACTCCAGCGTCGAGCCCGACTACGTCTACCGGCCGGGTTTGACGTCCAATCTGTCCACCTCCCAGATATCCACTTCCCCAGCAACGCACACCTCCCGTTGTGAGCAAGGCACATGAGCGCTGTCGAGACGCGACTACTTGTGTGACGCCCGAGCCCAATCCAACGACGAGTGTTGGCGCTACACGTGGGATCGTAGTCCCATCGCCCAACTGACCTTCCGAGTTCAAGCCCCAGCAATACACAGCACCCTGTGCTACGACACATGCATGGAATCGTCCCAAGGCAAGGTCCGTCACCCCTTCTGGAAGACCCATGACACGTACTGGCAGACTTCGATCTGTCATTGTGCCATCGCCCAACTGCGAGGTGTCATTGTTGCCCCAACATCGAACGGTGCCGTCAGACAGTCTGGCGCAAACCGACTGATCGGATGTTGACAGTTGTACTACATTCGACAGCCCGATCACTGTGACGGGGATGATGCTGTTGTTCGTAGTTCCATCACCCAACTCTCCGTTGATATTGCGTCCCCAACAGCGTACTGAGGCATTCCCCATCAGCGCGCAAGAAGATTGCGACGTTACCGCGATGCCTAGGACCGAGGCGCTGCATCCCCGGCAGACGCCCGTCGTGTTGATGGCGCCCGTGTTGCAGGGCATGCCCGCGACGCATGCGGGTTGCCCCTCCGCTCCGCAGGGCACACAGACGCTGCCGCTGGGGTTGAAGCGGCCGCTGCATATGACCCTGCATACCCCAGCCGTACAAGTAGCCGTCCCGTTGTTGGGCACCGGGCAGCGCATGCACATCGCGCCGCAATAGGCCACATCGGTCGCAGTGTTGCGGCACACCGATCCGCACAGCCCGAGGCCCGTTGCGCACATCCCGCCCGCGCACGCCGCCTGTCCCTCCGCCCCGCATGTGCCCGCGCAGCGCCCGGCTATGCACATCTGCCCCGTAGGACAGGGCATCGTGGCAAAACCCTGCCCGTCGGAAGTGCACACCTGCTGGGCGGTGGGGCTGGAACAGGTGCTTCCCGTGCTGCCCGGGGTGCAGACCTGCGCACGACATTCGCCGGCCCCCACGCAGGCCTGTATCGCAGGACAGGGCGCGGGGCTATACCCCTGCCCGTTGCTGTTGCAGACCCGCCGCGTATTGGCGTCGGCGCAGGAGAAGGAGCCCGGCATGCAGTTGGGATCGGCGCACACGCCGTCGTTGCACGATTGGCCTGCGGGACAGGCCGTTGCGACGTATGCGATGCCCTCGGCGTCACAGACTTCGACCCGCGAGACGTCCCCGGTCACGCAGCGGCGCGTCCCGGGCGTACACATCCAGTCGGCGCAGGCCCCGTCGACACAGGTCTGTCGTGCGGAGCAGGGCATCGCCACAAAGCCTGTGCCCCGCGCGTTGCACACTTCCCGTACCCCGTCAACACACCGAACATCGCTCCCGATGCACACTCGCGGAATGCAGCGTCCCCCGGCGGCGCAGGTCTCTTGGTCGCCCGTACAGTCGGTGTCGACCACGCACTCGACGCAGACGCCTTGGGTGGTGTCGCAGACGAGGTTGAGGTCGCTGCACTGACGCGAACTGGTACAAGGGCGCGGGCGATCGACGCAGCGGTTTTCACGGCAGATCTGCGCGCTCGGGCAGTCCGGATCGTCGTTGCAATCGACGCAGTATCCTAGGGTGGAACTGCACACCTGGCCGGGGCACTGCCGTGAGGTCGTGCAGGCCGTGGGGGCGACATCCATCGTGTCGGCGGCGGCTCCGTCGCGCGGGCTTGCGTCGTTGCCACCTGCGGTGGTCGACGGGGCGCACGCGGTCACGAGGCAGGCCAGAAGCGCCGCGCCGCGCAGCCAACGCCCCACGACGGCCCTTCGCTCGATTTGCCCGGTACGCATCGCCTGCCCTCCTCCGCGTTTGTCGCCGCCTGCTCGGCGTCGCTTCGATCCACGGCTATCACGCGATGGCGCGAGGGTCAACGCGCGGGGCGGGTTGGTCCTGCACACGGTGCCGTGGAAGGGGCAGCGCCGACTCGAAGTCAACGCAGCGGGTCGGCGGTCGATGCCCTGCGGAGGCTGTACGGGAAGTCGTTGAAATTGCTCGACATTTCGGAATGTTTCATCGCGCCGATGAGCTCGGTGGGCGCCACTTCGCGACCGCTCGTCGTGGTCCTCGCGAGGCGGTACGGGGTCGCGCTGATCAGGCGTGCCATCCCGTAGAACTGCCTTGGTTCCAGAGATTTTCAGAATTCGACGCAAGGGGGATTGATTAATTGTTCGGGGCGTGGGAAAGCTTATCCGTCGGTTCCCGAGACACTCGTGCGGTGGTCGTGCGAGGGGCTCTCCGAGGACAGGCAGAACATCACGAGGGATCCATGGCACGAGTATTCAACTTGGTTGTCTTCGACGGGACCATCACGGGCGACGCTGGCGCTAACCCCCCACCGGTCTTCTACACCTCTCAGGAGCATGCAGCTCTACTGGGAAGTGTCGAACGACTGAAGATTCAGATGATCTCCCGCGCAACCACGTCTCTCGCGGGAACGATCACCTTCGTCTATCAGGTGACCAATGCGCCTGAGTACGACAGCTGGGTAAACTCTGTCTCCAAGACGCTCTCTCTGCCTGCCGCGGCTGGTGATTTGCCTGCCATCGCCATGCATTACATCGACTCCATGAATGAGCAGGCTGCATACGGACGATTCAAGATTTCGTACGATCAAGCTGCGACGGCGCAGTTTCAACTGATTGTGGCTGGATACGCCGACTGAAAAATCTCGATGCATGGATCTTTAGCCAGAAACTAGCTGTCGTCAAAACACGATAGAACGCCGGATGCAAGGTCTAAGCCGCGCGGAGTGTTTGGGTGCTCCGCGCGGCATTCCTGAGTGGAGGAGTAGTCATGAAGTCCTACGAGATTCTGTCTGCGGGTTCCATCGCAGGGGGCGCTGTTTCAAAGTCGGGCATGAAGAGCACAGGGTGCGGATGCACTGGCGCGGATTGTGGCAGCAAGGGCGGAGGTTGTGGCCCGGCTGGGGGGGATATGGGTGGGGTAACGCCGGGGCGGCAGTTCCTTGGGCGGAATCTCAAGGAATGGGAGATGACCCCTTCGAACTCTGGGCTCTCTCCTTGGCATGGGGAAACCAAATTTGTTCCACCTATTCAGTTTCCTGAGCCGATTGGCGCGGGTCCTGGTTCAACTGGCACTGGACCGGGTACTGATCCTTGCTATGGTCTATCTCAGGATGTACAGAATCTCCGACAACGCATTCGCGATGCTCTCTCCCGATTCGGACGATGGGGGGGCGATATCGCACGTGCACGCGGTGCCTCGGAGCAGGTTTGCGACGCGACCGATCCAGCATCTCTGTGTGTTGCACTCGGCAATGCATTCACGTCTTCGCCGTTGGAGGGTGCGGGTGTGGCCGCACGTAATGCAATTTGGCATGTTTGGACCGCGTGCGTTTCGGCTCAACAGTCTGGCATTGGGTCATCGAGTTTCGTAGGTTGGAGGAACATCGCCTGCATTGCAGCTCGTAACTATGCTGTTCAGCTTGAGCATCATGCTCGGAATGAGGTGGGCGACTACGATATCTGGTATGAACGTGATATCGCTCCTCTTGTCCGGAGATTGCGAGTGCTCGAGGTCGATCTCCTTCAGTGTGGAACGGGTACCGTTGTGCCTCTAGTGTCCTGCAGAAACACTGGTTCCAACGCTGCATGTACGCGCAACAGAAAGAGGTGCACCTACGGTATGTGCGACGACGGACGCGCTGGATGCGACCATTACATTTATTGCGGCCCTGGAAATTGGATGCCCCCTTGCCCTGCATACCACAATTGCGGGAGATACTAGCCATGGTTGGCTTCGTGGCGCCAGCGTTAGAGCCCTCTCTACTTCAAAGTATCATTACCTTTGATTTGGAGGAGTACAATACTTCGGGAGCCCCCGGATTTCACGTCGTAGATCACGTCGAAATACATCGACCGACACGCTGCATTACTTGGAAGTATTCTTCCTTTCGGTTCTGCGGACTGGCAGATCGACTTGCTCTGGGGGAACTCCGAGGCGATCCCTTGTATGCTACAGCCAACCAACTGCGCGCACTCGACAGGACCGTACTCCTAAGTGACGCGGATCCTACTGCTGTGATCGTTTGGTTGCGACTTCTGGCTCGCGCACAACAGCTTGGCGTCCCTTGCCGCGTCACTTGGGGTGGAATGAATGATGCCTGGATCAATGCACTCATTCTATGTTGCTATGGTGGTCAGGGGACGACAGAGAATCTCTTGATCGAGTTTGACGATATAGAATCATCGGCCGCGGCATTGCTGTTCAAGCACGTTCCTGATTTCATGCTGTCCTTACTTGGAGACAACGTAGTCAACATTTGGCGCGCTGGCATGCGATATGAACTCGAAAGCGTGACTGTGGCAACTGTTTCCAGCTCAGAGGGCAGCTTGCTTGCGGACTGGTTAGTTCGCCAGTTTGAAAACGGATTGTAACTCTACTAGGCAAACGATATCCACATCTTGCTGTCTCGGCTCATGGGACCTCCAGGGTGAGGGCCCCAAACAGACGCTGTAGAAACCCGAGGCAGTCACGACGAAAGTTGTGCATGCATTGGTAGAAACCGACGTAGAGGTCGAGATTCCACTCGCTGACACCACGGAACATTCGGAGGTAGTTGCGGAGCCCGAGCCAGTGCCCTTCAATGGTTGCTGTGGACCTCCCGGAATCCATCGCCATCATCATCGCGCTCCCACTCATGCCGACAGCGCGTCCTGCACGTTGCCTGAGGCATCGCAGAGGCCCGGCTAGGCCCGCGGGCGGACCCCTGTGGCCGTGGCCAAGGCGTAGGGCGCAGACAGCCCCGTAGGCGCCGCGACGGCCATGGTGTGCGATCGTCGCGAGCATCGCTGGGGGAGACGCCGCCGAGGGCCGGATACATGGGTTGCGAGTGTCGGCTCGGATGGCCAAGTTGGGGCGCGCACGGCGGGGCGCAACCACCTCCACACAAAGTGCGGAAGACCCGGGGTAGTTGTCGTTCACCACTGGCCGACCGTGCGCAGCGCGCCGAAGGGGATTCTCCCCGGCCAACACTGCGCGCTGTCGTGCGGGCCGCACCCCTAACGTCGGCGTCTGTCGTCCAGGGCGGCTTCGAGCATCGCGGCGAAGAGGAGGCCGAGACCTGCGCCCACGAGCGCGCTCTCCTTCCGATTGCTGACGGAGGTAGCGACCGCTCCGCCGAGCAGGGCTCCCCCCAGGTACATCGCCGCTCGAGGATTCTGCTCGGCAGCCTGGGCCGCACGGATCGCGAGTTGAGCGCCCTCGATCGCGGCAACGAATTGATGATCGAACTCGCGGACAACGACCGGCGCCATGCCAGTGGGTCCGGGGATCGTGTAGTCCGCCACCTGCCCGACGGGCCACGTCGCCGTTCGACGAGCACCCGCATCGAGCGGGTGCGGAAATGATGCCTTGGGGATCGTCGTCGTCGCACCAGGACCCCGCGGTACGAGTTCCGCGCGCACCTGTGACCATTCCTGCTTGCTCTTGCGTCGAGTGTTCATCATGCACCTCCAGAAGCGTTGCGTACGAGCTCGATCAATCGCGTGTTATCGGAGACCTGCTTGGGCTTGGTGTGCTGCGTGCGCAGTCGATGGCGTCGCTGCTCCAGGGCGTTCGCGCACGCGAAGTGCTGCGGGTAGCGCCGCGCGATCTGTGTGGAGCCGGGCGCACCGGAGAAGCGGCCGGGAGCGAACAGGACGGCGTCTGCCGCGTCGAGCGTCCTGACCTGAGCCACCGCCTCGGCGTTGGTCTGGAGCTCGGCCAGCTCCTCTCCGTACTCGCGCAGGGCCTCGCGCAGCTTACGCTTCGTCGAGGCAGCCATGTGCAGGAACATCTCCGCGACCAGAACGTGCAGAGGCCGCACGTCGGGTTCCTCCATGTCGGCGACCTGCAGGAGTTCGCGGAGCACCGTCTCGGCCTTGGTGTCCATCTCGTCGAGCGTGCCCGCAGCCTCGACTGCGGGCACGGCCCACGTGAGCACCAGCAGGTTCAGGCGCACCGCCACCCAGAGGAAGAAGCGGCAGAGGGCAGGCTCGGGGCCGTCCGAGCGTCTAGCGGTCGTGAAGATCTGCCTGCGCAGGCGGTCGAACCCGCCGCCGACGCTGTGCCGCAACATCGCCCCGATGGCGATCTGCATCGGCTTCGTGAGGCGCCACTGGAGCGCGTTGGAGATCCCGAAGAAGACCTGCTCCATGCGAGTGTGCCTCGGGTGGGTGACCGCACGCGCGAACGGGAGCCCCATCTGCTCTGCGAGCATCACCTCGGCGGCGAGCTGAACGGCCTCGAGCGCCATCGTCGGCAGGGCCGCTTCGATGTCACGCTGGAGCGGCGCGGGGTAGAAGGCCGCGATCTCGCGCACCGCGACGGTGACAAGCGAGGTCGCTGGAATGGGGGTGGGGATGATCTGCATGGGTTGACCATCGCTCAGAAGAAAACGGGTCCTGACAGGCCACGGTCGATTTTTGCTCGAACGTGTGGACCGACCTCCTTTCGTCGTGGGCCACGCATGGCAGCCCACCGAGGCGGTTGGCGCGGGCTGTGAGGAAGTCCACCAGGGGGCGCGGGGAGGGGCTCATGGGGGCGTCGGTCACGCCCGCAGGGGGCAAGCGCCGCGAGCGCCCTCCAGGGCCCTTCAGGCTCGACATGATGACCACCGCGAAGGGAGCGCTCTTCCTGGAGCAGGAGTGCGCGGGGGATGAGGGGCAGGTGTCGGAGGTCCAGAAGGGGTGAGGGCGCTGTTGGGGTCGCCCGGGCGGGGAAGGCCGCGGGGTGGCTGAAGCGGCCCTCGAGCATCCTCCGGAGACAGAGCCGGATCGGCATGCGCGGCGTTGAACCGCTCAAGGTGCAAGACCCAGTGAATGCCCCGATCGAGTGAACCCGTACCGGCGGCGTGGCACACGTTCACCCCCCTCGTGCGGGACGACGGCGCCGACGGCCAGGTCATCCGTTGGGTCACCCATGCTCCGCCGCGCACGGCCTTCGACAACTACACCCGGGCGTGGTGGAACCAGCTCTGCGAGGAGCTCGCGAAGCTCCGGGTCGACCTCTCGACGGCACGGTCGTAGTTGGTCGCCCAGCGACACTCACGATCCAACTTCAACCAGCCGCGACGCCCTACCTTGAGCGCATCCTCGACTGAGCTCGGTGACACGCGCGAAGCCACGCTTTCTCGCGGGCTGTCGGCTTCGGGCCGCGGGGTTGATTTGCGGGCGCATTCTGCGTCCGTTCGAGGGACGCATAGGCGGTGTCACGCCGCTCTGCTACGTGGACACGACCTCCGCGACGGTGTCACTGATTTGGTGAGCGAGGCCCCTTGCGGAGAGTGTCTGTCACGCCACGCCAAGCGGAGACGGCCTCTCAATCTCTCGGGCTGCGTCAACCTCAGGGACGTGTTGCCGATCTGGCCGGAGCTCGGCCTCCGCCGAAGCCGCGACCAGCTCCTGGCAGCACAGCCCGCCCGCCGAGGGAGGCCGTCGATAGAGAAGCTCGGCCGCGGAAAGACGACGCACGCTCGAAGGGGTGATGATGGAATGCGCGGACATGGGTCTTTCAACTAGGTTTGAATAGCTGCAACGCCTCCAGGGCTCCCAGCTCGTCTCGCGAGAGCGGCCGGTCCAGCCCCTCGGTAACGCCTGCGAGGGCGCGGAGGGATGCGCGAGCATACGGCGGAAGGTCCCGGATCTCAAGGATTCCTCCCATGTTCACGATCAGTGCGTCAGCTCCCTGACCAGCGGTCAGGACGACCTTGAAGGGGCGATGGTGGACGCGCCGACCGTCCGCCAGCTCCACCTCGACCCACTCCGGTCCTGACAGGAGGCTGAGTACCGCCAGGTCCGTCTGGAAGGCGTCTGCGACGCCGGTGCCGCCCCAGTCACGGCTGATCCGCGCCGCCAGCGCGGCGAGCTCCCGTTCGCGCCGTTCGCCGTCGGGCAACGCAAGGAATTCCTCGCCGGCGAGCTCCGAGGCGATGGCCCGCGAGGTTTGCCAGGCCATCCGGCGGTTCGCGAGCGCGCCCATGGTGTCGGGAAGGCTCTTGCAGAACGTGTACAGCGCGTGGACGGCCAACTGGAACAGGCGATCCTCCTCGGGGTTCTCCACCACGTGGAAGGGAAAGAGGTCCGCGTGGTGCTCCGCGAGGGGATTCTCGATCACCACCGGCGGCAGATCCATCGCCAAGCGGACGCGGGCGTCGTCGGCGACCAACCGTGCCGGTGCCAGGGCGCCGAGCTCCGTGCCGGGGTAGCGTGCGAGGACGTTGAGCCGGACGCTGCAGCCCACGGCGCGCGCCTCCAGCACCCCGCGCACGGTCTCCTCGGGGTGCTCGGACGAGGCGCGCGCGGGGTCGAACAGGAACGCCGCCGTCGGTCGGATGCCCGCGGCGACGCAGGCCGCGAGCCGCGCGCGCAGGTCGTCGCCGCTCCGGAAGAGGTGCTTGCGCCAGGCATTTCGCGAGGCGAGGTCCACGGCATCGACGCCGACGTAGACCTCCCGGCAGCCCGCTCCGGCCAGCGCGTCGATGACCGTTGCGGTCAGTTGGCCGAGCGTGGCGTAGCACTGGAAGGGCGTCGCGAGGCCCGCCTGCCGCAGCGCCGCGCAGCGCTGGATGGCCTGCGCCGGATCGTCGATGAAGTTGTCGTACACGAAGAAGAGCCGCGCGGCGCCGTGGGCGCGTGCTGCGCGAACCTCGTCGAGAAACCCTTCGAGTTGGTCCCCGGCACCGGTCGCGGGGCGTCCCCAGTGGGCCGGTACATAGCAGTACCGGCAGCTGAACCGGCACCCCCGCAGTCCTCCGTCGATGTCGAGCACGCGCCGTGGGTTGCAGCGGAAGTAGCGGCGCAGATCGACGAGGTCCCAGGCGGGACGGACTCGCTCCACGGCGGGAGGCGGTGGGACGGCATGAACGCTGGCGCCGTCCCGGACGAGCACCGACCCTCGGTGCGCGATCTGTCCGGCAGGCCCCCACCCTCCTAGGTCTGGGTGGCGCCGCGCAAGGCTCCGCAGCGCGTCCGCGGGGGACTCCGCCGCAAGCGCGAGGTCGCACAGCAGTCCAAACGCGTCCTCCCCCGGTCCGACGACGACCGCGTCGACGGCCGGAAAACGTCGGAGGACCTCGGGCGCGATCGCGCTGAACGAGGCACTGCCGAGGACCACGAGGGTGTCCGGACACCGGAGTCGGATTGCCGTGGCCAACAGGAGTGCCACATGGGCGTTGACGCCCATGCTAGAAAGCCCGACGAGCGCCGGGGCCTCGCGCGCGACCCGATCGGCGGCGAGTTCGATGAGTTCGGGGCCACCCGGCAGCGTCCCCTCCAGCACCTCCAGGTTGAGGTCGTGAACCACCACCGCGCACCCCCTGGCACGGGCGACCTCACCAAGAAGGAGCGCCCAGAGCGGCGGCGCGAGGTCGGAGGCGTCACTCCAGGCGACCGGAGGGTGGACGAGCACGACCCGCACGTCAGGAACCGGCCTGGAACTCGCTGATCCCGGCATGGTCCAGCACCGCTTGCAGCAGTCGCGCCGTTGGCACCTCCAGGGAGAGACGCCGGTTGGCGTCGAGGTTCAGCTCGAACCGCTGCGCGAGGCCCCGCAGGAACCGTTGCAGCGCCTCGGGGAAGGGGATCCCGGCGCGCGCCTCGCCGAGGAGCCAGTAGAGCAGGTAGCGCGTCGCGGCGGTCTCGTACGGGTCCGCGATCCGCTCTGGGGCGATGGCGCCGCCGTGCTCCATGACGCGCTCCAGGAGCTCCTGCCGGGCCACGCGGGCCATGCTCGGGGCCACGGATTCCAGGGCGAGGTAGACGTGGGCCCGGACGTAGGCCGGCGCAATCCGGCGCTCCTCCGCCTCGCCGTAGACGCCGTCGACCTCGCGCACCGCGGCGCGGGCGATGCGCCAGGCCTCCATCGTCGGGCGCTCGGCGAACAACACGCCGTGTCGGGTCAGGTAACCCACGGCCGTGGCGGCGACCACCGCGTCGGGCGGGTCCTTGCCCTGCTCACGCAGGTACGCCAGCACGCTGCGCTGGAAGCAGCGCAGCACCCGCGGCGTCGGCGCGAGGCGCTCCAAGGCGTTGGCGACGTGATACCGCGCGTGCCGGTACTCCGGCGCGGCGGCCCCGCATCGCTCCGGTGGGATCTCCACCAGCGCGACGAGCGCCGCCTCCAGGTCCTGGTTCTGGGAGTCCGGCAGACTGCGAAGCCGCGCGGCCGCCTCGCTCCAGAAGATCACATGCCGGATCGCCTCCAGCCCGTTGGAGTCGCGCTCGATCCGCGGGGCGAGG
The DNA here is from genome assembly GCA_964447205.1 of uncultured Myxococcaceae bacterium. Taxonomy (GTDB): domain Bacteria; phylum Myxococcota_A; class Polyangia; order Polyangiales; genus JAEUKH01. The sequence goes on from CAYUSB010000022.1 coordinate 84,406, forward strand.
CGCCGGAGCTCGGCGGCCACATCCGTCGGGATGAGCAGGATCGCGGCCGCGCGTGCGGCGTGGTAGCGCAGGTTGCCCCGGCCGCCGCGGTCCTGGTCCTTCTCCCGACGCGGGCTGAACTGGTCCCGGAGCGCCTCGACGGTCCGTTGGCGTAGCCCGTCGAGCTCGTCGTCGCCCGCGGCGAGCGAGCTCAGCAGCCCGAGCGCGGCCATGAAGCGCTCCCACTCGGTGGCCACGGTCTTCCAGACCTCGAGCGAGGAGCGGTCCTCCTCGAGGGCCGCGACCACCCGGGCGACGACGGACCGGACCTCGCCACGGACCTGCGGGAGGATCTGCGGTCGCCGCGCCCTCAGGGTGGCGCCGAGCATCCTGGCGGCGTAGGGATCGATCTTGGACCACACCTCGTCGGTCGTCCAGGGGTCGCGCTCGGCCGGCGCGAGCACGAGGTCGAGCAGCGCCATGGCTCCGTCCAGCCCGTCGATCACCAGACTGCCGTCCTTCGGGTCGCGCGCCTCGGGAAACCAGGCCGCGGGGTCCCGTCGAGCGTCTTCAAAGCGACGCTGAAGGAGGCGTGCTCGACCCTCTTCCGTGCGAAGCGCCTCGCGCTCCTCGCGGAGAGGGTCGAGGTCGCCGAGCAGTCCCTCGCGGTCAAGATTGTCCGCCCGCAGCCAGCCCCAGATGCCGGGGAGCAGTTTCTGGAGGGGGTCGTCCATCCGCCCGGGGTCCGCGTCCAGCTGCGGCAAGACCGAGAGCGGCACCTCCAGACTGACGCCGTTCGCGCGGGTCCGGCGACGCATGAGCACATCGGCGACCAGCGCCGCCAGGAAGGCCGCCTCGCTGGCCAGCGTGTGCTCGTTGATGTGCCCGATCTCGACCAGCGCCAGCGCGCGCATTGCGAGCGCTGGCCACGCCAGGGCCTTGAGCATGCCCCCGAAGTCCCCGAGGCGCAGCGGCGCGTGGCGGAGGCGCTGGAAGCGGGCGCGCAGGATGGCGCCCACGTCGTGCGGCAGGAGCGGCACGAGGAGGTCGATGCGGTGGGTGAGCGCATTGCCCATCGCGCTGCCCACCGCGTCGATCGTGAGGAGCCGGGGCAGGCCCTCGAGCAGGCGCACCGCCGCAGGCGCCCGCGCCGGTTCGACCTGCTGGTCGATCTGGCGGAGCAGTACGACCACGCACTGGCCGCTGCGAAGCGCGCGCCACGCGTGCCCCTCCGAGGCCGCCGGCAGGTCGGCGGCGTGCAGGAGTGCCTGGGCGGCGTCCTCGTCGCGCTGGGTGGCACGACCGCGAAGGCGCTCGATCCACAGGTCCCAGTCCGCGACGATGGGCAGCGGTGTGATCGACTGCGGGTCCTCGACCCAGAGGAAATCTCGCGCCAGGGCCGCGGCGACCTCCTGGCAGGTCCAACGTCTCCCGCTGCGCAGCGGACCGCGAACGACGGCGCGCACGGGGGTCTCCGGATCGTGCAGGAGCAGACGCAGGACGGTGTCCACGGCGTCCGGCGCGGTCGAGCCGAGCAGGCGCCGACCGGACGCTAGGCGAGTGCATCGCGCGGGCAGCGGCAGGCGGGTCGCTCCCAGGCGTCGGCGCTCCGCCTGTTCCTGGACTTCGATCAGCGTCTGCTCGACGTTGCTACGGGAGACGCCCAGGAGCGCCGTAAGGTCCTGCCAGGCCGCGGGGGACAGGGGGCCCATCCGCTCCTGGAGGGCTCGCAGTTCCGCGAGCCGATCCTCCGAGACCCCGTAGCGATCCCGGAGCGTCCCGCAGAGTCTTCCAAACTCAGCCGTCCGCGGCCGTGAGGCTCCTGCTTCCCAGCGCGCCAGCGTTCTCACGCCCACGTCGAGGCGAGCCGCCAGCAGTTCCCTGCGCTGGACGACTCCCTGTTGCCACACGACGCCAGCGAGCTCCGCGAGGAGCCGCACCAAGTCCGTGCCAGTGATCTCAGACATTGCCGAGGGGATGTCACACGCCGCCGGTGGGCCTGGCAAGTCCCTGGTCCCTTCCGCGCGTGGTGGAGCGCAGGTCTTCAGGTCCCCGGCAGCCGCGCGGTCCTTCCGAAGTTCCCGGATCTCCACCGCACGAGTGGCCACCGACGCGAGGATGGCGTATGATGCCACTAGAAGCCAATCTCTCGGCAGTCGATTGACATTCCAGACGGCCAGCCTATGATGTGGCTTGGGTACGGTCGGCGGGTGAGTCTCGGAGGGCAATGGACTCGACCGACAGCGAAAGGAGGTGTGTCGAGGTCGTGGATCTGTAGAAGAGGGCGTAGTCAACGGCGATTTCAGGCAAGCAGGAGCAACTATGGCAAACAGTTTTCAAAAGATTGGCAGCCTCTTCACCCTGATCATCATGCTCGGGGTGATTGCGGTGGGGTGTACGCCTCCTCCGGTGGCGCAGCCGTCACCGCCCCCCTCGGACGAGGGGTTCACCTACCCGGTGCGACCGGGGACCGAGGCGTGGGCGCGGTTCGAGACCCACGACGAGATGGTGGGGGCCACGCAGATCCCGGCGCCCGTCCTCGGGCAACTGTCCTCGGCGGCGCTCGTGCGCGCCGTCCTCGACTACCCCCTGTTGGGGGACCTCTGGGCCTACAACAGCCCGAACCACGGCGTCGAAGCCGTGACTGAGCAGTTCAACGGGCTTCAGGAGCTGATGCAGCGTCCCGACGCGGGCAGGCTGCTCCTCGACCACTACCAGCGGCTCGACCCGAACCGCATCGACCCCCGCTGGTCGGAGGCGGAACAGGGGCACCACAGCCTTCGGATCGCGACCGTCGAGCTCCTCCTGGCGCAGCCCGCGGCGCAGGAGCGGCTCTCGTCGGAGGCGCGCGAGCAACTGGTCGCGACCGGGCTCGCCACGCTGCAGGCCAAGGCCGGGCGCCCGACCGTCTACGGCGGCCTCTCGCGGCAGGTGACTGCCTTCCTGGTGGGACGCACGTTCGACGCGCTTCGACCGGGCGAGCTCCAGCGCCGCGTCCGGACGCCCGCCGAGGTGCGCGCCTTCCTGGTGGATGGCGCGTTCGAGAACACCACGAGCGCGGCGGCCCAGGTCGTCGCCGAGGTCGAGCAGGTCTTCGGGCCTTCCGGGGAGAGGTAAGACGATGCTCAACGCCATCAAGAAGCCGATGCACATCGGCCTTTTCGCCGTACTCGGCATGCTCCTCGCGTGGCCGGGTGTCGCGGCCGGGCAGACCGCGACCTCCATCTACACGCCGCGCGGGTCGCGGGTCGCGGCCACGCTGCAGACCTACGAGCTGTCGTCGGCGGAGATCGCCTCCATGAACAACTACGTCGCCACGAACTATCCGCGGGCCACCCGCCTCAGGAATGCGTCGCGGCGCTACAACTGCCACTCGTATGCTTGGCACTCGCAGTCGACGGCGAACTCCGTCTGGCTCAACAGCCCCGGCGACGATCAGTTCTGGCTCGACGGCTCCTACGGCGCTGTCGCCACGCCGCCGGGAGGCGCGCGGATCTCCTACGTCTACGGCGATCACTCCGCGATCTACGTTGCGTCGTCAAACGCGACGTCCTACCAGGCAGAGTCCAAGTGGGGCCAGCTGCCCCTGATGCGGCACAACCTGAACTACTGCCCGTACAACTCCAGCCAGCTCCGCTTCTACGTCCGTCGCTGAGCGTCTCGAAACGCCGACACTGCGAAGGGCGCAGACCTGGGGCGACGGCCGGGTGGAACTGCCCGCCCAGGATGGGACAGGGCGCCCCCGGCGCTCCCCACGAGACGATGGTAGTCCTCCTGCGCGAGCACCACGAGTGGCTCCGCGTCCTCGTCGAGGTCATCACGAAGCGGATCCTTCCCCGGGAACCTCAAGCCTATCGACCCGGCCATCCGGGTCGCCAAGCCTGTACGCGATACCCAATCCCCATGGTTGTGGCCGCGCCGTGAGGTCGTGACGCTCGATGCATGCGCTCACCTCGTCGTCCTCCGCTCCGCGTCGCCCTCGAACCCCGTCGTCAACACCTCGAAGTTTGGGCCAGTAGCGACCTCACGGGCCCGTCCTACGCGACTCTTGTCAGGCGCCACCTAAACTGGGTCTTCCGCACTTTGTGTGGAGGTGGTTGCGCCCCGTCGTGCGCGTCCCAACTTGCCATCCGAGCTGACACCCGTAACCCATGCCCCCGGCCCTCGGCGGCGTCTCCTCCAGCGATGCTCGCGACGATCGGACACCATGACCGTCGCGGCGCCTACGGGGCCGTCCGCGCCCTACGCCCTGGCCTCGGCCACAGGGGCCCGTCCGTAGGCCTCGCCGGGCCTCTGCGATGCCTCAGGCAACGTGCAGGACGCGCTGCCGGAGCAGCCCGATGCTGGCCCGGCCATACATCTGGCGCTTGAGCATCTTGAGTTGGTGGACCTGGCCCTCGGTCTGTCCGTTGTTCCAGGGCAGTTCGACCACGGCGCGGACTGCGGCCTCGTCGCCCCCCCAGGACGATCGGCGACCTACGCCGAGAGCACAGAGAGTCTCTCGACGTAGGTCTCGGCGCGGAACAAATCGGATTTAGCTCCGATTTTAGCTCCGGCCCGGAGCCGAACTGGCTAACTGCTTGTAATCACTGAGGAAAATCAGTCGGGGCGAGAGGATTCGAACCTCCGACTCCCTGGTCCCGAACCAGGTGCGCTACCAGGCTGCGCTACGCCCCGTACAGGGACGCGGTGTCTACCCCCGGCCCTGCGCCGCGTCAAGGACAATCGTCGGTCACCCGGGCGGGCGGCACACCACCCCGGGCAGGCTGCCGAGGTTGTTGCCCTCGCGGCACTCGAGCCGCGTGCGTCCGTCGTCGGACACCACCGTGAGGGTCACGGGCTGGTCCTCGGGGGGCCGGGCCCAGTCGCACGTGAGGGTCACGCACTGGCCTGGTTCCAGGGCTCGGGGGGTCGCCGCGGTGCACACCGGCTGGGCCCCCGCCGCCCCCGGGTCGCCCGCGTAGAGGCCCACCGGGAGGGCGTCGGGCAGGGGGGCCGTCCCGCGGTTGCAGGCCCGGAAGGTGAGACGGGCGGCCCCCGAGGCGAGGCACATAAAACCCTCCCCCGCCCCCGTGGCGTCGCCCGAGCGCATCGTCTCCGCCGTGCCCTGCACGTTGGTGCGGAAGTTGTTGAGCGAACGCTCCCGCCAGTTGCGCCGAGACACCCCGCTCGCCGGGACCCGGCCGTCGTCGCCGATGTTGGTGACGTGGTAGGTGTGCTGGTTCCAGATCATGCGGGAGCCGACCCAACGGTCGGCGATGTCGCTGTACACCCGGATCCCACGGACCCCCACCGGACGGGAGGCCCGACAGGTGTTTCCCGAGCCCGCCGTGCCCGCAGGAGGCGGGGCGCAGACGTAGGTGCACTCCCGCCCCGGCCCTGCGTCCTCGGTGCCTCCCGGGCAGCACTCCCGGTCTTGCAGGCACCGACAAAACCCCTCCACGCACACCCCCGACGGGCAGTCGGTCCCCGCGGCGCACCGGATGCCCGCAAACTGCACGTCGACGTTGCGGGGCCCCACCCCCGGGCACGCGATCCCCGTCGTGGTCGACCCGCAGTTGAAGTTGCTGCCCACCACAAGCTCGGCCCGCAGGTCGCCGTCTACGTCGGCCACCACGGGGTTTTCGTACCAGGTGCACGACGAGTGGTGCTGCGAGAAGAGCACCGTCCCCGTGCGTCCGTCGTAGACCCGGGCGAAGCACTCGTCGGCGTACACGGCCTCGACCCGGCCGTCGCCCTCGAAGTCGAAGCTCGTCGAGCCCGTCACGTTGGAGCTCATGTCCTGCGACGGGCGCGACCACAAGACCCCCGTGCGCCCCGTAGCGTCGCAGCGCCCCCCGAGGCGGGCCAGGGTCGAGACCTGGGCGCAGTCGGGGTCGAACACCGTGTAGGCCTGGGCCCCCGCCGCGGCGACCTCGGGCAGGCCGTCCCCGTCGAAGTCGGCCACCGTCGGAGGACCCCCGGTGCCCCCTCCGGGCAGGGCCACGGGGCCGAAGACCGTCCGGCCGTCCATCGTGTCGATGCGGATGTGTCCCGCGCTCGCCACGGCGACCTCGGGCAGGGCCGGGTCGTTCACCTGGGGGCTCGTGTACGCCCCGAAGTTGGCCACCGCCACGTGGCCCTCGCCGCATCCCCCTCCCGTACAGTCCCCGCGCTGATACCAGCTCTCCCGCACCCAGGCCCGGGTCGGAACATCCCACCGATACACCCCCGACCCCGTGACGAGCTCCATCTCGTCGTCCTCGTCGATGTCCACCACCACCGAGAATCCGCCGGCGGAATAGCCCCGGATCGTAGGCATGACCGACTCGCCCCCGAGGTACACCCCCGTGCGTCCGTCGAAGACCATCCCGTGCCGCAAGACCTCGGGCCTGCCGTCGTTGTCGAGGTCGACCAGGGAGGGCCCCGACCAGCCCCCTCCGGTCGGGTTGAAGGCCATCCCATCCCGGCTCGAACGCCACAAGACCTCCCAACGCCCGCGCGGAGGCGGCGGGGGAGGCGGCCCGGCGTCTACCGGCTCGCTGTCGGGGGTGTCGGCCCCGCTCCCGTCGTCCGCGTCGGCTGGGGCTGCGTCGCCCGGGGCCGCGTCGCCTGTGCCGGCGCCGTCCGCGGGGGTCGCGGCGTCGTCGGAGCTCGCGTCCATCTCCGTGCCCGCGTCCCCTCCGGGGGTGTTGAGCACGAAGTGGAAGGCCACGATCCCGCCCCCGGCCTTGAAGGCCACGATCTCGGGGCGGCCGTCGCCGTCGAGGTCGCCGACGGCCACGGGCGACGAGTGCGACACCATCTGCATGGAGAGGTTGTCTTGCAGGGTGCAGGTGCGGCCGTCGAGGATCCGGATGAGCCCCGTGGGGAGCTCGCTCGACCCGTCGGCCCCGTCGTCGAAGACCGCGATGATGCTCGGGCGGGCGGGGGTGTCGGGGTCGCGGTACACCCGCAGGTCGGCCACCATGGGGGTCGACAGGACGTGCAGGTGCTCGGGGAAGGCGTCGCCCGCGGGGGCCTCGGAGAAGCGGCACTGCACCGCGGGGGCGAAGACCCCCGGGCGGATCTCGCGGGTGCAGGCCGGGTCGGTGGCCCCGGTCGCGTACGGGACGCAGCGGTGGAGGGGGGTGGCGCAGCGGCTGTCGTTGCGGCAGTCGTCGTTGCTGGTGCAGGGGCCGTGGTCGGGGAGGCACACCTGGTCGATGCACACCTGACCCGCGGGGCAGCCCATGGTGTCGCAGGCCCGAGGCCCGGTGTCGATCACGAGGGGTCGGTCGATCATGAGGGGCGGGATGTCGAAGCCCTCGGGCACGTCGCTCGCGTCGGGGCGGGCGAGGTCGTCCGGGGGGCCCGCGTCGCCGCCGCCCCCGAGGTCGTCGGCCGTGTCGCTCAGGGCGTCGCGTACGAACGGATCGCCCGCGTCGGAGCCGCTCCCCGTCCCGTCGTCGCACCCCGCGCCGAGTAGGGCTACGGTGCAGGCCACCGTCCACCATCGTCGAGACTGGGTCGCCGGATTCACGCGCGAACCGTACCACCATCCTCCCCCCGACGCGTACGCGGGCCACGCGCCGCAGGGCCGTGGTGTCGTGGCCGTCGGGACGCGGGCCTTCAGGCGATGAGGGCCACGCGCCAGCGGGTGCGGCCTACGGTCCAGGTCTGTCCGTCGGCGAGGGGGACGGGGTCGTCGCTGTTGAGGGCCGCCACGAGGGATCCGGCCCGGGATCGCAGGCGCCACACGGACTTCCCGGCGAGGTCGGGGGGCAGAGGGAGGGCGTGGTCCGCGCCCGCGGCGGCCGTGGCCTCGAGGAGCACGAGGAGATGGACGAGGCCTGCTCCGTAGCCGTCGACCCGGGTGAGGCGGGCCCAGGGGGGAAGCTCCCCGGCCTCGGCGGGGCCGTGCTCAAACACAAACCGAACGTGGGGACCGAGCCCGAGGATGTCGCCGTGGGCGAGGGGGGTTCCGTCCGGGTCGGCGGGGATCTTCTGGGCGTTGACGGTGGTGCCCGAGGCGCTCTGCAGGTCGACGACGCGGGCTCCTCCGCCCTTCCATCCGAGGCGGCAGTGGCGCCGGGAGACGGTGCGCATCCTGGCGTCGTTGTCGCGGCCTGGGGGCAGGCAACGCACGACGATGTGCCCCGTACGCCCGACGACCACCTGGGCCCCGGCCAGGAGCTGCACGGGCCCCTCCAGGGCGTCGCAGACCAGCTCGGCGCTGGGGACAGGGTCGAGGACCCCTTCGGGGGCCGAGGCGTGTTCGGTGGGGGCGGCGGGGAGCACAAACCCGCCGACGACCTGGAGGGCCTGGCGCATGGCCGCGGCGCTGCGAAACCGCTTCGCCGGGTCTTTCTCGAGGGACACCCGCACCACGGGCTCGTAGGCCCGGGCGAGCGACGACAGGCCCGGGTCCATCGCCGGGACATCCATCTCCGCGTGCATCCGGGCGATCTCGCGGAGGGTGGGGGCCGTGAAGGGAGGCGACGCGGTGAGCATCTCGTAGAGCAGGGCCCCGACGGCGTAGAGGTCGGCCCGCAGGTCGATGTCGCTTCCGCGCCACTGCTCGGGGGCCATGTACTCGGGGGTTCCCATGACCATGCCCTGGGCGGTGTCGAGGGCCACCGAGCCCTCGAGGGCCCCGTCGAGGATCTTGGCGAGGCCGAAGTCGGTGAGCCGGGCGACCTCCCCGGCGGGGTCGTCGGGGGCGGGGGCGAGGAGCACGTTCTCGGGTTTGACGTCGCGGTGCAGGATGCCCCGGCCGTGGGCCTCCTCCAGGGCGGTGAGGATCTGGGCGGCCCAGGTCCCCGCGCAGCGCGGATGGACCCCGCCGTGGGCGAGGGCCTCGTCGAGCCCCCGGCCGAGGACGGCCTCGGAGACGAGGTAGCGGGTTCCGTCAAGTCGCTTGCCTACGTCGTACACCCGCACGGTGTACGGCGACCGCAGGACCGAGGCCGCCCGGGCCTCCCGCGAGAACCTCGCCGCCACGTGGGGGTCGCCCACCCGGTCGTCGCGGAGCAGCCCGAGGGCCACCTGGCGTTGCCCGAGGCGGTCCCAGGCGAGGTACACCCGCTTCGCCGCACCCTCGCCGAGCGTACGAACGATCTGGTATCGGCCCGCGACGAGTGATCCTGGCGCCAGATCGAGCACGCCCCGAGGGTACACCCCGCGGGTGGATTGACGAAGCCCGCGCCCGGGAGTACCCGAGAGCACCCCAATGACCGCCGCCACCCCCGCCGCCCTCCAGGCCGAAGGCCAGGCCATCACAGACGAACTCCTGGCCCTTCTCTCCGAGGCCCGGCTGTCGGCCGCCTCGGAGGCCTGGCGCGAGGAGCTGGCCCAGGCCGCCCGGCAGCGGGTGGGGGCCTTGTCCGAGCGGGTTCGGCGCGCGGCGGCGGAGGCCGAGGCGGTGGTCGAGCCTCGCCTGGCCACCCTGCGCGAGCGGATGGGGCAGCTCGCCGGGGTGATGGAGCGCGCGGCCCCGACCGTGGTGGAGGCCACCCCGACGGGACGGGCCGAGGGCTGGGTGGCGACGTGGGAGGCGTTTCGTCGGGAGGTTCAGCCCGCCGTCGACGCCCTGGCCGAGAGCCTGAAGGAGCTGCCCGCCCGGCCCTCCAACGCCCGCCGGATGGTGCTCCACGTGTGCATGGGCCTGACCACCACGGCCCTCGTCTACCTCCTGCCCCGCTTCTGGCTCATCGCGGTCCCCGGGGTCGTGGCCCTTTGGGCCTGGGGGGCCGAGATCTCCCGCGCCCGCTCGCCCCGCATCAACGCCGCCCTCATGCGCTTCTTCGGCCCCGTGGCCCACGCCCACGAGTGGCGCCGCATCAACTCGTCCACCTGGTTTACCACCGCCCTCCTGCTCCTGGCCCTCACCTGCCCGCGGGTGTCGTGCGCCATGGCCACCCTCACCCTCGGCCTGGGTGACCCCGCCGCGGCCCTCGTGGGGCGCCGCTGGGGCCGGACCAGGCTGCGCTCCAACCGCTCCCTGGAGGGCACCCTGACCTTCGTGGCGGTGGCCTCCCTGGCCTGCTTCGCCCTGCTCCGCGCGATCCACCCGCAGTACGGGGTGGGCACCGCGGTCCTGGCCGCGGTGGTCGCGGGCGTCTCGGGGGCCCTGGCCGAGGCGTTCTCGACACGGATCGACGACAACTTCAGCATCCCCGTGAGCGTGGCCGCCGCCACCGCGGCCGTCCTGGGCCTCCTCCGCTAACGCGGTTGCCGATCTGTCCAAGCGTCAGGTACGGGGCCGGGATAGACCCATCGGGCGAAGGAGGTCGACATGGCGATTGCAGAGTGTTTCCCGTACCTGCGGGTGTCCGACGGGCGTGCGGCGATGGTGTTCTACCGCGAGGTCTTCGGCGCCAAGGAACTCTTCCGGCTGGTCGACCCGAGCAACGGGCGCATCGGCCACGCCGAGCTCGAGCTCGGGCCGGGCATGGTGCTGATGGTGTCCGACGCGTACCCGGAGATGGGGATCGAGGCCCCGACGGGCAACACGGGGATGTCGCTGCACCTGCACGTCGACGACTGCGACGCCCTCCTCGCGCGGGCCGTGGCCGCGGGGGCGACCCTCGTGCGGGCGGCCACCGATCAGTTTTATGGCGAGCGTTCGGGGTCGTTTCGTGATCCGTTCGGGCACGAGTGGATGGTGGGTCACTCGATCGAGACCGTGACCCCCGAGGAGATGCAACGCCGGTGGGACGCCATGGGTTGATCCGCCCTCGGAAGGTGGGCCGTTGATGCGGGTCGGGGCCCCGCGGCACCCTGCGTTGCGTGGGGTGGTGCGCTTCGTGTGGGCGGGGGAGGCCCGGCCCGTCGCCTGGACCCGCGAGCGCATCGTGCCGACCGGGCAGATGCATCTGGCGTGGCGCACGGGGCCGACCGCCATCCGGTTGGGTTGGGACGGGGCCCAGGTCGAGCGCTGTGGGGTCGTCGGGGGCCCGCGGGTGGTGGCCCATGTACACGACACGTCGCCCGGGGCCCGCTCGGTGGGGGTGGCCCTCCTGCCGGGGGCGGGGTCGCGGGTGTTGGGGGTTCCGGCCCGGGCGTTGGCGGGCATGCATGTGGGTTTGGAGGCCTTGTGGGGCCGCGAGGCCCGGTGGCTTCAGGAGCAGCTTGAGGCCGCCGACGATGCCGAGGCCGTGGCCCTGGTGGAGGCGGCCCTGGTGGCCCGTCTGCGCCCGGGCGCGACGCCCCCGGGGCTCGGGCGAGCCCTCGTAGCCTTGGAAGAGGGGGTGGCCGTGGCCGAGGTGGCGAAGAGGCTCGGGCGCTCGGCGCGGACCCTCGGGGGCTGGATGGACGACGCGGTGGGCCTGTCGCCCGCGGCGTGGACGCGGGTGCGGCGCCTGCAACGGGCCCTGACCCTGGCCGCCGACGAACCCGACGGGGCGGCTCTGGCCCAAGCGGCGGGATACTACGACCAGGCCCACCTGTGCCGGGAGATCAAGGCCATCGTGGGGGTCACCCTCGGGGACTGGCGCGGTCACCCGTCGGGGGAGCCCAACCATGTGCCCGTGTGGGAGGCGGGCCCTGGAGCGCCGACCGGAAAGTCTCCCGTCGCCGCGCTTCCGATCCGCGTCGCCTCGCTGCGTTGCGGTGTCTCGACGGGCATTGAGCCCGTCTTCGCCCCCGCGCCTGGCGATGCTTGCGTCTCGTTGCGCAGCTCGGTCCGACTTTCCGGTCGGCGCTCTAGCGGTTGCGGCGGCGCAGGATGGCCAGGATGAGCTGCTGGACCTCGCCCGTCTCCTGGGCGTAGGCGTTGTGCAGGGCCTGCTGGGTCTCGACGGCGTCGTGGCGCACGAGGAGGTCGGTGGCCTGCTGGCGCTCGTCGACGGTGCCGTGCAGGAGCACCCCGAGGAGGTACTCCACGGCCTCCAGGGAGCCGATCTTGCCGATGCTCCCGAGGGCCGCGTGACGTACGGCGGGGTCGGCGGAGTCGCGGTGCAGGCGCGACAAGGGGTCGAAGGCGTGCGGAAAATGCAGGGCCGCGATGGCGTCCATGGCCGCGTGCTGAACCCCCTGCCCGCCGTCGCCCACCCCCTTGATCACCAGGGTGAAGGTGCGCTTGAAGAACAGGGTGCGGGCCGCCCGCAGGCACGCCACCCGCACCTCGCTCTGACCCCGCTCGAAGAGCGACTCGAGGGGGGCCAGGACCTGGTAGAGCTGCACCTGACCAAGAGCCTCGGCGAGCTGGGCGAGGGTGGTCGGGTGATTGGGCTCCCGCGACGTGAGCGGAACCAACCGCGCCAGGAGTGCCTTCCTCCGCACGAAATCGGGCAGGGTCCCATCGAGAAGAACCTCCCCGCAAGCCTCGACGGCGTCGCCTGCTTCTTCCCACTCGATGACGTCGGCGTTCCAGATGTCGGGATAGACAACCGGTTGACGGAGGTAGTCGGGCAGGGGGGCGGCCCGGGCGTCCTCGTCCTGGGCGTCGGCGTACCGCTCGGCGAGGCGTTTGTACCGGGCCACGCGCTTCTCGTCCGCCCCGGGCAACGCGGCCAGGGTGGCGAAGACGCTCACGGCCCGGGCGTGCGACCCCACGGCGGCGTAGGCCCCGACGCTGGCCAGGAGGGCGTTCTCGGCCAGTTCGACGGCCCCTCCCTGGGCCAGGAGGTGGTCGGCCGCGCGCCTCCAGGCCTCGGCCTCGCGCACCCGCAGGGTGGCCTGGAAGGGCAGCCCCAGCCCCCGAGCGTAGTCCGCGGCCTCGTGCAGGATGGTGGCCACGGCGTGGGTCTCCCGGGCCTTCTCGGCCCGACCCAGGAAGTCCTCGTAGTACTGCAGGGCGTAGTACTTGAGGTGGTCCTCCTTGAGGATGCGGATGCAGTTGAGGTAGCCCTCGGCGAGGTTTTCGAAGCTGCCGGTCTCGGCCCCGAGGGTGAGGAGCACCTGGAAGCAGTCGAAGGCTCGCTCGCGTAGCCCGCGGGCCTCGAGCATGTCCGCGGCCTCCTCCAGGAGCCGGGTGGCCCGCACCCGACATCGCTGTGCCCCGGGGGCGTCCCCGAGCTCGGCCAGAACCCTCCCCAGGTTGAAGCTCACCAGGGCCCCGGTGTACGGGTCTTCGCGCAGCCTCGGGTCGGCCACGACCTCCTCCCACAGGGCCCGGGCCTCGGCGAACCGTCGCGACCGCTCGAAGGCGATGGCCGCGTGGGCGGGCCACCGGGCCGTGCGGTAGTGCTGGGCCGCGGCGGCGTGCTGCGACTCGAGTTGGGAGGCCCGTCCGAGGTCGCGGGGTTCGTTGCCGGAGAGTTGGGCCACCCGTCGGGGCTCGCGGAGGTACATCCACACGGTGGCCGCGGCCCGGAGCTGTCCGACCTGTTGCAGGGCCTCGCCGAGGAGCCGCAGCATCTCGTCGTAGTCGCGCGACTGGAGGTGGGTCTGCCCCGCGGCGTTGAGCAGGACGGCCACGGCGTTTTGTGGCTGGTTGGCGCGGAGGGCGGTGCGGGCCCGGGCCATGGCCTCGTCGTTGAGCATGGGGGGAGCTTGAGCCTCTCAGGACGCCTCGGCGTCGTGTCCTCGGGGGCCTTTGGGGGGCATCGACTCGCGCCGGGCCGTGGTGCTCGCGGCCTCGACGATGGACAGGGCCCGGGTGGCCCGCTCGTTGCGGTCGCGCAGGGCCTGGTCGGTCACCACCTCGTGCAGGGTGAGGAGGGAGAGGTACTCCAGGTCGAGGGCTCCGCGGGAGGGGAGCATAAAGACCCCGCACACCTCGGCGCTCTCTCGCACCCGGCGCATGAGGTCGACGGGGATGTGACACTCGGCGTGGGTGATGAGGTACACGGTCACGGCCGAGCGCTCGCGGGCCCGCTCGAGCTCGGAGGCGAGCTGCGAGAAGACCCGGGCGTAGTTGCGCCCGCGTTCGCCCTTGAAGGCCAGGACCCCGGCCACGTGCAGGGCCCCGGCCCCGTGCAGGCCCGACCGGCCGCGGCGCAGGCGCATGGGCTCGTACAGGCGCGAGTCAAAGAAGCGCACCTGGGCCTCGAACCCCAGGAGGGTCATGCGTTTGGCCAGGGCGATGGCGAGGCCGCGGGCGAAGACCGTCCGGGCCCCGCGCATGGAGGCGCTGGCGTCGACCAGGATCTGGTAGCTCCGCGGGGGCGGGCGGTCCTGGGCCTCGTGGGCGTAGAAGAGCAGCTCGCGGTCGAGAAAACGCTGCTCGAAGAGCTCGTCGTCGTAGGCCAGCTCGGTCAGCACGAGGGAGTCGAGGGACCCCTCGGCCACCACCCCCGAGTACCCGTCGACGGAGAACACCTGCTGCCCGCCGCCCCGCCGTGACTCCAGCACGCTCGGCAGGATGTCGAGGGAGAAGTTGACCACGTCGTTGGCCTCGGGGGAGTTGAACACCGCCAGCAGGTCGACGAGTTCGGTCTCGGGCAGGGCCCCGTCGCCGCCGATGAGTCCGAGGAGCTCGACGGTGTCGAGGTCGATCTGTTCGAGCCCGAGGAGCAGGTGCAGCCGGTGGGTGCACATGTGCTGGAGGAAATCGAGCTCGGGGCGTCGGTCGACGGCGGCCCAGGCCGTGGGGAGCTGCAAGAGCCCCTGGGTGAGGAGCTCGGCATTGAGGGGGATGGGGTCGAAGCGCAGGGGAGCCCTCCAGCGGTCGACGACGGTCCCGAGGGCTCGGGTGAGCAGGGTGGCCAGGACCCCGTCTTCGATGCGGACCTTGCGGAGTTTTTCGGCCACGTCGGTGGCGGCGATCTCGCGCAGGAGGGAGGCGTAGCGCCCGAGGAGGGTCTGGATCTCGGCCGGGTGCACCCCGGGAACGGGGGGCGGGGCGTCGGGGGGTGCGAGGGCCGCGGCGTCGCCGAGGAGGGCGGCCCCGAGGTCGTAGGCCACCACGAGGGGGGCGTTGATGCCCAGGCGCAGGAGGGAGTTGTACCAGCTCAGGGCCCGCATCCCGAGGGCGGTCTCGCCCGCGCCGGCGCACGAGAGGGCGAGGCCGCCGAGGGCCCGCAGCTCGGCGGGGGACATCGTGAGGGAGAGGCTCATACCGCGCCGGGAGGATACCCGAAGCCCCGGGCCGAGGGAGAGCCCTTCGGTACGGACGGCACGGACGGCCTCCCCATCACCCGGGAAGAACGTGATGTGCTAGCGTTCGGGGCGTGAATTGCCCGGTGTTTGGCTGAAACGGCAACGATGAGAGGCATCACGCTGTCGGCCCTGCTCTGTGTTCAGGCAGCCTGCACAGGGACCGTCCGGTCGGCCGTCGAGGACGCGGCGGTGCTCGATGCGCACCCTCCAAGCCCAGGAGACGCCGCGGACGGAGGGTCGACCCCAGGGGAGTGTCTGGGATCGCCGACGCGAGAGTCACCCGTCGCTCCGGGTGATCCCTGTGAGTCCTACCGCTTCATGGATGATTGTCACGACTGGGCGCGGTCGCTGGTGCCCGACGGCGGATTGGGGTCGTACGCGCTCTGCGTGGCAGAGCCGGGGAGCAGTTTCGGCACCTGCGTTCGGGCTACGGGGTGTGTTGGCAGATACACCTCTGGCAATGCAGGCATGATCGCGCCCCTTGCCACCTGTCGGTGTGGCAGGGATCCGGCGTGTGGTCCCCGGGAGTACTGCGCGGTGGTCGTGCCGGGCCTGGAATACCGTTGCCTCTGCATCCCGCCGGCCGTGGCACGTTAGCGCCGCGGGCGAGGGCCCTCACTGGGCGTAGGGGTCACGCTGCCAGCGTCCCGTCGGCGGAGGTGGGGGGGCCTCCGGGGGAAGCGGCCCGTAGCGGCGCAGCCACGCCGCGCGGCCGCGGGCGTAGTCCGGGAAGCGCGTGACGACCTGGCGCAGCAGGGCCCGGGCCTCGTCGCCCGGGGGCAGGAGCTGCGCGAGGTTGTAGAGCACCCGGGGATTGCTCCCATCGCGGGCTGCCACGGCCCGCAGGATCGCCACCGCCTCGGGGGCCCGCCCCGTCGCCGCAAGGATCTGCGAGAGGTTTGTCGCCGCCCGGCCGGAGAGGGGCGTACGCAGAGCGTCGCGCGCGAGGGCCTCGCGGAAGTACCGCTCGGCCCGTAGGGTGTCACCCCGGGCGCGGTAGAGGTGCGCGAGCTGGTAGGGCGGCAGAGCGGCCTCGGGCAGCCGCGCGGCGGCGTCGGTCCAGAGCCACACCTCGTCGGCGAACTGGGCCGCGTGCAGGGCGCTCGAGGCCGACGTCGCGAGGACGAGGGCGCCCGCGGCGAAGGGGAAGAGGCGCTTCGGGACGTACCGCGCGACGAGGGCCGCGACGACGAGGCAAGGGCCGAGCACCGCGACGAGGAGGTACCGGTCGGCCATGCGGTTCTGGAGGGGGACGAGGACCTGCGACACGGGGGCGAGGCCCGCCGCGAACACGCCGAGGGCCACGAGGGGCAGGCGCCGCCCACGCCGCCACGCCGCCACGGACGCCGCGATCGCCGCCGCGATCACCACGAGGGACACCAGGGCCACGGGATCGCCGAGGCGCCGCGGCACGACCTCGCGCACGATGCACGGCGGATCGACGAGGAGCGAGATCCCGACGTAGCGCAGGGCCACCGGGGCCATCGACGCCACGCGCCCGAGGAGGCCCTCGCCGAGGGGCGGGGCGAGCATCCCGACGACGCGTCCGACCGTCAACTGCAGGGCCACCGAGCCCGCGGCGACGAGCGCACTCGCCGCGACGGGGCGCCACGCGATGGAGCGCCGCGCGAGGAGGTCGCCCGCGAGGAGGAGGGCCGGGGCCACGACGCTCGTCCCCTTCGAGAGGCACGCGAGGGCCGTGAGGGCGGCGACGGCGGGGGTGCGGGCCCGAGACGCCCCGACGTACACCCGCAGGGCCGCGGCGAGGAAGAGGAGAGACAGGGCGTCTTTGGTGCCCGCCACCCAGACGACGGAGGAGACGTGGGCGGGGTGCAGGGCGAAGAGCCACGCGGCCAGCTCGGCGCGACGGGTCGGGGCCGCCACGCGCAGGAGCCACGCGCGCAGGAGGAGCACCGCTCCGAGGTAGGTCACGAGCTGGGCCACGCGGTACGGAAAGGGGTGCACCCCGAAGCCGCGGGCGATGGCCCACACGAAGGTGTCGCGCACGGGGAGGTACTCCGCGCCGAGGACCATCCGGGTCGGCAGGTCGAAGCCCGTCCACACGGCGCGGAGGGCGGCGAAGGACGGGTCGCGGAGCATGGGGTTGTCGGCGACCAGCCAGGGGTCGTCGTAGCCGAGGAAGCCCGCGGGGAGCGTCACCGCCAAGACCGCGGTCACGGCGAGGGCGAGGGCGAAGGGCCTCCAGCGCTGCGGGCGCGTCGCGTCGCTCATCGGCGCGCGACCGTACCACGCCGAGAAGATGCCCATCTACGCGCGCGAGAAGGTCGCCCACGCGTGGCTCGTCGACCCCGAGCTGCGGACGTTGGAGGTGTTCCGGCTGGAGCGCGAGATGTGGGGGGGCCGTGTTTCGCGACGACGCCGTCGTGCGGGCAGAGCCCTTCGACGCGATCGAGCTCGAGCTCGGGGCCCTCTGGCGCCCGTAAACCTGCGCCCCGCCCGTACAGGTTGTTACGGGTCTTTCCCCGCCATCGCGAGCCACGCCTCGGTCGCGCGGGTGCTCCCCTCTTCGAGGTCAGCGCAAAGCGTGAGGGTACCCCGAATCGGGCGGGGACGTTGAGCCTCCGTGTCGCCCGACGCCTCGAAGCACTTGGGGGAGACCACCACAGCGCCGAGGCGGTCGAGCTCGTCGATCACGGGGCTCAAGCGGGTGCGCCGCTGGGGCAGGGAGAGGGTCATCCTACGGCGGGACATGGCGGAACTGTGCGGAACTTCTGCGCTGATCGCAAAGCCGATCCAAGGCGGGCACGTGCGTGCACGGAGGGCTTCTCCAGCCGGGCCTTCTCACTGCCACGCGTTCAATCCCGGAGACCTGTCAGAGGGTCTCGTTGGATGCCGGTGTAGCCCTCGGTCCGGTCGAGCCGTGCCCACAGTGCGTCGAAGCCATTCCGCGGGTGGTTCACGAAGAGGAGCGCGGAGGTGGCCTCGAAGCCCGCCCCCCGCCTCCGGAGCACACCCGCGTTGCCTGCACGGCTGCGTTCGCCCAGGACGGCCTGATACACCCCGACGATGCCCCTGGAGCCGTCGTCGGGGGCACTGCCTGCGCTCGCTACCGAGTGGCCGAAGTAGTCGTGCGCCCTGCCGCCTTCGAAGACCCTCACGGGGGCGACCGCGATCCCCGACCCGGTGCCGTGGAACACACTCGCCGTACCGCTCCGGAGCCGCCCGCCCGGAGAGGCCTCGTGCGCTCCGACGACGAGGTCTGCGTAGCCGTCGCCGTTGACATCGCCCGCGCATGCAACAATGCCGAACCTGTCGGACTCCGCGGCTCCTTCGAGCACCACCGCGGGGGTGGGCCCGATCCCGGACCCGCTACCGTGGTACACGCTCGCAGTCCCCGCGGCGTAGCGCCCGCCCGGGGAGGCTGGGGACGCCCCAACAACAAGGTCATCGAAGCCGTCGCCATTGACGTCGAAGTGAGGGTTGTAGCTGGTGTCGATTCCAGAGCTTGCGCTGGTGGCGGGCAGATGAAAGAGCCATGTGGGGCTGTAGACCGTGTCGGTGGTCGTCCCGATTCGCCCGCGGAGTCGCCAGAACACCACGCTGCGCGCGGGAAGGTCGGCCCCGGGCCGCGCGCTCGTTCCGCGCACGGTCAACGTCTCGAGGACCATCGTACAGGCGCGGTCGCGGCAGAGCTCCACCACGGCTCCGTCGAAGCGTGCGGGCAGCACCCAACGAAGGGTTGGCCGAAGCTGGGTCACGTCTCCCAGGGAGATCGGAGCCACTGGCCGGGGGTAGTGGACGGTGTCGACGGAGCCGACGTCGCGAGCAGCGTCAACGGGGCCTGTGTCACGGCCTGCGTCGCGACCCGTGTCGGTCGGCCTCACGATGTCCTCGATGCCAGTGTCCTGGGGCTGTCCAGCGTCGAGGAGGTTGCCCGTATCGATGGGGCTGCCCGCGTCCATGGCGGCATCAGCTTGGGAGCTGATGGGGGTGGTGCTGGAGCCTCCGCACGCGGCGAAGAGCAGCATGGACATCAACCACAGGGAGTCTCTGTTCGCCTTCAAGAGGAGTCCTCCTTCGTAGGGCTGCGGCCGACGCGTACGGGAGGTCACGCGAAGGTGATCGGGCTCGGGACGTCGCCAAACACCCGCCAGAACCACGCGACGAAGCGCCCGGCGATCTCTGCGTCGTGGCGCAGGGTGCGGTTGGTGAGGGCAGTGCCGAAGGGGACCCCGGGCTGCTCCTGCCATGCGAGCCATGCGTGGAGCTGGCCCTTGATGTGATCCACCTGCCGGAGCGTAGCCCTCCGGCCGATGGCGTCGGTCGTCGCGGTCCCGGCATGCTCCCAAACCGGATCGCCCACTGGGACGAGGTGTTTGAGGAAGTCCTCCAACTTGCCCGGCAGGGTGTTGTCGGGCATGAGCCACACGCCGAAGCGTCTGCCGTCGGGCAGATGGACGACGGTCCCGTCGGGGGCGGGCGCGGGGGGGAGCCCGATGTCGGCCTCCTTGGCGCGGTCAATGAGCTGAGCCCATCGTCTGCCGAGGTCGTCGTCGGCGTCGAGTACCACCCCGAAGCGTTCGAGCGACTTGAGGGCGGTCGGCAGCTCCGTCAGCAGGCGCGACACCCCCTCGTGGACGTGCACGAAGGGAAGGCCCGGGTTGCGATCCCAGTCGGTGCCGTGCTGTGCAAGGAGGTTGACGATCGACCACTTGTCGTCCGTCCCCTCCACGGCGAGCCGACGGGGTGCGTTCTTCGGGGGCGGCATCACCGCACCTCGATGGAGGCCTCGGCGGCGATGGCCATCTCGGCCCCCGCGTAGCGCACGGCCTTGGGGTTGCCGCGTTCGAGCCGGTACACCGCGAGGTCGTCCTTGAGCTCGTCGGGCGACAGGGCCGCGATGCCCTCCAAGCAGTCGCGGCTGTGGGTGGTGGCAAACACCTGCACGTCGAGGCGCCGCGCGGTCTCCAGCACGATGCGCCACAGCGCGGGCATCACGCTGTAGTGCAGGCCCGTGTCGATCTCGTCGACGAGCAGGTAGCCGCCCCGGCTCTGCACGAGGCATAGGGTCAGCGCCAGCAGACGGCGCACCCCATCCCCAAGACTGCCCATCGGTACCCGATCGCGCACGCCGCGCAGTTTGACAAAGAAGCCGTGGCCGCGTCCGATGCCCTCCGCAGGCAGGTACGCGATACGCTCCACGTTGGGCTCGATCACCCGCAGCGCTTGGATCAACTGCTCCTCGCCGTCAGTGAGCGCGACGTCGGCCCAACCCTCCGCGAGCATCGCGCCAAGGTCGTAGACCGTGCCCAGAAAGCGGAGTGGTCTGACCGGTCCTTCGACCGGGTTGTCCCTACCGTGCATGCTCGTCGGATCAAACCCAACGGGAACTTGCGTGTACAGGTGGTCCCCCTGCGCATAGAAGTTTGGGCCACCCTTTCGGTCGAGATCGAACACCAGCGCTCTCGACGGATCGAGTTCTCTCGGCGCCAGCGCGCAGGACCACACCGCATCGTCCGTACGCCCTTCTACACGAAGTGGCCCGACGAACGGTCGTGGACGTCCCGCAGCGATCACAGTGAGGTTCAGCCCAGCGTCGTGCCCGCTGCCGCCGTCCTGGGCAGGCTGCCGAAACACCACCTCGCCCCGTCGCAAGGGGGCCCTCCACAGCGCCCACGAATCCCCACGGCACACGAGCAGATCGACCGCGTCGAGCAGGGCCGTCTTGCCCGCGTTGTTGCGCCCGACGAACAGGTTGACCCGCGCCAGGTCGGGCACCTCCAGCCGCTCGAAGCAGCGGTAGCCCTGAATGTCAAGCGACTTGATCATCGCCCGCCCTCAGCCCTCGTCGCCCCCGGGCGGGGGTCCGCCCTCTTTCTCCAGGTAGCGGAAGATGGTGCGCGGGTCGACCCCGAGGTCGCGGGCGGTCTTCGTGCGGTTGCCGTTGTTGCGCTCCAGAACCTCCAGGATGTACCGCCGCTGGAAGTCCTCCTTGGCCTTGTCGAGGGGCACGATGGTCTGCAGGGCCTCGGGGTGCAGGTCGAGGTCTTCGGGGCCCACGAGGGTCTTGTCGCAGAGCACGAGGGCCTTCTTGATGCGGTTCTCCAACTGGCGGACGTTGCCGGGCCAGTCGTACTTCCGAATGGCGATCAGGGCGTTGGGGGTGAAGCCCCGCACCGGGACGTTCATCTCCTGGACGTACTTGGTGAGGAGGAGCCGGGCGATGACCACCACGTCGTCGCCCCGCTCGCGCAGGGGGGGCAGGAAGATGTTGACCACGTTGAGCCGGTAATACAGGTCTTCGCGGAAGGTCCCCTTGCGGATCTCCTCCTCCAGCTCGCGGTTGGTGGCCGCGATCACCCGGATGTCGACCTTCTCCGGCCGGGCGTCGCCCACCTTGGTGACCACCCGCTCCTGCAGGGCCCGCAGGAGCTTCACCTGCAGGGCCACGGGCAGCTCGCCGATCTCGTCGAGGAAGAGGGTGCCCTTGTTGGCCGCTTGAAACTTGCCCTCCCGCGTGGCCACCGCCCCCGTGAAGGCCCCCCGGACGTGCCCGAAGAGCTCGCTCTCCATGAGGTTTTCGGGGATGGCCCCGCAGTTGATCACCACGAAGGGCCCCGACGACCGGCCCGAGCGGTTGTGGATCTCCCGGGCGATGAGCTCCTTGCCCGTCCCGGTCTCGCCCGTGATGAGCACGGAGATGTCCGTCGGGCTCACCTTCTGCACCTTCCGGAAGACCTCCATCATCGAGGCGCAGCTCCCGATGATGTCGCCGAAGCGCTGGTCTTTCAGCTTCTTCTCCAGCTCGGCGTTGTCGGTGCGGAGGCTCTCCAGGAGCAGGGCGTTCTGCAAGATGAGGGCGGCCTGGGCGGCGAAGATGGAGAGGACGTCGAGGGAGCGCGGGTCGAAGAGGTTGGCCACCCGGTCGTTGCCCAGGTAGATGAGCCCGAGGAGGTCGCCCCCGGCGATGAGGGGGGCGCACATCACCGAGCACAGCCGCAGATTCATCACCGACGCGGCGCTCTTGAACATCGTGTCGTGGATGGCGTTGTGCACGATGAGGGGCCTGCGGCTCTCGACCACCTTGGCGAGGACGGTGTCGGAGAGCTGCCGTACGGAGTCGGGCAGGGTCTCCTGGCGGAGGTTTCGGGCGGCCCGGATCTCGGTCTGGCTGCCCCGCAGGAGCACCACGAAGCCCTTGTCGGCCCCGGTGGCCTCGATGGCCCCGTCGAGCAGGGCCTCCAGGAGCTGCTGGACCTCCCGGGTCACGAGCAGCCGCTCGGAGAACTGAAACAGCTTGCGCAGGCCCGTGATCTCGCTGACCGGGGCCTCGGCCTCGCTGCGTTGCCCGGGGGCCTCGGCCTCCTCCAGCATGGAGAACACCAGCTCGGCCTCGCCCAGGTGGACGTGGTCGTTGTGGGCGAGGCGGGCCCTGCGCTTGCGGCGTCCGTTGACCTGGATCTCCGCCACGGGGTCGACCTCGTCGAGGGAGAAGTCGCGCCCGTCAAAGACCACCTGGGCGTGGTAGTCGGCCACCCCGCGGGCGTCGAGGGTCACGTCGTTGCCGCCGGCGCGCCCGAGGGTCGTGGCGGCCTTGTAGATGGGAAACAATCGACCGCGTCCGGTGGCGCCGATCCAACGCAAACAGGGCATGCCAACCTCTCGATGTACTCTGACGCAGAAGGGGGGAGCATACCCCCCGCGGGCCCGCTTCTCCAGAATCCGCGTGCGAGAGGCGGTTGTCGCCGCGGCCCGGGCCGTCCATGCTTCGGCCATCCTTTGATGACCCGCGCCCTCGCCTTCTCCCTGCTCTCGACGGCCCTCGCCCTCGGAGGAGCCTGCGCCTCGACCCCGCGCCTGCGCCGCGACGGCCCCGACGGGGTCAACATCGCCATCACCAACCGCACGGCGGAGACCGTGTGTTTCCTGTTCTTGTCGCCCCCGGCCGAGGACGCCTGGAGCGACGACATGCTCGGCAGCGCCACCCTCGCCCCGCGGGCCCGCCTCCTGGTGCGGCTCCCCCCCGGGATCTGGGACCTCCGCACCGAGAACTGCCAGCACGAGGACACGGGCATCCTGCGCGCCGCCCGCATCGCCCGGGGGACCGTGCTCGTGTTGCAGTGAGGGGCAGAGCCCTACGGTCGCACGGCGTTCATCGTGCGGAGGTAGGCGATGACGGCGTCGAGGTTGGCGTCGGGCAGCTTCGTCGGGGAGATGGGGCGCATCCGTCGGGTGCCCGTCCGGATGATCTCGCGCATGCGGGCCTCGGTGAGATTCTTGTTGCGGATCTCGGGGCCCGTGTCCTCGTTGCCGTCGGGGTGACAGCGGCCGCAGGTGCGATTGAAGGGGGCCTGCCCCGGATGTGGGGTCTGGGCCTCGGCGGCTCGGGGGCTGGTGGTGATGACGGCCCCGGCCGCCACCAGGAGGCTGAGGGCACCCACACACATCGCCCAACGGGCGGTCTCTTTCGTCGTCTTGTTGGCGGTCATCGCGCTCCTGTTGGTCTGGCGAAGCCCTGCGCCCTGCGGGGGCGTAGGCCGGGCCCTGAGACGGCACCGTGTCGTGTACGATTCAGCCCCGGGAGCGCTCAGAAGGTCAAGCGCAAGGTGCCGCCCCAGGCGGTGTTTCCGTGGGGGCCGCGGAGGGGGCCGGCTCCGACGGAGAGTTGCATTCCTTGCAGGGACGGGGGCAGGGGGCGCGGCACCGTGGTCGTGCGTACGGGCTCGTAGGCCAGGTTGGCCTGGATGACCCCGGCGAGGTAGGCCGCCGCGAACACGGCCATGGAGATGAGGTTGCCCGTGTAGAGGCGCTCGATCTCGGCCCGTCGTTCGGGGGTCACCGCCGTGGAGTTGAGGTAGTAGTCGGAGAGGGCCTGGTTGTAGAGCCCGTCGTACAGGAGCTCGGTGGTCAGGGCTCCGGCCAGGGCCATCGCCTCGACGGTGAGGAACATCACCCCGAGGCCGGTCTGCCGGTTGGCAAACTGCCCGATCCCGAAGGGGAGGAACATCGTCAAGCGGCTTGTCCGTTCGACCCGGGTCTCTTCGGTGAGGAGGCGGAGCCCGAGGGCCCGGCGCGCCGCGGCCTGGAGCTCGGCCTGGAGGCGGGCCTGCTCGCGCGCGGCCACGAGGCGCTCGAGCTCGGGGCGCAGATCGTGCGAGACCTGGTCGAAGAGCTGCACGAACCCGGGCTCAAACTGCGCGGTCTCCAGCCGGGCGGTGGGGTCTTCGCGGAGGAGGTCGGCCAGGGCGGCGCGGGCCTCGGGCTCGCGTCGGTCGGCGTAGAGGGCCGCGGCATAGAACTTCCGCGCCACCGAGGCCACGGGCCCCAGCCGAGGCGTCGTGGGGATGGCCGCCACCACGGGGCGCAGGACCGTCCAGGCCCGGCGGGGGTCGCCCGCCAGGAAGGCGTCGCGGCCGCTCAAGAGGTCGTCGATCTCGTCGGCCCGGGCGGCTCCCGGGCGGGCCGTCATCGCCGCGCCCAACACGAGGGCCGCCACCCAATGCCGAGGTCTGAGGGCCATCAGGGCGGCGAGGCTCCGTCGACCATGGCCGCGGCGGGGTCGACCGTGCCCCGCTCACGCAGCCGCACCCGCACGATCTGAACCCCGTCTCCAGGCTCGATCATCCGGGTCACGGTGGTGCGCTCGTAGCCCGCCCCGGGCAGGCTGTGCTCGACCACAAACGTGGCCTCGCGCCCGACCGGGAGCCGCAGGGGCTCGGCGTGGGAGTCGAAGGTCACCGGGGGCCCCCCGTTGACCGCGTAGCGCACGTTTTGGGGGTACGGGGCGAGGCGCACCTCGCGCACGGCGGGGGCCACGGCAGCGTTCGGCTGGGTCTCGACGGGGGAGGTGCGCGGGCCGTGGGGGTGGTGCCGTGGGGGGGCGGGCTCGGCCGCGGCCACGCCGGGGCCTGCGTCGACGACCTCGGGGGGACGGGCCGTCTCGACCACCCGCACCCGCGGAGACAGCGGGACCCGCGGCGAGACGGGCACCTCGGGCGCCACCGCGACCACGCTGGGAGGGGGCTGGACCAGGAGGGTGACCCCGACGACCAGGGCCGCGGTGCACACGGCCGCCGCCCCGACGAGGCCCACGGCCCGCAGTCGGCGCAGGAGCTGTCGTCGCCGGGCCGCGCTGCGCAGGAGCACGAGGACCCGCGGGTTGCCCGGGTCGAGGGCGAGGGCCCGGTTGAAGTACCCCATGGCGTCGGGCAGGTCGCCCCGGGCGCGGGCGGCCTCTCCGCGGCGGGGAAGCACATCGAGGAGGGTCGTGCGCAGGGCGGCGTTGAAGGCCTCGGGGTTGGCGAAGTACCGCCGGAGCTCGGCCTCGGGGGCGCTCCATCCCACCTCGGCCACGAAGTCTTCGAGGGCGGCCCGCAGGGCCTCGGCGCTGGGGTAGCGGTCGTCGGGGATGCGGGCCATGGCCCGCCGCAGGATGGCCGCGAAGCGGTGACCGACCTTGGGGGCCACGCGGAGGGGGTCGACAAACTCGCCGTCGAGGATCTTGCGGAGCAGGGCGTGGGCGTTGGAGCCGTCGAAGGGCAGGCGGCCCGCGGACAGGGCGTAGAGCACGGTGCCCGCGGCGAAGACGTCGGTGCGGGCGTCGACCCGGCTGCCCTCGATCTGCTCGGGGGCCATGTGGGCGGGCGACCCGAGGACCTGGCCCGTGGCGGTCATCTCGCGGGCGTCGACGACGTGGGCGATGCCGAAGTCGGTGAGCTTGAGGGCCCCCCTCTGGAGCATGAGGTTGTCGGGCTTCACGTCGCGGTGGATGACCCCCTGGCGGTGGGCGCAGGCGAGGGCGTCGCAGAGCACGATCCCCATGGCCGCGGCGACCTCGGCGGGTACGTCGGGGTGCTGCTCGACGAAGCGCCGCAGGGTGGGGCCCTCCAGGATCTCGGTCACCAGGTACGAGTGGGCGTCCTGGGCCTCGGAGAACTCGTACACCTCGACGATGTTGGGGTGACGGAGGCGCGCGGCGGCCCGGGCCTCGCGGGCGAAGCGGGCCCGGCTCTCCTCGTCGCGGGCGAGGTGGGGGTGCAAGACCTTGATGGCCACGTCGCGCTCGAGCTGCGGGTCGTGGGCCCGGTACACCACGGCCATCCCGCCCTGGCCAAGCTCGCCGAGCACCTCGTACCGACCGATGCGCCTGAGCGCGCTTTCCGCTTCGTGCTCCACGCGCGCTGGGGACTCTACCGAATCCACGCCGCGACCCGCAAGGCGCCCGTCACGGCCCCGCCCGGTCTCGCCCGACCCTCCGTCAGTGCCGATAGAACCACGTCTCCTCCCGCCCTCCGCCCGCCACCAGCACGACCCCCGTGGACAACGCGATCATGGACAGCCCCGTGTACGGCAGGTCGGCCACGCGCCCGCGGGGCTCGGGCTGTCGCGGGGTGCTCCCGTCGATCACCTCCACCGCGTCGGCCACGGCCCCGCCGGGGCCTGTCCCGCCGGCCACCACGACGTGTTCGCCCTCGGCCCGGGCGGCGGCGGCCCCCGCCCGTCGCTGCGACAGGAGCACCGGCCGCCCGATCACCGGGGCGCACCCTCCCGCCACGCACCCGAGGTCGAGGACCACATCGTCGGCCGCGAGGCCTCCCCCGGGCGTGCTCCCTCCGAGCATCAGGGCCACTCCCTCGCGGAGGGCCACCAGGGTCGCTCCCCGCCGCGCGTCGAGGCTCGGGTCCCCGGTGGTCACGACCCGGAGGGTGTCCGGGACGGTCTCGTTGTAGCGCTCCATCGCAGGGGCCTCGTCGGGTTGCCCCCCGACCACGAAGACCTCCCCGGGCCCGATCCGCAGGGCCTCGGGGGTCTCGCGGGCCACCCGCAGGGGCGCGGCGGCCATCCAGGTTCCGTCGGCCAGGACCCGATCGACCCGGGGCGAGGGCCCCATGGGGGTGCGCCCGCCGAGGAGGATCCCGCCTCCGTCGGGGTCTTGTACGGCGGTCGATCCGGCCAGGTCGCAGCGGCCCGTGGGGGGGGACGTCCTGGGCGCCGTCATGCTGTTGTCGGCGGGTTGCCACACGGCGGCCACGCAGCCCCGGACGATCAGAAACGACCCGTCGCGCAGGCGCAGGACGGAGGCCCCGCGGTTGAAGACGTCGTCGAGGGCCGCGGCCCCGGTCACCGGGGCGAAGAGGGCGAGGTCGTACACGTCGACGCGGCTCCGCTCGGCGGCCCCCCCGAGGGCCACCACGAAGTTGCCGTCGAGGGTGGCCAGGAACGGCCGGGTCCGGGCCGTCCCGGTGCCCCAGGGGCTCGGCACGAGGGTGTCCCGGCGCTGCACGAACACGGGCAGAAACGTGGGCCCCAGGGTGCGCCAGCGGAGCGGGGGGGTGGCCCCCCAACCGAGGAGGGTGTCGCCCTGGTAGGCCTCGAGCACACCCCGGACGGGGTCGTCGTGGGGCGGGGCCGTGACCTCCAGGGTGAAGGCCCCCCCGGGGGTCACCGGGGCGGTCTGGACGGTCTGGAGCGAGCCCTCGACCCGAAACCGGGCCTCGGTGGCCATCGAAGGGGGCCGGAAGGGGTTGCCACCGTCGGGACCAATGACGAACAAGGCCAGGGTGACCTCTCCCTGGCTGCATCCCATGACCGCGAGGGCTCCGAGCCCAAGGGCCCAAGCCCTTCGGCCGGCGCCCGTCTTCTGCCCTCGGCTCCGCATCGTGTGGGGGGAGGGAGTAGGCCATCGCCCCCGGGAAAGCAATCCCGCGAGGCCCCTCCGACGGGGTACTAGTGCCCTCCGGGAGTGATCCGCGGTAGCATCTGCCGAAACCCTCTGCCCGGGGTGCCGTAGTCGGCCGCTTCGTGGCGGTCGCCCCTTGGCGACCCCATCGTGCAGACGTCCCCCACCGATCGAGATCTCCATTGATCGAGTCTCTCCTCGCCCTCGGCACCCTGACCGCCCTCGAGCTCGTGCTGGGCATCGACAACCTCGTCGTGCTCGCCCTGACCCTCACCCGCCTGCCCCCCGACCAGCGCGACAAGGCCCGCAAGATCGGCCTCTTCGGCGCCCTCGGGTGTCGCCTCGGTCTGCTCCTCACCCTCTCCGCGGTGATGCGCCTGACCCGGCCCCTCTTCACCGTGTTTCACCACCCCGTGGCCGGGCGCGACATCGTCCTCTTCGGGGGCGGGACCTTCCTCATCTACAAGGGCGCGAGCGAGCTCTACGCCCGCATCCGGGGCGACGAGGAGGAGGTTCATTCCGTCGGGGGCCGGGCCAACTTCCTCAAGGTCGTGGCCCAGATCATCGCCTTCGACATCATCTTCTCCCTCGACTCGGTGATCACCGCCGTCGGGATGGCCCGGCGCATCGAGATCATGGCCACGGCGGTCATCCTCGCGGCCCTGCTCATGGTGGTCTTCGCCCGACCCATCGCGCAGTTTCTCGACGCCCACCCCGGGATGAAGATCCTCGCCCTGGGCTTCCTCGTGCTCGTGGGGGTCACCCTGGTGGCCGAGGGGCTCGGGGTGCACGTGTCCAAGGCCGCTGTCTATGCCGCCATGACCTTTGGGTTCGTGATGGAGCTCGTGCACATCGCCCTGCGCTCCCAACGCGGGCCCCCGCGGCCTGAGGCGGTCTCGACCCCTCCGCCGGTGGTCTCGCCGTCGCGCGAGTCGGCCCCTCCCACCTGAGCTGTGGCCCGATGGGTCTGTCCGCCCTGAGCCTGGCCGCGGCCCACACCCCCCGTACGGCCCTCCTGCGCGACCGCGATCCGCACACGGGTCACCCCACGGCCACCCTGTGTCTGCTCGCCTCGGACGACCTCGTCCGGGTGGCGCCCGACCGCCCTGCCGCCGCCCTCGACGCCCTCGCCACGGCCCTCGACGCCCTGGCCGCCGCGGGGTCTGGAGACGAGGCCGGAGCCCCGTGGCGCCCTGCGGGGGTGGGGGCCCTGGGGTACGAGGCCGCCCGGGCTGCGGCCATGCCCGAGGCCGCGGCCCGCGACGGGAGGCCCCTGGGGGACGGGTTTCCGTCGGGGTGGATGGCCCGGGTCGAGGCGGCCCTGCGTCTCGATCTGGTCACGGGGGAGGTCGCCGTGTGCCCCCCGACGGCGGCGGGGCGCTTCCGGGCTGTCGTGAGCCCCTGGGAGGGACGACCGGCCGAGGGCGTGGGGCTGGGGCTGGAGCTCGGAGCGGCCGAGGCCCATCACGCGGCCATCGCCCGGGTGCGGGCGGGCATTCGCGACGGGGAGGTGTACCTGGTCAACGTGGCCCGGGTGCTACAACGGGCCGAAGTCTTGCCCGATGACCGGGTGGCCGAGGCCCTGGCCGCGCGGTTCGTGGCCGCCGACCCGGCCTACGGGACCCTGGCCCATCTCGGCGACGCCCGGGTCTGCGCGATGTCCATGGAGCTCGCCCTCCGCTGGAACCGCGCGGCCTCCCTCGCCTTCACCGCCCCCATCAAGGGCACCCGTCCTCGCGACGGGTCCGACCCAGTGCGCGACGCGGCCCTGGCCGAGGCCCTGGCCGCCGACCCCAAAGAGCGGGCCGAGAACGCCATGGCCGTGGACGTTCATCGCAACGACCTCGGGCGGGTGGCGGTGGCGGGGGGGGTGGAGATGGAGGCCCTGTGTGCCGTGGAGCGCCATGCCTACGTGCATCACCTCGTGTCGCGGGTGCGGGCCCGGCTCCCGCCCGACCTCGACGCGGGGTCGATGCTGCGCGCGATGTTCCCGGTGGGTTCGGTGACGGGGGCCCCCAAGCGGGCCGCGATGGACTTCATCGCCCGGGTCGAGACCCACCGCCGCGGGTTGTACACCGGGGCCCTCGGGGCCATCTGCTCCGACGGGGGCCTCGCCTGGGCCGTGGCCATCCGAACCCTGGTGGCCGACGCCGCGGGTCTCCACTACGGGGTCGGGGGGGGCGTGGTGTGGGACAGCGACCCCGAACGCGAGTGGGACGAGCTGGCCTGGAAGGCCCGGGCCGTCACCGCGGGGTGAATTCCTTGCCGGCGGAGCCGGGTCGCGCCACGGGGCGAAATCGGTGTTAGGGTTTCGGGGTCCCTCGCGCCTATGGGGCCTATCCTCCCCCGTGTGTCGCCTGGAAGGAGCAATGACCTTGCGTTGCAGCGTACCTGGCCGCTGGCTGTCTGTGGGTTGTCTTGCCGTGCTGACCGCGTGCAGCGCCTCGGGCTCGGGCAGTCTTGGCAATGGCGGTGGCAACACCGACGCTGCCATCTCGGGTCGTGACGGCCGCGTCCTCGATGGGTCCGCGACCCCCGACGGGGGCCGTCCTGGAGGCCCTGACGGCGGCACGACCAAACCCGACGACGCGGGGTCGGTCCCGACCTTCCCGGACGTGGTGGGACCGCGCGACGGGGGCACGATGACGGGCCCTGACGGCGGGGGACCGGGGGCCGACGGGGGCGGGCCTGTGCCCCAGTGCGGCGACCGCGAGATCTGCGGCAACGGCATCGACGACAACTGCAACGACCAGGTCGACGAGAGCTGTCCGTGTATCCCTGGCACGACCCAGCGGTGTTACCCGGGCGACCCGGCCCGGGCCGGCCGCGGGGTGTGCACCTACGGCGAGCAGCGCTGCGGGGGGGCGGGCGAGTTTGGCACCTTCGGGATGTGCGAAGGCTTCGGCCTGCCGCGGCCCGTGGTGTGCGGGATGGGGCTCGATTTCCGCTGTACGGGCATCGTGGACGAGGGCTGCGAGTGCGCCACGGGGGCCACCCGGCCCTGTTACACCGGCCGGATGGGCACGGCGGGGGTCGGGGCCTGCCGGGCGGGCCGTCAGACGTGCACGGCCACGAGCAGCGGGTCGACCTGGGGGATGTGCGACGGCGAGGTCATCCCCAGCGCCGACCGGTGCGACGGGGTCGACCGCGACTGCGACGGCAACCCCAACACGGGCTGCACGTGCACCCGCGGGGCCACCCGGAGCTGCTACACGGGCCCCTCGGGCACGGCGGGGGTGGGCCTGTGCCGGGCCGGGATGCAGACCTGCGCGTCGGATCCGAGCGGGATGGGCACGGCCTGGAGCGCGTGTCAGGGCCAGGTGTTGCCCACCCCCGATCTGTGCGACGGGGTCGACCGCAACTGCGACGGCAACCCCAACACGGGCTGCACGTGCACCCGCGGGGCG
Organism: uncultured Myxococcaceae bacterium; assembly: GCA_964447205.1. GTDB lineage: Bacteria > Myxococcota_A > Polyangia > Polyangiales > JAEUKH01. The sequence goes on from CAYUSB010000022.1 coordinate 115,435, forward strand.
ACCCGGGCGTGTTACACGGGTCCTGCGGGCACCCAGGGGGTGGGGATCTGTCGGGCGGGCACCCAGACCTGCCTCGCGGCCTCGAGCGGCACGGGCACGGTGTGGGGCGTGTGCACGGGCGAGCAGCGCCCCCACCCCATGGAGATCTGCACCACCCCCGTGGACGACAACTGCAACGGGATGATCAACGAGGGGTGCATGACCATGTCCCCGTGCCCCAACAACCAGCAGCTCTGCGGAGGGCGCTGCTGCGCCGACAACCAGACCTGTGTGGATGGCGTGTGCGTGGGCAGCGGGCAGCTCCGCATCACCCTGACCTGGGACCGGCGCGGCGACCTCGACCTGCATGTGGTTCCGCCGTGCGGGATGGAGATTTATTACGGCAGCCGGACCCAGTGCGGGGGCAGCCTCGACGTGGACAGCTGCGCGGGCAACCCCGCGAGCACCTCCGACGCGATGTGCTCCGGCCCGGAGAACGTCTTCTGGAACGCCGCGCCTCCGACGGGGGCGTATCTGATCTGCGTCAATCCCTGGGCGGTGGATACGGGGCTGACGCTCAACTACACGCTGAGCGTCTACCGCGGGACCCAGCTCTTGCGCACGTGGACGGGCACGCGTTCGGGTAGCGCGCGCTACCAGCGCTGCGCGCGGGGCACGGCGGCCTTCGTGGGCGAGATCAACATCTGACGCTGCGGGTGGTGCCAGTGTCGTCAAGCGCTTGACGGCACCGGCGTCCACGAGGCCCGTGAGCGACGTGGAGAGGGTGGTCGAGGTGGAGGCGCGGGGGACGATTCCTCTCCCCTTGCGGTTCGCGCGTCGCCCCATTCCCCTCTCCATGGGAGAGGGGAGCCGCGTATCGAGACAATCAATGGGGGAGAGGGATCGTCCCCCACGTACCTCCCCTGCGACGCGCGCCGCCCGGCAGTATCTTGTCTAATTTCGTACTCCTCTGACGTAGGGGCGAGTTTGAAACTACCGCTGTCAACTTAGCGATTCAGCCTGCCCGGCCTCCCGCCAAACTCCGACAATCGATCCGATTGGAAGCTCGGGGCGCCGCGCCGCGGGCTGAAGCCCACCGCACTGTTGGCAAAGCCCGTCAAAGACGGGCTTCACGCCGCGAAGCCTTGGGTGGCGTCCGCTGTTGCTCGGTCCTTGCTCGACACCGCCGGGGAAATGCCGCCCGGGAAGACACCCTGGGGACCGTGGTGCTCGATGGGTGGGCAGCCCGTCTTCGACGGGCTTTCCCGACGGTGCCGTGGGCTTCAGCCCGCGCACCAGGAGGATCGCGCGAACAGGAGTGGGTGAGGGCCGCCGGTCGCTGGCCACCACGACATCCCGGCAGATCCATGGCCTCGGAGCCCAAAGTTGACAGCGGTAGTCGCTCATGAAGCCTTCGGGCTGGATCACCTCCAGCCGAGGGCAGACCAGGCGGGGACGGCCCGCTACGAGGTTGTCCCGATGTCGAGACGGCGGCAATAGGGCCCCGAAGACTGGTGGACTCAGGGGGATTGTAGGGATTCAGGGAAAACCAATGGGGAATCCCTCTCCCTCCGCGGCACACGGGTCACCAAACTCCCCTCTCCCTGGGGAGAGGGGATGCACGTTACACTGAAATCAATGGGGAGAGGGAATGTCCACCACGGATCCTCCTCCTTCCTGGAATCCTCTGTGGCCCCGCGGCCAACAAGCCCAAGAACCCCGGTCCAGCCCGAAGGCTTCATGAGCGGCGGTAGTTTGAAACACGCCCCTACGGACTCCGGCAGTACCGAGAGATCCTAAAGTTACCATCCATTCACTACAGCGGGAAACGAATACACAAAAGCGGGCCCGCTTGAACAAAGGGTGTCGGAGGTAAAGAAATTGCATCGCACGGCATACCTGCCACTTGTCAGCGGGATAATAGCCCCCAGTCCATTGGGGACGACAGTGCCTGTTGGTAGAGAGACGAGGTTGCAACGCAGAGTGGCGGCCCCTTGGGGCACACGAATAAGTGCGTCCGTCGACTGTACAAAGTAGTTGCCGTTTTCTGGAGCAGCGAACTCGAAAGATACCTCGGGTCGTCCGAAGTCAGTAACTACATGGCCAGCGCCCATCGGAATCGGAAGACATGTCACAGGAATGGGAATCGGTTGATTCTCGGCGTCTCGGGGCGGTAGTGGCCATCGGATAAATAACTGCGGAGCAGGCCGCCCCTCCAGTGCTGCGAGCCGCGTCTCCAGCGCCCCGGCGACCCCCGACGCCCGCCCCGCCTCCAAGGCATACGGCACCGCCCCAAGCTTCGACCGCGCGAAGGTCGTCCCCCCAATCTGCACCTCGGCCCACAGATCGGCATTCGCCCGCACCGCCCCCGTACACGCCCCGTCCAACGGAACCCGAAACCTCCTCCCCGCAAACTCCACCCCCGCCGCCGTGGTCGTACAAGCCGCCCGTCCTCCGCTCGCCGCGTCCCACAAACCTACCGTCAGATCGCGTCGGCCCTCCACCGGCCGCCCGTTGTCCTGGCCATGCTCCTCGACGCCCGCGGCACGATGGGCGACATCCTCGTCGTGACCCACGAGGCCTACGTCGCCCGATGGGCCCGACAGGTGGCCCAGGCCGAGGGTCCCGGGGCACGCACATCCTCCTGCGTCCCCGGGTGATCCTGCTGTCGCACGCGGAGGTCGAGCGCCTGTTGGCGTCGGAGCGTCCCGAGCTGGCGGTGCTCGCGGCGTGGGCCATACACGACCAACGGGGACGGTCGGCTCAGCGGGTCGTGCGCGCAGTGGCGGCCCAGGTGGGCGCCACGGAGGACCTCGCCTTGCGCGAGTCTCTGCTGCGCGCGATGCTCTCCATGCTCGATAAGTCCCTGCTCGACGTGCTCCGGGAGCTGATCATGACCAAGACCCTGCAATTCCCAAGAAACCCGGCCCTCGACGAGCTGCTCCGTGAGCTCGAGGCCCGCGAGTTTGCCCGCGCAGAGGCCCTCGGCGAGGCGCGCGGCAAGGCCCTCGGCGAGACCCTCGCGAAGGTCCAGGCCCTCCATACCGTGCTGCGGGCGCGGGGCCTCTCGCTCGATGCACCCACCGAGGCCCGCATCGCGGCGTGCGAAGACCCCGCCACCCTCGATCGCTGGATCGAGCGGGCCGTCACCGCGCCCACCCTCGACGCGGTCTTCGTCGAGCCAGGGCCCAAGACCCGCCGTCGGTCAAGGGCTTGACCAACGTCCGCGGTCCCGCCTACCGGATCTGCACCCAGCCGCGCGCGGGAAGCTTGCAGTACAGCACCGACACGGCCCCCTCGGCGTCGAGCTCGCTGTCGCGCAGCCGGATGGCGCTCTTGCCGTCAGAGGCCAGGAGGCGGGCCACGCGGCCGTCGGCGAGGAGCTCCATCCGGAGCCCATCGGTGGGCAGGGGCTGGAGGGTGATGGCCGGGTGGCGCATGAGGTCCTCGAGGGACAACATCGCGTAGCCGTCGTCGAGGCTCGGCAGCCCAAACGCCACCTGAACCTCCCGGGCGTTGTCGGCCGTCATGGCCCGCAAGGCCGCCCCGTCCTTCTGCGAGAACGCCGCCCAGAACCGCCGATACTGCGCCACCAGCTCGGCCGTCGTGGCGTCGTCGAGGCTGAGCGGCTCGGCCCGGCTCCACAACCACACCGGGAACGGGCTCTGCAGGGCCATGGCCTGCCTCCCGAGGGCCGCCGTGGGGGTGTTGACCAGGGTGGCCAGGGGGCCCGGGAGACCCCCTGTCGGGGCTCCTGGCTCGGCCCCCAGGGTGGCAAACTGCCCTTCCTCGTACACGAGCCCCGCGAGGCGCTTGCGCTCCCCGGCCGGGGCCCCCGCGGCCCGCACGGTGACCTCGGCCACGCAGCGGGTGGCAGGGTGCGTGAGCAGGACGGGAGTGCGGGCGGGGTCTTCGCGCTCGCCGGCCTGGAGGGCGATCGACAGGAGGTTGTCGCCGGGCAGGAGGGTGGGGTTGATCGGGATCTCGGTGTCGACCGTAGACGTAGAGGCGTCGAAGGAGACCACGGGCAGGTCGTTGAAGCGCAGCTCGAAGCGGCAGTAGCTCGCCTCAAAGGCCAGGGTGTACAGGGGCCGGGCCACGGGGACGAGGTCGAGGTCGGGGGTGCTCACGGGGCGGTTGCTCCAACGCGGGGGATTACTTGCTGAGGGCGGGGATGAGTGTCGTGTGCCATTGGCCCTGGGGGATGAGCTCGATCTCCTTGCGGTAGTACTCGGTCTTCTGGCTGCTGCCGAAGATCCGCCACTCGACCTTGACCGTGATCCAGCCGGCGATCTCGATCTTCATGCCGCCGAAGCGGACGCCCCCGCGGACGCCGTCGACCTCGCGGCCCTTCTCGACAAACTTGCCGGCCCAGAACCCGGCCTCGACGCTGGCCTTGCCCTCGACGGTGCCTCCGGCGCTGGCCTTGATGATGAGGGCCGTGGCCTCTCCCGAGACCTCCCCCTTGGCCTTGAACTCGATCTTGCCCGAGACCAGACCCGCCTCCGCGGTCTGTCGGCCCCACTTGTTCTTGACGGTGATGCCTCCGCAGTGGATGCCGCCCCCGATGCTGAGCTTGACCGACACCGTGCCGCGGGCCCCAAATCGGCTGCTGCCTACCCCCTCGGAGAGCCGCTGTCGGAGCTTGATCAGAAACTGGGCCACCCCGGGGGCCACCACGATGCCGACGGCGGCCAGGGCGGAGCCCGCCGCCCGGAGGATCACGTCGATGAGCTCAAACTCCAGGCGTCCGCCGAGGATGGGGGCGCCCCCGAAGGTCCACTCGGTGTTGTTGTAGACCTTCCAGTCGTCAGGCTTCTCCTCGACCTTGGACTTGTAGGTGCCCTGCAGGTCGATCTCGGGGAAGACCACGTTGATGTTGGCGACGAGGTAGAAGAGCTTGCGCAGCCACTTGGCCATCTTCATGACGGCCTGCACCCAGGGCTGCTTCTTCTCCCACTCGCCCTTGAGCTCGACCCCGAGCTCGTGGCTCTTGTTGTCGTAGACGCACTTGGCTTCGAGGTAGAGGGAGATGCCGTCGGTCTGGGTGGCGGAGTGGCGCGAGGCCCCGGCCCCCGAGGAGCCCGCGTTGATCTGCGCCCCGACGCTGATCTTGAGGCCGTATTTGATCTCCCACTCCACCTCCGGGTAGACGCTGACCGTGAGGTAGGTGGTCGCGGCCCCCTTGCAGGCGAGGGCCTCGGCCTTGTACTTCGCGGGCTCTTCTTGCAGGGGCCGCAGCGAGCGCCACAGGGCCAGGGGGCTGGGCACCACCCCCGCCCTGGTGATGCGCAGCGGGTGGGACACGGTAAACTCCGCGCTGCTCCCGGGGTAGGTGCGGGTCTGGCCGTTGTGGGTGACGCGGAAGTGTTTGGCCTGGTGCTCGCGGGTGCCGCACAGGGGCTTCTTCACCACGGTCTCGAGCTTGACCTTGTCGGTGACCGTGTGGCCCGCCACCACCTGCAGCTCCTGGGTGTTGGCCCCGACGCCCACCACGGCCACGAAGGTGCGGGCGCTGTGGCCACACTTGATGGTGACCTTCTCGATCTGGCACAGATTCTGGGCGGCCTGACAGGCCACGCAGGTCTCTCCCGGGGGGACCCCGCCGGCCTGCTGCTGTCGCAGCCGCTCGCGGTTGCGGGCGAAGCTCTCGGACCACTCTCGGGAGCGCTCCTCCTGGCCGGGAAGGTACGGGCTCGGACGCAGGGGCAGGCTGCCCGGATATTTCTGCTGCATCTCGGCGTCGGCCAGGGCCGCGGCCTCGGGAGACAGCCGGGCCAGGGCAGCAGGGTGGGGCCCCGGGGGCTGGAGCACGAGGGGTGTGCGTGCGGGCGTCGACCCGGGGGCGCTCAAGAACGGACCCTGGCTGGCGACAGGGCGACCCGCGAGATTGGGGGTGCTCAGGGTGGCGCTCATGGTGCTTCTCCCTCGGGGGGTTGGTTGCTCAAGGCGAGGCTCGCAAACTGGGCGTCGAGGCGTCGGAGCTTCACGTCGGCGTCCGCCCGCGGGTCTTCGAGGATGGCCCGGGCCCAGGCGTCGTCGGGCCCCTGGGGGAAGGCGTCGCCGCAGACCATGCGGTACTCCAGGAGGGTGACGATGTCGCCCTCGCCGTAGAGGCCGTAGCGGGCCCCGTCGACCACGCCGTCGTCGATGAAGGCGTCGAGGGCCTCGGGCGAGGCCGCCTGGGCCGGGACGAAGCGGGCCCGCAGGCTCCGCGCCGTGCGCCGTCGGAAATCATCGTGCCGGGCCGCCTGGAGCGCCTCGGCGTGACGCTGTCGAATCACAAACATCGCGGCACCACGTGTAGCCTCTCCGGCCCGCACTGTCGCGCCGGACTCGCCGCGGTGTCAACTCACCCCCGGCAGGCCCCGTCACGATTGACCCCGGGCGGTGGTTGTGGTGCCATTGACCTGCAACGACACCCTGCGCAGCGCGCACACCGAGGTACCCGCCCCAATGCCCCCCGCTGCACGCATCACTGACATGCACACCTGCCCCAAGGTCGAGCCCGGCCCGGTGCCCCACGTGGGCGGGCCGATCCTCACCGGGGAGAGCACGGTGCTCATCGGCAACATGCCTGCGGCCCGGGTGAGCGACAAGGCCTTCTGCAACGCCCCCCCCGACAGCATCTCCCGGGGCGCTGCGGGCGTGCTCATCTCCAACCAGCAGGCCGCCCGCATCGGAGACCCGACGGCCCACGGAGGGGTGATCGTGCAGGGGTTTCCGACCGTGCTCATCGGCGACCTCGCCCAGGCGGGGGTGATGCGCGACGCGGCCTTGAGTGGGGTTCCGTTTTGTGAGGAGTGCGCCCGGGCTCGGGCCACCGTGGGGCCCACGGGAGCGTAGGGCCTGTGGAGCTTGACGATTCTGCGCGGGCCGCGCGTTCGGCCCGGGCCCTGAGCCTCCTTCAGTCCGAGGGCGACGGGCTCTACGCCGTCCTCGACGCCGCCCGCGACCCCCGGGTGCTCACCCTCCTCGGCGACACCCACCTGCCCTTCCGCTCCCTCTACGACGGGGCCCTGGGCGAGCAGCTCGGCACGGTGGCCCCCTACCTCGTCCAGCTCCCCCGGGGCGAAGACTTCCTCTCCCTCCTCGTCGACGAGGCCTGGGGCGACAGTTGGGGGGTGTTTCTCCGCTGCACCGCCGTCGACCTCCGCGAGCTCCGCCGTCACCTCCGGCGCTTCCTCCGGGTCCGCGACGAGTCGGGCAAGACCCTCCTCTTCCGCTGGTACGACCCGCGGGTCCTGCGGGCCTTTCTGCCCGCGTGCACCCCCGAGGAGGCCGAGCAGTTCTTCGGGCCCATCACCCAGTGGGTCGTCGAGGGCTGGGAGGGCGAGTCCCTCGTGCGCATCGCCCGCGACCCCGACGGGGCCGTGCGCACCCACACCGAGAGCCTGTAGTCCAACACCCATGCACGCCACCGTCACCATCGTCTCGGGCCCCCACACGGGTCGTGTCCTCACCGCCGACGGGCCTACCCCCCGCACCGTAGGCCGCAGCCCCGAGGCCACCCTCCACGTCGAAGACCCCTACCTCTCCGACGTCCACTTCGCGGTCTGGACCGACCCCCGCGGGGTCTACGTCCGCGACCTCGAGAGCTACTACGGCACCTTCGTCAACCAGCAGGCCGTCCGCGAGGTGGCCCTGCGCGACGGCGACGCCCTGCAGGCGGGGCAGACCCTGTTTCAGGTTCGGGTGATGGCCCCCGCGGTGGCCGTCCCGGCCCAGGGTCCCGAGCGCGAAGACCTCAACCTCCACGACCTCGCGGCCGGAGTGCGGGCCAACCCCCACGACTGCGCCCGCTTCGTCCTGCAGAGCGTCGAGGCCGGGATCTACGCCATCGTCGACGTGGCCCACAACGCCGAGCTCCTCGACCTCCTCAACACCTCGGGCGAGGCCTTCTGCGCCTTCGACGAGACCCGCGACCTCGACCGCCTCGGCGACTTCGCCCCCGTCCTCGTGCAGCTCTCCCCCGCCTCGCGCCCCCTGTCCAACCTCGTCGAGGAGACCTTCGGGACGGGCCACGCCATCTTCTTCCACTGCGACGCCCCCTTCCCCGAGGTGTACGGCCACCTCCTGGAGTACGTGGTCTTCGACGAGGAGGGCATGCTCACCACCCGGCAGTTTTACGACCCCGTGGTGCTCGACCAGTGGCTCTCCGAGTGCCCCCCCGACGAGGCCCGGGCCTTCTTCGGGCCCATCGCGACGTTCTTCGCCGAGCGCGAGGACGGCAAGGCCCTCGTGCGCCTGCGCCTCGGCCCCGACGGGGTCGTCCGCGACGAGATCGCGCTCGTGATGCCCGCCCTGTAACGGGCCCAGGGCCCCGTACGCGGGGCCCCGGAGGGAGTCAGTCGGGGGAAGGGGCGGGGCCTCAGGGCGAGGCGGCGGGCTGGGCGGGGGCGGGCAGGACGTGGCGGTCGACGAGGCGGCGGATGTTGCGCTCGGCCTGACGCGAGGCCTGCCGGGCCACCTGGCGGATCACCGGGGGCAGGCCCTCGTTCTCCGCCCAGTTGTTGAGGATCTGCTGGGCCGCGGCCGTGCCCTGCTCGGACAGGTAGTTGCGGATGCTCTCCCCGTGGCGCTGCGACAGGACCTGCATGAAGGGGTCGCGGGCCAGGCCGTCGCGCAGCCCCGCGGCGTGCAGGGCCCCGTACGTCACGGCCGTGGTGGTGACCCCCTCGGCCTCGTTGACCAGACCCGCCAGCACGGGGCTCGCCTGCACCGCCGGGATGGCCTTGAGGGCCTTGAAGCCTTCGCCCACCAGGGCCTTCGCCCCATCGGTGATGGCCTGCTCGCCGATCTTCGAGAAGTTGGGCTTGCGCCCCTCCTTGAGGGCCGTCACCAGCTCGCCGACGGTGCTCTTGGCCAGGGCCGTGAGCCGCTCGCGGATGCGCGGAGGAACCCCGATCTTCTCCAGGAGCTTGTCGAGCCCCTTGGCGGCCTGGTCGGCGAGCTTGGCCGGGTCGAGCTTGTCGACGAGGCGCTTGAGGATCCCCCCCGGCTCGCCCTGCAGGGCCAGGGTGGCGGCCTGCTGGGTCTGGGTGCCCGTCACGGTGTCGGCCTGGCCCTCGTCGCAGTTGATCTTGACCAGACCCCCTTTGATCCGCACGAGGCTGTCGCCGAGGACCTGGACCGTGGGCGACTTCACCGTGATCTTGCTCGGGGTCATCACGATGCTGCTGTCGCCCACGGTGAGGGCGATGCTGGTGTTGGCCGTGAGGATCCAGCTCTTGTCGACCCCGGTGGTCATGCCCGTGGGGCCGTGCACGGCGAGGGAGAAATCCTGGAGGATGTCGTACGACTCGTTCTGCTCGACGGTGGTCGTGCGGTCCTTCTTGATGTTGATGACCTCGTTGCCGAGCACGGTCCGGGCGCGGTCCTCGCCCACCACGGCCGTCTCGTTGCGACGGATGACGGTGTCCATGTCGCGCTGGGCGTGGATGAAGATCTGCTCGCTGTTGGCGAGGTCTTCGAAGCGCAGCTCGTTGAAGCCCTGCCCCCCCGGCGACGAGCTGGTCTTGATGGTGCTCTTGGTCTTCTCCTCGGGGAGCTGGTAGGGGGTGTTGTTCTCCCCGTTGTAGACGCAGCCCGTCACGAGGGGGCGGTCGGGGTCTCCGTCGAGGAAGGTCACCACGACCTCCATGCCCACCCGCGGGATGAAGATCGTGCCCCAGGCGGCTCCGGCCCAGGCGTGGGCCACGCGGATCCAGCAGCTCGCGTTCTCCGTGCGCTGGTCGCCGAGGCGCTGCTCGGGGCGCTCCCAGTGAAACCGCACGAGGATGCGCCCGTGGAAGTCCGTGGCGATCTCCTCGTCCTGGCCGTGCGGGGCCATCACCTTGGCGGTCTGGGCCCCGGCGATGATGGGCCGGGGGGTGACCCGGGCGGGCCGGATCTTCACGTCCGAGGGGACGACGGTGAAGCTGTTCCAATAACGGTTTTCGGCGGTGGCTCCGCCGGGGGCGGGCCCGGCCCCGTTGCCCTCGGGCAGGGCCGCCTCGATCCCGAGCTCCTTGAAGATGGCCCGGACGTGCTCGCTGTGCCGCACGTCGTCGGTGATGTCCCCCCAGGCCACCCCGTGGTGCTCGACCTCCAGGAGCACGTACCGCCGGTCGCGGTCGCCCTCCTGGTGGCCCTGGAGCTCGAAGGCCCCGCCCGCCAGGAAGCCCGTCACGTTGCCCCGGCCGCGGCCCGTCTTGGTGTCGTGTTGGGCCTCCTCGAAGCGCACCCGGGCGAACCGGGCCCCGTGATGGGGGCGGTACACGTTGCCCCCGTCGTCGTAGATCCCGAGGGTGAACGAGGCCGGGTAGTCGTAGAGCCCGCGGGCTCCGCCGCCCGAACCCCCGCGGGGCGTCATGTCGAGCACGGCGCTCGGGTGGGTGAAGTCGTAATCGCGCAGGGTGACCCCGGTGGACTTGAGCTGGTTGTGCCAGTCAAACCACTGGGCGCTCTCCACCGCGGCGGTCGCCATCCCCGCGTCTTGGATGGGCACGGGCGACCCGTCGAGGGTCTCCACGGCCTGGTAGGGGTGATCCTCGTCGGCCAGGACCCACACCTCTCCGCCCGGGTCGTGCCGGAAGTAGTACGGGACCCCTTCCTCCTCCAGGAGCCTCTGGACGAAGGCGAGGTCGGTCTCGCGGTGCTGGACGCAGTACTCGTGGGGGGCGAGGGCGTCGACCCCGGCCGACACCTCGAGGAGGCCCCCCTGGTAGATCCCGGCGGCCTGCAGGACGTCCTGGATGACCTGCCCGATGGGCACGTTTTGCCAGATGCGGGAGTTGGTGCGCTGGGACAGGGCCCACAGCTCGGGCACGAGCACCACCCGGGCGAAGCGGTAGGTGCCTGTGGTCCCGAGGTCTTCGACGCGGCGGACGCGGCCGTGGAAGAAGCGCGTGAGCCCCCCCCGGCGCATCTCGACGTGCCCCTTCTGGTCAAAGAGGGCCCCCGGGTCGGCCCCGGCGACGCGGCTGGCGACGAGGACCGAGGTCTCGTACAGCCGGGAAATGCCCTCGCGGTGGTGCACATGCACGGGCCTCCAGCCTGTGGCCGAGCCGGCCTCAAAGCTGAATTCAACCTCGGGAAGCGGTGCGCCTTCGGTGCTCATGGTCTCTCCTCGCAGTCGGCCGCGACGAGGCCTTGACCCCAACGCAGGGGGATTGCCCGTCACTGCGAAGTACATACCCCAACTGCCCCTCGCTCCGCGAGAGGCCCTCAGGAGGTTTCGTGCCCCGGGGTGATTCCGACCGGGGGCTTCGGGGCGACGAAGAGGCCGCGCTCAAGCAGGTCGAGGAGGGCGTCGACGAGGTCGCCGGGGGGGATGGCCAGGTCGCGCAGGAGGAGCTGATAGAGCAGCTCCTTGAGCAAACCCACCAGGCAGAACGACCGGATCCGGGTGGGCCCTGGCCGCACGAGGCCCGCGGTGACCCCCTGGTCGAGGGCCCGCTCGAGCAGGGCCGTGATGGCGTCGTAGAAGCCCAGGAGCTTCTGGTCGAAGCCCGGGTCGATGCCCACGGCGGTGGACAGGAGGATCTTGGCGAGGGCGGGCTCGGCGTCGAAGCGCTCGACCACGCGCAGGAGGTTGGCCCGCAGGGCCTGGCGGGCGTTGACGTCCGGGTCGCCGAGCTCGATGGGCACGATGGCGTCCATCAGCCGCTCCATGAAGCGGTCGACGAGCTCCTCGAAGATGGAGCGCTTGTCTTCGAAGTACAGGTAGAAGGTCCCGCGGGCCACGCCGACCCGGGCGACGAAGTCGTCGATCTTGGCCTGGTGGTAGCCCTTCTCGGCGAAGACCGCGGCGGCGGCGTCGAGGAGTTGGGCGCGGCGTTGACGGGGGTCCATGCGGCGTCGGGCGCACGGGTAGCACACTTTGGGCTCATCCCGGGCCCCGAACTACAGCGAAAACCGCGACGCCACGAGGCGCAGGAGGGTCTCCCGGGCGGGGTCGTCGTCGTCGGGGGCCGCGGGGCCCGGTCCCGCGAGGGAGGCCCCGAGGGCGGCGGCGAGCACGAGGGGGGCGAGGTCTTCGGCGGGGGGGTCGAGGCGGGCCCCGAGGGCGGCGGCGCAGTCGTCGAGGGCACGGGCGAGCACGCCCACGAGGGCCCCGTAGGCGCCCGAGACGGCCGGGGCGAGGCGGGGGTCGTGGCGGGCGAGGGCGGCGAGGTCGGCCAGGACCCGGGCCTCGTCGCGTCCGTGGGCGAAGGGCGACCAGACGGCGTCGAGGACCCGGCGCAGGCGCACAAAGCCCGCCCCCCCGTCGGGGCGGTGTTGGGCCTCCAGGACCCCCTCCACGAGGACCTCTGCGCAGCGGGCGAGGGCGGCGTCGACGAGGGCATCCTTGGCGGTGAAGTGGTAGGTCACGGCCCCTTTGGACAGGCCCGCGGCGGCGGCTACGTCTTGCAGGGTGGCTCCCTGGGCCCCCTTCTGGGCGAAGAGGGACACGGCGGCGTCGACGACGGCGGTGCGGGTCGATTCGCGCCGCTCGTCCTGGGTGCGTCGGGCGGTGGGGATCATCGGGAGGCATCGAGCGATACCACCAACCCAGGGCCCCAGGGGCCCCCGCGCGCCGGTGGCTTTCTGTTGCCGCGCCGGATGATCGTGTAGGCTACGGCCGTACACTACGCACGATCGCGGGCGTCCTGGCGGAGGGTGCACTACAACGCCCTGGCCTGCGCCCGCTCGAAGCACGGCATCTACGACAGACGGAGGAGCGACACGATGATGTTGGGACACGGAGATCACGCACCGCAACACGCGGGGGGGTATCCTGGGGGAGGGGGCTTCGGCCCGCCTCCGGGTGGTGGTGGGTTTGGCCCGCCTCCGGGCGGCGGGTTTGGCCCGCCTCCGGGCGGTGGCGGGTTTGGCCCGCCTCCGGGCGGTGGGTACGGTCCTCCTCCGGGCGGTGGGTTCGCGCCTCCGGGCGGCCGGGTGGTGTACAACGGGACCGGGGGCGGGCTCTTTATGGGCATGCTCCTCGGGGTGATGCTCCCCATCTTCGCGGCCTGCATTCTGATGGGAGGCAGCATCGTAGTTGGCCAACAGATGCACGGCGACGCGGGGCAGGCCATCTCCACCCTGGGCGCCCTGGTCGGAGGCCTGGCCCTGTTCGCGGTGATCCTGATCGGCACTAACAAAATGATCGGGCTCTATTGGGACAATGTCATCATCGAGGGCAAGCGGTGTCAGTACCACGGGACCGTCGGTGGGCTCCTGGGTGCGATGATCGTGCCGTACCTCCTTACTTCGATCACCCTGGGAATCTATAGCCCGTGGTTCTATAAACGGATGAAGGAGTTTGTGTACGCCAACCTCGACGTGGGCGGCGAGCGCCTTGAGTTTCGCGGCGACGCGGCCGACCTCTTGGGCAAACTCCTCGTGGGCTTGTGCATCATCGTGTTCGGGTTGTTCGTGGTGGTGGGCCCGATCATCGGCGGGGCCTGGCTCGTCAACGAGTTCTCCGCCTGGGAGTGGAACAACACCTCCATCTCGGGCCGCCCCTTCCGGTACCAGTCTTCGCTCGGGGAGG
>CAYUSB010000023.1:0-125628 GCA_964447205.1 uncultured Myxococcaceae bacterium
GCGGAAGGAAGAGGCGGGCCGCGGGTGGTGGTCCCTCGCCGGGGCCCCCGGCATCCTCATCCCCGTGCGCGACATGGAGGGGCGCATCATGGCCCTGAAGGTGCGCCGCCCCGACCCCTGCGAGGGCCCGAGGTACCTCTACCTCACCAGCGCCAAGGACGGGGGCCCCTCGGCCGCGTCGGTGCTGCATGTGCCCGTGGCGGCCCTGGCCCTCAGGGAGTCGGCCGACACCCTGGTGGTGACCGAAGGCGAGCTCAAGGCCGACGTGGCCACACACCTCCTGGGCAAGCCCGTGGTGGGGGTGCCCGGCGTCGGGTCCTGGGCCCTGGCCCTCGACCTGGCCAAGGCGTGGCGCCCGGCCAAGGTGGTGGTGGCCTTCGACATGGACCGCAAGACCAAAGCCCCGGTGGCCGCGGCGCAGCGGGAGCTCATCCGGGCCCTGCGGCTCGCAGGGTGGGACGGCAAGGCGGTGGGGTCGTGGTCGTGGCCCCCGCAGTGGAAGGGCATCGACGACTACTTGGCGGCGCGACAGCGCGGGGAGGTGGCGGGTGTTTGAGGTGGACGACGGCGGACAGGGCATCGATCGGGAGCGGGCGCGTGCGGAGATGGTTCGGGCCATCATCCACCGGGACGCCGCGGCGGCCCAGGCGGCCACCCGGGCCGGGCAGGAGGGACACCTTCACGGTGACGCGGTGCTCCAGGTTCTGCAGGCCATTGCCCGGGGCGAGGAGCCCGCGGCTGCGCTCAGGGCCGCGGCCTTCGCCCGACTTGTGGATGAGGTGTCTGCCGACGGCATGGGCGACACCAGCCCGTCGTCGGAGTCCTCGGGCGACGGGTTCGAGGAGGTCACCGGCCTCGACGCGGAGGAGCTCGCCGCGGCCGAGGGCAGGGACGCAGCCCGGGGAGACGAGCCCGACCCCCTGGAGGGGCTCGCCGATCGCATCCGGGCCGAGGGGCGCCCCGAGCTGGCCTTTGACCCCGTGGTGGTGGCCGCGGCCCTCGCCCTCGAGGACACCGACCTCGTGGCCTTCGGCGAGCTCGGGCGCCACCTGAAGGCCGCGGGGGTGTCTCTCACGCACTGGAGGGCGGCCCTCAAGGCGGCCCGCAAAGCCCGCGGCGAAGCCCTGGCCCTCGAAGCCCAGGAGCGGGACCGGGAGCGGCGCAGGAAGGCCGCGGCCGAGATGGCAGAGGCCAAGGCCCTGGCCGAGGGGGAGCGGGCGAAGGAGGTCCAGGCCAAGGCCCAGGAGGATCCTGTTTGGACCCTGCACTTCGCGGAGCGGGCCGTGGACGACGCGGAGTACCTCATGGAGCCCGGCAAGGTGACGGTGACCACCCCAGGGGCCCGCGGGGAGCCCAAGGTGGTGACCCTCGCCAACTTCAGCGCGCCCATCACCGGGGACGTGTCGGAGTACGAGGCCCCGGGCGCGGAGGCCCTGCGCTTCGCCGAGCTCTCGGTTGTCCTCGGGGAGGCCCCTCCTCGGCGGGTCGAGGTGTCCATGAGAGACTTCGGGCGCATGGACTGGGTCGCTGAGCAGCTCGGGCCGCGGGCCTGGATGGCGACGGGGCGCACCGGCCGGGATCGACTGGCCCAGGCCCTGGGGGCTCTGTCCTCGCCCGTGGCCAGGAAGCGCTACGGGTACACCGGGTGGCAGAAGACCGGGGACCGGTGGGTGTACCTGCACGCCGGCGGAGCCATCGGGGCCGAGGGGGTGGTCCCCGGGGTCGAGGTTCGTGTGTACGAGCCCGTGTCCCGGTTCGCCCTGCCCCCGCCCCCCGAGGGGGAGGCCCTCGCCCGGGCGGTCACGTCGGTCCTGGCCTTCCTCGACATCGAGCCCGCGGGGGCTGTCTTGCCCGTCGCGGGGCAGGTCTTCCGGGCGGCCCTCGGGCAGGCCCGGTGCTCGATCCACGTCTACGGGGAGGCCGGGGTCGGCAAGTCGCTTCTCACCGCCCTGGGCCAACAGTTCTTCGCCCCGGGGGCCGGGGAGAACAGCGCCATCCTGTCCTGGCGGGTGGCCGACTCCAAGGTGGCCGTCACGCAGATCCTGGCCAAGGCCGGGGACTGCGTCGTGATGACCGATGACCTCAAGCTCTCGGGCAACAGCCACGCCGACCAGGAGGTCATGGCCCGGGCCGACTTCGTCTTCGCCTCGGTCTACGGGGCCAAGGGCAGGCACCTCGGCCGCCGGGAGGGCGGGGTACGCTCGCAGCCTGCCCCCCGGTCGGTGGTCCTGTCCTCGGGAGAGGTCCTGCCCAGGGCGGGCAACAGCCTCATCCAACGCATCCTCCCGATCTCCCTCGAGGACCGGATGACCGGGGACGTCCTCGGGGCGATGGAGCGGGGGCGGGCCGGTGTTCACGCGGGCTTCATGGCGGCCTTCATCCAGTGGGTGGCCGCGCGGTACGAGGAGGCCACGGCCAACCTGGTGACCCAGGAGGTGAACATCGCCGACGCCTTGGGCCTGGGCAAAGGCGAGCGGGCCGCCAAGCTCCTCGGGGCCCTGGCCCTCGGGCTCGCTCAGCTCTTTGAGTTCCTGCGGGTCTGCGGCGTGCCGTCGACAGTGATCGACCACCACGCGACGCGGGCCCAGGCCGCCCTCGCAGGTCTGTCGGGGCACTACGATGAGACCGCGGCCGAGCAGAACCCCGCGGCGAAGTTCATCGAAACCCTGGCCTCTGCCCTGGCCTCGGGGCGGTGCCACGCGACGACGCCGAAGGGGTACGCCCCGTCGCCCCCGCACGCCTTCGGGTGGAGGGCCAAGGGCGCCAAGGGGCAGCACGACGCCGACACCGAGACGACCGAGGCCCCCGACTTCCAACCCTGCGGGGAGCGGGTAGGCTACGTCGACGTGAGGAACGACCGCTTCTACCTCCTCCTCAAGCCCGCCCTGGCCATCGTGCGCCGCGTGGCGGGCGAGGGTGGCGACGTCGTCAACGTCGACCCCTCAGCCATCCCGCGGCTCCTGCACAAGGCGGGGCACCTTGTCTCTCCCGAGTATGAGCAGAACGGGACTTTCCTCGCCCGACCTCCCGCGGGTTGCGGCACCCAACGCATGTTGTGCATCCGTCTCGGGGTGCTCGTGGGTGACCGGGACGGCCCCGGGGAGGATTGCCAGAAAGCCGCCTAGCAGATCTGGCAAGGCACTTTCCCCATTAGTTTCAACCGCTTACCCCAATCCTGGCATCTGCTAGATTTCTCCCAGAAACAAGAGGGCTTTAGACGTGATTGCGCGTGAAGAAAAAAAAGTTGGTGACCTGCCCCCTTCCGGGGCCACCCCCCACAGGGGGACGGTGGGGCAGCTTGACTCTGGTCGTTGGCGGGTGAGGTTCCGGACCCCGGACGGGAAGCGCCGGTCGATGACCTTCGGGGCCCAGGAGGAGGCCGAGCTCTTCCGGGCCGGGTGCGAGATCCTCTACGGGGCCACGCCCACCCTGACCCTGGGCGGGTACGGGGAGGGCTGGCTCGACCGGCGCGAGCTGAGCCGGGAGCACCGGGCCATCGACACCGAGCGGTCGCTCTGGCGCACCCACGTCGAGGGGACCCCCCTGGCCGACATGCCCCTGCGGGTGGTGACCCGCAAGCACGTCAAGGCCTGGGTCGACGCCCTCAAGGCCAAGAAGGCCCGGGCTGCCCACCGCCGCGGAGACACCCCCGAGGCCCCCCGCTTCACCGAGCGCCCCCTCTCCCGGTCGGTGATCCGTCAGGCCCTCGTGCTCGTGCGCCAGGCCCTCCAGGCCGCGGTGGAGGACGAGCTCATCGAGGCGAACCCCGCCAAGGACGTGCAGGCCGGCAAGGTGGCCACCGTGGACGACGGGTGGACGTTCCTGGCCACGGCCGAGATCGGGGAGGTGCTCGGGTGCGAGGCCATCCCCGAGGACACCCGCTGGATGCTGAGCGTGGCGATCTACACCGGCCTTCGGCAGGGGGAGCTTTGGGGCCTGCGGTGGGAGGACGTCTCCCTCGAGGGGGCCCGGCCCGAGATCGTGGTGCGCCGGAGCTTCAAGGGCCCCACCAAGAGCGGCAAGATTCGCCGGGTGCCCCTCATGGGCCCGGCACGGGTGGCCCTCGCCGCCCTCAAGGACCTGGCCGAGGCAGAGGCCAGGGTCCGGGCCGAGGAAGACCCCGGAGCCCCGCCCCGGCCTCTCACCCTCGTGTTCCCGAACTCCTGGGGGGAGATGAGGAAGCGCAGCGACGATGCCGGGTGGGGCGATCGGGTGATCCCCCTCAAGGAGCGCCGCGAGGGGGGCCCCACGGCCCGGCCCGGGTGGAAGACGAAGGCCGGGATCGGCCGTCGGGTGCGCTTCCACGACCTGCGGCACACCACGGCGAGCCACCTGCTCATGGGCACCTGGGGCAGGGCGTGGGCCCTGTCGGAGGTGCGCGACATGCTCGGGCACAGCTCCATCGTGGTGACCCAGCGGTACGCCCACCTGCACCCCGATCACCTGCACCGGGCCGCGTCGGAGACGGCTGTGGAGAGGCAGCCTCAGACCCCCGTCGAGGCCCCCTCAGAGCCCAGCCCCGGGACACGACCCGGGACACGGCTTGAGGGGCAGAATCACGAAACCCCTGGAAAACAAGGCGCGCCCGAGAGGACTCGAACCTCTAACCCCCAGATCCGTAGTCTGGTGCTCTATCCAATTGAGCTACGGGCGCCCTGAAGTGGTGGCGGTGTCTATCACCTCCAGCGGCGGAGTCAACATCTTTTTTGCTCCCCCACAGAAAGCTCAGGTCGGCGGGTAGCCCCTTGCAGACCGACCTCTGATCAACGAAGACTTCGGGCTGTCGTGAAGATCTGCCCGACCTGCAAGGCCGGCTATGCGGGCCGTCCGCCGCGTTGCCCACTCGATGGCACGCCCCTCGTCGATGCGGGGCCTGACCTGCACGGGGGCCGCGTGGTGGGGGGGCGCTACCGCCTCATGGAGCGCTGCGGGGTGGGGCCCCACGCGGAGATCTACCGCACCCACGACGTGAAGGCCGGGGCCGTAGTGGCCGCCCGGGTCCCCAACGGGGCCGACAACGTCGTGCGAAAACGCCTGGCCGATCAGGTCCGAGCGTACAACCTCGTGGCCCCCCACCCGTGCCTCGTGCCTGTGGTCGACGTGGTCGATCGGGTGATGGGCGGGCGCACCGTGGTGGTCACCGAGTTTGTCACCACCCCCGCCCTGCCCCACCTCCTCGCGGCCAACACCGTCACCGTGCCTCAGGGCGTAGGGGCCATGCTCCTCCTCGCGGGCTTCCTGGAGCACATCCACAGCCGGGGCGTGGTGGCCCGCGACCTGCGGGCCGGGGCGGTCTTCCTCGGGGTGGCCGACAAGGTCACGGTGCGGGTCACCCTCGACGCCCTCACCCCCGGTCCCGAGGCCCCGGTCGAGCCCCTGGTGAGCGGCGAGGTCGTCCCCCGTTACGCCGCCGCTGCCTATGTGGCCCCCGAGCGCCTGCGCGGCGAGCCCTCCACCGCCGCCAGCGACGTCTACGCCCTGGCCGCCCTGGGCTTCGAGATCCTCACCGGCCGCCCGGCCTTCCCGGGCTCCACGTCCGACGTGATCAAGCTCCATCAAGACGCCCCCGCCCCCGTCCTGCGGCAGCTCCTGCCCGGGGCCCCGCGGGCCCTCGAGGCCCTGTTCGCAAGGATGTTCGCGAAGCTCCCGAAGTACCGCCCCTCGGTGCGCGAGGTCTCCGAGGCCCTGCGCGAGGTGTACGCCCAGCTCTCCGCCGAAGTGCCCGCCTGAGGCGCGGATTCGACGCGGGCCCCGACGCGGCGGCCGTAGTATCTTCCGCCCCGCTGATGAGCCATCAACTCGCCTCCCGCCTCGCCGTGGTCGTCCCCTCGGCCACCCTCGCCATCAACGCCCGGGCCCAGTCCCTCCGGGCACAGGGCGTCGACGTGATCTCCTTCGGGGCGGGCGAGCCCGACTTCGACACCCCCACCAACATCTGCGCCGCCGGGGCCGCCGCCATCGAGGCCGGGCGCACCCGGTACACCCCCGTGGCCGGCGTCGCCGAGCTGCGGGCCGCCATCGCCGCGCGGTCCACCGCCCTCCGCGGGGTGTCCGCACGGCCCGAGGAGGTGGTGGTCACCGTCGGGGCGAAGGGGGCCCTCTTCAACCTCGCCCTGAGCCTCTTCGAGCCGGGCGACGAGGTGGTCATCCCGGCCCCGTACTGGGTGAGCTACCCCGAGCAGGTTCGGCTCGTGGGGGCCACTCCTGTCTTCGTCGAGAGCACCCTCGACGCCGGGTGGAAGCTCTCCCCCGAGGCCCTCGCCGGGGCCCTGTCGCCCCGCACCAAGGCCGTCATCCTCTGCACCCCGAGCAACCCCACCGGGGCCGCGTACACCCCCCCCGAGCTCGAGGCCCTCGCCGCCGTCCTGCGCCCCCACGACTGCTGGATCGTGCTCGACGAGATCTACGCCGCCCTCGTCTACGACGGCTTCGTCCAGCGCTCCCTCGTCTCCGTGGCCCCCGACCTCGCCCCCCGGGTGGTCCTCATCGACGGGGTGAGCAAGACCTACGCGATGACCGGCTGGCGGGTGGGCTGGTCGATCGCCCCGGTGGCCCTCTCCAAGGCCATGGAGATGGTCCAGTCGCAAGGGGCCACCAGCACCGCCACCATGGCCCAATGGGCGGCCCTCGAAGCCCTCCGGGCGCCCCCCCTCGAGCTCGAAGAGATGCGGGCCATCTTCGCCCTGCGCCGCGACCGCCTGGTGGCCGGCCTGCGGGCCCTGCCCGGGGTGCGCTGCGCCATGCCCGAGGGGGCCTTCTACGCCTTCGCCGAGGTCACCGGCTGGATCGGGCGCACCACGGCCGCAGGGCGCACCCTGCACACCGACCTCGACGTGGCCGCGTGGCTGCTCGACGAGGCCCACGTGGCGGTGGTCCCAGGCTCGGCCTTCGGGGCCCCGGGGCACATGCGGCTGTCGTACGCCGTGAGCGTCGAGCACATCGATCGGGCCCTGGCCCGCATCACCAAGGCCCTGGAGTCTCTGTCTCCGTGACCCCCTCCCTCCGCGTCGTGGCCTGCCTCGCCGTGCTCCTCGTGGGATGCAACCGCGGGGCTCCTCGGCTCCCCGCCGGGGCGTCCCCCGACGCGCCAGGGCAGGCTCGCGCCGAGGGCCCAGGCCCGGCCTTCGAGGGGGTCTACCGGGTGGTCCCCGTGGAGCGCCCTGGCAGGCTCCGGGGGAGGGTGCGATGGGAGGGAGCCCGTCCGGCCCTCGACCCCCTCGCGGTCGGCCCCGGGGGCAACCCCGACCACTGCGGGACGTCCCAACCCTGGCCCGCCCTGAGCGTCTCGGCGGAGGGCGGGGTGCGCTTCGCCGTGGTCTCGGTCGATGTCACGGCGGGGGCGGCCCCCACGGCCCGCGAGGTCTTCGTCAACCAGGAGCACTGCCGCTACGACCCCCACGTCGTCGCCCTGGCCGTCGGCGACTCCCTGCGCTTCGGCAACAGCGACCCGGGCCTCCTGCACAACGTCCACGCGTACTATGGCTACGACGGCGACGACAACTGGTTCAACGCGGCCTCGCCCCACGGGGTCCCCATCGTGCGCAGGGTCTTGCGGCCGGGGGTGCATCGGCTGCTGTGCGACGCCGGGCACACGTGGATGCTCGGGTACGTCCTGGCCTTTCGGCACCCGTACTTCGCCGTCACTGACGGAGAGGGGGGCTTCGTGATCGAGGGGGTTCCGCCCGGGACCCATCGGGTGGCCCTGTGGCACGAGGGGTGGACGGCCGCCGGGCGCGAGGGCAACGGACGGCCGCAGATGGGCCCCCCCGTCGAGGCCGCGGGGCGGGCCGTGGTGCCCCCCGGGGGCGACGGGACCGTGGAGTTTGTGCTGAGCCCCGCGGGAGCCCGTCAGGCCCCGTAGCGGGCCACCAGGGCCCGGGCCCGGGTGACGAAGGCCTCCCGGTGGTGCTCCTCAAACTCGGCCCAGGTGGTGAGGGACCGGGGGTCGACGACCCGGTCGACGAAGAGCCGGCCATAGAGGTGGTCGACCTCGTGTTGGTAGGTGCCCGCCGTGAGGCCCCGGACGACCCGGTCGATGGGGTCCCCGTGGCGGTCCCAGGCCCGCACCCGGATCTCCGTGGCCCGCGGGACCAGGCCCCGGAGGTTGGGGACCGACAGGCAGCCCTCGTAGTTGTCGAAGCGCTCGTCGGTGAGGAGCTCGAGCTCGGGGTTGACCAGCACCGTCAACGGGATCTCGGGCTTGTACGGGTACCGCGGGTTGTCGCGCACCTCGAGGGCGCAGATCATCACCGAGGCGTACACCTGCGGGGCGGCGAGGCCGGCCCCGTGGGCGTCGCGCATCGTCTCGATGAGGTCGTCGATGAAGCCCTGGGTCTCGGGCGAGGCGAGCTCCTCGCGGGTGAGGCGGCGGGCGGTCTGGCGTAGGACGGGATGGCCAATCAGGGCGATCTTGCGGAGGGTCATGGGGTGCGCACAATGGGACCCCGGTGGGGCAGAGTGGTCAAGCGCAGCCGTTGCGGGATGTGCAGTGAGTGCATGAATGTGTGGCGGGGATGCCGCAACGGGTGGTAGGTTCACGAGGCCGGGTGGATTCCAGATACAACGAGGGGCATCTCTGCTCGTGCGATCATGTCTGAATTCTCCCGCCACGAAGGAGTAGAGGGTCGCCGTGGGGAATACACATAAAGTACTGGCCTTGCTTGCAGTTGCGGGCTCGCTGTCCGCGGTGGGCTGTTCGGACGATCCTGCGCCTACCACGGATGCAGGGGCCGATGTCCCGGTCGTGAGCGATCTGGGAGGAGACACGGGCGCAGGGGACACGGGCGCAGGGGACACGGGCCCTGGCGACACGGGTCCCGGCGACACGGGGCCCAGGGATACGGGTCCTGGGGATACGGGTCCTGGGGACACCGGGCCGGGCGACACCGGGCCGGGCGACACGGGCCCGGGAGACGTAGGCCCTGGGGATACCGGGCCGGGCGACGCGGGGCCTGGGTTGATGGCGCGTACGACGCCCACCAACGGCTCCGCGGTGGCCATCGCGGCCGACAACGCCGTGACCGTGGCGGTCAACCGCACGGCCGACAGCGTGGCGGTGTTCAACTCGTCGACCCTGACGGGGACGCCCTCGACGGTGGCCCGGACGGCCCTGTTGCCGGTGGCCAACGCCGAGCCCTGGTCGGTGGTGCTCAGCAACGACGGCAACACGGCCTACGTGGTGCTGCGCCGGGCGGGCGAGGTGCTCCAGGTCAACAACCTCCGCACGGCCCCGGCCCTGGGGATGCGCACCCGGGTAGGCTCCGAGCCCACGGGCATCGCCATCTCCCCGACGGGCCGCACCCTCTACGTCGCCAACTGGAATGACGGGACCGTCTCCGAGCTCAACGCCGCGACGATGATGGTCACCCGCACCGTCGACCTCAACGTGAGCCTCGCCTCGACCGGCTCCCTGGGATCGAACATCACCCCGCGGGCGGCCATGGCCCACCCCCGGGCCCTGGTGGTGACCAACGACGGCGACGGCGACGACGCCGACGAGACGGTGTTCGTCACGGAGTTCTTCTCGCAGGCCCGGACGACGGGCGTGCCCACGGACGACAGCGCGTTTGACCTCAACCGCCAGGGCCTGGTGTACCGCTACAACGCGGGCTCGGGCACCGTGGCCGCCCCCGTGACCCTCGCCCCCGTGGCCGACACGGGCTTCCCCGACACCGTGGGCTCGACCAGCCCCACCACGGGCCGGGCCACGGGGTGCTTCCCCAACCAGCTCTCGGCCGTGACCGAGGGCCGGGGCGGGCGGCTGTACGTCACCGCGGTGTGCGCTTCGCCTCGGGGTCCCACGGGGCCTGTCGCGGGCGCCATGACCGGGAGCAACAACAACTTCCGCACCCAGGTGCACGCGGCGCTGTTCGTGGTCGACTCGGTGGCGGGGGCCGAGATCCCTGCCCAGCGGGTGATGCTCAGCCAGCGGTTTCATGCGCTCTACAACGCCGCCTCGGTCGACCTCGCGTCGCCCGACCGGCGCATGCCCCTCATCCCGCAGGACGTGACCTTCGTGTCCGGGACCAACATCGCGTACGTGGTGAGCTACGGCTCCGACGCGGTGTTCCGCGTGCAGTTTGCCGACAACGGGACGGTGCAGGAGGTCGGGGCCACCACGGCCCGCTTCATCAACCTGGCCCCGGGCGGCGAGGTCGCCGCGGGCAGGCTCCCGGTGGGCATCGCGGTGGCCCCCACGGGCGGTCGTCAAGCCCTTGTCATCAATGAAAACTCCCGCAACCTCTCGGTGATCAACTTCGCCACCCAGTCGGTGGGGAGCGCCGTGGCGAGCGCCGACGCGCCCACCGGGATGGCGGCGGAGATCAACACGGGGCGGAGGTTCTTCGTGACGGGCCTCGGGCGCTGGTCGCTCAACGGCCAGGGGTGGAACTCCTGCGAGGCCTGCCACCCCGACGGGCAGACCGACAACGTGACCTGGTTCTTCGCGCGCGGCCCGCGGCAGACCACGAGCCTGGACGGGACCTTCGACAACGAGGGCAACCAGCGCATCCTCAACTGGACGGGGATCTTCGACGAGGTCCACGACTTCGAGCTCAACACCCGCGGAAACTCCGGCGGGGTCGGGGCCATCGTGCACCGCAACAACGACGGGGCCACGCCCCCCCGCGTGACCCCCGCCGACCGCATCATCTTCGACGGGACCACCCCCGTCCCGCCGCAGGTGCCGACCCTGACGCCCCAGGCGGGCCTGTCGGGCTCGACCGCGCGGCTCATGCCCTCGGGCGGCGGCACCCCGGCCTCCACCCTCAACGACTGGAACGAGATCAACGCCTACGTCCGCGTGATCCGGGCCCCCCGGTCGCCGTCCAACCTCCAGGCCGCGGACGTCACCGCCGGCCGCACCCTCTTCGAGCAGAACAACTGCGCCGGCTGCCACGGCGGCTCGTTGTGGACCATCGCCCGGCGCTTCTACACGCCGAACGAGGCCAACAACCACCCCACCACGGGCGCGCTGAGCCTCATGCGGTACACCCTGCCCATGGGCTTCCCCGCGGCCCTCAACCCCCCGGCCGGCAACGACGTGATGCGCTCGGCTACCCTGCGCCTCACGCCCTTCAACGGGGGCGCCGACCAGATCAACTGCGTCCTGCGCAACGTGGGGACCTTCCCCGCCACCCTCGACATGATGACCCAGGCCGGGGTCGCCCCGGCGGGCGTGCGGGTGCGTGAGGTCCGGGCCGACATGGCCACCGCCGCCCAGGGGGCCACGGGCTTCAACCCCCCGGCCCTCGTCGGGATGAGCGCGGGAGCCCCGTACTTCCACGCCGGCAACGCCCGCACCCTGGAGGAGGTCTTCTCCGAGACCTTCCAGGTTCACCACCGGGCCCTGTCCACCAACTTCCTGCAGAACGCCACCACCCGGTCGGCGGAGATCCGGCAGATGACGGCCTTCCTCCTGTCCATCGACGACAGCACGATGCCCGTGGCCATTCCCGGGATGGGCGCCGTGGGCTTCAACCCCGTGATCTGCCCCGCCTCGCTCTGATACCCTCGCGGGCATCGTGACCCGCAGCGCCCCCCCTACGCCTCTGTGGCTCGCTCTCCTCCCTGCCCTGGCCGCGGGGTGCTTTGAGCCGCTGCCGCCTCCGGAAGACGCCGCTCCGGGCCCGCGCGACGCCCCCGTCGACCGGGTCGACGTCCCCGATCCCATCGACCTGCCGACCTTCGACAGCCCCCCCCTCGACCGGCCCTCCCCGGACGTTGCCCCGCCAGACCTCCCGGTCGATCGGGCCCTTCCTCCCGTGGACGCCCCGCGCGACGCGACCCTCGACGCCCCGGCCCCGGGCGACGTCCCCGCCGACGCCGGGTCTGCCGCCGACGGGGGCCTCCCGACGGGCGACGCCGCCGAGGACGCCCCCTCCGACCGGCCCGACGCGGGCGCCGACATCCCGACGGTCGACATTCCCCTCGTGACCCGGGTCGAGCTCCTGGCCCCGTCGCGCGGAGCGGCCGTGGCGGTGAGCCCCGACGACCGGATCGTGGTGAGCGCCAACCGGGTGTCGAGCTCGGTGAGCATCTTCGCGATGGTCCCGGGGAGCTTCGGGGTCCTCGCCCGGATCAACGAACTCCCGACGGGCGGAGGGAGCGAGCCCACCTCCGTCGTGCTGGGCCCCGACAACAACACGGCCTACGTCCTTTTGCGGTTCAGCCAGCGGGTCGTGCGGGTCGACCGCCTGCGGAGCGGGGGCGAGCTCTTCGCCACCCGGGCCGTGGTGGGCAGCGAGGCCACCTCCCTGGCCCTGAGCCCCTCGGGCCGCACCCTCCTCGTCACCAACTGGGGCAGCGGGACCGTCACCGTCGTCGACACCGAGTCGATGCGGGCGGCGGTCGACCTCGACCTCAACGCGGCCCTCGTGGCCGGCGGGTTTCTCGGCCCCGGGGCGGTGGCCCGACCGGGCCTGGCCCACCCCCGGGCCGTGGTGATCACCAACGACCGCGACGGCGACGACGACGACGAGGTGGCCTACGTCACCGAGTACTTCGCCCAGGGCCGCACCACCGCGGGCCCCACGGGCAACGAGCGCTTCGACCAGTCGCACGTGGGGGTGGTGTACCGCATCCCCCTCTTCACCCGCGAGGCCACCGTGCACACCCTGGAGGCCGTGGCCAACATGGGGTTTCGTGACGCCAACAACATCACCGCGGGGTGTTACCCCAACCAGCTCGGGGCCATCGCCCTGGCCTCGGGCAGGGTGTACGTCGCGGGGACCTGCGCCTCGCCCCGGGGCCCGATGGGAGACGGGGTGGTGCCGCCCCCTGCCGACGCGGGGGTGCCCGCCGACGCGGGAGCGGCCGACACGGGGGTGGGCGACGCGGGGCCTCCCGTGGTCCCGCCCCTGCCGCGGCAACGGCAGAATCTACGCACGCTCCAGACCCCCGCCCTGTGGGTCCTCGACGCCGCCACCGGGGCCGAGGAGCCCGCCCAACGGGTGCTCCTCAACAGCCGCTGGCTCGGCCTCTACGACGCCCGCCGCGTCCCCGACGACGCCCGCCGACGGTATCCCCTCAGCCCCGTCGACCTCGCCTTCGTGCCCGGGACCAACGGCGACACGGCCGCCTCCACCATCGCCTGGGTCCTCGCGTACGGGGCCGACGCGATGTTCCGGGTGCGCTTCAACACCACGGGGACGGTCGCCGAGGTGGGGTCGACCGCGGCGGCCTACGTCGACCTCGACGCCATGCCCGCCCCGGGCCGCGGCCCCTACGGGATGGCCCTTGGGGGGTCGAGCTCCAACAACGCCGTGGTGGTCCACGAGCACACCCGCAACGTCTCCCTCGTGCGCCTCGACACCCAGACCGTCATCTCCGGGGCCCCCGTCACCGACACGGCCCTCAGCGTGGCCAACACCCAGATCGCCGACGGCCGTTGGGCCTTCCACACGGGCCGGGGGCGATGGTCGCTCGAGGGGCAGGCCTGGACCGCCTGCGGGTCGTGTCACCCCGACGGCCTGAGCGACAACGTCACCTGGTACACCGCCCGCGGGCCCCGGCAGACCATCCCCCTCGACAGCGCCCTCAACGCCGCGGGCCTGCCGCGGATCTACGGCTGGACGGCCCAGGCCGATCAGGTGTCGGACATGGAGTCCGAGGTGCGCAGCACCCAGGGGGGCGTCGGGGCCGTGGTGCACCGGCTCCACGACGGGCTCACCCCTCCGTCGGTCACCGCCGCCGATCGGTTTGTCTACGACGGCACGACCGTGACCGCCCCGCAGCGGGCTACGGTCGATCGCCACGACGGCCTGAGCGGCTCGATGGACAGCGTGGCCAACGCCACGGGCGGCACGGTCAGCCCCCGGAGCGTGCTCAACGACTGGGCGGCCGTCACGGCCTATGTGCGCTCGATCCGGAGCCCGCGGCCCCCGACGGGGCTCGTGGCCACGGACGTGACCGCGGGGCAGACCCACTTCGTCACCGGGCGCTGCGCGGGGTGCCACGGGGGCGAGCGGTTTACCCTGTCCCAGAGGTTCTACACGCCGGGGGCGGGGGTGACCCACCCGAGCGCGGGGAGCCTCGTCACCCGGAGCTGGACGCGCCTCCCGGGCTTCCCCACGGCGGTCCTGCCGCTCAGCACCGCGCGGTTTCGTACGTCGCCCCTCGACCCCAACAACGACCAGATCACCTGCGTCCTGCGCAACGTCGGGACCTGGGCCTCGGGCCCGGGGATCGCCCCCATGGGGGTGACCCTGGCCGAGGTCCGCACCAACATGAGCACCGCCTCGCAGGGGGCCAACGGGTTCAACATCCCGTCGCTGTGGGGGGTGGCCCACTCGGCCCCGTACTTCCACGCCGGCAACGCCCGCACCCTGGAGGAGGCCCTCAGCGCCACCTTCGACGCCCACGCCCAGGCCTTCAACCCCACGTTCTTGAGCGGTTCCAACCGGGCCACGGTGGCGCGTCAGCTCGTGGCGTACCTCCTCACCCTCGACTCCCGGGCGGCCGTGGTGCCCGTGCCCGACAACGTGCCCGGGTCGCCCGATTTCGACCCCGACCCCTGCGAGCAGTTCTGACCCTCTCCGGGCCCGCGGGTGGGCCTTCAGCGGGCGATGGCGGCCTGGACGGCGACCTTGGCGGCCGACGACTGGGGCCGGGCGTTCCACAGGCGGAGGGTGAGGAAGAAGCCGAGGACGGCCACGGGGAGGATGGCCGCGGGCCAGGTCCACCAGCGGGTGGGGTCGTGGGCGAGGTGGTCCTTGGGCAGGATACGCCCGAGGACCACGGCCTCGGCGGCCGTCCCGAGGTAGACGAAGCCGTCGATGATCCCGACGGCCACCCCGGTGTTCTTCTTGCCGCCGAAGTCCATGCTGGCCGTGCCCGAGAGCATCCCGTGCACGCCGATGATGGCCAGGGACATCAGCACCACCACCCAGCCGACGGCTCCGCCCACGAGGGTGACGAACATGGTCAGGGCCCCGGCGATCATCACCCCGTACAGGACCGCGCTCACCGGGCCGCGCCGCGAGCCAAACACCCGGTCGGAGATCACCCCCGCGAACATCCCCCCCAGGATGCCCGCTACGCAGAGCATCATGCCCCAGTGGGAGGCCACCATGTGCCCCGCCTGGTGGGTCTCGCGGGCGTAGCTCGGGTAGTACTGCATGATGGCGTTGCGCAGATACCCCGAGCAGAACTCCACCGCCGCGATGGTGAGGATCACGGGGTTGCGCAGCATCTTCTTGGCCACCTCCAGCAGGGGCAGGCGCGGCCCGGTGTCGCCCGAGCCCGCGTCGCCGAGGTCGAAGTCGGGGTGACCGGCCTCGCCCGGGGTGTCGCGCACGAGCACGAGGTCGGCGATGAAGAACACCCCGAGGATGGCCGCGGGCACGAAGAACACCCACTGGACAGGGAGGTGACGCACGATGGCCTTCGACCAGTCGAAGGCGAAGTACAGGCCGAGGGAGATCAGGACCCCGAAGATCCCGCCGAAGGTGCCGCGCTCACGCAGGTGAAACCAGGCCGAGTTGACCTTGACGATGCTCA
The DNA here is from genome assembly GCA_964447205.1 of uncultured Myxococcaceae bacterium. Lineage (GTDB taxonomy): Bacteria > Myxococcota_A > Polyangia > Polyangiales > JAEUKH01. The sequence goes on from CAYUSB010000023.1 coordinate 15,499, forward strand.
CGGCCCCGAAGCTCTGGAAGTACATGTTGACCGCGTAGAGCACGGAGAACACGGTCACCAGGGCGGGGCGGTCGGCCACCGGGACGCGCCCGTCGGCCCCGACGGCCCCGAGGGCGATGACCCCCATGGCGATGTTGGCGGCGAGGGCCCCGAAGGCGGCGGCGAGGATGGTCTTCTTGCCGCCGAAGCGGTCGGCCAGGGGGCCGTTGAGCAGGAAGGAGAACCCGTAGGTGAGGGTCCCCACCGCGTAGATGGTCGAAAACTGGGCCTTGTTGAAGAGGATCCCCTCGCAGGCCTTGAGGTTGTACCGCCCCATGTACAAAAACGCGTAGGTCATCCCCACGGGGAACCAGTTGAGGAAACGCCGCCGCACAAAGGCCGGGGCGTGCTCAATGCCGCTCCTGGGCAGCCGCGACACCACCAGCACGATGGCGGTGAGCAAGAGGACAATCGGCACCAACTCCTGCATCCACCCGGGCATCATTGGGCTCAGGCTCTTATCACACCTGCGCCGCCGTGCGCAGATGCGGGGACGAGCCCTGCGGAGGGGCCTCCGCATCTCCGTGGATCCGTGCCCAATTCCCGCACGACAGCGCGCAGAGGCGAGCGACGCGACCCTGTGCCTGCGCTACCCTCCGAGCGATGAAGTCGACGATGCTCTTTGGGCGCGTGCGAGGCGTCGCCTCGATGGCCCTCACCCTGTCCCTGCTGGCCGGATGCGGCGACAGCACGACGCCTCCGCCGACGGACGCCGGCTCCGATCTGGGTCCCTCCGATGCCGGGACGCCCCCTGGCGACACGGGGGGAGCTGACGTGGTCGACGCCCCGAGCCCCGCAGAGGCCGCCGTGGATGCAGGGCAGGGCGACGCGGGCGCGGACGCAGGGGCCGACGCCACGGACGATGTCCCCGTCGTGGTCGAGGCCGGGGCGGACGCGGGGCCGGACATGGACGCCGGGCCGGGCATGGACACGGGGCCGGGCATGGACGCCGGGCCAAGCATGGACGCCGGGCCGGGCCCCGACGCGGCGACCGGGTGCACCACCTCGATGGACTGCGCAGAGCGCGCGGGGGGCCCCGTGTGCGATGTGACCCGCGGGGTCTGCGTGGCCTGCCTGGCCGGCTCCGACACCTGCGGGGCGGGCCGCTACTGCGCGACGTCCAACACCTGCGAGACGGGCTGCCGCGACGACGAGGCCTGCGCGGCCCTGGCCGCCGACGCCGGGGGGATGGCCACCCGCTGCAACCTCACTTCACGGCAGTGCGTGCAGTGCACGGGCGACAGCCAGTGCAGCGGGCTCCAGGTGTGCCGGGGCGGGGTCTGCGCGGCGGGCTGCAGCACCGAGCGTCCCTGCGGCGGCGGGCAGACCTGCTGCGGCGGGGCCTGCGCCGACCTCTCCCTCTCCCCGGCCCACTGCGGGTCGTGCGGGACGACCTGCACCTCGACCAACGGGACGCCCTTCTGCGACAACGGGCGGTGCTCGGTCACCGCCTGCCCCGCGGGGCGGGCCGACTGCGACCGCGACGGGTCCAATGGCTGCGAGACCGAGACGGCCAGCAACGTCGAGCACTGCGGCGGGTGCGGGGTGTTCTGCTCGCCCCGCACGAGCGCCAGGGCGAGCTGCTCGGGCGGGATGTGCCGCTACACCTGCACCAACGGCACCCTCAACTGCGACGGCGACGACAGCAACGGCTGCGAGACCAACCCCGACAATAGCCCCGCCCACTGCGGCCGGTGCAACAACGCCTGCGGGTCCGGGGCCACGTGTCGAATGGGATTCTGTGAGCCCGGAGGCCTCATCGCCCTCTATCCCCTCGACGGCAACGGGATGGAGGTGATCGAGGCCCTCGGGGACGCCATGCGCATGGGCGAGGTCCTGCCCGTGTCTGACCGCTTCAACCGCGAGAGCGCCGCGGTGCGCCTCGACGGGACCTCGGGGTTCCTCCAGGCGATGTTCAACCCCTCGCTGCGGACGGGGGCCATGCCCCGCACCCTGGCCGTCTGGGCCCGCACCTCCGCGACCTACACCGCAGGCGCCGCAGGGACCCTCTTCGACTACGGCTCCGACGCCACCCGGCGGCGCTTCGGGGTCGCCGTCGTGCCCGGGGTGGGCACCTTCCAGGCCGGCGGCGACACCCTCGCGGGCACCCGGGCCGTCAACGACAACCGCTGGCACTTCTTCGCGGTCACCTACGACGGGACCACCGTGCGGCTCTACGTCGACGCCATGGAGCAGGGCTCCCGCAGCCTCGCCCTCGACACCGGGGCGGCCGAGCTCAGCATCGGGCGGGCCATCGCGGCCCGGTCGACGCCGGAGTTCTTCCGCGGCGACCTCGACGAGCTCCGGATCTATTCTCGGGTCCTCACGGCCCAGGAGATTCAGGGGCTCTACACGGCCGGGGGGTTCATGCCCTGACCTCCCCGGGGGGCCTTTGGGGGCCCTTTGGGGTACCCTCGGCCCCCTTCGCCCATGCCCCTGGAAATCGAACGAAAATTCCTGGTCGTTCTCGACCGCCTGCCTGTCGAGGCCCTGGGCCCCGGGGCCCGGTTTGCCCAGGGGTACCTCTCTCTGCAACCCACCGTCCGGGTGCGCCTGGCCGTGCAGCCCGGGATCCCCGAGGCCGCCTGGATCACCGTAAAGGGCCCCGGGGGCCTCCGCCGGGCCGAGTACGAGTACGCCATCCCTCCCGAGCACGCCCGAGAGATGCTGGGGCTCTGCGTGGCGGCCCTCGACAAGACCCGGTACCACCTCCGGGTCGGTGACCACGTCTGGGACGTCGACGCCTTCCATGGGCGCTACGACGGGCTATGGGTGGCCGAGGTCGAGCTCGGGGCCGACGACGAGCCCTTCGTGCGGCCCCCCTGGGCCGGCGACGAGGTCACTGGCGACGCCCGGTACACCAACGCCGCCCTGGCCCTCGCGGCCACGGTGAAGGTCCGCGACGGGCGCCTCGTGGACGATCCGGGAGACGGCACAGGGTAGCCACGGGGGAGGCAGGTCGTGTAGGTTCGGCCGCCGTAGTCTTCACCTCGAATCCATACTGGGGCTGTTACCCATGACGCATCCTCTCCGCGCGATCATTGCCGCGGTCGCAGCGCGCCGGGCCGAGCGCCCCGTGCTGATCTTTGACCTCGACGGCACCCTCTACGACAACCGCCCCCGCACCCTTCGGATCGCCCACGCGTACGCCGCCGGGCTCGGGGAGGGCTACGCCCAGGACGCCCACACGATCCTCGGGCTCAGCGCCCACGACCTGCACTACCGCCTCGATGACACCCTGCGGGCCCACGGGGTCTCGGAGGAGGTGGTGAAGGGCACGACGGCCCGGTGGTTCGCGCGGTTCTTCACCGACCAGGCCTGCGCCGACGACGTGCCGGTGCGGGGCTCGGTGCGCTTCGTGCGGGCCTGCTACGAGCTCGGGGCCACCATCGTCTACCTCACGGGGCGCGACGTGCCCAACATGCTGGTGGGCACCGTGCGCACCCTGCGCGACGACGGGTTCCCGGTCGGGGTCCCGCGGGTCGAGCTGGTGCTCAAGCCCCGGTTCGAGGACGACGACACCACCTTCAAGATCGCCGTCCTCGACGCCATGGCCGAGCTCGGCACCGTCCTCGCCACCTTCGAGAACGAACCGGGAAACGCCAACATGTTCCTCACCCGCTGGCCCAAGGCCACCACCGTCCTGGTGGAGACCCTCCACGCCCCGGGGGCCCCCGAGTCCTTCCCCGAGGTCGTCAAGGTCGCCGACTTCTCCTTCGAGTGAGCGACCGCGCGGCGCCTGACGGCAGAGGGGGGCTTCTCTGATGACCACGCGGCTGAGGCTGGAGGGGCTCAAGAAGGTCTGGCCCGACGGCAAGGTGGGCCTCGACCTCGCGGGCCCCCTGGAGGTCGCGGGGGGCGAGGTGGTGGCCATCCTCGGGGGGTCGGGGGCGGGCAAGAGCACCCTCCTGCGCTGCGCCTCGCGGCTCATCGAGCCCACCGCGGGGCGGGTGTGGGTGGGCGACGCCGAGCTCACGGCCCTGCGCGGACGGCGCCTCGCCCGGGCCCGGGGCACGGTGGGGTTTGTGTTCCAGCAGTTCAACCTCGTGCGGTCGTACTCGGCCCTCGACAACGTCCTGGTGGCCCGGGCCCGGCACGTGAGCTGGGTGCGCGGGCTCCTGGGATGGTGGCCCGACGCGGAGGTGGCCCTCGCCCGGCGGTGCCTCGACGAGGTCGACCTCCAGGCCAAACACGACAGCCCCGCCCGCGAGCTCTCCGGGGGACAGCAGCAGCGGGTGGCCATCGCCCGAGCCTTCGCCCAGGAGCCCGCGGCCCTCTTCGCCGACGAGCCCACGGCCTCCCTCGACCCGCAGCTCGCCGCCGTCGTGCTCGACCTCCTGCGGGGCTACGGACGGCGCCACCGGGTGCCCGTCCTCATCAACGTCCACACCCTCGACCACGCCCGACGGTACGCCGACCGGATCTGGGGGCTGCGGGCCGGGAGCCTCGTGCACGACGGCCCCGTGGCGAGCCTCACCGACGCCGTGGTCGATCACATCTACGGGGCCGGGACCGCCCGCGGATCCGACGGCGAGGCCGCCGCGTGAGAATCTGGCTCCTCGGGTGGGTGTGGGCCGTGGCGGTGCTCCTCGGGGCCCCGCGGGGCGCGTGGGCCCAACAGCCGGGCATGGAGCCCGTGCCCGAGAGCGTGGTTCTCGGCTTCAACCCCGCGGAGAACGCCCAGACCCTCCAGCGCTCGGCCGACGCCCTGGCCGCCGCCGTGTCCGACCGGATCCACCTCCCCGTGCGGGCGACGGTGACCCTCGACTACACCACCCTGGTCGAGGGGATGCGCTCGGGGCACATCCATTTCGCGTGGCTCACCCCGTCGCCCCTCGTCCTGGCCGAGCGGCTCTTTCCCGTGCGGGTTCTGCTGACCCAGGTGCGCCGCGGGCAGCCCACCTACTACGCGGCCCTGGTGGTGCGGGAGGACTCGCCCTTCCGCCGCCTCGAAGACCTCGAAGGGCGCCGCGTGGCCTGGATCGACCCGACCTCCACCAGCGGCTACGTCATCCCGCGGTACATGCTGCAGACCCGGGGCTTCGACCCGTCGCGGTTCTTCGCCCAGCAGGTGTTCGCGGGGCAGCACGACGCGGCCGTGATCGCCGTGCAGCGGGGGCAGGTCGACTGCGCCGCGGTGTGGGCCAACCCTCCGTCCGAGGGGGGCGGGGCCTGGACGCGGTTTCTGGCCAACCGACCGGGGCCCCGGCTGCGGCCGCTGATCTATTCGCCCGCCGTCCCGAGCGACGCGGTGGCCACCACGGAGGCCTTCGCGGGGCGGCACCCGCGGCTCGTGCGGGCGGTGACCGAGGCCCTGGTCTCGCTCGGGGGCTCCGCCGAGGGCCGGGCCCTGCTCCACGACCTCAATCACACCGACGGGTTCGTGCCCGCCGACGGGGCCCAGTACGACCTCGTGCGGCGGGCCTTTCGCGCCACCCGGGAGGACCAGGCGCGGGGGCGCACCGGGCGCTTCGACGACCCGCGGGCCGTGACCATCTTCGCCCTCCTGGTGGCCTGCGCCGCCCTGCTCGGGGCGGGGGCCCTCAAGCGTTGGCCGCGGGTGCAGCGATGGGTGGCCGTCGGGCTCTTCGGCCTGGCCCTGGGGTGGGGGGCCGCGGCGGCGGTGATCCCCGCCCAGGACTTCTGGAAGGGCGGGCGCGACATCGGGGTGTTTCTCCGCGGGATGTTTCCGCCCGACCTGGGGGTGGCCCCGGAGGTCCTGGAGGCCACGGTGATGACCGTACGCCTCGCCCTCGTGGGGACCGTCCTGGCCGTACCCGCGGCCCTTCTCCTGGGCCTCCTCGCCGCGGACAACGTGATGCCTGCCGTGTGGGTCCGTCGCGGGGCGCGGTTTCTGTGCAACCTCGACCGCTCGGTCGACCTCCTGATCGTGGGGTTGATCCTCGTGAGCGCGTTTGGTCCGGGGGCCTTCCCGGGGGTGGGGGCCCTGGCCATTCACACGGTGGGCTCGCTCGGCAAGCAGTTCTTCGAGACCCTGGAGACGATGGACCCGGGGCCCGTGGAGGCCATGCGGGCGGTGGGGTGCACCCGGCTCCAGGTGATCCGTTGGGGCCTGTGGCCGCAGTTTGCGCCGCACTTCGTGTCGCAGACCCTGTTCCGGTTTGAGCTCAACGTGCGGGGGGCCGTGGTGCTCGGGCTGGTGGGGGCCCAGGGGATCGGGTTTCTCTTGCAGACGTACATGCGCGGGGCGGAGTACGCGAAGGTCACGGTGGTGATCGCGGCCATCGTGACCCTGGTGATGGCCCTCGACGCGGTGAGCGCGCGGCTCCGTCGCGACGTGACCTGAAAGCCTGTAGATCAATGTCTCCCATCGGCCATGGCGCGATGCCCGTCGCGATGCGGCGTCGATGCACTTCACCGCACATTCAGTGCGCTTTCAGTGCATCTCCTTGCCTCGCTCGGGCCTCCCGCCACGGCCTCGGTCCGACATTGATCTACAGTCTTTGAGCGGAGGGCGGGGACGAGGCCCTGCGCGGTTTGGGCGCCCGCCCCGTGTGCTACCGTCGTCGACATGACGCTCGACCCGATCCGCGACGTCGTTCTGCCTCCGCTCCCGCGTGCGCCCACCCAGGAAGCCTGGGACGCGATGACCCCGGCCCAACGTGTGGCCGCCGAGGAGGCCCTGCCGCTCAGCCTCCCAGTCGAGCACATCGTCCACCGGGGGATGGCCGAGGGGGACGAACACAGCGAGACCCGCTTTGTGGTGCGCGACACGCTCCGTCGCTGGTTTCGTTCGCGCGAGCGCAACGTGTACGTCGGCTCGGACATCGCGGTGTACTACCCCGGCGAGGAAATGGTGACCCCCGACGCCTTCGCGGTGCGCGACGTCCCCACCCACGACCGCCTGAGCTGGATGGTCTCCAAGGAGCGGAAGGGCGTCGAGTGGGCCTTCGAGGTGCTAATGCGCGGCAGCCGCGTCAAAGACCTCAAGAAGAACGTCGCCCGCTACGCCGCCCTGGGCATGCTGGAGTACTTCGTGTTCGACCTCCGCACCCGGAGGATTCAGGCGTGGCGGCAGGCGTCCCCGGGGGTTCGGCAGTTTGTGCCCGTCGTGCCCGTGCAGGGGGCCTTCGCGTCGCAGGTGCTCGGGCTGGAGCTGCTGGTGGTGGGCCGCAAGGTGCGCTTCCGTCAGGGCACCTCGGAGCTGCTCACCACCGACGACCTCATCGTGCGCCTGGAAGAGACCGTCGCCGAGCTCGCCGTGCGCGTCGAGGAGCAGGAGATCCGCGCCGAGGAGGAGGCCGCCCGGGCCGAGGGGCTGGAGCGCGAGCTGGCCGCGGTGCGCGAGGAGCTCGCCCGGCTACGCGGCCAGGGAGGCACCCCGTAGCGGTGGGCTCGTCGCCTGGCTTGTGCAGGCCATGGCCCGTGCACGCCCCGTCGATTGCGTGAAGGAAGGGGGAGCCTCCCCGGACCCGATCCCTTCGATCCGACCTTCTGGTCGGCGCTCCAGGCATTGACCTGCACGGGCGCGTCCCTACCTTGGGCGCGGCGAGAGCGCCTTTTCAAGTCTACTCAGCGCGGAGAGGTACGATCGCCGAGCACTCCCGGAGATCGGCAATGGCCCCTGACACAGACCTCTACGCCACGCTCGGCGTAAACAAGACAGCGACCGACGAGGAGATCCGCCGGAGCTATCGGAGGCTCGCGCGCAAGCATCATCCCGACGTCAACCCGGGCAAGCCCGCGGCCGAGGAGACCTTCAAGCGCATCGCCGCAGCCTACGACGTGCTGTCCAACAAGGAGAAGCGCGCCCTGTACGATGAGTTTGGTACGGCGGGTCTGCAGGGCGGATTCGATCCAGAGCAGGCCCGGTCGTATCGCCGCTGGGCCGAGAGCCGCAAGGCGGGCCAGCGCGCGGGCGGCGAGGGCGAGGTCCCCTTCGACTTCGACCTGAGCGACCTGATGGGTCGCACGCGCGGGCGGCAGACCGACTTCCCCATCGCCGGCAAAGACCTGCTGGCCGAGGTTCAGCTCGACCTCGCGACCGCCCTGCGGGGCACCGAGCTTGAGCTGCGCGTGCCGACGCGCCACACCTGCGAGGTCTGCGCGGGGATGGGGGCCCAGCCCGGCTCAAAGCCCGTGGAGTGCCCCACCTGCCACGGCGCGGGCCGTACCCCGGTGGTGCTCGGCCCCATGCGGATGATGAGCACCTGTCCGCGCTGCGGCGGGGCCGGCATCGCTCGAGAGCCCTGCGCCGCGTGCCACGGCCAGGGATTCGTCACCGGCGAGCAGACCGTCAAGGTCCGCATCCCCCCGGGCGCCGACGAGGGCGACGAGCTGCGCGTCCGCGGCAAGGGAGAGCCCGGTCTCTTCGGCGGCGCACCCGGCGACGTCATCATCCGTACGCACGTCTCGCCGCACCCCCACTTTCAGCGCAACGGCCTCGACCTGACGGTCAAGCTCCCCATCACCCTCGGCGAAGCACGACGCGGGGGGCCGATCAGCGTGCCCACCCCCACGGGTCCCGTGCAGATGAAGGTGCCCGCCCGCACGCAGCAGGGCGCGCAGATGCGGCTCAAGGGCAAGGGCGTCGCCCGGGGGAAAGACCGCGGTGACCTGTATGTGGTCCTGGAGGTGCGCCTGCCCGACAGCGACGACCCGGCCCTCACCGAGCTCCTGAACGAGACCGACCGCTTCTACGCCGACAACCTCCGCGACGGAGTCGAGTTATGAGCCGCATCGTTCGCGCCACCATCCTGGGCGTACTCGACGGAGACGACGATCTCTATCAGCAGCTCTGCGCCCATGGTCTGCTGCCCGACGAGGAAGACGCGCTCGCCGAGCAGCACGTCGAGCTGGCGCGCGTCACCCAGACGTTGGTGCGCGAGCTCGAGGTCAACTGGGCCGGGGTCGAGATCGTGCTGCGGATGCGCACCGAGCTCATCGAGAGCAGGCGGCAGGTCGCCGAGCTGCTCCGTGTGCTGCAGGCCCAACACGAACCGTGAGGCCTCGCCCCGCCGCCCTGCCCCTGCAACGCCGCGCCCGGTCGACCGCGTGTCAGGCCCTTGTCCCGCGGGCTCGAAGTCTGCCAGTGTCGTAGGGCCCTCTTCCCCACCGCCCCTCATTCCCCCGAGGCAGCGCCCATGCGTACCACGATCGTCGTCTGCGTCTCCGCGCTCCTGCTCTCCTGCTCGGCCAACGAGACGCCGGGCTTCGCCCCGGAGCCCGACGCCGGGGGTGCTCCGCACGACGTGGGCCACCACGCGGGACACGACGCGGGAGCAGGGAGCGACGTGCTGCGGCCCGTGCCCATTCGCGACGCCGGGAGCGCGAGCCGTTGCAGCGAGGCGGCCCAACTCGTGTACGTGCTCTCCGACGCCAACGACCTCTACAGCTTTCGCCCCAACCTCCGGCAGTTTACGCGCATCGGGCGGCTGCGTTGCCCCACGACCGCGCAGCCCAACTCCATGGCCATCGACCGCGACGCGGTGGCCTGGGTCAACTACGTCGACAACGCCGTCTTCGACACCGGGGGATCCCTCTATCGGGTGAGCACCGCCGACGCGAGCTGCATCGCGGCCGCCCCCGTCCCTTTGCCCGCAGGGTGGTTTCGCCTGGGCATGGGCTTCTCCACCGCGAGCGCCGACGACACCCAGGAGACCCTCTTCGTGACGGCCACCGCCGACCCCCTCCGCGGACCGAGCCCGGGCCTCGGGCGCATCGACCCGCAGGCCCTCACCGGGACCCCCATCGGCCCGTTCTCGGGCGCGTTCCGTGGACAGAGCGCCGAGCTCACCGGCACCGGCGACGGCAGGCTCTACGGCTTCTTCACCACCACCCCCGTGCAGGTGGCCCAGATCGACAAGACCTCGGGCACGATCCTCGACGCGCGGCCCCTCCCCGGCGTCGAGACGCCGCAGGCGTGGGCCTTCTCGTTCTGGGGCGGCGACTTCTATCTGTATACCGCCCCGTCGGCCCTCGTCGGCCGCACCACCAACGTCACGCGGTACCGCCCCTCCGACGGCTCGATCGACCCCGCCTACATGACCAACATCGGCTTCCGCGTGGTCGGGGCGGGGGTGTCCACCTGCGCGCCCATCGAGGCCCCGCCGTAGGCCAGGGACGGACCAGTCCGCTGCCGTCGGGCCGCCCCTACTCCCCGCGCAGGAGCCGCCGTCGGCGCTGCTCCTCGTAGAGCGACGGGGGGTAGAGGGTCGCGCCCATGCCGACGCCCTCCACGAAGTCCGCGGGGGCCCCCGGGTCGAGGGTGGACCAGTAGGTGTTGGTGACCACCCGGGTCACGACGCCGTTGCCCGGACCCGAGGTGCCGATGGCGTAGCCCCAACCAAACTGCGCGGTCTCGATGGCGAAGCCCGCGGAGAAGCCTTGCCCCGCGAGGCGGGTGAGGGGGTGGGTGGCGACGACCCGGGTGTTCCAGAAGACGGTCTGGGTGGCGGTGAAGCCGGCCCCGCTGCTGGTGGCCCCGCGGTTGACGGCCTGGAGCCACGCGCGGTCGAGGGTGGTCGCGTCGTACAGGTTGGCCTGCGCGAGCAGCCGGTGCGAGTCGTCGGAGTACCGCGACGTGACGCTTCGGGCGCGGAGGAGCACGTTGCCGCTGGAGGCGATGTGCGCCGTGATGAAGTTGTGCCGGCCGTCGCTGGCGGTGTCGTCGACGAGCAGGTTGTCGTCGCCCTCCACCCAGAAGAGGTACCCGTTGCCGCCGCCCCCGCGGTACTGCGGCCGCCCGAAGCTGCATCGCTCCACCGTCACGCGGTGCGTGCCCGCGGTGAGAAACATCGCGCTCGACAGCACGTGCGCCCCCGAGGTGTTGCCCTGCGGCGAGAAGGTCTCGACGCGGTACAACCACGCGTCGGCGGTGGCGTCCACGCGCACGCCCACCGACCCGTGCACCGCATACGCCGCCGTCCCTGCGACGGTGTACCCGCTGTCGGCGCTGTCGCCGAGGCGACCGGGCGTCGCGGTCGTGCTGGTGGGGTGTTCGCGCATGCCGAAGGCGAGGTCTTCGACGCCCACGTCGGTGAGGTACCCCCTGGGGCGGATGACGCGCGCGTTGTCTCGGGCGAGCACGCGGTAACGCGTCGGCGCGTCGAGGGTGATGGTGCCCGCCCCGACGTCGACCGACGCGACGCGGCGGGGATAGAGCAGCCCCTGCGCGGTGGAGGCGGGCCACAGGGCGGTGCCCATCATCGTGCTGTTCATGCGGTGTTCGACGCGGAAGTCTTCGGTCACGTCGGTGCGCACGGCCACGAAGTCGCCCGGGGCGAAGTCGGCCGCTCCGGCGACGGAGACGGTGCGCGTCGGGGCGGTGATGTCGCGGGTGATGGGGGCCTCGTTGCCGCCCGCCCAGACATTGTACGAGCGCGACGCGATGCGCAGCAGGGCGCGGCTGCGGGCGTTGACGGCGTCGTCGAGGAGGAGCCGGGTCATCGCGGGGCCGGCGCCGCGTAGCACCACCCGCGAGCACACGATGCGCAGGGCGGGGTCGGTGGCGGGGGTGGCCGTCGGGAAGCGCAGGAGGAAGGTTCCGGCGGGCAGGAGGACCACGCGCAGACCGGTGGCGGTGGAGGCGCAGGCCGCGTCGAGGGCTGCTTGAATCGCCGCGGTGGCGTCGCGCCGACCGTCGCCCAGGGACGCCTCGACGGTGCGCACGACGGCCCCCGTGCCGTACGGCGGACGCTCGCCGCGGCGGTAGCCCGCGAAGGAGAAATCGTGGAGGAAGCGCCCCATCGTATCGGCCCGGCCGCCCGCGTGCAGGGGTCGCCAGTCGTCGGGAAAGAGCGCGCTGCGCCACGCACCCGGCGCCGCGTCGGGGCCCGGCACGTCGGCCCGGGCGTCGGTGGGTACATCCATGGGGACGTCCATCCGGGCGTCGGTGGGCACGTCCATGGGGACGTCCATCCGGGCGTCGGTGGGTACGTCCGTCCGGGCGTCCATCGCCGCGTCTGCACGCGCGTCGGTGGGCGCATCGCTGCGCGCGTCCATCGGCACGTCCGCGCGGGCGTCGAGGCCGACGTCTTCGCCCGCGTCGAGGCCGACGTCTTCGCCCGCGTCGAAGCCGACGTCCTCGGGCGCGACGGGCGTGTCGGGCGTGTCGTCGGGACCGCCCGCGTCGAAGCCGACGTCCTCGGGCGCGACGGGCGTGTCGTCGGGACCGCCCGCGTCTACGGGGAGGGACGGAACATCTGCGGGCGTCGGCGTGCCTGCGTCGTCGTGGCTGGCGTCGTCGGGCCCGGCCTCGGCGACGACGTCCTCGGCAGGGGATGTGCCCGCGTCGTCGGTGGCCCCAGGGCCAGGATCGCCGCACGCGGTGAGGAGAGAGACGCCCAGGAGCCACACGCGAGGTCGCATCGTGCGAGCCTATCCCAGCCGTGCGGGGCCGTCACCGCGGAGGATGGGCCGGGGCAGGGGCTGCATCGGCTTCGCGTGGGGGAGCGGAGGCGCGCGAGGTTCAGGGGGTGTAGGGCACGATCGACCACTGCTGGCCGGTGACGTTGCTGCAGGGGCGCAGCTCCGCCTGGTTGTTGCGAGGGCCGCCGTTGACCACGTCGAGGCACATCCGCGGGCCCCGAAAGGCCGTGGAGAGGCGGTAGAAGCCCTGGGGCATCCGCCGCAAGCGCCACTGCTGGCCGGTGAGGTTGCCGCAGGGGCGCAGCTCGACCTGGTTGTTGCGGGGACCGCCGTTGACCACGTCGAGGCACAGGTTGGGGCCGCGGAAGGCCGTGGTGAGCGATACGTAGCCGTTGGCCTGGGGCTGCATCAACCACTGCTGGCCGGTGAAGTTGCCGCTGGCCGAGAGCTGGAGCTGGTTGCCGTTGGGGCCGCCGTTGATCACGTCGAGGCTCATCGCCGGGCCGCGAAACTGGGTGAAGAGACGCTGCGGGCCGCGGGTCGGCTGCGCGTGGGCGACCGCGGCCGCCGAGAGCACGGCGAGGAGGAGAGAGGCGGGGCGGGGCGGGAGGTTCATGGTTGGGTCCTCGTGGGTGCGGCATCGTGGCCGCGTCGGGCGCGGATCAGAACGCCACGCGGGACCTTCGTCAAGAGGGTTGTCCGTCGATGGTCGCCCGGGAAGGTCCCAAAGTAGCCGTGGTCTGTCTCAGACGCAGCGACGCTGGCATAGACTCGCGTCCGCCGTGATCCACGCCACCGTCCACAAGGTCCTCCGTCGTCACCTCGGGCCGAAGGCGCCGAGCCAGGGGCCGCCGATCGTCGTGGGCGCCGACGCGTACGACACGGTCTGCGCGGAGGTGCGCGCGCGTCTCGGCGCGATGGAAGGGGTCGACTTCAATCCGGACGAGCTGCGCCCCACACGGGCCGACAAGTGGTCGATCACGATCCGTGTTCGGGACGCCAGCGAGCAGAGCAGCTGGCGAGCGTACGTGCCTCTCTCGATCTGGCGCGGCCCCGCGGGCGAACTCCGGCTCGACGCCCTGGACTGGGGCGGGCAGGATCGAGGCTACGTGCTCCACGATTTCGACCTGCTCGTGCCCATCGTACGCGAGCTCCACGCCGAGGGCGAGGCCGCCGCCCTCCGCGCCAAGAAACGCGGCAAGCTCCAGAACCTGAAGGAGCTCGCGCTCCGCGCGGCCATCGACGCGTTCGCGCGCGAGGACGGCATGACGTACGGCGTGATCCGGACCGGACACCGCGTGCGGTTGCTCGTCCGGCTCAGCGACGACTGGATCCTCGACGTGAGCGGGACGCTCGTCCAGGCCGAGCAGACCCTGAAAGAACTCCGTCAGCTCGTCGCCGCGGCGCGTGTGTGCCATGACGTGGGCCTGTCGTTTCACACGAGCTCGGCGTCGAAGCGGAGGTACCACCGCGTGACCTGGGTGACGCCGCCCAAACCCGAGGAGGGAGAGCCCTGAGCCTCTGCGGCGCCCGCGCGTGCTGCGCCTCAAGCCTCGAGGAAGGAGGTCCGCCCGAGCGCAGAGAGCGCGGCGCGTTGGGCCCTCCACGCGCGCTCGTTGGTGAACAGCCACGCGAGCCGAGCCCGCGAGCGCTTGGGGGGAGCGGGGGTCGGTGCCTCGCCGTCGGTGTAGAGGATGACGCCGTCGTACTCGGGGTGCAGGTCGAGGTAGTCGACGACGGGCTGGAAGCTCGTGCCTCCGCGCCCGAGGACTCGAATCTCGCGGCGGGCGCGCGTCATCGAGAGGGCCTCGCCCCGCACCGCGGTGTCAAACTGGATGACATCGATCTGCTCGACGGCGTGGGCGAAGAGGCGATTGATGGCCGCGAGCCCCACGGCGAGCTCGCGCGAGCCCATGGAGCCGCTCACGTCGATGGCGACGAGGAGGCGGCTCCGGAGCGCGTAACGCGAGCCCATCGCCCCGAAGCCGTAGCGCCGTGAGGGGCGCATCCGGGTGAGGTACCGCGTGCGCGAGACGATGCTCGTGCGAAAGGCGCGCAGGATCTCCGTGAAATGCACGCGGGGTCGCTGGGCGGCGAGGATGCGCTCGCGGAGGCGGGCCCCGAGCGTTCCCCAGGTCTGGCTGGCCTCGACGTTGGCGACCTCGGCGCGGAGCTGCTCGAGCAGGAGGTCGTCCTGGTCCCAATCGCGGGCGGCGTCTCGCCCCCCGTCGCGTGGGGCGACGTAGGGGAGGAGGGCCTCGGCCGCGTCGTCGGTCGCGCCGTCTGCACCACCACCACCACCCTGGCTGGCTCCGACGGCGCGCGAGGTCTCCGCTTCGAGGAGCGCGTAGTAGCGCTCGAAGGTCTGGTCGTCGTGGGCGCGATCGCCGAACACGACCCGGGCACGGAGGAAGGGCGGCGGGGCGCGCAGGCACTCGGCGATCGCGATGCTCGAGGCGAGCCAGGCCTGCTCGGGGCGCGGCTTCTTGCGGAGATACGGGTGACCGAGCACGATCCGGAGGGCCTCGCCCTGGAGCACGAGGGAGAGCGCACGATCGTCCAGGCGATCGACGAAACCAGGGTTGATCTCGACACGCCCGCCGCCCACGCGCGCGGTCTCCACCGAGGGCGCGAGCACGAGGCGGTGCGTGGCCCACACCGCAAACAGCAGGGGCTCCACGAGGAACCACCGATCGAGCTCCCGCGAGATCCGCGCGCTGGCCGAGAGGCGCCGCGCGCTCATGGGGTGTGGATCCCCTCGATGAAGCGCTCGATGACGGCGAGGATGGGCTTCGAGGCCGCGACGAAGGCGAGGGCCCGGCCGAAGCGTGGTGCCTCGAAGAGCGAGGCCATGTGCCCGAGGGCCTCGCGTTTGTTGGGCGCCTTCTCCAGGCGCACGAGGTAATCGAGGAGGCCGCGGCGGGCCTCTTCGGCGCGGGCGGACGGGCAGCGCCCGGCCTCGAGGTAGTGCAGGAGCTGTTCGTTCAAGAGCGCGAGCTCGGGGATCGCCAGCTTCTCGGCCCGCTTGCGCTCCTTGGCGGTGCCGAAGAGCACGTCCTCCACCGTGAGTCCCGCCGTGCGGCCGAGGTGCTGCCGGAGCAGGAGGGCGGCCTTGGCGCCGACGATCCCCGAGATGAGCTTGAAGTGGATCGGCGACGGGTCGTGGATCTGTGCGAGCACCTCGGCGACGCGTGCCCATGCGCGCCGGTCGGGGGTACGCTCGAGGTTCCTCCGTACGGAGCCCTCGCCGGAGGTTGCGTCGTTGTCCCCGTCAAGCAGCCCAGGGTTTTCCTGGATGAACGACACGACCCGTGCGTCGAGGCCTGTCTCGTTCGCCCACACGATCCAGTCGTCGACCGTCGGGCGGAACGTGTAGACGTTGAAGCGCGAGACCAGGGCGGGATCGAGGTCGGTGATCTGGTATTCCTCCCCGTCGTTGACGGCCGCGACGACGGCGCTCCCTTCGGGCAGACGTCGGCCTGCGAGGGTGCGGTTCAGGGTGAGGTCTTGCACGGCCTGGAGGAGCTCGGGGCGGGCGCGGTTGAGCTCGTCGAGGAAGAGCGCGACGGGGCGCGCGTCCGTGGGCCACCAGAACGGGGGGAGGAAGTCGGTGCGACCGGTCGCCGCGTTGGGGTGCGGCAGGCCGATGAGGTCGCCCGGGTCGCTCATCTGGCCGAGGAAGAACGACGTGACGGGGAGCTTCGCCTCGTGCTCGAAGTAGTATTTCAGGATCTCGGACTTGCCCAGGCCGTGGCGCCCGACCAGGAGGATGTTCTGACGGCGGGGCGTCGCAGCGAGGATGGCGAAGAGCTCGGGGACGTCGACGATCACGCTCACAGCGCAGGAGTATAGGCTGACCCGCCCGGAGCGCAGGTGTCCTGACGGCGCCCGTGTGTGACAGCCTCAGGGCATGTTCAGGGTCACGATGTCGCCGGCGGGGGCGACAAACCGCGCCACCTCCCGGCCCGCCCCGCGCGGGGACTGCTCGTCGACCTCGATGCGGGTCGCCACCAGCTCGGGCCCGCTGCGCCGCACGACAAACTCCGTCCCCGCCCCGGCCCACCAGCAGCGGTACGCCCCGAGGGCTCCGTCGGGCGTCGCCGCCGCGGAGCACACCCCGGGGATCACGCCGAGGTCGCGGGTCTCGAGGGTCCCCGTGGGGAGCCGCAGGGTGAGGCTCAGCTGCTGCCGGGGCATGTCGTGCTCCCCGGGGGGCAAGGGGCGAGACCCCAGGGACAGGCCGAAACGAGACGGCGGAGGCGGAGGCGCCGCGTCGGGCACATCGTCCGGGGCCGTGGCCGTGGCCGGGGCTGCAGGGGGCGCCGCGGGCGTCGTGGCGGGGACGTCGGGCGTCGTGGCGGGGACGTCCGTGCGACGCGGGGCCGGGGCCTCGGTGCGGCGCTGGCACGCGGCCGAGAGACACAACACAAGGGCGAGGGGCAGAGTGGAGGGCTTCATCGTCGAGGGCCTGTCGTGAGGAGCCACAGAGGCGTTACAGGTAGCTGCTGTTGAACCACCACTCCGTGCTCACCCCGAGGAAGTGCTCGACGCTGTAATACCCGAAGGGGTCGTCGGGGGCGTAGAGCCGCCGGGCTCCGGCGTCGCGGGCGGTGGCGATGTAGAGGAGCTGCAGGTGGGGGCGGGTGTAGCTCCCGCGCCCGCCGGGGGACACAAAGGGAATGACCCCCAGGCGGCCTACGGTGCCCGTCACGGCCCCCTGGCCCGTGGCAGGGTCGAGGGCGAGGTACGAGACGTGTTGCACGCTGGCGTCGAGGGCGAGGCCCACATGGTGACCGAACCACACCATGGGCCGCACGTTGACGGCGCCCTCTTGCAGGGCCGCGCGCCCGAAGACCCCGGGGTCGGCGTCGCGGAAGTAGCGGAAGTACGCCCCGAGCATCACGGCGAAGGGCCCGTGCTCGTAGTTGCCCGCGAGGGCCACGTTGAACTCCTCGGCCCGGGCCGCCGTGCGTCCGCTGGTGAGGGTGGTGGGGACCCGCAGGTCGCCGTAGGCCCCGAGCCCCTGGCCGTAGCGGGCGAAGAGGTTGAGGAAGTTGGCCCCGCGGTAGAGGCCCACCTGGGCTCCTGCGACGTAGCCCGAGTCGGCGGGGAGCTCGACCCGGGTCCCGGCCTCGTTGATCTCGCGCACCCCGGCGCTCATGGCGTGCTGCTCGGCGTAGAGGGCCACCTTGAGGCCCGACCGGGCCGTGCGCCCGGCGGAGTACCAGGTGGCCTTGAAGGAGGACAGGATCCGCGGGCGGTCGAGGAGGTAGGCCGTGGCGGGGCCGAAGCCGTCGCGGGGGGTGATCCGCAGGGTCTGGAGCTGGTAGGGGTCTTCGAGGCGGTTGATGCCCACGGCGAGGGCCAGGAGGAAGTTGTCGCCGAGCTCGTAGCGGGCCCCCCCGCCGACCATGTTGAGGTTGTCGAGGGGCCACCAGTTGAGGAGGTAGACGTCGTCGCCGCGGTACATCCGCGACCCGGCCCAGAGCGACAGGCGCGGGGACATCATGCCCTGGGCCTCGAGGTACAGGTTGCGCACGGCGAAGGTCTGGTCGAAGCGGCCCGTGAAGTGGAAGAGGCTCTCGTTGGCGGCGAGGGTCACCACGGTGCGCCAGTGGACGTGCCGGTGCTGGCCGTCGTAATTGAACTGCAGCTCGGCGTACGACGGGGCGTCCATCCGCGGGCCGAAGGCCACCACGTTGGCGGGCCGACCCGTGCGTCCCCGGAGGTCGCTCGCCACGGTGACCCGCCCGTACGAGCCGAAGGAGAAGCCCGTGGCGGGCCGCGCCTCGGGCGCAGGGCCAGGGCCGGGGAGAGAAGGGGCCGACGGGGGCAGGGCGGGTCGGGCGGGCCCCGCAGGCTGCGCGAAACACACCGAAGAACCCAGCGACGCAGCGAGCGACGCGACACACACCCAGGCAACAGACGCTCGCATCGGCCGGGAGCCTAATCCAACTCCCCGCGCGTGCGTACCCCCGAGTGCGGGAAGTGCCTACTGCCGGGCTTGGAGGTAGAGGTTGTTGACCATGGCCCCGCTCAGGCGGTAGCTCCGCCCGCCTTCGGCCGGGGTGTCCTCGTCGCGGAAGCTCCACACCCTCACCCGCGCATTTTGCATGCGGAACCCTGCCTGGGCCAGGAGGTCCTGCCCCACGACCACCCGGCCCTGTTGGGTGGGGTTGCACACGATGAGGGGCGAGGCCGAGGGGTCGCCGGCGGGGACCCGTTCGATGCGGACGAGGGCGCTGGTGGCCTCGGCGCTCTCCCAGGCTACGACCAGGTCGCCCGAGGCGGGCCAGGTGGTGACGGCCAGGCGGGTGGGCTCGGTGATGATCACCGCGGTGGGAAACCGCATCGTGCCCATGAGGTCGGTCACCGCGTCGCCCTCGACCCCCTCGTCGGCGCTGAGGACGCTGAGGGACCGGTCGCGGGCGATCGACCCGCACGAGGACAATGGCTGCTCGATGGGGACCCGTCCGCCCGGTTGGGGGCAGAAGGACAGGGTGTCGTCGAGGCCTCCGCTGCGCAGGGACAGGGCCCCGGCGCACACCTGCCGCTGGCGGGCGTAGTACACCTCGGGGGCCTCGGTGTAGAGCCTGCATCCGTTGGCCTCGTCGAGGGCCGCGGGGTTGTTGGCGCTGGCCGCGGTCACGTTGAAGAGGAGGGTGGTCAGGCCGCAGACGATCCCGCGGCCGTCGGGATTGGCCCGCTCCTCGTGGCGTACGACCAGGGCCCGGACGGGGGGGGTGTCGAGCCGGAGGGTCTCGGGCAGGGGGCTGCGTCGGGGAAGGGCGTAGCCCGATCCGGGGCCCGTGGGCGGGGCCTCGTCGCCGCATCCGAGGCCGAGGGTGCCGAGGGCGGCGAGGGCGAGGAGGGGGAGGGGGCGGGTCATGCGTCGTCGTCCTCGTCGTGGGGGAGGGCCCCGGGGCGCTGGATGCCGAGGGAGCGCATCTTCTTGTAGAAATGCGAGCGCTCCAGGGCCAGGTCGCGGGCGGCGTGGGTGGCGTTGCCCTTGTGGTGCTCGAGGGCTCGCAGGATCAGGTCGCGCTCGACCGACTCCATCAGATCCTTCCACGGAACCCCCGGGATGTAGTGCCCGTCGCGTCCCGAGGCGGCGAGGCCTGAGGCCCCGGTTCCGCCGGAGACGGTGCCTGCGGGGAGGGCGGCCCGGACGTCGTCCTCGTCGACCACGTCGTTGGGGGTGAGGATCACGAGGCGTTCGACGAGGTTGCGCAGCTCGCGGACGTTGCCAGGGAAGGGGTACCGCATGAGGAGGTTGGTGGCCCCGACGGTGAGGCGTTTGGGTGCCCGATCGTTGGCGAGGCAGGAGGCCGGGAGGAAGTTTTCGATGAGGCTGGGGATGTCCTCGCGGCGGGCCCGCAAGGCCGGGATGTGCACCGGAACCACATGGAGCCGGTCGTACAGATCGGCTCGAAACCGCCCTGAGTTTACGTCCCCCACGAGGTCGCGGTTGGTGGCGGCCACCACCCGGACGTCGACCTTGAGGGTGCCGTTGCCCCCGACCCGCTCGATCTCGCCCTCTTGCATCACCCGCAGGAGCTTGGCCTGCATGGGCTGGGGCATGTCTCCCACCTCGTCGAGGAAGAGGGTCGAGCCGTGGGCCCGCTCAAACTTCCCCTTGCGCTGCCGTACGGCCCCGGTGAAGGCCCCCGCCTCGTGGCCGAAGAGCTCGCTCTCGATCAACTCGTGCGGAACCGCCGCGCAGTTGAGCTTCTCCATGGGCTGTTGGGCCCGCCGCGATCCGCTGTGGATGGCCCGGGCCACGAGCTCCTTGCCGGTCCCGCGCTCGCCCGTCACGAGGACGGTGGCCGCGCTGCCTGCGGCGAGGCGGACCCGCTCGCGGAGCTGGCGCATCACGGGGCTGTCCCCGAGCAGGGCGTTGGTCGACCCGAGGCGGCCCTCGAGCTCCTGGAGCCTGTCCTCCATCCGGGCCACGGCCAGGACCTTCTGCACTGCAAACAGGAGCTTCTCCGTGCTGGCGAAGGGTTTTTCGAGGAAGTCCTGGGCCCCGAGGCGGGTGGCCTCGACGGCCGTCTCGATGGTCCCGTGCCCGGACATCATCACCACGGGGGTGTCGATCTGTTGGGCCCGGAGCCTGCGCAAGACCTCCAGCCCCGTGGCCTTCGGGAGCTGGACATCGAGCAGGACGAGGTCGTAGGCCCGGGTGGTGCACTTGTCGAAGGCCGCGGCCCCGTCGGCGGCGGTGTCCACCTCGTAGCCCTCGTCCTTCAGGGCGAGGCTGACGCTGCGGAGCACGTTGGGTTCGTCATCGACCACCAGGATTGTCGCGCGGGCCATCGGGCTGGAGCCTAATACACCCGCCCCCCTCTGGGGCGATGGCGACCGCCGCAATCGCGCCCCCGGGTGTGATACAACGCCCCCGTGGCCGAAGCTCGTACGATCCCCGCGCCCCTGGAGGGCACCGCCCCGGCCGTGGCCCCGGCTCCGCTGGAGCCTGCCACGGTCACCCTCGACGGCCTGCCCGTCCTGCCCGACACCCCGCGCACCCTCTTGCACACCCACAGCTCCGAGGTGGTGCTCGACGACGACGGGGCCATCGTGCCCGAGCAGCGGCCCGAGCGCCCGGCCGGGACGGTGCTCGACACCCTCGGCCAGGAGGCCGTGGCCCAACTGCGCCGCGAGGGGAGCTGGCAGGTCGGGTTTCGGCTCATCGTGGCCCTGGTGGCCATCGTGCTCACGTTTCGTCTGGCCTCCGACGACGCCCTCCCGCGGCTCCTGGTCTTCCTCGGGAGCGCCCTGGCCGTGGTGGTGATCATCGCCGTGATCGCCCAGAGCGTGGCCGAGTCGCGGCGCCAGCGGGCCATCCTCGTGGCCCTCGAGCACGTCGTCACCGTGGCCCGCGACCGCCCCGACGCCCTCATCCGCATGACCCCCCAGATCGAGTCGCTCCTGGCCTCCCTGCGGGCCCCCGCCTCGGTGTGGCCCTGGCACAACGACCGCGACCTCCTCCACGGGGTCCTCGAGCGCACCCTCCCGAGCGGTCCGCGCCTGCCGCGGGAAGACGGCGCCCCCGGCGACCGTTAGGCCCCTCCGCACCCGATGCCCAAGGTCTCGCCCCGTTCGGCCCGCGCGGTCACCGCCCTCGTGGCCCTCTCGGGGGGGGCCACCCTCGCCGCCGAGGTGCTTGGATCGCGCCTCCTGCGCCCCCTCCTGGGCAGCACCGCGGTGGCCCAGGCCGGGGCCGTGGCGGGCCTCCTCGGGGCCCTGGGCCTCGGGGCCTGGTGGACAGGCAGGGCCCTGGCCGTAGGGGCCCTCACCCCCGCCCGAACCCTCTCCCGCACCCACGGGCTCCTCGCCCTGTGGTGCCTCCTGGCCGCCCCCGCGAGCGTCGCCCTGGCCACCCCCGCGGCTCGGGTCCTGGTGGCCCTCGACCTGCGGGTCCCGACCCTGGCCGTGGGAGCTCGGGTTCTCCTGGCCCTGGGGCTTACGGCCCTGCCGGGGGCCCTGGCGGGGTCGCTCTACCCCTGCGCCGTAGCCCTCCTCCATCGCGGGGCCGGCGCAGGGACGGCCTGGACCGGCGCGGTCAGCTCCGTGGCCGCCGCGGTTGGGGTCCTGGGCGCGACCTTCTTCCTGGCCCCCCTCCTGGGCGTCGGGGTCACGATGACCCTCGTGGCCGGGGTGTACGCCCTGGTGGCCCTCGGGGCCCATCGCCTGGCCCGCGCCCTCGACGAGCCCGCGGTCCCTTCGACCACCCTCGGGGCGGGGCGGTGGCGCACGATGGCCTGGGACCCTGACACCCTTCGGCAGTGTGTCCCCTGGGTGGTTCTGGGGGTCGGGTCGACGGGCTGGCAGGTGGCCCTGGCCCGGGTGGGGGTTCTGGCCCTCGGGCCGAGCGCGTACGGGCTGGCGGCCGTGACGGCGGGGCATGTCCTGGCCCTCGGGGTCGGAGAGGCCCTGGTGTACCGCCGGGTGGGCGACGCCCTGGCCCCCGCAGACGCGCGGAGCCGCGGCGGTCGGATCGCCCTGTGGGGAGCCTTCGCGGCGGCCCTGGCAGTGCCCGCGGTGATGTCCCTGCCCCGGGGGGTCGAGCGGGTGTTGGAGGGCGGGGTTCCGTCGCTCCTGGGGCTGTGGAGCATGGGGGTGGGGGCGGTGGTTCTGGCCGCGGCCCCGGTGGCGGTCACGGTGGGGGCGGTGATGGCCCACGCGGCCCGCTCCCTGGCCACGGGCGAGCCTCGGGCGGACGGAGCGGCCAACGGGGCGGTCCTGGTGTCGACCGCGGCGGGCAACGTCCTCGGGGCCCTGGGGATGGCCCTCGGGGCGATGCCCTGGCTGGGCGTCGAAGGGGCCCTGGGGCTCGCGGCGGGTTTTGTCGCCCTGGCGGGGGCCCTGGCCCTCGGAGGGCCCGGGAAGGGCCGCGGGTGGGGCCGTACGGCCGCGGTGGCCCTGGCCTTTGTGGCCGTGACGGCCTGGGGGCAGGGGCGGTCGCGGCGCGACCCGGGGGCGGTGCTCTCGGGGCCATTTTTGTATGCCGGTTCCCAGGAGCTTGAGCTCGGGCGGGTGGCCTGGCGCCGCGACGGTCGGGAGGCCACGGTGGCCGTACGCCGCGACGACGTGGGGGGGGTCCTCCTGCAGATCGACGGCAAGGTCGACGCCACCAGCGTGGGCGACGCGGCCACCCAGACCGTGGTGGGGATCGTCCCGGGGCTCCTGGCCCGGAGCACCCGGTCGGTGTTTGTGATCGGCCTCGGCAGCGGGATGACCGCCGACGCGGCCCGGAGCCTGCCCGGGGTGCAGCGGGTCACCGTGGCCGAGCTCGTGCCCGAGGTGGTCCGGGCGGCCCGCGAGGACTTCGCCGAGGCCAACCGGGGCTGCCTCAACGACCCCCGGGTGCGCGTCCTGGCCGTCGACGCGGCGCACTTTCTCCGCGGATCGACCGACCGCTTCGACGTGATCGTGTCCGAGCCGTCCAACCCCTGGGTGGCGGGGATGAGCGACCTCTTCACCCGCGAGGCCTTCGCCGCGGCCCGGGAGCGGCTCAACCCGGGGGGAGCCTTCGGGGCCTGGTTTCACGCGTACAGCACCGACGCCCACACGGTGGCCTCCATCACGGCGACCTTCCACGCGGTCTTTCCGCAGAGCGTCCTGGTGGAGGTCACCCCGGGATCGGACTACCTCCTGGTGGGCCTCCGTCCGCCGTACACCCTCGACATGAACACCTTCCTCGGCCGGGCCGCCGACCCCGCCGTGGCCCTGCGCCTCCTCGGGGCCGGGATCGACGGAGAAGGCGCCCTCCTCGCGCGGTTCCTCTCCGGAACCCGCGGCCCCGCTCGGGTGGGCGCGGGCGGAGACATCCTCACGGCCTCGTCGCTCACCTTGGAGTTTCGGGCCCCGGCCCTGCTCTACCACGACGCCACCGCGGAGGTGTTTGCCCGCCTCGCCCGCATCGACGACCTGCCCCTGGCGGGCCTCGGGGCCGACCCCCGGCCCGGGGGGGCGTGGCTGCGGGCCCTCGACGCGAGCGAGGGGCTTCGCGAGGCGGGGGTTCATGCGCGGGCGATGGTTCTGGCCGAGCGTCGGGGGGATTACGAGAGGGCCCTGGCCGAGGGCGACCAGGCGGTGTCGCTCCGGTCGGGCGACATGCGCCTCCGAACCCAGGTGGCCCGGCTCTACCTCCGCCGGGCCGAGACCCGGTTTATGCGCCGCGATCCGGGCGGGTCCGAGGCCGACCTCACCTCCGTGCTCGAGCTCAACCCCCACCCGAGCGAGCGGTTTCGGGCCCTGGTGCTCCTCGGGGAGCTGGCCTTGCGGCGCCGCGACGGCCAGCGGGCCTTGTCGCGGTACACCGAGGCCCTCGGGATCGCCCGTGCCAGCGGAACCCCCTCTCCCGTCCTACGGGCCCGCCGTGCCGAGGCCCTGCATCTTCTGGGGCATCACGAGGCCGCCCGGGCCGAGCTCCGGGCCGCCGGGGTGCGCGAGGTCTTCCCCAACGCCCCGCTCCGAGCCCCCACCGACGCAGGGCCCCGGACAGAGCCCTGACACGGCGGGCGGTGCGTCCTTAGCGACCGAGGAGGTTGCGGGCGATGACCACCCGCTGGATCTGGCTCGTGCCCTCGTAGATCTGCAGGAGCTTGGCGTCGCGCATCAGCTTCTCGACGGGGTACTCGCGGGTGTACCCGTAGCCCCCGAAGATCTGCACGGCGTCGGTGGTGACCTGCATGGCCGCGTCGGCGCTGAAGGCCTTGGCGTAGGCGCTCACCACGCTGTCGAGCTGCCCCTGGTCGATGCACCACGCGGCCTTGTGGCAGAGCAGGCGCGAGGCCTCGTACTTGATGGCCATGTCGGCCAGCATGAATTGAATGGCCTGGTGCTGGGCGATGGCCACCCCGAAGGTCTTGCGCTCCAGGGCGTAGGCCCGCGACTCCTCCATGGCCCGGCGGATCACCCCGGCGGCCCCGGCGGCGATCCAGGGGCGGGAGCGGTCGAAGGTCTTCATGGCGATCTTGAAGCCCTGACCCTCGGCCCCGATGAGGGCGCTCTTGGGGACCTTCACGTCCTCGAAGAGGATGTCGACGGTGTGGCTGGCCCGCTGGCCGAGCTTCTTCTCCTTCTTGCCGATCTTCACCCCGGGGGTGTCGCGGTCGATGACGAACATCGCGATCCCCTTGTGCCGCAGGGCCGGGTCGGAGGTGGCGAGCACGGTAAACCACGCCGCGTGGTTGCCGTTGGTGATCCAGCGCTTCTGGCCGTTGAGGACGTAGTCGTCGCCGTGGCGCTCGAAGCGGGTGCGCAGGCCCGCCACGTCGCTGCCGGCGTCGGGCTCGGAGCAGGCGTAGGCCGAGAAGATGGGCTCGGCCATGAGCTGCCCGAGGTACTTCTGCTTCTGGTCGTCGGAGCCGGCGATGATGAGGGGCATGGCCCCGAGGTTGTTGGCCGTCAGGGTGGTCTGGACGGCCACGCAGCCGTAGGCGAGCTCTTCGAGCACGAGGCAGTGGTCGAGGCACGACAGGCCGAGGCCCCCGTAGGCCTCGGGGACCTCCAGGTTGGCCAGGCCGAGCTCAAACGCCGCCTGATAGATCTCCTCGGGGAACTTCTCCAGCTCATCGAGCTCGGCCGCCTCCGGGATGATCCGGTCGCGGGTGAACTTCCGCGCGGTCTCGACGAGGGCCCGCTGCTCTTCGCTCAGGTCGAAGCCAATCATTGCTTGCATCCTCCAACAAAATGGGGACGGAGTCTCGCACGCCCTCCCCGGAGGCGGTACCGGGAATGTCGCCCGACCCGCCGGGCGTTGCCCGCTCTACCCTGATGTACGCCCGACCTCGCTCCCCCCTCGTCTTCCTCGCCCTCGGCCTCGTCGCGTCGTGCCAGACCGGGGGCCGCGGTCGGGCCCTGGCCCCTTCGGTCGGCCCCATGCCCCGGGTGGCCCCTCTCGGAGAGCCCCTGGAGGCTCGGCCCCTTCCCGACGGAGCCCGGGCCGCCGTGCCCCTCGCGGGCGGAGGGTGGGCCCGGTGGGAGGCCGACGGCCGGGTGCGGATCCACGACCCCGAAGACGGTCCGGGCGAGTCGCGCCCGATGCCCGAGGGGGCGGGGTGTTCGCTCCTGGCCTGGGGGACCCGCTGCATCCTGCGGTGCGACCGCGACCCCGGGGCTGGGGGCGGAGACATCTTCCCCGAGGCCACCCCCCGCCTCGGGGCCCTGCGGGCGACCCCCGAGGGCTTCTTCCCCGGCCGCGAAGGGCGCACCCTCACCCGCGTGGGCCCCTGCCGCCCGCGCCCCGTCGACCTCGGCCCCAGCATGGACGTGGTGGCCTGCACCCTCAGCCCCGACCGCCCCTGGCGCGAGTGGACCGCCCCCGGAGAGGGCCGGGTGGTGGACGTGTACGACGGCTTCGCTGCGGTGGCTCTGCGCACCCGGATGACCGTCCCGGGCAGAGCCCGGGCGGTGTCGTGGGACGTCCGGGTGTACGACATCGACCACGGGCGCTTCTTGCCCACCGTGCTCGGCGAGCCCACGGCCCGCTGGATCCGGGTGGGGTTCGCCCTCGACGGGCGCCTCGTGGGGGTGGTCCACACCGGGACCCCCCAACGGCCCCAGGGGTGGTTCGTGGCGGGGACCCCGGGGGGGACCCTGCGCATGATCCCGCTGCCCGTGGCGGCCGACGACGTGGGGGTCCTCGACGACGAGCGGGCCGTCTTCACCGCGGGGGCCGCGGCCGTGGTCACCGCCGACGGGGCCCTGTTTCGCCCCGTGTCGGGCCTCGGGGAGGCCGCCCCTCCCCATCGAGGCACCGAGGACGGCCCGGGGCGGGCCGGGGAGCGGGTGCGCTGCGCGGGCGACGTGTGCGTCCTTGATGGGCGATTCACCCTGCGGATCCCGCGTCCCGGAGAGGGCTGAGGCCGGGTGGACGCGGGGCAGACGGGAGAATCGTGCCAGGACGCACGGCAATCTAGGCGGGGCCCTGCGTTTCCGGTAACGTCGCCGCCGTGAAGTCGGTGCCCTGTCCATTCTGTGGAGCCGCGCACACCGCTGGGAGCTTCGTGTGTCCGGTGACCAATCGCCGGCTCCAGGGCCTCCTGCCGGTGGGCACGGTCATCGATGGAAAGTACCGCATCGAGGGCATCATCGGTGTGGGCGGCATGGGCGTGGTGTACCGCGCCGAGCACTTCATGATCTCCCGGCTGGTGGCGCTCAAGATGCTCCTGCCGGAGTACATCGTGTACCCCGACCTGGTCGCCCGCGTGCAACGCGAGGCCCGCACCGCCGGCCAGATCGACCACCCCAACGTGGTCTCGATCGTCGACCTCGGGAGCACGACCGAGTACGGCCCCTACATCGCCATGGAGCTCCTGCGCGGGCAGGAGCTGGCCACCGTGGTCGAGCGGGCTGGGGGGCGCCTCGACCCGGCCGAGGCCGTCCAGAATATGCGCGAGGTCCTCGCGGGCCTGGAGGCCGCCCACAAGCGCGGGGTCATCCACCGCGACCTCAAGCCCGAAAACATCTTCCTCGCCGAGGACGACAACGGCGGCAAACGCGTCAAGGTCCTCGACTTCGGCATCTCCAAGCTGCGCGACGACAGCGAGCTCAACTCGCTCACCCGCACCGGGACCGTGATGGGGACGCCCCAGTTTATGGCCCCCGAGCAGGCCGCCGGGGCCCGCGACCAGGATGCCCGGATCGACCTCTACGCCGCCGGGGCCGTGCTCTACGCCGTGCTCTGCAACGGCCTGCCGTACGAGGCCGAAAACTACAACCTCCTCATCTCCGAGATCCTCAACAAGGCCCCGGTGCCCATCACCCGGCGCAACCCCGACCTCGACCCGCGGCTGTCGCAGATCGTGATGAAGTCCATCGCGAAGAAGCCCGACCAGCGCTTCCAGAGCGCCCGCGAGATGGCCGACGCCCTCAACGACTGGCTCGAGATCCGGTCGGTCCCGTACACCCCGACCCCGCAGCTCCTCACCCACATCCCCGACGGGCTGCACCCCGACGACCCGGAGTACCTCGACCGCTCCGAGGCCACCCAACTCGTCCCCATCCCGTACCGCGGCGACGAGCAGCCCGAGGAGATCTTCGACACCGTCGAGGCCCCCGACGACCCCCACACCCCGCGCAGCTCGCTCAACCCCGTGGTGCTCTCCAGCCGCGGGGCGGGCCTGCCCGAGGCCCCCCGGGTCCGGTCGTCGAGCCCCTCGGTCGAGTCGCTCCTGCGGGAGTCCCCCCTCGACGCCCCGCCCCTGGTGGTCGAGGTCGAGCCCAAGACCCGCCCCACGGAGTCGGCCTGGGAGCGCCTCCGCACCGACCGCCCCTCCCACGACTTGATGGAGGGCGACGACGAGCCCGTCCGCCCCCGGGGCCGGGCCTGGCTCCTGGCCACCCTCCTCGTGCTCCTGTCGGCCGGGGCCGGGGCGGCCCTGATTTATGTCAAGCGGCCTGACATCGTGCACAGGCTCCGCACCCTCGGGCGCCCCGAGCCCCTGCCTCCGCCCATCCCTCCCATCGTCACCGTCGGGGGCTCTCCTCCGTCCATCGCCCGGGCCACCGAGCGGGCCCACGGGGTCCCGGCTCCCATCAGCGACGGGGGGGCCGACGGGGGGGCTCCTGCGGTCGACGCGGTGGCCCCCGCGGCCCCGGCCGGTCTTGTGACCCGTCACCGGCACGTGTCCCGCGGGCATCGCTGAGCCCCTCCTTCGCCCCGCTCCTGAGGCGCCAATGCCCGAGTACGGCCCGACGCGGTTCTCCCCGCACGAGATTGACCGGGAGGGGGCGACGCGGGCCCTCGATCAGGCCCACGACCTCGGGGTCGACCTCGACCTGCCCGGGGTGGCCGACCTCGTGGCCCTCCTCGGGGCCGCGGCCCAGGGGGTGTTGCCTGCCCTGTGGCGGGTCCCGCACCTGGTGGGCCTCATGGCCCGGGAGCGTGTTCAGCACGGGGTGGTGGCCCCCGCGTGGTTGCCTCCCCCCGCCGACCCCCCGGAGCCCGGGAGCCCCCCGCCCGACCCCGGGGCGGTCAAGCGGGCCCTGCGCCAGATGCGCGACGAGGCCCTCGTGCGTACGGCCCTGCGCGAGCTCGACGCCGCCGTCGATGTCGACGGGACGGCCCGGGAGTGGTCGCTGGTCGCCGCGGGCACCACGGGGCACGCCCTGGCCGCGGCCTCGGCCCTCGTCGAGGCCCGCAACGGACCGCCCCTCGACGTCCGGGGAGACCGCTGCGGCCTGACCGTGCTCGGGATGGGCAAGCTCGGAGGCGAGGAGCTCAACCTCGGCTCGGACATCGACATCTGCCTCTTCTATGCGACCGACGACGGGGCCGCCGGGACCCGCAGCCTCAACCAGCATTTCGGCCGGGTGGGCACGACCCTCGCCGACCTCCTCGGGGACGTGACGGCGGATGGGTTCGCCTTTCGGGTCGACCTGCGCCTGCGCCCGGAGGGGTCGCGGGGCCCGGTGGCCAACGCCCTGGCCAGCGCCGAGCGGTACTACGAGACCTGGGGCCGGACCTGGGAGCGGGCTGCCCTCCTCCGGGCACGTCCCGTGGCGGGCGACCTCGGGCTCGGGCGCACCCTGCTCGAGGCCCTGCGGCCGTTTGTGTTTCGTCGGG
Organism: uncultured Myxococcaceae bacterium; assembly: GCA_964447205.1. Classification (GTDB taxonomy): domain Bacteria; phylum Myxococcota_A; class Polyangia; order Polyangiales; genus JAEUKH01. The sequence goes on from CAYUSB010000023.1 coordinate 44,942, forward strand.
CGGTCGACCCGGCCGTGGCGGGCGAGCTCGTGGCCATGCTCGAACGGGCCCGGCGCGAGCAGCTCCGCGACCCCGAGCGCGACCTGAAGCTCGGCCGCGGGGGGATTCGGGAGGTGGAGTTCTTCGTGCAGGGGCTACAACTGGTCTGGGGCGGGCGTCACCCGGCCCTCCAGGTCGCCGGAACCCTCTCGGCCCTGGCCCGCCTGCACTCCCTGGGGCTCCTGTCGTACCGCGAGCTGCGCGACCTCGACGAGGCCTGGGGCCTTCTGCGCCGGGTCGAGCACCGCATCCAGGCGATGCAGCCCTTCGCGACCCACACCCTGCCGACCGACGCCCTGCGCCTCGGGGTGTTGGCCCGCTCGCTGGGATACGTCGACCCCGGGGCCCTCCTCGCGGCCCTCGACGAGGCCCGAACCCGGGTGCGAACCCTGTGGGAGACCCTCGCGCCCGGAGGCGGACCCGCGGGCGAAGGGCGGGCTCCCGCGGGGGAGGGGGTCACCCCGGAGAGTACGTCGGTCTTCGTGCACCTGGCCGAGGCCGTGTCGAGCGGGGCCGACCCGGCCACGGTGGCCCAGGCCGCGGTGGAGGCCCTCGGGGTGCGCGACGGCGACGTAGCTGCGGGCGACCTCGGGCGCCTGGCCCGGCGGGCCGATCAACCCCTGTCGCCGACGGCCTTCGCGGCGGCCCCGACGGTGGCCGAGCGCCTCCTGGCCGAGGTGCGCGACGCCCCCGATCCCGACATGGCCCTCGGGCACCTCGCCGACCTGTTCGAGCGCCTGCGTCCGGCCCAGGTGTACGCCGCCCGGATGGTGGCCCAACCCTCCCTGGCCCGCGGCCTCGTCGGGCTCATCGGGGCGAGCGAACACCTGGCCCGCACGATCCTCGCCCGCCCCGAGCTCCTCGACACGGTGGTGGCCGGCGGGGGGGCCCCCGACCTCGATGAGCTCGAGCCCTGGGTCGATGCCGCGGTGGCCCTCGCGGTCCGCAAGGCTCCGGGCGACATCGAGGAGGCCGTGGGGGCCCTGCGTCGGGTGATGCGCGAGGCGAGCTTCGCCATCGGCGTGGCCGACCTGGCCGGGATCCTCGACCCCGAGGAGGTCACGGCCCGGCTGTCTCTGCTGGCGGCCTGCGTGGTTCGGCAGTGTTTCTCCCTGGCGGCGGCGGAGTGCGCGGGGCGCTACGGCGACCCGGGGGAGGGGGGAGCCACGGCGGGCATGGCCGTGGTGGCCCTCGGATCGCTCGCGGCCGACGAGCTCGGGCACGGGGGCGACCTCGACCTGTTGTTTGTCTACGCCCGGGAGGGCACGACCCGCGGGGGCCGCCGCGGCGAGGTCACCGTCGGCGAGTACGCCGTACGGGTGGCCCAACGCACCCTGTCGCTCTTGTCGGCTCCCCACGCCGAGGGGCCCGGGTACGCCACCGACACGCGACTACGGCCTTCGGGCTCCCAGGGGACCCTGGTGAGCTCGTGCGAGGCCTTCGAGCGGTACCACGCCGTCGAGGGGGCCTCGTGGGAGCGTCAGGCCCTGTTGCGGGCCCGGGTCATCGCGGGCGACGCGGCCTTTGGAGAGAAATTTCAGTCCATCCTCGACGGCCTGGCCTACGGGCGGGGGGGCCCCGACCTCGACGAGCTCCGTCGGCTGCGGGCCCGGATGGAGCTCGAGCTCGGGCGCGAGGACCGGGGCCAGGTGGCCCTGAAGTACGGGCGGGGGGCCCTGGTGGACGTGGAGTTCGCCGTGCAGGCGCTGCAGATGACCTACGGGGCCGACCCGCGGGTGCGGGGGGCCAACACCCACGCGGCCCTGGTGTCCCTGCGCGACGCGGGGTACCTCCCCGACGAGCTCGCGGCGACCCTCCTCCTCGGCGAACGAACCCTCCGGGCGACCCTCCTGGCGGCGCGTCTGACCACCCTGCGGGGGACCCTGGTCCCGTCGGCCCCGACGGCGGTGACGGTGGCCCGGCGGATGGGGTACCGCGACCGGGGCGAACGTACGGCCCTGGAGGGCCTCCTGGCCGATCTGGCCCGCACCCGCGATGCGGTACGGCGGGCCTGGCGCGACACCCTCACCCTCCTGGCGGCCCGGCGAGCTCCGGAGACAGGGCCAGGGTCTCCCTGAGGTCGCGGGCGATCCCGGGGGTGTCGGCCTCGTCGTGGAGGGAGAGACGCCGCGAGGTCCCGTCGTCGAGGGTGAGGACGAGGTCTTCGCTCGGGTCGCGGCTCCAGCCGCCCTGGACCGGGGCGCTGGCCACCGCACGAACCCGCTCTCGGGGGAAGCGCTCGGCGACCCCCGGGTCGCGCCACAGGACGACCTCGGCGGCGGAGACCTCGACCCGGTAGACGGTGCGGGACCGCAGGGCGGCGGCGATCATGGCCGCGCTCACGAGGGCTCCGAGGAGCCACAGCCCCCAAGGGCCCGCGCCGACGGAGGGGGCCCCGCCGAGGCCCCAGCGGACGAATTGGCTCAGGGCTACGAGGCTGAGGCCCGTCCCGAGGGCCACGCCCACGCGCTGCCCGAGCCCCACATGAGAGCCCTCGAACAACACCACGGGCGCACAGTCAGGGAGATCCATCGGGCGAGTGGGACAGAGTGTACCGCACGACGGCTGACGAGAGGGCCCCGGCTGTGGTAGTGCCCGCATCATGGTCGACAAACTCGAACGCATCTGGCTCGACGGCGAACTCGTTCGTTGGGACGACGCCCAGGTCTCCGTGCTCACCCACACCCTGCACTACGGTACGGGCGCGTTTGAGGGCATCCGTTGTTACCACCGCGCCTCCGGGGAGAGCGCGATCTTCCGATTGAAAGAGCACATCGTCCGGCTCTTTGACTCCTGCAAGATCCTCCAGGTGAAGCCTGCGTTGTCGCTCGAGGCGGTGATGCAGGGGTGCATCGAGCTGGTGCGGGCCAACAAGCTGGAGAGCTGCTACCTCCGCCCCTTGGTGTACCTGGGCGACGAGACCCTGGGGTTGTACGCGCCGAACAACTCCGTCCATCTGAGCATCATCGCGTGGCGTTGGGGGGCCTATCTGGGCGATGAGGCCTTGCGTTCGGGCATTCGGGCGAAGGTGAGCTCGTACACCCGGGGGCACATCAACGCCACGATGGCCAAGGGCAAGATTTCGGGCCACTACGTCAACAGCATCCTGGCCAAACGTGAGGCCAAGGCCGCGGGGTACGACGAGGCCCTGATGCTCGACGCCCAGGGGTACGTGGCCGAGGCCTCGGGGGAGAATCTGTTTATGGTGAAGGGGGGGGTGATCCGTACCCCCGAGCTGGCGGGGCCGGTCCTGGCGGGGATCACCCGCGACACCATCATCACCCTGGCCCGCGAGCAGGGGCTGACCGTGGTGGAGGGGCGCATCGCCCGCGACGAGTTGTGGCTGGCCGACGAGGTCTTCCTCACGGGCACCGCGGCCGAGCTCACCCCCGTCCGCGAGGTCGACGACCGGGTCGTCGGGCCGGGGACCGTGGGGCCCATCACGGCGGGCCTTCAGCGGCGCTTCTTCGACGTGGTCAAGGGCGACACCCCCGACCATGCCGCGTGGCGGGCCGTGGTCTGACAGGGGCTCTGCGTGCTGTTCATACCCCCGTGTGCCAACGGGGGTTCACGCGGGCCGGGGCGGGACCCAAGGGGGAGGGGCCTTCCGGGCACGTAGTTTCGTGCGAGTGGCGCGCGGACGTGTCTCTGGCCTCGCAGTTGCTACACTGGTCCGCGACGCTCTCCGACAGGAGTCGAGACCCATGAAGAATGTTGCCCTGGCCTCCCTCATCGCCTCCGCTGTCGCCCTCGCCGCTGTCCCCGCGCAGGCGCAAAACTGTCCGCCCGGCTCGTGGCTCTGCGCCAACCTCCAGATCGGGGGCGGGGTCTCGGTCAATCCCCCGCCGCCTCCTCCTCCGATGCAGACCGGGGTGGTGGTGGTCCAGGCCGAGGTGACCCCGCCGGTGTATGTGCCGCCTCCGCAGCCGGTGTACATCCCGCCCCCGCCGCCGCCTCAGCAGTTCGTGGTGGTGACCCAGCCCGAGGTCACCTACACCACCACCACGACCACCTACCAGTACGCGGGGTACAACGGTCGGCAGATGGTGGGCCTCGGGGCCTGGGCCGGGGGTCTCGGCTTCGGCGGCCGTCACGCCGACCGCGCCAGCGGGATGGGCGGGGTGGGGGCCAACCTGCGGTTCCGGTACGCCCCGCATTTCGCCACTGAGTTGTCGCTCGGGGTGATGGGCGGGACGGACTACAACGGCGACAGCCGGGCGGAGTTTCCGGTGACCGTCAACCAGCTCTTCTACCTCAACCCCCAGAATCGTCTGCAGGTGTACGGCTTGCTGGGGCTGGGCGGGTCGTGGGCCGGGGTCGGGTACAACGACAGCAACATCGGCAGCCGCGGCGGCCGTGACAGCGCCGGGTACGCCTACTTCGGGGCCCAGGCCGGCATCGGGTTGGAGTGGCAGCTCACCCGGCACCTGTCCCTCTTCGGCGACGCCCGCACCTTCATCCGCACCCGGGTCGACGCCGAGGCCTCGAGCAACCCGGAGTTCATGCGGGTTCAGGGCGGGGTTCGGGAGACCACCAACACCTCGGTGGGCGTGTTGGGCACGGCCGGGGTGATGTTCTACTTCTGAGGGTCGGGCTTGCGGGGAGGGAGCGGGGGCGGCGGTCGCGTCGCCCCCGCGCCCGTTGGGGCTGGCGGCGGCCGAGACATCATCGGGCGCGCGGCAAACCCGGGGTGCGTCCCTCCGACGGGCATCACGGGCCGCGGAGACGGTCGTACAAACTTCCCCGTGGGCAGCCGTCGGGTCTCCTCTTCGAGGAGCTCGAGGGTCTCCAGCTCGGTCACCTCGTCCTCGTCCATGGGGGGCAACGACGACTGCAGCGAAGGCAGGTCGGCGACGCCCCGGGGCACCGGCGGGGGAGCCGGCAGGTCGTCCAGGTTGAGATCGAAGGCCGTCGCGGCGGGCAGGATGCCCGACGGGTACCGGGTGGGGAGGCGCGGCGGGATCGAGGTGGGGGCCGAAGGCACCACCGTGGGAGGCGGGGCCGGGGGTGGAGGGGTGGAGTCCAAGGGAGGGAGATCGAGTTCGAGGAGGGCGTCGAGGGGGGCCGCCTCTGCGACGACAGACTCGGGCTCGGGCTCCATCGAGAAGACAGGCAGGGGCTCGGGCTCGGGCTCGGGCTCGGGCTCGGGCTGCACCACGACGGGCTCGGGCTCGGGCTCGGGCTGCGGCGCGAGGGGCTCAGGCTCGTAGGCGGGAGGCGCAGCCGAGACCGGGGTGTCGTGCACCACCCGCTCCTCTTCAGGAATCTCGTCCAGCAGAACCTCCGACTCCTGCATCACCATCTCGGGCGGCGGGGCGCTCGGCCTCCCCCGCGGGGCCACGCTCGGCGCCGCCGGGGGCGCCCAGACCTCGCGGACGCGGCCTTCGACGGGCCCGACCCGCGGAGGAGGGGGCCCCGAGAGGGCGTCGAGCTCGGCCAGGAGCTGGGCCACCGGGCTACGGTGGCCGTTGCGGGGGGAACGCGGCCCGCGGGGCGTCCCGAGGGCCCCGAGGAGCGCGTCGAGGGCGTCGAGGTCGAGGCTGCCATCGGCGGCGCGGGGCAACACGCTCGGAGACGGAGGAGGGGTCTGCACGGGGGCCATGGCTCCTTCAGAGTGTACCGAAATTCACCCGCCGATCACGGAGAACACCTGCTGCAACGCCGCGTCGAGTCGGCTCGCGTCCGGGCCTCCCGCCGCGGCCATGTCGGGCCGGCCGCCGCCGCGACCGCCCACGCGCTCGGCGAGCTTGCCCACGAGCTTGCCCGCGTGGAAGCGGGCCGTGAGCTCCTTCGAGACCGCCACCAGGAGCACGGCCTTGCCCTCCGGGGTGGCCGCCCCGAGCACCACCAGGGCGGGGCTGTGCTTGTCCCGGAGGTGATCGGCGTACTCTCGCAGGGCCTTGTCCTCGTGCACCGGAGCCCGGGCCACCACCACCGACCCGCCCCCCTCCAGGGGCTGCACCTGCACGGCCCCGCCCGACCCCCCGCCCGTCAGGAGCTGGCGCTTGAGGGCCTCGACCTCGCGCTGGAGCTCGCGCTGATGGTCCAGGGTCTTGTCGATGCGCCCCACCAGCTCGGCCACGGGGGCCTTGAGGGCGTTGGCGGCCCGCTGGAGGGTGGCGGCCTGGGCCCGGAAGAGGCTGAGGGCCCCGAGGCCCGTGACGGCCTCGATGCGGCGCACCCCGGCCCCGAGGTTGGCGTCGCTCACGAGCCGGAAGAGGCCGATGTCGCCCGTGGCCGCGGCGTGGGTCCCGCCGCAGAGCTCGACGCTCTCGTGGCCGATGTGGAGCATGCGCACGGAGTCGCCGTACTTCTCCTCGAAGATCATCATGGCCCCGCGGGCCCGGGCCTCGGCCTGGGAGGTCACCTCGGTACGCACCGGGAGGTTGGCCAGGACCTCGCGGTTGACGAGGTCTTCGATGCGGGCGATCTGGTCGTCGGTGAGGGGCTCCGACCCGGCGTAGTCGAAGCGCAGCCCCGCGGGGCCGACCTTCGAGCCCTTCTGTTGGGCGTGCGGGCCGAGCACCTTGCGCAGGGCCCAATGGAGGAGGTGCGTGGCCGTGTGGTTGCGCCGGGTGGCGTCGCGGGCCTCGACGTCCACTCCGAGGGAGACCGTGTCGCCGACCTGGAGGCCTCCCGCGGTCACGGCCCCGAGGTGCACGACGAGGCCCGTGACGGGCCGCTGGGTGTCGCGTACGACGAAGCGGCCGCCCCCGGGGGTGGTCATCTCGCCCACGTCGCCCACCTGGCCCCCGGCCTCGCCGTAGAAGGGCGTCTCCGCGACGATCACCTGAGCCTCCTCGCCCGGGCCGAGGGCCTCGACGCGGCGCAGGCCCCCGGAGGGGTCTTCCGTGAGGAGGGCCACGACCGTGGACGTGGCGGCGGTGCGGTCGTAGCCGACGAAGCGTACGGGCCCCCCGAGGTCGGCCAGGATCTCGCGGTGCTCGGGGCGGATCCGCTCCTCCTTGGAGACCCCCCCGTCGGAGGCCTCGCCCTTGGACAGCTCGCTGTGATGGGCCCGGGCCGCGGTGTAGCCCGCGAGGTCGACGGCAAACCCGCGCTCGCGCCCGAGGACCTCGGTGAGGTCGAGGGGGAAGCCGTAGGTGGCGTGCAGGTCGAAGGCCACGGCCCCCGGGAGCACCCGGGCCCCGGTGGGGTCGGTGGTCCAGCCGTCGAACTTCTCCAGGAGCCCGAGGCCCGTGGGGATGGTCTCGCGGAAGCGCTGGTCCTCGGCCCGGCACTGCTCGAGGATAAAATCGCGGTGCTGGACGAGCTCGGGGTAGGCCTTGCCGAGGCCCTCGATGGCGGCCTCGGCCATCGTGTGCAGGGTGGGGGTGCGCAGGCCCTGGAGGTAGGCGTGGCGGATGGCCCGGCGCATCACCGAGCGCAGGGCGGCCCCGCGGTCTTTGTTGGAGGGGGTGATGCCCTCGGCGAGGGACACCGCGGCCATGCGGGCGTGGTCGGCCAGGACCCTGCAGCCCACGTCGTGGGGGTCGTCGGTGCCGCCGTAGGGGCGCCCGGCGATGGTGGCCGCCCGCGCGACCAGGGGGCGTAGAAGGTCGGTGTCGTAGTTGGTGGTGACCCCCTGGAGGACGGCCGTGATGCGCTCCAGGCCCATCCCCGTGTCCACGCAGGGGGCGGGCAGGGGCACCAGGGGTCCGTCCTTCACAGCCCGGTTGAACTGCATAAACACCAGGTTCCAGATCTCCATCCAGCCGCGGCCGTCGGCGGTGGGCTCCTGGCCGAAGGTGGCCGGGTCGGGCTCCCCCTCGCCCATAAAACAGTGGATCTCCGTGCACGGTCCGCAGGGCCCGGTGTCGCCCATGGTCCAGAAGTTGTCGGCCCGTCCGAGGCCGAGGATGCGCCGGTCGTCGAAGCCCGTGACCTCCTTCCACAGGGCCCGGGCCTCGTCGTCGGCCGCGAGGCCGTCTTCGCCGCCGAAGACCGTGATGACCAGGCGCTCGGTGGGGATCTTCCACACGACGGTGAGCAGCTCCCAGGCGTAGGCGATGGCCTCGCGCTTGAAGTAGTCGCCGAAGGAGAAGTTGCCGAGCATCTCGAAGAAGGTGTGGTGCCGGGCGGTGCGCCCCACGTTCTCGAGGTCGTTGTGCTTGCCGCTCATGCGGATGCACTTCTGGCTGGAGGCGGCCCGGGTGTAGGGCCTCTTGTCGTGACCGAGGAAGACGTCCTTGAAGGGGACCATCCCGGCGTTGGTGAAGAGCAGGGTGGGGTCGTTGCGCGGGATCACCCCGGCGCTCGGGACCACCGCGTGGCCTCGCTGCCGGAAGAAGTCGAGGAAGGTCGCGCGGATCGAATCAGAGGTGGGTCGTGACGACATGATGGCTTCGGCCCGAACCATACACCACCCGCGGCCCAGCGCCCGCTGCCGCAGTGCCCCCGTCAGCGTCCCGCGAAGGGGTCGGCCGGACGTCCCGAGCCTTCGGGCCGTTGGGGCCTGCGCCTGTCGGTCCCGCGGGCGGGGGGATCCCCCTCGGGGGCTGGGCTCGCCGCGGGGGCCTCGGACCCGAAGGTGTACGTGGCGCTGAGGGTGTAGCGGGTGAAGTCATCGACGGCGTCGCTGCCCGTGCCCAGGGCCGAGGGGCCGGCGTAGGCCGTGCGGTAGCGCACCCACTCGGCGGTGGCCCGCAGCCCGAAGCCCGGGGTGAGCCGGTCGAGGCGCAGCCCGAGGCCAAACCAGGCCCCGAGGGCCACGGTGGTGGCGGGGTTTTGCCCGAAGGCGGCCTTCATCTCCGAGCCGATCCCGACCACCCGGAGCTCACCGCCGAAGAGGGCGTCGAAGCCCAGGCCAGGGGTCACCACCAGGGGGAGCTGCCCCTCCCCGGCCACCCGCAGGCCGATGTACGTCGTCGAGGCGAGCTGAAGCTCGGGGGCGAGCTGCGACGTGTCGAGGCTGAACGACTGGTACACCAGCCCCACCCCCAGGCTCATGGCCCCGCCCCCCGGGGTGCGCCGCGTATACTGCGGCCCGGCCAGGACCTGCACCGCCGTGGTCGACAGGCTCACCACCCGGCCGTCCTGGGCTCTGCCCTGCGACGACAGGGCCACGGGGATGGCCACCTGGAGGTCGAAGCCCAGGGCGTGTTGCCCCCGGCCGAAGGGGTACCGCAGGGTGGCCCCGGCCTGGAGCTCGCCGTACAGGTTGTTCTCGTAGCCCCGGGGGGTGCGCTCGCCGAGGATGGGCACCCGCCACGAGCGGCCCGCCACCCCGCCTCCGGCCCGCAAGGTCAGAAAGCCCAATCCCCCGTCGGATCCGGCCTCCGCGGGCCCAGGCCCGGGCCCTGTGCTGGGAGAGGCTCCGGCGGGGCCTCCTCCCGCGGGGCCGTTGCCGGAGGCGGTCGCGGGCGGGATGGGCCTCGGGTCGGTCGGGGCCCCGGGGCCGGTCGAGGGGCCTCGGGGGGAGGCGGGCCCGTCGACGTGGAAGTAGCCGTGGAGCTGGTCCCACATCTCGGTGCTGAAGGCGCTGAGCTCCTCGATGCGGTCAAACTCCCAGGCCGCCGACCCGACGGTCTGGCCGTCGCGACCGCGGAGCACCCGGAGCTGGAGGCGGAGCCCGCGGCCGCGGCGCTCGAGGGCCCCCACGATGAGGTAGTCGAGGCGCAGGGTGCGGGCCACGGTGGTGATGGCGTCGGGGTCGGTGCGACTGGCGAGCCCGAGGCGCTCGGCGGCGGCGTTGAGCTCCGTGGCCGACACCAGCTCGATCTCGCCCACGTGGTCGGCGAAGGCCGAGGCCACGGTGCCGCGGGTGATGGCCGAGCGCTCCCCCTCAAAGGCCCCCACCGCGATGCGCGGAACCCGGGTCTGCCCCCACGCCGAGGCCCCCGTGGCGGCGGTGGTGGCCCCCCCCAGGACCATCCCCCCCACGAGCCCCCAAAGCGCCTTGAGGGCGAAGCCCCTGACCCACGCGACCGTCATCGGCGGGCACCCTATCACGAGTGCAGGGCCCGTCCCCCCGCGGTTTAGGAGCCTCCGGACATCAACGCCTTCATTCGCGTCCCGCCCGCCGGTCGCCCTGCGGCTTTCCTCCTCGCTCGACTCCCGCGGCGTGGCCGGGCTACGCCTTGGTCGCTCGCTCCGGGGGCGCTCGCAGGATCGACGCGACGGATCGGGCGCGAATGAAGACGTTGATGTCCGGAGGCTCCTCAGCCCGCGAAGCGCATGGGATCTTGCACGAGGCGCCACACCATCCGCGCCCCGGGGCTGTCGGGGGCGAGGCCCAGCTTGCGGAGCTGCCGGGCGTGAAAGGCCGCCCGCCCCGAGGGGTCGAGGGCCACCAGCTCGTCGAAGGCCACGGACGTCGCCCCGTCGCTGGCCGTGAGGGCCGCCTCGTCGTCAAACTCCGAGGTGTCTCCGTCGTCGTCGTCGTCGTGGGACCGGGCGTTGGAGGGGGGCGGGGCGGGGATGTGGTCGATCATCCACAGGTCGTCGTAGCGCTGAAACACCAGGAGGGCCCCGTCGAGGGGGTGCATCACCGTCGTCGCGTGAGACCCGTGTGCCTGCATCGTGCCGCCGTCTGCCATCGTCGCCTCCGTAGTGCCCATCGCCCCGAACACCCGCCCGCAGGCGGTGACTGAACACTTGCACAGCATCTCTTCCGTGGCAACGGCTTTTCGTGCGGTCGGAGGAGAGTTGCTCCGGGGCCCCTGGGCGGGATACTCCGGGCGGTGCCCTTGATGGACCCCCCGCCCGTGATCCCTCCGCGCCCGATGCGTCCGCTGCGTCTGGTGACCCCTACGGCCCCGCGACGGGCCTTTCTGCCGTGGATCGTGCTCGGGGTGATGGGGGCCACGGCCTACTATTTCCGCGACCTCCTCTTGCTGGTGGGGGTGGCCTTCGGCATCGCCTACGTGCTGGAGCCCCTGGTCGAGCGGCTGCAACGGCGGCGGGTCCCGCGTCCCCTGGCCATCGGGCTCGTGCTCCTGGGGGTGTGCGTGGCCATGACCCTCACCGTGGTGCTGGTCCTGCCCGACATCGTGCGGCAGCTCACCGAGCTGGCGGTGGTCCTGCCGAACAAGGTGCGCACCGAGTGGATCCCCTGGGCCAACCACGGGCTCGAGCACCTGCGGCAGCGGTATCACCTGCGCATCCCCACCACGGCCGACGCCTGGATCAACCAGCTCGGCACCCGCAGCGAGATCGCCTCGCGCAGCATGTCGATGGTGCAGTCGGCGGCCAGCGCGAGCATCTCCGTGCTCGGCCTCGTGCTGGAGGGCGTCATCGTGCTGGCGATGGCGTTCTACTTCATCTCCGACTGGCACCGGATCGTGGCCGGGGCCATGGGCCTCGTGCCGCGGCGGGCCGAGGGGGAGGTGCGCCGCATCGTGCACAACGTCGACCTCGCCCTCGGGAGCTATTTCCGCGGCCAGGGCCTCGCCATGCTCGTGCTCGGGTGCCTCTTCTCCCTCGGCCTCGGGGCCCTCGGGGTTCCGGGGGGCGTGGCCCTGGGGATCTTCGCCGGGCTCATCACCTTCATCCCCTACCTCGGCTTCCTCATCGCCATGGCTCTGGCCATCCTCTTTGCCTCCCTCGACGGGGGCGGGCTCGGCCACGTCCTGGCCGTGGTGGCCTACATGATGTTTGTCCACGTCCTCGACATCACCCTCGTGACCCCGCGCATCCTGGGGCGCAGCATCGGTCTGTCGCCCGTGGCGGTGATCGTCTCGCTCCTCGCCGGGGCGCGCCTTTTGGGCTTCACCGGCCTCGTCCTGGCCATCCCCGTGGCCTCGGTGTGCACCGTCCTCATGGGCGAGCTCGTGCGCTTCTACAAGTCGACCGGCTTCTACGCGGCCCTGCCCGCCTCGGTGGAGCCCAACGAGGTCGACGTGGCCTTCGTCCACATGACCTCCGCCGACGCAGGGCCCGAAGGGGCGGTCCCCGTCGTGCGCGACATCACGGCCCGCATCACCCACCACGACGGATCGCCCCGCGAACCGGTCGCGCCACCCCCCCCCGAGAGCCTGCCATGACCGGATTCCGCGTCGAAGACCGCGACCATACGCGGTGGATCATCCTCGACCGCCCCAACCGCCGCAACGCCCTCATCCCGCCGATGCTCGCGGGCATGACGGCCGCGGTGAGCTCGGCCCACACCGACGGCCAGCGGGCCATCGCCCTCAGCGGCGAGGAGGGGGCCTTCTGCGCCGGGGCCGACCTGCGATGGGCCGCCGAGCAGGGGCCCGAGTTCTTCAACAACCTTGACGACCACCTCGCGCGTTACCAGAAGCTCGTGCGGGCCCTGGTCGACTCGCCCCTGCCCACCCTGGCCGTCCTCGACGGGGCCGCCTTCGGCTTCGGGGCCGACCTGGCCCTCGCCTGCGACCTCCGGGTGGCCTCCGACCGGGCTTATTTCCAAGAGGGTTTCGTGCGCATCGGCCTCCTCCCCGACGGGGGCGGGACGTGGATGCTCCCCCGCCTCGTGGGGCTCTCCAAGGCCCTCGAGCTGGCCCTCCTCGGCGAGCGCCTGCCCGCCGAAGAGGCCCGCCGCATCGGGCTCGTCACCCGGGTCGTGCGCACCGAGGCCCTGCAAGGCACCGCGGCCGACATCCTGCGCTCCCTCGCCCTCGGGCCGCCCCTCGCCCTCGGGCACATCAAGCGCCTCATGCGGGCCGGGCTCAGCCGCCCCTTCGACGAGGCCCTCGCCGCGGAGGGCATGGCCCAGCTCGAGTGCCTGCGCAGCGCCGACTGCGCCGAAGGGATCGTGGCCTTCTTCGGCAAACGCCCCGCACGGTTCGAGGGCCGGTGATCGCTGCGTCGCGCCGGGCCGCGGCGGCCCTGGGGGGGGCCGTCTGGGCCTCCCTCCTGGTGGGCCTCGCGATGGCCTTCCCGGCCGCCGCGGGGCAGGGCCTGGCCACGGCGTGGCGGGCCGCGGGCCTCCTGAGCCTCCTCGGGCTCGCGGTGGGGACGGCCCTGGCCCTCGGGGCCGCCCTGGGGCTCTCCGCGGGGCTACGGGGGCGGGTGCGGGACAGGGTCGAGGCCCACCCCCAGACGGTGGGGGCCGTGGCCCTGGTGCTCCCCGCGGCCGCCATCCTGTGGCTCGGGGTGGTGACCTCCCTGGGGCGGTTCTTCTTCACGGCGTTTCATCACGTGGGCCTGGCCGTCATGGCCCAGGGGGTGACCCTCCTCGGGGTGACCCTCCTGGCCGTCGCGGCCACGGGCGCGATGGTGGCGTGGGTGCGGCCCTTCCTGCGGGCCGGGGGCTCCGTCGGGCGGGTCCTGGTCACCCCCCTCGCCGCGGGCGTCCTCCTGGCCCTGGCCCTCTTCGCCCACGGGGTGTTCTGGGGCAACGAGCACGGGACCTTCGTCCTGCGGGCCCTCGTCCTGAGCCCCTTCGGGGTGCTCAAAAAACCCGAGCTCGACCTCACCCCCGCCCTCCAGCTCGGGGCCGTGGTGCTCCTCGGGGCCCTCCTGGCCTGGCTCACCCGCCGACGGCCTTGGGTCTCCCTGGCCGTGGCCCTCGGGCTCTCAGGGCTCCTCCTGGGTCTCAACGCCGCCCGCTTCGGCGACCACCCCGTGGCCGCCACCCTCGACGCCCGCCCCTCCCTGGCCCGCGCCTCCCTGCGCCTCCTGCGGGCCTGGACCGACCGCGACCGCGACGGGTTCGCCCGCCACTTCGGCGGCGGCGACTGCAACGACCGCGACCCGGCCATCAACCCCGACGCCGTCGACCGCCCCGGCAACGGCGTGGACGAAGACTGCTCCGGGGCCGACGCCCGACCGCGCCCTGCCGCGTCCTCTCCGCTCCCTGCGCGGCCCTCCCCCGACGCCGGGGTCGCCCGGGGGCCCGACCCGACGGCCCGCGTCGAGACCGACGCCGGGGTCGCACCGGGCACCGGCCCCGACGGAGGCACGGGGGCCGAGGGGTTCAACCTCGTGTTCATCACGGTCGACACCCTGCGGTGGGACCTGCACTACGCGGGAAACCCCAACCCCATCTCGCCCAACCTCGACCGGCTCGCCGCGCAGTCCGTGGTGTTCGACCGGGGCTACGCCCTGTCCTCGTACACGGGGCGGGCCATCGGCCCCTTGATGGCCGGGCGCTACCCCACCGAGTGCCCCCGCGACGGGGCCCACTTCACGCGGTACCTGCCCGACAACGTCTTCCTCGCCGAGCGGGCCAAGGACGCGGGGTTTCACACCTTCGGGGCCGCCTCCCACTTCTACTTCGAGCGGCGCTACGGGCTCTCCCAGGGGGTCGACGCGTGGGACGTCTCGGCCATCCCCGGGGGCGACCGCCAGGAGACCACCTTCAACGACCACCGGGTGGCCGACCGGGTCATCGCCATGCTCCGCGACCCGGAGATGACCCGCGGGCGCTTCATGCTCTGGGCCCACTTCTTCGACCCCCACAAGCTGTACGTCGACCACCCCGACCTGCCCTTGTTCGGCCGCGGGGAGAGGGCCCGGTACGAGCGCGAGGTGATGTTCACCGACGCCCAGATCGGGCGGCTCCTCGACGCCCTCGACGCCCTCCCGGGGGGAGTGGGGCGACGCACCGTGGTGGTGGTCACGGCCGACCACGGGGAGGCCTTCAACGAACACGGGATGTCCTGGCACGGGGTCGAGCTGTGGGAAGAGCTCGTGCGGGTCCCGTGGCTGATGCGGGTCCCCGGCGTCGCCCCCCGGCGCGTGACCGAACCGCGCGGCCACATCGACCTCGCCCCCACCCTGGTCGAGCTCCTGGGCCTGCGTCCGCCCGCCTCCGAGGCCCCCGACGCCTTCTCGGGGGTGAGCCTCGTGCCCGACCTGCACGGCCGCCCGGCCCCGCCCCGGCCCCTCTACATCGAGCTCCCCGAGGGGCCCTACAACAGCATGCGACGCAGCGTGATCGTCGGGACCTGGAAGCTCATCGAGCGGGGGGTGCGGCGCTTCGAGCTGTACGACCTCGCGGCCGACCCGGGCGAGCGCACCAACCTCGCGGCGACCCGGCCTGACGCGCTGGCCCGGATGCAGACCGAGCTGGAGACCGTACGCTCGGGGCTGCGGGTGGTGGCGCCTACCGTGCGGTAGGGGGCGCTACTTCCCGCGGGGGGCGATGTTGTGGCGGGAGGTGATCGTGGCGGCGAGGTGATCGCGGTTCATCCGGGCGATGAAGTCGATGCTGATCCCTTTGGGGCATGCGGCCTCGCACTCGCCGTGTTGGGTGCACGACCCGAAGAGTTCGGCGTCGTGTTGGGCCACCATCTTGCGCACCCGATCCTCGCGCTCGGGCTGCCCCTGCGGCAGGAGGCCCAGGTGGGCGATCTTGGCCGCCGTAAACAGGCTCCCCGAGGCGTTGGGGCAGGCCGCCACGCATGCCCCGCACCCGATGCAGGCCGCGGCGTCCATGGCCAGATCGGCGTTCTCCTTGGGGACGGCGATCTCGTTGGCGTCGGGGGCCGACCCGGTGCGCACGGAGATGTATCCCCCTGCCTGCACGATGCGGTCGAGGGCCCCGCGGTTGACCACGAGGTCTTTCACCAGGGTGAAGGCCGCGGCCCGCCAGGGCTCGACCCAGATCTCGTCGCCGTCATTGAACACCCGCATGTGGAGCTGGCAGGTGGTGGTGGCCTTGCGGGGGCCGTGGGCCATCCCGTTGATCATCACCCCGCAGGCCCCGCAGATGCCCTCGCGGCAGTCGTGGTCGAAGGCCACGGGGTCTTCGTCCTTGGCCAGGAGCTGCTCGTTGAGCACGTCGAGCATCTCCAGGAAGGACATGTGGTCGTCGATGTCCTTGAGGGGATAGGTGACGAAATCCCCAGAGGCCGTGGGGCCCTTCTGGCGCCAGACGTGGAGCGTAAGGTTCAGCTTCTTGCTCATGTTACTTGTAGCTCCGTTGGGAGGGCTTCACATACTCGAAGGTCAGGGGCTCCTTGTGGAGGGTGGGCTTGCTGAGATCGCCCGAGTACTCCCAGGCTGCCACGTACGAGAAGTCGTCGTCGTTGCGGCGAGCCTCGCCCTCTTCGGTCTGGTGCTCCTCGCGGAAGTGCCCCCCGGCCGACTCCTCGCGGGCGAGGGCGTCGATGCACAGAAGCTCGGCCAGCTCGATGAAGTCCCCCACCCGCCCCGCCTTCTCCAGGGTCTGGTTGAGCTCCCCCCCCGACCCGGTGACCTTCACCGAGTCCCAAAACTCCTCGCGCAGGGCCGGGATACGCTCCAGGGCCTTCTTGAGCCCCTCGGCCGTCCGGCTCATCCCACACTCATCCCACACCAGGAGCCCGAGCTCCTTGTGAAACGAGTCGGGGGTCCGGCTCGGGGTCGGGGCATCGAGGAGCTTCTGGATCCGGGCCTCGACCCCCTTCACGGCCGCCTCGACGGCCGGATGCTGGTCGTCGACCTTGGGGGCCTTGAACCCGGCCAGGTAGTTGGCCAGGGTGCTCGGGAGCACGAAGTACCCGTCGGCGAGGCCCTGCATCAGGGCGCTGGCTCCGAGCCGGTTGGCCCCGTGGTCGGAGAAGTTGGCCTCTCCCGCGGCGAACAGGCCCGGGATGGTGGTCATGAGGTTGTAGTCCACCCACAGGCCGCCCATGGTGTAATGGCTGGCGGGGTAGATGCGCATGGGGGTGGCGTACGGGTCTTCTCCGGTGATGCGCTCGTACATCTCGAAGAGGTTGCCGTAGCGCTCGGCGATCCTGGGCTTGCCGAGGCGTTTGATGGAGTCTGCGAAGTCGAGATAGACCCCGCGCCGCTCGCCCCCGACGGCGGGGCCCACCCCGCGGCCCTCGTCGCAGACACGTTTGGCCGCCCGGGAGGCGATGTCGCGGGGCACGAGGTTGCCGAAGGCGGGGTAGCGGGTCTCGAGGTAGTAGTCCCGGGCCGACTCGGCGATGGCGCTCGGGTCCTTGGGGCAGTCGGCCGGGTCGCGGGGGACCCACACCCGCCCGTCGTTGCGCAGCGACTCGCTCATCAGGGTGAGCTTGGACTGGTAGTCGCCGGCCACGGGGATGCACGTGGGGTGGATCTGGGTGTAACAGGGGTTGGCGAAGAGGGCCCCGTGGCGGTGGGCCCGCCAGGTGGCCGTGGTGTTACACCCCTTGGCGTTGGTCGACAGGAAGAAGACGTTGCCGTACCCCCCGGTGGCCAGGACCACGCAGTCGGCGAGGTGGGCCCGGATCTTCCCGGTCACCATGTCGCGGGCCACGATGCCCCGGGCGACCCCGTCGATGACGATGAGGTCGAGCATCTCGTGGCGCTCGTGGAGCTTGACCGTGCCCGCCTCGACCTGACGCGACAGGGACTGGTAGGCCCCGAGGAGGAGCTGCTGGCCGGTCTGGCCGCGGGCGTAGAAGGTGCGTGACACCTGGGCCCCGCCGAACGAGCGGTTGTCCAGGAGCCCCCCGTACTCTCGGGCGAAGGGCACGCCCTGGGCGGCGCATTGGTCAATGATGTTGACCGACACCTCGGCGAGGCGATAGACGTTGGACTCCCGGGCGCGGAAGTCGCCGCCCTTGACGGTGTCGTAAAAGAGCCGGTAGATGCTGTCGCCGTCGTTCTGGTAGTTTTTGGCGGCGTTGATGCCGCCCTGGGCCGCGATGGAGTGGGCCCGTCGTGCGCTGTCTTGATAACAGAAGGCGTGGACGTTGTAGCCGAGCTCGCCCAGGGTGGCGGCGGCGGCCCCGCCCGCGAGGCCCGTCCCGACGACGATGACAGAGTACTTGCGTCGGTTGGCGGGGTTGACCAGCTTCATGTTGAAGCGGTGCCTCTCCCAGCGCGTCTCGATGGGGCCCGTGGGGGCGTTCGATCGGAGTTCCATCAGGGGTGTACCTTGAGCAGGGGCGGAGGGGTCAGCGGCTTGCGTCGGCGCAGGGGCCGAGCTCTTGGGCGCAGAAGGTCTGCGAACTGAGTTGTACGGCCCCCGCCAGGACGCTGAGGGGCAGGGCTACGTTGCCCAGGGTGATGACCCCCGCGAGGCCGACCGCGAAGACCCGCCGCCAGGGGTTGTACCGCGGGCTGTTGAGCCCGAGCGAGTTGAACCACGCCCACGCCCCATGGAACAGATGCAGCCCCAGGAGCAGGTTGGCCACGATGTACACCCCGGCCACGACGGGGGAGCTGAAGCTCGACACCACGTTGTTGTAGGGGTGTTGTGGGTCGTACCCTACGATCCCGAGGCCTCCGGTCAGGTGCAGCAGGTGGTACACGATGTACGCCATCACCAGGAAGCCCGTGATGGGCATGGTGCGGGCGGCGTAGTTGGTCGCCTGATCGCGCCGGACCTTCTTGTACCCCACGGGCCGGGCGGCGGCGTTGCGCCGCACGAGGGCCACGGCCGAGGCGATGTGGGCGAGGACCGCCCCGAGGAGCACCGCCCGGGGCAACCACAGCCCGCCCGGCAGCTTGCGCAGGGACACGGCGTACTTGTGCATCGCCTCGGGGCCATCGGGCAGCCAGATCTGGAGGTTGCCCAGCATGTGTATCAGCACGAAGCCGAAGAGCACGACCCCCGTGACGGCCATGACCGCCTTCACGCTGACCGTGGGAATGCGTCGAACCATGACCGCGCTGTCCATGCCGTGTCTCTCTCCTGGCGGGGGTCGATAGGGCGCCGACCCAGAACGTGTCCAGTTGGGTGCCGCCTCCTTACACCCTCCGACCTGTCCTGGGACAGGGGCAATCGCCCCCGAACGCCCCCAGACGGCCTCGAACGGCCTCGGATCATGCGCTCGGGTCGTCGGGGTCGGGGGCCTCTCCGCGGTAGACCGTGGCCAGCCGGCGCCGGGCGGCCAGCAGGGCCCGGTCGAAGCGCCCGAGGGGTCGCCCCCGCAAGACCGTCGGGGCCTCGGAGAGGCTGCCGAGGAGCCGGGCGTCGAGGCCGGCCTCCAGGCGCACGAGGGCGGCCAGGATGGGGAGGCGTACGGCCTCCAGGAGGGGACGGGCCCACAGCCCCGCGCTCGTGTACACGAACACAAACAGGTCGGTCTCCCGCGGGCCCACCGGCGTAAAGAACACCGCGATGCGCAGGGCGTACCCGTGGGGGGTGTCCTTCCCGGGCTCGACAAAATACTGCGCGTATACGGTGTGGACGGGGGAGAAGCGGGTCGTCCAGTCGTCGACGAAGTCGGCCCCGGGGGGTACGGCGAAGAGCCTCTGCACGAGGCCCGGGAGCGGCCGTTGGGGGCCGCGGTTGTAGACCCGGACGGACGTGTCGGTGAGGGTGGTGGTGCACACCACGTCGGCGAGGCGCTCCTTGGGGTACCCGAGGAAGGCGTGCACGGAGGGGGTGTGCTCGACCTCGATGAAGTTGTCGAGGACCACCTCCAGGGGCGCGTGGGCCCGGACCCGAAACGTGGTCACGGGCTGATGGCCCGACGCGTCGACGGTGGGGAAGGCCGCAGGACCCTCGCTGCGGCGGATCCAGAGGGCCCCCAAACGTTCGACGGCCTCCCAGGGGGTGGTGCGGGGGCGGGCCCGGGGGGTCCCGGGGCTGTGGCCTTGTCCTTCGGTCGACCACGACCAGCCGTGGTAGGGGCACACGAGGCACCCGTCTTCGACCGTTCCCTTGTGGAGGGGGAAGCCGCGGTGGGGGCAGGCGTCGTCGAGGGCCCCGACCCGCGGGCCGTCGCGGAAGAGGGACACGGGGCGGCCGTGGAGGCGCACGAGGTGGGGGCGGCGGGGGCCGAGCTCGTGCGACAGGGCGACCGGGTGCCAGTGCGAGAACACCGTCATCGTTGTGCCTCTGCGATGGTGTCGGCCACCCGTTGGGCCTCGCGGGCGATGTCGTGCAGGGCCCCGGTGAGGGGGTTGCGGTAGCCGACGAAGAAGATCCCCGCGGCCCGGGCGGCGGGCTCGACTGCGGGGCGAGGGTACCCCCGGGGGTCGAGGTACTGCGGGGCGTCTTCGAGGAACCCTTCGATCCCGGTGCGGTACCCCGTGGCCAGGATCACCGCGTCGAGGACGAGCTCCCGGCCGTCGACGAAACGTGCCCCGGTCTCGGTGAAGGCCTCGATGCCCGGAACCACGGCGATCTTGCCCTGGCGGATGAGGGCCACGGTGCCCACGTCGATGAGGGGGATCTTCTTGTCGCGGACCACCTGGGAGATGGGCCCGACCTCGGGGCGTACGATGCCCCAGGGGGACAGGTCGCCCACGGTGAGTCGCAGCATGGCCAGGGACAGCCGGTCGGCGAGGCGGGGGGGCAGGTGCTGCATCAGCCCGAGGGAGGTGACCTGGGCGGGGATGCCCAGCACATCGCGGGGGACCACGTGGAGGGGCCCGCGGATGCACAGGGCCACGGTGGCCCCCGACTCCCACAGGTCGAGGGCGATCTCGGCTCCGGAGTTGCCGGCCCCCACCACCAGGACCCGTTTGCCGCGGAAGGGAGCCCCGTCGCGGTATTGCCCGCTGTGCAGGATCTCTCCCGGGAAGGTGTCCTGGCCGGGCCAGGTGGGTCGAAGGGGGACGCGGTTGTACCCCGTGCAGACCACCACGGCCCGGGCCTCGGTGAGCCCGTGGGTGTGCTTGACCTCCCAGCCAGCGGGGACCCGGCGCACCTGGGTGACCTCGGTGCCGAAGCGGGGAGTGATGCCGAAGTGGCGGGCGTAGTCCTCGAGGTAGTCGACCACCTCCTGGCGGGCGGGGTAGGTGGGGACCGCGTCGGGCCACGGGAGGCCCGGGAGGGACGAGTGCTGTTTGACCGTGTGGAGGTGGAGCCGGCGGTAGTGGTTGCGCCAGGAGGGGGCCACGCGGTCGGCCCGTTCGAGCACGACGGGGGAGAGGCCGCGGCCCTGGAGGCAGGCGGCGGTAGCCAGGCCCGAGGGACCGGCTCCGAGCACGGCGATGGTCGCCTCACGCATGACAGCGACCGTACCAGAACCGCTTCGGTCAGGGGACGTTGGCGGCGCCCGGGGTGGGCATGGAGACGAAGCGCCAGTCGTTGGCGGCGTCGTCGGTGTCGCTGCCGTTGGGGACCCGGGCGAGCGACCCGGGGGCGGTGTTGGAGTCGGCCACGGTGACGGGCAGGACGGTGCCCTCGACCAGGTTGACCGTGCCCGCGATGCCCGTGATGACGGCGGCCCGGATGGGGCCCTCGTAGGACAGGGCGTCGAGCAGGGTGCCCGAGACCGTGTCAATGAGGGCGATGCCGTCGGGGGCCCCGTTTTGCAGCGCCTCATTGCCGATGGGGAAGCGCGCCACGCCCGCGGGAACCATCACCCCGGCGCTGGCCACGACGGCGTAGGCGCCGGGTGCGAGCATGCCCGTGAGGTTGATGCGCGAGTACTGCTGGTTGTTCGCTCCATTGACGAGCACCAGCGCCACGTTGCTCAGGTCGATGGCGGACCGACTGGCGTTGTAGAGCTCGACAAACTCGGCGTTGTCGGTGCCGGGCTGGTCGTAGTCAACCTCGTTGATCACCAGCCCCCCCGCGGCGCCTTCCACCACGCTGAGGGTGGCCATGCGGGTGCTGCTGCCGAGGGTCGCCGTCACCGTGGCCATGCCCGCCATGGGGCCTGCGGTCACGTCAAACATGGCCGACAGGGTGTTGGCCGGGATGGTGACCCTGGCCGGGGCCGTGGCGCCGCCGGTCGCGGCGATGGTGACCATCGTGCCGCCGGTGGGGGCCGGGATGTCGAGGGTGACCGTGAAGGTCGTGGGAGTCCCGGGGCCCGCCGTGGCCGTGGCCGGGGTGAGACCCGCGAGGGCAGGGGCCTCGTTGGCGCCGAGCACACGCACCTGGGCGGTGCGGGAGACCATCCCGAGGGTGGCCGTGAGGGTGTAGGGCATCGCCCGGGCGGTGACACCCGTGACGGGCACCACGGCGCTCGCGACGCCGCCAGGGATCACCACGTCGGCGACGGTGAGGCCCGGGTCGTTGGAGCGCACGGTGATGGTGGTGGGGGCCATCACGGCGCGGGCGAGGCGCACGGTGAGGGCCGCGGGGAAGGTGGGCCCGGCGCCGCCGCCGACCCGTGCGAAGACGGTCTCGGTGGGGAAGGGCGCGAGCTGCGCGGCCCCGGCCACGAGGTCGTCGGCGGAGCGCGGGTTGATCTTGGAGTTTTCCCGCGCAAAGATGAGCACGCCGGTGATGGAGGTAAACCGCTCGCCCATCACGGGGAAGGGGGCGGTGAGGTAGATCCCGTCGTCGACGCGGAGGTTGCCCGTCACGAGGTACTCGTTGGTGGGCGCGGCCTCGCCGCCTGCGGGGGGGGGATTGGGGTTGGTGACCTCGACATCGGCCACGCGCACCACGACGCCTTCGAGGGCCGCGGCGCGCATCCCGCCGGTGGCGATCTCGGCGGGGGTGACCATCACGGGCGGGGGCAGGGCGACGCCCATGGCGAGGGAGGTGACGGTGCCGCCGGTGAGCTGGATCTGGCCGAAGAAGTCGGCCACCGTGGCGTTGGCGACGGTGACGCGCTCGCCGGGGCGCACCATCGGGACGGCGCCGGTGTAGACGAAGAGGCCCGAGGCGTCGGCGCCCATGTAGCCCATGTCGCCGGGGGCGACCTGCATGTAGAAGCCGTTGCGGGAGAGGGCCGTCACGACGGGGCCGGTGACGGTGACCCGGGCCCCCACGGCGGCCATGCCGCGCTTGACGGCGTACACCGTGGAGGGGCAGGCCGAGCCGGCGGGGTTGGGCGCCATGGGGCAGGGGTCGCAGACGTCGCCGAGGCCGTCCCTGTCGCTGTCGGCCTGGTCGGGGTTGGCCACGTCGGGGCAGTTGTCGGCGGCGTTGAGGATGCCGTCGGCGTCGCGGTCGTTGGGGTTGGGGGCCACGCAGGTGGTGGTGTTGGGGTTGATGGGGCAGGGGTCGCAGGCGTCGCCGACGCCGTCGCGGTCGCCGTCGGCCTGCATCCCCATGTCCAGGGGGCGCACGGGGTTGAACACGCCGGGGCAGTTGTCCATGGCGTTGACGATGCCGTCGCCGTCCATGTCATCGGCGGACGACATGCCCGTGTACCGCGTCGACCCGCGCACGACGGGGTTGGGCAACGAGCCCATGGCGTTGCGCTCGGGCAGGCAGGTGGGCTCGTTGGCGGGTTCGCCGCAGAAGAAGAGGGGGTAGCGGTTGTTGTTGGCGGCGGTGAGGGCCGACAGGCGTCGGCCTCCGAGGTCGCGGGCGACGCAGACCCGCTTGGCGTTGCCGCACACGTCGAGGGGGTCGCAGGCGTCGCCTCCGGGCAGGGCGGCCACCACGGGGGCCTCGCCGTAGAGGGCCGTGCCGCCGCGGAGCACGAGGGCCACATCGGCGGGGGTGGCGCCGATGACGGCGCGGTGATCGCGGCGCATGCGGGCGTTGAAGATGGCGAGGTCGGCCACGCGGCCCGGGGCGATCAACCCGATGGCGTCGTCGACCGCGAGAGAGGCCGCGGCGTCGCGGGTGGCCATGAGCCACAGGGCCTCGTCGGTGAAGTAGCGCCCGAAGAAGCTCGCGTTGAGGGTGTCGGCGCACTGCAGCTCGCGGAGCATGTTCATCGAGCCCGAGACGATCCAGTCGGAGCCGAGGGAGATGAGCACCCCGAGGCGGGCGTACTCGGTGACGCGGGCCGTGTCGCCGTAGAGGGTGATGTTGGAGCGCGGCGACCAGATGAGCGACGTACGATCCCGGGCCATCTCGGCGATGTCCGTGGGCAGGAGGGCCACCCCGTGCACGAAGGCGCTCTGGGGCTGCACGAGGTCGGTGGGGCCCTCGCGCATGCAGAGAAACTCGTTGCGGGCCTCGGGGCCGATGCCCTCGGCCACGTGCGGGGCGTAGGCGTCGAGCCTCGCGATGGACGCCGCCGTGTCGATGGAGGGATACCGGCACCCCATGGTGAGGGTCTCGCCGCCGGAGTCGCCGAGGGGGAAGGTCTCGTAGCGCACCTGGGGCTGCCCGAGTCCGTCCATGGTGCCGCGGTCGAGGTTGCGCAGGAAGCCCGGGACGCCGCCCGAGCCGTTGACCGACGTGGCGCCGCCGAGCACGAAGCGCAGCTCGCCCCAGGCGACCTGGTCGTTGGAGGCCGCGCCGGCGGAGCGGAGCCGGGTGTGCCCGCGGGCTCCGCGGCGCCAGTCGTGGCGGTGCTCGTAGCGCTCGGCGGTGCGGGTGTACGGGTTGTTCTGCGCGAAGGTGAGGTGGTCGTGGGCGTTGATGAGGCCCGGGGAGACCACCCCGTCGGGGCACACCACGGCCGTGGCCCCCACGGCCCCCGTGGCGGCCCGGCAGTCGCAGGCGGCGCACTGAATCCGCCCCATGGGGTCGACCAGCACCTGCCCGCCCCGCAACACTTCCCCCGGCGTCAGGATGTCGCCCGTGATGAGCAGGGCGGCCGAGCCCGCCGTCACCTGACAGGTCCCCGTCGGGAGCGAAGGCAGGGAGTCGCCCGGACACATCGTGACCCGCGGCTCGACGGGCCGGACCCCTCCGTCGGGGATCGGGCCTCCGTCGGGGATCGGGCCTCCGTCGGGGGGCGTGCCTCCGTCGGGGATCGGGCCTCCGTCGGGGGGCGTGCTTCCGTCGGGGATCGGGCTTCCGTCGGGGATCGGGCTTCCGTCGGGGATCGGGCTTCCGTCGGGGAGGGGCCCCGCGTCGGTGCTGCTGTCTCCGGGGGGCGTGTCATTGACCATGGGGCCGGCGTCGGTGCCTGCCCCGTTTTCTGAGCTGCACGCCCCAGCGGCGAGGCCCAGGGTCAACAAGATCCACGGATGAATGGGTCGCATCAAGAGAAGCCTCCACAAAGGGGAACGGGACCCTATCACGCCTGCGGGCCCTCGCGGGGCTGGCGCGGAGGCCGCGGGCAATGGCACGGTGGAGCCTCATAGGACTCCCGATGCCCCTCGACCCAGCCTTCGTCGCCGACTGCCCGTATGGGCCTGATGGACAACTGCTTGACGAGATCCTGCTCGTCGACACCGAGCGCAGCCTCGTGCGGGCCCGGATGCCCACCCACGAGGACCTCCCCATCACCCGCGAGCAGCGGGCCCACCCCAAGCTCCACCCGCGGCACATCTCGGGGGGGTTGATGGTGCACATGACTGGGATCATGGGCTTTGCGCACGCGTATTACGTCCTCGGGCTGCGGCACCGGGAGGGCTGGGTGGGGTACGGGGCGAGGATCCACGCGGCCCGGTTTCACGCCCTGGCCGTCCCGGACGCGCCGATGGTGTTGGAGATCCAGGCCAAACAATTGCGGATCGGCGAGCGGCGCGGCCTCGGGCGGTACGACCTGCGGTTTTTTCAGGGGGAGACGCTGGTGTACGAGGGCGACCAGACGGCCTGGTGGGAGAAGATCGCCCTGGAGTGAGGGGGGCGAAGGATGAGGTGCTGCGGACGAGGGCGATGGCGCTGGCGAGGGGATCACGCCGCACTCCCCCCTACAAAAACATGCTGCCCCTTGCGGCCCTTGCGCCCTTGCGGCTTCGCTGCCCGTCCCTCGCTGTTTGCCCCTCGTCGCCCGCAGCCCGTCGCGGGGGAGGAGGGGGTCTATCCCGACGCGTAGAGCTGGCCGAAGAAGAGCACGAGGAGCCCCTCGCGGGCGGTGGGGGAGGCGGCGTTGATGAGCCGGTGGATCATCGCGGACTCGGCCGGGAGCTGGCCGTCGGCGATCCCGAGCTGGCCCATGAGGAGCCCGGCATCGAGCTCGCCCTGGCCTACGGCGTCGAGCAGGGCCACGACCTCGGGAGGAGGCTCTGAGGCCGCGGGCAGGTCGACCATGGCGGCCTGGAGGTCGACGGCGAACGCGTCGGCCCAGGCGGCGTTGCTGGGGTCGACCGTGAGGTGGATGTGGGCGGGGGAGGGGCCAAACCCGTAGGTGAGCTGCACGAGCCAGCCCTGGGCGGTCATCCGGTCGGCCAGGACAAACACGTCCCCGTCGGTGGGGACGAAGGCGAAGAGGTTCATGTCGGGGCGGCCGAGGAGGCGCAGGCCGGGGGTGTCGGCGACGACCCGGATGAGCCTCTGGGCGGCGTCCCACATCGTGCGGGCCCGCGTGCGGTACCCTTCGAGCCCGAGGTGCTGGATGAGGGCGTAGGCGGCCCCGAGGGCGGCCACCGACTTCGACCCCAGGCTGGTCGAGTTGACCACGGGGTACCCCGTCCACCGGGCGCAGGCGTAGTACTGGGCGGCCCGCAGGTCGGCCCGGCGCTGCAGGAGGAGCGAGATCCCTTTGGGGGCAAACCCGTACTTGTGCAGGTCGACCGACATGCTGGTCACCCCGGGTACGGTGAAATCAAAGGGCGGGACCTCCTCCCCGAGGTCGCGCAGGAAGGGCAGGACGAAGCCCCCCACGCAGGCGTCGACGTGCATGAGGGCGTTGTGCTCTTGGGCCAGGGCCGCGAGGGCGGGGATGTCGTCGACGACCCCGTGGGCGTAGCTCGGGGCCGAGCCCACCACGAGGACGACCTGGTCGGTCATCTTGGCCCGGGCGTCGTCGGTGTTGGCCCGGAAGGTCCCCGGGTCGACCTCGACGGGGATGACCTCCACCCCGAGGTAGTGGCCTGCCTTGTGGAAACAGGCGTGGGCCGTGAGGGGCAGGAGCATGGCCGGGCGGGTCACCTCGGGGCGGGTCTTGCGGGCGAAATCCCGGGCGGTCTTGACGGCCAGGATCACGCTCTCGGTGCCCCCGGCGGTGGCCGTCCCGACGGCCCCGGGGGGGGCCCGCAGGAGGTCGAGGCAGCCGGAGACCAGGGCGTTTTCGAGGGTGCGGGCGGAGGGGTACACCGTGGGGTCGAGGGCGTTGACCCCCATGCACTCGAGGTAGGCGTCACGCAGGAGGGCCCGAACCTCGTCGCCGGCGTTGTACACGAAGGCGAAGGCCCGGCCGTCGCTCTGGAGGTCGCGCGTCCGCTGGCGCTTTACATCGGCCAGGACCTCGTCGCACGGACGGCCCGTCTCAGGGAATGCACTCATGCCGGCAGGGAACCGCAGCCCCCATGGGCGCGTCAAGGCCCCTGTCCACCCCTGGGATTTGGAGTAGGGGGGACAGAAACTCCAACGGGTTCGCCGCGTCGAGCAGCCACCCCCTGGAGCTCCAGGCCCTCTTTCTCGTTGACAGATTCTATTTTGTGCGAGCCGACACGACGCCCCTGGATGCCGCGCGAGGCCTCGGCGGTCGACGCGGAGCTCGCTGGTACCTGCCGCAGTTCTCGTTGTGGGTCCGCAGGTCGAGGCAGCGATCGGCGCAGAGCGACTGGCCCGGCAGACCAACGCCCGCCGTTCATTCCAAACCCACGTCGGAACACGGGCCGCCGTACATTCCAAACCCACGTCGGTCCAAAAAGGGCCGCGGCGGTGGCCGAGAAATACCCGACGGTCGTGCCTACCCCTGCCAAATGCCTGATGGTGACGACCCAGGTGCCGCCCTTCTGCAATGGCGATCTTCGAGGTGATGGCCGAACAATTTCGGGGGTGCGTGAACAATCCGGACGAGGCGACGCGGTGTTCAGCGCCGCTTTCCTCGGACTCTGTGTGCGACTACAACCACCCCGAGCGCGTGGGCGCGCCGATGAACTGCGTCCGATGGGCACAGGCGGTGGACTTCTGCATGTGGCACGGCGGCTGTGTCCCCATGGAGGCCGTCACCGAAGAGATCCGGCGCCTCCGCCCGTAGGGCCCAGTCGACGAGTTCAGGGGTCTCGCATCGGCGGGGTTGCCGCGCCCGAGCACCGCGTCAAGGTGCGCCGCCACGTCGCGACCGCCCTCGAGCGCGCAGGTCTGGAGCGGCGACCCAGGCGAGGCTTGCCATCGGCTTCGGAGTCGACTCGCAGACACTGCTGGAACCAGCTCCCTACCTGAGCCACGAGCACCCGGCCGTCCGCGCAAGACGCCCGCGATTCCGCACACACGACGTTCACGCGCAGCGCGAGCACCAGAGTCTGGAGGAAGTTCGCGCGCGCAGGGCGCAGGGCAGCATAATGCCCGGCGGCCGGAACCGATGTCCCCACCAGGCGACGTCGGTCCGCGCGAGACTCCGTGTCAACACTCCCTCCCCCGCCGTGCACGCGCCCCTCCCGCCCACCGGAGCCCCGTGCGCCCGGCTGGCTGCGCGGCGAGAGCTTCTTTGTCGCGTGGTACGGCGACCCGGCCGCGGCGCCCCGCGAAGCGGCGCGTGTGCGCGACGCGCGTCCCGCGTTCGTGGTCGTCGGCGCGGGGCTGCACGCGCGCCCCGAGGTGCCGGCGTTCTTCCGCGCGGGGGCGGTGCGCACAGTCGCGTACGTGGCGACGGCGTGGGGACGGCGCGACGCGTCCGACGTGGCGCGCGAGGCGGCGTGCGCGGGCGCGTCGGGCTACGACGGCGTGTTCTTCGACGAGATCGACCCCGCGGCCGATGGGTTCAACCGCGCCGCCGCGGCCGCCGCGCGCGCCGGGTCCGACCGAATCGTGGTGATGAACACCGGGCGGGCGGCGGTTCCCGACGCGCTCTTCGACGTGGCCGACGTGGTCTCGGTCGAGAACCAGTGGGACCGTGCCCTCTCGCCCGCGGGACTCCCCCCGTGGCGCTGGATGGCCGTGCAGGGCGACCCCGCGGCGCTTGCCGCCCCGTCGCTCGACGTGGCGCTTGCGCGGCTGGCGGCGTTCCGGGCGGCGGGGGGCGGGTGGTACTACTCGGGGCCCTGGGCGCCCGAGGGCTCGACGCACTGGCGTCTCGCCGACTGGCTCGAAGACTTCGCCGCCGCCGCGCGCGCCCTGCCCCCGCCGTGAGCGCGAAGGGCGTTCAACGCGGGCGCGACGCCGTCGGCCAGATCGAGAGGGTAGGGCATCGGGACTGGGGCGGCGGGTGCCACGACCGTGGGGGGCACGCCGGGGCGACGGAGGGGCAGCGGGAGGGCGCGCGGGAGGCCGCCGCAGGCCGCCACGTCAGGACGCGTGCGCGGGGGACGGCCGGCTCGGCGGCGCGGCGGGGCACGCCCGGGAACACCGCGGCGAGGCCGGCGGTGAGGGCGTCGTGGCGGGCGGTGGTCCAGGCGGCGATGGGGCGGTCGAGGGCTGCCGCGAGGTCGCGCGCGCGCGTGAGGAGCCGCGCGACGTCGCCCGACCCGCCGGGCGTGAGCGGCGCGGCGAACCACACCCGCCGCGCGTGGACCTCGCGCACCACGGCCAGCGCGGGGCGCCCTCGCTCAGGCTGCACGGCGTCGAGCGAGAGGGCGAGCGTGGGCACGTCGCGGTAGGCCTCTCGCAGCGGTTCGGGGTCGGTGCGGGGCTGCTCGACCAGCTCGGCGTAGCGGGCGACGTAATACGCCAGGGCGTCGTCGGAGAGCCCGATGGAGTGCTCGGCGGCGAGGTCAGCCCGGAGCTGCGCGACGCTCTGCTTGCGCTCGGCGCGGCGCTGCCCGAGCCACGCGAACACCTCCCAGTCGATCAGCCAGCGCGGGGGCGCGAGGCCCAGCTCCGCGCCCGGAGAGTACGTCCGGCGCGCGCCGGGGCACGACGGGTCGCCACAGTGCATCAGCTTGCACGTCACCTGGAGCGGCCCGCCGAACAGGTAGAGCCGGCGGTGTCGGTGGTCGCAGATGCGCATCGGCCGCGCACACACGCCGCACGGGCGCTCCTCGTCGGAGGGTTCGAGGATCAGCTTGCGAAAGACGGATCCGGCAGGCCAGCGGTGAGCAACCATCGGTCTCCTCGGCAGCGCTTCGCGTCGTTGCCCGTTAGCCTACGACCGTTGACGCATTGAGACCATTACCATTTCGCGCGTGGCGGTTCAAGTACTACGACGCCCTATTTCAACGCGGAATGCGCGGTGCGGAGGTGCACCGTAAACCTACAAGTAAGGGTGGGTGATCGGCTGTCGCCCCATCGGCCTACACGACAGGTGGACCGCGCAGGGCGGCGCCACGAGCTGACGGACGAGCGCTTAGCCTTCAAGCGGCAACCGCGACGGAGGCGACAAGTGGGTTATCACGGGCATTCGTTGAGGGTTTAGCCTTCGAGCGGAGGACCCTGTTTCTACGAGAGATCCAATGCGGTGAGCGCGCTCACGGTCTTTGTCGATTTTCAACGAACACGCTTGACCCTCGGTTTGAGAAGGGGGATGAATGACATCGTCACCGGCGCCCAACAGATAGGGACGGGAGGCGCACCGCGGCACCACCCCTGCGGGACGTCGGCGGAAAGAAACAGCGGGGTCACCGACGGTCGGCGGCCCCTCACGTCCATTCATCCCTTCGCGGCGCCGCACGGTCCGCGAGCCAACGGGGACGTCCGCGCGTGCGACGGAGAAGCGTCATGAACAAGCGTTGGTCCAGCGTCCTCGGTCGTTTGAGCCTCGCGGCCTCGGTCTGCTTCGCAGCGCAGGGCTGCTACCAGGGCCCCGACGTTGAATCGACCTCTCAAGCGGTTCGGTCCTCGGAGGTCCATCGCGGCCCGGGCTCGGTCCATCGCGGCCCGGGCTCGGTCCATCGCGGCCCGGTCTCGGTCGAGCACGGCCGCTCGCGGCCCCAGACCCTGGTGTCGACCACGTCGTCCAGGTCGTCGGCGCGCGTCGCCCCCTCCCTGACGCTCCCCCCGCGCAGCGCGCGGATCCTGGTGATCTCGGCCGACGGCTCGGAGGCCGCCCTCCCCGCGATCCGCCAGGCGCTCGATTACCTCGGCACGCCCTACACCGTCCGCATCGCGACCACCGCGGGGCCGCTCACCGCCAACCAGCTCTCGGTTGACGGGCGCGGGAACTACCAGGGCGTGATCCTGACGACCGCGAGCCTCGCCTTCTACGACGGATCCGGCTGGCGCAGCGCCCTCAGCCCCGACGAGTGGCAGGTACTCTGGAACTACGAGGCCACGTACGCGGTGCGCCAGGTCTCCTGGTACACGTACCCCACGCCGGAGCTCGGCTTCGCCTGGGGCACCTCGGTCGACACCAGCGCCGTCGCCCTCGAGGTCAAGGTCACCGACGCCGGGCGGCAGGTGTTCCCGTACGTGACGCCCAACGCCCGGGTCGCGGTGCGCGACGCATACACCTACCTCTCGGTCGCCGCCGACCCGACGGCCACACCGCTGCTCACGGACGACGAAGGGCACGCCCTCGCCCTGGTCAACCGCTACCCCGACGGCCGCGAGAACCTCGCGCTCACCTTCGACTCGAGCCCCCACCAGGTCCACGCCCTTGTGTTCTCGTACGGCGTGATCGACTGGGTGACCCGCGGGCTGTTCCTCGGCGCGCGCCACACGTACCTCTCCGCCCAGGTCGACGACATCTTCCTCGGCAACGACCTCTACACCGGCGGCGAGTACCGGATGACCGGCGACGACCTGCGCGCCGCGGTCGCCTGGCAGCGCGCCCTGCAGGCCCGCCCGGCCAGCGCCGGACTGCGGCTCGACATGGTCTACAACGGCGAGGGCACTGTCGCCGGCGAGTACCCCTCCGACACGCTCACCCCCGCGGCGAGCTCGCTCCAGGGCGAGTTCAAGTGGATCAACCACACCTACTCGCACCTGAACCTCGACGCCGTCGACTACGCCACCGCGTTCGACCAATACCGCGACAACATCCAGGTCGCCCAGCGCATGCGCTTCTCGGCCTTCACCCGCACGAACCTCGTCACCGGCGAGGTCTCCGGGCTCTTCAACCCCGCCGCCATGCAGGCCGCGGCGGACGTGGGCGTGCGCTACGTCGTCTCCGACACCTCGCGCCCCGGCCAGGACAACCCCTCCCCCAACGCCGGGATCTACAACGCCCTGGCGCCCTCGATCCTGATGATCCCGCGGCGGCCGACCAACCTCTTCTACAACGTCTCGACGCCCGAGCAGTGGGTCGCCGAGTACAACGACTTCTACCGCGTCTTCTGGGGCCGCGACCTGTCCTACAGCGAGATCCTCGACCGCGAGACCGACGTGCTCCTGCGCTACATGCTCCGCGGCGAGATCGACCCGTGGATGTTCCACCAGTCCAACCTCCGCGCGTACGACGGCAGCCACACCCTGCTCGGCGACCTCATCGCCCGGCTGCTCGAGCGCTACAACGCCCTCGTCACCCTGCCCGTCGTCAGCCCCACCATGGACGAGACCGGCCGCCAGGTGGCGTCCCGCATGCGCTTCAACGCCTCGGGCGTGACCGCGACCATCGTCCCCGGCCAGAGCATCACCCTCACCGCCCCGCGCGCCGCCGTCGTGCCCGTCACCGGCCTCGCCTCCCGCGGCGCCGAGTCGTACGCCGGCGAGACGATCTCGTACGTCAACCTCTCGGCCGGCGCCTCAGTCACCCTCCGCCTCGAGTAACCCCTCCTCAACCTGCAGGCGGCCGCAGCGAACGGCGCGACGCCCGCCCGCCGAGCCCCGCCCCCGGCGCACGCCGCAGGGGGAACAGCCCCATCAACGTCAAGGCCGCGACCCCGAGCAACGACCACACCGGCAGCGCCAGCGCCGGAAGCACCGTCGCCCACCCGCGCGGCGCGAGCGCACCCCACGTCGCCGCCGTGAGGATCAGCGCCCCGAGCGCCCGGCGAGCCCGACGCGCGGCGTGATGCCTCCGGGGCCCCCGCACCAGCATCAGCAACACCGCCACCGACGCGCAGCCCGCGACCAGCGCCGGCGACGTCGGCCCGGACGCGGCGCCCGCCCCGACAAGCCCCCGCCCCCCGATCGCCAGAAACGCCCCCAGCGTCTCGCCCAGCGCCAGCGGGAGCAGCGCCGGGAACCATCGCGCGCGAGGCAGCCGTCGCCGGGCCCCCACGCTCGCCACCGCGCTCGCAACCCAGGCGAGAACGCCGCCCGCGGGGTGCGTCAACGACGAGAGCAGCACCACCCGGGGCAGACGCCCCGCATGCCCCGTCGCACCGAGCGGCGAGGCGCATCCCCACGCCGCCACCAGCGGGGCCGCCCACGCGAGCGTCGGGCGCTGCCCCAGGACCACCGCTGCCAGAGGTGCCGCGCCCACCACCGCCGCCGGCCAGCGCCCCACGCCGGGCGCCAGCCGCACCAGGAGCGCCCCCGCGAGCGACGCGCACAGCCACGCGATCGCCGCGCCGAGCGCCGGCCCGCACGCCCGCGGCGGGAGCCCGACGAGCGCGCCCGCCCACACCGAGAGCATGTCCGTAGAGCCGTCGGGGGCCCGGCCGATGAACGCCGCCGACGCGACGCACGCCGCCAGCAGCGCCGCCCTGCCCGCCCACGCCACGCGCGCCTGCAGCGAGTGCCGGCCGTCGTCGGCCCGCGCCGCCGCGTCGAGGGTCTCACGCACCCTCGCTCGCCAGTCCGCCCGCATTGATGACACGAGCCGGTCGGCGCGCGAGGCGCGGCCCGCACGGGCGCTCACGTCCCGCAGCGACGGCTCGCGCCGCCGAAGCCGCGACGCCCAGATGACCACCGCCAGCATCCCCAGCAGCGCGCCGCGGGAGACCGCGCCGACGCACCACAGCAGCGTCATCGCGGAGCACAGAAGCAGCGCCGCTCGAAGGTGGCGCGCGACGCCGTCCCGCGGCAGGGAGCGGTCGGGCGCGAGGTGGGCGAGGTTGTAGAGCAGCGCGCCCCAGAGCAGGAGCCTCGCCGCGAGCAGGACCTGCACGGTGCGATGGAAGCCTTCAGGGTGCATGCGGCTCAGTACGCGGCGTAGTAGCGGTGGTCGATGCGCGCGAAGAAGCGCCGCGCGCGCATCATCATGCCCGCGGTGAACACCACGGCGCCGGCGGTCATCCCCGCGGCGGCGGCCTCGGGGGCCCACAGGCGCGAGGCCACATACCCGACCACCGCCGCGGTGCCCACCGCGGGCCAGAGCGCGCGCAGCACCGCTTCGCCGCGGGCCAGGGTGAAGAACCAGAGCGAGAGCAGCAGGCCCCAGGAGAGCACCTGGAAACCCGCGCCAAGCCACAAGAACGTGCGCGCGACGGCCGGGTCGAGTACCGAGGCGGCGAGTCGGTGGGCAAGTCCGCGCGCGGCGAGGTGGCGCGGCACCGCCCACGCGAGCGAGAGGTTGGCCGCCGAGACGGTCGTCAGCAGCGCGAACGAGCGCGCGCCGAAGCGCTTCATCGCCGCGCGGAAGTCCCCGCGCTGCCCGACCTTGAGCCCGTGCTGCAGGCTCTCAAGCCGCTCGTTGAAGGCGTGCACGAAGTGCTCGAGGAGGCTCATGGGCAGCACGAAGCTCGCGAGCGCCCACTCGGCGCCGAGCTCGTAACCGGCGTGGAAGCGCAGCAGCGCGGGCGCGGCGTGGGCGGGCGCGGTCCAGACCATCGCGCGGTCGAGGAAGATCAGCAGGAAGTACCCGAGGCCGTACACGATGAACGTGAGGTTGCTGCCGAGGATCACGTCGAGCCGACGCGCCCGCGAGCGGGCAGCGCTGCCGGGCGGCGGCGGGCCGAGCCGACGGGCGACCAGGAGCAGCGCCGCCAGCGCGACCGTGAGGATCATCCCGAGCTGCGCGCCGTGCACCGACGCGCCCTCGAACCGCACGAGGGCGCCGACCGCGATGGCGCCGAGCGTGGTGAGCGCCAGCGCCTGCACGCGCATCGCCAGCGCCTGCATCGCCGCGACCGAGACCCAGAGCCATCCGAGCGAGATGAAGTACGCGAGCGCGAGCGCGAAGAGCCGCCACGGGAGCGGCTCGAAGAGGAGCTGCAGCGCGACGGCGGTGGCGACGCAGGCCGCGCCCAGGGCGAACCCGACGCGCAGCAGGTCGCCGAGCACCTCGCGCAGGCGGGCCCCATCACGGGCGGGGTCGAGCACGTGCGCCTGCCGCCCGATGGTCATCACCATCGCCCCGGTGGCGACGAGGCTGGCGATCATGGCGAGCCCGACCGCGGTCGCCTGCGACTCGTCGTAGTCGAACGAGCCCACCAGCCAGTGCCGCGTGGCGAACCCGACCGCGAGTTGCGCGAGCATGGGCCAGGCGAAGAACGACCCGCGCAAGAGCCGCCCGACGAACGCGAGCCACGGGCGCACGACGCCGTCGCGCGGCGGCATCGAGGATGGCCGCCACCGGGGCAGGGCGTGGAACACCTGCTCGGCGAACGCGAAGAGGTCGGGGCAGCCGAAGCGCTCGCGGGCGTCCTGGTCGCGCAGGCCTTCGGCCTCGAGCAGGGCGGCGACGGTCCACACGTCGAGCGGGCGGCGCGCGGTGGTCGCGAGGACCTCGGCCCAGTGGCGCGCCGGGTCGCTCACGCGACGCGCCCCCGCGAGCCTGCGTCGAGCAGACGGTAGATCTCCTCGTAGCGCTTGAGCTGGCGCTGGACGGTGAAGAGCGAGACCACCCGGTCGCGGGCGAGGCGGGCGAGGCGCCGGCAGCGCTCGTGGTCGGTGAGAAGCGCCGCCATGGCCCCTCCGAGCGCCTCGGGGTCGCGCGGGGGGACCACGATGCCCGTGTCGCCCACGGCCTCGCGCACGCCGCCCACGTCGGTCACCACGCAGGGCACCCCGCAGGCCATGGACTCCAGCACCGTGTACGGAAAGCCCTCGGAGATGGACGACAGCACGCTGATGTCCCCCTCGCAGTAGAGCGTGTGGGGCTGGGCGTGGTGGCCCCGGAGGAACACCACCTCGCCGAGGTCGAGCGACGCGATCAGCGCGCGGCAGCGCTCGGTGTACGGCACGTCCGCGGTGAGCGAGCCGTAGATGTTGAGCAGCAGGTCGGGCACCGTGCGGCGCGCGACGGCCGCCGCCCGGATCATCGTCTCGATGTCCTTGAGGGCGAAGATGCGCGCCGCGGCGACGGCGACGGGCCGCCCGCGCAGCGCCTCGGGCTTGGGCGACGGGCGGAACTTGGAGGTGTCGACGCCGTTGTGAACGACGCGGATGCGCTCCTCGGGCGCGCCCCACGGGAGCTGCCAGCGGGTGTTGCAAGTGGCCACCGGGGCGATGACGTCGGCCACGGCGTAGCAGGCCCGCGCGATCACCCGGGCGACCCCCATGAGGAACCGCCGCACGAACGCGCCGTGCCCGCTCGCGCTGACCGAGAGGTAGCGCTCGCGGAGGTAGACCCCGTGCTCGGTGAGCAGAAAGCACGTCCCGCGCTCGAGGCGGGCGACGATTCCCGGCAGCGCGCACGACGACGCGACCGTCGCGTGGAACACCGTCACCCCCTCCACCCGGAACTCGAGGGGCATGAGCAGGTGGTAGAGCCACCGGGCGCAGAGGCTGACCTCCGCGAGCCGCGGCTCGGGGTCGCGCCCGGCTTCCTCGGACGCCGCGACGAAGGCGTCCCATACCGCGGCGGTGCGCATCACGCAGCGGTAGTCGTGGCGCCGCAGAAAGCGCCCCATCGCCACCAGGGCGTCGACCAGGGCGTCGTCGTCGGCGGCGGCGGCGGCGGGCGTGAACACCTCGCGCAGCACCGCCGAGAGCGCGGGCACGAAGCCCTCTCGGACGCGGCGCTCGGTGGAGCGCGACTGCCGCTCCAGCACGCCCGAGAACGGCCCCCGCAGGGAGCGCGTGGAGGGGTCTCCGGTGGGCCAGAGCGCGACCTGGTGCACGTCGCGGATGTTGGGCGCGATGGGCAGCGCCGGCCCGACGTGGTCGGAGCCGGTGACCGCCAGCACGGAGAAGTCCACGCCGTCGATGCCGGCGCAGAGCTGCTCGCACCACGTGCTGACGCCGCCGCCGTGGAAGGGGTACGTCCCCTCGGTCGCGAGCATCACGTGGGGGCGGGAGGGATCTGGGGAGGCGCCCACGGCGCGTTCAGGCGGCGACGAGCGCGCGCCAGGAGGTGGTGAAATCGCGCCACCGCGCGACGGCGAGGCGCGCGCCGAGGGCGGGGTCGGTGCCGCGGCGAAGGAGCGCGTCGGCCCGCGCCGCCCAGGCCTCGCGCGACCAGGCGAGGCGGGTGATCAGCGGGCTCCCCCGGAGCGCGGCCGCGTCGCTGAGGAGAACCGGGATCCCGCGGGACTCGGCCTCCAGGGCGGCGAAGGGGCTGGCCTCGAGCCGCGACGGGAGCGCCAGCACGCCGATGGGGCTGCGGCCCCAGGGGTCTCCCTCTCCGAGCTCCCAGTCGGTCGCGTCGGAGCCCCAGCGCTCGCCGACGGGGATGCCGATCGCGACCGAGGCGCCGCCGAACGCGCGCGCGAGGTCTTCGAAGCGGTCGATGCCCTTCACCCTGGAGAAGCGCCCCACGAAGCCCAGGCGGGCGGGCGAGGCGTCGACGAGGGTGGACACGGCGGCCGGCGGCGGGACGGCGTTGGGGATCATCCGCACCGTGCGGGCGCCCTCGCTGAAGGCGCGGCGGGTGGTGCGGTCGGTCACGCCCACGACGCCGCGGCAGGCGAGCGCCACGCGGCGGCGGCGGCGACGCGCGCGCTCGGCCTCCAGCGGGCGCGAGGCGGCGGTGAGGGGCCGACCCGACTCGCACACGGCGGCGCCGTGGAGGATCTCCCGCACCAGGTCGCCGTGCTCGACGTACCAGGTGCGCCGGGCGAGGTCGGGGCGCACACGCAGCAGCGCCTCGGCGGCCTCGAGGCCGCTGGCGAGGTAGGTGGCGGCGTCGGGCACCGCCCGCAGGTCGTCGACGCGCTCGACCGATCGCGCGCTTGGGGGCGGGGCGAAGCGGTCGGCGCGGCAGGGCCCCGGGCCGAGGCTGACGACGCCGACGCGACAGGCGTCGAGCGCGAGGAGCAGGTGCTGCGTCCAGGTGGAGAGGCCGCCCGTGCGCTGCGGATAGGCGCCCTCGGTGACGAGGCAGACGTCGAGAGTCATGCGCGCTCCCGGGCGGCGCCTGGAGCGGCCTCCGCCAGATCGACCTGTGGGGGCAGCGCCGCCGCGGAGGATTGGAACCGTTGCACTTTGGACATCAACACCTTCCCAGGAACGCGTTACAGGCCAAGGTCGAACTTTGCGGCAAGATCGCCTCCATGGCTAACACGCCGCGCGGCGGCGCAACAAAAACATTCCACGGCGCGGGTGCGATCTTGGAGGCGCCGGGCGGTGGTGGCATGGTTGCCTTCACATGTCGTTCCTTCGGGATCTTTTCAGCGACAGCAGGGAGCGCGCGCGGCCGCTCCACGACGCGCTGATCGAGGCGCTCGGGAAGGTCGACGGGGGCGACGAGCCGGGCGCGCTCGACGTCCTCGCCGAGGCGGTGCGCGGGCGCTTTCAGCTCGCCTTGCTGGAGCTTTACATGCGCGACCGCGGCGTGCTGCGCCGCGTGGGCACGGCCACCGACGTGGGGGTCGACCGCAGGAGCATCCGCCCCGGGCCGCTCGACGGGGCCGTCCCCGCGGCGGCGTTGCAGAACGTGGGGGCGACCGGGTCGCTCAGCGGGTCGGGCTGGGTGGCGCTGCCGGGCGGGCGGGTGTGGTGGCTGGCGGCCGACGCGCAGGCGTTGTCGCGGAGCGTGGCCGAAGACGCCCCGGCGGCGCGGGCGATGGCGGGGGCTGTGATGCTCGCCGCGCGCGGGGCGATGACCCCGCAGAACGACCGCTCGCAGTGGATCCACGACGACGTGCAGCGGCGCGTCGCGCGGGCGGCAGCGGACACCCGCGCCGCGGTGGAGCTGTTCCTGCGAATGGCGCTGACGGGCTTTTCGGGCGAGGGCGGCGCGGTGGTCAGCATCGAGGAGGGC
Organism: uncultured Myxococcaceae bacterium; assembly: GCA_964447205.1. Classification (GTDB taxonomy): domain Bacteria; phylum Myxococcota_A; class Polyangia; order Polyangiales; genus JAEUKH01. The sequence goes on from CAYUSB010000023.1 coordinate 83,362, forward strand.
ACGGGCGAGCGCGTGACGTGGGCCTCGGCCGGCGCGGTGGCGGCCGACGCGGCGGGCGTCGACGCGGTGCGGTCCTCCGGGCGCTGGGTCGCGGAGGTGGTCGATGCGGCGCGGTTCGCCCCAAGCGCGCGTTCTGTGTATGCCGTGGCGCAGCCGCATCGGGGGGGCGTGCTGTTGGTCGCGATCGCGGCGGGCGCGGCGGGAGCGACGGCGCCGGGCGAGGTCGCGTACAGTCGGCTCGAACAGGCGGTGGCGGTGATCCGGTCGTTGGTCGAGGGGCAGGAGGCGGCGCGGCGCGCGAGCGCGCACATTCAACAACTCGTCGACGGGCTCGTGACGATGGTGGAGACGATCGCGGAGCCGTCGCGGGGGCACCACGCGCGGGTGTCGTCCGAGGCTGAGCGCATCGGGCGTCGGCTGGGCGTCGAGCCGGAGCGCTTCGCGGCGCTGATGCGGGCGGTGCAGGTGCACGACATCGGGCGCATCGGGGTGGCGGCCGACCCGACAGGGAACGTGGTGGAGTTCCTGCACCCGACGGTGGGCGGCTCGCTGCTCGAGGCGCTGGGCGAGCCGCAGAACGTCTCGGACCTTGTGCGGGTGCACCACGAGCGCTGGGACGGACAGGGCTTTCCGCTCGGGGTGGCGCCCGCGGAGACCGACCTGGCCGCCTGGGCGCTGGTCGCCGCGCAGGACTACGCGGACCACGGGGAGGAGCCCGCGGACGAGGCTTCGAGGCGGCGGTGGGCGCGCGATCACGGCCCGGGGCTGTTGCCGCCGGCGGTGCTCGAAAAGCTCTCGCAGGGTTGGGCGTAGGGCCCCGGTGCGCCTCGCCCCCGCGCTGGCGGCGCTGGCGTGCGCCGGCCCCGCGTACGCCGACGAGTTGCAAGACCGCATCGCCGCGCTCGTCGCCGCCGACCGCGCGCGCGAGGCGCTCCCGTTGGCGCTCGCGCGGGCGCGAGCCACGGGCGCTGACATCGAGGCCTGGGAGCAGGTCGCGACGCTCGCGGGCTGGACCTCCTCGAGCGCCGAGGCGTTGGAGGCGTCGGCGGCGCTGGTCGCGCTGCGCCCGGAGGACCGCGCCCGGCGGCTCGAGCTCGCGCGGCTGCTGCTCTGGGCGCGGCGCGCGGCCGAGGCGTTGCCGCATGCGCGGTGGCTGGTCGCGTCGCCTGCTGAGCGCGACCCGCAGGTGCTGGAGGTCGCGGTGCGGGTCTTCGCCGACGGCGGGGCGCCCGCGGAGGCGGTGCGCGCGGCGGAGCGCTGGGTGGAGGTGAGCGGCGGCGCGACCGACGCGCGCTGGGCGCTGGCGGACCTCACCCACTGGTCGTGGCGCTGGCGCACGGCGCGCGCCCAATACGCGGCGTTGCGCGCGAGCCCGACCGAGCGGGCGCGGACCGAGGCGCGCGCGGAGCTGCTGCGGCACGACCACCCCACCCTGGCGGCGCTCGATGGCGTCGGGTGGCAGGACAACCAGGGGGTGGTGTACGTCTCGGCCGCGGGCGACGCGACCGTACAGCTCCCGGCGCCGGCGGTGCTGGTCGCGCGCGCCGAGGCGGGGCGCTGGGCGCAGCGCGAACGTTCGGTGGAGTTCGCGAACGTGCAGGCGGGCGTACGGCTCGAGCGCTGGGACGCGGTGCGCCCGGAGGCGACGGCGGGCGTGGAGCACGACACCGAAGGGCACGTCGCGCTCTTCGGCAACGTGGGGGTGCGCTTCTCGCTGGCGGGGCGGGTGTTCGGGCGGCTGTGGCTCCAGAGCGACCGGTACCGGGCGGCGACCGAGGCGATCCGGCAGGACGTGCGCGCGACGGGGCCCGCGTGGACCGTCTACGCGGAGCCGAGGCCGTGGATGACGGTCTCCTCGGAGGCCTCGCTTTGGTGGCTGAGCGACGGCAACCTCCGCGGGCGCGCGCTGCTGGCGGCGGGGGTTCACAACCTCGGGCGTTGGCAGGCCGAGCCGCGCGCGTGGGCGACGTACGAAGGCTTCCGCGCACTACGGGCCGGGGCGCTTCCGTACTTCACGCCGACGGATCCGTGGACCTGGGGCTGCGACCTCACGCTACGGTACACGTCGGGCGCGCCCGTGCGCGTCGAGGTGAGCGCGGGCTTCGCGGTGCAGGGCGGCACGGTGCTCTTCCGCCCCTCGGCGACGGTGCGGCTGGAACTGGCTCGTCACCTGCGGATCCAGCTCACGGCGGCCCACGTGGGCTCGCCACAGTACCAGCAGACGCGGGTCGATGGCGGCCTGGCCTGGCTTTTCTGACGCCGCCCCCTGTCGCAAGCGTCGCGTTCGGGGTGAGGCTCGGCCACGCCGTTCAAGGGCGTGGACCCATGACGTCGCCGGGGCCGTCACCGAAGAGATCCGGCGCCTCCGCCCGTAGGGCCCGGTCGACGAACTCAGGGCTCCGCGTCGGCGGGGTTGCCGCGCCCGAGCACCGCGTCGAGGTGCGCCCGCATCCACGCACTCGCCCGCGCCGTCGACCACGGTCTCGGGCGTCGCACCCAGCGGGCGGGCGAGGTCCATGAAGTCGAAGCTACGGGCGAGCGTGGCGTCCGCGCCGAGCGCGACGACCGCCACGAATTCCTGGGGCTGCATGTCGTACCGGCACAACCGCTCGAGTCCTACCCGGTCGTCCTCCTCCAGGCGCACCCCCGCATGAACATGAAACCCCCCATACTCCACCCCCGCCCCCTGCCGAACCCCCTCTCCCTCTCGTGTTTGCGTCGGAGCGACCCCCTCCTCACCCGCCGACTCGACACGCGCAAACCGACCCCTCCCTGCCGCCGCGTCGCGCAGGGCATCGGCGCCCGTCTTGCTCGCGCACGGTGCGTATCCGCGCGACCCGCGCCGCCACCTCCCGCAGCACCGCGGCCAGTTCGCTCCGGGGCCGTGCGGGCACGGTCACGGCCCCGATCTCTCTCCGCGCGCCCTCGTCCTCGAAGAAGATGCGGGCCACCTTCGTGAGCGGCACCGGGTCGCGCGCCACGGGCAGCCGCAGGGCCCACGGCAGCGACGGCACCCACTGCCGCGCGGGCACCTCGGGCCACAGCCGCGCAACCTGCTCCGTGGCCGTCTCGCTCATCCGGCGCCCGCCGCACGACGAACACACCCCCCGCCTCTTGCACGAGAACGGAACCAGCCGGTCGAAGCTGCAGGCCACGCACCGACGCCCGCCCGAAGCCGCAGGCCAGCACACCGCAGCGTAGAAACGCCCGCAGCTCTGCCTCCCCATACGGCGGCAGCGCCACCTCCGCCGCGCGGGCGGCCGCGAGGAAGGGCTCCAGCTCGGATTGCACCACGCCGTACAGCACCGACTCCGTCGCGGCGCGAGGGCGATACACCGGGAGCTTCCCCAGCATGTCCATGGCCGCCCAATGCCCCGGAGCGACAACTCCTGCGCCCGCCACAGGGACCTACTCCGAACTCCTTTCCGCCCCGTAGGGCAGACCGACCCGGGTCAGAACTGGAAGTAGATGAAGGCCACGGGCCGGGGTTGGGCGAGCTTCCACACGATGTACGCGAAGAGGCCGAAGGCCAGGGCCCGCAGGAGGTCGGGGGTGCGGCGCCAGAGGCGCGTGGCGGCGATCATTCCCCAGTAGCCCAGGGCGTGACCCAGGATGGCCACCCCCAGGGCAGCGAGGAGGGGGGCCCCGAGGGCCGAGGCGTCGCGGGTGCGGGTGGCGAGTTGGGCGAACACCGCCGCGGCCCCGTCAAAGGTCGGGGCCCGGAAGAACACCCAGGCCACCAGCACATAGTGGAAGGTCAGGACGCTCGCGGCCACCCCGGCCACGCGTCCGCGGAGGTCGGGGGTCTCGGCCCGGTGCGACAACCACGCGGTCCACAGGGCGAAGGCGGGCGTGAGCAGGGCCCAGGCCACCACGAACACCACCAGGGTCGAGCCGAGGTCGGTCACCCGCGGGGAGCCGAGGGCCACCACGGCCGCGAGGGCCACCCCGAGGGACAGGATCCGGGGCAGGCGCATCGCGGAGGGGTCACGTTCTTCGGTGCGTTGGGCCCAGCGGGTGACCCCGAGGCCGGCCCCGTGGAGGGCCCCCCAGGCGATGAAGGTCCAGTTGGCCCCGTGCCACAGGCCCCCGAGGAGCATCGTGGCGGCGAGGTTGAAGCGGGTCCGGGTCTCGGAGCCCCGTGACCCCCCGAGGGGGATGTAGAGGTAGTCGCGGAGCCAGGTGGACAGGGAGATGTGCCAGCGGCGCCAGAAGTCTTGCAGGGAGCGGGCCCGGTAGGGCAGGTCGAAGTTCTCGGGGAGGGTGAAGCCGAGGAGTTGGGCGGAGCCGATGGCGATGTCGCTGTAGGCCGAGAAATCGAGGTAGATCTGGAAGGCGTACCCGTACACGGCCACGAGCACCTCGAGGGCGCTGAAGCGCTCGGGGTGGGCGAAGACGGCGTCGACGAGGGAGGCCGCGAGCTGGTCGGCGAGCACGACCTTCTTGAGCATCCCGACGGCGATGCGCAGGAGGGCCGCGCTGTCGCGTTCGGCCGATGGGAGGGCGAGGCCGGGGCGGGCGTCGGCGTCCATCTGCGGCAGGAAGGTCTCGGCCCGCACGATGGGTCCGGCCACGAGCTGCGGGAAGAAGAGCACGAACGTCCCGAACCGCAGGAGGGACGGTGTCGGGCGGAGCTGCCCCCGGTACACGTCCAGGGTGTACGACAGGGACTGGAAGGTGTGAAACGAGATCCCCGCGGGGAGCAGGAGGACCAAGGGGGTGACGTGGAGGTGGATCCCCAGCCGGTCGAGGAGGGACACGGTGGTCTGCTGGAAGAACCCCGCGTACTTGAAGAAGACCAGGACCCCGAGGTTGGCCACGAGGCTGAGGGCGAGGAGGGCCCGTCGGGAGCGTGGGGACCGGGCCGTGGCGAGCCAACGCCCGAGGTACCAGTCGAGGACCACGGTCGCGAGGATGAGCCCGAGGAGGAAGCGGTAGGCCCCGGTCGTGGAGGCCGCCCACACGTGGTAGCAGAGGGCGCTGGCGGCGAAGAGGCCGACGAGGCGGGCGCTCGATCGGGCCGTGACCCCCCCGTGCCAGGCCGAGCCCGCGGCGAGGGCGAGGAGGGCGATCCAGCCGAGGTGTCCGACGGCGGAGAGGGCCCCGCTGAGGGCGTCGATGCGGTGCAGGCGCCAGGCCACGACCAGGGCGAGGCCCAGGGCGACGAGGGCCGCGGTGGACCAGAGCCCGAGGCGGGATTGGGTCTCGGGGGTGTCGAGGTCGTCGGCGTGGCGGCGGCCCCAGGCGAAGGCCCCGGCGGCGAGGACGGTCCCGGCGAGGAGGTGGGGTACGCGGGCGAGGAGGGTCGGGCCCAGGGTGCGGGGGGCGGTGAGGGCTCCGTAGACTACGGCCCCGACGGGGTCCCACAGGGCGGCCGGGCTGCGGGTCAAGAGGAGCCACAGGAGGTCGCCGAGGAGCACGATGGGCAGGACGATCCACGGGGACCGGCGCGACCCGAGGGACGAGAAGAGCTCGTCGAGGGCGAAGACCGCGAGGAGGAAGGCGACGTAGTCTGCGCTGGCGAAGTTCATGTCAGGGCAGAGGCGTCGGGGGCGGGGCGACCACGGGGCGTCGGGTGGCGAAGAGGGCGGCCAGGAGGGCGTCGCCGAGGCGTGCGGCGCCGGCGGTGGTGGGGTGGGTGAGGTCAGGTTCGATCCAGCCGAAGCGGTGCCAGCGCAGGGCCGACCCCCGGCCGCCCATCCACGCGAAGGCGTCCCAGAAGGCGCAGCCCGCGTTGAGGGCCTCGGCCCGCTGGATCGGGATGAGCACGGGGATGTTGGGGCGCGTGGCGAGGCGCCCGTCGACGGGTTCGGCCGCGTCGAGGACCGAGGTCACGAGGCAGGCCCGGCGGCCGTTGGCCCCGCGGATCCGGCGCAGGACATCGCGGTACGCCTCGATGATGCGCCGTCGCTGCGGGGGCCCGAGGGGGCCGTGGGCGACCTCGTTGGCCCCGAGGGTGATCAGCACGAGGTCGGGGGCCCGCAGGGTTAGGGCCCGATCCCAGGGGGCCTCGAGGTTGCGATGCATCGCCCGGGCGGAGTTGCCCACGAGGCCGAGGTTGTCCACCGTGGCCCCCCGCCCCCGATCGAGGACCACCCCCCCGACCCGAACCCGCGGCCCCAAGGCCCGCAGCGTGACCCGATGGGGCCCGTCGGGCAGATCGCGCCGCCAGCGGGTCCACCCGGGGGCCGTCAGACTGGCGGTCGACACCACCTGCGGGGCCTCGTCGTCGACGGCGATCGACCACGCATCGCCCGGGCTCTGCGCCACATAATGCACCTCCACCCGGGCGGCCGACGACCGCGCCGTCTGGAAGTGGGTCTCGGTGACCGGCCCCTGCGGCACGAAGACGGCCCCTCCGAGGCCGTAGTCGTCGTCGGTGGCCCCGGGGGTCACGACCGACAGCACATGCCACCCGCGGGCCGTCACGGTGGCCCCCTGGGGGTGGTACCAACGCGAGGGGGGAGAGGGAAACATCCACCCCGTCCCCCCGTCGCCGAAGCGGGCCTGGAGCGTGGCCCGGATCCGTCGGGTGAGCTTGTCGACGGCCACCACGGAGTCGCCGAGGTGGCACAGGCGCAGGGGGCTGCCGTGACGGTCGGCTGCGATCACGGCGTCGTCGAAGCTGGCCAGGGCCCCCCGGAGGCACCCGCGGGGGCCCGGCTGGGCGCAGGGCTCTTCGACGGGGATGGGGGGCATCGGGGCGATGGGGGCCCCCCGCGGTTGCAGCCGCGGCAGCGGGGGGATGGGGGCCGTGCCCGGGGCCCGGGCCGTGGCGGGCAGGGGGCCCATGGACCCGGGGCCGGGCAGGACGTCGACGGCGGGACGGATGCGGTCGAGGAGCGGCGCGAGGCTCCGGGCCTGGGCGATGGCCCCTGCGGTGACGCCCAGGGCGCACAGGGCAAGGGTCTGTTGGAGCGGATTGAGACCCATGCGTCGGGTGCGGGGACACTACCGCACAACACGGCCTCGTCCAGGACCCAATGTTGGGGCGGAGCGGGGGCCGGAGGCAGCTTGAAACGTGCGGGATTTCGTGGTGACCATGGCGGGCAAATCCGCGAGGAGGGCGCAGTCGTGACGAAGACCGAGGGGCGTGAGGTGTACGTGTCGACGGATGTCGAGACCGACGGGCCCATCCCCGGTCCGCACTCCATGCTGAGCTTCGCCTCGGCGGCCTTCGACCCCGACGGGACCCCCCGGGGGACCTTCACGGCCAACCTCCACCTCCTCGACGGGGCGGCTCCGCACCCGGACACGGCGCGGTTCTGGGCCCAGCACCCTGAGGCCTTCGCGGCCACCCGGAGCGATCTGCAGACCCCCGAGGCGGCCCTCGGGGCGTACGTGGCGTGGGTGCGCTCGCTCGGGGGAAAGCCGGTGTTCGTGGCCTATCCCGCGGGCTTCGACTTCCTCTTCGTGTACTGGTACCTGATGCGGTTCGTGGGGGAGTCGCCCTTCGGGTTCTCGGCCCTCGACCTCAAGACCATGGCCATGACCATGATGCGCGGCGAGTACCGGGCGGCCACCAAACGCAACATGCCGCGGCGGTGGTTCTCCGCGCGGAGGCACACCCATGTGGCCCTCGACGACGCGATCGAGCAGGGGGAGATGTTCGTCAAGATGCTTGCCGAACTGCGGCAGGGCGGGAGCGGAGACTAACGCCCGGTGAAGTTCGGGGGGCGTCGCTCCATGAAGGCCTGGACGGCCTCGGCGAGGTCGGCCGACTGGAGGAAGGCGCTGTTCCACACGGCGACGAAGCGCAGGCCGTCGGCGGTGGATTTGTCCTCGCAGTAGTCCATCACCTGCTTGATGCCTTGCACCGTCCCGGGGGAGTTGGCCGCGATCTCGTCGGCGAGGCTGTGGGCCCGGGCGTAGAGGGCCTCGTGGCTGTCGAGCACCTCGGTGACGAGGCCGATGCGCAGGGCAGAGGGGGCGTCGACGGTGCCCCCGGTGTAGGCCATCTGCCGGGTGTGGGCCTGGCCGATGATGCGGGGCAGGCGCTGGAGCGAGCCCACGTCGGCCACGATGGCGAGCTTGACCTCGCGGAGGCTGAAGCGGGCGTCGTCGCTGCAGATGCGGATGTCGCAGGCCGCGGCGAGGTCGAGGCCCCCGCCGATGCACCACCCGGCCACGGCGGCGAGGACGGGCTTGCGGCAGCGGGCCACGCGGTTGCAGGCCTCCTGCATGCGGCCGATGAGCTCGAGGAGCTTCGTGCGTTCGGCGGCGAGGTTGTCGCCCGTCACGAGGGGGCCCATCTCGGCCATCATGGCCATGAGGTCGAGGCCGTAGGAGAAGTTGGGCCCGTCGCCTCGCAGGACGATGCAGCGGACGGAGGGGTCGTCGTCGAGGGCGGCGAAGAGGGCGGGCATCTCGCGCCAGAAGTCGGGGCCCATGGCGTTGCCCTTGCCGGGGCCTCGCAGGGTCACCTCGGCCACAGGGCCGCGTCGTACAACCCCCAACGCGCGGAACGATGTGTCTTCCATGGGCCGGGAGCATCGCACAGGGGCCCGGGGGACGTCGCGGGGGAGGCGGAGGTGGGGCCCTCAGCGGGTCGCCCGCCACTCGGGGGCGGTGATCTCGTAGCAGCAGTGATCCCACCAGCGGTCGTGGCGGTAGGCGTGGTCGCGTTGGGTGCCCACCAGACGAAACCCGAGCTTCTCGATGACCCGCCGCGAGCGGAGGTTGTCGACGATGCACCCCACCGTGACCTTGTGCAGCCCGAGCCGGTCGAAGGCCGCGTCGACCACCGCGCGGGAGGCCTCGGTGACGTAGCCCTTGTTTTGATGCGGGGGGCCGATCCAGTAGCCGAGCTCGGCCGTGTCCCTGCGCCAGGCCCGCACCTGGCGGGTGATGTCGTGCAGGCCCACGATGCCCACCATGCACCCGTGGTGGTCGAGCAGGCCCCAGGTCGCGGTGCTCCCCTCGGCCCGGGAGGTCTCGCAGTGGCGTAGAAACTCGCGGGTCTCGGACAGGTCGCGGTGGGCCTCCCAGGTCATGTGGTAGGGCAGCTCCGGGTCGGAGACGTACGGCCACAAGGCCTCCGCATCGGGAACCGTCAACGGGCGCAGCCGAAGCCGCGGGGTCTCCAGGGCGAGGTCGGTCATGGCCCGAGCATAATCACTGCGCGCCAAAACGTTGGGAGACGTCTCGCGGTGCGATACCTTCGGGGCCTCTGATGACGACGGGGCACGCGCATCACTTTTTGTCGCGCCTGGACAGGGTCTCCCGGGCCGAGACCGAGTTTGCGCTCTCGCTCTATCGCGACCCGGCGATCATCCGGGCCATCGTGGCGATGAAACGCCCCGACCCCTCCGTCGAACGCCTCGCCTTCGGCCTCAGCCACGACCCCGACAGCCCCTACGTCATCGCGAGCCGTACGGGAGGCTTCGTGACCTGCCTCGCGCGGGGGATGCAGCCCTACGATGCCCTGGTCGTTCCGCGGGCGGAGCTCGACGTGCTCCGGCAGGGCATCGCCACCCTCGACGCGGAGGTTCGCCGCTACGATCGCAACCGCAACGACTCCTCGCAGACGAGCGCCTCGATCCGCGCCCTCGCCGACGCCGGCACCCGCCTCAGCCGCGAGGATTACCTCAAGCTCGAAGACCTGCGGGCGGTCTTGTGGTGGGGCTTCGCCGAGACCAGCTACCAGTTTGGCAGTGAGCTCGGCCGCGCGGCCAAGGCCCTGCGGCATGCGACGCGCCCCAATGCGGCCCAGCGGGCCCAACTCGAGCGGCACTGGCGGCTGCAGTGGGGAGGAGCCAACGCCACCCTGCTCAGCCTCTCGGAGGGCGTCGCGTTTCAGCTCGCGCAGACCCCGGGCCTCCATCGGTGGCTCGACCTCATTCAGCGGGCCTGCGCCCTGACCTTCGGGTACGCGACCCTGGGCCCGGCCCTGCGCGCGGTTCGGGCGACTTCGTACCTGGTCCCCAGCCACTTGGACTTCCTCGCGGCCGTGGCCACCACCCCTGGACGGCTCTGGCCGGAGTACGGGACTGCCGCCTGGGCCCTGTTCGGTGGGGCGGTCCGCGACCCCTCCCTGCGCGACACGGTGCTGCGGGTGCTGCGGCCTGCCAGCCCGCCCTCGTCGCAGCATCACGCGAGTATGCTGGAGTGTGCGGCGGTCTTCCTCGAGGCGGTGGGCGACGACCCTGAAGGGTACATCGGTGACTTTGCCCAGATGTTCCGCGAGAGCCGTACGGTGCGCGTGGACAACCCCACCTGGGCCGAGCTCAACGACGACGATCTGATGGCCGCCAACAGCAGCCTCACCAAGAGCCTGGACGACCCCGAGTTCTTCACCGACCTCGGTCGCCTCGTGCTGTGGGCCTGCCGTCGCCCGGCCTCGGCCTTGTTTCTGCCCCAGTCGCAGGTCGGGCGGTACATCAAGCCGTTTGCGCTGCACATGGCCACCTCGACCGTCGCGACCTACAACGATCTGTGGTTGCCACCCAACCCCGCCCAGCGCCCGGCGACGCCCGGACGCAACGACCCGTGCCACTGCGGGAGCGGGAAGAAGTTCAAACGGTGTCACGGGTGAGTTCTACCGGCGACGACGTCGTCGCGACACGACCGCCCCGACCCCCAGGGCCGCTGCCCACGCGAGCCCGCCCCGCGTCCCTGAGGTGCCGACGGCCTGCACGGCGCAGCGCCAGCCCCCGTCGCCCGCCGCCTCGAAGGGGACCTCCGCCTCGCCCCCGTCGTACGCGATCCCCGCGTCGTCGGTGAGCCCCGCGTCGTGTTCGATCGTTGCGACGTCGTCGGCGGGGGTTCCGCTGTCTTCGGCGGCGCCGCCTGCGTCCCAGGGGCTCTGTCCGGCGTCGACCTCGGTGCCGCCCGCGTCGGGCTCGACCGCCGGGCCGGTGTCGGTCGGCGGGGGGCCCGCGTCCTGGGTGCAGCCCTCGTCGACCATCCCGTCGCAGTCGTCGTCGATCCGGTTGCCGCAGACCTCTGCCCCCGGGGCCCCGGCCCTGCAGGCCGCCATCCGACCGCCGGTGCAGGTGACCGTGCGTCGGCAGGCCCCGACCCCGCAGCTTACGGCGGCGATCCCGTCGTCGACCCGGCCGTCGCAGTCGTCGTCGATCCCGTTGCAGGTCTCGGTCGCGGGCCTCCCCGCGGTGCAGGTGGCCATCCGCCCGCCCGAGCAGGTGACCGTACGGCGGCAGGCCCCGACCCCGCAGTGGACGGGGGCGATCCCGTCGTCGACCCGGCCGTCGCAGTCGTCGTCGCGGCCGTTGCACACCTCGGGGGTGGGCGTACAGATGCGCCAGAAGGCGGCCCCGACTTCGCTGTATACGCTCAGGGTGGCGTCGCGGTAGCGCCCCGCCTGGGCGGTCGAACCGCAGGCCCCGTTGTACCGGCACGCCAGGATGGCGACCCATTGGTCGAAGCGGGCGTTGCCGCGGGCGATGGTGATGCCGTTCATCCAGGCGAGGGCCTGGGCCCGGGTGCTGACCCCGGAGACCTCTTGGCGCACGATGTTGATGACGAACTCGACCGCCCGGCGGATGTTGCCGTCGAGGGTGAGGATGTCGCGGCCGTCGCGGGCGAGGGTCTGGGCGTAGGTCCCGCCGTCGAACTGGAACATCCCGAGGCCGCCCTGCTGTGCCGAGCACGGACCGTCGGCAGAGCCTGCGATCACGGGCCCGTTGTTACAGCTCGACGAGTTGGGCCCACGGCACGCCCAGGTGGCCTCGGACCAGCAGTGCGACAGGCCCGTCTCGACCTGGGCGATGCCCCCGAGGAGGGCCCCGTTGGTAAACCCCTCGGCCGCGGCCACGTCCCGGATGCGCTGCAGCCGCGGTCGCCGGGCCGCCCCGCTCAGCTCATGGAACGACGTGTCCACGTTGCCGTCCTCGTCGATCGGGGCGCAGGCGGCGAAGGTCACCAGGGCCACGAGCGCGATGCGGCGGAGGGTCGTGCGGAGGGAGGTCATGGGCGTCGGGTGCTCTGGTGCGAGCCGCGTGCCACGCGGTGGGGGAGGTGGGGGCTGCGGGATTGGCAAGTATTCTACACGGGTTGTGGTCACCGCGGCCCCAGGCTGGGGCTGGGGGTGCGGTGATCATGCGGGGCGATGGGCTTGCCCACGGCGACGGCGGCGTGCCACGTTTGGGTGCATGGACCCACGGCGCTCGCCAGCAGCGATGATGATGGCCCCTGGGGCCGGGGCCGCGCGCGTGTCGGAGCCCACGGTTCTGCCGTTGGATGCGCACGTGGTGGAGCCTGAGGGGCGGGAGGAGCTGCTGCGTGGGCGTCGGATCTACGCGGCCCCGGCTGCGCCCGAGCACGGTGATCCCCACTTTCGCCTCGACGTGGCGCTGGGCACGCATCTGGCGCCTGGTTACACAGGCTCGACCGACCTGCTGACGCGCGTGTCGGCGACGGGCGACTTCGCCAGCGACACCTGCGTTCGGCGTGAGGGCATCGACCCTACGACGGGTGAGCGCTACCTGGAGGAGCTGGCCTTTGAGGTGGTCAACACGCAGCGGCTGAGCGACGTGACGGCGAAGGCCCAGGACTTCACGGCGCGTGGGGTTCGGCGGGTGTTTGCTGTGTTTGTCAAACGCGGCACGGTGAGCGAGTGGGTGGACGGGCAGTGGCGGCCCATCGCGTCCGGTGGGGCGATTGACGATCGTTGCCTCGCGGCGCCGTTGCCCGTGGCGGCGCTGCTGCGTGCGGGGACCCTGGGTAGCGTCGCGGTGAGGGGGTTGCTTGCGCGCGGAGAGCCGGAGCTGCTGCGCTTGTTGCGCGAAGCGGGGGAGCGTGGGGAAGAGCGTGGGGAAGAGCGCGGGGAGCTGAAGGGGAAGGTCGACGCGCTGTTGGCGGTGCTGGCGGCGCGGGGCATGGTGGTCGATGCGGCGGCACAGGCGCGCATCGACGGGTGCAGTGACCCCGTGGTGCTTACCGGGTGGATCGCGCGCGCAGTGACGGCGACGGGGCTCGCGGCGGTGTTTGACCCGATGGCCCTGTAAGCACGACGCCGGGCGACAGAAGACGACGGTGCTTCACGGTGCGCAAAGGGTTGCGGGCAATGGGGCGGGGTGGAGACAGTGCGGGCATGACGCAGGGGTCGTTGGGCTGGGCGGCGGGGGAGGGCGTCGTATGAGCGCGCCCGTGCCCGCGCCGTGGGCGACGGCCGAGGGGCGCGATGCGTACGGGCCGTGGGCGGAGGTGATGGTGGCGGGGGTGGCCCTGCGGATGCGGTGGGTGCCCCCGGGGCGTTTTGTGATGGGCTCGCCGGAGGGGGAGGAGGGGCGCGATGCTGACGAGGGCTCGCAGCACACGGTGGTGCTGACGCAGGGGTTGTGGCTCGGGGAGACGCCTGTCACCCAGGCTGTGTGGGAGGCCGTCATGGGCGACAATCCTAGCCGCTTCCAGGGCGGCGCGCGGCCCGTGGAGCAGGTGAGCTGGGACGAATGCCAGGAGTTCGTCAAGCAGGTGAACAAGAAGGTCGCCGGGCTTGACCTTCGGCTGCAGCGCGAGCACGCGTGCCGAGCCGGAACCACCGCCGCGACCTGGGCGGGCGCGCTGGAGATCCTCGGGGAGAACAACGCCCCCGTGTTGGACGGCATCGCGTGGTACGGCGGCAACCGCGGCGGGGGGACGCACCCCGGCCTACCGCGGCGGCGACCTCGGTGTTCGGCTGGCCCGGGGGTCGTCGGCGCCTGGAGCGGCAGGCGCGCGGGGTGGAGGGCCGTAGGGCGGAGAGGCGGGAATGGAATTGACGCGGCACGAGGCGCGGTGCTTGATGCCGCGAGTGCCAGGGTACGACCTCGACCGTTTTGCCGATGATCAGCCGAGCTTCATTCCCGAGGCGTTGTACACCTTGGGGGCGGCGGCTGCGTGCGGCGCAGTCGCCCGGGAGACGACGCGCATGGAAGGACAGTTTCGCGACGGCGGAGGGACCACGGTGAAAGAGCCCTGGGACTTCATTCACGCGCGCGGGGCAAACCCCAGTGCGGTCGCGGACTTCTCGCGCACCATGATGGCCGAACGGATTCGGGAGTATGGGGCCATCGCGGTGGTCACCTCGGTGCTGCGGGTGCGGGAGTCGCTCCGGGTTCGAGAGGTTCAGGCCGTGGGCAGCGGGAGCGATTACAGTCTGGAGGACATGCAGGGCGTCGACGCGGGCGTGATCGAGGTCGCTGGCATCGGCGGCGTGTACGCGTCCGGAATCGCCAACCGCAAGCGCAAGCAGGTTGCGGGTGCGAGCTCCGCGGTGCGTCGCATCGGGATCGTCGCGTTCGGCGGGCCGCAGCTCTTGATCGAGAGGGTGCTGTGAGCCTGTTGGAGCGCCCGTTTGTTGGGGCGATCTCCGCCTGGCCCTCGTCGATGGACGGCCGCGCGGTGCTCGCGCACAAGAGTCGGCTGATCGTGCAGGGAGACTTCCTCGCGTCGATGCGTGACGACCCGGAGGCCCACTCCCTCGCGCGGTGTCTGTATCGAGGGGCCGCAATCTGGGAGCAGTGGCTCGTGGAGCACACCGAGGAGTCGGCCGCGTTCCGGGAGAAGCGCCTCGTGTCGGCCCTGTCGTTGGCCGAGCGCGCGGGAGACTGGAAGTGCGTGCACGAGCTGCTCGATCTGTGGGTGCGCCTCGGTTTCCCCGCCCACCGACGTTTCTACCGCGGTGTGCGTACGCGGGCGGCGCGCGCGATGCCGGGCTGGCAACACGCGATGCAGCAGCTTCGGGTGTGGGACGACCGGGCGCGTCGAAGCGTAGGTGAAGGCGTGTCCGAGGCCGAGCGGGTCGCGGTGGAGGGCGTGCTCCACACGCTGGATGCGGCGCACCTGGAGGCGTACACGCGGGGTCGCCTGGCCCAGCGCCAGGGGCATTTCGAGGAGGCCGCGCGGTGGTTTGTCAGGGCCTGCCTGGCCGATCCGCGCGAGGCCGTCGCCGCAGGATTTCTCGGACTCACCTATGCCCAGAGCGATCCGCGGCGCGCCCTGGCGCTGTGGGACGAGGCCGCGCCGACGCTCGGGGGCGAGACCGTGTACCGGGTACTGCGCGCTCGCTTCGCCTGGATGGCCTGGATGGCCGCAGGGCGCACGGAGGCTCCGCCCCTGGCGCAGGCCCGTGATGCGGTGGCCGCAGTGGCCGCGCGTCGTGCGGCTCTCGGCAGAGCGGGTGACGCTCTCACCGCCGGGCTCGACGCCCTGGCGACACTGGTGTTGTCCTCGACGCTCGCAGCCCAGGGCGAACACGCGGAGGCCCAGCAGGTGCTGGAGGCCGCGACGATCCGGCTCCCCGGGCAGGACACCCTGCGCGCGGCGCGGGCGGTTGGGGGCGCTGTGGTGGAAGAGCACGCGCGATGGCTCGAGCAGCAGTGCGAAGACGAGATGGAGCGCGAGAGCCTGCGTCTGCTCGCGGCTTGAGGCGCGGCGGGCCGCGGTGGGCGTGGAGCGCGCGCAAAGGGTTGCGGGCGGGGGGCGAGTCGGAGACAGTGCGGGCATGACGCAGGGGTCGTTGTTCGGCTGGGTCCACCTGTCGGACATTCACATCGGCCACGGGGGAGCGCGTCATCGGGCCGATCAGGAGCTGGTGCTGCGGAAGCTGCGGGAGGACGTGGCCGGGCAGATCGCGGCGGGGGTTCCGAGGCCCGACGTGGTGCTGGTGACGGGCGATGTCGCGTTCAGCGGGGCGTGCCGGGCGGCGGACGAGTACACGCGGGCGGGGCAGTGGCTCGGCGAGATCGCCGCGGCGGTGGGGGTCGGGGTGGAGGCGGTGTACGTGGTCGCGGGCAACCACGATGTGCAGCGGCCGGTGGACAAGACGCGGCAGGCCCAGCGGTCGTTGCGGGCCCTGCGCAAGGGCGAGGACGATCTCGACGAGGCCCTGCACGACCCGGCCGATCGGGCGTACCTCGTCGAACGTCAGGCCCACTACCTCGCGTTCGCCGAGGGGTTTGCGCCCGCCTGTCGGGCCGACGGGGCCACCGGGGCGCCGCGGCTCTACTGGCACGACGTGGTGGCGGGGCGGGGCGGGCTGCGGGTTCGCCTGTGCGGGCTCAACACGGCCCTGCTCGCGGGGGACGAGGGGGTGTTCGGGACGGACAAGGGGGCGTTGGGGTTGGGCAACCGGCAGCTCGCCGATGTCCTGCCGGCCGCGCAGGAGGCGGGGGAGGTGGTGATCGTGCTGAGCCACCACCCCTTCGTCGAAGGCTGGCTCCGCGACGAGCGGAACGCCCGCGACTGGACCCGCAGCCACGCCCACATCCACCTGTCGGGGCACGTTCATGAGGCGGCTAACGAGCGGACGCGCTCGGGGGCGGGGACGGACTTTGTTCACATCGCAGCGGGGGCGGCGCACGGGGAGGCCGTGGCCGAGGGGGTCGCGGCCCAGCATGGGTACAGCTTCGGGGCGCTGCTGGCGGAGGGCGACGGCGTCGTGCTGCGGGTGTGGCCGCGGCGGTGGTCGGAGCGGGGGAAGAGGTTTCAGCGCGACCTGGAGGCGGCCGACGAGCACACGGGGTACGCGACGCACCGGATCGCGCGGGTAACACTTCCAATCAGGTGGGAGACACCACGGAGTGAGGTTGTGAGCGGGCTCAACCCGCTGGCCGACGGCCACGCGCCCGCCTGGGCGACCGTGTGGGCCGAGGATCGCTACGGGGTGTTCGCGGCGTTCTCCGTGGCGGGGGTAATACAGCGCATGCGGTGGATCCCGCCAGGGCGCTTCGTGATGGGCTCGCCAGATCGGCAGGAGGGGCGTTGGGACGGCGAGGGGCGTTGGGACGGCGGGTGGAGTTGGGACAGCGAGGGGCATCGGGATGGTGCCAAGCCTTGGGGCAGCGAAGCGCGCGGGGACAACGAGGGCCCCCAGCGCGCGGTGCTGCTCACGCGGGGCTTCTGGCTGGGTGAGGTGCCCGTCACGCAGGCCCTGTGGACGGCTGTGATGGGCGATAACCCCAGCCACTTCAAGGGCGCGGATCGCCCCGTGGACAACGTGAGTTGGGATGAATGCCAGCGCTTCGTCAAGGCGGTGAACGAGATGGTCTCCGGGCTTGACAATCGGCTGCCAACGGAGGCGGAGTGGGAGTACGCGTGTCGCGCGGGTACCACGGAGCCGACCTGGCTTGGGGTCAACAACGCGGCGAACCTCGACCGCATCGCCTGGTACTGGGGGAATTCTGACGAGCAGACGAAGCCCGTGCGTTCCAAAGAGGCCAACCCCTTCGGGCTGCACGATATGCTGGGCAATGTCTGGGAGTGGTGCGAAGACTGGGCTGGTTTTTACAATACGGCGCCCGCTGTAGATCCAACAGGCCCCGTGACTGGCGAGGAGCGGATCCTACGTGGCGGCTCTTGGAACAACGAAGCGAATGAGATCCGCGCCGCGAGGCGCTCTCCGAACTCGCCCCTCAGCCGTCACATCGTCTGCGGCTTCCGCCTCGCGGCCTCCGCTTCCCGCTGACTGGGGCCGCCCCACGGCAGCCCCCGCCCGCGCGTCCCTCAGCCCTTCACCACCTCCCCCTTCCCCTCGACCCCCACCCCGGCTCCCGCCCCCGCTCCCGCCCGCGAGCGCTTCCGCGCCCGCGTGCGCAGGCTCGGAATCCGCGTCCCGGCCCCGCGGCCCCACAGGGCCCCGGCGGCCCGCTCGACCTCGCCGTACGCCTGGGTGAGCAGGGTGAAGAGGCGTTCGACCATGCGGTCGCTGACGATGGGGTTCGCCTTCACGAAGCGCTTGCCCGCCCCCGGCCGCAGGGCCTGAACCAGCTCACTGCCCAGCCGCTCGGCCTCGGCCAGGGTGGCCTCGTCGACGGGGTGTTTGCCCGCCAGCTTCGCCGCGTCCCGGCGAAACACCTTCGCCAACGCCAGCAGGTCGCGGGCCGTGTCGATCGCCCCCGACCCCTTCACGATGTGGTCCAGATCCCCCTGCGGAACCAGCTCAAACGCCACCGGGCCGTCCAGCACCTTGAGCAGCTTGCGGCGAAGCGCCCGACCCCGTTTGATCTTGGGTCCGAGCTCCTTGCCCTGGACGGTGCGGGCCTGGGCCGTGGCCCAGAGGAGGGCGAGACCGGTGGGGGGCGGCGGTTCTCGATGGCGGTCCAGTCGACGACGAGGCCGGTCTTCGTGATCGCCGCCCGCGCGGCCAGGACCACCGCGGCCCCCTCCGCCGCGTTGTGGCGCGCCAACACCGGGTCCACCGGCACGACCACAAGGTCCTCCAGCGGGACCGCCCGCGCCGCGCTCTCAGACCGCGCGTACGCCTCGGGCGAACCCACCTCCTGGGCGAGGCCCGGTTCGGGCTCGGGGAGCCCCGTGGTGAGGGCCTCGGCCGGGGCGTCGGCCTCGACCTGCTTGTGGGCGACGTGGGTGGCGGACAGCGGCGTGCCGGTGTGGCCGCGGTGGACCTTGGGGACCGTCCCTCTCCCCGCGCGTGGCGCACGGTACGCGAGTGCCCTCTCCCTGGGGAGAGGGCCAAGGTTGGCGACGAACGAATCGCGCGGGGAGAGGGAAGTCCCCCATTGCCACGCGGCGATCCTCCCGGCTCCCTGGCACGAGGCGCGGACCGTCTGACCCACGGGATCCGCCGTGGGTGCAGGGTGGCCGCGGTGCTACCCTTCGGTGCAGGACGTTCTGCGGGAGGATGGGGATGGGACACGACCGGGCGCTGTACGCCGCCTTCGCATCGATTCACGGCCGCTGTGACGACGGCCCCTGGCTTCCCCAGGACGAGCCGCCCTTCGTGGTGAAGCCGCCGACCGGGGCGGTTCGGGCGGTGCTGGTGGGGACCAAACCGCGGGTGATCTCCGGGTGGATCTTTCCGGAGGGGCTGCCCCCGGGGGTTCATTGGGTGGGGGCGTGGGGGCCCTTGTCGGTGGCGGAGGTGGCCGCGGTGCGTAGCCTTGAGGCCCCGGTGATGTTCGTGGGCGACCTCAAGCCGCGCGACCTCGCGACGTATCTCTCGCTGCGGGTGGGGGGCCTCGATCGGGACGGGTCGGAGGCCCCGCCCCTGGCGGTGGACTGGCTCGGCATCGACGACCCCTGGCTCGCCCTCTGCCAGCGGGAGATGGTCTCGAAACGCGCGCAACGTCCGACTCCCGCGGAGGGCGGCCAGGGCCCCATGGGGGAGTTTTGTTTCACCGAGAACGAAGGGTTCTCGTGGATCGCCACGGAGATCGAGGCGAGCCCGGTGGAGATGGAGGGACTGCGCGTGCTGGAGGGTGCGTGGGTGGACTGGGACGCGACGGTGGGTCCGCGGTGTATGGCCATGCTCCGCGCGGGATGGACCCTGCACCAGGAGGGGGCGAGCAATCCGGCGTTCTACCCCGAGGGGTTTGCGGCGGGCCTCGCGGCGGCCCTCCGGGCGCGGATGCCGGCGTAGCAGCGAACCTCACCCTCGCTGCCGCGCGTCCCTCTCCCTCCCGGGCGAGGGACTCTGCCCCTTGTTCGGGTTGAGGTGGGTTGTGGAGGTCTGCCGCATCGACCCCAGACCATTCTCACCACGCCCCGACTGCGCGCGGAGCCCCTCGCCCGGGAGGGAGAGGGGCGCGCGGCAGCGGGGGTGAGGTTCGCGCCTGACCCGCCTGCGCCGCCACACAGGCGGCTCGGCTCCGAAACCACACCACGGTGTCCGCCGGGTGGTACGCCACGATGCCCATCGCCTCGATCCACACCAGCCGCCCGGGCGGCGCGGCCACCAGCGCGTACGCCTGCCCGCTCCCGCGCCCCCAACCGCCCTGTCCCCCCGGCTCGCCGCGCGGGGGACGCAGCCACCGCTCCGACCCGCTCTCCTCCAACAACACACGCACCGGCTCCCCCAGAAACGTCGCCGACTGAACCTCCTCCATCACTCCCCCCCGCCGCCGAAACACCCGCCGCCGTCGTAGGGTCCAGTTCTCTCCCGCGCGCTGCAGCTCCCACCGGACGCAAGGCTCCACCCGGGGCATCCGCGGCCCCGGCCGGTGCAACGACGACGGCAGCCACCACGTGCGCATCGTGACGAACCCTGACACCCGCCAGGGCCGATCGGTTCGCAGCGCGGGGGACGGAGCGGCAGATACGAGAGGCGGCCCGACGAGAGCCTTTGTTCTTAGGACCGTTATAGTTACGGCCGCCGTTCCGCAGAGTTCAGTCTGCGGACTTGGGCAGCATGAGGGATCTCGCCCACGTGGCCGCCTCTCGCCCGCGAGTATTACCCCCCTCGGTCCTCCTTGACCAGCTACACCGCGGGTCGTGCGGGCATCCACTTCACGAGCCGCGCCGCAAGCTCAGGGCCTACGTCCTCCTGCAGGAAGTGACCGGCTCCGGCCAGGCGGTCGTGGGGCTGGTTCTTCGTGCCGGGGATGCGGGCTTGCAGGCGGCGTTCGGCCCCGCGGGTGATGGGGTCATTGCGGCCGAAGAGGGTGAGGAAGGGTTTGTCAAAGTCCACCAGGGCGTCCCAGGCCCTGCGATTGGGCGCGCTCTCCGGGTCGTTCGGCCGCGTCGGAACCAGCCCCGGAAACGCCCGGGCCCCCGCCTTGTGGGCCTCCGTCACAAAGGGAGCGTCGTACGCAGCCCGGGCCTCCGCGCTGAGCCCCCGGGCGCACCCGGCGGCCACGATGCGCCCGATGGGAAACACGGGGGTCCACCGCGCAAACCCCCGCCACAGGTGAAACGCCGCCGGAACCCGCTCATCCCCCGTCGGCAGGTACGTGTTGGCCGCGCACACCCGGGCGAATCGGTCGGGGTGTTCGGCCACGAGGCGCAGCCCGAGGAGCCCGCCCCAGTCCTGACAGAACAGGGTCACGTCGCGCAGGTCGAGGGTCCGCAGCCACGCGTCCATCCACCCCACGTGACGGGCGTAGGTGTAGGCCCGCGGGTCGGACAGCTTGTCGCTGCGTCCGAAGCCCACGAGGTCGGGGGCGATCACCCGCATCCCCGCCGCCACCAGGGGCGGGATCATCTTGCGGTACAAAAACCCCCACGTCGGCTCGCCGTGCAGCAGCAGAACCACCGGCCCGTCCGCAGGCCCCTCGTCCACCCGGGCGATGCGTAGCCCGTCGACCTCGGTGTACTGCGGGGCGTAGGGGAAGTCGGGCAGGGTGGCGAAGCGCGCCGTCGGCGTGCGGAGGATCTCGTCGCGCATGGTGCGTGCAAGCATACCCCCGTCATGATGTCGCGTCGTCCAGGGCCTACGAAGGGCTCCGTAGCCCGCGTCCGCACGATGTGCGATGCTGCACGGCGGACGTCCGTAGGGCCGGTGAGGTGAGCGCGATGCAAGGTCGAGGGGTGAGGTGGCTGGCGGCCCTGGCGATGCTGGTCTCGGGGTGCGGGCTGGTGTTCGACCCGAGTTTTCCGCGCGATGTCCCCGCCCCGATCGACCGGCCCGGGGACCAGGAGGTCGCCGACGCCCTCGATGCCCCCGACGTGGACGACGCCCTCGATGCGCCCGATCTCGGGGATGTGTCCGACGCCCCCGACGCAGGGGATGTGTCCGACATCCCCGACGCAGGCGACGCGTCCGATGCCGCGGACGCGAGGGACGCGCCCGATGCCCCGGATGTGCCCGATGTGCCCGATGCGCCCGATGTGCTCGTTGCCCTCGATGTGCCCGATGTGCTCGTTGCCCTCGATGTGCCTGTCCCGATCGACGTGCCGGATGTTCCTCAGGTGCTCGACGTGCCGCTTCCGCGCGACGTGCCCGATGTGCCCGACGTGCCCGGGTGCGAAGGGTCGTTGACCCGCTGCGGGGCCGAGTGCGTCAACCTCGGCAACAACACCAGCCACTGCGGAGCCTGCGGCCGCACCTGCCCGTCGCTCCTCAACGCGATCACCGCGTGCGGCGGCGGGATGTGCGCCCTCGTGGGCTGCATGGGGGCCTTCGCCAACTGCGACCGCGACCCGCGCAACGGCTGCGAGATCCTGGTCACGACCGACCCGCGCCATTGCGGCATGTGCGGGCGGGAGTGCCCCGCGGGCGCCTCTTGTGTCAACAGCCGGTGCGAGTGCCCCCCGGGCCGGATGGCCTGCGGCCCCGCCTGCGTCGACCTCGTCAACGACCGCAACCACTGCGGGGCCTGCGGCAACGCCTGCCCCTCGTCCGAGCGCTGCGTGGCGGGGCGCTGCACGGGACAGTGCACGATCAACAACGAGACCACCCTGCTGCCGCGGTGCAACACCGGGCTGTCGTGCCTGGTCGGCCTGCGGTGCGTGCTCAACGGCGGGGCCTGCGTGCCGGACGAGTGCGTCAACGATCTGATCTGTCGGCCGGGCACGTTGTGTCGGCGAGATACGGTGACCCTGACCTGCAACGGCGGCATGACCACCATGCTGGTGGTCAATCGTTGCCGTCAGTGAGGGGGGGCGGCCGACCCGATCCCCAAAGGCCTCACGCCTTGGCGGCGGTCTCCGCGGCCGGGGCCTCGCCCCCGAGGGAGCGCAGCACCGTGGCGAGCCACAGGGTGAGCTCGTCCTTGCGGCGGGCGTAGTTCTGCGGGCCCACCTCGCCCTCGCGGTGCAGCCGGGCGAGCTCGGCCATCTCCTCCAGGATGCGGTCGCGTTCGGCCTCCAGCTCGGCCCGGGGACGGCCACCGCGGGCCCTCCGCCGCCGGGACAGGGCCGTCCCGAGAGCCCCGGACACGAGCCCCACCCCGACGAGGGTCGCCACCAGGCGGGCCGGGCCGGCCGAGGCGGGGATGCCCGTCAGACGGATCCGGATCTCGCGCACGGGGGGATCGGAGGGCCGACGTTGCATGCCCGTCACGAAGATGCGCTCGCCCCGGGAGTCGCGGAGCTCGGGGGCCGGAAAGCCCTCCACGGACAGGGCGAGCCCGCGGGGAGCCTCGCTCGCCACGGTGGCGTTGACCAGGGGGAGGGGCAGGGAGGTGGAAAACTCCATGTCTCCGCCGTTCACCCGGAGGTGGTACTGGTAGGTGATCTCCTGGGGTTCGTCGAGGGTGGGCAGGACGCTGCCGCGTACGATGGCCGTGTTGCCCTCGGCGGCTACCCGGAGGTCGTCCATGCTGGGGGCCACGGTGAAGGCCGTGTAGCCCGCGGGCAGACCGAAGCGCATCCCCTCGGGGGGGACGTACGCCCGGGGGTCGGGCTGGCTCGACCCGAGGGCCAGGCCCGAGAGGTTGGCCACCCGGTGACGGTGCACCACCACGAGGCGGTCGTCCTTGAAGCGCATCTCGATCCGGGTGTCCCACAGGAGTACGGCCCGGCCCGTATGGTCCACGGTATGCCGCACGAGCTGAACCCGGTACCCGCGGTGGGCAGGGAGCTGGAAGGGCGTGGCCCCGAAACGCGCCCCTTCCCAGTCGGTGCTGGCCCGGTAGGCGATGTTGTTCCCGTGGTCGAGGCGCTCGAAGCGGGCGATCCCGTCGGCGTCGGTGCGCATCTCCCGGGGGGTCTCGGCGCTGCCCTCGCGCATGGCCCCGAGCCGCACGAGGGCGTCGGGCAGGGGCCCCCCCGCGCTGTCGACCACCCGCACGAGCACCGTCCCTGGCGCCAGTCCCTCGGCCTCCTCCGCCAGGGTCCGCGGAACCTCCGCCCGATGCACCTCCGGCTCTCCGGGGGTCTCGGGGGCCTGGACGGGTCCGGTGGGAGGATGACCCGGAGGCAGGCCGGGAGCCACGGGAGAAGCCGCGTCGGCGACCCCGGCGTCCTGGGCCTGGGCGGCCGTCCCGAGGAGAGACAGGGTCAAGACCCAGGGCGCGATCCGAACGACCCTACGCATCGGCCGGCTCCTCCGTCTGGGCGGCGGTCTCTTGCGAGAGCCGGGTCGCACACTTCTTACAGAACACCGCGTCGAGGTCGTTGTGGGTGGTGCACTGAGGGCAGGCCTTGGAGACCGGGTCCGCGGGGGCGGACTTCTCTGCGACGGCGGGCTTGTCCGCGACGGTGGGTTTGTCAGCGGGCGCCTCTGCGGCGTCTGCGAGGGCCTTCTGGGCGGCCTTGTCGAGCAGGGCGGCGGCCTCGTCGCGCCAGCGTCCGAGGCCCGTGTCGAGGGCCTGCATGGCGTCGCGGGCTTCGGCCCGGTAGCGCACCGAGAGGCCCTGGAAGTCCTCCTCGGAGATGCGCCCGAGGGAGCGCTCGAACTCCAGCTCCTTGAGGGCCCGCAGGGCCAGGCGCTTGCGGGCGCTCAGCGACTCCGTGGCGGCGGCCTCGTCGTCGTCGGTGGGGTCGCCCGGAACCCGCGGGTCGAGCACGAGGCGGAGGGTCTCCCAGAAGAGCATCACGGCGCTGGCCAGGGCCACGAAGGCGAGCCAGAGCACCGCGCTCGGGGCCCCGCGCAGGAGCCCGACCGCCACGGCCCCGCCCAGGGCCGCGAGCACCCCGAGGCCGAGGGCCATGCGGGACGGGGGGGCGTACGTGTCAGTCGTCAAGGGCACGGAGTTCTTCCTCGATGCGGGCGTCGTAGGTGCTGGTGGCCGCGGGGGTGGTGGCCGCGGGGGTCGGCTCGTCCCGGGGGCGGGTCCACCGGCGGGCGAGGTAGATCACCAGCCCGGCCCCTGCGGCAAGGGCGAAGATGGGCAGGAGGTAGAGGGCCTTGTTGTGCCCACGATCGGGGGGCACGGCCAGGGCGGCCGACCCGTGCCGGGCCACGTACCCGTCGACGATGGTCTGGGCGGGCTCTCCCGCGGCCAGGCGGGCCCGCATCCGGCTCCGGGTGTTGGACGCGAAGTCGCACGTGCAGGTGGCCAGGGGGAGCCGCTCGCAGTCGCCGCACATGCACAGGAGCTGGTCGAAGAGGCGGCGCTCGGCGGGGGTAAACCGTTCGGTCATCCCGCTCACGGGGGGCGGGCCGCTGGCGTGGATGTTCTGGGCGTGGGCCGCGGAGGGGGCGGCGAGGGACAGGCCCAGGGCCAGGGCCAGGACGGCGACCTTGCCGAGGGCGGGGTCGACCGGGAGGGGGCTCCGGGGGCTGTCCTCGTCGCGGGGCCGAGCGCTGAAGGCCAGGGCGGCCTCGCGGGCGGCCTCGGGCCACATGGCCACCACGACCCCGAGCACGAGGAGGAGGCCGCCGATCCAGATCCAGAGGGTAAGGGGGTTGACGAAGGCCTTGAGGTGGGCCGTCCCGGTGCCCTGGTCGATGGTGGCCATGACCAGGTAGAGGTCTTCGCGCAGGCCCGTGGTGATGCTGACCTCGGTGGTCGGCATCTGGGGATGGGTGGTGTAGATAAACCGGGCCGGGGTGGCGTAGGTGAAGAGGTTCCCGTCGCGGAAGGCCGAGATGCGGGCGTAGATCTCGCGGCGGTTGGGGTCGCGGCGCGATCCGGGTCCGTCGTAGCGCAGGGTGTAGTCCCCCACCCGAAACGACTCGCCCGGGGCCACGGTGGCCTCGGCCTCCTGGCGATAGGCCGCCCCGAGGAACCCGAGGAGCATCAGGGAGAACCCGAGGTGCACGATGTATCCGCCGTACCGCCGCCGGTTGCGCGACACGAGGCGGGTGAGGGCCGCCGGGGCCGACTCGGACTTCGAGCGCATCCGGGCCCGGACCCCGCGGAAGAACTCCTGCCCGAGGGCGGCCACGTTCATCGCGAAGACGGCGGTGGCGAAGGGGGGGAGGTGTCCGTTGATCCAGGCGAGGGAGCGTCCGACGTTGATGTGCCCGAGCACGAGGGGGCCGAGGCGCAGGGTGGTGACCTGGTCGTAGATGGGCTCGATGGAGACCACCGCGGGGAGGCCCAGGCGACGGCCGAAGAGGGCGTGCAGGGCCCCGACGGTGACGGCCGCGAGGACGGGGCCCCGGAAGGCTTCGAGGAGCAGCCGGGGGGTGGCCTTACGCCACGGGGTGAGGCTCCCGACGGCCATGAGGAAGAAGAGGAAGACCCCGACGGGGGCGAGCCAGGCGTTGTAGAAGCTGGCCCCGACGGTGAGTCGCTCCTGCCACAGCCACTCGGACACCTTGGGCCACACGGTGGCCAGGGCGATGAACACGCAGATCCCCAGGAGGAGCCAGTTGTTGGCGACGAACATGGCCTCCCGGGACAGGACGCTGTCAATCTGGGCGGGGCGTCGCAGGAGGGGCAGGCGCCACAGGACGAGCCCCACGGAGAAGAGCACGAGGAGGCCCATGGCCCAGACGAAGTAGATCCCGATCCCGCTCTGGGCGAACGAGTGGATGCTGGCGATGAGCCCCGACCGGGTGAGGAAGGTGCCGAAGATGGTGAGGAAGAACGAGGTGAGGAGGAGCGACACGTTCCACACCTTGAGGATGCCGCGGCGCTCCTGGGTCATCACGGAGTGCAGGTAGGCCGTGAGGGTCCACCAGGGCAGACACGCCGCGTTTTCGACCGGGTCCCAGGCCCAGAACCCTCCCCACCCGAGCTCCTCGTAGGCCCAGAGCATCCCGAGCACGTTGCCGATGGACAAGAACATCCACGCGAACAGCACCCACCTCCGCGTGGCCACCACCCACTCCTCGCCGAGCCTGCCCGTGATGAGGGCCGCCACGGCGAACGCAAACGGCACGGCGCACCCGGTAAACCCGACGTAGAGCGACGGGGGGTGGATGGCCATGTAAAAATTTTGCAAGGACGGATTGAGCCCGTCGCCGTTTTCGGGGGCTCCTCCGAAGGTGGCCGCGAAGGGGTTGGCGGCGTAGGTCATCAAGACCCCGAAGAAGATCAGGACCCCCATGAGGGTGGCGATCACCCACGGGGCGAGCTGCCGATGCCTCCCCTTGAGCCACAGGACGCACACCGCGGTGTAGAGGGACAGGAGGAAGGTCCACCACAGGAGGGAGCCGTCTTGTCCGCCCCACAGGGCCGACAGGAGGTACGGGGTGGGCATCGAGCGGTCGGAGTAGTGGGCCACGTACCGGATGCGGAAATCGTGGGACACGAAGGCGTACAGGAGCAGCAGGACGTCGAGGCCCACGAGGGCGCAGGTGCCCAGGGCCGACATCCGGGCGGCCCGCAAGAGGCGCGGGGCAGCGGCTCCGCGGTCGGTGCCCGCCAGGACCGCCAGCAGGAAGGTCACCGCGGCGGCGACGAGGAACACATACAAGACCCCAGTACCCAGCGCGGGAATGCCCGCGTCGTATGATGCGCTCTCCATCGGCTCGCCTTCGGACCCGCAGGGATGGCCATGCAACCCGATGGATGGGCAGCGGCCGACCGCGGTTGCGGGCAAACCTAGAGTACCGCCCCCATGGGGTCAATCGGGGCGGTCGCAAGAGTCATGCAGACCGTCGTCGTCGTCGGGGGCGAAGACCCAGGGCGAGGCAGAGCCCGACCATGCCCACCACCCCACGGGTGGAGGTCCGGGGGCTGGGGGTGTCTGTGACGCGGCACCCGCACCCTCCGCGGGGCATTGGGGCGGGCCCGAGGTCGGCCATGGGGGGGCCTCGGTCGGGGGCGACGTCGTGGGGCCCGGGGGCGTCGGGCGTCGGGGCGATCGCGTCAACAGCCGCGACGTCGGGGACGGAAGCGTCGGAGGCAGGCGCGTCGAGCGCGGGAGCGCCCGTGTCGGGAGCGCCCGTGTCGGGAGCGCCCGTGTCGGGAGCGCCCGTGTCGGCCGGAGGGGGCCCGGCGTCGAGCTGGTCGCGGAGGTATTGGGCCGTGGCGGGCCACAGGGCCGGGCAGGCGGTCCCGGGTGTCCCGGCGGGGCAGGCGAGGGGCCCCGGGAGCCCGGGGAGCCGCAGGAGGACCCCGAACGAGTCCCCCGCGTCGACCGAGCGGGCCAGGGCGAACCCGTCGGCCCGGCTGTCTCCGCACGCGTACAGGGCCCCGGCGGCGAAGCGCAGGCAGCGGGCCCGGATGGTCGACCGTGTGGCCACGAAGGCCGCGCCCCCGACCGAGCGCTGGAGCCCCTCGTCGGCGGAGGCGGTCCACACGGTGTTTCCGTCGTCGGACAGGGCGAACCCGAGCATGGGGCTGCGGGTGAGGCTGATGCGGGTGAAGCGGGTCCCGCCGTCGTCCGAGCGCAGGAGACGGGTCTCGAGGCCGAGGCTCACCCGGAGGTACACCACGTCGGGATTTCGAGGGTCGACCCCGGACAGATAGGCGTCGTAGCCCCCGTCGAACTCCCGGGTGACCTCGCGCACGGTGGCGCCTCCGTCGTCGGAGCGATAGAGCACGGGGTTGTTGTTGATCTGTCCCGAGACGTACACGCGGGCGGGCCGCGACGGGGCCACCTCCACGGTCTCGATGCTCACCCCGGGCAGGGAGGCCCCGGGCACGAAGGTGGCGCCTCCGTCCTCCGAGCGCAGGATGCGGTGGAGCTCGCCCCCGCGGCCCGAGGCGGCCACCACGTAGCGGCCCGTGGCGTCGGCGGCCAGGTCGACGGAGGGCTCGGCGGGAGAGCCCCCGGGGCGGCCCCAGGAGCACCCGTCGACGGCCCTCCGCAGGCCCGTGAGGAGGCTGAGGGTGAGGGCCCCGTCGGGGCCGACCAGGGCGGGGGGATCCCACCCGCTGGCGACGTCGAAGGCCTCCTCGCAGATCCAGCCCCAGGTACGCCCTCGGTCGCGCGACAGGGCGAACCCGAAGGTGAGCTGCAGGGCTACGGTGTCGCCCCAACCGCCAGGCCCGACGGCGACGAAGCCCGCGTTGGGGAACCGTCCGTTGGCCTGGGCGGGGCCCCCGAAGAGGGCCGAGGCGGCGAGGAGGAGGAGGGGGGAGAGGAGGCGCGCCACCGGGCGCTTGGGAGGGCCGCAGGTGGCGCGTTCGATCACACGGCGGAGTGTACTACGCCGCGCGGCGGCGTCGACGGGCGACGAGGGCGAGGCCTGCGAGCAGGCTCACGACCGCGGCGCCGCCCGAGGACGACGACGGGGCCTGGCTGCCCACGCGGCAGCCGCAGCCGCCGCCTTCGAGGCCGGCCCGGGGGGCGGCTCCAGCGTCGACGCCCGCGTCGGTCATCCCGGGGCGCATGACGCAACGGTTGGCCGTCACGTCGCAGCGCTGGTCGGGGCCGCAGTCGTCGTCGGCGCGGCAGCCGCAGACCCCGCCCATGGTGCACAGGGTGCCTGCGGTGTTGCCGAGGCAGCTCATGGCCATGGCCGGGTCGCACTGGGCGCAGGTGTTGTTGACGCAGCGGGTGCGCCCGTCGGGGCGGCCGGTGCAGTGGGTGTCGCTGATGCACTCGACGCACTGGGCCATCGAGGAGGCCCCGCCGTCGTTGTCCGAGCCCCCGCGGCAGTGGGGGGTCGGGGTGCGGCAGTCGGCGTCGCGGTTGCAGGTCGCCGAGCACATCCCGACCATCTCCGTGTCCGAGGTGCAGGACAGGCCGTCGGGGCAGCCGTTGCGGCCCTCGCCGGCGGCGCATCCGGCGATGCAGCGGCGGGTCATGGTGTCGCAGACCCGGCCCGAGTTGGGGCCGCCGCAGTCGGCGTCGCGGGCGCAGCCGCAGAGGCCGTCGTTGAGGCAGGCCGAGCCGCTCATGTTGCCCATGCAGGCCATGGGCTGCGAGGGGGCGCACTGGGCGCAGGTGTTGGCGGCGCCGATGCAGCGGGTCCGGCCGTCGGTGCGGCCCGAGCAGGTGCTGTCGTCGATGCACTCGACGCACACCGGCATGGCCCCTTCGCCCGTCGGGCGGAAGCACCGGGTGCGACCCGGCATCGTGCAGTCGGAGTCACGGTTGCACGTCATGGTGCACTGGCCGCGCTCGCCGGGGGTGGTGGTGGTGCACGACAGGCCCATGGGGCAGCCGTTGCGGCCGTCGCCCGCGGCGCATCCGGCTACGCAGCGGCGGGTCTCGCTGTCGCAGACGCGGCCCGAGGTCGCGTCGCCGCAGTCGCTGTCGGCGAGGCAGCCGCAGAAGCGCGACCCCTCGGTCGGCACGATGCAGGCCCGTCCGTCCATGTTGGTGGCGCAGGCGGTGGCGTTGCCCTCCTGGCCCGGGGTGCACAGGACGCAGCGGGTGGCCGCGGTGTCGCAGACCGTCCGCTCGCCGGTGCAGGCCGTGGTGTCGGTGGCCGTGCACTCGACGCATGCCCCGGTGGTGGCGCAGGCCAGGGTGCCTTCGCGCCCGACGCAGTCGCCGGCGTTCATGCAGGCCCGGCACATGCTGCTGTCGCAGACCGGGGTGGTGCCCGAGCACTCGACGTTGACGTTGCACTGCACGCAGCGGTTGGTCGGGTCGTTGCAGACCGACGTGGGGCTGACGCAGGCCGTGGCGTTGGCCGTGGTGCACTGCACGCAGGCCCCGCTCATGGCGCAGGCCCCGGTGCCCATGCGCATGGCGCACTCCATGTCGCCGGCGCAGGCCCGGCAGGTGTTGCTGGCGCACACGGGGGTGGTCCCCGAGCACTCGGTGTCGGTGTTGCACTGCACGCAGCGGTTGCTGTCGGCGTTGCACACCGGGGTGCCGCCCGTGCAGGCCATGGCGCTCATCGCGGTGCACTGCACGCAGCGGCCCGAGGTGGTGTTGCAGGCGGGGGTGTCGCCGCCGCAGTCCATGTCGTTCATGCAGCGGCGGCACTCGTTGCGGTCGCACACCGGGGCCTCGCCCGGGCAGTGGGACGACGTGAGGCACCGGACGCAGAGGTTGGTCGGGTCGTTGCACTGGGGGGTGTCCCCGGTGCAGGCCATGGTCGAGCCCGCGGTGCACTGGACGCATGCCCCGGTGCGGACCAGGCAGGCCGGGGTCGACCCCCCGCACTCGCTGTTGGTGCGGCAGGGGCGGCAGGTGTTGTTCTCGCAGAAGGGGGTGGTCCCGCCGCAGTTGCTGTTGCTGGTGCAGCCCACGCAGTTGTTGGTGGTGGTGTTGCACACCGTGGTGCCGCCCATACACGCCATGGTGTTGGTGCCCGAGCACTGGACGCAGCGCCCTGCGTTGGTGCCCGTGGTGGCGCAGGCCGGGGTGCTCCCGCCGCAGTCCATGTCGCCCGCGCAGGGGCGGCAGGTGTTGGTGGTGGTGTTGCAGATGGGGGTGGCCCCGCCGCAGTCGGTGTTGCTCACGCACTGAACGCAGCGGTTGGTGCCGGTGTTGCACACCGAGGTCTGGCCCGTACAGGCCGTGCGGTTGGTGCTGGTGCACTGGACGCAGGCCACGCCCGTGCGGCAGGCCGGGGTGCCGCCCGAGCACTCGTTGTCGGCCGTGCAGGCCCGGCAGAGGCGCGTGGTGGGGTCGCACACGGGGGTGCCCGAGGTGCAGTCGCCGGCGTTGCGGCACTGGACGCAGCGGGGCAGGGTGCTGTCACAGAGGGGGGTCATGCCCGAGCAGTTGGCGTTGCCCTCGTCGGTCATGCCGTCGCAGTCGTTGTCGACGTTGTCGCAGATCTCGGGGCTGGGGGTGCCCGCGGTGACGTTGCAGGCCGACAGGCCGGGGCCGGTGCAGACGGTCTGTCCCGTGCGGCGACAACCCCCGACGCCGACCGAGCAGGCCTGGCCGAAGCCGTTGCACTGCGGAACCTGGATCGTGAGGAAGCACGACCCGGTGAGGCCCGCCGGGTTGCGGTAGTTGATCAGCACGATCTGGGTCGTGCCGAAGAAGGCCATGGTGGGGGTCCACGCGAAGGTGGCCGAGCTGGGCGAGGGGGCGGTGGTGCCGCTCGCGGGGGTCATGGTGGCCCCCGTGGGCAGGTTGGTCACCTGCATCAGGAGGTTGCCGCCCGTGGGGTTGGTGCCCGTGACGCGGTGGGAGAAGGCCGACCCGACGGGCACGGTGAAGGTCCCCGTGCCGGCGCAGGTGGGGGGGGCCGCGGAGGAGATCTCGATGATGACCTCCAGGGTGGTGCGGCTCACGGCTCCGGCGTGGGTGCTCTCGGCCACGAAGGGTAAGATGTAACGTTGGCCGTTGAGGGCGAGGGTGAGGTCCCAGGTCATGATGCAGCCGCCGCTGATGGGCATCAGGGTGGGGCGGGCTCCGCCATTGGGCACCGAGGGAATCTGCGTGGAGAGGGCCGACTCCTGGGTGGTGGCGAAGCGGCAGGTGGTCGGGTCGAGGTCGGGGTCGAAGACCGGGATGAAGTACGTCCGGACCGCCCCGGCGGAGAGCGAGATGATGGCCGGGGTGGTGGTCACCGGGCCCCCGGTGTTGCCGCCCGCGAGGGCCACGGTGGTCTCGACGCGGAAGCTGGCGCTTGAGTTTTGTGTGAGGCCGCTGATCCAACAGCAGCCGCTGAAGAAGACCGTGAAGGGCCCTGTGGTGTTGTAGGTCTTGGTGACCGTGAACTGGTGGACGGTGTAGCTCGTGCCCGCGACGTCCGTGCCGCTGCCGATGGAGGGGCCGGTCTGGCTGCCGCTGGTGGTGCCGTCTCCGTACTGGAGGTTGATGGCGTTGACCGCCCCGGTGCGCCAGGCGTGGGTGACCGTGAAGCGCACCGTACGGGGGGCCGTCTGGGGGTCGGGCACCGTCCACACGATGGTGCCGTAGCGGAAGTGGGACGCCTCCGCCCGGCTCGGCGCCAAGAATAAGAACAGCGCAGCTGCGATGGCCGCGAGCGCAGCAAATGGATTGCGCAAGGGAACCTCCTCCAGTGAAAACAGGGTGGGTGGGGGCGCCCCCCCACAGGGGGAGGGACCCGATGGGTCAACCTTCGCGCGATCTCGCCCCGAAGGAAAGACCCCGACGAGCAATTCCGCGGCCCCGGTGCCGCAGGGGTCGCCTCAATACTTGTGCCGCCCCGCGCGTTTCGGATACGGTGGCTGGCAACAGACTGGTGGGCCCGCTGGGGCGCCGACGCCACAGGCGCGGTCCTACCGATGCACCCGATGGAGGATTTTGTGCGTACGCGTCGCTCGCTCCCGTTGCTTGCCACGCTCGGCCTCGCCGCCGGGCTCGTGTCGCTCACCTCCGCCGCGGAGGCCCAGACGGCCGCGGGGTGGGCCCTCAACCGCTACGACCCGACCCCCGTGGGCGATGTCTTCTTCCTTGCGGAGCACCCGTGGACCAGCTCCACCCGCCGCGTGGCGGTGGGCCTCGGCCTCGACTTCGCCACCAACCCCCTCGTGCAGACCTCGACCTTCGCCGACGGGAGCGTCACGCGGACCAACATCATCTCGGGGATGCTCACAGGCCACGTCGGCCTCGCCTACTCGTTCGCCGACCGGGTGGGGCTCCACGCCTCGCTCCCGGTGTTGTTGTCCCAGTCGGGCACGGCCAGCGCCGTCTCCCCGGGGCTCGGCCCCTCGGGGAGCCTGGGCGTCGGCGACGTTCGGCTCGGGGCCCGGGTGCGGCTCCTGGGCCACGCCGACCGCGATGTCTTCTCCCTCCACCTGGGCTTCAACGCCTTCCTCCCGGTGGGCGACCAGCAGAGCTTTATGAGCGACGGCAAGGTCCGGCTCGAGCCGCGCCTCGTGGCCGCGGGCCGGGCGGGTCCCCTGCGATGGTCGTTTGGCGGCGGGTTCCTGATTCGGAGCGAGTTTGACGCCCTCAATGTTGGGGTCGGCAACGAGCTGCGGCTCACCGCGGCGGTAGGCTTCACGGCCCTCGACGATCGGCTCACCATCGGCCCCGAGGCCTACGTGGTCACGGCCATCCGCGACCTGCCCACCCAGGCCGGGGGCGGATCCGCGGCCTTCGCCGACGCCCACTGGGGCGGCGAGGCTCTCCTCGGGGCCCACTACAGCGTGGCCGACACCATCCTCCTCGGGCTCGGCGGAGGGATCGGGTTTCAGCCCGGCTACGGAGTCCCCGCGGCCCGCGGGATCTTCACGGTGGCCTACGCCCCGGTCACCCGCCCGCCTCCCGCCCCCGTCGACACTGACGGCGACGGGGTCTTCGACCCCGACGACGTGTGTCCCACCGTGCCCCAGGGCTCGACCCCCGACCCGAACCGCCGCGGCTGTCCCCTCGAAGACCGCGACGGCGATGGGGTCTCCGACTCCGAAGACCAGTGCCCGGACGTCCCGCAGGGCCCGACCCCCGACCCGAGCCGCCGCGGGTGCCCCGCCTCCGACCGCGACAACGACGGGGTCCTCGACGCCGCCGACCAGTGCCCCGACACCCCCCAGGGCGATCACCCCGACCCCGCCCGGGCGGGGTGCCCCCTCGCCGACACCGACGGCGACGGGGTGTACGACAACGAAGACCAGTGCGTCGACGTGCCCGCGGGCCCGCGTCCCAGCACCGTCCGCCGCGGGTGCCCCGCTCCCGACGCCGACCGCGACGGGATCATCGACACCCCCGAGGGGCCCGACATGTGCCCCGACCGCCCTGAGACCTTCAACAACATCGACGACGAGGACGGCTGCCCCGACGGCGACTCCCTGGCCCAGCAGGAAGGCCTGCAGATCCGCATCCTCCAGCAGGTCAACTTCCGCACCGACAGCGACGAGATCGTCGGCGCCACCAGCTTCCGGGTGCTCAACTCGGTCATCTCGGTGCTGCGGGCCATGACCAACATCCTGCACATCGACGTGCAGGGTCACACCGACGACCGCGGGGCCGCCGACCACAACCGCGAGCTGTCCCAGCGCCGGGCCGCCTCGGTGGTGCGCTACCTCACCGAGCACGGGATCGACGGGGGGCGCCTCGCGGCCCACGGGTTTGGCCCCGATTGCCCCATCCAGGCGGGCACCTCCCGCGCGGCCCGGGCGGCCAACCGCCGGGTGCAGTTTGTAATCGTGTCGGAGACCACCCCCGAGGGCCGCTGCGTCGGGGCCACGGGCGAGGCCGCCGCGGGCGTGCAGGTCCAGGCCGCCACCGCCCCGGCCCAGGCTGCCCCCCGGCGCCACCGTCGTCGTTAGGACGGCCTCAGAGTCTGTAGAACCATTGTCGGATCGAGGTGGTGGCGGGAGGCCCGAGCGAGGCAAGGAGATGCACTGAAAGCGCACTGAATGTGCGGTGAAGTGCGTCGACGCCGCATCGCGACGGGCATCGCGCCGCCACCGACGGGAGACATTGTTCTACAGACGCTCAGTACCGCAGGGCCTTCGCCGCGCCGTCGGTGAGGGCTCGCAGGGCCTCGTCGAGGGCCCGCTTCACCCCCTCCGTCGGCGTGCGCTTCCCCCCGCGTACACACCACCGCCCCTGGGCGTCGAGCCCCACCCCCGCGGTCTCGGCGATCCACTGGCGGGCCTCGGGGTGCTCGGCCCCGAGGTAGGCCCCGAGGGCGTCGCGTCGGCCCGTGTCGGTGTCTCCGCGCTCGATGCCCGGGGCCCCGCGGTACGGGCTCGGGGCCTCCGTCCGGACCGTGCCGTCCCATCCGAGGTCGAGGCGCTCGAGGGTGACCCCGGCCTCGTCGCTCAGGGCCGCGGACAGGGCGGCCACCAGGGCCTCGCGGCCGCCGGGTGACCGGCAGAGGGCCCCGAGGAGGGCGGCGTCGACCCGGAGGGACACGGGGTGGGCCGCCACGGGGCCGTACGAGCTGTCCCAATGGTGGGTGGAGGGCAGGAGGGTCAGGGTGGCCCGGGGGAGGGCCTCCCGGGCCAGGGGGTGGCCGTGCGGGCCGAGGTGGGTCAGGGCCTGGGTGGCGAGGGCGGCGAGCATGGACGGTCTCGTCCCTCCATGACAGAGGGTCAGCCCTTGCGCTCGTGGGCGGCGATGCCCCCGGTGGGGTACCCCTCGGTGCGGGCCACCTCGGCGGGCTGGGTCCCCATGGGCTGGGCCCCCGCGGGGTGGCCCCCCGCGTCCATCCGAACCCCCGTACGCCCGTCGCCCTCCATGGCCAGGGCCATGGCCAGGGCCCGCTTGTCGCCGTCGCCCGCTTGCGGGGGCCGGGCGAGGTCGAAGACCACCTTGGTGACCCCGTGGCCCGAGATGTTCTGCAGGGCCTCGAGGCGCCGGAGCTCCATGGCCCCGGGTGAGTCGGCGAGGATGCGGGCGGCCTCGGCGAAATTCTTCGCGCTCTCGACGTCGGCCTGGGACTTGATGATGACGTACTGCCGGTCGCGCTCGGCGATGGCCTTGCGGGCGATCACCTCGCGCATCTCGGGCGGGAGCTGGATGTCCTGCAGGGCGATGGTCTCGACGTGGAGCCCCCAGTGGGCCACAAACTGCTCGACCTGGGTGCGCACCTTGGCGGCGATCTCCTCGCGGTGGGCCAGGACATCGTCGAGGAGGGTCTCGCCCACGATGTCACGGAGCACCACCTTCGCGCGGTCTTTGATCGCCAGCTCGTAGTTCTCCAGGTTGAGGATGGCCTTCTCGGGGTCGACCACGCGGTAGTACACGACGGCGTCGATCACGGCCGTGACGTTGTCGGCCGTGATGACCATCTGCTGGGGCAGGTCGCGGTTGCGCACCCGGGTGTCGGCCTTCACCAGCGACTGGAAGAAGGGCAAGACGAGGGCGATCCCCGGCTCGACCCGCCCCGAAAACTTCCCCAGGGTGAACCGCAGGGCCACCTCCCACTGATCGACCTGCCGCAGCGAGCGCAGCACGAGGGACAACAGCACCACCAGCACCGGCAGCAACAACACAAACGTTTGACCGTCACCCATCGCGCCCTCCTCTGTGGGGCCCCACACTAACCACAAGGACCCTGGTCGTGCACGCCCCATAGGGGCCAATCCAGGGCCCCGGTACGTTTGGCCGGTCCCCGGTCCCTCGACGCGGGGCCTCGATGCCGCTAGCGTGGCGGGCCATGCGCGCCCCCAACTCCGCCGACGTATCGAGCGCCCCGACCCTCCTCGCCGAGGCGGGGGCCGCCCGGGTCGACCCGCCGCGCGGGGGAGAGGGGACGACGGGGGAGGCCGACACGATGGTCCCGCCCGATGAGGGGGAGACGACCCTGGGGACACGGGGCGGCCATCGTTCGACGGTGCTCCCGCGGCTGGAGCGGGTGGGCGACGGCTCGCGGCTCGTGACCGACAGCCGGCTGCGCTTCGAGGAGCTTGGGGTCCTCGGGCGCGGAGGGGTCGGGGAGGTGGTCCTCGCCCAGGACAATGACATCGAGCGCCCCGTGGCGGTCAAGCGCCTCCTGCCCGAGCTCCAGCGCCCGGCCATGGTGGGCCGCTTCGTCGAGGAGATCCGCACCCTCGGCCGGCTCGATCACCCCAACATCGTGCCCATCCACGACGTGGGGACCGACGCCGACGGGCGGTACTACTACGTGATGAAGTTTGTCGAGGGCGAGACCCTCGAGGACATCATCGCCCGGCTCGCCGCGGGCGACCCCGACTACCATCGTCGGTACACCATCGAGCGCCGGGTGAGCCTCTTCCAGAGCATCCTGCGGGCCGTGCAGTACGCCCACGCCCAGGGGGTGATCCACCGCGACCTCAAGCCCGCCAACGTGATGGTGGGCCGCTTCGGCGAGGTGATGCTCATGGACTGGGGCCTCGCCCGCAGGCTCCGCGACGACACCCAGGTGCTCCTGGAGGGGGAGCTCGGCCGGGCCTCGCAGAGCCCCGCCTCCCCCAAGCTCCGCACGATGGTCGGGGCCATCCTGGGGACCCCCGCGTACATGGCCCCGGAGCAGGCCCGGGGCGACACGGAGGCCATCGACGAGCGGGCCGACATCTACGCCCTCAGCGTGATGTTTCACGAGCTCCTGACCCACCGGCACTACCTCGCCGATCTGCAGAGCGTGGCCGAGACCCTGGCCGCGGTGCAGAGCCGGGAGATGCCCGACGCCCGGGCGGCCCGGTCGCCGTACCAGGGGCCGGTCCCGGCGGAGTACGGGTGGTTCATCGTGCAGGGGACGGCGAAGGCGCCGGCCGCCCGGTACCGCAGCGTGACCGAGATGATCGACCGGCTGCAGGCCATCGCCGAGGGCAAGATGCCCGTGCAGTGCATGCACACCCTGATGAAGCGGATGAGCTGCGAGATGGCCCACGGGGTCGACCGCAACGCCCCGGCGGTGATGTTGGGGTCGATGGGGGTGCTCGGGGCGGCGGGGTTTGGGGTCGCGGCCCTGGTCTGGGGTCTTATTCGCTGATGGGGACCGCGGGGGCGGCGGGGGGCGGGGGCATCCGCGAGACCATGCTCATCGGGGCGGCCTCGCGGGCCACGAGGTAGGCGTACTTGGCCACAAACTCCTCGGGGGGCATGCAGATCATCGAGGACAGCCGGGCGCACTGCATCGGGTCGTCGAAGTCCTCGCGCTTGAGCCGCACCATGTACGACCGGGCGATACGGTACCGGTCGGAGTCGATGTCGACGAGGCGCACCCGGGCCTTGCCCGACTTCATGTCGATCAGCTGGTCGAAGGGCACCGGCTTGAACCTCCCCCCCTGGATCGACACCATGGCCCCCGTGCCCCCCTCGATGACGTAGCGGGCGGCGCAGTACCCGAGGTCGCGGGTGTACTCGATGTCCGAGGGGATGGGGTCGGTGCAGCGGAGCTCGTAGCCGATGTTCTTCGAGACGATGGTCTGCTTGAGGCCGCGGGCCTTGAGCTGAGAGATGACGGCTTGCTTGAGGGCGTCGCCGAAGTCGATCTCCGAGAAGCGGAGGTTGCCGTGGACGTCCCGCTCGCTGCGGTTGATGAGGGCCAGGTCGTCGGGGTGGAGCTTCTCCAGGAGCCCCTCGGCGAGGATGGCCACCCCGTCGGAGCGCTCGTACGAGAGGCGCTTGACCACGGCCCCGGCGAGGGTGTCGACGAGCTCGGAGAAGCGCACGTGGCCTTCGCCGAACTCCTCAGGGATGAGGGTGATGGTGGCCCCGGCGGCCTTGCCGATGCCGAGGGCGAGGTGGCCGGCCTTGCGGCCCTGGGTGACCACGAAGTACCAGCGGTGCGTGGTCTTGGCGTCGGTCATCAGGTTCTTGATGATCTCGACCCCGTGGTGACGGGCCGTGGCGTAGCCGAAGGTGTCGACCTCGGGGGGGAGGTTGATGTCGTTGTCGATGGTCTTCGGGACGTGGACCACCCGGAGCTGGCCGTGGGCCTTCTCCGCGAGCTTGTGGGCCGCGTAGGCCGTCCCGTCGCCGCCGATGGTGATGAGCTTGTCGACGTTGAGCCGCAGGAGCGACAGGAGGGTGGTGTCGAGGGTCTTGGCGTCGCGGTTGAGGTTGGCCCGGGAGATGCCGATGTGAGACCCGCCGCGGAAGTGAATCCGCGACACGTCCTCGATCTTCAGCTCCTGCACGTGGCTGATGTCCCCGTCCATGATGTACCGAAACCCGTCCTGGACCCCGAGGACGGACACCCCGAGCAGATTGGCCCGGATGGTGGCCGCGGCGATCACGCTGTTGAGCCCGGGGGCGGGGCCGCCCGCGCAGAGAATGGCCATGCGCCTAGCAGGAAGTGTCATCGCGGAGGTGCTCTCTCTCTGCCCGATGTGCGTCGGGCGCTGGACAGGGTGCCAGAATTGCGACGATGCTTGCGAGCGCGATGTGTACCTCGTCCAGTCTCGGTCGGTCGGTCGTTGGTGTGGCGGCGATGGCCCTCGGGCTTCTGGCCCTCGGGGCCGCGGGCTGCGACCGGGGGGCCCCGTACGGCGCCTGCGGTCGCGACCTGCCTTGCGGGTCGGACGCCCCCCTGTGCTTGTCGAGCACGACCGCCACCCGCAACACGGTGCAGTTCTGCTCGCAGCGCTGCACGGCCCCGGCCGCGTTGTCGACCGAGTGCCCCGGCAGCGGGGCCTGCGTCCGGCTCAACGGCGGCGACCCGGTCTGCATGGGCCGCTGCGCCTCGGACGCCGAGTGCGACTTCCCCGGGTCCCTCTGCGCGGCCCTGCCAGAATCCCTGGGGCAGCGCGTCTGCACCGCCCGCCCATGAGCGAGGCGTTGGGCCCGGTGCCCGCGACCATCCACGGCCGGGGTCAGGGCCGCCTCGACGCCGTCTGCGACCTGGTGGGGTCCCTGGCCGTCCTGCGCCCGCTGGCGGCGGCCCTCGACGACATCCCGATCCGGGTGGCCGCGGTCTTCGACAGCGCCGTGTGCTCGGTGTACCTCCGCGAGGGCAACGACCTCGTCATGCGGGGCAACGTCGGCTTCGGCCACGAGGCCCTCGGGGAGGTCCGCCTCGCGGTGGGGGAGGGCCTGGTGGGCACGGCCGTCGAGCTGATGCGCCCGGTGAGCACCGACGCCGCGGTCGACCACGCCCGGGCCCGAGTGTTTCCCGGCCTCGGGGAGGAGCGCTACCCGGCCCTCCTGGCGGTGCCCGTCCCGGGGCCTGCGGGGCCCGCGGGGGCCCTCGTGGTGCAGCGGCAGTCGCCCGGGTACAGCCAGGCCGAGGTCGAGCTCCTGGTGGCCCTGGCAGGCGCGGTGGCCCCGGTGGTGGGCAAGGCCCGCATCGTCGACGCCCCGTCGCCCCGACCCGCGGGGCCGGCCACGGTGCGGCGGGTCACCCTCACGGGCCGGATGCTGGCCCCGGGGCGGGCCCTCGGGGTGGCCATGGCCCTGCGTCGGCCTTCCGTCCGGGGGGCGGGGGCGGGCGAGGGACGTACGGCCCAGGAGCTGGGACGGACCTTCGACCGCGTGGTGCTGGAGTGCGACGCCACCCTGGAGTCGTTTCTGCGGGCCGCCCGGCGCAAGAGCCTCGACACCACGAGCCTGGAGCTGGCCCGGATGATCCTGGCCGACGGCAGGCTGCGCGAGCGCACCCTGGAGCTGGCGGGCTCCCGGGGGCTGGTCACGGCCCTGGGGCAGGTGGCCCGGGAGGCTACGCGGTCGGCGCGGCTGACGGAGGTTCCGATCGTGGCCGAGCGGGCCCAGGAGCTGTCGGAGCTGTGCGACGCCCTGCGTGTCCTGGCCGCCCCCCGGGCCCTGGAGTCCGTGCCCCAGGGGGCCGTGTGGGTGGGCGAGACCCTGACGGTGTTCGACCTGGTGATGGCCGCGCGTCGGAAGCCCTGCGCGGTGGTGCTCGCCGGCCGCGCCCCGGCGGGGGCCCGCCTGCGGGGCCTGGTGGAGCTGCTGGAGGTGCCCGCGGTGAGCGAGGTGGCGGGGCTGTTCGCGTGGGTCAACGACGGCGACGTGGTCCTCGTCGACGGGATGCATGGGCTCGTGCGGGTCAACCCCACGCGCCGCGAGCGCGATGAGGCCCGGGTGGCCCGGGGGTAGAGCCCGCGGGGGCGGCGGGGCGAGGCGGATGCACGGGCGCCGCGATGTCATCGACCTGCCATCGGCCCCACGCGCGGGGCGTGCGAGGGATGGACGCGCCCACATCGGCCCCCCGCGCAGCCCCGAGGTCCTGGAGAGCCCCCATGAACATCGACTTTTACGCGACCCTCACCGGCGACTGCGTCACGCTCACCACCCCGTCGCGGCTCATCCTGATCGACTGCGGGCACGGCCCTGACTACCGGGCCATCGTGAAGGCCAGCCGCCATCACGGGGTCGACGGCCTCGTGCTCTCGCACGCCCACGCCAATCACTGGGCCGACCTGCGCGACGTCCTGGGCCTCCTCACCCCGGACGGATGGGTCGCCCGGTCGGGGACGACCTTCGCCCCGGACCTCATGCGGACCCAGCGCTCCTACCCGAAATACCCCCCGGTCGAGCTCGCCCACGCCGTGGAGGCCTACCTCGGCCTGCCCCCCCGCCCCCTGCCCGAACTCCATGACGACGGGTGGACCCTGCGCGACCTCAACGCCTCCGACAGCGGCCTCTGCCAGGTCGCCGACGCCGGAGACCGGGCGGGGGTCCATCGAGGGTGCATCGTCCCGGTGGTGGAGTGTGGGGGGGGCGTGATGGTGTTTGGCACCGACCTCGAGTCGTCGCAGTGGCGCCGTCTCTACGAGCAGGGCCTCCTCCCCAGGGACATCGACCTCCTGCATGCCTCCAACCACGGGCAGGAGCAGGGACGCATGGACCCGGAGGTCTTCCGTCACCTCAACCCCGCCCTGGTGCTCATCAGCGACGCAGACCCCGAGGACAACGACACCCTCGCCCACTACGCGGCCCTCGGAGCTCGGACCCTCT
This sequence comes from uncultured Myxococcaceae bacterium, assembly GCA_964447205.1. Taxonomy (GTDB): domain Bacteria; phylum Myxococcota_A; class Polyangia; order Polyangiales; genus JAEUKH01. The sequence continues at coordinate 124,975 of CAYUSB010000023.1, forward strand.
CGCTCAAGGAATCGGGCATCCTCCGCCTCGTGGCCTGGGGCGGACGCGTGGAGATCCGGGGACGGAGGCTCCCGGGGCTGACCGCTTCGCCCTACACGTCCCCGGCGTGTTAAACCGCGGCCAGTTCGGGATGCGTAGTTTTCTCTGCCGATCCGCGTCGCCATGCGGCGTCAGGTCTCCTCGCCGGGCATGGAGCCCGCCGTCGTCGCCCTTCCTTGCCTGGCTTGCGTCTCGTTGAGAAAACTACACATCCCGAACTGGCCGCGGTTTAACGACGTCTGCGGTCGTAGGGGCATCGCGCACGATCTGGAAAGATGTGGGCCGCGATGCCGTCTGGTGCATCCTACGGTGCGATGACACGACCCAACCTCCTCCCCCTCGTCTGCGGGCTCTTGCTCGCGGTCCGTGCGGCCGGGGCCCAGCCCCTGCCCGAGACCGCCGCCACCCTCCCGCAGGAGCAGCACCCCCTCGGGGTCTCCCGCTGCAGCGCGGAATGCCTCGACCCGGCCCGGCTCTTTCAGCTCAACCCCCCGGGGCGCCCGTGGGCCCTGCGCCTCGACGCCGAGCTCGGGACCGTGGCCGTCCTGTCCCATGAGATACAGCTCGGGAGCGACGGGACCACCTTCAACTACGTGGCCGACGGGGGCCAGGACA
>CAYUSB010000024.1:0-122445 GCA_964447205.1 uncultured Myxococcaceae bacterium
GCCGCGTGTCGCAGCCGCAGCGTGAATACCAGAGGATTTATGAGGTGATTTCGTAGAACACACCCCCCGGCCCTTGCACGAGAACGGAACCAGCCGGTCGAAGCCGCAGGCCACGCACCGCGCTCGTCCGAAGCCGCAGGCCAGCACACCGCAGCGCAGAAAGGCCCGCAGCTCCGCCTCCACGTACGGCGGCAGCGCCACGTCCGCCGCGCGGGCCGCCGCGAGGAAGGGCGCCACGGGAACGTACTCCGAACTCCAGGCGGTCACCCCCCGTCGATCCCGAGGGCCCGCATCCGGCGCCACAGGGTCACCCGGCTCATCCCAAGCACCTGGGCCGCCCGGCTGCGGTTGCCCCCGGCCCGCTCCAGGGCCCGACGAATCCGCTGGACCTCGGGCGACCCCTCCACCACGGGCGGGGCGTTGATCGGGGCCGTCAGGCCCTCCTCGGCCATCTCCGGGTCGACCACCTCGGGCGACAGGTCGGCCTCGATGAGGACAGGCCCCTCGCCGATCACGAAGGCGTACTCCAGGGCGTTGCGGAGCTCGCGTACGTTGCCGGGCCACGGGTACCTCCGCAGGGCCTCCATGGCCCCCGGGGCCACCCGGGTGACGTGGCGCTCGCCGACGGCGTTGAGGACGTCGACGAAGTGCTGCACGAGCAGGGGGATGTCGCCCGGTCGGGCCCGCAGGGGCGGCAGGAAGATCGGGACCACCCGCAGCCGATACATCAGGTCGGCGCGAAACCGCCCGGCCTCCACCGCGGCCCGCAGCGACTGGTGGGTGGCCGCCACGATGCGGACATCGACCGGGACGGGGTTGCTGCTGCCCACGGGGATCACCGTGTGGGTCTCCAAGACCCGCAGGAGCTTGGCCTGGAGCTCGATGGGCATCTCGGCGATCTCGTCGAGGAAGAGGGTCCCGCGGTCGGCGGCCCGGAAGTAGCCCGTGTGATCGCGGACGGCCCCGGTGAACGAGCCCTTCACATGGCCGAAGAGCTCGCTCTCCAGGAGGCTGGCCGGCAGGGCCGCGCAGTTGATGGCCTTGAAGGGCCGCGAAGCCCGCGGAGAGGCGTCGTGGAGGGCCCGGGCCACGAGCTCCTTGCCGCTGCCCGACTCGCCCCGCACGAGGACCGGGACGTCCCTGCGGGCGGCGCGCGCCAGGAGGTGAAACACCCGTTTCATCCCGGGGTCGCGGGTGAGCATCCCGTAGCGGGTGACGGGGCGCTCGGCCTCGTCGTCGGACTCCACGTCGAGCAGGAGGACCCACCCGTCGGGCCCCTTGGGGCCTGGGAGGGGAGCGGCCCGGACACGCAGGGCCCGGGTGGCCCCCCCGGCTCCGGGGATGGGGCGCAGGACCGTTCCGGTGACGGAGCGACCGGCGGAGAGGGCTTCGGCGATGGGGCGGTCGACCTGCTCGCCGCACAGGGCCTGCGGGGCGGGGGTGCCGGGGGGGAGGGCCTCGCCGAGGAGGGCCACCGCGCCCGGAGAGGCCCACACGATGCGCAGGGCCGGGTCGAGGAGCAGGACCGGTCCCCCGAGGGACTCCGCCGCGCGGGACGAGAGGACATCCGAGTCTGTGGGAGGGCGGGACATGACGGGCGGGGAGTATACGGAAACACCTGTTGCGGGCGGGCTGAAACGTAGGGAGCCTCAGGCCGTGGCCGGGCGGCGCTCCCGCCGCAACCAGGCCACCAGGGCTCCGGCCAGGGGCGGGACGCTCATGGCCGCGAGGAGGTAGGGCCAGTGGGTCCCCACGGTCACCGGGACCCCGAACATCTTGGGCACCTCCTGCCCGAGGATGAACACCGCCATCACCACCACGAACCACCCGAACCCGCGCCGCAGGACATCGGCCGGGATCAGCCCCGCGAGGCGGGCCCCTCCGACGCTCCCGAGGACCGCCACGGCGGACACGAGGAGGGCGAGGTTCCATTGGATGGGGGTCGAGGCGAGGTAGCCGGCGAATCCTGCCGACGACTTCATCGCGATGACCAGGAGCGAGGTCCCGACGGCCACGGGCATCGGCAGGCGCCCCAGGAGCACGAGGGCGGGCACGACCAGAAAACCTCCTCCCGCGCCCACCAGCCCCGTGACGGCTCCCACCACCAGACCCTCCAGGACGATCTTCACCACCGGCAACGGGGCCCTGTCCGGCCCCGCGGCGTCGGCCCCTTCGGGCGCAGGCTTGCGACCGCGCATCATGGCCGCGGCCGTCACCAGCATCATGATCCCGAAGGCCAGGAGCAGCACCGCAGGCGGGATGTACGAGGCCAGGCGCCCCGCCCCGTAGGCTCCCACCATGCTCGTCAGGCCAAACAAGGCCCCTGTGCGCCACTGGACCCGCCCCGCCCGGGCGTGGGGGATCAGGGCCGCCGCGCTCGTCGCCGCCACCACCAGCAGGGAGGTCGCGATGGCCTCCCGGGTCGGCAGCTTGAACACGTACAACAAGATCGGAACCGTCAAGATCGACCCCCCTCCCCCGAGGAGCCCGAGCGAGATCCCAATCAACGCCGCCATCGCTACGCCCAGCACGTACATCGCCCACCGGTCCCTTCTGCTTCGCACGAAGGCCCATAGCGACCCGCGTGCCATCGTAACCACCCCCGCGATGCCGACACGTTTCGCGCCGAGCCCCCGCATCCCTCCCGTGAGGCCAGAAACGTACCGCAACACGGTTGGTAACACGTTTCAGCCCCTCCGCGCCCGGCGACCCCTGGGCCACGACGGCGCACGGGGGGTTTGCCGATGGCACGACCGTTGCGCGGCCCACCTCGGACGGGTCGCAGTTGCGTGGCGGCCCTTGATGGAGCAGGAGCGAACGCGATGGACATTCCGAGCGAGTGGATTCGGGCCCTGGCCGGGGGCGCGTTGATTGGGGTGAGTGCGACGCTCATGCTGGCCTTCAACGGCCGGGTGGCGGGGATCTCTGGAATCGCGGGGGGCCTGGTCGTGCCCACGGCGGGCGACGTTCGGTGGAGGGCCCTGTTTGTGGGCGGGCTCCTGGTGGGCGGCCTGGCGGCCCTCCTGACGATGCCCGGGGCCTTCGGGGCAGGGCCTGCGGGCCTGGGCACCACGGTGATCGCGGGCCTCCTCGTGGGGGTAGGCACCCGGGTGGGCAACGGCTGCACGAGCGGGCACGGGATCTGCGGGATCTCGCGCCTCGCCCCGCGTAGCCTCGCGGCCACGGTGACCTTCATCGCCGCGGGCATGGTCACGGTGCTGGCGACGGGAGGTGGACGATGAGCGCAGAGACGCAACGGAAGCGTGCCCAGGATGTTGTGGCGGCCCTGGCGGGGGTTCTGTTTGGGGTGGGCCTGGCCCTGGCGGGCATGACCCAGCCTGCGCGGGTGATCGGGTTTCTGGACATCACCCGCCGATGGGACCCCACCCTGATCTTTGTGATGGTCGGGGGCATCGCCGTGCACACCCTCGGGTACCGGCTCGCCACCCGGCGCGCCTCGCCCATTCTGGCCGCGCGGTTTCTGCTGCCCACCCGGCGCGACCTCGACGCCCGCCTCCTGGTGGGGGCGGCCCTGTTCGGGGTCGGCTGGGGCCTCGGCGGGTTTTGCCCGGGCCCTGGGATCACCTCCCTCGTGACGGGCAACCCCTCGGTGATCGCCTTCGTGGTGGCGATGCTCGTGGGCCTCGCGGCCGCGGGCCGGGCCGAGGCTGTCGTGGTTCAGACCCTGGCCGCACGAGCGCCCCGCGGAGCCCCCTGAGGCCCATCTCGACCGCGGTCCATCTTGCCGCGGCGTTGACCCCGTCGGCCGGGATGGGTCAGGCTAGGTCCGAGATCGTCGTGTCCCCTGGTTTCCTTCGAGCGGGTCTTGTGTGCAGCGTGACCCTCGGGGGATGCGCCCTCGGGGCCGTGCCCCAGATCCCCGAGCTCGGCAGCTACGACGTTCGGCCAGGGCCCGACCCCGGCCTCGACGGCGACCTCGATGCAGGGCCCCGCGACGACGTCGCCGAAGACGCCGAAGACGCCGAAGACGCCGAAGACGCCGAAGACCTGGGCCTGCCGCCCCTCGACCTCCCCCTCCCCCTCGACCGCGGAACGCCCCCCCTGGACACCGGCCGCGACGTCCCCCCGCCCCCCACCGATCGCGGCTGCGTGGCCGACCCCGCCCGGGCCTGCACCCCGGGACAGGCCCGCACCTGCGGGTCCTGCGGGTCGCAGGTGTGCACCGAGGCCTGCGTGTGGACGGAGTGTTCGGGCCAGGGAGAGTGCGCGGCGGGACAGACCCGTTCGTGCGGGGGATGCGGGACCCAACGGTGTTCGACCACCTGCCAGTGGGAGGCCTGCCCCACCCAGGGGGACTGCACCCCGGGGCAGACCCGGGCCTGCGGCAACTGCGGCCGCCAGACCTGCACCACGGGCTGCCAGTGGGGCACCTGCACGGGCCAGGGCGTGTGCGCCCCGGGGCAGACCCAGGCCGGGAGCTGCGACCGCTGCTCGCAACAGACCTGCACGAGCGCCTGCGCCTGGGGATCGTGCGCCCTGCGCTCTGGCAACGCCTGCGAGTACCGGAGCGGGACCCACAACCGGGCCTGCAGCCAGTGCCGCTGCGGCCGCCAGTGGTGCCTCGATTCCTGCCGGTGGAGCACCTCCTGCACGTCGTGTTGCACGACCTGCAGCGGCTGCCTGTCCCCATGACGGGTCGTGGCTAAAAACTATCGGGCCGGGTGCTCCCGATGGCACACCAGCGGCAGGCTCTTCCCCCCCGAAGCGAGGCGACGACGCGATGGCCTTGGAGAGAATCGTGGTGATGTACGACCCCCCCGGCGACGACCGCCGGGCGACCGACCTCGAGGACGACGTCCGGCGCGACCTCGGCGACCGGTTTCCGCGGGTCGACGTAGAGTTTGAGCGGGCCTCGGGGCGCTGGCTCAAGGTCGACCTGAAGTGGCTCGAGGACCTCGGCGAGGAGTTTCGGCTCCGGGCCGAGGTCGAGACCATCGTGCGGCGGGCGGGGTACTACGGGGCCTGAGGACGCCGCACTGCCCCCTGCGGCTTCGCAGCCCTACGTTGAGGGCCGCCTCCCCGATGCCCCCGCCCCCTCGCTACGCCCTGCGGCTCGCCGCCCTCCTCCTGCCGCTCCACGCGGGCGCCCAACACACGCCGCGGCAACGTTTCCCCTACCCCACGCCGCTCTGGGCGGCCGCCCAGCTCGTCCCGAACCCCGAGCTCGTCGTCGCGGGCGGCGAGGCCTGCTTCGGCCTCCGCTGGCAGGTCACCCCGCTCCTCCTCGCGTGGGGACTCCGCCGCGGGATCCACCCCTGGCGCGTCCTCGTGGCCGACCCCATCGCGCGCTACGGAGGCTCCGTCGAGCTCTTCGTCTCGCCCGAATACCTCGCCCTGCCCGGAGCCTTCGAACGCCGTTGGGCCCTGCGCAGCGGGCTCCGCGCCACCGTCCCCGTGCTCGGGGCCGGCGAGGAGCTCGCGGTGTTCGTCGGGGCGTCCCACCTGCTCTTCCGGCAGGAGCACAGCGCGGGCTTCGAAGTCGGGGCCAGCACCCTCTTCGGGCTCCTCGGGGTCCAGCTCACCTGGCACCCGTATTTCCTGGGCGCCGAGGCGTGGATCGTCACCCTGCGCGTGAGGTACCTGTGATCCCGATCCGCCCTACGCCCGTTCGTAAATCATCCGTCGGCTTTCGTCCTCGCTCCCTCCCGCGACGTACCGGAGTACGTCTTGGTCGGTCGCTGCGGGCGCGCTCGACGGCTGATTCACGCTCGGACGCAGGGCGAATCGGGATGAGGCCCGGGGCCCTGGCCCTCGCCATCGCCCTGTCTCTCTCCCTTGGCGGTTGTACGCGCTTCGCCGGGCTCCTCGGCATCGCCGCCCGCAACGTCGCCGCGGCGCTGTCGCCCGCGCGCCGCGTCCCGCACCGGATCACCCAGCCCCTGCGCAACGACGCCCGCCTCGCAGCCCTGTGGGTGGGCCACGCCACCGTGCTCCTCCAGATGGACGACCGGGTGATCCTCACCGACCCGATCTTCACCGCGTCGTCGGGGCAGATCTCCTGGCGTGTGGTGGAGCCGGGGATCGACGTGGCCCACGTCCCGCGCCTCGACGTCGTCCTCCTGTCCCACCTGCACTTCGACCATCTCTCGCCCGCCTCGCTCGCGATGCTGGAGGGCCGCATCGGCCACCTCCTCGCGCCCGCCGGGGGCCTCGCGTACGTGCCCGACCTCGCCTTTCCTGCCAGCGACCTCGGGCCCTGGGAGCACTGGGACGCCCGCGGGCTGCGCGTCACCGCCGTCCCCGTCGCCCACAGCGGCTGGCGCTACGGGGCCGACACGTGGATGCAGGACTGCTACACGGGCTACGTCGTCGAGTACCGCGGGCTCACGGTGTACTTCGGCGGCGACACCGCCTACCACCGCGAGCACTTCGTCGAGACCGCCCGGCGTTTCCCGCACATCGACCTCGCGATCCTGCCCATCGCCCCGATCGAGCCGAGGCGCTTCATCGGCCGCAACCACCTCGACCCGCACGAGGCCCTCCAGGCCTTCGACGACCTCGGGGCGACGTGGATGCTGCCGATCCACTTTGACACCTTCGTCAACTCCGAGGACAGGGTCGGCGAGGCCCCAGCGATCCTGCGGCGGGCGATGCGCGCGCGTGCGGTGCGCCCCGAGCGGGTGGTGCTGTTGGAGATCGGCGAACAGCGGGTGTTGATCCCGCGGGCAGGTCCGATCCGGTAGGCTCTCGCCCCGACATGATGCGTGCCGCGTACTGTGCCTCCCTCGCCCTGGTCGGGCTCATTCAGGGCTGCGGCGACGCCGCCCCCGCGGCCCCGCCCCGTCGCGCCCTGCCCGCGGTGACGGTGGCCGACCTGCGCCTCGACGCCTTCTCCGACGGGGCCTTCACCCTCCGGGCGGGCGATCGCACCCTGCTCGCCGCCCATCGCGCCCCCGTCGTGGCCCGGCGCTACGTCGAGCGACCCCGGATGGCCTTCGGGATCTACACCTTCTCGCGCACGGAGGAGACCGTGGTCCGGCCCGGGGCCGACTTCACCGCCCGCGTCGACGGCGACACCCTCGAGCTGCGCGGAACCGGCGACGGGGCCACCGCCACCCTGCGCCTCCGTCGGGTCTCGCCCGGCGAGGTGGAGCTTCGTGCGGCCCTCGACGCCGCGACCCCCGTACGCGCCCTGGGCCTCCGCCTCGCGTGCGCGCCCGATGCGGCCTTTCTCGGCTTCGGCGAGCAGTACAACGCCGTCGACCACCGCGGGCGGACCTTCCCGCTCTGGGTGAGCGAGCAGGGCATCGGCCGACCCGAGCGGCGCCGCAACGCCTTCTCCGGCGATCACACCACGACGTATTTCCCCGTGCCCTTCTTCCTCGACCCGGGGGCCGGCCTCGGGCTCGCCGTCGACACCGACGCCCGCGTCGACGCCGACCTCTGCGCCACCGACCCGACGGAGTACGGGCTCGAGGCCGCCGCCCCAGAGCCCGTGGTGTTTCATCTCTACACCGGCCCGACCCCCGCCGACGTGATGCGCGACTGGACCCTCCTCCAGGGCCGCACCGCCGCCGTGCCTCCGTGGGCTGTCGAGGGCGTCTGGCTGGCCGTGCAAGGAGGCCCCGAGCCCGTGCGCGAGGCCGTACGACGGGCCCAATCCGCGGGCCTGCCCCTGGCCGCGATCTGGTCGCAGGACTGGGTGGGACGGCGCGAATTTGGACTCGGCAACGTCGGGGTCCGCTACCGCTGGAGCGTCGACGCGGGGCTCTACCCCGACCTGCCCGCCCTCATCGCCGAGCTCCGCAGCCAGAACATCCGCTTCCTCGGCTACATGAACCCCTTCATCGTGCCCGAGCAGGACCTCTGGGAGCCCGCCGTACGCGAGGGGTACATCGTTCGGAACGCGGCCGGACAGCCCATCACCTTCCCCATTTCGGTGCTCACCGGCGGCGTGTGGGACGTGACCAACCCCCGGGCCGTGGCCTGGTACCAGGGCTTCGCCCGCGCGGCCCTGGCCATGGGACAGGCCGGCTGGATGCACGACTTCGGCGAGTGGCTCCCCCTCGACGCCGCCCTCCACGACGGCTCCGACCCGGAACGCACCCACAACCGCTACCCCACCCTCTGGCAGCGGGCCGCCCGGGAGGCGATGGAAGCGGCGCGGCCCGACGGCGACTGGATCCTGCTGTCGCGCTCGGGCTGGCTGCGCACGTCGCAGGTGTCGCAGGTGGTGTGGGCGGGCGATCAGGAGGCCACCTGGGACGCCGACGACGGCCTGCAGACGGTCATCCCCGCGATGGTATCCCTGGGCCTCGCGGGCGTCGGGTACGTCACCCACGACGTGGCGGGCTTCTCGGGCGGACCGAGCACGAAGGAGCTGTACCAGCGCTGGGTCGAGCTCGCGGCGTTTACCCCCATCTTCCGCACCCACGAGGGCCTGCGCCGGGCCGAAAACTGGACCTGGGACCGCGACCCCGAGACCCGCGATCACTTCGTGCGCTTCGCCCGGGTGCACCGGGCCCTGGGCCCGGAGTGGATGCGCCTCGGGGCCGAGCATCGGGCCACGGGCATGCCCATCGTTCGCGCCATGGGGCTGGCCTTTCCGGGTGACCGCGCGGGCTACGCCCTCCGCGACCAGTACATGATCGGCGATGGCCTCCTGGTGGCTCCGGTGGTCACCCCGGGGGCGACGTCACGGCGGGTTCATCTGCCGCCCGGAGCGTGGGTGGACGTGTGGGATCCGACGCGCCGTTGGACGGGTCCCCTCGATGTCACGGTGGAGGCCCCCGTCGGTCGCCCGCCGGTGTTCGCCCGCACCCCGCGGCCCGATCTGGCCGCCCTGGGCCCGGGGACGTAGCCCGGGGTCCGGCGCGCCACATCCACGGCGTCCGGCGCGAGATCGGCGGCGGTGAGCCGACGGCTCATTGCGCCCGGCGCTCCAGGTGGCGGATGCGCTGCCACAGCAGGGCCGGGGACACGGTGGTCATGCGCATCGCCTGCATGCACTCCGCCAGCCGCCCAGGCCGCTCGCGCAGCCCTGCGACGGCGCGCAGCAGGTCCCTGCGCACCGCGTCGCCATAGGCGGCGTGGGCCTTGTCCAAGGCCTGCACGAGCAAGGGTTTGGGCGGCGCCATCATGGCCAGATCGATCAAATCGCGGCTGCGCACGCTGTCGTCGCGCCAGCGGTCGGCGTTGGCCAGCAGCTTGCTCGCGGCCATGTCCAGCGGCGTCAGCGTGGCGACGCCGCATACGCGGTCCTCGGGGCCCGGTGGCTGCAGCACGATGCGGCCTTCGTTCACGATCTCCAGCTTGATGTCGACGCCCTCCACCTGGACCAGGGTGCGGATGCCGTACTGGTCTGCGCGCACTTCACGGCTTTGCTGCAGCGACTGGCCCTCGCGCAGCAGGGGACGCACGCCGTCCGGGCCCGTCAGCAGTTGGCGCAGAGCGCGGTAACCCGGGAGGCTCGAGACCAGGAAATCGATGTCGACCGATTCGCGGTACTCGCCGTATCGCAACGCCATGGCGGTGCCGCCGCCGAACAGACAATCGTGTGCCAGCAACCGGGTGGCATCGAGCGTGCCCAACACGTAGGCGACGCGTAGGTGATGGGGCCGCTCAAACAAGCAGGCGCCCCCCTTGGGCTGCGGCCAACGCCTGCACGAGCGCGCGCTCCGCCGGGCTCAGCGATGCGACATCGACGTGCCGCCAGTTGCGCTCGTACACGGCCAGGGCCTCGTGCACGCTCAGCTCTTCGAGGCCCGGGGTGGTCCAGGCCAGCTGGCGCAGTTGGGGATAGTCGGCCAGACGGATGCGCTCGGGCAGCGGGGCGGGTGGAGTGCGCCGCTGCGGGTCTTGTGCCATGAGTTCGAGTCCCAAGGCCAGCGCGGCCGCGAGGTAGGCGCCCATGGTGACCGACGGCTCACCGGTCTCGATCCGGTGCCACGTCACACGTGACATGCCGGCTGCTTCGGCGGCCGCGGTTTGCGAGATCTTCAGCCCCCGGCGATGCGCCCGCAGCTGCGCACCCAGCGCTTGGAGCCGGGCGGCGGCATGGGGGGGGAGAGGAGGCGATACGGCTGGCATATGTTTCTCATTGTAAACAGATGACTACGTTTGTCTAGGATGAGATACAATTTTGGCATCGCCGCTTCGATCTCGTCACCCTCGCGCGGGAGCAACCGGAGGGAGGCCACGCCGTGGTTGGGCCAGGCCACGCTGGTCTCGACCACACGCTCCACGCGCCGCACGATCACCGCGTCGATGCGGCGAGGCTCGCGGGGCAGCACGTACTCCGCCACAACCTGCCACTCCTCCCGGGGAGCAACATCTCCAACAGCAGGACGAACAGGGGGTGCCACGCGGTACGAAGGTGCGCCGCGTCTGCTCGACCGCGAAGATCGCCGACACGAGAAACGGCCCCACCTGCCGCAGCTCCCACAGACACGGCCCGTGCACCAGGAACTGAGGGACGTCGAAGCCGAACCCCGCCGCGAGGAGAGCCCCCAGGTGCCGACTTCGGCAGGCTGGTCGTCGTCGAGCGCCCCGCGGCATGCGGGGCCCAGGGCCGTGTTGGACAACGGATAGCGGCGGGCATACCGTCCTCGCACGCCATGCGCACCACGGTTTGGTCCAACGTGATCGGTTGCGGCTGCATCGGGATTACGTTGGTCGCCCTGCTGGGGACCTTGCGCTTCGAGGCGAGCTCCAACGTAGTAACCTCACCTGTGATCGCCGATCGCGTGTGGCGCTTCGAGGAGTCCACAGCACCGAGGGTGGGCTACCGCTCGTGGCGAGAGATGATCGGGGAGCCCTCCCCGTCGTCGTGTGAGAGTCGGCAGCTCGGCGGGTCGATACATCATTCCGAAAGCTCCACAACGTGCCGACGAACCCTCGGCGTACTCCAACTCGTCGATGAGCAATCCAGCTCCGGCGGATACTACGGCGGCAGCAGAAGTTCTCGCACGCTCACGCTGGAGGGGGCAACGACGGCCCTGGGGCGATGCGAAGTGTACCAAGGTTATTACGACGACAACACCCCGCCCCCCGACCAGCGCTCGTGGAGCCGGAGCGGGGATCTCCTCTACGCGCACGACCCGCGCCGCGACCTGCACGGCTACCGCTGGGCGGGGGCGGCAACGCACTGGACCCTATGGTTCTACGGCCCCAACGCGCGGGTCGCGAAGGTGTGGCGGGCGCGCCCGTGGGTCCCCTACGCGCGCCTCGCGGCTGCGCTCTTGCTGGCCTGCGCGACGGTGGTCGTGGTCCGCTGAGCGCGGCGTGACCGCATCGACGGCCTCCCCTGGCAGGAGGCGAAACGCGGCACCGATGGCGTGTTGCGGCTCGGGGAGGCCGTCGTGCAGACGCCCCCTGCCCTGCGTCGTCACGACGGTCACGGACTTCTGCCAGGGCCACCGTGTTTGTCACCCCAGAGCGGGTACACTGGTCCGGCCCCCCAATGACCGCGCGCCTTGGGTTCCGTGTCGTGGAGCGTCACGGTCACTCCCTGGAGGCCGTCACAACGCCGGAGCTGCCTCACCTGCGGCGAGGTCGACTGCCGTGCCCGCGTCGTTCCGCGCAGGGTCGCCCCGTGATCGTCCTCGTCGCCCCAGAGCCCGCCCCGTGGATCGCCCCGGTCGCCGCCGCCCTGCGCGCGGGGCCCCTCGTGATCTTCGCGCCCTGGGCCCTGCCCTCCGCCCTCACGGCACACTCGTCCGCCGCGCCCCTGCGTCGCCGCGCCCTGACCGTCGCGCCCGTACGATCGTTGCCCGGCTGGAGCGCCGTCGAGGCCCTCGCGCGGCTGTGGTCTGCCGGGCGCACCGACCGCCAGATGCGTTCCCGCTTCGCGCTCCGTGGCGCCGTCGACGCCCTCGCCGCACGCTGGCTCCCGCGGGGGTGCGCGGTGGTCATCGCCCCTGCCCTGGCAGCGCGGCGCACCTTCGCCGAGGCGATCGCGCATAACGCGGGCACAGTGACGCGGAGGGGCTCGCCTCGGCCATCGACCGGGCCCTCGCCCTGGGCCCGGGGACGTAGCCCGGCGTCGGCGGGGCGCGGCGATGCTTCATCGCAGCCCTCCCGTCGGCAGCGGGTCGGTCGTCACAAACGGCCGGAGCCATTGACACACCGGCCCCATCGCGAACGCGTCTCACCGACGCCGTCACCCCTGCGCCCGCTCCCGACTTACCGCTCGTGCGAGCGCACGACCTCCGCCATGCGGTCGCGCTCGGACTCGGGGATCTCCGGATACGCGGGCAGAAAGACCATGCGCGGGGGCCAGCGTTCGCAGGTTACCGCGCGCATCTCGGGACGCTCGGGCGACGGCTCCAGCGCGGTGATGGTGCTCGTGCCCCGCGCGCCGTCGAAGCCCGCGCGCCGCAGCGCCGCCACGAGGGACGCAGGTGAACGCGACAGTACCGCGAAGAGCCAGTGGGTGCGCTCTGGCATCGCGTCGCCGAGCACCTCGACGCCTTCGAGCCGCGCACGCAACCGCTCGCCCGCCTCACGACGACGAGAGACGCGCGCGGGGTCACAGCCGGCGATGGCCTCGCGCATCGTCGCGCAGAGCGCGTCGCAGGGCCTCGACCGGATCGCGCGCAGCAGGGCCTCGGGTGAGTCCGAGGGAAAGCCCTTCACCGCGGCGGTGATGACCCCGTCAAGCGAGTCGCCCCTCCGCTCCACGGCGTGCGCGAACGCGCCGTACCGCGACGGTTCTCGCAGCGCAGACAGCCCGAGGTAGCTCCCGACCTTGCGCGCGTAGCGCCCGCGCGACTGCATCGGCCACGCGGCCATCCCCTGACGCATGCGCGCGCGAAGAGCCTCGTCTCTCACCCGCACGAGTCCGCCGCCGAGCGCGGTGGCGGTCTTGATGGAGCCGAAGCTGTGCAACGTCACGTCAGCGCACGATCCCTCCCGCAGCCGGGCGAGCGACACAAAGCCCTGCGCGTCGTCGTCGATGAGCAGCACCCCCCTCGCGCGGCACAATGCGTCGAAGCCAGCGAGCTCCGCGCGTGCGCCGAACAGCTGGGCGATCACGGCGACGCGGATGCGCGGCGAGATCGCGTCGCGCAGCGCCTGAAGCTCCGGAGCGAGCGTGTCGGCGCGGCAGTCCAGCGGGACCGGAACGAGACCGTGCGCGCGGACGATGCGCGCCATGTCGGGGATGGTCCACGCAGAGAGGATCACCTCGCTCCCAGCGGGCAGCGCGAGCGCGCTCAAGAGGAGATCAAAGGCCGAACGCGCAGAGAGCGTGGCGATCACCTCACCCGCGGGGCACGCGAGCGCCTCCAGGGCACTCACCGAGTCCGCCGACGCCGAGACGCACGCGCCCAGCGCCCGCGCCAACGCCTCGGGCTCGATGTCGATGCGGTGCCTCGGGTGCAGCGCGCCGGGGATCACAAGAACCGCCGCGTGCCGCGCGTGCCGTCGGGGACGTGGCCCTCCTGCCGCTGACAGGCAGGATCAATGAGCGCGTTGATGCGATCCATCAGCGCGTCGGTGGCCGACTGCAGCACCGCCCGGTGCTCGCGCTCGTGCTCGGGGTCGAAGGGACGAAAGTCGTCAGGGAGCTCGGCGAGGTCCGGGTGCCAGGGCTCTCCGAAGCGGAGCCGGAGCGTGCCACCGCGGAGCATCGGGGTCTGCCCGATGTACACGTCCCGAGACCCGCTGATGCCCGCGGGCGCGAGCGGGATCCCCAACGCGCGCGCGAAGGTCACCGCGCCGATGCGACCGCGCCCGAGGCGCGATGAGACCGTGCCCTCGGGGTAGATGTGCAGCGAGTGCCCCGCCGCGACGGCCTCTCGCGCGAGGCGCAGCGACTCTCCCAGGAGCGCGCGATACGTGGCCCTCCACGCGTCGCGCAGGGAGCTCCCGCTGGGGTCAAACGCGACGCCGAGGATGTCCCTGCGCTTCGATCGAAGCGCGGCGGCGAGGGGCGTGTCGGGCAGCGGCGCGTCGAGGTCCAGGTGGGCCCGCAGCGCGCGGTACTCGTCTTCGGTGGGGCGGCGACCCACCGTGTCGCTCACGTCTCGGAGGAGCACGTAGCCCTTCGAAGCGAGCGGGACGACACCCGTGTGCTCCATCACCGGGCGCATCCAGCGCACGTGATAGTTCTTCGCCTTGGTGATCATCACCAGGGGCACCCGCCGCGCCCACATCGCCGAGCGGAACGACAAGAAGTCATACTTCTGCGTCGAGTTCGACGCGTAGATCACGGGCGTGGCAGGAGGCGCGAAGCCGTGCAACTCAAGGCGCGTGCCGCTGAGCCGCTCCATCGGGAGATATGCCGTCGCGACGGTCCGCTCCCAGTGAGCGCTCGGGAGGATCTTGTATCGCTGCAGGTATCCCAGGTCGATCATCGCCGCGCATGAGAGCGCAGGGCGCCGCGAGAGGGCAAGGGGGTTGCTCCGCCGGGCCGGGTCACCGACGGAGCGCTCACCGACGATCGTCCCCGGTCGCCCGCTCCGCCCGGCGCGTATCGCCCCCGTAACCGACCGCCGAGGCCGCCGCGATCAACGCCGCGCCGCACGGTCGGGGCGGGAGGACGCTGCGAATAACGGGGAATCTGCCCCCGCTGCGGTAGGTCCGGAGCTCCACGGGGGAGGTGCTCGACGCGGCGAACCCGTGGGAGTTCCCATCCCCCTCCGACCGCGGACCCGCGCCCACGAGGAGGCGTCCCGCCACGCCTCCTCCACCGCCCAATGTCTTCGTTCAGGGCCCGGCGACGCCTACTCCGAAGCCCAACTCACCCGTCCCCACCGTCGGCTTCGGCTCGCGGCACGGACCGAACCCGGACCCGGGGCCCCGGGCCCCCGCCCGACGCCTCCCAACCCCCGTCCGACGCCTACGGCGTCTCAGGCTCGTCGCGTTGGGCGGGCACGAAATGGCCGCCCCCGAGGATGCGGTCCTGCCCCGGCTTGAGGGCTCCGGGCCAGGCCTCGACCGTGGCCTCGACGACCTCCAGCCCCCGGCTGTGGACCCACTCGTTGCGCTCGGCCACCCAGGCCTCGATGGCCGCCCGCACGTCGGCGTTGATCTCCCGCGGATCGACCGGGTCCATGTGCGCGTAGCCCGCGGTCTTCGACCAGCGCACCCGCAGGATGCGGTTGGGGTCGGCCGTGCGCATGGCCTCGAGGTGGGCCCGGGCCTCCTCCTGCTCGCGGCGCGACTCCTCCTCGATCTGCTGGGCCCGGGCGAGGGCGTCCTGGGCGTCGAGGACGAGGATCCGGGCCTTCTCGGCGGCGTCGGCCGGGCGCACGAGGGGCCGCAGCCGGTCGTGCACCTCGGGGCCCTCCTGGTCGGTCTTGAGCCCAAGAACCTCCATCATCGCGGGGCGGTGGATGAGCCAGTCGGCCACGTCCTCCTCGCGCTCGAACGACGCGATGAGGTACTCGCCAGACTCCAGGTTGCGCAGTCGCAGGTCGAAATGTGCCATTGGGGGTGCCCGCGAGGGTGCACCCATTGGCCTCCGCGACGCAACGGGCCGCAGCGCTTCATCCGCCCGCGAGGAAGTTGGCCACCAGCCGCGGCCCCTCCGGGGTCAGCACCGACTCGGGGTGAAACTGAACCCCCACCACGGGTCGGTCGCGGGCCCGCAGCCCCATCAGCACCCCGTCGTCGGTCCAGGCGGTGGCTTCCAGGCCCGCGGGCAGGGTCGCGGCCTCAACCACCAGGGAGTGATACCGCCCCGCCCAGAAGGGCCGCGGGAGGCCCGCGAAGACCCCCTCCCCCGTGTGCACGATGGCCGAGGCCCGACCGTGCACGGGCGCCTCTCCGCGGATCACCCGGGCCCCGTACAGGGCCCCGAGGCACTGATGCCCGAGGCACACCCCCAGGGTGGGGACTTGCACCCGGCCGAGAAGCTCCAGGCTCACCCCGGCCCGGGTGGGGTCGCCGGGGCCCGGAGAGATCACCACGTGGGAGGGCCTCCATCCCAGCAAGGTGTCGGCCGAGTGGGCGTCGTGGAGGACCACCCGGACGTCGGTTCCGGGGCCTCCGACCGACCGCAGGAGCTGGACGAGGTTGAAGGTGAACGAGTCGTAGTTGTCGACGACGAGGATCAAGGCCGCGGGCCGCGAGGCGGGCTCAGGCGGTGGGGGCGGGCATCGGAATGATCTGGATGCGGCGCTCTTCGCCTTCGCCCTCGGAGCGGGTCGAGACCCCCGTGAAGCGGGCGAGGGCCATGTGGATGACCCGGCGCTCGCGGGGGGGCAGAGGCTCCATCACGATGACCTTGCCCTCGGTGACGCAGCGTCGCCCGAGCTGCTCGGCCATGGTGGTGAGCTGTCGGGCCCGCCGGGCCCGGTACCCGTCGGCGTCGACGGTGAGGGAGACCCGGTCGCCGTCGAGCTCGCGGGAGGCCACCCGGTTGCACAGGAGCTGGAGGGCGTCGAGGGTCGAGCCCTTCTTGCCCACCACCGAGGCGGCGTCGCGGCCCTCGATCTCAAGGACGGTCTCGCCGTCGTCTTCGCGGGTGCGTACGGTGGCCGTCAGGCCCATCCGCACGAGGGCCTCGGAGAGGTAGTCGACCGCGGCGTCGACGGCCCGGGGGTCGACGGGGCGACGGGGTTCAGTCGTTGCCACGGCCGCCTCCAGACGTGACGGGGCGCACGACGATGGCCTGGCCGCCGCCGGTGCCCGAGCCCTCGGTCTTCATCTTGTCCATCTGGGCCTTCGTATACCACTGCTGCAGGATGCCGAGAAGGCTGTTGATCAGCATGTACAGGGCCAGTCCCGCGGGCAGAAAGAGCGAGATCCCCGTGAGGAACAGGGGGAAGAAATAGGTCATCATCTTCGCCTGGGTGGGATCCATCCCCTGGGGGGGCATGATCTTTTGCTGGACGAACATGATGGCCCCGAGGATGAGGGGCAGGACGTAGTACGGGTCGGGCGAGGACAGGTCGCGGATCCAGCCGAAGAACGGGGCGTGGAAGAGCTCGACCGAGGTCTGCAGGCTCGTGTAGAGGGCCCACCAGATGGGGAGCTGGGCGAGCTGCGGCAGGCAGCCCGAGAGGGGGTTGATCCCGCTCTTTTTGTACAGCTCCATGGTGGCCAGGGTCTTGGCCTCGTTGTTGTCGGCGAACTTCCTGTTGATCTCGTCGATCTCGGGCTTGACCTTCTGCATCATGGCCATCGAGCGCATGCTCTTGGCCAGCAGGGGCAGGAGGGCCACCCGGATGCAGAGGGTGAGCAGGATGATGGCGAGGCCCCAGTTGCCGACGATCCCGTGGAGGAAGCGCAAAAAGCGCACCAGCTGCCGGGCGATGAAGCTGAAGAACCCGAGGTTGACGGTGTCCTTGAGGCGCCCGTCGTCGATGGCCCGGGCGAGGACCCCTTCGTCCTTGGGGCCGAAGTAGGCGCTGGCGGCGAAGGTGGTGGACTCGCCCTGGGCGAGGGTGGACCGCGGCCAGTTGAGGGCCCCGGCGTACACCGACCCGACCGCGTTTTCAGAGTTGGGGCGGTCTTCGGCGAAGAGCCGACACCGGACCTCGGCGTTGCCGTGGGGCACGAGGGCCGACACGAAATACAGGTTGCCCACTGCCACGAAGCGGGCGTTGCCGGGGAAGAGCTGGTCGCCGCGGCGGGCCAGGAGGTCGTCGCGCTCTTTGCGGTAGAGCTCGCCGTGGTGGCACATCCCCTCGGAGAGCTGCCAGGGCCTCTGGAAGAACTTGCCCGACTCCTCGGCCCGGGTGGCCCAGTGGTACAGGGGCAGGGAGTGCTCGACCGTGACCGGGGCCCCGCGGTTGGTCACCCGGGTCTCGACCCGCATGAGGAAGGGACGCTCTCCGCGGTACGTGCGAACCACCTCCAGGCCGTCGCCCTGCCAGGTGAGGGAGACCTCACGGTCGTTGACCTGACGTCCCTCGAAGTCGGGGTAGTCGGGCATGACCGAGGCCTCCCCGCGGCGCAGCCGGAGCTGGACCCGCAGGGGCAGAAGCTCTTCCCGATAGGTGGTGGCGAGGTTGAGGCGCCGGTCGGGGTTGGGCTGGTTGGTGCGGGGGTCGAGGTGGGGTTGGGCGTAGGCAAACTGCGGGGCGGTCATCCACAGGTCGCGCACGGCGGCCGAGCGCGTGGTGACCTCGGCCTCGAGGCCCCCCACGGGACCGGAGGAGGGCGTGCGGACCGTGAAGGTGCGCTCGGTCGACCGGCCCTGCGCGGTGGCAGGAGGGTTTTCCTGGGCGAGGCGACCGACGTTGGGGTGGTCGGGCTTGCGCAGGACCACGAAGTAGACGAGGGCCGCGCCCACCAGGGCGAAGAGGGCATACCGCAGGGTGTTGTTCATCGAGCACGGTCCCCCCGAGGCGGGCCGGGCAGGGCGGTCGCGTCGGGCAAGGGGGCAATGGGGGGCGGAGGGTCGTACCCTCCCGGATGGAAGGGGTGACAGCGACCGAGGCGCTTGAGGGTCAACCACGAGCCGCGCAGGGCCCCGTGGCACTCGATGCACGCCGTGGCATACCGCGAGCAGGAGGGCTCAAAACGGCACACGTTGCCGAGCCACGGCGAGATCGCCGCGCGGTAGAACCGCAGGAGCCAAAGGAGGACAGCGCGTATCATGGAGGGGGGGTCTCGTGCGGGCCGCGGGCAGCCTTGGGCCGACGACGAGACAATGCGGCGGCGATCTCGTCGCGCAAGGCCTCGGAAGTAAGGGCCGCGATGCCCTCCCGCGCAACAATCACCACATCGCACCCCACGGGGAACAACTCCCGATGCAGGCGGAAATATTCCCGCATCACCCGCCGGAAGCGGTTGCGGTGCACGGCGTTGCCGGCCTTGCGGCTCGTGACGAGCCCGAGCCGGGCGGGGGCCTCGTCGCCGCGGGGCCGCACCGACGCGAACAGATGCCCCGCGTGGAGCTTGCGCCCCTCCCGCTGGACCGCGAGGAACTCCTCGCGTCGCAGGAGGCGCTGAGACTTGTCAAACGTGTGGCCCATACGGTCTCCGGCGCCCGTCGGGCCCCGGCGCCGTCGTCGGGGCAGCGGTCACTTCTTGTAGGCGGTGACCGAGAGCCGCGAACGGCCCTTGGCCCGGCGATTCTTGAGCACCGTGCGTCCGCCGGGGGTCGCCATCCGGGCCCGGAAGCCGTGGGTGCGAAGACGGTGGATACGGCTGGGTTGGTACGTGCGCTTCACGGGGATCCTCCTCGAACTGGGGCGCGGAAACAACCACGCCCCCCGCCCCCTGTCAAGCCGCCCGAGGGCCCTTCGTCTCGCCTTCGGTCCAGTCTCTCGGGCCCGCCGAGCCCTCCGGCCACCCGCCGCACCCCGGGATGGCCCAGCACCCACTGCCCGCGGAGCTCCTCCGCGCCGAGGGCCTCGGGGCGGTCGTCGCCTACGGCCCCGCCGAGCGCGGCCACGAGGATCCCCCAGCCCAGGGCCCTCACCGCGCCCCCTCCCGGGTCTCGAGGCCCCGCAGGAGGCCGCTGTCCCGGAAGGAGAAGTACCCCTCCCGGGCCACCACGATGTGGTCGATGAGCTCCATGTCGAGGCAGCGGGCGGCCTCCCACAGGCCGCGGGTGAAGCGCAGGTCGGCCTCGCTGGGCCGGGGGTCGCCCGACGGGTGATTGTGCAAGACCACCACCCCTTCGCCCCCCTCACGCACGACCAGGGCGAAGACCTCCCGCATCCCGACGGCCACGGCGCAGGTGGGGCCCTGGGCGAGGGTTCGGGCGGCCACCACGCGCTGTCGGGCGTCGAGGACGAGGGCCTCGACCCGCTCCTCGACGGCGTCGTTGAGACGGGGACCGTAGGCCCGCACGATGTCCGCGCTCGTGGGGCACGACAGCCCCGGCGGCAACGGGACGGCCCGCGACCGACGGCTGAGCTCGAAGGCCGCCAGGACCCGGGCGGTCCGCCGCTCGCCGAGGGTGGGGGCCAGGAGGCCAAACCCTGCCCGGGCCACGCCCCGTACGCCCCCGTGGGCGGCCAGAAGCTCCAGGGCCTCGGGGAGGGCCCCCCCGGCCTCGCGCCCGCCGCCGACGGCGAGGGCCAGGACCTCCGCGTCGCTCAGGGCGTCAAAGCCCAACCGACGCATGCGGGTGAAGGGGTGGTCGTCAGAATGCCGGGTGAGATCGTAGACGGTGCTCATGACCGCCTGCCTGTTGCGCGTGGGATGCCAACGCCCACGGCCCCGGAATTCAGGCATTTCGTGACTGTCCGCTGTCCATGTGGGGTGTCCACGCCTGTCCGCGGACAGGCCGTTGGACAGCGACCCCGCGGCTCACCCCCCGAGCACCGACCGCACGAGGGCCCCGGCCTGCTCCCGCGGGATGCGCTCGGCCACCACCACCCTGCGCCCCGCCTGGGCCACCAGGGAGACCCGCCCGTCGCCCACCTCGCGGGCCGTGAGGGCCCCGGCCACCCGCACCACCGGGCGCCCGAGGTGCCTGCGCCCGAAGACCTCCACGGCCCCCGCGGCAAACTCCCGGGCCTCGGCGTCGTCGCGGGGGGTCCCCGGGTCCATCACCACGGTCCACACGAGGGCGTCCTGGCCGAGGGCCGCCCCGGGGATGGTCACCCCCCCGTCGGAGCCCTCCTGCACCGAGGCCCGGGGCACGAGGAGAAGAGCCCGATCGCCGCCCCACCCGCGGGCCGCCTCGCCCGCCCGCGCGTCCGACAGGACCGCCCGAAAAAACTCCCGGGCCCCGAACTCTCCCATCACGTCCTGGTAGGCCACCACCCACTGCCCCCGCAGGGGCTCGGGGACCTCCGCCCCGACCTCCACGGGCATCTCCCGGGCGGCGAGCTTGTCCGGGTGCATCACCTGCTCGGTGCTCTCCGGGGGGCGACGCAAGAGGGCGTCGACCTCGGGCCAGCCTGCCGCCCGGAGCCGGGCCACACACATCCGAAGCCCGGCGATGTACGGAAACAGAAGGGTCTCGCGCAGGGCCCTCGGAGCCGCCGCGAGCCGGGGCTGATCGGTGGCGGCGAGCTGCCCCTCGATCATGCCCACCACCTCGGGGGCTGTCCCCACCGAACGCCCGCTCGGCCGCAGGGCGAACTCCAGCATGGTGGCGGTGGCGTCGCCTTCGAGCACGGCCATGGCCGCGGTCTGGGCGTCGCCCCGGCCCTGGACGTGGTGGGTAAACCGCCCGATGTCGAAATGCTGGTCTTGCAGGGCGTGGGTCAGCTCGTGGGCCATGGTCGTGGCCTGGGCCGCCTCGGGGATCCAGTCGGCGATGTACAACCGCCGGGCGTCGGGGTCGTAGAAGCCCAACACCTGCTCCTCCAGGAGGGCGTACAGGGTGGCCTCGTAGTCGAGGGTGGCCGGGATGAGCCCCAGGCGCCGCAGGAGCTGCCCCTCGCGGGCCACCTCACCCGGGCCGTACTCCTGTTGGGTGCGCGCGCGGAGCCGGGCCACGATGTCGGCCCGCCCCATGACCCCCCGGGCGATGGGGCCCCGCACGGCCAGGCCGCGGGCCCGGGCTACGTCCGCCACGATACGATCGGCCAGGGCCCCGAGCCTGCGGGCCAGGGCGTCGTCGCGACCTGGGGCGGGGGCCGCGGGGGCCTCGACGGACCCTGCCGTGTTGGGGGCGGCGGAGGGAGCGGGAGCGGTCGGGGCCGCGGGAGCCGGGTCGGGTTGGGCCGCGGGGGCGGGGGGGCGCCGCGGGCACCCGAGGAGGCCGAGGGTCAGGGCCAGGGCCCCGGCCCATCGCGGGAGGGACACCCCGCGTCGAGGTTGTGCCATGGTGATCGCGGGGACCGTACGCGCCCAGAGGGTCGGGCGCAAAGATGATGGTAGGGTAGCCCCCAACCCCCATGGCCCGAACGCGCAAGCCTCGCCCCCTCGCTCCCACCGACGCCCTCGACCTCGCCCTCGGAGCCCTCGCCCAGAACGACCCCGAGGGCTGCTTGCGGCGCGCCATCCCCGCCCTCGACGACGAGGGAGCCGGGGCCCCGGCCCTCGACGCGGTGGCCCGGGCCGCGGTGGCCCTGGGGTCGATGCACCTGGCCCGTACGGCCTTCACCGCCGCCGCCCGGGCCCTCGGCCTGCAGGGTCTGGGGACCCACGCCATGGCCGCGGCCGTGTCGGTGCGGCGCCTGAGCGGCAGCGACGGGGCCCTGGAGGCCGTGGCCCGGTGCCTGGCCGCCGACGCCCCGCGGACCGCGGAGGTGAGCGTCCTGCCCCCGCCCCTGGCCAGCATCCCCGTGGGGGCCCTCGACGCCTCGATCGCCCGCGAAGACCTCCTGGCCCGGGCCCAGGCCGCCGTCGACCGGGCCCTCGGGTCTCTGCCCGCCGAGCTCCCTCCCCGGCGCCGACACCCCCTGTGGGGGGCCCTCTCCGCCGACGAGCTCGTGCGCTTCGGGCGGGTTCTTGACGTGCGCCTCGTGCCCGCGGGGACCACCGTGATCCGCGAGGGCGAACGCGGGGGCAGCGTCTACGTCGTAGCCCGGGGGGAGGTGCGGGTGGCCCGGCAGGCCCCGAGCCTGAAGATCGTCGACGACCCGGACGAGACCGAGGCCCGGATGTCGGCCCCGGTGGCCCTGCCCGACGACCACGAGGAGCTCGCGGTCCTTGGGGCGGAGTCGGTTCTTGGGGAGATGGCCCTCCTCACGGCGGCCCCGCGGGCGGCGAGCGCCCAGGCCACCCGGGCCACCCTCCTGGTCGAGCTCAACCCCGAGGCCCTGGCCGCCGCGGTGTCCGACGCCCCGGCCCTGGGCGAGGCCCTGGCCGCGTGGGGGCGCCGTCGCCTCGTGAGCAACCTCCTGCGTACGGCCACGCTGCTGCGGGCGGTGCCGTCCGCGGAGCGCGAGCCCCTGGCCCGGGCCTTCGAGCCGCGGCACTACGAAGCCGGAGAGGTCGTCTTCGCCCAGGGCTCCGAGCCCCTGGGGCTCTACCTCCTGGCCTCGGGTCGGGTCGACATCCTCCGCCGCGACGACGACACCGAGACCCGGGTGGCCTCCCTCGGCCCGGGAGGCTGTGTGGGCGAGATCTCGCTCATCTTGCGCCGCCCCACCTCGGCCACGGTGGTGGCCACCGAGCCCACCGTGGCCCTCGTCCTCGGGGCCGAGCACTTCATGGACGTGGTCCGCGGCCACCCCGCCCTCCTGGCCACCCTCTACGACCTCGCCGTCCAGCGGTCCGAGGAGCTCACCTCGGTCCTCGAGGCCGACGCCGAAGCCGCCGACGACCTCGTCCTCCTCTGATCTCGCGGGGTGGGGCTCAGCCCTCGTCCGCGCGCGGCGGGCTCATCGACATCCGGGCCCTGCGCTGCATCCGCAGCCGGGCGGTGACAAACCCCATCTCCTCGTACAGCTTGCGGGCCACGACGTTGTCGGCGTCGACGTCGAGCCCCACGTCGGCGATGCCCCGGGATCGGGCCTCCTCGAGGGCCCGCTCCATCAGCAGCCGCCCGTAGCCCCGCGAGCGATACGGGGCCGCGATGGCCACGCTCATCACCCACAGCCACGGCCGCCCCGTCATGGCGTCCTCGCGCTCGGAGACAAACAGGTGCCCGGCGTAGGCCCCGTGCTCGTCGTCGAGGACGTACACCCGCCCGTGGTCGGCGGTGGGCCCCGACTCCGCCCAGCCGTGGCGCGATCGTAAGACCTCAGGCCAGCGGGCCACAAAGGCCGCGCGATCGGCCTCGGTGGCGTACCGCAGCGTCTGAAGGCCCGTCTCGATGTCGAGGGCCAGAAAACGCGGCCAGTCGTCGGCCCTGTACGGACGGATGCTTGGCATTGGGGGACTATGGTCGTCGTGGGGACCCCACCCCGTCAAGGGCCGTCACGGAAAGGCGTACACCTCGGCCTCTCCATGAATCTGGACGAGGGCGTCAACATACTGAATGAGGGTGTCGCGGCGGCGGATCACGGCCTGCAACTGCCGCTCGTTCAACAGGGGTCTGCCCTGGTCGGCGTCGGGCGCGATGGAGGCCGCCAGGGAGGCGTAGGTCAGGGCCCGGGCCCGGTCGATGAGGGTCCGTGAGAAACGCTGGACCCGCTGGAGGAAGGACAACATCCGCTCGGCCTTCCACCGGGGCAGGGGTTCGAGGAAGCCCCCGTTGTTGTCGCGGTAGACCATCCGTCCTTCGCCGTCGACGAGGGTGTTGGTGCCGTGCCAGCGGTCCCAGTTGCCGATGATGAAGTCGAACACCACCAGGGTGCTGATCTCCTCCACCCGGCGGCGCTGATCGGGGGCGATGGGGGACCCCGCGATCAGGGAGTTGGTCCAGCGCTCCACCGCGGGGCCGGAGAAGATCCCGAGGAGGCGCAGGACCGGGACCCAGTAGATCATGGCCCCCACCGACACCCCGTTGGCAAACAGGACGCGGTTGGAGCGCCCCGCGGGGAGCTCCTGCACCGACACCCGACGCAGGACGGCCGGCGGGACCCGCTCCAGCCCCAGGAGCTGGTTGACCCGGAAGGCCGCGATCTCGGAGCGGTAGTGCTCCAGGTGGAGGGTCTCCCGGGGCTTGTACGACCCGTCGATGTCGCCCGGGAAGTCGCAGTAGAAGTTGATCGAGGTGTTGCCCACCTGGCGGGTGTTGGAGATCCGCCCGTTGCGCAGGGCCTCGAGGATCTGCTCCTCGGCGAAGCCGTTGTAGCGCCGCCCGCTGAGGTGATCGCTGCTGTCGCTGCTGGCCCCGTAGGGATTGGGCGGCAGGCTCACGGGCGGAAACCGCGGAGCCTCCTCGTCCTCGTGCGCGGCGGCCCCCGCCTCGGCCTCGGCCCCCGCGTCGGGTTCGGTGGTGGTGTCTGGCTCGGTCGCGACCCCGGCTTCGAGGTCCTCCCCGGCCTCGCCCGGAGGCCCCGCGTCGCGCAGGGTCGTCCGGGCGGTGGAGGGGCCCCGTTGGGCCAGGACCGGCCCCGCCAGAGCCACCAGGGCGGCCAGGGCCGCCGTCCATCGTGCGATCGTACGAACCATGGGCAACGGTTACCGCGGCGACTGTACCTCATCCCGCCGGGGAGGGTGCGGCCGAAGGCGTATACACCGCGTGGCAGTTGGACCCCTGGGCCCCCCACACCCGGACCCACCCCGCCTCCCGGGCGAGGGCGTCGAGGGCCTCGAGGTCGACCCGGACGACGAAGCCCACCCCCTCGACGTACGCGGACCCGGGTTCGGGGCGCCCCGGGGCCCCGACGGCGCGCAGAAGGGCCGAGACCCCCGCAAACACCTGTCCCGCCCGCCCCGTGTGGCGCGGCGGGAGCACGGTGCTCACCAGAACCGGGCCCGTCACCACCCGCCGGAGGGCCTCCAGGACCTCCCGCCGGGCCTCTGAGCCGACGACGTGAGAGAGGCTCCCCCAGCCGCAGATGGCGGCGTCGAAGGGCCCCTCCGCCACGACCTCCGCGAGCGGGCCCCCGCGACCCCCCACGGCCTCGCAGAGGTCGGCGTAGGCCCCCCGCACGAGACGGACCCCGGGCGGGAGCCGCCCTGCGACCTCGCCCACGAGGCCCGGGCTGGGGTCGAAGCCCACGGCCTCGAAGCCCAGACCGGCCAGGGCCGCGAGCTCCCGACCGCCTCCCGCCCCGCCCACCAGGAGCCGGGCCCCGGGCCGGAGCTGCATCTGGGCGAGGGCCTCGCGCTCCCAGGCGAAGAACCCGCGGGCGAAGGCCGCCCCGCCCGGGAGGTAGGTGCTCTGGGAGGCGTAGAGCCACGCCGTGGTGGCCGCCCGGGCCTCGGGGTCGAGGAGGCCCAGGAGCAGGGCGTCTCGGGCCGCAGCCCGCACCCGCAGGGCCGCCCCGAGGGCCCGATCGAAGCCCACCACCCCCTTCACCCACCGCGGCACCGGACGCTCCATGGTCGGGCCGTACGATACCCCTGACGCCCGGTTCGGACTTGACGGATCGGGAACAGGGCCCGTTGAATCGGCCGCACCCCTATGGACCCCGAAGACCGCTGGACCGATGCCTTTCTGGACAGCCTCCGCGCCGAGGCCGACCCGGTGGCCGACCGTACGATCGAGGCCCTGTACGCCCACGGCAACATCGACGAGGTCAACGCCGTCCTCGGCCGCCTCGTGTGCAACGACGGACCCGTGAGCGACGCCCTCCCCCCGGCCGCCCGGATGTACTTCGAGGGCACCGACCAGCTGCCCGCGTGGGCCGACCCGGCCCTCATCGAGCGGGGCGAGCGGGTCTTTATGAAGTACGGCCTCCTCGGGCTGGTGGGCCTGCTCGGCGGAGCCCTGCCGGAGTGTTATGGGATGGCCAAGGGGGTGAAGGTCCTGGCCCTGACCCAGAGGCTCCAGGCCCACACCCGGAGGCGCCTCTACGAGACGGCCCAGATGGTGGTGGACGTGATGGCCCCCGGGGGCCTCGGGCCCCACGGGCACGGGATCCGTACGGCCCAGAAGGTCAGGCTGATGCACGCCACCATCCGCCACCTGCTCCTGCTCGACCCGGCCGAGGCCCAGCGGACGCAGCGCGACCAGCGCAGCTTCGCCGCCGTCCTGGGCGACCAGGCCTGGGACCCGTCCCTCGGGCTCCCCATCAACCAGGAGGACATGGCCTTCACCCTGCTCACCTTCGACGTGGTCATCCGCCGCACCTGGAAGGTCCTCGGGGCCGAGCTCTCCCCCGAAGACGAGGCCGCCTACCACCACTGCTGGAACGTCGTAGGCCACATCATGGGCGTACGCGACGACCTCCTCGTGCCGAGCGTCGAGGACGCCGACGCCTTGTTTCGCCGCATCCGCGACCACCAGCAGGGCCCCTGCCACGAGGGCCAGATGCTCACCCGGGCCCTCCTGGAGACCATCACCGACGTGCTCGACCTGCCCGTCGGGGGCCGCCTCGCCCCGGTGGTTCTGATGCACGTGACCCTGTCGCCGCAGACCACCACGGTCCTCGCCGTGCCCCCGGTGCCGCGGCTCGTGTCGGTGCTGATGGTGCCGGTCTTCGCCGCCCTCAACCTGGTCATCGACGCCCGCGACGCCCTGGCCCGCGACGTCCCGGGCTTCGACCGGCTGACGGTCTACCTCGGCCGACGGTGGGTCACACGCCTCACCCGCATCGACCGGGGCGGGCAACGCACCCTCTTCCGCCTGCCCGAGCAGCTCGCCACGGCCTGGCGTATCCCGCGGCCCGCCCCGACAGCCTGAGGGGCTGTCGCCCGGGCGAGGCCGGTGCCATGATGGGCGTGTAAGAGTCGTAGGGCCCGCGCCGCCGCGGAGCCCCCGTGGAGGACCGTGACAATGAGCGACGAAGTTCGCATGGTGATGTGCCGCAAGCTGAAGGAGACCCTGCCGGGCCTCAAGCGCCCCCCGTACCGCAACGAGCTTGGGCAGCGCCTGTTCGAGGAGGTCTCCCAGCAGGCCTGGGACGCCTGGCTCCGCGACTCCGTGAAGCTGGTCAACACCTACAAGCCCGACCTCGCCACCGTGGCCGGGACCCGCTTCATGATGGAGCAGTGCGAGATCTACTTCGGCTACAAAGAGGGCGACCTCGCCGGCACCGCCTGGACCCCCCCCAAGGAAGGCGAGTAACTCTCAGCCCTCGGTCGCGCCCTCGCCCTCGGTCTTGCCCTCGGTCCTGCCCTCAAGGTTGACCGTGATCGTGCCCCCCCGCAGGTGCAGGTCGCGTTGGGGGAAGGGGATCTCGATCGCCCGGGCCTTGAGGGCGTGCCAGATGGCGAAGTTGAGCTCGCTGCGAAACGCCCTGGGCCGCCCCACATACTCCGTCGTCCACACCCCCAACTTGAACTCCAGGGCGCTGTCTCCGAAGGCCTCGAACTGCACCACGGGGGCAGGCTCTTGGAGCACCCCCGGGTGCCCCGCGGCCACCTCCAGGAGCGCCGTCCGCACCACCTCAGGGTCGGCCGCGTAGCTCACCCCCACGGGGATCTGGAAGCGCACCACCCGGTCGGTGTGCGACCAGTTGATCACCGTCGAGGAGATAAACTGCGAGTTGGGCACGATGATGGCGATGTTGTCGCTCGTGCGCACCGTGGTGGCCCGGATGGAGATGTCCACCACGTCGCCGTCGACGGCCCCGATCTCGATGCGGTCGCCCACCTTGATGGGCCGCTCGAAGAGGATGATCACGCCCGAGATGAGGTTGTTGGTGATGGTCTGCAGGCCAAACCCGATGCCCACCGACAGGGCCCCGGCGATGACTGTGAGGGTCGACAGGTCGATCCCGACGGACTGAAACACCACCAGGAGCCCGATCCCCACGAAGAGATAGCGGGCGATGGCCCCGATCGACTCGCGCACCCCCGGGTCGAGGGAGGTCCGGGCCAGGACCCGGCGCACGAGGACGCGCTTGAAATACCCCGAGCCGATCAAGACCCCGCTCACCAGCAGGAGCAGGAGCAGGAGGGTCTGCACGGTGACCTGCCGGGCCCCGAGCTTGAAGAGCTCGTAGCCCAGGATGGCCCGCAGGACGACGCCCAGGTGCTGCATCGCGGGTCAGCTCAGGGACTTACGGTAGATGCGGTACCGCTTGTAGACCTTCGCCCCCATGTGGGTGATGCCCGCGTTGATGGGGGAGTCGTCCTCGCGGGTCCACGACAGCTCGCCCCACGCGTAGCCCTTGGCCATCCCCCGCCGGGCCACCTCGACGTACATCGCCGCCGACAGGCCCATGTACCGCCGGACCCCGCGCAGCTCGTTGCGGATCCCCAGGAGCATCAGCCGGGCCGACCGGGGCGGGCGACGAGCCACCTTCATCCGCCACACGATCTTCAGGAGCTTGAGGGCCGTGATGTTGTGCCGGTACTCGTGCAGGAGCTCGTTGAGGTTGGGCAGGAGGATGCACATCCCCTGGGGTTTGCCGTCGACCTCGGCGATGAAGGCCAGGTCGGGGTCGAGGATGAGCGACAGGTCGTCGGCCATCTTGACGACCTCCTCGGGCAGGGCCGGCACGAAGCCCCACTTGCCCGCCCAGGCGTCGTTGTAGATCTCCATGATGATCTTGAGCTCGTCGTGCATCTTGCGCGGGTTGACCGAGCGGAGCTTCACCTCGGGCATCTCCTGCACGTTCTTCCAGGCGGCCTCGGCGCGTTTGGGCATCGAGCCGACGGCGTAGCGCCACGCCAGGAGGTCTTTCTCCTTCTCGAGGCCGGCCGAGACGGCCACCCGGTCTTGCCACGCCCGGGAGTGGGCCATCATCAGGACGGGGGGCGTGTCGAAGCCCTCCACGAGGACCCCGACCTCCTCGTTGGCGTAGAGCGAGAAGGGGCCGGTCATGGTGTCCATGCCCCGGGACTTGAGCCACTGGGCGGCGTGGTCGACGAGGGCCTTGCCCACGGCGTCGTCGTCGACCGTGTCGAAGAAGCCGAAGAAGCCGGTCTTCTCGTTCCACAAGCGGTTGTGCTCGCGGTCGATGCTGGCCGAGCAGCGGCCCACCAGGGCCCCGTCGCGCCAGGCCGTGAGGTAGACCGCCTCGGCCCGGAGGAAGAAGGGGTTTTTCTTCGGGTGCAGCCGCTCCCGGACCTCCAGCGACAAGGGCGGAACCCACTGCGGGTCGTCGGCGAACACCACCTCCCCCGCCCGCAGAAAGTCGTCGATGTTGCCGCCCGGAACGTGCTCACGAATCGTAATGCTCATCAGAGGCCGCGGAGGTAATCACAGCCCCGCCCACGGGGGAAGGCCCGTCGCCTCCCTCAGTACACCGCCGACAGCACCGCGTGGCACTGCCCGAGCTGCGCCACCGTCTCCCCCCGCCCGGCCGCCACGGCCGCGGTGCACCCGGCGGCCACGGTCACCCCGTCGACGGTCACCGCGCCCTCCAGGACGGTGATCCCCAGGAGGGCGTCCCAGTCGGGCAACGAGACCGCCCCGTCGCCCGTCAGCCGGGCCACCTGCAGGGCCGGGCTCGGGAGCCCTCCCCCGGTCGCCCCACACAACGGGGTCAGCCTGGGCGCCCCCTCCCGCACCGCCGTCCCCGCCCGGAGCAGAACCTCCCGCACGAAGGCCTCCCCCCGCGGGGCCCCCCAGTCGGTCACCGCCAGGGCGTCGTGGACGTGCAGGGCCCGCGGGGCTCCCTTCGGGTCGAGTCGACCGTCGGCCGCATACCGCCGCCCCCAGTCCCAGTACCGATAGGTCAACCCCCGACGCCCCGGGATCACCCGTTGGGGCTCGACCAGGACCAGCCCCGGCCCGATGGCGTGGGCCGTGCCCGGGTCGATGCGGAAGAAATCTCCCACCGCGCAGGGCACGAAATTGAGCATGGCCGACACGTCCCCGCCGCCCTCCAGGGCCGCCCGGAGATCCCCGTCGGTCACCTCGGGCCGCAGCCCCAGGTACACCCCCGCCCCCGCCTCGGCCTCGACGACGTACCAGCACTCCGGCTTGCCGCTCTCCTCGGGGGACAGGCCCGCGTAGTCGTCGGCCGGATGGATCTGCACCGACAAGGCCTGGGCGCTGTCAAGCAGCTTGACCAGGAGCCCCGTCCCGCGGTGCCCCGCCCGGGCCTCGCGCCCGAGCCACCAGACCGGGTCGTCGGCCACCACCTCGGCCAGGGTGGCCGCGCGCCCAAGAACCCGGCTCGGGAAGTCGGGCTCGACGCTCAGCTCCCAGCTCTCGCCGAGGGGGCGGCCCTGCCATGGGCCGGGGTCGGCCACGGCGTCGTGTTTCCATCGGGCCAGGAGCCGGGTCCCGCCCCAGGGGGTGCGTGACGGGGGGGTGAAATTGTCGGGGTGAAGCGGCAACACCTTGTGCACAAGGGGATTGTAGCCCGATCCCCGCATCGCCCACTACGGACTTCGCGTGTACATTCCGGGCCACTCCTCCATGACTACACGACGCTCGGTCCTCCAGTTGCTCGGCGCCCTCGGCGCGGGCGCCGCCTCCACCGCCGCGGGCTGCTCCGATGAGCCCACGGCCACCCCTGGCACCGACGCAGGGGCCTCGGACGCCGGCCTGCCGACCGACACCGGGGCTGCCACCGACGCAGGGCCCGGCGATGTCCCTGCCCCGCCCGCGGATGTTCCGCCGCGCCCGTATACGGCCTTTCAGCACGGGGTGGCCAGCGGAGACCCCCTCCCCGAGGCCGTGATCCTCTGGACCCGGGTCACCCCCCGTCCGGGCGCCCCCGTCGCCCCCGTCGAGGTCACCTGGGAGATCGCCCGCGACCCCACCTTCATGATGCGAGCGGGTGGGGGCACGGTCACCGCCGAGGCCGCCCGGGACTACACCGTCAAGCTCGACGCCACCGGCCTCGAGGCCGCGACCACGTACTTCTACCGCTTCCGCGCCGGCGAGTTTGTCTCCCCCGTAGGCCGCACCCGCACGGCCCCGACCGGCGGGGTCTCGCGCATGCGCCTCGCCGTCGTGTCGTGCAGCAGCTACGCCCACGGGTACTTCCACGCGTACGACAAGCTCTCCCGGCGCCTCGACCTCGACGCCGTGATCCACCTCGGCGACTACATCTACGAGTACGCCACGGGCCGCTACGGGGCCTTGCGCGAGTACGACCCCCCGACGGAGATCCACACCCTCTCCGACTACCGCCGCCGCTACGCCCACTACCGCCGCGACCCCATGCTCCGGGCGGCCCACCAGCAGCACCCCTTCATCCCCATCTGGGACGATCACGAGTCGGTCAACAACGCCAACACCACCGACCCCGAAGATCACACCCTGGGCGATTGGGCCGCGCGCAAGGCCGCGGCCATCCAGGCCTACAACGAGTGGATGCCCATCCGCAGCCAGACCAACCCCGCCCAGATCTGGCGCCGCCTGGCCTTCGGCGACCTGCTCGACCTCGTGCTCCTCGACACCCGGCTGTGGCAGAGGGCCGCCCAGAGCTCGCTCCCGGCCGACCTCAGCGACCCCAGCCGGCAGCTCCTCGGGGCCGACCAGGAGGCGTGGTTTCACCAGCAGGTGAGCACCTCCCGGGCCCGGTGGAAGCTCGTCGGACAGCAGGTGATGATGGGCCAGCTCCCGCAGGTCCTCAACAACGACCAGTGGGACGGCTACCCCGTGGCCCGCTCGCGTTTCTTCTCCCTCCTGCGCGCGATGATGGTCCCCAACGTGGTGGTCCTCACCGGCGACATCCACACCTCCTGGGCCATGGAGCTCACCGAAGACTTCCGCGACGTGATGGCCTACGACCCCACCACGGGCCGCGGATCGCTCGCCACGGAGTTTGTCGTGCCGGCCATCACCTCGCCGGGCTTCACCCCGGGGCTGGCCGCCATCGTGGCCCCGCTCATCACCCGCGACTCGCGGCACGTGAAGTATTTCGAGCTCGTGCGCCGCGGGTACGTCATCCTCGACGTGACCCCCGAGCGCCTCCAGGCGGCGTTCTTCTATGTCGACGACATCACCACCACGGCCTCGGGCGAGTCGTTCGGGG
This sequence comes from uncultured Myxococcaceae bacterium, assembly GCA_964447205.1. Classification (GTDB taxonomy): domain Bacteria; phylum Myxococcota_A; class Polyangia; order Polyangiales; genus JAEUKH01. Next base: position 32,205 of record CAYUSB010000024.1, read on the forward strand.
CGGCCTTCTCGGTGCGCAACGGCACCCCCGCCCTCGTGCGCGACGAGGCGGCCATGGCCCCGCCGACCGCCGTACGCCCCGGAGCGCCGCCCGAGATGGGCTGAGGCGCCTCGCGGACATCACGGCTCCTGTTCTCGGCGGGCGATGGTGATGGACAGGCCCCGAGCGATGCGTTGAAATCTCCCAATGCCCGAGCCCTCCACCGAAGAGCGCTGGCTGTCGCCCCGCGCGTCGCTCTTCTTCCTCGGCTTCCTCACGCTCTTCCTCGAGCTGGTGATGATCCGCTTCCTGGCCGGGAGCATCTGGAACCTCGGGTACTTCCCCAACCTCGTGCTCTTCAGCGTGTTCGTCGGCATGGGGGTCGGCTTCCTCAACCACGGGCGCCTCAGCGAGCGTGGGGCGCTGCTCACCTTCGCCGCGGCCCCCTTCGGGCTCCTCGCCCTCGTCGCCTTCGTCGTCGTGGCGAGGCCCCGCGTGCCGGGCTTCGACAGCTGGTCGGGCAACATCGGCGGCGAGCTCTACTTCAGCGCGACGCAGGGCAACGGCGACCCGTCCCCGCTCTATTTCCTGGTGTGGTTCGCGCTCCTGGCGCTCCTCTTCTCCGCGGTGTCGCAGCGGACCGCGCGCCTCTTCGGCGCCCTCGACCCGCTCGACGCCTACACCCTCGACATCGGTGGGTCGTGCGCGGGCATCGCCCTCTTCATGGCGATGAGCTGGTTCCACCTGCCCGCGCACGTGTGGTTCCTCTGCGTGACGGGGCTGTTCCTCCTGGCGGCGCCGCGCGCCCGCTCGGCGCTTCAGCTCTCCGCGCTCCTCGTCCCGCTCTTGGCGACCTTCGGCCTCGTCTGGCACGACGACGGCATCTTCGCCGCCGCGCCGCACTACACGGGCCCCCACGAGTGCGTCTGGTCGCCCTACCAGCGCATCGACGTCGTGCACGGCGGGGCCGGCCACGCCGCGATCTTCGCCAACGGCCTCCACCACCAGTCCATGCTCCGCGCCGAGCGGATCCAGCGCTCGCTCTACCAGGCCCCCTACCGGTCGCGCGCGGCGCGGCAGCTCCCGCCGTACCGCCGCGTCCTCATCATCGGCGCCGGCTCGGGCAACGACGTCGCCGCGGCGCTGCACAACGGCGCCACGCACGTCGACGCCGTAGACATCGACCCGGTGATCCAGGACATCGGCGCGCGGATCCACCCGGCGCGCCCCTACGCCGACCCGCGCGTGCGCCGCATCGTCGCCGACGGGCGCGAGTGGCTCACGCGCGCCCCGGCCGGGTACGACCTCATCATCTACGCCCTCACCGACTCCGTAGTGAAGATCAGCTCGACCTCGCAGCTCCGCCTCGAGAACTACCTCTTCACCGAGGAGTCCGTCCGCCGCGCCGTGTCGCGCCTCTCGCCGACGGGCGACGTGTTCTTCTACAACTTCTACCGGCGCGACTGGCTCATCGAGCGCCTCCTCGCCACCCTCGCGCGCGGCAGCGGCCGACAGCCCGCCGTGGTGCACCGGGCGCGCGACTTCGTCATCATGCGGGTGGGCCGCGCCGACCCCCCGCTGACCGCCGCCGCGGCCGCGCGACTCCCGACGTCGGCGACGGACGACTGGCCCTTCCCGTACCTCCGCGCGCGGGGGATCCCGGGGCTCTACCTCCGGGCGCTCGGGGTAGGCCTCGCGCTCGTCCTCGGGCTGCTCGCCGTCCTCCGCCACCGCGAGCGCGCGCGCGGCGAGGCGGCGCCCCACGGCGTGGCGCTGCGGCTGGCCTTCGCGCTGATGGGGGCGGCCTTCCTGCTCCTGGAGACCAAGTCGGTGGTGCAATTCAGCCTGCTGTTCGGCACCACCTGGCTCAACAGCTCGCTGGTGTTCCTCGGGGTCCTGCTGTCGGTGCTGCTCGCCAACCGCGTCGCGGCCCGGACGCGCGACCCGAGGCTGCTGCCGGCGGCGAGCGCCCTGCTGTTCGTCGGGTGCCTCGCGACGCTGGCGTTCCCCCTCGCCAACCTCCTCCAGGTGCAGAGCGGACCCACGCGCTTCGTCCTCGCTGCGCTCCTGACGTTCTCCCCCATCTTCTTCGCCAACCTCATCTTCTCGATCGCCCTGCGCGACGCCCGCCGCGCCGAGCTCCTCTTCGGGTGGAACCTCGTCGGCGCCACCCTCGGCGGCCTCCTCGAGTACACGAGCATGGCGCTCGGCTACAACGCGCTCGCCCTCCTCGTCGCGGCCTGCTACCTCGGCGTGGTGCTCGCGCTCCGCGTCGCGAAGGCCGCCGACGCGGCGCCCGCCGCGCCCTGAAGGCCGCGATGGATCGTGGCCCCGCGACACAGGGACAAGGCCAGGGGGCAGTGCGGCATCGCGACGATGCCCTTCTCGGACCGTCACCCCCATGGCTCGTCGCCCGCAGCCCGCCCCTCGTCGAGGGAGGCGAGCCGTGGGGGAGAGGGCCTCGGAGAGGGAGAAATCCGGGGCGACGATGAGCACGAAGCACGCGGCTGAAAGGGCGGACGAGGCTCAGGGTTCGAGCGGGTCTGGGGGAAAGTTGTCGGCCCTGGGGATCACCGACGCGATCGACACACCCGGCGTGGGATCGGCGGGCACGACCCGCACGGGGGTCGCAAAACACTGATAACGTCGCCACGCGCGCCAGTCGCCGACGGTCGTGGTGACCTCCACGCGCTCCGGGGAGACCGCATAGGCATATCGCAGCGTCGATCCTCCCTCGCCCATCACGCGCGCCGAGACCCGCCCCTCCGCGTCGCGTTGCCACTGCACCACCGAGCGCGGAACCCCCGCAAGGTCGAAGTCGCGCTCCTCGCGCGCGAGCCTTCCGCCTTCGTCGTAGCCGTACGCCGCGAGGGGGCGCCGCGTGGGGGGCGTGCCGGTCCGTGACGCCGAGCGCACGATCCGTCCCGCGTCGTCGTAGGTGTGATCGCTGCGGTACAGGCGCCCAGGGCCATACCCGTCGTCGTGGCTCTCGCTCACGAGGGCTCCGCGGGCGTCCCATTGCCAGAGGTCGAAACCGGGGTTCATCCCGCGCCAGGTGCGGTCTCGTCGCGTCGGGCGGTCGCCCTCCCATTGGAAGCGGCTGAGCTCGCCGTCGCTGCACGCGACCTCGATCATGCGCCCCGCGGTGTCGTACCGGTAGCCGCACCGCACCGGAGTCGCCGAGGACGCGCGGGTCTCGACCCGTGCCACCACCCGCCCCGTGGCATCGCGCTCCCAGCGTACGGACCGTTGCAGCGCGGCCGTGGCCGACGCGCGCGAGGTCTCGACCACCTGATCACCCTCCAGCACATAGACCACGCGCTCGGCGGGGTCGCCGTCTTGTTCGATGGTGAGCCCGGAGGACGACCACGCGTACCGGAACTCCCGGTAGGTGCGGTTCTTTCCGTGGCCGCCGGTGCGGATGTGTTCGCGCCGTAGGGCGAGCCGCCCGGCCTCGTCGAAGGTCAGGTGCAGGTCGGTGTGGATCTCGCCGCCAGAGCCTTCCTCGCGATCGGTCAACACCCAACGCGCGCAGGTGCCTCCGTCGGCAGGGGCCCCTCCATCGGTCGCAGAGGCCACCCCGTCGACGGCGCTGGCGCAGCCGATGAGCGAAGACAGGGTGACGACGAGCGCGCAGTGATGGTGAAGGTGCATTGGGCGATAGGGTGGCCGGGGCAGACACGATCCGTCACACAATCCGACGGCGGCGCCGTAGCGTCCGCGGCACTGCGGTCGCCCGGTGTGCGGCGTACTGTGCGGCGGTGTAGGGGACGCCCCTCTGGCACCATCCTGCGGCGCGCGGCGGTCACGATCTGGTAGTTCTCGACGAGGGAACCGAGCCGAGCCAGTGGCAGTCCGGGGCGGGCTTCACGAAGCCGCGCGGAGGAGGACGTGCGGGGGGAGCGTCGCGGGCGTCGCCATCGCGCGGAGTGCGTCGGCGGTCTCCGACTGGCCCTCGCCTGCCTCGACGGCGAGCCGCCCCAAGATGTGCAGGGTGGCCCGGTCGATCGGGGTCTCGCCGGTCTCCCATCGCGACACGGTCTTGGCCGATACGCCCAGCAACTCCGCGAGGTCCGCCGCACGCAAGCCCGCGACCTTCCGCATCCACTTGATCGTAGCCCCATCGTGGGCGCCCGACCCCACCAGGGCCCGCACCACCGCCGCCTCGAAGCGACCGAGGTCCGCATGGCTCACCAGCCCTTCGCCGCAATGCGGGCACACCTGCGCCGGTACCACCGCCGCGTACGTCCGCCCGCCGAGCGTACGAGACAACGTCCGCGTCCCCTCGACCAGACCTTCGCGGCCACACGTCGGGCACTTCGTTCCGAGCACTTGGATGTGTCCCTCGCTCGCATGCCCTTGGATCGCCTGGAGTGCGTCGGCAGCGTCCACACGCAGAGGGTGAGCCGGATTGGACATCATGTCTAGTGAGACGCCCACCCCCGCCGACTCCACCCACGTCTTGACCCCTCCCGGGCAACGGGTGCAGTCCGGGGATAGCAACTCCGGCTCATGGGCCCATCGGGGTGAAGGCCCCCTTGTCGGCCCGGCTGCGATGGCTACGAAGGGCTTGCCATGCTGTTCCCGATCGACGACCTCCTCGACGAGACCGCCTGCTACCGGCTGCTCTCGGCGCTGCACCCAGACGGTCTGTGCTGCCCCAATGGGGCACGCGCTTCCGCCTGATCAGGCTCCGCACGACCGCCATCGGGAGCCCGTCGTAGATTACCGCTGCCGGACCTGCGGCGGCGGGATCAGCACCGCCAGACAGCCCATGAACTCCTCGGGCCGCAGCCGCGCAACCTGCTCCGCGGCCGTCTCGCTCATCCGGCATCCGCCGCACGACGAACACACCCCGTCGCCCCTTGCACGAAAACGGAACCAGCCGGTCGAAGCCGCAGGCCACGCACCGATGCCCGCCCGAAGCCGCAGGCCAGCACACCGCAGCGCAGAAAGGCCCGCAGCTCCGCCTCCACATACCGCGGCAGGGCCACCTCCGCCGCTACCCAGGGACAAGGCCAGGGGGCGAGCGCCATCGCGACGATGCCCTCATCGGACCGTCGCCGCCCGCGGTTGTTTCTCCAGCATGTCCATGGCCGCCATGCGCCCCGGAGCGCCTCCCGAGACGGCCTGACCCCGCGGGACGCGGCTTGACCCGCCGCGGGAAGTCTGTCATTCCGCGCCCCACACATGATGGACTTCCTCTCCCTGGGCGCGCACCCCGCCCTCCGCGCAGCCCTGGAGGCTCGCGGGTACGCCCAGCCTACGCCCGTCCAGGCCGCGGCCCTCGACGCCGCCCACGCCCAACGCGACCTCGTGGTCTCGGCCGAGACGGGCTCGGGCAAGACCGTGGCCTTTGGCCTCGCCCTCGCACCCACCCTCCTCGCCGAGCGCGAGCGTTTCGGCCCGCCGGGGCCCCCTCTCGCCCTCGTCCTGGCCCCCACCCGCGAGCTCGCCCTCCAGGTGCAGCGCGAGCTCTCCTGGCTCTACGCCCCGACGGGCCTGCGCTCCGTCGCCTGCGTCGGGGGCATGGAGATGTACACCCAGCTCCGAGCCCTCAGCGACGGGGTCCACCTCGTCGTCGGCACCCCCGGCCGCGTGTGCGACCACATCGCCCGGGGCTCCCTGTCGCTGCGCGACCTCCAGGCCATCGTGCTCGACGAGGCCGACGAGATGCTCGACATGGGCTTCCGCGAGGAGCTCGAGACCGTGCTCGAGGCCGCCCCCGCCTCGCGGCGCACCCTGATGTTCTCCGCCACCATGCCCCCGGAGATCGCCCGGCTCGCCCAGAAGTTTCTGCGCGACCCGGCCCGGCTCACGGTCTCGTCCCCCCACAAGGCCCACGGCGACATCGCCTACCGCGCCCACCGCATCGCCTGGCGCGAGCGCGAGCACGCCGTGGTCAACATCCTGCGGGCCCACGACGACACCGGCGGGGCCCTGGTCTTCGGCCAGACCCGCGACTCCGTCCACCACCTCCAGGCCTCCCTCACCGAGCGCGGGTTTGCCTGCGTGGCCATCTCCGGCGAGCTCAACCAGGGCGAGCGCAACCGCGCCCTCATGGCCCTGCGCGACGGCCGGGCCCGGGTCCTCGTGGCCACCGACGTGGCCGCCCGCGGGATCGACCTGCCCCAGCTCACCCTCGTCATCCACGCCGACCTGCCGCAAAACAGCGAAGGCCTCCTGCACCGCTCGGGACGCACGGGCCGGGCCGGCCGCAAGGGCACCTCGGTCGTCCTCGTTCCCGCCGACCGTAAGCGCTTCGCCGAGCGGATCTTCGCCGAGGCCCACCTCACCCCGTCCTGGGAGCCGGTCCCGTCGGCCGAGTCGATCCGCACCCGCGACCGCACCCGCATCGCCGAGCTCATCACCCAGCCCGCCACCCCCCCGTCCGACGAAGACCGGGCCGTAGCCCGCGAGCTCCTCACCACGGCCGATCCAGAGATGCTCGTGGCCCAACTCGTGGCCCACACCCGGGCCCGCTTCCCCGAGCCCGAAGACCTCCCCCTCACCGCGGCCCTGCGCGACGACCGCCCCCGCCCCGGGTACGGCCCCCGCGAAAACTACGCCACCCGCCCCGGGTACGCTCCCCGCCCGGGGTACGGCCCCCGCAACGACGACCGCGGAGGATACGCCCCCCGGGCCTACGACCGCGGCCCCCAGGCCCAGGGGCCCTCCACGGGTCGGCCCGTGTACGAGCGCCCCTCGTTTCGTCCGCCCCCCGCAGGCCCCGCCGGGGAGCGCACCGCCCCCGGGCCCATCCCCCCCCGCGGGCCCGCCGAGGGCGGAGACGCACCACCTCGACCCACGCGCGGATCGTTTGGAGCCGAAGGCCCGGGGCGCTGGTTCGTGCTCGGGGTCGGGCGCGAGGCCCAGGCCGATCCCAAGTGGATCGTGCCCATGCTCTGCCGACGCGGCGGGATCAGCCGCGAAGACATCGGAGCCATCCGGGTGTTCGACAACGAGACCCGGGTCGAAATCCGCCCCAGCGCCGCGGAGTCGTTTGCCACCAGCATCCGTCGCCCCGACCGCCACGACGCCCACGTCTCCATCGCCCCGGCCCCTCCCGGGGCCCCCAGGTTTGCCCCGTCCAACCTCCGGGCAGCCCCGCAGCAGAGCCACGGCCCCCGGGCCAGCGCGGGTTCGCCCCGCCCCGGCAAACGCCGCGACGACTGATTCGGGATGATCTCGCTTCGGGGCCTGCGTGGGGCCCCCGAGGGGTTACGTTCCCGGTCATGTCCCATTCCCTCCTGCCCTGCGCCTCCTGCGACCGCCACGTGCGGGCCCTCAGCGACACCTGCCCCTTCTGCGGGGCCGCCCGTACGCCCGTCGTGGTCCCGCCCCGCCCCGCCCCACGCCACCTCTCGCGGACCATGATCTTCGCGTTCGGCACCTCGCTGGCCCTGGCCGGCTGCGGCCCCGAGGCCGTGCCCGTCTACGGAGCCCCGGCCCCACCCGACGCGAGCGCCGACGTGACCGACGCGAGCGCGGACGTGACCGACCCAGGGGCCGACGTCCTCGACGCCGCCGACGCCCCCGCCGTTCGCTACGGGGCCCCTCCGCCCCCCGACTGGTGCTGACCGGTCCTCTCCCGGGTCACCCCACGACCCACCCCAGGACGCCCCCCAGGGCTGCCAGGAAGAGGGCCTCGGCCGCCCGCACGGCCCGTCCCTCGTCGCCCTCCAGCCGCCAGGTTCCCACGGCCTCCGCGCACCGTAGGGCCAGCCCCACCCGGTCGATGCCCAACCCCGCGGCCACCGGGCCCCGCCGATCGCCCCCCCGCAGCCACACCAGGGTGTCGCCGAGGTGCACGAGCTCCATCGCGTCCAGAAGCGGAGCCCGTCCCTCGACGATCATCGCCGCCCGGTGCCCCTGCAGATACTCCCGGGCCGCCTCGCAGGCCGCGGCCTCGGGGTCGCCCAGGCTCGCCCGCGCCTGCAGAAGGGCCCGCCCGCACACCCCCGCCACCGTCACCACCCCAAGAGGCCCCGCGAACCGCGCCGACTCCACCGCCGCGAAGGCCGCCTCTTCCTCGTCGCCCAACCCCGCCCCGAGGGCCATCCACACCACACGAAACACCAGGGCGTCGTCGACGCGCCCCGCGTCCGCCGCCGACACCTGCGACGGATCGCGCCCGAGGAGCCGCCCCAGGGCCCCGAGGTCGGGCTCGACCGGGCCCACGCAGGCCGCGAGGTCGTGAAGCCACCCTCGGGCCTCCGCGGGATCGCCCAGGCTCCCGAGGATCCAGCCGCACCAGCGGGCCCTCCACCCCGCCGCCACGCCCGCCGGACGATGGGCCTCCCAGGCCTCCCGCACGGCCGCCCGATCGACCGCGGCCCCGCCTGCCAGGGCCGCCACCCCGCGCACGAAGACGGCCTCCCCGGGGTCGTCGACCGCGGCCTCCAGGAGCCACCGGGCGACCGCCGCGGCGTCGAGGTTGAGGCATCCGGGCTCGTGGGCGAGGTACCGCCGGGTGTCGAGGCCGTCGAGGTGATGCAGAACCAGAAGGGACTCCCCCCGCGGCAGGACCGCGAGGTCGAGGCCGTCCTCTCGGGCTCCGCGGGCGATCAGGCGTTTGGCCAGGGAGAGCCACAGGGCCGGGGCCGGGGCGAAGGGCGCGGGCTCTCCGTCGTCGAGGACCGCCACAACCCGGGGCGAGGCGGCGGGATCCCACCGCACGGTCACGGTCACCCGACACGGCACCGCGGGATGAACCCCGGCCCGCAGCCGGCGCAGGTCGAGCCAGGGGAGGGCCTCCTCCGGCACCCCCGCCGCCAGCGGGAGGATGCGCGGGACGGCCCGAAACGCGGGACGAAAGAGCCACCCGTCGCCCCGTTCGGTCACGGGGTGGTCTTCGAGGCGCACGACCCCGTCGAGGAGGCGCACGAGGGGGACGGCGTCTTGAAAGAGCCGCGAGATCACCGGCCCCGCCAACGGGGCATCGCGGTCAAACTCCGAGAGCTGATCGCGCAGGATCACCGAACGCACCCCCGTCGGACGGTCGTCTCCGAACACCGTGGCGAACACCAGGAGCCGCCCCGCGGGGTCGAGCTCCATCCCGACGGGGCGTACGGTGAGCGACCGGGTGGGCACCGTCGCCCGAACCCCGGCCTCGGGACCGAGGGCCCGCCTTCGGTCGAGGGCGAGGCGGGCCTGCACCGTCCGGAGGTCGTACTCGACCCGGGAGAGCCTCCACCAGGCCGTGAGCCACTGCGACTGCCTCCAGGCCTCGGCCAGGGCCTCGTGCCGGGCGTCCCGGTCGTCGTCTCCGGCCCGGGCCACGGCCGCGAGGGCGTCGCTCAGCCCCTGCAGATGCAGGGCCCCGCGAGAGAGGCCGAGCTGTCGGGCCCGGCCCCCGAGGACCACGAGCTCGTCGGGGAGCTCAGGGTCGGGAAAGCTCAACCCCGCCACGGCGACCTGTTGCAGGGCGTCGCCCACGTCGCCGAGGAAGGTGTCGAGGAGGTGGCCGTGGTCGTTCCACAGCACGAGGGCCGCGTCGTCGGGCGGAGACCCGCTCATGCGTCGCCCACCTTGAGGCCCCGCACGTCCTCCACGCTCAGGTGCACCTCATGGACCCTTCGAGCCCGGCCTCGCCCGAGGACCACGGCCCGGTCGTAGAGGAGGGTCATGGGGTGCAGGACCAGCCGGGCCTCGCGGACCGTCGCCCGGCCGAAGAGACCCTGCGGGCGGGCCACTTTAGCCCGCGCCCCGAGGAGGTGCTCGAGGTTGTCGACGAGGGGGTTGTTCTCCTCGCGCAGGGCCACCTCGAGGGTGACCACGGCCCCCCGGGCGTCGGTGAGCTCGGCCCGAGCCTGGGCCCGCTTGTCGTCGACCACGAGGGAACCCCAACGGGCGGGTTCGAGCAGGACGTAGACGGAAGGGGCGTGCCCGAGGGGGTCGCGCCCGCAGCTCCGCAGCCGCTCGACCACCGTGTGGGCATCGGGAACCGCGAAGGGTTCGTACGCCCGGGCCCCGCGGTACGGGGCGTCGCGTACGACGAGGTCTTTGTGCAGGCTCAGCCGCCGGTCGGCGCTCACCTTCGCCCGCTCCAGGGCGAAGGCCCCGTGCATGAGGTCTTGCAGGGTGTACGCCACGGCGTCGTGCAGGGGGTGATGCAACAGGTCGCGGGGGTCGCGCCCGAAGTACATCGTGGGCCGGGCGTTGACCACCTCGTACACCGCGTCGCCCTCCCCCTCCGCCGCGAGGAGAGCCGTGACCCCCACATAGTCCGTGTCGCTCACCCACCCCGTAGCCCCCACGCACTGCACCTGCAACGGGGCCTCGCGCTGCACGAAGCTCCGCCGGGCCTCGCCGAGGAGGGGGGTCAACCCGTCGAGGGACTCTCCCCCCTCCAGCCCGCGGGCCACGGCCCGGAGGGTGAGCCAGACCCGGTTGATCCCGCCGATCCAGACGTCGGGATGAAAGAGCGGGTCGCGATCGAGGTAACGCCGCAGGTGGGTCGACAGGGCGTCGAGCTGCCGGGCCGCAGTGACGAGGCCGGCGAAGTGGGCGCTCTGCTGGAGGGCCTCGAGCTCGGCCACGCTGGCGAGGCTCAACCGCTGGAGCCCCTGGGCCCCGAGGGTGGCCAGGGCGGCCTCGATGCGGGGCAGGGCCTCGCGGAGGCGCACGAGGGCGTCGCGGTCGCGTTTGCTCGGGGCCTCCGCCTCGGGGGACGCATCGGCAGGAGGGTCGGTCACGCCCACAGCCTTCTCAATCCTCGAAGCGCCCGTGCCGCCCTGCCCCGGCCGCGAAGCGCTGGGCCCCGGCGACGGTCTCCAGGTCGAGGGCCCCGAGGCCCCGGGCGAACTCCCCCGCCATGGCCGCCTCCACCGTCTGCCCGAGACCCGCGTACACGCTCGCCCGATCGGCCCGGAGGCAGGTCTGCGGAAACCGCGCGAGCTCGGCCGCCAGGGCCTCGGCCGCGGCCCGCGAGGCGCCCGGGGGCACCACCCGGTTGACCAGACCCATGGACAGGGCCTCCGCGGCCCCCACCGGGCGCCCCGTCAGCACCATGTCGAGGGCCCGGCCGAGGCCCACCACCCGCGGCAACCGCGCCGTCCCCCCGTCCACCAGGGGCACCCCCCAGCGCCGACAGAACACCCCCAACACCGCGTCCTCTTCGGCCACCCGCAGGTCGCACCACAGGGCCAGCTCCAGGCCCCCCGCCACGGCGTACCCCGCGATGGCCGCCACCACGGGCTTGCGGAGCTGCATCCGGGTCACCCCCAGGGGGGCGTCGCCGTCGGGCTCGACCCGGTTGGGGTCGCCCGCGGCCACGGCGTGCAGGTCGGCCCCCGCGCAGAAGGTCCCCCCCTCGCCCCACAAGACCGCGGCGTGGACCGCGTCGTCGGCGTCGATCGTACGAAACACCCGGGCCAGGGTCTCGGCCGTCGTGCGGTCGATGGCGTTGCGCCGGGCGGGCCGCGACAGCACCACCGTGGCCACGGCCCCGGCCCCTTCGACCCGGACGCTCACGCCACCATCTGCCGCAGCTCGGCGTGGTACCGCTCAGCGTACACCGAGAGCACGTCGAGGGAGTCGCGGAGCTCGGACGGGTCGAGGTCGACGATGGGAAACTCCACCGAGAGGATCACGTCGCCGTCCTCGTCGAGGGAGAACCGCGACAGGAGCATCTCGCCGTTGATGTGCAGGAGGCGCTCGTACAGCCTCTCGGCCTTGTCGGGGTCGGCCGGCAACCGCACCACGGGCAGGACGGCCAGCTTGCACCACGCCCGGTCGCCCTGGGGCTGCACCTGGATCACCAGCGGAAACACCGTCGTGCGCCCGCGGAAGCTCGATCGCCACGTCCCCGGCCCGAGGCCGATCACGGGCCACTTCAGAGCCTCCAGGAGCCCCTCGATCTTCTTCACGCTCTCGCCAATGCTCATCGTTCTCTCCAGCCGCCCGACCGCCCCCGAGAGGCTACCGCCCCCGCGCCCGCCCCCGCAACGACCATCATGGCGCCAAAGGCCCCCCGCGCCGTAATGTCCCCCGTTGCCCCCAAGGCAAAATCCCCGGATGGACCCCTCCCCCCCCGCAGCCCACGTCCTCGTGGTCGACGACGACCGCGCCCTGCGGCGATCGCTGGAGCGCATCCTGCGCGAAGAGGGCTACGCCGTGCGCTTCGCCGAGGACGGCCCCGGGGCCCTCGCCGCCGTCGCCCGCGGAGAGGCCGACCTCGTGCTGCTCGACCTCGGGCTCGGAGGCATGGACGGCCTGGAGGTCCTCGCCGCCCTGTCCACCCTGGAGCACCGCCCCCCCGTGGTGGTGATCACCGCCCGCGACGACATGCGCTCCACCGTGGCGGCCATGCGGCACGGGGCCTGGGACTATCTCGTCAAGCCACTTGACATCGACCGGCTCAAGGTCACCGCACGCCGGGCCCTGGCGTCGCGGGCCCTCGCCCGGCGCCGCGACGACCTGGTGGAGACCGTCGAGGGCGCGTACCTTGCCGACGACATCGTGGGCCGCAGCCCCGCGATGCGGGAGGTGTTCAAGACCATCGGCCAGGTGAGCACCTCGCAGGCCACGGTGCTGGTGACGGGCGAGTCGGGGACGGGCAAGGAGCTCGTGGCCCGGGCCATCCACCTCGCGGGCCCCAACCGCGACCAGCCCTTCGTGGCCATCAATTGTACCGCCTTCCCGCGCGAGCTCCTGGAGAGCGACCTCTTCGGTCACGCCCGGGGAGCCTTCACCGGGGCCGTGGCCGACAAGGTCGGGCGCTTCGCCCTCGCCGGGGCCGGGACCCTCTTCCTCGACGAGATCGCGGAGATGCCCGTCGACCTGCAAGCCAAGCTCCTGCGGGTCGTGCAGGAGCGGGTGTTCGAGCGGGTGGGCGACCCCCGACCCGTCGCCCTGCGGGCCCGGATCGTCACGGCCACCCACCGCGACCTCGGACAGATGGTGCGAGAGGGCACCTTCCGCGAGGACCTCTACTACCGCCTCCGGGTGGTGGAGCTTCACCTCCCGCCCTTGCGAGATCGGCCCGAGGACATCCCCACCCTGATCGACCACCTCCTGGCCAAGATCGCCCGGGAGCAGCAGAGGCGCATCCGGTATGTGACCCGCGAGGCCCTCGGGGTCCTCGTGGCCTACCCCTGGCCCGGCAACGTCCGCGAGCTCGAAAACGCCCTCACCCGGGCGGTGGTTCTCACGCATGGGGAGGTGCTTGAGCGGGAGGCCCTGCCCGTCTGGGTCGAGGCCACCGACCCGGAGCCGGGCCCCGCGGCCGCCCCGTGTCCGCCCACGCTGAACTACATGGTGACCCTCCGGGAGCTCGAACGACGGCACATCGCCGCCGTCCTCCGGGCCACGGGCTGGAACAAACGCCGCACCTGCGGGATCCTCGGGGTCGCCCGCCCGACCCTCGACCGCAAGATCAGGGACTACGGCCTCGACCGCCCCGAGGGCTCCGACGATCCGGGGAGCTTCGACGGGTAGGCCCGAGGCCCACGTAGGCGCGGGGACGACCCGCGGAGGGGCCGTGGTACCTGTCTGCGCATGACTGGTCTCTCGACGCGGGGCACGAAGATCACCGCGGCCCTCTCCCTCGGCCTCGTGCTGGCCGCCGTGGTGGCCCTGTTTCTCCCGCTCCGGCGGGGCATGGCCCTGATGCTCCGCGACCTGCTGTACTGGGTGATCCCCAGCCGCGGCCTCGTGCGCGACGCCCTCCGCCACGGCGCCCTGCCCGCGTGGAACCCCTGGGAAGGCCTCGGGTTTGCCCCCGCCGCCGACCCGCTCTTCATGCCCTTCTACCCGCCCAACGTGCTCACCCTCCCCCTGCCCCTGGCCTGGGGGACCTCCCTCCTCCTGGGGCTGCACACCCTCCTCGGGGCGGCGGGGAGCTTCGCCCTGGCCCGCCGCTTCGGGGTCTCCCCCCCCGCCGCCGCCGTGGCAGGCCTCGCCTGGGGCCTCGCCGGCCTCAGCGGATCGATGATCCCCACGGGCACCCTGCTCCTGCCCGCCGCCTGGATCCCCGTGATCTGCTGCGCGGCCCACGGCCTCGGGGCCTCCGTCCGCCAGGCCCGGCCCCCGTGGAGGGCCGCCCTGGCCCTCGGCCTGTCGGGCGCCATGATCCTCCTGACGGGCGAGGTCTTCGTCACCCTCATGGCCGCCTTCCCCGCCCTCGCCTGCCTCGGGGCCGCGGCCTCCCTGCCCGCCGACCCTGCCGACCCCACCGACCCCGCAGCCCGTCGCGCCCGGGCCCGCCTGATCGTTCTGGGCCTCGGCCTCTCCGCCGGGGTGGCCCTTCTCCTGTCGGCCCCGAGCTGGTTGCCCGCCGTGCGCCTCGTGGGATCCACCCCGCGGGCCCGGCCCCTCGCCGCCACCCTGCTCGATCAGTGGTCCCTGCACCCCGTCACCCTGCTCGACCTGCTGGTCTCGCGTGGGGTCTTCGACGCCGCGATCCGCACCGGGCGGGCCGAATGGCTGCGCTTCGTCGACGACAAGGTGCTCTTCGTCACGATCTACCTCGGGGCTACGGTGCTTGGCCTGGCCGCCCTCGGCCCCACCCGACGTCCCCCGCGGACGGCCGCCCTCGTGCTCTCGGTGGCGGGCTTCGGGGTGCTCCTGGCCCTCGGCCGGTACCTCCCCGTCCTCGGGCTCGTGCGTGCGGTCCTGCGGCCCTTCGCGTTTATGCGCAGTCCCATCAAGTTTCTCCTGATCGCCCAACCCATGGTGGCCCTCGCCGCGGCCCTCGGGGCCGAGCGGGTGTTGCGAGGGGCCCCGCCCTGGCGACGCCTCGGGGTGATGGGGGGGCTCCTCGGGGTGGGAGGGATCGTCGGGGTCTCCGGGACCCTGCCCCTCGGACCGGGGATGTCCGCGGTGCTGGGGTTGGGGATGCTCGGGGCCCTGGTGCGGTTGGGGCTGCTGGCCGCGGCCGTCGGGGCGGTCCAGCTCTGGGGCCCGCGGGCGGCCCTGGCCCTGCCCCTGGCCGTGGCCCTCGACCTGGGCCCCCACGCGGCCCTCATCCTCGCGTGGGAAGACCCCTCCCCGTACACCCGCCCGCCGCCGATGGCGGAGGCCCTGCGGGCGCTTGGGGCGGCCACCCGGCGGGGCCAGGCCCCTCCGAGGCTGTGGCGCTCCGAGCGCCTGGTCGACCCGCGCCCGGGCGCCCTGGGCCCGGTCAACCAGCACCTCCACGACACCCTGCGCCCCAAGCTCAACCTCCCCTGGGGCGTGGCCGTGGTCAACGGGTACGACGCCGCCATCGGCCCCGAGGTCGACACCCTCACCAACTCAGCCCGCGTGGCCGCCCTCCGCCTGCTCTCGGTCGACGCCGTCCTCCTGGCCGGAACCTCCGCCCCCCCCGGGACCCGCCCCCTCCCGTCGCCCGTCTCCAGGGCCTCCCTCTACGCCCTGGATGCCCCCCTCCCGCGGTCCTTCGTGGCCTACGCCGCCCGACCCGCCCCGACACCCGCCCAGGGGCTGCGGGCCCTCCTCGACGAGGAGATCCTGCGGGGCGATCTCGTGGCCCTCGACCCCGGGAGCCTCGACGTCCTGCCCGAACGGGCCCCCCGCCCGCCCTCGCCGTGTACGATCACCGCGTGGGCTCCGGGCTCGGTCTCGCTGCGCTGCGCGGCGGCCTCGGCCGGTCTCGCCGTGCTGGTCGAGCAGTGGACGCCCGGGTGGGAGGCCACCGTCGACGGTCGACCCGCCGCGGTGATCGCCGTCAATCGCATGATGCTTGGGACCCCGGTGCCCGCGGGAGGTCACACGGTTCGGCTGCGGTTTCGTACCCCGGGGCAGGGGGCGGGCCTCGGGCTCGCGGGCCTCGGGGTCGCCCTCGTCCTGGCCCTCTGGGCCTGGTCCCGACGAACCCCCGTGCCCTGACCGGGGTGGCTACCGCACCCGATACCCGCGGCGCAGCTCCGAGGGGTCGATCACCAGCCCGTCGGGGACCGTACGCGGGAGCACCGGGAGGGTCACCCGGACCCGCACGAAGTGTGCAGAGATCACGGCCGCGAAGGTGTCGTCGGTCTCAAACCCCAGGGCCCGGACCGTGCCCCGCGGGAGGCTCCCCCCCGGGGGGTTGAGCAGCAGGGCCACAGACCGCCCCGGATCGCCCATCCACAGGTCAAAACCGATCCCCGCGAGCGCCCGACGGCCCCCCGGAGAGGCCGCCAGCCCACGCGGGACGGCCCCCACCCACGGCCGGGCCGACCCGCGCCGACGGCCCGTAGCGCAGTCGGGGAGAGGGACCCCGTAGAGCCGTGTTCCGCGGGCCAGGAGGAGCCGGAAGGGGGCTGCCTCGCCCTCGGGGTCGTCGCCCACGCTCGGGTCACCGGGAAGCACCGCCAGGGCCCGGGGCGGGGCAGGATCGAGCGGCGAGGCCCCGGCCGCACACCCCCCGAAGGCCCCGTCGTCGCGGGGCACCCGCAGCTCGCACCGCCGCGTCCCGGCGAGGTAACGCACCCGGTCTTCGGCGCAGGCCCGGGTCACGTCGAGCACGCGCATCGGTCCCCGCACGAGGGGGTCTTCGGGCGTCCCCGCGTCCACCGGGGACTCCGTGGGCCCCTCCGGCGGCTGTCCGGGTCGACCCCGGCGGCTGCGATGGGTCGACGGGAGGGTCACCGCCACGTCGAAGCCCTCCCCCCGCGGGACGAGCCCCACCCGCCCCTGGACCCCGATCTCCCGATCTTCGAGGACCTCCAGGGTGACCCCTCCGGCCAGGGGCTCGGCCATCGAGGCCTCCAGGGCGGCGGTTGGGGTCGGGCACCCGGTAAAGGGCCCTCCCGTGGCGGCCCGCCAGACCAGGGGGGCCAGGGACGGGATCTGCACGGCCAGGGCCCCCACCCGGGCGGCCCCGTCGTCGTCGCGGACGCAGTGATGCACGAGGGCCCCGGCCCTTCGGTCGAGGGCGGGGCCCACGAAGAGGTCGACCACGTCGAGGGTGTCGGTGGCCCCCGCGAGGTCGTCGAGGCGCAGGGTGGCCCGGGCCATCACGGCGGGGCCAAACTCCGAGAAATGGACCCCCTCCAGCCGCGCGGTGGGCGGAGCCCCGGTGCGCTGCCACACCCGCCGCAGCGACAGGAGGCGCCCCGTGGCGGGGTTGGGCCCGGCCCCCCCGTCGGGGGCCTCGCGCAAGGCCGGGTCGCCCGAGAACCGCGCGAGGTACGCCAGCACCGCGGGCCCGTCGGTGGGGCTCCCGTGCAGGTCGTCCTCGTCGAGGTCGGGGCACCCGCGGTCGTCGGGGTGGCACCCGGTGTCGACGCTCCAGCGGATGGCCACGAGCTCGTCGACAAACCCGTCGCCGTCGAGGTCGGGGGCGTCGGTCCAGCGGTCGACCAGGTCGCGGGGCCCGGGGGTCACCACGGCCATCCGCCGCCACGGCCCCTCGCGGCGCAACGGGGCCCTCGGAACATCCGCCGCCCCCTCGGCCCGCAAGCCCGCGTCGGCCGTCACGGCCAGGGTCTCCGTCCCGCCGTCGAGGGCCACGACCCCCACCGCGAGGGAGGCCGCGTCGGCGGTAGGGGTCGGGGCATCCGTCACGGGCACGGCCCGCGGGCGACGGCACCCCAACGCCGCGAGGCCGAGGAGGACCGAGACCCATCGCCTCCCGGCGGGCATCTCAGTCGTACCGCTCGGTGTGGATGCGGGCCCGGGGAAAACCCAGGGTCTGCTTGAGCACCTGCCGCACCCCGCGGATCATGGGGCTCAGGCCGCACACGTACGCGTCGCACTCCCCGAGGTCGGCCACGAGGTCGGGGAGGTGGGTCTGGACGTAGCCCGTGCGCCCCGCCCAGGGTCCGTCGGGGCGCGAGAGGGTCGGCACGAAGCGCAGCCACGGGTGCTGCCCGGCCAGGGACTCGAGGTCGTCCCGGTAGAGGAGGTCGGCTTCGGCCCGGACCCCGAGGAGCACGGTCGTGGGCACGGTCTCGCCGCGGGACAGGGCCCCGAGGAGCATGGCCCACAGCGGGGCCAGGCCCGTCCCGGTGGCCACGAAGAGCCGGGGAAGGGGGGACTCCGTGTTGAGGGTGAAGAAGCCCATCGGGTCGTCGGCCCCGAGGGTGTCTCCAGGCTGCATCGTGTGCAGAAAGCCGCTCCCGGGTCCCTCCTGGACGTGGGTGACGGCGATGTCGAAGCAGCCGTCTTCGCGTGGGATCGAGGCGATGGAGTACGAGCGCGGGACGGGCTCGGGCTCGCCCGGGACGGGGAGCTTCAAGGGCGCAAACTGCCCGGGGATCCACACGTACCCCGGGCCCGGGTCGAGGGTGAGCTCGCGCACCTTGGGGGTGAGCATCCGCGCGGAGCGCAGGGTGGCGGTGCGGAGGGGCATCGGGGCTCGGAGGGGAGGGGCGACGGGGCTTCAGCCGGGGCGGCGCAGCACGAAGGCGTCGGCCCACGCGGCGGGCAGGGACCGGGCCGTGGCGAAGCGCACGAGGTTGCGATGCACCGAGCGCAGGGTGCTCACGGCGGTCTCGGTCCAGGCCTGCTCGCGGGCGCTGTGGCGGCCGAGGTCGGCCAGGGCGTCGGAGCGATCGGCGAGGGCCCCGTTGCCCAGCTTGAGCCCCGTCCGCAGGACCTCGGTGTGGGCCTTGAGGGCTTCGGGCACGTCCTCGGTGCCGTCGAGGGTGGCCAGCAGGAGGGTCACCACGGGCACCTCCGAGTCGAGGCCCATCTCGATGATGTCCTCGTGGGGCTCCGGGAAGAAGCGGGTGTACATCGGCGAGGCCGTGTCGTCGCCGACGGCCGCGAGGAGGTCGTGGGCGAAGCGGTGGATGGCCGCGTCGAGGGTGGCGTCGGCCACCCGGGCGTGGGCGGTCGCGGTGAGCACCTGGCGCCGCAGCCGGCGACGGTCGGCGTCGATCGCCTCCCAGTCCCCGAGGAGCCCGCTCACCCGATCGGCCAGGTGCTTGAGCTCTGCGTCGTTGGGGTTGGCCGCGAGGGCCTCCACCGTGTAGGCCACGGCCTCGTAAGCCGCCTCTGATCCGCCGTCGCCTTGCAGTCGAAACGTCATACCCGATCGCCTCCCGCCGCGGGCACCGTGCATCCGCTCGCGGCGGGGCGGAGCCTCGCACGACACGCGGCCCCTGGGAAGGGTCTCCGCGCGCCTTCGATGGGGGCCATCACGAGTCGTCGAAGAGCACCCGGGCGTCGCGGCCAGGGGCCACCACCACGGTCTGTTCGGCCGGTGGGGCGTTGGGGCGGACGCATCGCACCCGATGGCTGCCCGAGGCTACGGTGCGGTGATAGACCGGGGTGTCTCCCACCTCGACCTCGTCGATGAAGACCCTACACCGCGGGGCCCCCCCCACGGAGAGCCGCCCCGGAGCCGCCCCGGTCGCGGGGCGAGCCGTGGCCGCAGGGGCCGAAGCCGCCGCGGGAGGCGCTGCGGCGGGAGACGGGGCCGCGGGAGGCGCTGTGGGGGACGGGGCTGTGGGGGACGGGGCCGCGGGGGACGGGGCCGGCCGCGGAGGGGCCGCGGGAGACGGGGCCGCGGGAGACGGGGCCGCGGGAGACGGGGCCGCGGGCGGAGGGATGCCGGGCGGGGCGGGGCTCGGGGCCACGAGCATCACGGGCAGGGCGACGTCCTGGTCGCGCTCGGGGACGAGCTCAAACTCGATGGGCTGGTAGCCCTCGGCGAGGACCCGCACGGACACCGGATCGCGCCCCCGCGGGACGTAGGCCTCGTGCGAGTAGTACCGGACGCCCCCGACGATGGGTTGGGCCCCGTGCCGCAGCCCCACAAACCGGATGCGCACGAGGGCCTGGGTCGGGGTCGGGCGGGGGTGCAGACGCGACACGCCCGCCCCCACGGCGGCGGCCACGGCGGCAAAGAGGAGGGCCACCCCGACGAAGACGAGGGCCCGACGGCGGCTGACCATCCACCCTCCGCCGGGGAGAGAGACCGGGCCCGTGGTCTCGCCGGGGGAGGCGGCCCCGGGGGCAGGGGCCCCGTCGAGGGACGGGGGGGGGTCGGTGTCGCCCGGAGGAAACGACGACCCGGGAACCCTCGGGGGCGGCGGCAAGGAGATACGCCGCGGTTCGGGGCTGACCTCCTGGGGGGGGGTGGCCAGGGCGGGGGGCGGGTCGCTGCGGTAGGCCCCGGGGCGTTGGGACAGGGGACGCGGAGCCAGGCCCCCCGACACGACGGCCCGCACGGTGGTGGGGGCGTTGTCCGCGTGGGTCTCCTCGTCGATGGGAACCATCCCCGGAAAGACCGGGAGCTGGTCGATGGTGTCCTGGCCTCCAAACTCAGGCAGGCCCTCGGCCTCGGGCTCGATGCCTTCGAGCTCGGCCGGTCCCGTGGGTTGCGCCGGGGCCCGGGGGGCCCCTCCCCGCGACGAGGCCACCAGCTCTTGCAGGCTCGGCACCTTCAGGAGCGAGGCCCTCACCCCGGTGTGCGGGTGGACATCGAGCCAGGCCCGCAGGGCGTCGAGCATCTCGGCCCCGCTGCCGAAGCGCTGGTTGCGGTCTTTTTGCAGGCATCGGTCGACGATGTCGGACAGGGCCTCGTCGACGGCGTACTGGGTGGCGGGCTTGTGGGCCTCGGTGACCACCGCCACGATCTGGGTGTTGAAATTGTCCCCGTCGAAGGGGAGCTGCCCCGTGAGGCACTCGTACATCACCACCCCGAGGGCCCAGATGTCGGCCCGTGGGTCGATGGGCTCGCCCTTGGCCTGCTCGGGGGACATGTAGTGCGGGGTCCCCACGGTGGTGTTGGTCTGGGTGATCGACAGGTTGATGTCGTGCTCGGGGTTGAGGACCTTGCTGATCCCGAAGTCGACGATCTTGACGTGGATCTCCCCGGTAGACCCGCGGGCCAGGAAGATGTTTTCGGGCTTGATGTCGCGGTGCACCACCCCCGCGGCGTGGGCTACGATGAGGGCCTGGAGCACCTGGCTCACCACCGTGATGGTCTCGCTCGGCAGGAGCTTGTCGTACCGGGTGAGGTAGGTGGCGAGGTCGATCCCCGTGAGGAGCTCGAGCACGATGAAGAGCGAGCCGTCCTCGGGGTCTTGCCCCGCGTCGAGGACCTCGACGATGTTGGGGTGACGCACCCGCCCGGCGGTGTGGGCCTCGTTCATGAAGCGGCGCACGTTGTCGGTGGAGACCTGATTCTCCGGGTGCATGACCTTGATGGCCACGCGCCGGTGGGTGGTCTCGTCCTCGGCCTCGTAGACGATGCCCATGCCGCCGCGGCCGAGCACCCGACGAAGCCGGTACCGATCGGCGACGGTAGTGCCGAGTTTGTTATGATCCGTCGCCGCGACTGCCACTTCGACCCCGCAGGAGATACCTGCCGGACCCTACCTCACCCATCCCCCCGCCGTCGACAATCTATCGCCCCACTCGCCTTGCGGGGGTACCATCCCTCCCGTGCGACACACCCTGCCCTTGCTGGAGGGGCGAAGTCCGGCCACCGCCCGCTGCACCTACTGCCCCAAGCTCTGCCGCCCGGCCTGCCCTGTCTCGACCGCCGAGGGCCGCGAGACCGTCACCCCCTGGGGCAAGATGCGGGCCCTGCACGAGATCCTCCAGGGGCGCGGGGTGGGGCACGAGGCCGCACGTTTTGAGAAATCCTGGGCTTGCACGGGCTGCGGGGCCTGCCGCGAGCTGTGCCTGCTCGACAACCCCGTGGCCGACACCCTTTGGGACGGCCGGGCCGAGGCCTACGCCAACGGCCTCGCCCCCGACGCGGCCGTGGAGGTGGCCGAGACCTTCGCCGCGCGCCTGGAGGCCCTCGCGGCCCGGGCCCAGGCCTTGGGGTTTGGCCCCGACCGGCCCCGGGACGCCGAGGCCCCGGTGCTCGTTCCGGGGTGTTCGGCCGTGCGCCTCGAGCCCGGGGAGTGCCACGACGCCGTGCGGGCCCTCGAAGGCCTCACGGGGTCGGTCTGCGGGGTCGAGGCCGGGAGCTGCTGCGGGGCCCCCCTGTACGACGCCGGCGACCGGACGGGCTTCGTGGCCCAGGCCCGGGTCTTCGCCGCCCGGGTGGCCGGGGCTCCCCGGGTGGTTACCCCCGACGCCGGGTGCGCCTTCGTCCTGCGGGTGGTCTACCCCGCCCTCGGGATCGCCCTGCCCCCGGTCGAACACCTCGCCGAGCTGGCCGCCCGCTCCCTCGACCGGCTCGCCCCCCTCCCCGACGACCGCACCGTGCTCGTGCACGACAGCTGCAAGCTGAGCCGCGGCCTCGGGGTCTACGACGCCCCCCGGATGGTCCTCACCCGCATCCTGGGCAGGCCTCCCGTCGAGCTGCCCTCGCACCGCGCCCACGGGCTCTGTTCGGGGGGCGGGGGATTGCTCCCGCGGACCCGCCCCGAGACGGCCCGGGCCATCGCCGCGGCCCTGGTCGAAGAGGCCGTCGAGGTCGCCGACGACCCGGCCCGGGTCCTGGTCACGAGCTGCCTCACCAGCGCACGGCAGGTTCGGGCCACGGGGGCCGCGGCCGAGACCCTCACCCGCTTCGTGGCCCGGGCCGTGGCCCACGCGGCCCCCAAGGCCGACGATCCCGGCTAGACCGTGAGCCTCCGGGTGCGATATCGCTCTCGCCCCGTGTCTTCCGCAAACCCCCTCGACCTCGTGCTCAACCCCTCGGCGGGGGGCGGTCGCGCCGGCCGACGCCTCGGGGCCGTCGAGGCCGCGTTGCAGAGCGCGGGATTCGCTGTGCGGGTGCACCGCACCGTCGGGCGCAAGAGCCTCTACGACACCGTCCGCAGGCTCGTGACCGACCGCCACCCCACCGTCGGCATCATGGGCGGCGACGGAACCTTCCACGACGCCATGGCCGCCCTCCTCTCCCCCGACGACACCCTCCTCGACGCGTCGCACACGGCCTTCGCCGTGCTCCCCGCGGGCACCGGGGGCGACCTCGCGGCCCGCACCCTCGGGGTTCCGTCCGAGCCCGAGCCCATGGCCCGGTGGCTGAAGAGGGCCCGGCCCGCCCCCTTCGACCTCGGCCGGCTCGAACACCGCGACGACGCGGGCCGACCCGCCGTGACCTTGTTCTGCAACGTGGCGAGCTGCGGCCTGTCGGGTCGGGTCGACGCCCTCGTGGCCCGCGGCCCCAAATGGATCGGGGGCCCCGGGGCCTACCTCGCCGCCTCGCTCCGGGCCACCCTCGGATGGCGCCACCAGCCCGTCCGGGTCACCGTCGACGGGGACTGCGTGTACGACGGCCCGGCCATGACCGTGGCCGTGTGCAACGGCCGGGCCTTCGGGGCTGGGATGAAGATCGCCCCCGAGGCCCGACCCGACGACGGGATCCTGGAGGTGGTGGTCCTCGGGGACCTGGGCGTGGCCGCCCTGGCCGAGCTCACCCCACGGCTCTACGCCGGAACCCACGGCTCGATGGCCGGGGTGGTCACCGCCCGGGGCCGACGGGTGACGGTCGACACCCCCGACCGCGACGTGCGGCTCGACGTGGACGGCGAGACCCCGGGCACGGTTCCGGGGGTGTTTTCAGTGATTCCGGGTGCGGTGCGTGTGCTCCGCCCCGCGGGCACGACGAGGGACGAGCGATGAACGAGGTGAGGGCAGTCGAGCGGGTGGCGGTCTTGGGGGCGGGCACGATGGGTCACGGGATCGCCCAGACCTGCGCCGCGGCGGGCATCACGGTGCGCGTGGCCGACGTGGGCGAAGCCGCCCTCGACAAGGGTCGACGGGCCGTCGCAGGGGCCCTCCAGCGCCTCGTCGACAAGGGCAAGCTCCCCCCCGAGGCCCGCGAGGCCCTCCTCGGCCGCATCACCTGGGGCACGGACATCGCCGCGGCCGTGGCCGACGCCGACCTCGTGGTCGAGGCCGTGCCCGAACGGATGGAGCTGAAGAAGCAGCTCTTGCAGACCGTCGACGCCCACTGCCCCGCGGGAGCCCTCCTGGGCAGCAACACCTCGTCGCTCAGCATCACCGAGCTCGGGGCGTGCCTGGCCGCACCCGAGCGCCTCGTGGGCCTGCATTTCTTCAACCCCGTGCCCGTGATGGCCCTCCTGGAGATCGTACGCGGGATGCGCACCGACGAGGCCGCCGTGACCCGGGCCCTCGCCTTCGCGGCCCAGATCGGCAAGACCCCCATCGTCGTGCGGGACGTCCCCGGGTTTGCCACGAGCCGCCTGGGGGTGGCCCTCGGGGCCGAAGCCATCCGGATGCTGGAGTCGGGGGTGGCCTCGGCCGAAGACATCGATCGGGCCATGGAGCTCGGATACCGCCACCCCATGGGCCCCCTGCGCCTGACCGATCTCGTGGGCCTCGACGTCCGGCTCGCCATCCTCGAGCACCTGCACCGCGAGGTGGGCGAGCAGTTTCGCCCCCCGACCCTCCTGCGGCAGATGGTGCGGGCCGGCAAACTCGGCAAGAAGACAGGCGAAGGCTTCTACCGCTGGCCCGACGACCCCGCGAAGGCGTAGGGCCCCCGCGGGGTGGGCCGCGCTCCCCGGGTCACTCTCCCGGGGCCCGCAGCTCCAGGGCCAGGGCGTGCACTTCCCGCTGCATCCGGTCGCCCATCAGGGCGTACACCTTGCGGTGCCGGGCGACCAGGGACAGCCCCGTGAAACACGCCGCCACGGCCGTCACCCGGTAGTGCCCCCCGCCGCGCTCACGGGCCCCCGCGTGGCCCGCGTGCAGGTGGCTCTCGTCCACCACCGAGAGCGACTCCGGGTCGAGCCCCGCCCGCAACACCCCCTCAATCTCCTGCCGAACCTGCTCTGCCATCCTCCCGGTGTACCCCATCGCCGGCCGTGACGGGAGGGTCCCGCCCACGCAAGGGATGCGGTATGCTCCCGACGCGGCGTCGTGAGGCGGTCGCGAAGGAGTGCGTCGGGATGCGCCATCGAGCGAGCTTTCTTGCGTGGTTGGGGGTTATGGCGGCGGCGGCGGGGGCCTGCACCAACGACGGCGGCGTGGCCGTGCTCGACCCCGACACGGGGGTCGTCGACACCGACGCGGGCGCCCCCACCGACCTCGGCCCCGCGGGCGACACCCCGACGCCCACCGACCTCGGCCCTGCCGACGCCGCCGACGCGGCGGACGTCCCGATGGGCGCCTCGTGCCGCACGACGGCCGACTGCGTGGCCCCCGACTTCTGCACCAACGCCCAGACCTGCCGCTTCGGCCGCTGCGTGGTCGTCGGAGGCAACGCCGAGTGCAACGACCAGGTGCAGTGCACCAACGACCGCTGCGACCCCATGCGCGGGGGCTGCGTGCACGAGCCCGACGACATGCGCTGTCCGAGCGGACAGTTTTGTACCCCCACCACGGGCTGCGTCCAGGCCCTGCCCTGCGGCGACGACCCCACCGTGTGCAACCGCCTCTCGGGCGACCCCTGCTCGGGGGCCTGGGAGTGCAACTCGGCCCGCCAGGTGTGCGCCCGGGTCGGGGCCCGCAACTGCGACGACGGCGACATGTGCACCACCGACACCTGCATGGTGGTCGCCGGGGCGGCCATGTGCGTCAACACCGGCCCGCAGTACATGACCGACCCGGCCAACTGCGGGCTCTGCGGCAACGTGTGCCCCGCGGGCGCCAACCAGACCGCCGTCTGCGCCATGGGCGGCTGCGGACGCCGCTGCAACGAGGGCTTCGCCGACGCCGACAACAACCCCGCCAACGGCTGCGAGTGCCGGATCGCCGACGCCGACGTGCCCGACCTGGAGTTTCGTGACACCAACTGCGACGGGATCGACGGCGACGCCTCCCGGGCCGTGTTCGTGTCCCCCACGGGCAGCGACAGCGGCGACGGCTCGCGCGACAGGCCCCTGATGTCGATGAGCGCGGCCATCGCCCAGGCCGCGGCGGCCTCGCCCACCCGGGCCGTGTTCGCCTCGGTGGGGGTGTACCGCGGGTCGATCGAGCTGCGCCCCGGGGTGAGCATCTACGGCGGGTACAACGCCAGCGACAACTGGTCGCGCAGCGCCACCGGGGCCACGGTCATCCAGGGCGACACCACGGCCGTCCTGGCCCAACGCCTCACCAACCCCGTCGAGCTTCAGCTCCTCACCATCACCGCCTCGCCCGCCACGAGCCCCGGGGAGAGCAGCTATGGGGTTCGGGTGGTCAACTCGGCTGCCCTTCTTACGCTCCGGGGGTGCACCCTGACGGCCGGGGCGGGGGCCAACGGCACCAACGGCCCCGCAGGGATCGCCGGAAGCAACGGTGGCACCGGCGGCTCCGGGGCCAGCGGCGGAGGAGGCGGCGGAGGAGGCGGGGCAGGCACCTCCTCCTGCGGGGCGGGCGGGGGCACCGGGGGGGCAGGGCCCCGGGGGGTCAACGTGGGCCGTCCCGGCGGCGGGGGAGCCACCCCTCCGAGCGGGGGCATGGGCGGAGGGCCCGGCAACGCGGGGAGCCCGGGGTCGTGTACCGTGGGCTTCGACAGCTCCGGGGGTTCGGCCCCCAACGCGGGGGCCTCGGGCGGGCCCGTCACGGGTCGCAACGGCACCAACGGCACCAACGCCAGCGCGGCCCCGGGCACGGGGGCCATCCGCAGCGACACGGGGGTCTTCGAGAGCGTCGACGGCGCCGCGGGCCGGGCGGGTACGGCCGGCGGAGGCGGCGGAGGCGGCGGGTCGGGCGGCGGGTCGAGCCAGTCGTGCGGCTTCCTCGGGCGCGAGTGCTGCGCCCGCACGGCCGGCGGAGGCGGCGGCGGCGGCGGCGGCGGCTGCGGCGGCGGGGCCGGCGGAGGCGGCACGGGCGGCGGCGGCAGCTTCGGGGTGGTCTCGGTGTCGTCCAACGTGCGGCTGGAGGGGTGCCAGATCACCACGGCCCGCGGGGGCAACGGGGGCCGCGGAGGCAACGGCGGCGCGGCCGGGAGCCCCGGGTCGGGCGGATCGGGCGGAGCCCCCGAGGGCAACGCAGGCCGCGGAGGCAGCGGGGCCACCGGTGGAGCGGGCGGCGTCGGCGGAGCAGGGTCGGGCGCCCCGGGCGGGCCGTCGGTGTGTGTGTTCTACCTCGGGAGCGCCCCGAGCATCGAGCGCATGCAGTGCGCGACGGGCGGCGGCGGCACGGGCGGCGCAGGCGGCACGGCCACGGGCCTCGGCACCGCCCCCAGCGGAGCCAACGGCCTCAACGAGAACATCCGGGCGGGCGGTTGAACCACGTCCCGCTTGGGACAACGCTGCATCCAACACGAGGCAGTCCGGCCCAAACGGCCCCTGGGCAGTTTCGTGCCTCGCTGCGCCAAGATACGAACTCCGACTTCGTACCTCGATGGTTTACAACGACTTTGTCGTCCCCCATGCTTTGAGCCTCGGAATTCGTCGTATCCCCCCACGCGCACATTGACGGGCGCCGCGCGCTCGGGCACACACCGTGCGCCCTGAAGGTGGGATGGGGAAACCCTCGACGGTCAGGGCGTGACGGTCACTTCCGCGCGGCCCCTTGCGACATCGGTGCAACCCCGGGACGCGCGTTGGCGAGGAGCACACGAAGATGTTGGAAAATCGCGTAGGTCTGTTGTCCGGGTTGGCTCTTGGGATCGCGGTCACGGCGTCTGCGGGGTGCTCGTCCCGCACCGCAAACACCCCGGCCCCTGTGGTGGCCCCGCCCCCCGAGCCCGCCCCGGAGCCCGCTCCGCCTCCGGCTCCTGAGCCCGTGGCCGAGCCCACCCCCGAGCCCACCCCGCCCCCTGCCCCGGCTCCCTACGTCCCGACGGACGAGGACGCCGCGGCCTGGCGGGCGGCCCGCAGGCGCCTCGATGTCAACGGCCGGGCCAACTTCGGCGGCGGTCGCCTCCGCACGGGCTTCACCCCCGATCCGTGGACCTTCAACCTCACCGCCGGCGGGGGCCGCAGCCCCATCAACGTGGCCGACCTCAACATGCGCGACGAGGTCACGGGACAGCCCTGCACCCGCGCCAACGTGACCCGTCGGCCCGACTTCCACTTCAACTTCACCGCCGGGACGACCTTCCCCCTGCTGCGGTTCTACGTGGTGACGGGCAACGGCTCGGACGCGACCCTCCTGGTCAACGAGCCCAACGGCCGCTGGCGCTGCAACGATGACCACGGTCGGAGCGAGTGGAGCAACCCCCTCATGCCGGCCATCGACTTCCACAATCCCCAGGCCGGTCGGTACGACGTCTGGGTGGGCACCTTCGACGCCTCGTCGAACAACCCCGCCGTCTTCCACGTCACCGAGGTCGAGTCCAACCACCCCTGAGCGGGCATTGAGGCGCCGGGCGGGCGGGATGCTACACCCACCCGCCCTGCGTCGGCCGCCTAGAGCGCCGACCGGAAAGTCTCCCTTCGCCGCGCTTCCGATCCGCGTCGCCTCGCTGCGTTGCGGTGTCTCGACGGGCATTGAGCCCGTCTTCGCCCCCGCGCCTGGCGACGCTTGCGTCTCGTTGCGCAGCTCGGTCCGACTTTCCGGTCGGCGCTCTAGCGGTGCACCCGCAGGCAGTAGCGGAGCCGCACCTGGCTCTCCTTGTAGAGCAGGTACTCGCTCTGGGAGAAGTTGCTGTTCTTGTAGGCGGGCTGCGGGATGAGCTTGCCCACGGGCACGACCACCTTCTTGCCGTCAAACTCCCGCACGATGTCCTCCTTGGGGTCGGGCTCGGTGCGACCCCGGGCCACGATGGAGTCGAAGCCCGCGGGGGCCTTGACGAGCGACGAGTCGTCCCGGGTGATCGAGTGCTCCTTGCCGAGGGCAGCCTCCGCGAGGAACATCACCCCCGTCTGGCCCGCCCAGCCCACGTAGTAGATCGACTTGCCGTTCTCGCTGGCGAGGTAGATCCCCTTGCCCACCCGGCCCCCGGAGTGCGGCATGATGCGCAGACCCGTCTTGCAGATGGCGGCCACCACGGCCACGTTGGTGCCGTGCCACAAGAGCTTGCGGTGCTCGATGTCGTCGTGCGCCGCAAACCGGTCCTTTTCGCCGTGACGGTTCATCCGAAACACGTCGACGACCTTGGGGGTGTAGTTCTGGGCTCCGGTGTTCTTGAGGAACATCGAGATATACGCATACTCTTCCGACGACGGGTCGACGTAGTCGAGGTCGGCGGAGAGATGCTTGTAGTTCTCGTCGGCGGGGTTGGGGGCAAACTCCTCGTCGGTATCGGCCTCCTCCTTCTGCATCGAGACAGCGATCTCGATGTCGTTGAGGACGTTGAGCATCTCCACCTTCTTGTGGAGAAGCTCCATCGTGCTGATGGGCGGCGGCACCTTCCGCCCAAACGAGTGCGGAATCACCGTGTAGAACTGCGACGAGATCTGATTGATGACGTTGGCGCCCTTGCCGGTCTTCAGGGCGTCGTCAAGATCTTCAAGAACCTTGTACCCCTTCTGAACCTGGGACTTGCTGATCTGCCCGAGGGGCATCTTCTTCACGTCGATGTCAAACGACGCCATGGCGCCCTTGAACATATCGTGATCGAAGATCAGATTCATGAAGGACTCGACCCGCGGGTGCAATTTCGTCGGGGCGACCTTCTTCTGCACCTTCTTCTGCACCACCGCGGCGCTCTTGTCGATGGCCTTGAGCTTCTCCTCGACCTCGGAGGCCTTCTGCGAGGCCTCCGCGCTGCGATCGATCTCGATCAGGGTGTACTTGCCGGCCTTGGCGACGAAGTTCTTCCGGGCGGCCCAGGCGTTGCTGGTCTTGTCCTTGTACTTCGCCTCAAAGGCCCGGATGGCCCCGTCAGGCGTTGCAAACCCCGAGGACAACGACGACTGCCCCGTCTCGCCCACCCGGCCCCAACGAAACCACGCGTAGTACTTGCCCCCCTGGTTGACCACCTGGAGCACATAAAACTTGTTGTTGTTGGCGCCGATGTTGGTCTGATTCAACATGGCGTCATAGTCTTCGTGGACCTTTCCGCCGTTTTTGACCGGGCAGAAATCGTCCACCGGGATGACCAGGACCGGCGCCGCCGCGGGCTTCGCTGGAGTCGTCGTCGTCTCGTCTGCCGGGGGGGTCGCCGCCACAGGCGCTGCCGTCGGGGTCTTGGGGGTGCTGCCGGTCGCCGTAGCCTTGGCCTTCGCCATCGCGATGTCTCCTCCGCGGTGGAGGTCAGGGTGACCCTCCATGGACCACCACCTCCCCGCGCAACGGGGACCGAAGCCTACACCCTCCCTACGGCCCCCATGCAACCCGCTTTGTAGCTTTCTTGACAGAAAATGTCACCCCGGCCCGCCCCTCCCCCACGTACGATCGCGGCCCCCGACGATGACCCCGACCCGCTCCCATCCGCTCACGGCCCGTCAAGGCTGGCTCCTGACCCTCGCAGCCACCTTCACGATGACCATCAGCTACATCGACCGGCAAAACGTGGCCGTCCTGGCTCCGACCATCACGGCCGCCCTGGGCATCTCCGAGACGGGGTACGGCCTCCTGGCCTCGGCCTTCTCCCTGGCCTACCTGATCGGGGCCCCCCTCTCGGGCCGGATGATCGACCGCGTGGGCGCCCGTCGAGGCCTCCTCGGAGCCGTGCTCGTGTGGACGGCCATCAGCGCATTGCACAGCGTGGTCCCGGGCTTCGGGATGCTCCTGGCCCTGCGGGTGGCCCTCGGGTTCGCGGAGTCTCCGTCGTTTCCAGGGGCCTCCCAGACCGTACATCGGGCCCTGCCCCGCGAAGACCGCCCGCGTGGGATCGGGGTCCTCTTCACGGGCAGCTCCATCGGGGCGATGCTGGCCCCGCCCCTGGCGGTCACCCTGGCCGCGCACTTCGGCTGGCGGGGAGCCCTCCTGGTGTCATCCCTGGCGGGTCTGGTGTGGGTCCCGGTGTGGCTCTGGGTGGCCTGGAGAGAGCCCTCCCGAGCCGTCCTCGACGCCCCGCCCGACGACGCCCTCCCGGTCTCCTCCAGCGCTCCCGGCGAGGCCCTGCGCGCGCCCCCTGTGTGGCGTAACCCCGCCCTGCAACGAGCCCTCGTGCTCATCGTGGCCGCCTCCCCCTTCATCGGCTTCTTCCTCACCTGGAACGCCAAGTACCTCGTGCGCACCCACGGCATCACGCAGCTCATGGTGGGCCGCTACGCCTGGATCCCGCCCCTCTTCTTCGACCTCGGGGCCATCGCCTTCGGCGACCTCGCGGCCCGCCTCGCCCGCCGCCCGGGGCCCGAGCACGGGGTGATTCCCCCGGGGCTCCTCGCCCTCGCCGCGACCCTCGCCGTCGGGGCCACCCTCGCCGTGGCCACCCTCGCCCGCGGACCCTGGAGCGCCGAGCTCCTCGCGGGTCTGGCCATGCTCGGAGGCGGCGGGACCTACGCCATGCTCACCAGCGACATGCTCGCCCGCATCCCGGCCCGCCAGGTCTCGGCCGCGGGGGGCCTGTGCGCCTCGGCCCAGTCCCTCGCCTTCGTCATCGCCAACCCCCTCATCGGACGCGGGGTCGAGCGCTTCCACGGGTACCGCGAGATCCTCATGGCCGTGGCCCTGTGCGTCGTGCCTGGGGCCCTCACGTGGCGCCTGTGGCCGAGGGTTCCGCCTCCGCGCACGGCCTGAGACCGCGGGGGCTGCTATGGCTGGCACGCTCCTCGCTGCGCGGGCGTCCATCGCCCTTGAGGTACCCCATGAAAACAGCCTTCCCCCATCGCTCCGCCCTCCTGGCCCTGTTGCTGTGCTTCACGGTGGGCTGCGGGGCCACGATCACCCCCCTCGACCCCGACGCCGGCGACCCCTTCCTCGACGCCGGCGTCGCGACCGACCAGGGAAGCCCCACGGACTCTCTGCGCCCCGTCGACGTCCTGCGTCCCCAGGATGTCCCGCCCATCGAGCCCGTCGACGTGCCCATCCCGCCCTCCCACGACGCGGGTCCGGTGACCGAGTGCGACCCGGCCAACGACGGGCTTCCCTGCGGCCCGGTCGGCACCGGATGCGGCGGCGGTGGCGGCGGGTGCGCCCAGTCGTTTATGTGCAGCTGCGGCCGCAGCGGGCGGTGGACGTGCGCGGTCAGCCCCCCTCGGCCCGACTGCGACGGCGGAGTGGTCGACCCCCCCGGCGACGCGGGCCCCGGGCCCGTCTGCGCCCTCACGGGCGTCTACGAGGCCAGCATCGAGGGCAACACCCTGTACTTCACCTTCACCGCCGACAACCGCTGGATCGGCAGCCTCGCCCCCAATGATCCCCCGGCCGTGCAGGGCACCTACACCCTGGTGGGCGACGTGCTCACCATCACCGGCGAGACGGGCATGAGCGGCGGGGGCTGCCTCGTGTCCGACCGCGGGGTGTACCGCACCGTCTTCCGCGCGGGGTGCCAGAGCCTCGACCTCGTGCGGCAGAGCGACGACTGCAACGGCCGCGGGGAGACCCTCGACGTACTGGAGTTCACCCGGCTGTAGCCCTGCGGCTACTTGCCGCCGTCGATCCGCCCCCGGATCACAAACCCCACCCCAAACGCCAGCACCAGGACCGCCCAGAACACCCAGGGCGGTGCGCCCTCCACGCCCGTCCGGAGGTTCATCCCCAGGATGGACCCGATGGCCGTCACCGGGAAGAACAGGGCCGCCAACAGGTTGAGCTTGTGTTGGGCCTCGGCCGACCGGCGCCCCTGGACGGCCTGATCTTCGGCGTTGCGGGCCACGGTAAAATCCAGCCCGTTGCGGGCGTCGCTCACCAGGAGCTCGGCGCTGCGCTCGAGCTCGGCGGCGAGGTCGCGCAGGCTGATCACCTCGCGGTCGTCCACCGACTCCCGGGCGTCTTGCAGGGCCTTGTGCAGGTTGCGGGTGGTGCGCTTGAGGGGGGTGGCCGCGGTGAGGACGGCGAAGAAGTCCTGGGCCGACTTGCCGCTGTCGACCCGGGCGTCCCACTGCTGGAGGAGCTGCCGGAGGGTGTCCAGGTGCCGCTTGAGGACCCCGAGCCCGTCGGCCTGTCCCGCCCCGGTGGCCCGCCATTTCCCGTCGGGGTTACGCCAGAAGAGCCGGGCCGGCCGGGTTATTTCCTCGGGCTGCGGGGGCTCGTGCAGGATGAGGAGCAGGTGGCCCTCCTCGACGATGGCCCGCTGCCGCCCCGCCTGGGTCCCCACCCGCTGCCGAACCTTCTCCGGGACCGCCCACCCCTCCGGGATCACCTTTGCCATCGTGGCCCCGGAGTGTACTCCCCCCCGAGGGCCCGCTGCACGCAGGACCGCCCGGGGAGGCACCCCTTCTCAGCCCTCCCGACGTCGACGACGCACGAAGGCCGCCAGGGCCACCCCGAGGCCCGCCAGGAGGCCCCTGGAGCCCGTGGTCGCAGGCCCTGCCCCTGCCCCGACGGTGCACGCGCAGCCGTCGCCCGAGAGGTGCCCCGGGGTGGGGTCGGTCCCGGGCAGCGGGGGGATGTCGTACCTGCCCGCGTCGGCGAAGGGGTCGCCCGCGTCGACCACGGGGTTGCCCGCGTCGACCACGGGGGTCCCGGCGTCGCGGGGGCCTTGGGCCACGCACAGGGAGGTGGCGAGGTCGCACATCTGCCCGACGGGGCAGTCGACGTTGCTCCCGCAGCCGCAGTAGAGGCTGCCGTCGGGGCGGTTGCGGCAGGCCCGACCCCCAGCGGCCATCTCGCAGCCGCGCACCATCCCGCTCCGCACGACGCAGGGCACGCACACGCCCCGGAGGGTGTTGCAGATGGGCGTGGCAGGGGTCGGGGCGCAGTGAACGTCGGGGTCGGCGGCCACCATCACCCGGGCGGGACCGGGGTCGGCGGGGCCGTCGCCGGCGCAGTCGTTGTCAGAGTCGCGGTCGAGGAAATCGGGGTCGCCGTTGCGGTCGGTGTCCACGGGGCGGGTCGGGTCAGAGCCGGCCTCCTCGCGGTCCGGGACGCTGTCCCCGTCGGAGTCGGTGTCGCGGTACGAGGGGATCCCGTCGCCGTCGAAGTCGTCGCCCGCACTGGGGTCGAGCTGGCGTTCGGTGCGGGTGGGGATCCCGTCGCCGTCGTCGTCGGGGTCGAGCCAGTCGGGGGTGCCGTCGCCGTCGGTGTCGCGGTCGGTCCCTCCCGGCCCGCCTCCGCGCTCGACCGTGTTGGGAACCCCGTCCCCGTCGGCGTCGTCGCCCGGATCGAGGAAGTCGGGGGCCCCGTTCATGTTGCGGTCTGCGGTGCCCTCGGTGCGGTCGTCGAGGCCGTCGGCGTCGGAGTCGAGGTCGCGGTACGAGGGCAGTCCGTCGCCGTCGAAGTCGTCGCCCGCGGTGGTGTCGAGGAGTGCCTCGGTGGCCGTGGGGATCCCGTCGTTGTCGTCGTCGGGGTCGAGGTGATCGGGGCGACCGTCCATGTCGGTGTCGCGGTTCACTCCCCCCGGGCGCTCGTCGCGGGTGGGGATGGTGTCGCCGTCGTCGTCGGGGTCGAGGTGATCGGGGAAGGCGTCGCCGTCGGTGTTGGCGTCGCGGCCTCCGGGGCGCTCGTCTCGGGTGGGGATCCCGTCGTTGTCGTCGTCGGGGTCGAGGGCGTTGATGTCCGCGTCGCCGTCGGTGTTGATGGGGCGGGTCACGTCCGGGCCCACCTCGGTCCCGTCGTTGATCCCGTCCCCGTCGGTGTCGGGGTTGCGGGGGTCGGTCCCGAGTCGGCCTTCGACGAGGTCCATGAGGCCGTCGCCGTCGGTGTCCTGGTCGGGGATGCACTCGCCGCGTTCGGTGTCGCACACGGGGCGGGCCGCATCACGGCAGTTGTTGTTGGGGTTTCGCGAGGCCACCGTGCGGTCGGCGTTGCTCTCGTCGCGGTCGGGCAGGCAGTCGTTGTCGCTGTCGTTGTCGAGGTAGTCGGGGGTCCCGTCGCGGTCGGTGTCGACGGTGCAGTCGCCCTCGGTGGTGTCGCGGTGGGTGTCCCCGTCGGCGTCGCCCACGGCCACGCGCCCGAGCATCTGCAGGACGATCACGGACATGGCCTCGTCGGCGTTGCCGAGGACGTTGAAGGTGATGGTCTGATCGCCGTCGCGCACGAAGGGGCGGAAGTCGTAGAGCTCGTCGTCGCGGCGGGTGGTGGGCGTGTGGGCCCCGAGGATGGCGTCGCCGTCGAGGCCTACGGGGGCTCCCGCGGCCAGGCCCACGCTCGCTTCGCTCCCGCCGAACGACCCCGTGGTCCCGAGGGCTGCCGTCGCCCGCCCGCAGGCCCGGGTCATCTCCGAAGCCGGAACCCCCGGCGGGGTCGGCTGCGGATCCCAGTCGTCGGCCCCGCCCGAGAAGGTGGTGAGGGCCCGGTCGTTGACCTGGACGGTGGTGTTCTCCTGGCAGCCGTCGTACTCCCAGTGCATGTTGATCGACGCGGCGAAGGGCTCTCCGCGGGTCGAGTTGGTGGGGCAGAAGTTGGCCGCGGGGCGCGGCAGGCGCAGGGTGCCCGAGCGGAACCCGCTGTCGGCCACGCCCTCGAAGACGACCACGCTGCGCTCGGGGGCGTAGTCGGCCTCGTAGAGCACGACCAGGGAGTGGCCGAGGTATTGGGGGTAGGCGGTGTGGTTCCAGTGTTGGTCGCCGCGTTCGGCCACGGGGACGCGGACGACCCCGCCGGGGTGGTTGGATCCGACGATGGCCCGGAGGTTTTCGGTCACGTCGAAGCGGAAGGTGCCCCACAGGCGCGAGGCCGCGTAGGTGGCCCGGCCCTCGAGGGAGCCCACAAACCGCGCGTTGCCCGACCCGATCTGCACGATGCGCGGATTGCCCGCGGGGCCCGCGGGGATGGCCTGGAGCGACCCCGTGGTGATGACCCCGGTGTAGAGCATCGCCCGGCGCACCCGAGCCCGCCGCGGGAGCTGAATGCGGAACTCCCCCGCCACGAGGGTCGTGGGCGTCGAGACGGCCGACCACCCGTCGACGGTGACCCCGCCCCGAAACGACTCCGACACCCCCACCCGCAGGGTCTGCCCCGCGGCCACCGACGGGACCGCCGCGCTCGCCACCGCCCCGAGGGCCGCGATGCCCCACAGCCCCAACGCCCCAACGGCCCGACGACGACCACGCACCATCTGCAACGCTCCCGTAAGGAATGACCCAACCATGACCGCTGCCCTTTCGCACGATCCGCGCGGGGCGGCAATGGGCCCTTCCCTCAGAAGCGGTAGCTCACGGCCCCCGCGGGGATGATCGCGAACCCGTGGGCCGAGCCCGTGTCGCGCGGAGTGGTCGACCCTTCCTGACGGGCCCGGGCCGTGGCCCAGGCGTAGTTGAAATCGACCTCGGCCGAGACGGCGATGCGGCCGAAGCCCACCCGCATCCCGAGCACGGCCGAGCCCTCCAGGCGGTGGGCCCCAAACTCAAACAGGTCGATGGCCCCCGTGGGGTTTCCCAGGGCCAGGGTCGAGTCGCCAAACATGTACCCCACCCGAACCCCCGCCCACAGGTGGTAGATGTCCTGGCGGCTCGTGCCCACCATGGCCGTCATTTCGCCGCCGTAGATCCGCGACTCGGTGATCGAGGCCCGGGGCACGGCCGAGTCCTGCACGCCCGACAAAAAGGCCAGGCGGCCGTTGAGGCCCGCGGTGAAGGAGAAGTCCCCCCGACGGATGAACTCGCGCCGGACCCCGATCCGCACGAGGCGCCCGAGGAGGGAGATCGACCCCTCGGCGCGATGGCCGATCCCTGTGCGCCCCGACACATACGGAACCACCCCCGGAGGCGTCACCCCGTACGCCGCCGCGGCCCGCAGCCGGGCCTCGTCCGTCGCGTTGGAACTCTGGGCTTCTGTGAGGGCCGACGACACCACGGGGGCGTGGTAGGCCGTGCCGACATCGAGCTCGAGCTTGTTGGCCCGCAAGACCCGGGCAGGAGCCAGGAAGGGCGAGGCGGTGGCGCACCCTGCCGCGCAGGCCAACAGGGGGAGCAGCCACCCGGCGGGGCGCACTACTTGCGGAACCGCGAGGGGTAATTGTTGTTCTGCGCGCGGGCCTGGAGCTGCTTGTCGTCGGGATGCAGCCGCACGGCCCGCTCAAACAGGTCGCCCTCGGCCTCCTTGTGGGCCGGGTCGGGGATGCAGCACTCCACGGGGCAGACCGCCTGGCAGGCCTCGTGGTCGTAAAACCCTACGCACTCCGTGCAGAGTTCGGGGTCGATGACATAGATCTCGTCGCCCTCACTGATCGCATCATTGGGGCACTCGGGTTCGCACGCGCCGCAATTGATACAATCTGAGGTAATGTGCGTGGCCATAGTGTCGGCGTACTCCGTCTGCGGGGACATCGTCGCGTCGCGGAGGCACTCGTTGTCTCCACGCGCGTCGGCCGCGGTGATCTAGTGGACCACCCCCCCCCCTGTCAATCCGGCAGCGGCCCAAAGGACCGCCCGCGGGACGGCTCAGGGCGTGACCCGGAGGGACACCCGCCGTCGGGGTTTGGCGGGCTCTGGGGCCCGCAGGGCCTCGTCGTCAGCGAGGACCTCACCCACGAGGTCGTAGTCGCTCGACTGGGTGATCTCCACCGGCACCATCTCCCCCGCCCGAACCTCCGCCCCCGACAGGTACACCACCCCGTCAATCTCCGGGGCCTGGCCCGCGTGGCGGCCCTGCAGGACATACTCGTGCTGGTCGCTCATCCCGTCGACCAGGACGTCCATCCGGGTGCCGACGAGGGCCCGGTTTTTCCGCCGGGAGATCGGGCGCTGCAGGGCCATGAGCTTGCGGTACCGCGCGTGGATCACCTTCTGCGACAGCTTGGCGTCCTGGGTGGCGCTCCCCGTCCCCTCCTCGTCCGAGTACTTGAACACCCCCACCCGGTCGAACTCCGCCCACCGCACAAACTCGCACAGCTCGTCGAAGTCCGCGTCGCCCTCCCCCGGGTGGCCCACGATGAAGGCCGTACGAAACACCACCCCGGGGATCTTCGCCCGCACGGTCTCGACCACCCGCCGCAGCCGGGCTCCCCCGTGCCCCCGGCGCATCCGGCGCAGCATGGCGTCGCTCGCGTGCTGCAGGGGCATGTCCACGTACTTGACCACCTTCGGGTGCCCCGCCATGACCTCCACCAGCTCGGCGGTGAGGGCCTCGGGGTAGAGGTAATGCACCCGCAGCCAACGCAGGCCGGCCACGTCCCCGACCCGGCGCAAGAGCTCGGCGAGGCGGGGCCGGTCGTCGAGGTCGCGTCCGAAGGCGATGGTGTCCTGCGACACGAGGTTGAGCTCCTTGACCCCGGAGCCCACGAGCCGCTCGGCCTCCGCCACCACGTCGTCAATGCTCCGGGAGCGCTGCTTGCCGCGGATGCTGGGGATGGCGCAGAAGGAGCAGGTGCGGTTGCAGCCCTCGGCGATCTTGAGGTAGGCGCTGTGCCCGCCCTGCGACAGGATCCGCGGGTCGGTGGCCCGGAGGGTATAGTCCGCGGGGTTGCCGACCATCATCCGCTCGCCGCGCCCGTGCAGGATGTCGCCGAGCTTGAGCATGTCGCTCGACCCGAGGAAGTGATCGACCTCGGGCATCTCCCGGGCGAGCTCGTCGGGGTACCGCTGGGACAGGCATCCGGCCACGATGAGGCGGTCGAGTTTGCCCTCTTCCTTGAGCCGACCCATCGCCAGGATGGTGTCGATGCTCTCCTCCTTGGCGGGGCCGATGAAGCCGCAGGTGTTGACCACGACGTAGTCGGCCTCCTCGGGTTCGGCCGCGAGGTCGCAGCCGGCGGCCCGGGCCACGCCGAGCATGACCTCGGTGTCGACGCGGTTTTTGGGGCAGCCCAGGGAGACGAAGTGGATGCGCTTGGGAGACGCGGCGGAGGCGGTCGGGCGATGGGTCATTGGCGTCATTGGCTCTCGGGCCGAGAGTCCTACGCGGGGCGAGGCCGCCGGGCAAGGCCGCCCATGGATTCGGTCGGTCAGTCGCGGAAGTTGACGTACTGCATCTCGAAGGGCAGCTCCTGCCCCCGGAGCAGCTTGATGGCCGTCTGGAGGTCGTCCTTGTTCTTGCCCGTGACCCGCACGGTGTCCTCATGGATGGAGGCCTGGACCTTGAGTTTGGCCTCCTTGATGAGGTCGATGACGGCGCGGGCGTTGTCCCGGTCGATGCCCTCCTTGAGCTTGATGAGCTGGCGAAAGTTGTTCTTGGCGGCGGGCTGGGGCTTCTGCGGGTCGACGTGTTTGAGCGAGACCCCCCGCCGCACGAGCTTGGTGTTGAGGACCTCCAGGGCGGCGTCGAGGCGGCCCTCGCTGTTGGCCATCAGCATGATCCCGTCGGCGGTGCGCTCGATGGTCGTGCCGGTCCCGCGGAAGTCGAAGCGGGTTCCGATCTCCTTGGAGGCCTGCAAGACCGCGTTGACGACCTCGGCGTGATTGAGCTTCGAGACCACATCAAACGAAGGCATTGTCCTTCTCCCGTGCGTGAAAACAGACGGAAGGGGTCTTACCCCTCCCCCGTCGCGGTGTAGCCCTGGGCAGCCAGGAGTTCGAGGGCGAGGGCGTCGATGGTGCGGCGCACCCGGAGCTCGGCCGTGTCGCTCTCCAGGATGGCTTGTTTCGCAGCCGAATCAGACACCACCCGCTCGGCCAGGCGCAGGCACAACAGCGCCGACGGAACCGCCCCCGAGGCCTCGGCACCCACCCCCACGGGCCGCGTTCGGCCGCTGGCGAGGTACTGGGCCGCCACGGCGAGCAGGGTGGACCGGGACAGCGGGTCGACCTCGGGAGGATCGGGATCGGGCAGGACCACGGCCCGCACCCGGCGGTACGGGGGCACAAACGGCCGCTCCTCGACCCGAACCCGCCCGACGCCCTCCACGAGGATGTTGAATCGCCCGTCGGGCAGCCGCTGATGCCCCACGACCCGCCCAAGCCCCGCCACCGAACAGAACCCCGGGACGGCCTCGGTGATCTCCCCGAGGATGCAGCTCACCACCAGGTACGGGGCCCCCGACCCCAGGAGGTCGCGGACCATGGCCCGGTACCGCGGCTCAAAGATATGAAACGGCAGCCTCTGCCCGGGAAAGAGCACCACTCCCGGCAAGGGAAAGACCGGGACATCCTCCAGGACCCCCGCGAGGGCCTCTGCGTCGAGGGGCGCCATCACCCGCCCTCCCTCTGCCCGCCCCGGGGCATCGCGCCGAGGGCGACGGCCGCGAGAAACTCGGCCCGCCCGGCGGGGTCGGTCGACCACTGGCCGGCGTAGCTGTGGGTGACTACGCGGGCGGCGGATTCGCGTTCGCCCCGGGCGCAGAGGCAGGCGTGTTGGGCGTCGAGCACGACCCCTGCGGCCAGGGCCCCGAGCTGTGCGACGAGGGCCTCGGCCACCTGGCGCCCGAGGGTCTCTTGCAGGACGAGGCGGTGGGCGTAGGCCGTGAGCACATCCACCAGGGCCCCGAACCCCACCACCCGGCCCCCGGGGAGATACCCGAGGTGGGCCGTTCCCCAGGAGGGCAGGAGGTGATGCGGGCACACGCTCGCGTACCGAACCCCCGTGACCACGACCAGTCCCCCCTCGGCGCTCGGCAGGGCGGCCGCGAGGGCGGCCCCGGGGTCACGCCGGTACCCGTCGAGGAGCTCGTCTCGAAAGGCCCGGGCTACGCGCTCGGGGGTGCCCGCGAGTTCGGGGTCGTCGTCGACGGGCAACCCCAGGGCCACGAGAAAGGCCCGCATCGACCGCGCCGCTTCGTCCACCAGGTGCACCTGTCGCCGTTGAGGGGTCGCGGGAGAGTGCTTCGCGCCCCGCCGAAGGCAATGCCCGAAATACATGCCCCACGCAACCTTGGCCGCCCTCGGGTCGATACCCGCTCCGGTCCTGTCGCCTCTCTTGCCGCAGGGACTCCCCGGGCGTAGCGTATCGCCTGTGGTTGGCCCGCACGGAGCCCTCGTCGCGTGAACCCCATCAAACCCCCGGGCGCCAGCCCCCCGACCCTCCCCATCTCTCCCGCGGCCCCCGCTCCCCTCGCGGGCACCACGGGCCCCCGCGGCCCGGCCGAGGTCGCACCCGCCGCCACCGCAGCCCCGACCGACCCCACGGCCGCCACCCTGGCCGACCTGCGGGCGGGGCGGATCTCTCCCGACGCCGCGGTGGGGCGCCTCACCGACGCGGCCCTGAGCCGGGCGAAGCTCCCAGAGGCCCGACGGGCCGCGGTGGAGGGGCGGGTCAGGGACCTGCTGGCCCATGACCCCACGGTGGCCGCGCTGCTCGGGCGGATGGGGGCCACGGTTCCGTCGGCGGAGGGGGGCTGACGGAGAGCGGGGAGAGCGGGGAGAGCCCGGTCGTTCAGCGCCCCGTGAGGGCCTTGGGGAAGAGCACGTTGTTCTCCAGGGCGATGTGTTCGCGAAGGTCGCGGTCAAAGGCCTCGAGGCCCTGCCACAGGGCCGTCCACGTGGCGCAGGCCCCGCTCGGAACCCTGAACCCGTTGGTGAGCAACACGAGCCGCGCGAGCAGGCCCGCCACGTCGTCGTGGTCGCGCAGCATCACCTGCACCGGGGCGTGCGGAGCCGGGGCCCCCGCGCGCAAGATCCACGGAAACAGAACCTGCTCTTCCTTCATCAGATGGGGGTCGAGGTCGGCCCGCAGTTCGCGGACGAGTTGGGCCAGGGCGGCGAGCCGGTCGTCCTTCTCCCCATGAACCCGGGCCACCTTGTCGGCCATGGCCTCGAGGCGCGGCAGGTCTTCCTTGAGCGGGTCATGGAACCGCCGGAGGACATGCTCGATCACCGCGGCGACCGGTTGGGTGTCCCAACGTACGGCGGGCTCGGCGTTGCGGGCTTCTTCCGCGGCGATCTCGGCCAGGACCTGGTCTACGTCGATCTTCTTGGCCGCGCAGACCTCGTCGAGGGCCTTGCTCCCCCCGCAGCAGAAGTCGATCCCGTACCGCTGAAAGACCTTCACGGCGTGGGGGCGTGTGGTGCTGAGTGAACCAACAGTCTGGGACATCGTAGGGCCTCCTGGGCGGCGGGGTGTGTGCGGTGTCTCTGGGGCTCCGCAGCCACCCTCGACATGAGATTTGTCAAGACAGGCCCAGCGCCGCGGGCCGCGGGGACTAGACTGACTGCGATGAAGCAGGCGACGCTTCCAGGTTGGGTCGTCGACGAGGCCGAGAGCGTACGGGAAGAGTGCGCCCGGTACCGCGCGATGTTCGGCGAGGAGAAGATGGCGGTGCTCGCGGCCCTGCTCCGCGACGCCGAGCGGATCCTGGCCTCCCGGCCCGACGCGCAACGCGCCCGCGATTGGGTCGACCCGCTGCCTCCGAGCACCGTACAGGCCCTGGCCCGCCTGAGGGCCGAGGCCCGATCGAAGGGCGGCGCGCGGCCGTGACGCCCCTCGACGCGGCCCTGAGTACCGCTCCGCACAAGTTCGTGCTCAGTTCGGGAGTCCCAGCGGCCCTCACCCCTTCGATTCTTACTGCGCGAGGGCACCCTCTCCCGTAACCGGGAGAGGGCCGATGGATGACGTGCGAACAATATTGGGTGATGGCTGCCGGGGTTTTAGGTCAGTGCAGTGGCTCAACGGGGAACCGAGTCCTCTCCCCTTGCGGTTCGCGCGTTGCCCCATTCCCCTCTCCACCGGCGGAGGTTTACCCACGTATTTTCGTTGCTCCGTCGGCGTGGGAGTGGGTCGGTGCCCGGGAGCCACAACGTCGGCCTGGACCCAACGGCCCTCACCCAGTACTGTTCGCATGTCACCCATTTCCCCTCTCCCGGTGACGGGAGAGGGGAGCCTCGTACCGTGAGAATAGAGGGGGTGAGGGCCGCCGGGCCGGGCGCCATCCTCCCCGATCTGGGTACGAACTTTCGCGGTGCAGTGCTGATGAACGCGTCGTAGAGGACGACCCGCGACACGGGTGCTTCAGTACCCGAGGCCGAGGTCTTGGGCCTCGCGGGTGAGCGCGTCGGCGGCCTCGCGGCAGACAGCGTCGCGTTGCGCCTTGTACGCGAGCACCTCCTCGAGATCGATGCGCGGCGATGCCGACCCCGAGAGCGCGCGCAGCGTGCCCGCCTCGACGAGCGCCTCGACGTGGGCCAACGACACGTTGAGCAGGGCCGCGACCTCGACCAACCCGATGGGGCGCTGTGCCGAAACGAGCGTCACCGCCTGCCCTTCGGCGAGGTGCCCGAGCATCGTGACGAGCATCTCGACGGCCACGCGCGGCAGCTCGACGCGGATGGGCTCGGGGCCCCCTTCGGCTTGGATGGTGACGATCGCGCCATCGCCGTGCAAGGGCCTCTCCCGCAACGTCCGCAGCCCATTGCGCGCGAGGCTGGCGGTCTCGTCGGAGCCAGGGGTCGATGCTGGAGGCATGACGTGAGCATGGCCGTCAGGCGCCCGCGACGCAATGGCGCCTGGTTGCCCTCGAGGCTGCGCATCCACAGCCGTGCTCCGCCATGCGCCGCGCCCTGCGAAGGCCCCTCCCCCGCGGCGGTGATACCCTCGACCGGGCCCCCCGCACCCAGCATTGACGACCGCCCCGCGCGGGTGTCTGCTCGCACCCACACCGATGCGACACATCGTTCGTTGGGGGCCTGTCGTGGGACTGATGGCGTGTACGACCGTCCGCCCGCCACCCGTCGAGGGGCCGCCCCCGATCGCAGCGCACGCCGCCCCCGAGGGACCCGCCCCGTCCACCGCGGCCGTTCCGTTTTCCCCCCGGGCGGTGTTGGCCCTCCTGCCCACCGCACCCCCTCCCGCCCCCTGGCACGCAGGCCCAACCCAGGACTACGCCGAGCACGGATCCGGCCTCGGGGTCTCCCTCCGGTACGAGGCCCCCTTCGGCCACGTCGACCTGTACGTCTACGACGCCGACCAGGCCGACCTGCGCCCTGGCCTCGACGACCTCCGCGCCCGAGAGCAGTTCACCACCGCCCTCCAGGAGATCGACCTCGCCCGACAGCGCGGCCTCTACGACTCCGCCCAGGTCCTGCAGGCCACCCAGGACAGCCTCCAGGGTGACCCCTGGCTCCACGCCACCGTGGCCCTCGTACGGCAGGGCGACGCCGTCGAGTCGCACCTCTACCTCCGGGTCGAACACCACCACTTCGTCAAGGTCCGGGCCAGCCTCCCGGCCCCTGCGACCGACGCGGCCCGGGCGGGGGTCCTCGACCTGGTCGTCGAACGACACCGATCGCTCCTGCGCCTGTTCGGCCCCACCCCGGGACCGTCCACGCCGCGGAGCCCCACCCGGCTGTAGTCCCCG
Organism: uncultured Myxococcaceae bacterium; assembly: GCA_964447205.1. Taxonomy (GTDB): domain Bacteria; phylum Myxococcota_A; class Polyangia; order Polyangiales; genus JAEUKH01. The sequence continues at coordinate 76,075 of CAYUSB010000024.1, forward strand.
CGCCGCGATCAGCCCACGGCGGCGAGGTGCTGATGCGTGTCGATCAGGTGCCGCATCGCCGTGACCCGCCCCGCATCGTCGAGGGTCCAGAGATGAACCTCCACGTCGGAGACGGAGCGCCCCGTGGCCTTCACGACCAGCTCGAGATCGATCACGGCCGCGACCTGATTGCCCCCGACCAGCAGGTTGCGCACGTTAAACTTCTTGAACTCCAACTGGCTGAGGGTCTCGAAGAACCCGACCACGGCCTGCTTCCCGCGCCGCGGCCGAACCCACGGGATGCCATGGTCAACCACGTCGGCGTCCCAGCGCACGTCCTCGTGCAGGACCTCGAGGATGGCCGGGATGTCGCCGCGCCCGAAGGCCGCATAGATGGACTGGATGATCTCGATGGGCTTGCTCATGGGGGTCCCTCCTGTCGCAGGGTGGAGTGCCGCCGCGCACCCTGCGCAGGCCCCCGCCCCGCCTCTGGAGGTCACCCTAACCAGCCGTCGGTCCCGCTGCCATAAACGCCCCGAATTCAGGCAGAGGACCGGCCCCATCCCACCGCCGGGACACGCTGCATGAGGAGGGCCCCCAGCTCCGCGCGCGACGAGACGTCCATCCGCGCGAACACATGGTGCAGGTGGACCCGCACCGTCGCCTCGCGACAGCCCAGGGCCCGAGCGATGGTGGCGGTGTCCTCGCCCCGCAAGACCCCGCAGGCCACCTCGGCCTGGCGCGCGGTCAACCCCAGACGCACGAGGCACGGAGGGGCCTCGGGGTGCTGCACGGGCTCCATCCGAACGACCGTCCGACAGGCTCCGTCGGGCCCCTCCTGCCGCTGGCCCGACACACGATGGAGGACCCCCGTGCGCAGGTCACGGACCGTCATGGCCCGCGCCCCGGCCCCCTCCGCGGCCACTAGATTACGCACCGTGCCGAGGGCCATGTCCCGGCGCGCCGAGCACTCCCCCGTCGCACGGATCCAGGCCTCGCCCCCAGGGTCGGCCCACTCCACCGCCCCAGAGGCCCCGAAGACCACCGTGTGGGCGTCCCCCGCCACCGCCAGGTCGGCCTCGGCCCGAACCGCCGCCAGCATGGCCCCCGCCACATGCGGGGCCAGGGCGTCGAGGAGCCGGACGTGCCACCCGGCGAAGGGACCCGTCCGGGGGTTGCGGGTCAGGGTCAACAAGGCGATGGGCCGCCCTCGGAGGCTGCACATCGTCAGGAGCTCGTGCCGATAGCCGAAGGGCAGGAGGTGATGGGCGAAATAGGGGTCGCTCCGCACCCCCGTCGACACCTCGTCGACCTGCACCGTACGCCGTCCGCTCGCGTAGAAGCGCGCGAGGTCGGCCACGGGCGACACCAGGATCACGTGGTCGAGCAGGAGCCGGTGGGCGTCCTCGGTCCAGCCCGAGGAGACGCTGTGGATGGGGAGGAGGAGCTCGGGCTCGAGCTCCATGAAACACCACGCGTCGGCCCCGACGATGGACGACAGGGCCCCTCCGAGGGCCCCCCGGAGGCTGGCCGAGTCCATCCCCGCCCGACAGAGGGCGCGGACCCGCACGAAGTCAGCGTGCTGCGTGGTGCTGAGGCGCGGCATGCGGAGGGCTCCCGGCGGAGAAGGGTCTGGGACGGGCCCGGGTCAGTCGGCGGGCACGGTCCGGTCGAGGGTCATCCGATAGTACTCGGCCCCGAAGGTCGCAGCGGGGGCGCCCCGGGCCGCGTCGGCCGCCAGGATCCGATCGAGCACGGCCTCCAGCACCTCCAGGCGCGTGGTGAGGCGGTAGAAGTCGTCCTCAGGCACGGCCCCCTGGGTATCCAGGGCCGCCCGCAAGGACGGAACGTTGTGCTCCGACACCGCGAAGCCCGTCCCGCCCTCCAGGACGTCGTGCCCCATCAGGGCCTCCCAGGCCATGGTGACGGGGTTGAAGTGCAGGAAACACGGCGAAAACTCCAGCCTCCACGACTCGTACATCTCCGGCGGGCAATGCCACCGGGCCGGAAACACCCGCCGCACGAGCTCGCCGAAGTAGGCCCCCGCGGCCTGGGCCACCAGCACCTGGAGGGGCTCGTTCTCGACCCGCACGGACTGGAGGTAGTGGTCGAGGACAGGCAGGGTCTCGGCCGTGAAGTCCAGGGCCACCCCCGTGGCCCGCTGGACGTACTGAATGCACCCCAGGCACAGCTCAAGGACGTGAGGCGGAGCATCTTCGAGGGTGGCCTGGGTGTCGAGGCGGCGCAGGGTGTCGGGGGGGGTCATCGGGGCGATGGGTGTGCCACAGGGGACTGGGGGCCGCCAGCCGCAGGGGCCGCACGCAACAAACGGCATCGATGGAATGCTTCCGCGCGGGACCGAAGCCGTGATACCCCCTTGAGGGGAGCGCAACGATGAACCCCCAGCGCGGGCGTGAGGGCCCCAACGACCCCCCCTACACCGGCGCCCTCGGCGCCACGCGACGCGAGGTAGCCCACCTGCCCGGCCGCGACGGAGCCCTGCGCCGCGTCGAGGTCGTCCGCGGGGTCAACGCCGTCACCGACCCGTCCCTCGCCACCCGGGCCCTCGACGGGTCGCTCCATCGCCTCGGCGAGACCGAGCTCGCCGTCCCATTTGTCTACCACGACCCGGGGACCCGGCAGTTCGTCCTGGTGGTTCCGCCCTCCCTGGCCCACGAGGAGCTGACCTTGCGGGCCGACCTCCTGCGCCGCCTCGCCACCGACCCGAGCGACGTCCAGCCCGGGTACGTACGCGAAGCCCGCTCCGTGGTGGGCCCGGCCGGGCTGCGCCGCTACCTCGAAGAGACCCGCGGCCTCAACGAGCGCACCGACTCCGCCGCCGCCCGCGAAGAGCGCCTGCACAAGCTCTCCCAGGAGCTCTCGCGCCGACAAGACGAGCTCGAAGCCCTCCATCAGGACCTCTCCCTGCGCGAGCAGGAGCTCGATCAACGCCTCGGCGAGCTCATCTCCCGCGAGGAGTCCCTCGCCAAGGAGGAGCAGGCGATGCGGGCCAGCATGGCCGCCCTGGCCACCCGCGAGCGGATGCTCAGCGCCCGCGAAGAGGAGACCCGGGGGAGGTCCCCGTCGGTCCCGCCGCCGCCGCCGGTGTCTGCCCTGCGGGCCCGCACGGTGGTCCCCACGGGCGATCCCTCCCCCGACGACGAGCTCTCCTCCGACCACGTCGAGGAGCTCGACCCCGACGAGACCACCGGGCGCATCGCCTCGGGGGCTCAAGCTCCCGTCGTAGCCCGCCCCGACCCCATCAGCGACGCCGAGCCCACCACCCTCCTGCACACGGCCTCCCTGCAACGCCCGGCCCCCGAGCCCGAAGCCCCCGCGGCCTCCGAACCCGACGCCGAGCTCCACCCCGACGAGGTGGCCATGCTCGCCGACGACCCCGGGTCCGAGACCCCTCCCCCCGCGGCCGAGTCGCCCGAAGACGAAGGCTCCCTCAGCGCCGACGAGATCGACCCCCTGCCCGACAGCCTCCTGCCCGAAGAGGCCGAGCCCGAGCCCGACGCCGACGAAGACGCCTCCCTCGAGGCCACCCCCGAGCCCGACGGCCCCGCCGTGTGGGTAGCCCGCCGGGGCAGCACCTACGCGGCCGTGGTCGAGGGGGAGGTCCGGGTGTGGTTTCAGGGCTCGCCCGAGCTGGCCCAACGGGCGGGCTCTGGGGGGGTGGTTCCTGTGCTCCAGTGCGACCCCGACGCCTCGGCCCCGGTGGCCCTCCTCTCCCTCCGCGACGAACGCGACGACCAGCCCCTCGCCCGGGCCGTGCTCGACGTGACCCGCCCCGACGACCGGGCCGTGCTCGAAGCCCTCGGCCGCGACTTCCGGGTCCGGGCCGAGCTCGTGAGCCCCACCGGCCGGGCCCTCGGGACCTACGCCTTCGGGGCCCCTGGCGAAGCCATGGCCCAGCACATCCTGGCCCAGCTCACGGCCCGCCCCCCCCTCTCCGACGCGGCCCGCGAAGAGGCCCGGGCCCAACTCCTCGAGTCCGGGGTGCCATGGCCCGGCGACGACCCGCGCCCCCTCCTCACCGCCGACGAGCAGCTCCTGGCCACGGCCCCCAATGTGCGTGAGGCCCTCGCCCGGTACGAGCCCTTCCTCGACCGCACCCGCCTCGACCGGGCCTGCATGGCCCTCGGGATCGCCCCCTCCCAGATGGACGCCCTCGGGCGCCGCCTCGTGCTCGCCGCCCTGCGCTGCGGGGTCGTGCTCTCCCCGACCCTCACCCGCCGGGCCGTCGAGCTCGGCCTCGCCGGCGACGAAAAGGCCCTGGCCACCCGGGCCCTGACGGCCTTCGCCCGCACGGTCGAGGCCGGCCTCGGACCCATCGGCCGGGCTCCCCTCGACGCCTCCCAGGCCTGGGCCCTCCTCCTGACCTGGGCCGACCGCACGGGGGCCCCCATCCCCGACAACGTCCGCGAGGCCATCCTGTCGGTGTACGACCCCGACGAGCCGTCCTCCATCGCCCCCCCCGACGGCAGGACGGCCCCGAAATCCCACAGCCTGGTTCAGCTCGACGTGGAGGCCCTGACGGGATGGATCGGTCACCCCAAGGTGGGCCACCCCGCCGCCCTCCTCCTGGCCGACCGCGACGCCCCGAAGCACCTCGGAGCCCTGCGCCGGGCGTTTCTGTACGCCAACGCCGAGGAGGCCACCGCCCTGGCCGCCCGCCTCCTGCCCTACGGCGACGCCTTGAGCGACCTATGGGTCGAGCTCCTGGCCGCGCGGCGTCCGGCCCTGCAGCACCTCGCCATCGGGGCCGTCGGAGCCCTCAAGCTGCGCCGGGCCCTGTCGGCCCTCACCCAGCGGGCCACCACCCCGGACGAACCCGAGTGGCGCCTCGCGGGTTGGGCCGCGGGCGAGGCCGGGTCGGCCCTCGTGCGGGCGGCCGGGCGCCTCAACGACAGCCCCCCCGAGCGGCTCGCGTGGATGCTCGCCCACGCCGTTCGGGTCGGGGCCAGCCGCGAGCTCGAACGGGCCAGGACCGGGGCCGACGCCACCTTCCTCGAAGCGGCCACCCGCGCCCTGTCCCTCCAGGACGACGCCCGCAACTACGACGAAGCCCTTCGCCGGGCCGGCGGGTACTCCCCCGCGGAGCGCCTCGCCGGGGCTCTCCTCGCGGCGAGGGCTGGCGGCGACGGCCTTCAGAGCGCATAGACTCCTTCTTTATTGTCCTCCCTCGAAGACTGACAGGTACCCCCACACGATGCGAATCGGCATCTTTAGCGATGTACACGCCAACATCGAGGCCCTCTCGGCCGTGGTCGAGAGCCTCCAACGCGAGTCCCCCGACGTGCTCGTGTGCCTCGGCGACGTGGTCGGGTACGGGGCCTCCCCGAACGAGTGCGCCGACATCGTCCGCGAGGTCTCGCGGGTGACCATCCTCGGCAACCACGACGCCGCCGTCGCGGGCCGCATGGACTACAGCTACTACTACGAGGCCGCCCGCAAGGCCCTCGACCTGCACGCCTCGGTCCTCACCCCCACCAACCTCGCCTGGCTCCGGGGCCTGCCGTACAGCCACCGCCTCGAGGGCACCGAGGTCAACCTCTGCCACGGGTCGCCCGTACGCCTCGAAGACTTCGAGTACATCTTCGCCCCCGAGCAGGCCCGCGACTGCCTCCCCATCTGGGACGAGCTCGCCCACCTCACCCTCATCGGGCACTCGCACCTCTGCAAGGTGTTTGAGCTCACCCCCACCGAGGCCATCGAGCTCCACGGCCCGCCCCGCACCTTCACCCTCCGCCCCGACCGGAAGTACATCGTGTCGGTGGGCAGCGTGGGCCAGCCTCGCGACTACGACAACCGCGCAAGCTTCGTGACGTACGACACCGCCTCGCGGCAGTTCTGCTTCAAGCGGGTGGAGTACGACATCGAGTCCGCGGCCCAGAAGATCTTCGAGGCCCGCCTCGAGCGCAATTTCGGCCACAGGCTCTTCATCGGCGTGTAAACCACGGCCAGTTTGGGATTCGTGGTTTTCGCAAGGAGACGCAAGCGCCGCAAGGAAGGCCGACGAAGGCGGGCTGTATGCCCGGCGAGGAGGGCTGACGCCGCAGCGCGCCGCGGATCTGCGGCGAAAACTACGGATCCCGAACTGGACGTGGTTTAACCCGCGGCCCCCGGCGGTCTTCGGGTCCGTCAAGGGGAGGGTCTTGCATCGCCCCGGGCGAGACCGTACGTCCGCGGTACCCCGCAGGCTCCCACCCCGCGACCCCGGAGGTCACGGCCACGCAGCTCAGGTGCTGGGCGTGGGGAGCGAGCAAGGCCGTGGCCTCGGACACATCACCCACCCCCCGCACGAGCACGACCCGTCCCCCGGGCGACCCGCGCAACGGCCCCTCCGGCCGCGCGCTCACCACGCCCCCCGCCGTCCGCCACAGGTCGGCCCCGAGGGCCGCCTCCACCCCCGCCCACTGCATCGCCGCCGCGGCCCGCCCCACGTCGTCGACCCCCCGCGGGAGCCGCGCGGCCAGGGCATCGAGGGCCGCCCCGAGCCGCCGCCCGAAGCCCACCGGGTCTCCCACCACGATCACCCCCTGGGGCGACAGGCACCCGGACTGATCGTGCAGGGCCACGTCGAGGGCCAAAGCCTCGGCCACCCGAGGGTCGTCGACCCCCCCAGGGCCCACCAGGGCCATCCCAAACCCGTGCCCGTACCCCACGAAGCCTACCCCTGGGGGCAGGGCGTCCGCGAGGGTGGCCAGGGTCTCGTCCCGGCCGTAGGCCACCACCTCGGTCATCCCCGCCGAGACCTCGCCCTCCCACATCGACACCGCGGCCCCGGCCTCCTGCAGCCTGTCCACGAGGCACCGGGTGATCCGGGCCATCGACCGCGACGGCCGCACCCGCACCGCCGCCCCCGCCAACCACGGCAGAACCATCGCCCGCCACGGGGCCACCGCCACGCTCCGCCCGACGATCACCCCCACCGTTCGGCCCGGCTCCCGCGCGTCCTGGGCGAGGGCCGCCACCGCCTCGGGGGTGTACCGCGCGAGGGCGAGGTCCCAGACGTAGGTGGCCATCGGGGCCGAGATCCCCGCCTCCACCACCGAGGCCGCCTCCAGGGCCTGTCGGGTGGCGTCCTCGGGGTCGCGCAGGGAGGCCACTACGCGCCCCAACAGGGCCGCCCGAGACACTGGGTGGCTCATGGCCCGAGGAGGGCGTCCATCGCCCGGGCACAGCCCCGTGGCGTGGCTCCTGGGGCCCTCCCGAGGAGCTCAAGACCGTCGGGATGAACCCGCCCGAGGTCACTGGTCTGCACGACCAGGGCGCTCCCGAGGTTGGCGAGGTCGAGGACCCGCACGAGCCCGACCTCGCCCGCCCCGACGGGCAGGAGCGAGACCGGGTCGACGACATCGAGGCGCATCCAGGGGGGGCTTTGGTAGAGGCCGGGGGTTCCGTTGGGGAGGGAGGGGGCGTAGGCCTGGCTGCTGAGCTCGGTCATCCCGTACTCGTGCACGAGGCGAAAGTCGGGGCCAAAGGCCGCCCGGAGCCCGTCCGCGAGCTCGGCCGGAGGCACCTCCCGCGACCGGCCCTTGAAGCCCCCGGTGAGCATGGCCACGCTTCCGGGAGGCAAGGGCACCGGAGGGGCCGTCCGCAACCCGTCCAGCAGGTGAACCAACCCGAAGCTCGTCCCCAGGAGGGCCACCGGGAACCCCGCGTCCACGGCCTCCCGGGCGGCCTCGTACACCCCGGGCACATCGACCGCCCCCGCCCGCACGAAGAACGGACGGGCCGCGGATCCATCGGGGTCCCAGGTCTCGGCGAAGCGGGCCAGCATGAAGCTCAGGGACGACCCCGGGGCGTCGGCCTCGGACTCGGCCACGAAGACGCAGCGGTACCGACCCGCGGGCAGGAGGAGCCTTCGGGCCGTGGCCACACACGCGGCGGCGTAGAGGGAGGTGTCGGCGAAGGGGTGACGGCCGCGGGCCTCGCCGGTGGTTCCGCTGGTGAGGAAGACCCGGGCGTCGCGGGTGGGGGCGAAGCAGGCCACCCGGGCCATCTTGAAGACCTCCGTCGGAACCCCCGGGATCTCCTCCACCCGGGCGGGCTCCCGCGCTCCGAGGAAGGCCCGGGCCACCCGATCGAGGCTGGGGTTATGGCCCCGCTGCCAGGCCCAGGCCTCCAGGGCAAGGGACGCCACCTCCGCCGGAACGATGCGCTCCCAGGGGCGCCCGAGGAGCTCGCCGATCCGTTCTGCGAGGGCGTCCCCGATCGCGTCGGTGGGTTCGGCCACGGGGCTCCCTTCAGGCGGCCGGGACGCGCCGCAGGACGCGGGCCAGGGCCGCGGAGAAGCCATCGATCTGCACCGCGTTGAGACAGGCCGGGGGCGTGAGGGTCAGGACATCGCCCGCGGTCCCGCCCGGGAGGGTGAGATACCCCTCTTCGAGCAGGGCCCGCACGACGGCCAGGGTGCGCCCGGCCCCGCCCTCCAGGGTCAACCCCACCAGGAGCCCCGCGTACGTCCGCCGCGGCACACCCAGCCGATGATCGTGCAGGGCCGCGTTGAGCCCCGCTTCGAGGGCTGCCCCAGTGGCCCGGATCTGCGCGGCGGTCTCCGGACGGGTGAGCATCTCGACCGAGGCCAGGGCCGCGGCGCACGCGAGGGGATTGCCGAGGTGGGTGGCCGTGTGGAGGGCCTCCTGATCGGGCTCTCCCCAGGCCTGGGCGAGGTCGTCGCGCACGAGGCAGGCGCTCATGGGGAGCCCGGCCCCGAGGGCCTTTCCGAGCACGAGGATGTCGGGGGTGCATCCCTGGGCCAGGCTACGAAACATCCGCCCCGTGCGCCCGAGCCCGGTGTAGACCTCGTCGGCGATGAGGGCGGCCCCGGCCACCCGGGTCCGCTCGCCGAGGGCCGCGAGAAACCCCGCGGGCGCCGGCTCGACCCCGCCCCGCCCGAGGATGGGCTCGACCACAACAGCCCCGATGTCCCCCTGGGCGAGGGCCCGATCGACCGCGGCCAGGCTCTCGGCCACCCGGGCCTCGGCGACGGCCGGATCGGGGTCGCGCAGGATGGGAAACGGGGCGTACACCACGCGCGGGTTGAGCTGGGCCGCGAAGGGCGCACGAAACCCGGTTTTGTACCCGCACAGCCCGAGGGCCCCGTACGACAGGCCGTGATAGCCGCCCACGAAGGCCACGACCCCGGGCTTGCGGGTGGCCAGCAGGGCGGTCTTGAGGGCGGCCTCGACGGCGTCGGCCCCCGACTGGCCGAGGATCACCCGGGCGGGCCACGGGGCGAGCTCGGCGAGGCGTCGTTCGAGGGCGATCTTGGGGGCCGAGGGGTGGACGTCGCCGAGGGCGTGCAGGAGCCGGTCGACCTGGGCGTGCAGGGCGGCCACCACGGCCGGGTGCCGATGGCCGAGGAGGGCCACCCCGAAGCCGCCGGTGAGGTCGACGTACCGATTGCCGTCGGCGTCGACCACGTTGGCCCCGCGGGCTCGCGTCCAGACGATGGGGTCGTGGGGGGCCCCGGAGAGCTCGGCACGGCGCTGTCTGCGCGCGGTGAGCCCTGGGCACTCGACGCGGGCGAGGTCGTCGATGAGGCTCCGCCCCAAAGGGCCCGGAACCGCAGCCCCCACCGCGGGGAGCTGGTCGCCGGGCAGGTCGTCGTCGTGGGGGGAGGCCGGTGCGAAGGGCACGGTGGCCTTCGTGAAGGCGGTCATCGGAGGGGAAGGTATCACCCCGCGGGGAGCTGCGGGGCGACGGGAGGGGTCAGCCCTCGGAGCTGCTCGGGGTCTCTTCGGCCGATTCCTTGCGGGCGCGGGGGGCCTCGGCGCGGACGGTGTCGGACAGGGGGGCCGAGAGCTCGGGACCGGCGGCGGTGTACTGCTTGCCGACCCGGGGATCGCGCTCGACGAGCTCGATCAGGGCCAGCTCGGCGTTGTCGCCGCGGCGGTTGCGGGTCTTGAGGATCCGCGTGTAGCCGCCCGGACGGGTGAGAAACCGCGGGGCGATCTCGCGGAACAGGTGCTCGACCACGTCGATGCGCTCGACCTCGCCGTCGACGATCCGCTCCCGCCACCGGGGCAGCTCCGACGCGATCTGGCGCTTGAGGGCGAGACGACGGGCAGCCGCCAGGGGGCTGCTCGGAGTCTCGGCGTTGACATCGGGACCAAGGCGGGTGGCCCGGGCAATGATGCGCTCGGCGACGCGCCGAAGCTCCTTGGCCTTGGGGACCGTGGTCTCGATCCGCTCGTGCGCGAAGAGGTTCGCGACGAGGTTCTTGAACATGGCAGCGCGGCTCGAACCGTCACGGTCGAACTTACGGCCGGCGTTTGCGTGACGCATGGCGACAACTTCCTAGAGTAGACGGTTACAAACTACACCTGCCCATGTTCCTGCCGCCAGCGGTCGAGGAGCGTGGGCCAGTTTTCAATATGCATGCCCAGGTTGAGCCCGAGCTCGGAGAGCTTGTCCTTGATTTCCTTCAGGGACTTGCGGCCGAAATTCTTGGTCTTGAGCAGGTCGGCTTCGGTCTTCTGGACCAGCTCGCCGATGTACGAGATGCTCGCGTTCTGCAGGCAGTTGGCCGAGCGCACCGACAGCTCGAACTCCTCCACCGACTTGAACAGGTTCTCGTTCAGGGGCTCCTCGCGGGACGAGCTGATGTGCGAGGTGGCCTCGTCCTGCTCCTGGAAGTTGATGAAGATCTGAAGCTGCTCCTTCAGGATCTTCGCCGCGTAGGCCACGGCGTCGCGGGGCTTCACCGCGCCGTTGGTCCACACCTCCAGGGTGAGCTTGTCATAGTCCGTCATCTGCCCGACGCGGGCGTTGGTGACGGTGTAGTTGACCTTGCGCACCGGCGAGAAGAGGCTGTCGATGGGGATCCAGCCGATGGCCAGGTTGGGATCCTTGTTGCGCTCGGCGGGGACGTACCCCCGGCCCATACCCACCTTCAGCTCCATCTTGAGCTTGCCGCCCCGGGAGACCGAGGCCACGTGGCGCTTGGGGTTGAGCACCTCGACCCCCGCCGCGGCCTCCGCCTTGATGTCCTCGGCCAGGACGTCCGCGGGCCCCTCCTTCTCGAGGGTGAGGGTGTACGGCTGGGCCGCAGGCACCCGAAACACCACCTCCTTGAGGTTGAGGATGATGTCGGTGACATCGTCCTTCACGTCGTCGATGGTGGTAAACTCGTGATGGGCCCCGTCGATGCGCACCGCGGTGATGGCGGCGCCCTGGAGCGACGACAGGAGCACGCGGCGGAGCGAGTTGCCGATGGTGATGCCGAAACCGCGCTCCAGCGGTTCACACACAAATTTGCCATAATGGCTCGTGTGCTGGTCCCGATCTTCTTCGATCAGGGCCTTCGGGCGGATCAGGTCGCGCCAGTTTCGTGCCTGGGTAGACTGCGTCATTGGAGACTCGTTCCCTTCGTCACAACACGACCACCGCACAACCAGAGGGCGTCCCCTCCCCAGCGAGCCATGGAGCATCCGTGGCGCAGGGCGAGGGTCCCTCGGGGTCGTACGGCGACCTCTACTCGATCAACGGCTGTAAAACTCGACGATCAACTGCTCCTTGATGTCGAGCCCGACCTCTTCCCGCGCCGGCAAGGTCTTCACGGTGCCCGTGAAGTTGGCCTTGTCCAGCTCGAGCCAGCTCAGGCTTCCCCGGCGGCCCTCGGCGCCCGCGACGGCGTCCTTGATGCGGGCGATCTCGCGGCTCTTCTCCCGGATCGACACCCGGTCCCCGGCCTTGACCAGGTAGCTCGGGATGTTGACCCGCTTGCCATTCACGAGGATGTGGCAGTGCAGGACGAACTGCCGCGCCTCGCTCCGCGTCGCCGCGAAGCCCAGGCGGTACACCACGTTGTCAAGCCGCCGCTCCAGGAGGCTCAGGAGGTTTTCCCCCGTGACCCCTTTGGTGTGGTCGGCCATGGAGAAGTACTTCCGGAACTGCTGCTCCAGGACGCCGTAGATGCGACGCACCTTCTGCTTCTCCCGGAGCCGAAGCCCGTACTCACTGAACTTGATCCGGGCCTGACCATGCTGGCCAGGCGGATAGGGGCGACGCGTGAACGCACACTTCTCCGTGTGGCAGCGGTCGCCCTTCAAGAAAAGCTGCGCGCCCTCGCGGCGGCAGAGCTTGCACACAGGACCGATGTAGCGAGCCATGGAATCTCTCTCGTCACGCTCTGCGAAGGTCAACCCTACGCATCAATGGATCAAACGCGGCGCCGCTTGGGCGGCCGGCAACCGTTGTGAGGCACCGGCGTCACGTCTCGGATCAGCGTGACCCGAAACCCGGCGGCAGTGAGGGCCCGGAGCGCCGACTCGCGACCCGAACCAGGACCCTTGATGAACACCGCGATCTCGCGCATCCCGTGCTCGATCGCCTTGCGGGCGGCGTCCTCCGCGGCAACCTGCGCCGCGAAGGGCGTCGACTTGCGCGAGCCCTTGAAGCCCCGCGACCCCGACGACGACCAGGAGATGGTGTTCCCCTGGAGGTCGGCGATGGTCACAATGGTGTTGTTGAACGTCGCCTGGATGTGACACACACCCTTCGGCACGTTCTTCTTGACCTTCTTCTTCCCCTTCAGGGCGGCCTTCGCCCCGCCGGTCGCCTTCGCCATCTGGTCCTCTAGTTCCTGTCACAGGGCCTCCACCGCCAGGCGGGGAGGGCCCTTCTGTTCGAGCTACAGTCAACCTTCAAACTCAGCCCGGGGGGCGCTTCTCGCACACCTCGGGCCAAGACGCAACGTCAGATCTTCCGGGCCGGCTTCGCCATCGACACCCCACGCCGCGGACCCTTCCGCGTCCGAGCGTTGGTGTGCGTCCGCTGGCCGTTCACCGGCAGGCCGCGGCGGTGCCGCAGGCCGCGGTAACACCCGAGGTCCATCAGGCGCTTGATGTTGATCTGCACCTCACGGCGCAGGTCGCCCTCGACCTTGTACTCGGCGTCAAGGACCTCACGGACGCGCCGGATCTCAGCGTCCGTAAGATCCTGAGCCCGCTTGTCAAGCGGAATCTGTGCCTTCTGGCACACCTGCACCGCGGTCGTGGGCCCGATCCCGTAGAGGTACCGGAGGGAAATGGAAATGTGCTTGCGACCGGGGAGGTCGACGCCAGCGATACGTGCCATGTCTCAGCCCTGCCGCTGCTTGTGCCGGGGGTTCTCACAGATGATCCGAACGACACCACGGCGCCGGACCACCTTGCACTTGTCACAGACCTTCTTCACAGACGGGCGAACCTTCATCGTCCTGCTCACTGCGTGCGCGGTTGGCGCACGTTCACTTGTGCCGGTAGGTGATCCGGCCCTTGGAGGGGTCGTACGGGCTGACCTCGATGGTCACGCGATCGCCCGGGAGAATACGGATGTAATACTGCCGCATGCGCCCGGAGATGGTCGCGAGGACCTCCAGGCCGTTGTCGCACCGGACGCGAAACATCGCGTTCGGAAGTGCCTCAAGCACCGCGCCCTCGAACTCGAGCTTGTCGGCCTTGGGCTCCCGCGGTTCTGAGCGGGCGTGGCGTTTTCTAGCCATTCTACTGCTGCACTCCGATCGACCGGAAGATAGACTGCGTGACCTGATCGAGGGCACCGACCCCGTCGACCCGTCGGAGCAGCCCCTGGTTGCCGTAGTAGGCCACCAGGGGTGCCGTCAGGGCGGCATACTCCGCCAGGCGCTTGCGAACGACCTCTTCCTGGTCGTCAGGACGGACCAGCAGCCGCTCACCTCCCTCACCCCGGTCGGGCGAGGGGGGGGGATCATACTTGATGTGATAGATTCGTCCAGTGGTCTCGCCCATCCGCCGACCGGTAATCCGCTCGACGATCAGGGCGTCGGGCACTTCGAGCAGCACCACGTGCTGAATTCGCCGACCCGCCAGCTGCAAGATGCGGTCGAGGCTCTCGGCCTGGGGCACCGTCCGGGGAAACCCGTCAAGCACAAACCCCGACCTGGCGTCGGGCTCCCGGATGCGCTCATCCACGAGGCCGATCACCACCGAGTCAGGCACGAGGCTGCCCTGGGCCATGAAGGCGTCAGCCTGCCGACCGAGCTCGGTCCCGGCCTTGCGGGCCGCCCGGAGCATGTCGCCCGTCGACACCTGCGGGACGCCGAGCCGGGCGCAGAGGCGCTGCGCCTGGGTGCCCTTGCCCGCCCCAGGAGGGCCCATGAAGACCAGGTCCATCACGCCGCCCTCCGGCCCTGGATGCGCGGCCCGCCGGGGCCCGCGAAGCCGTCGTAGTGCCGGGTGATGAGGTACGACTCGATCTGGTTGGCCGTGTCGAGGGCCACCCCGACCACGATCATGATCGAGGTCCCGCCGAAGGGCACCTGCACCCGGAGGTACTGCCGCATGAAGTCAGGCAGGACGCAGATGATGGCGACGTAGAGGGCCCCCCCGAAGGTGATCCGCATGAGGACCCGCTCGATGTAGTCCGCCGTGGCCTTGCCGGGGCGGATGTTGGGGATGAAGGCCCCCTGCTTCTTGAGGTTGTCGGCGACGTCCACGGGGGGGAAGGTCACCGACGTGTAGAAGTAGCAGAAGAACACGGTCAGCAGCACGAACGAGGTGGTGTACACCCAGTCGCCGCGTTGGATCACGTCGCGGGCCTGCTCCATGCCCGGGATGCGCAGCCCCGCCAGGGTGCTCGGGAGCATCAGCACGGACGAGGCGAAGATCGGCGGGATCACCCCGGACGAGTTGACCCGCAGGGGCAGGTGGGTCCGCTGGCCCCCGTACATCTTGCGGCCGATCACGCGCCGGGAGTACTCGATGGGGATCCGCCGCTGGCCGCGCTCGAAGAACACGATGGTGGCCACCGACCCGAGCACGAGGACCACCGCCACCAGGAGCGACACGGGCTGGATCTGGCCCGAGGCCGTAAACTGGTACGTCTGGGCGATGGCCTGGGGGAAGTCGGCCACGATGCCCGCGAAGATGATCAGCGAGATCCCGTTGCCGATGCCCCGCTCGGTGATCTGCTCGCCGAGCCACATGATGAAGGCCGTCCCCGTGGCGAGGGTCAGCATGGTCATCAGCCGGAAGGACCAACCCGGATCGTGCACGACCCGCACGAGGTCGCTCGTCTGCAACCCCTCCAGGTAGAGCGAGATGCTCACGCCCTGCACCAGGGCCAACGCGATGGTGGCGTACCGGGTGTACTGGTTGATCTTCCGCTGGCCCATCTCGC
Organism: uncultured Myxococcaceae bacterium; assembly: GCA_964447205.1. Taxonomy (GTDB): domain Bacteria; phylum Myxococcota_A; class Polyangia; order Polyangiales; genus JAEUKH01. The sequence continues at coordinate 91,207 of CAYUSB010000024.1, forward strand.
CCTCCTTGCGGAGCTCCTCGAGGGGCTTGAAGATGCTGGTCAGAAGCTGAAAAATGATCGAGGCCGAGACGTAGGGCATCACCCCGAGGGCGAAGATGCTCACCCGCTCCAGGGCCCCTCCCGAGAAGAGGTTGAGGAGGTTGATGAGCGAGCCGCCGGCGTCCTGTCCGCCGAGAAACTCCTGCATCGCCTTACGATCGGTCCCCGGGACGGTCACGAAGACCCCGACCCGGTAGACCGCGAGCATGCCGAGGCTGAAGAGCAGCCGTCGACGGAGCTCGGGGATCTTGACGATGTTGTTGAGCGCGGCGAGAGCCATTCGCGCAGTCCTTCGTGAGAGTCGTCTGTACGTCGTCGGCCAACTCGCGCGGACGCGACCTCACCGCGGGGCCATTGGGGGCCCTGCGGTCAGATCGCGCCGTCGGTCGGGCAGTAACCCCGGTCAGGCCGTGGGGCTTCCCTCGGAGGCCACCGCGGTGGTGGGAAGAAGCTCGACGCTACCCCCCGCGGCCTCTACCTTGGCCCGGGCCCCGGCAGAGATCGCGTGCACCTTGAGGGTGAACTTCTTGTCGAGGTCGCCGTCGCCGAGGACCTTGACCCGGGCCGCCCGCTTGTCGACCAGGCGGGCCAGCTTCAGGGTCTCGACATCGACCACGGCCCCGTCGTCGAAGGCCTTGGCCAGGGACGACACGTTCACCGCCGCCACCTCGATGGCGAAGATGTTGCGGAAGCCGTGCTTCGGCAGACGGCGCTGGATCGGGGTCTGGCCGCCCTGGAACTTCGTCTTGCTGAAGTTGCCAGGATGACGGGCCTTCTGGCCCTTTTGACCCTTGCCGGCGGTCTTGCCGAGGCCGGAGCCTACCCCACGGCCCTTGCGGGTCTTGGGTCGCACGGCCCCGAAGGGCGGGTGCAGGTTGCTAAGAATGTCAGCCATCGATCTCCTCCACGGAGACGAGGTGGATGACCTTCTTGATCATCCCTCGAAAAGACGGGGTGTTGGCCACGACCACCGAGGAGTTGGGGCCGCGCAGCCCGAGGCCCCGGAGGGTGTCCTCAAACTGGTGGCGCTCGCCGATGGTGCTCTTGGTCTGCACGACGCGCAGATTGGACTTCGCCATGACAGTGCTCACGAATTCTTGTCGGTCATGTCCTCGGGGCGCTTGCCGCGGCGGGCAGCGGTCCCGTGGATGTCGCGGAGCTGCTGGAGCGCCGCGACGGTGGCCTTGACGGCGTTGTGCGGGTTGCGGCTGCCGAGCTGCTTGGTGAGGATGTCGCGGATGCCCGCGCTCTCGACCACAGCCCGGACGGCTCCGCCCGCGATCACGCCCGTGCCCGGCGAGGCCGGCCGCAGCATGACCTCGCCCGCGCCAAAGTGGCCGAGCGACTCGTGCGGGATCGTGCCCCCCACGAGCGGGATCTGGAACAGGCTCTTGCGGGCCTGCTCGTTTCCCTTGCGGATGGCCTCGGGCACCTCGTTGGCCTTGCCCAGGCCAATGCCCACACGCCCCGCACCGTCGCCCACAACGACGAGCGCCGAGAAGGAGAAGCGACGCCCGCCCTTCACCACCTTCGCCACACGGTTGATGTGAACGACGCGCTCCTTGATTTCCCTGGACTCGTCGGTCTCGCCAATCGACATCGCAGATGCTCCCTCAGTCCGCTCTCAGAAATTCAGACCGGTCTTCCGCGCGGCGTCCGCGAGGGTGCCGATGCGGTTGTTTTGCTGGTACACATAGCCGTTGCGGTCGAACACCACCTTGGTGATGTTCTTCTCGAGGCAGATGCGGGCGATGGCCTCGCCGACCTTGCGGGCCGCCTCGAGCTTGCGGTCTTCGGCCACCGCGTCGCGCACCGACGGCGACAGGGTGCCTGCCGTCGCGAGCGTGGCGCCCGTGGTGTCGTCGATCACCTGCGCGTAGATGTGCTTCGCCGAGCGAAACACCGTCAGACGCGGGCGCTCGGCCGTGCCACTCACCCTCTGCCGGATCCGGTTCTTGCGCCGGGTCCGTTGATCGTTCTTCGTGCTCATGGTGTCCTCTCTCGCGTACGACCGGGTGTCTCTCCCGGTCGGCTACGAGCTCACTTGCCCTTGCCCTTGCCAGCCTTGCCAGCCTTCTGGCGAATCTTGACGCCCTCGATCCGGACCCCTTTGCCCTTGTAGGGCTCTGGGGGCCGAAACGACTGGAGCTGGGCCACGGCCTGGCCGAGCAGGTCCTTGTCCACGCTCTCCAGGGCGAGCACGGTGTTCTTGCTCTCCGGGGGGATCTTCACCGAGAGGGCCGCGGGGACCGCGAACACCACCGGGTGGGACAACCCCAGGGACAGGGTCAGGGTCGACCCCTTCAGCTCCGCGCGATAGCCCGTGCCCTCCAGCTTGAGGTTGCGGGTGAATCCCTTGGTGACGCCGAGCACCGCGTTGTTGAGGTGAGATCGGGCCGTGCCCGTCACCCGCGAGGCCGTCTTGACATCGACATCGGCCTTGGCCGTGACGTGTACAAACCCGTCCTTGGTGGTCAGCTCGACGATCGCCGGGATGACCCGACGGACCGTCCCCTTGGGGCCCTTCACCTCGAAGAAACCCTCTCCGGTGGTGAGCGTGGCGCCCTTGGGAAGCTCTACTGGTCGTTTGCCGATCCTGGACATGGCTTCACCAAACCTCGCAGAGCAGCTCGCCGCCCACACCCTGCGTGCGGGCCGTACGATCGCTCATCACACCACGCGACGTGCTGAGCACCGAGATGCCCAGGCCGTTGCGAACCTTGCCGATCTTGTCGCTGGCGACATAGACCCGCTTGCCCGGACGGGACACCCGCCGGATGCCCTCGATGGCCGGGAGCTTGTCGCGGTCGTACTTGAGGAGCAAGACGATGCGGTCGTGACCGCGGTCGTCTACGTCGCTCTGCACCGAGGCGACATAGCCCTCAGAGACAAGGATCTCCGCCACCGCGCGCTTCAGCCGGGAGGCCGGAATCGATACCCGCTCGTGGCGCGCCATGGCGGCGTTACGAACGCGGGTCAGCATATCCGAAATCGGGTCGGTCAACATGGAAGACCTCTCACCAGCTCGCCTTGGTCACACCAGGAAGCTCGCCCTTGAGGGCGAAGCTCCGCAGGCAGACCCGGCACAGCTCAAACTTGCGGTTGTAACCCCGCGCGCGGCCGCACACCTTGCAGCGGTTGCGATGGCGGACCGCGAACTTCGGGGTCGCTTGAAGCTTCGCGAAAGAACAGGCTCGTGCCACGGTCGTCTCTCCACTGTCCCGCGCCTCAGGCGCGGAACGGCATCCCGAGGTGCTGAAGGAGCGCCCGGGCCTCTTCGTCATTCTTGGCCGTGGTGGTGATGCAGACGTTGAGTCCCTTCACCTTCTCGACCGTGTCGTAGTTGATCTCGGGGAAGATGATCTGCTCCTTCACCCCGAGCGTGTAGTTGCCCTTGCCGTCAAAGGCCTTGGGGCTGCACCCCTTGAAGTCGCGCACCCGCGGCAGCGAGAACGAGATCAGCCGGTCGAGGAACTCCCACATCCGGTCCTTGCGCAGCGTGACCATCACCCCGATGGGCGAGCCCTCGCGGAGCTTGAAGGTCGCGATGGACTTGCGGGCCCGGGTCACCATGGGCTTCTGGCCCGTGATGGTCCCGACCTGCTCGACGCCCATCTCGATGATCTTCGCGTTGGAGGTCGCCTCGCCGAGGCCCATGTTGACGGTCACCTTCGTGACCCTGGGCACCTGCATGGGGTTGCTGTACCCGAACTGCTTGAGCAGCGAGGGGATGACCTGCTCGCGGTACTTCGCCTTCAAGCGCGACGGGAGGCGCTCCTCGGGGCCGTCGGCAACCGCGGGCGCAGTCGCCGAGGGCTTGCCGGGCTTCTTGGCCGTCTTGCCAGGCTTGAGGGCGCCCTTTTCCGCGGGCTTGCCACCGCCCTTGGCCTTCGCCGGGTCGGCCTTCTTCTTCTTGTCGTCTGCCATCGTCGTCTATCCTTCAGTGCGCGTTTCCGCCCGCAAGAGGGGGCGGGACTCGCGATCGAGCGGGGCTCACGCCACCTCGTGCCGGATCACCTTGCCGCTCTTGGCGACGCGGACCTTCTCTCCACCCTCGACACGAACCTTGACCCGGGTGCCCCTCCCCGTCTCGGGGTCGAGGGGCATCACCTTGGACAGATGGATCGCGCGCTCTGCCTCGACGATGCCACCCTCACGGTTGCGCGCCGAGGCCTTGGTGTGGCGCTTGACGAGGTTGATCCCCTCGATGAGCACCCGCTCGTGCTCGGGGGAGATGGACAACACCTTGCCGGTCTTGCCCTTGTCCTTGCCCGAGATGACGACGACGGTGTCGCCCTTCCGTACCCTCGCGAGGCTCATGACTAGATCACCTCCGGCGCGAGCGAGATGATCTTCATGAAGGTCTTGCCGCGCAGCTCGCGGGCCACCGGGCCAAAGATACGCGACCCGAGGGGGGCGTTCTCCTTGTCGATGAGGACCGCGGAGTTGGTGTCAAACTTCACGTACGACCCGTCCGGCCGCGCATACTCGCGGGTGGTACGAACCACCACCGCGCGGGCCACCTGGCCCTTCTTCACCTTCATATTGGGGAGCGCTTCTTTTACGCTCACCACGATCACGTCGCCGAGCCCGGCGTAGCGCCGCCGCGACCCGCCGAGAACCTTCACGCACTGCACGCGACGGGCTCCGGAGTTGTCAGCGACGTCGAGAATGGTCCGCATCTGGATCATGGCTGCTGTCCTACGCCCCTTCGGGCCGCTCGACGAGGCGCGTCACCGTCCAGGACTTGTCCTTGGAGATGGGCTTGCACTCGCGGATCTCTACCACGTCGCCGGCCTGGTACGTCCGGGCCTCGTCGTGGGCCTTGTAGCGCTTGCGGCGCCGGACATACTTGCCGTACACCGGGTGACGCACGGCGCGCACCACCTCGACGACGACGGTCTTCTCCATCTTGGCGCTGGTGACCTTGCCCACCAGCGTGCGCTTGTGGCCGCCGGTCTTCGGGGCCTCAACCTTCTCGGTGCTCATCACCCTTCACCATTCGTCTCGGGAGTGCTCACCGCAGACCCGGTCGCCCGGGCGCGCTCCGCCTGGATCGTCTTGGCCCGCGCCACATCGTGGCGGAGCTTGGCGATCAGGCTCGTGTCGTTGAGCTGGCTCGTGTGATTCTGAAACCGCGCGGACAGAAGACTCTTCTGCGCCGTCGCAATAAACTGGGCGAGCTCGTCGTCGCTCTTCGCGCGCAGCTCGTTGCCGGTGGTGACCTTGGCCATGACGCTTCGCCTCCCGACTCAGCCGACGTTGCGGTGGAGGACTTTCGTCGCCACCGGGAGCTTGTGCGCAGCGAGGCGGAAGGCCTCCTTCGCGATGTCTTCGGGGATGCCGCCGAGCTCATAGAGCACGCGGCCCGGGGTCACCACGGAGACCCACTCCTCGACGGCGCCCTTGCCGTGACCCATGCGGGTCTCCAGGGGCTTCTTCGTGATGGGCTTGTCGGGGAACACCCGGATCCAGAGCTTGCCCGCACGCTTGACGTGGCGGGTGATCGCCATACGCGCGGCCTCGATCTGGCGCGCGGTGACGTAGCCAGGCTCGGTGACCTGGAGCCCGTAATCGCCGAAGGACACATCCGAGCCGCGGTACGCGATGCCCTTCAGGTTGCCCTTCTGCTGCTTGCGATGCTTGACCTTTTTCGGCGACAGCATGGGTGGTACTCTTCCGTCCGCTCAGCGGCCAGTGCCAGGGCGGCGGCGCTTCTGCGGAAGCACCTCACCCTTGAACAGCCAGACCTTGACCCCGATGGAGCCGTACGTCGTGTGCGCCTCCGCGGTGCCATACTCAATGTCAGCCCGGAGCGTGTGCAGCGGCACCCGCCCCTCGCGGTAGCTCTCCACCCGCGACATCTCCGAGCCGCCCAGGCGGCCCGCGCAGCGGATGCGGATGCCCTTGGCCCCGAGCTTCATCGCCGAGGACACGGCCTTCTTCATCGCCCGGCGGAACGACACCCGGCGCTCGAGCTGGGTCGCCACCGTCTCGGAGACGAGCTGCGCGTTGGTGTCGGGCTTGCGGATCTCCTGCACGTCGATGACGATGTCGTCGGGACCGGCGTTGGTGTAGTGCAAGAGCCCGCGGAAGGGAGCCTGCCCCTTGCGGTCGGCGGGCTTGCCCTTCTTGAGGTCTTCCACCCCTTTGCCACCCTTGCCGATGACGATGCCCGGGCGGGCGGTGTAGATCACGATCTTGACCTTCGCCGCGGCCCGCTCGATCTCTACCCCGGCGAGGCCGGCGTTGGCGAGGTGCTCCTTGACGAGGCGGCGGAGGGTGATGTCCTCGTGGAGCCAGGAGGCGTAGTTGCGCTCCTCAAACCACTTGGAGTTCCACGTCTTGATGACGCCCAGGCGAAAGCCGTACGGATGTACCTTCTGTCCCATTGATCAACCCTCCGTCCCGGCGTCGGTGGCCGGGGCGGTCTCGGCGGGGGCCTCGGCCTCCGCGGGCTTGCGCGTCGTGTGGGCCTTCTTCGGGGGCGCCACGTCGGTCAGCGTGATGGCGATGTGACTCACCCCCTTGGTCACCTGCGTGGCCCGGCCCATGGCCCGCGGCCGCCAGCGACGGAGGTGCTTGTTGGGGCCCTTGTCTACCTGGCAGACGGAGACATACAGCCCGTCGATGTCAACACCCTCGTCAGCCTGACGGGCGTTGGCCAGCGCCGACTCGATCACCTTGCGGACAATCGGCGCGGCCGACTTCCGGGTGAACATCAGCAGGTTGATGGCCTCGGAGACCTTGCGGCCTCGAACGAGGTTCACCACGGTGCGCGCCTTCCTCGGCGCGATGCGCGCAAACCGCGCTGTCGCCTTGCTCTCCATGGTCGTCCAGTTTCCCGTCTCTCCCGGTGCGCGTGAATGCGCCCGGGTCTCTCGTCGACGCGTCCGCCCGCATGGGCGCAGCCGTCGGCATAGATGTGATCCCCGGGGGCAGACTGGAAGCCTGTCCCGAGGGAGGGCGCGGTGTCTACCACCACCCCTCCAAGTCCGTCAAGCGCCCCCTGCAACGATTTCCTCCGCGAGGCCGCTCCGCCCGTGTTCGCCCGTGTTTTTCTGCGCCCTGAGCCCTCACGGCCCTTGCGAGCCCCACCGGCTCCCTGCTAGACCTCCGCCTGTCAACGGCTCGCCCCACCCGGGCCAGAGTGGCGGAATGGCAGACGCAGCGGATTCAAAATCCGCCGAGGTAACCCCTCGTACCGGTTCAAGTCCGGTCTCTGGTACTCCTCCCCCGGGGCGAAGCTGGTTGTCCAGGGCCCGTCGTCGCACCCCGCGGCGGCGGGCCCTGCGCTTTGGGGGCCTCGCCCGCGCTCTCCGTCAGCGCGGGTCGTCCCCACTCCCGGGCACCGCCCCCGGGGCCCCGATGGCGTCGCTCACGGCGCTAAAGAAGTCCCGGCGGCGCTGGGCCGGGAGCGTGCCCGCGTGGCGGAAGATCACCTGCCCCGCCCGGTCGATCACCAGGACGTAGCTCGTGGCCGGGCGAAACCGGTACGCCCCGGCCATGCTCCCCTGCCAGTCGATCAGGATCTCCAGGCCCTGGGCTCGTGCGATGTCCACCACCGCGTCGCGGGCGAACCCCCGGGCGGGCCAGAAATTGTACCCGGCCAGGTTGGCCACGGGCACCACCGACACGTCGCGGGTGAGGTCCTGGGCCCGAGCCCGGGCGGCCAGCTCGCGTTTGAGCTCGTCGTTCTGCTGGTTGGATTCGCGGTCCTCGTAGATGAGAATTACCGCCCTCCCTCGGTAATCCTGCAGCCTCCGGGACGCCCCCGAGGTGCCCTCCAGGGCGAAGGGGGGGGCCATCGGCCGGGGCGGATCGGCGACCGCCAGGGCTCCCCGCAGAGTCAAGGCCAATACCAGGGCACTTCGCATCATCGGCAGGCTCCTCGCGCTGTCACTACACCGCATCCCGAGCTGGACGGGGTTTACGGGCCGCCGTGACCCGGGACGCAGCTTCTGGGATGCTCCTACACCCGCGCGGGCTTCGACGACATCAGCTGCTCGATGCGCAGCCGGGCCTCGGACAAGGCCCCCTCGATCACGAGGGCCCCGAGGCCGTGGGCCGCCTCCGCCACGGGCCCCACCCCCGCCCCGCCCACAAACCACGGAACCTCTCCGCAGGCCGCGGCATAGGCCTCCATCAACCGCGCCCCGCGGGCGGCCTCCGGGGCCACCGTGATCGACAACCCCACCGCGTCGGGTGCGATCTGGGCCACCGCGTCGGCCACCGCGAAGGCAGGGGTCCGGGCCCCGAGCTCGACCGACCGGATGCCCCACGAGGCCAGCCGGATGGCCACCCCGTGCAGCCCCAGGACGTGGTCTTCGTCCTCGACGCAGCACAAGACCACACGCCGCGACGGAGCCGCCGGCTGCATCAGCCGCGCGAGCCCCCGCACGACGTTGCCCACCACCCCCGCCGCGAGGTGCTCCTGGGCGATCGAGAGCGTCCCGGCGTGCCACAGCTCGCCCACCTCCCGCATCACCGGCCCGAGGACCCGCTCAAACACCGTCACGGCCGTGCCCAGATACAACGACCGGGACACCTCGCGCTCGACACGATCGGGGTCGAAGGCCACCACCGCCGCCACGATGCGAGCCCGAGCGGCCTCGAAGGCATCATAGTTTGTAGGCTCGACGCCCGTGACCTCGGCCTCGACCGCCCGCACCTGCCGGGCGGCCTCCGCGATGGACATCCCCCCCTCGCACAGGGCGTGGAGCCGACGCACCATGGCCACGTCCTGGTCGCTGTACAGCCGATAGGCCGAGGCAGTACGGGACGGGACCGGGACCCCGTACCGACGCTCCCAGGCCCGCAACGTCGGAGCCGGGACCCCCGTCATCTCCGCCACCACCTGGATGCGATACCGACCCTCACGCTCAATCATGACTCCTCCCTGTCTACGCATCCCGCCTCGATTGCACAAGGTCTGTTGAAGGTATCTTCACTCTTTTCGGAAGGTCGATCGGCGTATGGAAATCTCTCAAGGTGGCTCCGGGGGCGGCGAAGACCGTCGCCCCCACGCGGTGGTGATCGGGGCGGGGTTTGGCGGGCTGGCTGCGGCCGTTCGGCTCGGGGCCCGGGGGTACAGGGTGACGGTCCTCGACAAACGCGACGCCCCGGGGGGGCGGGCCTACGTCCACCGTCAGGACGGGTACGTCTTCGACGCGGGCCCCACGGTGATCACGGCCCCGTTTCTGTTCGAGGAGCTGTGGACCCTCTGCGGTCGGCGGATGGCCGACGAGATCGACCTGCGCCCCGTGAGCCCGTTCTACCGGGTGCGTTTTCACGACGGGACGAGCTTTGACTACACGGGCGACCCCGAGGCCATGCGGTCCGAGGTGGCCCGTCTGAGCCCCGACGACGTGGAGGGCTACGGGCGCTTCGTGGCCTCGAGCGAGGCCATCTTCCGGGTGGGCTTCGAGCGCCTGGCCCACGTCCCCTTCGGCCGGTGGACCGACATGCTGCGGATCGTGCCCGAGATGGTGCGGCTGGAGAGCTACCGCACGGTCTACGGCCTCGTGGCGCGCTTCGTCAAAAACGAGAAGCTGCGGCAGGTCTTGTCGTTTCACCCGCTCCTGGTCGGGGGAAACCCCTTCAGCACCACGTCGATCTACACCCTCATCGCCTTCCTCGAGCGCCGCTGGGGCGTGCACTACCCCATGGGCGGCACGGGGGCCCTCGTCACGGGCCTGGTCTCCCTCATCGAGGGGCAGGGCAACCGGGTCGTGCCGAACACCGAGGTCCGCCGCATCCTCGTGGAGGGCGGCCGAGCCGTCGGGGTCGAGCTCTCGACGGGCGACCGGGTGGCGGCCGACGTGGTGGTCTCCAACGCCGACGCCGCGTGGACCCTGCGCTACCTCGTGGCCCCCGAGCACCGACGCACCTGGACCGACGCCCGGATCGAGCGGGCCCGCTACTCGATGTCCCTCTTCGTGTGGTACTTCGGCACCACCCGGAAGTACGAGGACGTGGCCCATCACACCATCCTGCTCGGCCCGCGGTACCGCGAGCTCCTCGAGGACATCTTCGAGCGCAAGGTCCTCGCCGACGACTTCTCACTGTACCTGCACCGCCCGACGGTCACCGACCCCTCCATGGCCCCCGACGGGTGCGACGCTTTCTACGTCCTGTCCCCCGTGCCCCACATGGACAGCGGGGTCGACTGGGAGAAACGCGGCGAGGCCTACCGGGCCGCCATCGCCCGCTACCTCGGGCGGACCGTGCTCCCGGGCCTGGAAGACCACATCGCCACCTCGCGGATCCTCACCCCGCAGATGTTTCACGACGACCTCCTGTCCTTCAAGGGGGCGGCCTTCAGCTTCGAGCCCGTGCTCACGCAGTCGGCCTACTTTCGCCCCCACAACGCCAGCGAGGACGTCGACGGCCTCTACTTCGTCGGGGCCGGAACCCACCCCGGGGCCGGGATGCCCGGGGTCCTCTCCTCGGCCCGTGTGCTCGACACGGTGGTGCCCGATGCCCGCACACGCTGAGCAGTATCCGTCCGACGTGGCCGCGTGCCGGGAGATCCTGCGGGCGGGTTCGCGCTCGTTCTATGCGGCCTCGTTGCTCTTGCCCGTGCGGGTGCGGGGCCCTGCCTCCGTGGTGTACGCCTTCTGCCGCGTGTCCGACGACGCCGTCGACCTCGTGTCGCCCCGCGAGTCTCCCGCCGCCGTCGAGGGCCTGCGCCGCCGCCTGGAGGGTGTGTATGCAGGCCGTCCCGACGACCACCCCGTCGACCGGGCCCTCGCCGTGGTGGTCGACCGTCACGCCCTGCCGCGGGCCATCCCCGAGGCCCTGCTCGATGGCTTCGCCTGGGACGTGGAGGGCCGTCGGTACGCGACCCGTGCCGAGCTCTACGACTACTGCGCCCGGGTGGCGGGCACCGTCGGGGCCATGATGACCGTGCTCATGGGCCGCAGGGCCGCGGGGGTGGTGGCCCGGGCCTGCGACCTCGGGGTGGCCATGCAGCTCACCAACATCTGCCGGGACGTCGGCGAAGACGCCCGCAACGGCCGGGTGTACCTGCCCCTCGACATGCTCGACGCCGTGGGCCTCGACCCCGACGCCCTCGTGCGGGCCCCGTCGCCTTCGCCCGCCCTCGCCGCGGTGGTGGAGTACCTCCTGCGCGACGCCCGACGGCTCTACACCCGGGCCGACACGGGGGTCGCCATGCTCCCGCGCGATTGTCGGGTGGCCATCGGGGCGGCCCGGTGGTTCTACGCGGGGATCGGCGAGGAGGTGCGGCGGGCCGGGCACGACGACGTGACTCGGAGGGCCGTGGTCCCAGGTTGGCGCAAGCTCCTGGCCCTCGTGCGGGCCAGCGCGGGGGCCTTTTCGCGCACGCGGGTCCCCCAGACGGGAGACCCCCCGCCTCTGGAGGCCACGCGGTTTCTCGTCGAGGCCGTCGACCCCGTCGGAGACCCGCGATGAGCCCCGACGAAGCCCGGGCCCGGGTGCGTGAGGCCGCCGACCCCGAGCTCGTCGAGCGGCTCGAACACCTCGACGCCCAGCGTTCGTCTCCCCCCCGCGACGACGACCCGCCCGTCCGCCCCGACGCGGGAGCCCAGACCGACTACGACGTGGTCCTCGCCGGGGGCGGGCTCAGCACCCTCTACGCCCCGATGCTCGCGCGCCTCGGCCTGCGGGTGGCCGTCTTCGAACGCGCCCGGGCGGCCACCACCCACCGCGAATGGAACGCCTCCCACCGCGAGCTCCACGCCCTCTCCCGGGCGGGTTTGTTTCGCCCCGCCGAGGTCGACGCCCTGGTGGTGGCCCGCTACCGCAAGGGGTTCTGCCGCTGGCACGGGGGGGGCTCCTACCCTGTCGTCAACGTCCTTGACCACGCCCTCGACGCGGGGGCCCTCCTCGCCCAGACCCGCGCGCGGGCCGAGGCCTCGGGAGTGCGCTTCTTCGACGGGCACACCCTGGTGGGACACGCCTCGGGGCCCGGGGCCATCGCCCTGCGGTTCCGTACGGCCACCGGGGAGGCCCAGTGCACGGCCCGGCTGCTCCTCGACGCCCGCGGAGCCTCGAGCCCCTCGGCCACCGCCGACCTCGTGTGCCCGACCGTGGGAGGCGTCTTGCAGGGCCTCGACCTGGGCTCCGGGCCGCGGCAGATCGACCCCGGGGTGGGCGAGATCCTCGTGACCACCGAACACGTCGAAGACCGCCGCCAGCACATCTGGGAGGGTTTTCCCGCCCGGCCCGGCGAGACCACCGTCTACCTCTTCTATTACGACCGCCGCGAACGGGTCGGGCCCGGGGCCCTCCTCGCCCTCTACGCCCGCTTCTTCGCCACCCTCCCGCGGTACAAGACCGGGGCCTCCCGGCTCGTGCGGCCGACCTTCGGGTACATCCCCGGGTGGTCGCGCCTCGGACCCGCCCCGCGCCCTCCGTCGCCCCGGGTGGTCCTCGTGGGCGACGCCGCGGCCCGGCACTCCCCCCTCACCTACTGCGGGTTCGGGGCCACCCTGCGCTCGGTCGAACCCGCCTCCCGACGCATCGCGGCCCACCTCCTCGACGGCCCGCGGGGGGGCCAACCGGTCGGGCTCGACCCCGTCGTCCATGACACCCCCCTGCACGCCGGGACGGGGGCCCTGGCCCATATGATCGCCTCCCCCGAGGGCGACCCTGCCGCCCTCAACACCCTCCTCGACGCGGCCTTCTCGACCCTCGCGGAGATGGGCCCCGAGGCGTACCAGCGGCTCCTCCGCGACGAGATGGAGGCCGCGGAGTTCGTGCGCTTCCTGCATCGTACGAGCGTGAAGCACCCCGCGGTGTACTCCGCCGTGTTTCGGGTCCTCGGGGCGGGGGGCGTGTCGCGTTGGGGCGCAGGCATCGCCCGCAACCTCGCAGGAGCCCTCCTCGGAGGCCGCGGGCCGTGATCCCGGCGCGGAAACACCCGTGGTTCAACCGTTGGTTCGCGGGGCAGGCCCGGGGGCGGCTGCGGGGGCGCTTCGACCGGGTCCGGGTAGCCGGGGCCGAACACCTCCGGGCTGCGAGCGCGGAGGGTCCGGTGCTCCTCGTGAGCAACCACTGCGCGTGGTGGGACCCACTGGTGGTGTTGTTCCTGGAGACCTTTGTGTTTGGGGGGGTGTGGTACGCGATGATGGACGCGACCAACCTGCGTCGGCTGCCCTTCTTCGGCCTCATCGGGGCCTTCGGGGTCGACCTCGACGCACCCTCCGACGGGGCCGCCGCGATGAAGTACAGCGCCCGGCTCCTCAAGGCCCCCGGACAGGCCGTGTGGATCTTCCCCCAGGGGACCGAACGCCCCCAGACCCTTCGCCCCCTGGGGTTTCGTGCCGGGAGCGCGGAGATCGCCCGCATCGCCCGGGTGCCCACCGTGCCCGTGGCCCTGCGCTACGAGTTCGTGCACGCCGAGCGGCCCGAGCTCTTCATCGACATCGGGGCCCCCATGCCCTTTGGCCGCGACGTGACCGCGGGCCGGGCCGAGCACGAGGCCGCCGTGACCGCAGGCCTCGACCGCATCGAGGCCGACCTCCACGCCCAACGCTTCGACCGCTACACCACCGTGCTGGAGGCCCGTCCCGACCGGCTCGGGCGTTGGGCCGAGGGGATCCTCGCCTGGATGACCCGCCCCCTCAGGGCGAAGAGGGCTGATGTGGCCAGGTTGAGCCGAGGCCCTTGACCGCGTCTTGAGAGTAGTTACCCATCTGACCGGGCAATTGGTACGACACGTTGAGCCTCCCTCAAGGCTCAACAGACGCTGCGTGCGCCCGCGCTCAGCACAGACAAAGGGAGACGACCATGTTGGTACGATGGGGCAACGATGGGGACCGTTCGTTGGAGATGTTCGACGATCTCCGGCGTCGAATGGACAACCTCTTCCAGGAGTTTGGCACCGGTTGGGCCCGGCCGAACGATTCGATGATGTGGCCGCGGGCCACCCTGCAGGACAACGGCAACACCTTGATGCTGACGGCTGACGTCCCGGGCCTGTCCGAGAAGGACGTGAAGCTCACCCTCAACCAGGACGTCCTCATGATCGAGGGTGAGCGCAAGGTCGAGGTGCCCAAGGGCTACTCCGTGCACCGGCAGGAGCGGATGCCCGTGCGGTTCTCGCGGAGCTACCGGCTCGCGAGCAAGGTCAACGCGGAGAAGGCCCAGGCCACCGTGAAGGATGGGGTCCTCACGGTCACCCTGCCCAAGGCCCCGGAATCCCAGCCGCGGCAGATCGCCGTGCGGGCCCAGTAGTCATGTCTCGATCGCGAGAGGAGAGGATTCCTACCATGAACACCCAGACCGGTATGACCAGGCACGAGGATCGTCAGATGGAGTCGACGCGCGAGCGGGCCCTGGTGGCCCCCCCCGTCGACGTGTACGAGAACAGCGAGGAGCTGCTCCTCGTAGCCGACGTTCCCGGCGGCACGAAGGACGCCGTCTCGATCCACTTCGACAAGGACCAGGTGACCCTCTCGGCCCAACGCGGCGAAGGGGAGAACGCGTGCGAATACCGCCGCGCGTTCGTGGTGCCTCCGGGCATCGACGCCAGCCGCATCTCCGCCGAGCTGTCCAACGGCGTGCTCCGGGTGCACCTGCCCAAGTCCGAGGCCATCAAGCCCCGGCAGATCCCGATCCGGGCGGGCTGATACTTGTCGGCCCGGGCCGTTGCGCGGTACTTCGCCCCATGGCCTTCGGCAACCTGCTCCTGCTCTTCGACGACATCGCCGTCCTGATGGACGACGTCGCGGTGATGACCAAGCTCGCGGCGAAGAAGTCCGCGGGCGTCCTGGGCGACGACCTCGCCCTCAACGCCGAGCAGGTGACGGGCGTCGTGTCCGCGCGGGAGATCCCCGTAGTCTGGGGCGTAGCCAAGGGGTCGCTGGTCAACAAGGCCATCCTCGTGCCTTCGGCCCTGCTCATCAGCGCCCTCGTGCCCGCGGCCATCAAGGTTCTCCTCCTTGTCGGCGGCGCATACCTGTGCTTCGAGGGCTTCGAGAAGGTGCTGGAGAAGGCCCTGCACGCCCGCGAGGCCCGCCCCGTCGAGGCCCGAGTCGAGAACATCCTGCGCACCCCCGACGAGGAGGCCGCGTACGAGAAGGCCAAGATCAAGGGCGCGGTCCGTACCGACTTCATCTTGTCCGCGGAGGTGCTCGTGATCGCCCTCGGCAGCTTCGCCGACAAGCCGCTCCTGAGCCAGGTGGTCACCCTCTCGTTGTTCGCGCTGATCATGTCGGCCGTGGTCTACGGCCTCGTGGCCGTCATCGTGAAGCTCGACGACTTCGGGCTCTACCTCAGCCAGAAGGACGGAGCCCGCAAGACCCTCGGCGGCCTCATCGTGCGGGGGGCCCCGAAGTTCATGAAGGGGCTCGGCATCGTCGGGACGGCCGCGATGTTCCTCGTCGGCGGCGGGATCGTGGTGCACACGGTCCCGTCGGTCGAGCGGGCGCTGATCGCGTGGAGCGCCTCGTTGGGCTTCCTCGGCGCGATCGTGCCGACGATCGTCAACGGGCTTGTCGGTGTATTGGCCGGGGCCCTCGTGGCCGGGGTGGTGACCCTGGGGCGACGCGTCGTCCAGAAGGTCAGGCCCGCGGCTGTGGCGTAGCGGCGGGGCTACGGCAGGGCCCGCGGGGCGCCCCACTCGCGGGTGAGGACACGCACGAGGAAGTCCAGCACGGCCCGCACCCGGGGGCTGTCCCGCATGTCCTTGTGCACGGTGACCCAGAGCGGGTCGCTCGGGGGGTCGGGCATCGGGAGGTGTTCGAGCGAGGGGTCGGCGTCGCCGAGATAACAGGGCAGGACGGCGATCTCGGCCCCGGCGCGACAGGCCGCGTGCAGGGCCATCGACACCTCGCACACCAGGGCCGGCCGCGCGTCGTGGCTCAACGTCGCGAGCCACCGGGCGTCTGCCGCGCGGGGGGCCTCGCCGGGCGGAGGGGCCTCGCTCGAAAGCAGCGGGTGGTCGCGCAGGGAGCTCACGCTCCCGAGGGGCCTGCGGGCGAGGTATGCCCACGGGTTGAGCGGGTTTGCATGAACCTCACGGCCGCGCTCGATCGAATGGTCACCACCCTGCGCACCCACCCACGCGCGCAGGTCTTCGTAGAGTGGAAGGGGCCTCCCCTGGGCCGCGGGCTCGCGCCGAGGATCGAGGAGAGGTTCGCGCGCACACTGCCCGCAGACGTCGCCGGCTTCTACGGCGAGCGAAACGGCTACGCCCTGCTCTGGGGCCCTCGCGCGGGGGAGCCGGGCACGCGGACGCCCAGGCACCTGCCGCGCCCCGGGATGCGGCCAGACTGGTCGGCGACCTTCCAGGACTTCGGTCAGCGCGGCGGCTGCATATACCTGCCGCCGCTTGAGGATGCACCTCGAACCAGCCGCCGCGGGTGCGCCCAGGGCGCCGACCGGGCGTGGCGCGCGGAGCGTATGGTAGGGTCAGATCCATGAGCGGCGGCGCAGCCTGGAACCTGAACGAGACCCCCCCCCCGCGGTCGGCGTGGGACCTCGACGACAACGAGGAGCGGATGCCCGAGAGCCCCCACCAGGGTGAGACCTGCGACCTGCTCAAGGCGGTGTTGTCGTATCGGTGCCGCGCGTGTGGGGTAAGCGCCTTGGTGGGCGGCCACATCGCCCTGCGGTGGGACCCGTTGCAGCCGCGTAAAGGGGTCGACCCCGACGTGTACCTGGTGGAGCCCGCCCCGCCGCTCGGGGCAAACGCCAAGAGCCTGCGCACCTGGCTGAAGGGGCAGCGACCGCCCCGGGTGGCGGTAGAGGTCGTGAGCGAGAGCACCGCCGAGGTCGACTACTTCGACAAGCCCGCCCGCTACGCTCAGGCCAAGGTGCGCGAGCTGTGGGTCTTCGACCCCCTGCGACATGGGCCGGAGGTCGAGGGTGGGCCCTTCGTCTTGCAGGTGTGGCGACGCAAGCCGCGCGGACCCTGGGCCCGGGTCTATGCGGGCGACGGTCCCACGCGCAGCGACGAGCTCGACGCGTGGCTCGTGGTCACCGACGACGGGATGAGGCTCCGGGTCGCAGACGACGCGGAGGGTAGGCGCCTGTGGCCCACCGAGGCCGAGGCCGAACGCGCCGCGAAGGAGGCCGAGCGCGCCGCGAAAGAGGCGGCCCTCGCAGGCCAGGCGACCGAGCGCGCCGCGAAGGAGGCCGAGCGCGCGGAGAAAGAAGCGGCCCTCGCAGGCCAGGCGACCGAACGCGCCGCGAAGGAGGCCGAGCGCGCCGCGAAAGAAGCGGCCCTCGCGGAGCTCGCACAGCTGCGAGCAGAGCTAGCCCGCCGAGGCTGAACACGCCGCCCGTCGCGCTCACCTCACGTCAGGCTCAGCACCCGCCCCCTCCGTCAGCGCGCCGTCGGTCCCCACCCGCAACGCCCGTCCCCGCCACCACACCGTCCGCCCCCCGAGGGCCCGCAGGAAGGCCCGCCCCAGGAGCGCGTCGCCCAGCACCGCATCGACGACCAGCCCCGCCCCCCACGGCCCGCTCCCGCGCCGCCAGCGGCCCGCCAGCGCCGCCGCAGCACGCGCCCCCAGCACCACCCCCGCGGCCCCGAGCGCTACCGCCCGGGCCCTCGCATCGCCCGCCCACGTGCACACCCCCGCCGCCCCCGCCAACACCAGCGGGGTCGCGAAGAACAGCAGCGGGTAGCTCGCCAACAACCCCGGCCTCTGCCCGCGGATCACCACCAGCCACCGTCCGTACCGCCCCACCGCCGCCTCCCACGAGCGCCCCGTGGCCAACGACCGCGCCACCGCCCCCGTGGCCACCACCCGGCCCCCGCGGGCCCGCAGCCGACGCGACAGCTCCATGTCCTCGCCGAGGTACCCCGTGAGGGCCGCAAACCCGCCCACGGCCTCGAGCTCCCCGCGGCGCACGACCATCACCTTGCCCACCAGACCCGCCGGATCGAGCCCCGCCAGGAGCGGAAACGCGTGCAGGGTCACCCCCAGGAGGGCCGACGAGGCCCGATCGCCGAGGGTGGTTCCGGCGGACTCCACGGTCGGCGACCACACGGCCGACACCCCGGGGTCGTCAACCCAGTTGCCGACCAGCTCCGACCACACGAGCGAGGCCGGGTCTACGTCGCTGTCGACCACCGCCACCAGGGCGAGGTCATCCGGCTCGCGGGCCAACACCGCCGCGAGCTGCGAAGCCTTCTGGTTGGGGCCCGCGGCCGCCGTCACCACCCGCGTGGCGTCGACCCCGCCGGCCCGAAGCTCTGCCGCCGCGCGGTCGCAGAACGGTGTGGCCGGGTCGTCCTCCCGGGCCACCGCAAAACGCACCCGCGACCCCGGAGGGAGCCCGTCCGGGGAGAGGGCGAGGGAGCGGGAGAGAGACGGTTCGGTCCCGGCGCAGGGGCGCACGAGGAGGACCGGAGGCAGGGCAGACCCCGACCGCACGGGCCGCCGTCCCGCCCAGACCGCACGCACCACGGCCACCCCGTACACCCCCGCGACCGTGAGGGCCCACACCCCGAGGGCGAGGGCGATCGCCAGACTCACCCGCGCCTCATCTTGAACGGAACCAGAAACTGCACCCACCGCGACGCGAACCGCCGCAGGTCGACCGCCTCGTGCATCGCCGCCACGTCGCGCCCGAGGATCCGCGTCGACAACACGCTCCGCGTATAGAACGGCGCGTCGAGAAGGGTCTCGCGCACCGTGGCCACGGCCCCGGGGTCGCAGCGGGTCGAGCGCCCCACGCCCCACCCGCTCGACGAGAGGCTGCGGGGGCCCGCGGCCTCGTAGGGATGGGTCGATCCGTCCGCGCGAAAGTGCAGGGCCCTCGGGCGGACGAGGCCGTCCCGACCGACGGTGTCGTAGAGCACCACCGACGACCCGTCGACCTCGGCCCGCGACCACTGCCAGCCGTCGAAGTCGTCTTCGAGGGCGCGGGTTCCGGTGTTGGCGTCGTGGTAGCCCGAGCCGGTCCAGCGCAGGTCGGGGTCGCGCAGGGTGACCTCGACCCGGGCCGAGGGCGCCAGCGGAAACCACTGGTGGCGACCCCCGGGATCAAGGGACACCGGCCCCGCGCACACCCCCCGCGGCACGACCCGCACCCTGCCCCGGATGCGCCCAGGGATGGGCTTGGGGAAGAGGGCCGTGGCCTCGTCGAGGTCGATCACCAGGGCGTCGCCCTCCCAACGCATCGCGCTCGGGCCGAGGGTCAGGCTCGACCCCGTGCGCGTGACCGACGACCGCCCACGCTCCGTGAGGGCGAAACGATGGGACCGGGGGCCGTGGAGCACGACGTTCATGGTGCAGTGGGCCAGCGGGTCGGGGAAGGCCGAGCGGGCCCGGGCCCGGGCGTAGTGCGGCGAGAACACGTTGCCGAGCATCGCGATGAGGGTGAGGGCGTGCTGACCGTCGTCGCTCAGGGCGTCGACGTACCACCAGGCATACCCTCCCGCGACCACGGGGCGGTCGAAGGGCAGTCGGCCAGCACCGCCGCCGCCGCCAACCGTCCGCTCTGGGCCACCATCGGAACCCCCCCCCCAGGATGGGTCGACCCCCCCGTCAGGTAGAGCCCCCTGAGCCGCGCTCGGGACCCCGCCCGGGCCATCGGAGACCGCCACCCGTGCGAGGGCGGACCGTACAAAGCCCCCCCCGTCCCCGGAAACATCCGCGCGAAGTCGTCGGGGGTCGTCGTGATGCACGAGGCCTCGTTCCAATCGACCCGGAGCCCCTGCGCCCCGAGGAGTTGTTTCGTGTCCGATTCGCATGCGTCGATCTCCGCGGCGGTGAAGGGTCGCCGACCGCCCCGGGCCGGGGCGTTGACGATGAGGAAGAGGCGTTCGACCCCGTCTCCCGAAGGAGGAGTGCCCGTGTCGTCGCGGTCCTGGGCGCAGACGTACACCGTGGGGGCTCGCGGGATGCGATCGGCCTCGAAGATGTCGCGAAACTCCGCGGCGTAGTCGCGGCTGAAGAACACGTTGTGCCGCACGAGGGGAAACCCCTCCGCCCGTACGGCCATGCTGTACGTCACCGCCGACAGCGAACGCCCGAGGGCCGGGTCGACCCGCCACGCCCCGCGGGCCCCGTCGCCGAAGAGCCCCGCAGCCAGGGCTCCCACGTCGGCGTTGCACACCAGGGCGTCGGCCGCGATCTCCTCGCCGCCGTCGAGCCGAACCCCCACGGCCCGCTCCCCGCGCACCATCACCTCGCCCACCGAAGCCCCACACCGAACGGTCACCCCGAGCTCGCCCGCGAGGCGTTCGAGGGCCCGGGCTACGGCCATCATGCCCCCGTCGGGCATCCACACGCCCGACCGCTCGACGTGGGCGATGACCGCGAGGGTGCCCGGGGCCTCGAAGGGCGAGCTCCCGGCGTAGGTGGCATATCGCCCGAAGAGCTGCAAAAGCCGCGGGTCGCGGAAGAACCCCCCGAGGCTCTTCCACAGGGTGCGCGTCGCGTCGATGCGGGCGAGCGAGGCCAGTCCCCGGAGGCCCTGCTCCTGGAGCACCGACCCGAGGGTGGGCCGCTCGGCCCGGAGGAAGGGCTCCTCGACCCGGGCGAAGATCGCCGCGGCGTGCTCGGAGAATTCCCGATACCCCTGGGCCTCGCGGGCCCCGGCGAAGCGGCCGATGGCGTCGGCGCTGCGGTCGATGTCCTGAAACAAATCAAGCCGCGCCCCGTCGTGCCAGGCGTGCCGGGCCAGAACCTCCGCAGGGCGCAAGGTGAGGTAGTCCTCCAGGCGCCTGCCCGCGGCGGCGAAGACGGCGTCGAAGACCCAACGCATCGTGAGCACTGTAGGCCCTGCGTCGATCGAACGCTCCCCCACCTCCACCACCCGCATCTTGCCGCCGACCTGCGGGGCCCGCTCCAGCACCGTGACCGAGGCCCCTCGGGCGGCCAGCTCGACGGCCGTGACCAGACCGCCGACCCCGGCTCCGATCACCACCACACGCAATGTCTTCGGGGCCGCCGTCATGCCCGGTACGATGACTTCCCCACGGCCCTGGTTGCGCACGGTCTTCTCCAGGGCCGACGTTCTACCCTGGGGGGCGCAGCACGGGAAGTTCGGGCAGGTCGGTCGCGTCGAGCACCGACACCCCCGCCAGGGCCAACACCGCCCGCCCCGTGGCCCGGGCCACCGAACGCTCCGCCAGATCGCCCCCCGGGCCCCACGGGCGCCACCGAACCGCCCCCGAGCTGGTCTCCACCCGCCCCTCGGCGTCCTCCGCCCGCACCGTACACACCATCATGTGCTGCCCTTCCCACAGGGCGTATCGCGGCGGCGACAAGACCGTCGTGGTGATCCCACGCGACACCACCAGGGCCGCCACCAGACCCTCCACGGCGTACAAAACCCGACGGTCGCCCACCTGGGCCACCCCAAAGGGACGCCCCGCCGGATCGACCCCCGCCTGACGGGCCTGGGCGCAGTAGAGCACCCGACGTTGCCACGGGGTCATCGGGGTCAGATCGAGCTCGGCCACCCAGACTCCGCGCCGCCCCGGTCCCCCGCCCCGTCCTGCTGCCCGTCCCGAACCCGCGCGTTGTGTGGTCATTGGCAACCTCCTGGCTCGTGCCATCTGTCAACTCATGTCAAACCGCATTGCCGTGTTCCCGTTTGGGACCGTGCCCTACACCCTGACCGCCCCGGCCCCCACGAGGCAAGCCCCGAGGCCCCCCGAAATGACAGAGTATGTCACGCGTACGGGATGGCCCGGGCGAGGCACAGGGCGAAGGTCTCGACCGTCACGGGACGCCCCTGACGGCGCAGGGTCGCGGCGGCCTGGAGCCATGCGACGGCGGGTCCAAGGAGGGCGGGTTCGTGGGCCAGAGAGGCGGCTCCGGCGCTGAGGAGGGAGCGCACGGCGTCGAGGTCGGCGAGGGCGAAGGGGTGGGCCCGGAAGGCCTCGGCCAGGGCGGCCTCGAAGGCGTTGTCGCGGGGCCCTCGGGCGTCCACCGCAGGCTCCCCGTGGGACGGACCGTGGGTGAGGGAGAGGGGCTCGGAGGCGGACGGGGGGGTCATGGTTCCGTGGCCGGTGGAGAGCCAGGTGAAGTCGACCCCGCAGGCTTCGGCCAGGCATTGCAACCGCGCGGCTTCGATGCGGGTCCGCTCCCCCCGGAGCACCCGGCTGAGGTATCCCCGGCTCAATCCCGCCCGCTGCTCGGCCTCCTTCTGGTTGTACCCCGCCCGCCCCAGGGCCCTGCCCAATCGCGCCCCGAGGGAGTCCGCCGCGTCGTCCATACGCCCGACGATCGCACGACCCGGACGCCATTCGTCAATCGCTCTGTGACAATCGTTGCCACACTCCGCCGACCGTCAGTCCCCGATCAAGACCCCGATGACGCGGCGCGTAGGCCCTGATCTACTTCGCGTCATGCACAGACGGGACGGCACGGACACGTGGGTAGGGATGGCAGGGGCCCTGGCGGCGGCCCTCGGGGTGTGGGCATGGCCCGCAGGGGCCTGGGCTGAGACAGGGGCGGCGGGGGCCATCGACTCGGGGGACACGGCGTGGATGCTGGTGTCGTCGGCCTTCGTGCTCTTCATGACCCCAGGCCTGGCCTTGTTTTATGGGGGCATGGTGCGGCGGCGCAACGTGCTGTCGACCTTCATGTATGTGCACGCGGCCCTCGCCCTCATCACCGTGCAGTGGGTGCTGATCGGGTACTCCCTGTCGTTCGGGCGCTCGCTCGGGGGGGTGATCGGCGGGCTCAACCTCGCCCTCCTCCACGGGGTCACGGGCGAACCCCGCGGGACCGTGCCCCACCTGGCCTTCATGGCCTTCCAGATGAAGTTCGCGATCATCACCCCGGCCCTCATCGCTGGGGCCTTCGTCGAGCGGATGAAATTCTCGACCTATGTGGTCTTCGCCCTCGTGTGGACCACCCTCGTGTACGACCCCGTGGCCCACTGGACCTGGGGCGAAGGGGGGTGGCTCCTGCGCCTCGGGGTCCTCGACTACGCGGGGGGCACCGTGGTCCACCTCACGGCCGGGATCGCCGCCCTCGTGTGCGCCCTGGTGATCGGCAAGCGGGTGAACTATCCCCGCGAGAAGCACCCCCCCCACAACCTCACCATGACCGTGCTCGGGGGCGGTCTCCTGTGGTTCGGGTGGTTTGGCTTCAACGCCGGGAGCGCCCTGGGGGCCAACGCCACCGCGGCCCTGGCCTTCGTGACCACCCACGTCTCGGCCGCCGCTGCCGCCATGTCCTGGGTGGCCGTCGAGTGGTGGCACCGGGAGCGCCCCACCATGCTCGGGTTTGTTTCCGGGCTCGTGGCGGGCCTCGTGGCCATCACCCCCGCGGCGGGTTTCGTCTCCGTCGGGGCCAGCCTCGTCATCGGCCTCGCGGCCGGGGTCACCTGCTACGGGGCCGTCCTCGCCAAGGAGCGCTGGCACTACGACGACTCCCTCGACGCCTTCGGGGTCCACGGGGTCGGGGGCATCCTCGGGGCCCTCCTCACGGGGGTCTTCGCCCAGCGGAGCCTCAACCCCGCCGGGGCCGATGGCCTCCTCGCCGGAAACCCCATCCAGTTGGGCAAGCAGCTCGTCGGGGTCGTCGTGGTCGGGGCGTACAGCGCCCTGCTCACGTTCGGGATCTTGAAGGCCCTGAAGAAGGGGATGGGGCTGCGGGTCACCCGCGACGAGGAGCTCGAAGGACTCGACGCGAGCCAACACGGCGAGTCGGGCTACGTCCTGTAGCTGGTCAACTACTTGACCAGGTTGCGCATCCCGCCGCGCGCCCCGCGGGTGACCTGCCGCAGGACCTGGGCGAAGCCGTCGCCGTCGCCGAAGAGGGGCCCGCCCGAGACCGTCGGGATGCGGGCCGTGGGCCAGGGGCGCATCGAAGGACGCACCGCCCCGGCCGATGCAGGCTGGGTGGGGGCCCCCGCCGTGGGCCACGGGCGCATCGAGGGCTGCACCGCAGGGCCCGCCGGGTCGCGCCGGGCCACGACCACCGTGGGCTCGGACGGACCCACCGCGTCGCCGCGTCCGCCGATGGCGAAGTCGCGTTGGGCCGCCACGGCCACAAGCTCCTGCGAGCGGGTCACCCCGCGGCGGTCGTACTCCCGGCGCACGTACTGGGTCACCGCCCCGAAGTCGAGCGACCCGTCGGCCCGCGGCCGAACCTCGCCCTCCACCGCCCGGCGGAAGAAGTACGCGAGCCACCCGCCCGCCCCCACCTCGGGGGCCGTCGACGACTCCTGATCGGCCCGCGACGAGAAGAGCCCCGCCCGCTCGGGACGGCCCTGCACCACGGACGAGAACCCGCCCGCGTTGCACGAGTCGAGCACCACGAGCTGACGGCCGCGCACCGCGGTCATCATCCGCCCGAGCTCGCTGCGGCTGAGGTCAGGGCCCACCATGTCGAGCACGGTGGCCCCGCCGTGACCGTCGAAGAAGAACACCAGGGTGTCCTGGGCCGTCACCCGCTGGGCCATCGTGCGGAAGGCCTGGCGGACGTTGGTCAGGGTTCCCTGGGCGTCGGTGAGGACCACCGCGTCGGCCCGCTGCATCTGCCCCGACCGCTGAAAGGCCCGGGCCAGGTTGACCGCGTCGGCCGCCGGGCCGTCGAGGTCGCTGTTGTCGCCGCCGTACTGCGAGATCCCCACGAAGATGCCGTACGTGCGGCCCCCGCTCGCGGCCGGACGCTCGGCAGCCCCAGGGCCCGGAACGTCCCCCGGGACGTCCCCCGGGTCGTCGCCCGGGTGGTGGTCGTCGCCCGGGTCGTCGCCCGGGTGGTGGTCGTCGCCCGGGTCGTCGTCCTGGTCGTCGTCGCCCTCGTCCTCGGCGTTGTCCTCGTCCTGGGCGTCGTCGTTCTCCATGGCCGGGGCCCGGTCGCGCCAGCGCTGGGCCTCCGCGACCGATCCAACGCTGAGGGCGGCCAGAGAGGTCGCAAGGCACAGGGTCTTCAGGGTCGTGGTGTGCTTCATCGTCAAATCCTCCTGCGGTAGGCGCCGACACATAGAGCACCCCGCGCACCACCCCGGCGACCGGCGAACGTTCACACCTCCCGCGGGGGACTACCCTCCCAACCCCTTGAAATCAATCAGCTTTCCCAAGTGTGAACGGCCGCACCCCCGCCCCGTTTACACGCCAGAGACTACACCGGGCATGGGTCCCCGCGTTGGCGTCAACCCAGCTTCACACCCGCGCGTTCCAGGAGCCCCAGGGCCCCCGCCATGGCCAGGCTGTTGTTGGTGACGTGCATGGCCACGCTCGTCGTGATCCGCCCGCTCCGGGCCCACAGGAGGCCCGCCACCAGGCCCGCAGTCAGGGCCGGAGGCCATGCCTCGCCGCTGTGAAGCACCGCGAAGGTCAGGGCCGTCAGCACCAGGGCCCACCCGGCCCGCCGGGGACCCAGGTCGTACGGGAGGGCGGGCTGCAGCCACCCGCGGAAGAAGAGTTCCTCCGAGACCGGACCCACCACGGCGGCGCACACCACCAGGGCTAACCTCCCGAAGCCCGACCCGTGAGAGAGGGCCTCGGTCAAAGGCCCGCCCGAAGCCCGTCCCAGGTTCGCCGTGGCCCACCGGGCGTAGGTGATGGCCGCGGCGAAGTTGGCCGCCCCCACCGCCACCCCCACCGCGAGGCTGCGCAGAAGGCCCCACCGCGGAGGACGGGCGTGGAGGCGCGTGGCCTGCAACCCCAGGGGGAGGGCCACCAGGGCGAAGGCCGCGTATCCCAGGGCCAGGGTGCCCGCGGGGGACAAGGGGTGCACGGCCTCGGCGAGCTGCATGGCCAGGAGCTGGGCCATCAGCCCCAGGCCGAAGGCCCGCAAGGCCGGCCAGGTGCGCCGGGTGGCCTCCGGATCGCCCGCCGGGTCGAGCAGAAACCGCAGTCGGGCCACCGCGGCCCGCTCCAGCGACCAGGCCGTAAGCCCCAACACAAACACCAGGGCCGACCACTGGGCCAGCGGGGTCGCCGACAGGAGAACCACCAGGGCGGCAGTCGGCAGGCTCGTCGCCAGCACCGCCAGGAGGGCCCCCACCGACAGCCCCGTCAGTCGATCGGGGGCCGGGTCGATGAGCAGAAACACCGCGCTCGCCTGGAGCCACTGCCCCAGGGAGATACACACCCCGAGCCCCACCACCATGCGCACGTACCATCCGGGTTCGGGCCAGGTCGTCCCGAGGAGGGTCGCAAACACCCCGAAGGCCAGACCCACCGTCAACAGGGCGTGGGCCGCCGCCGCGGCGCGTACCGTGTCCGTGTGCCCGCGGCCCAGGGTCGTGGGGATCCACAAGACCCGACGCCAGCGGCGGGAGAGGGCCCCGGAGAGGGCCGTGCCGAGCACGACGAGGGCCCAGCCCGTGAGGCCCATCAGCACGAGGAGGGGCAGGTCGTGCCCCGTAGCGCCCCGCGACCCGTGGGCCAGGACGAAGAAGAAGCCCACAAACGCCGGGGTCGCCAGCGGCAGGTACGGGGCCTGACGGACCAGGGCCCGAAGCTCCACCCGCCACGGATCGACCCGGGCCTGCCACCGCCCCGGGCCCCCCGGGCCCCGCGGGGCGTCGAGGGACAGATCGCCCGGGACGTGCATCCGGCTCAGGATCACCGCGAGGCTCAGGCCACCCGGCAAGAGGACCAGCCCGAGGGCCCCGAGGGCCGCCCAGGGATTGCCCGGGTCGAGCATCCAGTGCACCCACGGCCGCAGGGGCAACCAGGTTGACCACGCGGGCACGAAGGGGGTCACCGTCACGTGCCGGGCCACCCCCGCTCCGATGGGCCCGAGGGCGCTAAACCCGATCACCAGCCCGATCCCGACGATGGCCGCCACGGCCCGGACCCCATCGAGCCCGCGCCCCCCGAGCCGTCGGGTCGTGACCTCGTGCAGCCCGAGGGCCACGAGAGAGGCCACGAGGTTGAGCCCCAGGGTGCTCACCACCGTCAACGCCACGGCCGGTCCCGGGTTGTTGGTATGCCGGGCCAGCCCCCACACCGCCGGAACCCACACCAGCAGCACAAACCCCACCGCGGCCACGCTCCCGCGCCCGAGCTCGATCACGAGGCGGGCCCCGGGGGCGATCGGGAGGGCCCGGAGGAGAGGCATGTCGAACAGGCCCCGCGATCCGCGCCCCGGGATCACCCGCGAGAACTTCAACACCGTGATGGCCAGGGCCAGCTCGGTCAGCCACAAGGACGCGTAGTGATGCCCCTTGGGCACCGTGGCCGCCCGCAGGACCACCCGCATCCCGTCGGTGGCCCGCGACCCGAACCGCGCCAGCTCCACCAACAAAAACGCGAACAACAACGGGAACGCCACCAGGGCCCCGCGGCCCTGCCGACGCCGCAGCGAGTTGGCCACCCCACGCAGCAGCATCCACCCCACGGCCCAGGCCTGGGACCACACCCCGGGCTCGCCCCCGCCCTCGTCGCCCGCGGCCCTCACCCGGCGGGAGCCCGCTCGGACGGAGCTGTAAGCGCCAGGAAGGCCTCCTCCAGGCTCGCGGCCCCCCCCGCCGCGGCGCAGATGGCCTCGGCGTCGCCGACGGCCCGCAGGCGCCCCCGCACGATCACCCCGAGGCGGTGACACACCCGCTGGGCCACATCGAGGAGGTGGGTCGACAAGACCACCGTGACCCCCCGGGTCGCCTCCTCCACCAGCAGCGCCCGAACCTCCCGGGCCACCACGGGGTCGAGGCCGTTGGTGGGTTCGTCAAGGAGGAGGACTTCGGGCCCGTGGGCCAGGGCCGTCAGGAGGCACAACTTCTTGCGCATCCCCATGGAGTAGCCCGCCACGAGGTCGTCGAAGACCTCGTCGAACCCGAGGCGCTCGGCGTGGGCCTCCACGGTGCGCCACCGGGCGGGCTGGTCGCACCCGCGTACGGACAGCACAAACGACAGGAGCTCGCGGCCCGTGAGGTTGTCGAAGAGCACCGGCTCCTCGGGCATGTGGCCGACCCGGGCCATCACCGCCCGGTGATCGGCCAGCACGTCAAGGCCGCACACCAGGGCCCGCCCCGCCGTCGGGCGGAGAAACCCCATCCAGAGGTTGAGGGTGGTGCTCTTGCCCGCCCCGTTGGGGCCGAGGAGCCCGAAGATCTCGCCGCGGGGCAAGACCAGGTCGAGCCCGTCGAGCGCGAGACGGTCGCCAAAGCGCTTCGTCAGCCCCTCGGCGACCACCGCGGCGTCGACCATCGACGGCCTACTGGGCGACCTGCGCGGGAGGGCCGCCGTCAGGGTCGGCCTGCGACGGACTCGAGGGCCGAGGCCCGTCCTGCCCGTACGCCTGGGGCCGCGGAGGGCCGCCGTAACACGCCGCCAGCGACAGGCTCGCCGCCACCGTGGCCGCCAACACCAGGGCCGCTCGACCCCGAGACAGACCCCGCGGGGCCCCCGGGTCGGCGTCGTACACCGAGGCCCCCGCCCCCTCAACCACCGCCCCGCAGAAGGGGCACGGCCCCTCCCCCACCCGCACATGCCTCGCACATCCCCCGCAGGGAACCATCACACGTTCGTGCATTGTCATCGTCTCCTGGGGCCACACTACGGCGCTGTCTGCCGCGACCTTACACCACCCCTCTGACCGGGCGAAACCCTCCGCCTCACGCGCAGAGCCCGCCCTGACAGCTCGCCCCGGCGCAGCAGTCGCGGACCGACGTGCAGGCCTCGCCGCGCCCCCGACACGCGCAGCGGCCGTTGCGGCAGGTCATGGCCCCGCAGCACTGATCGTCGGCCGTGCAGCTCCCCGGAGCCTCGCGGCAGCACATCGCGACCGCCGGGGTCGGTCGGCACGACAGCCCGTCGCAGCACTCCCGCGCCAGAAGACACAAACCCGTGGCCGCACGACAGGTGTTGGCCGGCCGGGCGCACATCCGCGCCCCGTTGCAGAGGAGGCCGGCTCCGCAGGGGGTTCCGGAGGGGCAGCAGGGTTGGGTCTCGAGGCCGCAGGGGATGGGGGCGCAGGCTCCCGCGGCGCAGCGTAACCCCGCCGGGCACCCGAGCCCGCAGCGCCCGCAGTGCCGCGGGTCGACGGCCAGATCAACGCAGGCCCCCGCGCAGCACGAGGCTCCCGCCCCCGTGCAGGTCGCGCCCGGGCAGCACGCCTGACCGACGGCCCCGCACGGTCCGGTGGCCAGCTCGCAACGCCCTGCCGTGCAGGCGAGGCCGGGCATGCAGGCGTTCTCCGCGGGGCAGCAGGGCTGGGCCTGGGCCCCGCATCCGGCCGAGGGCTGACAGCGCAGGGCCACGCAGGCGAAGCCCGCCGCGCAGGCCACCCCGTCGCAGCAGGGCTGGTCGCGTTCGCCGCACCCGGAGGTCACGGCGCACACCCCGGCCAGACAGGTCAGGCCCCCGACGCAGGCCCCGCCGACGCAACACGCCTGGCCCCGGGTCCCGCACAGAAACTCCGGGACATCCACCACCGGAACATCAAAGAACCCCGCATCCCCCGTCAGGGGTGACGACCGCGGGTCGAGGCGCCCCTCGGCGCACCCCAGGAGGAAGAGGGCGACCGCCAGACGGCCCATCCCAGGCTTGCGAGGGATCAACACGACACCAATGGGGGATGTAGGCTACGGGTTCTGGGGGCGTCAATCGCGGTATCGCCCGGCAGGGAGGTTGCTGTATGCTCCCGCCCCATCGCAACGCCGGGGAGGCGGGTCTTGCCCCTCCGGTTCTGGCCGTCGTCGGGAGCACGTGGTGACCATGAAGATCGTCCGGTTGGGTTCAGTTCTTGGGGTGGTGAGTGGTCTGGTGGCCTGCGCAGATCAGCCCATCCCTCCGACAGTGTACACCGCGGCCCAACTCAACAGCGTGACAGGGCCCAGCCTGGAGGACGACGACTTCGGCCCCCCGATGGCCCCTCCGCGCCGGTATGTCCCCCGGCCTACCCCGCCGCCTCCGCCCCCGCAGGCCCGGGTGCGGGTCCTGCACGTCAACACCGACCGGGCCAACGCCACCGTCGACGTGTACCTCGGCGACACCGCCACCCCCGTGGCCAGCGCCCTCGCGTACAAATCCCTCGTCGGTCCGGTCAGCGTCCCCCCGGGCGAACACGCCGTGGCCGTTCGGCCCGCGGGGGCGGCCACCACGGCGGCCCCGGTCGTCCAGGGTCGCACCCCTGCCCTCGACGGCGGGGCCCAGTACACCACCGTCGCCTACGGCGGGCCAGGGCTCGGCGGACGGCTCGCCTTCAGCCAGGACGAGACCGAGGCCCCCGAGGCGGGCAACAGCCGGGTGCGGTTCTTCCATGCCCTGACGGGCCTGCTCGCGGTGGACGTTTGCACCGTGGCCGCGGCCGGACGCCCGGTGGCCCCTGTGTTCGCCGGCGTCGCGTACGGCTCGTTCGGGGCATACACCACCGTGCCCGCGGGGGGCCCCGTGACCCTCCAGGTGCGGGCCCGGCTCACGCCCAACCTCCGGCCCTGCGCGGGGCCTCTGCGCGGGACGGTGGCGGTGACGGTTCCGGACGGGGCGGTGCTGACGGTGGTGGCCGTGGGACGCACCACGGGGCCCGCGCCCGCCACCCGCGAGCTCCTGGTGTGCACCGACCGCGTGCCCGAGGGGCCGCCGAGCTGCACCGCGGTGCCCATTCGCTGATGCGGTGGGGGCCGGAGGGGCCTCAGGTACTTCGGAGCCTTTCCCTCTCCCCCATTGATTCTCTCGATACGCGGCTCCCCTCTCCCGTGGAGAGGGGACTTTGGTGACGCGCGAACCGCAAAGGGAGAGGAAACGTCTCCCACGTACCTCCCCCGCCCCACGCGCAAACGGCCGCCCGTCGTCGCGCTCAACAGGTCATGGCAGTCCGAGGTAGCCGCGCGCGTTGCTCAGGTTCGGCAGGAGCTTGACGTCACGGGCGCCGAGCTCCGCCGTGAGAGAAGGCTCCTTCAGATCGAAGTCTTCAGTGTTCGAGCTCACGAACCCGAGCGCCTCGGTCATTCCTCGACCGCGGAGGTGCGAGGCGAGGGCGAGGTAGTGCTCGAACATCTCGCAGTCCTTGCGAGACTCTTTCTTGTGGGCCGGGGGTCGCTTCGCGATCGATCGAGTTCGGGCCTGCGTCAGACAGTGCGGGTCGTCGTCCGTGAGGCCCACGCACGCATCAAGCAGCTCCGTCGCACGCGCTCTCAGCTCGTCGGGGAGTCTCGTGTCAATGGCCAACTGAAACTGGGTCTTCCGCACTTTGTGTGGAGGTGGTTGCGCCCCGCCGTGCGCGCCACAACTTGGGCATCCGAGCCACCCCGCGCAACCCATGTCCTATCCGGGGCCTCCCCGAGACCGATGCCCGATCCTCTCGCCACCCCCCTCGCGATTCTCTCTGCGCTTCATGG
>CAYUSB010000025.1:0-92970 GCA_964447205.1 uncultured Myxococcaceae bacterium
TGATTTGAAGGTGTACAGGTGTTCATGTGTGGAAAATGCGAGGGGACCTCAGGTGCACTGGCCTCGGCCTGCTCGGACCCCGAGAACAGCATCGGCCAGATCGCTCAGGCAGCTACAGGCACGGCGACGATGGCGAGCGGGAGTGCCATCGTCTGGACTGATACCCTCGCCGAATTGCGGGCCGTGAACGGAACCACCTCCGAGGTAGCGATCGGGATTGTCGCGGGCGCGGCTTCCAGTGGGGACGGTGGCGGCGGGATCTTCCGCTGGCTCGTCGGCACTGCACCGACCGATGACAATGGCATCAGGATCGTCCCGACCTCGCAGTCGCCCAATCCCGGCTACTGGCTGCGCTTGTACTCGGGCGCGGTCAATGTCCTCTGGTTTGGCGCGAAGCGTGATGGCTCATCGGCGTCAGCGGGCGCCAACAACACAGCCTTCTCCGCCGCCCTGAACGCGGCTGCGGCCACGCTGGGGGGGATGGCCTTCCACTCGCTCGTCACGTCGGCGACTGGGTTCGCGCACGGCGAGGTGTTTGTACCTCGCGGGCACTACGTGTTGAGCACCGTGCTCGATGTCCCCGGAAACATCACGATCGTCGGCGAGGGGACCTTCGCCTCGACGCTCGTGTGCACCCCCCCCGACAGCGATGCTGGGGTGTCCCTGGCGAACGGCTGGATCCGTTTCACCGGACAGACGACCGGACGCGGCGGCGGCTTGCGCAACCTGATGCTCGTCTGGGACCAGGCCACCGACGGTCCGCTGCTCGTCCACATTGATGGCCGCAGCGAGGTACGCTTGGAAGGGGTCCTCATCGTGAGCAACTACCCTGGCACCTCGTCTACGGGCACCACTACCCTGGGCGTCCGCGTGAACTCAGTGACGGGGCTCGTGATGCGCGACTGCCGCCTGCAGTACTGCGGAGTGCAACTCGCCGGGACGATGTCCACGGCGTTGCTCGACAAGGTGTATGTCAATGGTGGCTACGGCTCGGGGGTATCGAAAGGGCTGGAGGTGCCCGCCTTCGATCTCACGGGCCTCCATATCCGGCTCACTGACTGCGTCGTGGAGTACATCGGCCAACACGTGGCCGGCACGATGACCGAGCAGAAGTTGGGAGCGATCACGGTGCGCAGCGGCAACGGTTCGATTGTTGGCTGCTATTTCGAAGGCTGCGGGGGTTGGTGTATCGACCTCGGCACCGATCGTCAGACGGTGAGCTACAACAACGCCCACTATTGGATCGAGCGTTGTGTGTTCGGCGGCAACCCGGGCGCCCTTGGGGTCAACGTAGGCTACGCACGCGGCGGCGGTGTCATCGATTGCAGCTTCGATGCTTTCAGGTACTACGGCGGGGAGAACCCGCGCTGCGTCCAGCTCCGGACGCTGCAATCGGGAGAAACGACCGTGGGCAACACTGGTCCCTTCAACTCCCACAACTTCACGGTGGCCAATAACTACCGCGGAAATATCGTGCCGCAGGACTCGAGCGGGACGCTGCCGGGCTATCCTGGGACAACGACCCGACGCCAGGCTAGGGAACACATCATGCTACATGTAGGACAGGTTCGATCGCGGAGAGGATCTGAGATGTAGGCAATGTAGGTCAATGTGCTCCTTAGCCTGTCGTCGGGCCGTTATCCTGGGACGCTCAGCGTTGAAGATACAAACAGCGCAAGGTCTCCGTGCTCGACCGGGCAGGTGCGTTTTGGTCTTGGTGGGTCGTCCGTAAAACTCCATCTCTCCGCAGAGGTCACGGTCACCTGGTCGGGGATCTCCTTACCCGCCACCCTCACGCCCGGTTCTGTTGCCACGGGGACCGCAACCTTCACCGGGGCGATTGTGACCGACGTCGTGACCGCTGCACTGACCTCCAATCCTATTACGGGCGTGATCGTGCACGCAGCGGTCGTCGACGCGAACCAGATCGGCATCACCGTAGTGAACCACTCGTCCTCGAACTACACGCTTTCCAGTGGAAGCGTCATCGCCAACCTCTGGCGACACTGATATAGATCCACCTGTGTGTCGTTCCTGAGACAGCCTGAGCTCCCTGCGGGTTGATCTGGGCGTGCACGCCGTCCCTCCACAATCACGTGGCGCCCGAAGACACGCCAGAGTCTCTGCCCGCGGGCTACCGCGCAGAGATCGGCCCCTCACTCAATCCTCGGCTGCACGCGTTGTGGCTACTACGGACGAGTCACCTTCCTGCCGGGCTGCGCCTCCAACGACTGCCACCGCCACCATCAATCTGCAAGCTTCGAGCGGTCAGCGGGCCTCCCGCCTGACCCCGACACCAGCGGGGTCCCTGGCGTACCCAAACCCCACCTCCACGGCCTTGCCGGGCAGGTAGGTTGTCGGGGTCAGGCGGGAGGCCCGGTCAGCGGTAGATGGTGCCAATGTCGGCTGCGGCGCCGACGATCGTGAGGACCACAGGGCGCGCCCCCGGCGCGTCAAAGCGCTGCACCACCACGCCGAACCCAGCGACCAGGATGATGTCGCCGAAGCCGTCGCCGTCGACGTCGCCAAAGCCGGCTGCACCAGGCGTCCTGATCAGGAGGAGGGGCTCCGGATACAGCAGCGAGGGCGTCGTCGCGAAGCCCCCCGTCGTGCCCAGGAAGAGACCGCTGGGGCCCCCGTCGACGGACCCGAGGATGAGGTCGGGGCGCCCGTCGCGGTTCACGTCGCCCGCGGCGATCGGGTTGCCGCGCGGGAGATTGAGGGACGGCGTCGTCGCCAGGCCCGAGGTCGACCCGAGGTGGATCCCGACGCCCGATGGCCCGGGGATGGCGAGGTCGGCGAAGCGGTCGTTGTTGACGTCGCCGACAGCCGCCGGGAGCCCTCCCGCGAGGGTGGCGAGGAGCGTTCCGGGACCTGTCGCGGCGCCGGCGATGACGCGCACGTTGGAGCCCACGACCACCGCGACGTCGGCCCGGCCGTCGCCGTTGATGTCCCCCGCGCCCGCCGCGGCCGAGCTGCCCGTGGCGACGAGAGAGACCCGCGTGAGGGGGGAGGTCAGCGGCATACGACCGGTGTACAGCGCTGTCCCGTCGAGCGAGAGCAGCACGTCGGCGGCGCCGTCGCCGTTGAAATCACCAGCCCCCGCGAGGCCGGCAAAGAAGTCGCGGTTGTTGACGAACGCCCCGCCCATGGAGAAGGCCATCGCACCGGGCCCCGTCGTCCCGCCGAGGTAGACCGAGAACTGCACGGGATCGGACGAGCCGCCGGTGGAGGTGAGCGCCGCGACGTCGGGGAAGCCGTCGCGGTTGACGTCCCCCGCGGCGACGATGGTGTGGGCGAAGACACCGGGGAAGGTCCACGGGGCCGTACGGACGATGCCCGACGACGCGCCGCGGTAGATCGTCGTCCCCGAGGCGAAGTCGGCGTGACCGTCGCGGTTGATGTCGCCGACCGCCGCACGGGCGGTGGGGTAGCCCGGCTCGACGCCCAGGTCGACGTACGCGAGGCGCCCGAAGGAGAGCCCCGACGCGGTGCCACGCGTGAGGAAGAGGTCCGTCGTCCGCGGCTGGTACGAGAGCAGGTCGTCGAAGCCGTCGCCGTCGACGTCGCCCGCCCCCACCCCGCCATGAACCGTCGCCGAGCCGAAGCCCGCCGCGAGGGTGACCGCGGCCCCCGGTCCCGAGGCCGAGCCCGGCAGGACGATGGCGTTGCGGTCGCGGGTCGCGTCGCCGCGGGTCCCGGCGAGCACGTCGTCGAAGCCGTCGCCGTTGAAGTCTCCGCCCCGTGGGGCCATCGTCGCGTTGGCCGAGAGCGCGCCCGGTGC
Organism: uncultured Myxococcaceae bacterium; assembly: GCA_964447205.1. Lineage (GTDB taxonomy): Bacteria > Myxococcota_A > Polyangia > Polyangiales > JAEUKH01. The sequence continues at coordinate 3,785 of CAYUSB010000025.1, forward strand.
CGCGGTCCCGGCGGTGTTGAGGGTCGCCGCGCCCAGCACCACGCGGACGCCCGCGAGCGTGTGGAACGCGAGATCGGCCCGACCGTCGCCATTGAGGTCGCCCACGGGGGCGCTTCTGCGATCGAGCGTCACCGCGCGCGCTGCGTCGAGGCCCGTCGCGCCGCCGCGGAAGAGCCTTCCCTCTCCCGTCGCGCCGCCGAGCAGGACGTCGGCGTATCCGTCGCCGTCGACATCGCCCGCGCCCGCGACGATCGACGTCGTCGAAGTCAGCGGGACCGTCACGCGCACGGGCATTCCGAGGCCTGCTGTGCCGCCCGGGACAAACCACACGGCGTTGCCCGAGGGGTTGACGGCGACTACATCGTCAAAGCCGTCGCCGTTGACATCGCCCGCGCCCGCGACCGACGACCCGAGGCCGCTGCCGACCGGTCCGGTGACGGCGCTCGGCATCGGGGAGACCCCTGTGGCGGTGCCCCAGTAGACATAGAAGCTGTTGGAGCCGGGCGCCCCCACGACCAGGTCGCCGTAGCCGTCGCCGTTGACGTCCCCAGCGTGGTCGAGGGCCCGGCCGAAGTGGGTCGACTCGAGCGGTGCATTGAGCGTGATGGGCGTCGCCGAGGGGCCTGACGATCCGCCGAGGAAGACCGACGCCGCGACGTTGGGGACGGCCGCGACGACGTCCGCGTAGCCATCGCCGTTGAAGTCAGGGTCGCTCCCCCAGGATCGCCCCCCCGCGCCCGCGGCGATGCGGAGACGCCAGACCGCCCCGGTCTCGCCCGCCGCGCCGCCGACCACGCCCCGCAAGCCCCAGAACCAGATGCCCGGCGTGAGATCGACGCTCGGGGTCCCGATGGTTCCGGTCGCGTCGAATGTCACACAGGATGCAGTCAACGCGCGGTTGCGGCAGAGCGAGACGCGTGTGGTGGTGACGCCCGCAGGCAGCGCCCAGCGGAGCGTCGGGCGCCGCGATGGGACGTGGGATCCGGTCAGCGGCGCGACCGGACGCGGCGCGGCGGGCCGCGTGGGCACGTCGGACGGCGTGGGCACATCGGGTGTTGGAGGTACGTCGATCGGCCCGGGCACGTCGGAGGGCTGGCCGAGGTCGGTCGCCCCGGCGTCTGTTCCGAGGTCCGAGGGAGGGGGTCCGTCGACGGCGGCCTCGGGAACATCCGCGAGCCCCCCGTCCGTCAACGGCGTACCGACGAAGCCCTCGCTGAAGTGTTGTGCGAACCCTTCCATCGCGCTTCCGTCGTCGACGGCGGTGAGGCGTTCGTAGCCGCCGCCTTGCCGAGACCAGTACAGCCCGGCCGCCGAGGCGTCGCCCTGGTAGGGGATTCGCACCGTGACGGGCCGGGCGAAGCGCAGCCCCGTCGGCGCGAAGCGGTAGAGGGCGGAGTGACCGCGATATCCCGCAGGGATGGGGTCGTCGGTCCGTGAGAGCGTCAGCGTCACCGGATCGGCCAAGGCCCCAGCGGGCACCCGCAGTTCAGCACCATCGTCGAGGACGAGATTGCCGCCTTCGGGCCCGATCTGCGCCGACGCACGCCCCCCGCCGCACTGTCTGGCTGCAACGCATCCGCGACGCCACCATCGGTGACGGACTGCGCTTCATCACTGCATCCAACCGCGAAGACGACGACAGTAAAACGCAAGATCCAATCTACCCCACGTACGTATGGTTTCATCATGGTCTCGTGCGTGTTGCGCAGGCGCAGCACTCCATTCAGCGCCAGCCGACGGAGGGTCCTACGGTCGTCCGAGCGGCCCTGCGTGCAATCGGCGACGCCGACCTGCTGCCCGCCCGAGGCCATCCATCCCGTCCGTGCTCTTGCGGTTCGCTTCGCATGCGCGCGTGGCTCGATGGACGCGGGTCCTCACTCCGCCCGAGCGATGACCGCGCCGCCTGACAGCAGCAGCCGGTCGACCCGTCCCCCCGTCGCGTGGGCCGCGAGGAGGGCGTATCCCGCCGACAAGCCCCGCACCACCTCCGCGGTCACAAACCCGCCGTCCGCCCCCCGCGTGGCCACCGTGATCCGGTCGCCCTGCTGAAGCACCCGCACCGCGGCCGAGGGATCAAACCGCCGTACCCCCCCCTGCACCCGCAGGGTCGCGTCCAACACCCGCCCCGCGGGCAGGGTGGCCCCTGGCCGCCACGAGGCCCCCCCATCGGGCGACACCCGCACGGCCGTCCCCGTGGTGACCATCACCCAGGGCCCCGCGCTCGCGATGCGCTCGACCTCGCCCCGCACGACATAACGCCAGGTGCGCCCGCCGTCGGCCGTCGACATCACCCACCCGTCGCTCCGGGCGAAGACCCCCCGCCCCGTGTCGACAAACACCCCGTGCTCCACCTGACGCCCGCCCCCCGTCGGAACCAGCCGCCAATGGGCCCCCGCGTCCGAGGTCCACCACACGCCCCCGTCGATGCGCCAGGCCGTCTCGGCGTCGATCCATCCCCCGCGCCCCGGCCCCGCCTCCAGGGCCGCCGCGCCCGGGAGGGAGCCCGCAAGGGGGCTCTCGGCCCGGGTGGCGAGGGCCCTCCAGCGGCCCCCGAGGTCGTTGCTCACGTACAGTCCACACCCGCGCCCGAAGGCCACCACCCGCCGGTCGTCGACGAGCCGCACGTGCTCGCAGCCCGCCGGGGCCCGGATCTCACGCTGCACCGGCCGATCGCGCGACCACGGGGCCTCGGCGTCGACCAGCACCAGCCGCTGGTGTTGGGTGCACACCAGGGCGCTGGCGAAGCCCGTCCCACACCGCGGAGGCTCCTCGCGCAGGGTGGGGTCGTCGGCCACGGCCCGGGCCAGGGTGCGGGCCGCGGCGTCGTAGCGGGCTGGGCTCCACGTCCGCCCCTGGTCAAAGCTCCAATACCCCGGCAACGGAACCCGCCCCGCCTCGATCCCCCCGCGCCACCCCAGGCAGCGCATCATCGTGCCCTCCCCCTCCAACCCCAACGCCCCCAGCCGAAACGGCCGCCACGACTGCCCGTAGTCTTCGCTCCGATGCCAGAACCCGTCCCCCCCGACCCGGGCCCGCGCGATAAGGGTCTCGCCGCACGCGTCGACCTCCTCCGCCGTCGTGCCCGGAAGGCTCCGGGGGCCCTCGAAGTCCCCGCCGTCCACCTGCACCCAGAGTTGGGTAGGGGTCACCACGAACAACCGCCGCACCCCGTCGACGAACACCCGGGCCCTACGCCCCGCGGCCCGCGCCTCCGCGGGGAGGGCCACCTCCTGCCACGCCTCGGGCCCCGCCTCGGGCCGCCGGGCACGAAACACCCGCGGGGCCGCCGGGGCCCGCGGGCTCCCCTGGGCGAGCACCAGGGTCTCCCCGTCGGCCGACATCCGCCGCAGGGTCGGCCCCGCCAGGGCCTCGGAGGCCCCGAGCACGGGCCTCCACCGGGCCCCGTCCTCGCTGGCGCACACCGTCCCGCGGCTCACCCCCACAAACGACGCCCCCTCCGGGCCCGCCACCGTGACCTCGTCGAGCACGGGGCTGGGCTGAAACCCCCGGAGGGTCCACCCCGCGGCGACGGTGGGCCCCGGCCCCGCCACACATCCCGGCTCGCTCGGCTCGGCCCCGGCCGCGTCAGGAGCCCGAGAGGGGCCCGCAGCGTCCGACCCGTCGCGGGTCACCGGCCGGGCGGGCAAGACCCGCAGGCTCTCGGCGTCGGGAGCGTCCGCGCGTGCGGCCGCCCGGGACGGCTCGCAGCCGAGCAGGCCCACTGCGCCCAGGATCCACACTCGCCACAACACGCCCATCGCTCGCACAACCCGGCAGACCGTAGCACCCCGACGCCCCCCGCGTCGGGCTCTGTCGAGGCCCACGGGCCGCGGCCTCACCGCGCGTCGAAACGATCGTCGATGGACACGCCCCGCCGCAGCTCGCGGAGATAGATCCGCTGGTGGCGCAGCATCTCGCGCTGGAGGATCATGCCCTGGACCTGATTGCGCACCTGCTCAAAGGGGGGCGGGGGCTCGACCCGACGGCTGAGCACACGCAGGACGTGGTACCCGCTCGGCCCCACGACCGGATCGCTCACCCCGCCGGGGTCGAGCTGCCCGAGGGCTGCTTCGAGGGCCTCGGGCAGGGTCCCGGGGGAGACCTCGCCGAGCTCTCCGCCCGTGTCCCGGGTGTTGGCGTCGCTGCTGAAGGCCCGCACGAGGTCGGCCCAGGTCTCGCCGGCCTGGGCCCGTCGGGCGGCCTCGGCGGCCCGGGCCCGGGCGGCGTCGCGCTCGGCGTCGGTGGCGCTGTCGGGGACCTCGACGAGGATGTGGGCCACCTGCCACACGGCCCGCTGGGGGGCCTCGCGGATGACCCGCTGGTACTCCTGCCGCATGTCGGACTCGGTGATGTTGATGCGGCCCCGGACCCGGGCCTGGAGCACCTTGAGGGTGAGCACCTCGGTCTCCATCCGGGCCCGGTACTCCGACCGGGTGATGCCCTCGGCCTCGAGGGCGGCGTACACCTGGGCCGAGGTGGCCCCGCGTTCGGCCGCGAGGCGCTCGATAAACTCGTCGACCTCCTCGGAGGTCACGGTGGTGTGGGCCCGGGTGGCGGCCCGTCGCATCAGGCGCTCGTTGAGCATCCGGTCGAGGGTCTGCCGCAGCACCTGCCGCCGCCGGGTGGCCCGAACCTCCTCCGTAAGATTGGGCACCGCCGCCAGCTCGACGAGGAAGGGCCGGGCCTGCCGCTCGACCTCGGACAGGAAGATGGCCTCCTCGTCGAGGGTGGCCACCACTCGGTCGATCTCCTCGGCCCGAACCCCCCCGGCCCCAAGGCCCAGCACCGCCGCCAGGGCCCACCCGACCATCCGCTGCGCCCGCCTCATCGCGTCCTCCCCGTGGCCGTCCCTGCGGGCATCCCCGTGGGCATCCCCGTGGGCATCCCTGCGGGCGTCGGGCCCCCCGTGGGCGGGCGCGCGTGGACCTCCACCGCCGCCAGGGCGGCCTCGTCGATCTGCACCGTGGTGGCCCCCCGCAGTTGGGTCACCAGGGCCCGGACGGCGGCCTCCTGGGCTGCCTCGTACCGGTCGCGCACGAGGCGGGCCCGGATGCGCCGGGACTCATCCTCCAGGGTGCGCCGCAGGGCATCGCGCCGGGCGGTGCGCCGCACGATGTGGAAGGTGGGCGCCCGGCCCGGCCCGGCCGGGGCGCTCTCGACCACGTGGTCGGCGAGGGCCCCGTTGCGTTCGATCGCGTAGAGGGCCTCGACCACGGCGGGCTCGACCCCGGGGCCCCCCGCCCGCGGAACAAACCCCAGGTCGCCTTCGGCGCTGCGGGAGGAGCTGTCGATGGACAGCTCGCGGACCCGCTGCCGAAACAGGGCGTCGTTGTCTTCCTGGGCCCGCAGCTCGGCGAGGGTGCGCTCGGCCTGGGCCCGGGTGGCCAGGACGATCTGGCTGCCCCGGACCTGGGCCTCGGTCTCGTACTCGGCCCGATGGGCCTCGTAGTAGGCCCGGACCTCGGCGTCGGTGACCGTGGGCTGGGGTACGGCCTCGCGCACCTGCTGCTCCAGCCTGCGGGCGAGCTGCATGGTGATGGCCCTGCGTACGGCGGGCTCGTTGTCGAGGCCCTGGGCCTGGGCCTCGGCGGCGAGGAGCTCGGCGTCGACCCAGGACTGCAAGAGGGCCCGGCGCTGCTCGGGGGCGTTGAATCGCGCGCGGAGATAGGGGTTTTGCGAGTTGACCCGGCGGGTGAAGTCGCAGAGGGTGAGGCGCTGCTCGCCCACCCGGGCCACCAGGAGGTCGCGCTGCGCGGGCAGGAGGATGCCGCAGGGGTCGCTCGACCGGGGCAGCGCCCCATCGACCGCGGCCACCGAACGGGCGTCGTTTGCAGGGCCCGCGTCGACGGCTCCCGGGGAGGGGGGACGACGGCACCCAAAGGCCACCAGGGCGATTACGACAGCGCTCCGCACCAACACGCCACGCGCACTACCACGCCCCGGGGGCGCGGTCCACGAGAGCCGAAGGCCGAGGGGCCCTCGGTCAGCCCTCCGGTGCCACGGGGTGGGCCACTTCGTCGGTGCGGCCCGAGTGCAGATTGGTCACCCGACTCTTGGGGAAAGGGCCCCCCTCCGTGAAGGCCTCCACAGCCAGATCGGCGAAGTCCACACACTGCGCGACGCCCACCCCCGGGGCGGGGAAGGAGACGGGCGGGTACCCCGGCACCCAACTGACCGCATTGCTGCTCGGCGTCGATTCGATCAGCACGACCGCGATCCCCATCCGTCGGGCCAACAGGCACAACACGCCCACCGCACGACGCAATTCATCCTCGTTCCCGAGAGAGCGCAACACACGGAGATCGCTCAGCACCAGACGCCGCACCGACGCCAGCCGCTGCACCTCGTCGAGCACCGCGCGTACGAGTCGGTGACCCGTGAGATCAGGGTGCGCCACCCCCAACACGGTGGTCTTTCTGTCGACGACCCGCGCGTCGAGCGGCTGAGAGAAGCTCACACGGAGGCACGTGTCGCGCTTTCGGACCTCGTCCTGCCGCCTCAACCCCAAGCCGACCTCGAAGACTGCTTTCGGCATCGCGCCATACACAGCGACCACCTGGCCCACCCACGCATCCTCCTGAGACACCGTCGGCACGCGGATCTTCCGCTCGCCCCGATCGCGCTGGAGATCTTCGGCGACACCCGCATCCAGCCGGGAGGTCCAGGGCTCCAGCCACGCCCCGGGGCGTGGGTACACCCGCAAGGGGACGCCCGGGGTCAGCGTAAAACGATGGGGACCCGCGTCGGAAGGGCCGAAGCGGTGTTTGAGCACCGTGAGGTATCGTGCAAGCGAGGACGACCGCGACACAGGACCATCCTCCGAAGCGAGCCCAAGTTCGATCACGGTGTCGACGGCGAAGACCCACGGCGACAACGAGCCTGGGGCGCACTCTTCCAGAAGCACCAGCCCGATCCCCCATCGTGCAGCCAGCTTGCACACCGCGTCGACGAACTCTCTGGAGGCTGAGCTGCCGATGCCGTACCCGTCGATGAGCGAGTCGATGACCAGGACGCCCGGCGGATGTCCCTCGCGGCGAAGCCGGTCGACGAAGCGTTCGATCCGGTCGCCCAGGGTCATGGGATCTTCCTCGACGTCAAAGAGGCTCGCCTCGACGACGATCTCCGACGCAGGAACCTCGCCCCGCGGGCCGCTCCCCGGATGACGCACTCGCACCCCTGGCAGGTCGGAGCGCCACGCCTGGATCTGGGCCTCCAGCTCGGTCGGCAGGAGCTCGATGCAGGCATAGGCGATCGAGCCCTGGTACGCCTCCGCCAGCGCGCACGCGGCGTGGAAGCCTACGAGCGTCTTGCCCGTACCCGCCGCGCCTCGCACGAGGAGCACCGTGGCGTCGTGGGTCACCGTTCGGCGCACCCGCCGCAGCCCGCCGCCGAGGACCAGGTCGAGCCCACGATCCTGGAGGCTCACGACCGCGCTCATGCGGCCTCCTGGAACGATCCGCGTACGAAGACCCGCCCCCGAGACAGGGCCGTAGGCTCAGCAATGCTGCACGGTCCAAGCCGCGTCAGAGCCTCTCGGATCCTCCCGCGGTCGTCCTCGTCGAGTGCGGGGTCGGCCAGATAACGTCCCGCGAGCTGCTGAGCACGCATCCCCTGGCGCGCGCGCAACGCAGCGGTCACGGCACCGAGCCTCGCGATGGCTCCCTCCAAGTTGTCCGCCGGATGCAGCGCGGCGAGTTCCTCTTCCCATCGAGACACTTCGGCGTACGCCGCCCGCGTGTCAGTGCCGTCCGGGCCTGCGTTGAGGGCATCCGAGTCGGCAAGACGCTCTGCCCGAAAGATGGCGATCGAGACCTTCTGATTGAGTTCCTTGCGGCGATCTTCGTTCATGGCACGCCTCCACCCCCGACGATCGCGGCAAGAACACAGGGCTCGTCAAAGCCGACGACAACCGCGGCACGGATGCGACGGTCCTGTTTGGCTCCCTTGGCCACCTGCGCGAGCTTCTCGTGCAGACGGCTCTGGGCGCTGCCGACCTCGGTCCCGCTCACCTCCAAGACGAGCGCCATCTGCTGCTGCGATGGGCTTGAGAGCAGCCAGTCCGCGTAGCCGTCACGCTGCACGCGTCTGTCTACGGTCCAGCGGGAGCGCTCATGAACAAACGCCAGCGCGACCCCCTCCGCGCCGTCCTCCGTCACGCGGATCGTGTCGATGACCTGGAGCGCCTCCTGCGTAGCCTGCGGCACACTCCAACAAATCGTGGCGGGTATCGTCTCGCCGCCATTGACCACACGGGCGGCCACCCCTGAGGCGTGCTGTGCACGCACCATGGCGAGCGCGCCACGTCGTCGATAGGCCTCCACTTCACCCCACTGCTGTAGCGCTGGGTGCATCTGCCCGAGTCGGTCGAGGTCGAGCTTCACCCCGCGGAAGGTACGCCCTCGCGCAGGCTTCTTCAACGCTCACTCCCGGGTCGTACGCACCCGCACGAGCTGCAAGGCCGCCGGGTCGATGGCCGCCCGCACCGTCGGCCCCAGGGCCTCGGCCCAGCGCTGCCGCGCCGCGGCCCGGAGCTGCAGATACCGATCGCGCACCCGACGGGCTCCCCCTCCCGCGGGATCTGCCCGTCCGACCCCCTCGCCCGGACCCGCCCGGTCGGTGAGCTGCACGACCCACCAGCCCGACACCCGACGCGTCCGGGCCCGACGGCGCACCATCACCGTCACCGTGCGGGTCACCTCCAGGGGCACGGGGTGTACATCCCCCGGGGCGGCCAGCCCATACACCGCCCGGGCCACCGCCGCCGGAACCGCCGCGTTCCCCTCCGCCGGAACCATCCCTAAGTCGCCCTGATCGCGCCGGGCATTGGGCTCGATCGACCGGGGCACGAGGCTCACGAAGTCTGCTCCCGCCCCGAGGGCTGCGAGGGCCGCGAGGGCTGCCGGGCGCGACGGCAACACGAGGGCCCGGGCCCGGACCCATCCCGGCTCCGCGGAGGGCCCGTCCGGGGTGGCGGTTTCTCCCGCCGGGGGTGGCCTCGCCGGGAGCCCCTCCAGGGCCTCCTGGCGCACGAGGGCCTCCGCGAGCACCCGCTCCATCTCCAGGTCGACCGCCCCCACCGGGCGCAGCCCCGTCCGCCGAGCCTCGGCCGCAAACAGGGCATCGCGCAGGGTCCGGGCCCACAACCGCCCCGGGTCGTCGTCGCGCAGGCCCACCCGGGTGACCCGATGCCACGTCACGTACACATCGCAGCCCGTGAGGGTCTCGTCCTCCACCCGGCCGAGGACCACGTCGGCGTTGGGAGCCCCGACGGGACACCCCCCCGCGGCCCGCACCACAGGCCCCCCGCCCGACACGGAGGCGTCGGCCTGAGTCGTCCGAGAGGGCCCGGTCGAAGGGCCCGCCCCGCCGTGTGGACCGAGGGCCGGGGCGCATCCCAGGAGGCCCAAGAGGCCCACGAGGCGTGCAGGGAGGTGCGACAGAGACCGCGGCACGAGGACTATCCCTCTACCACCGCCCCTCAGGGCCCGTCGAGGCGCAGGGCTTCGAGGGCCCCGAGGGTGACCTCGGCGTGTTCGACCCCGTCGAGGCCGTCGTCGAAGCGGCGCGACAGGCGCATGTCGGGCGACAGCCTCCAGGGAGAGCGACGGGTGGCGCAGAGCTCGAGGATGCGCGGGGCGTCGATGGGGGCGTCGTCGCGGAGGTGGATCACCACCCGGTCGCGGTGGGCCTCGATCCCCAGGGCCCGCAAGGTACGAAGCCGGGTCTTGAGGGACATCACCCGCACGAACACCCGGGCGGGCGACGGGGCGGGGCCGAAGCGGTCCTCCATCTCCGCGGCGAGGTCGGCCACCTCCTCGGGGTCTTGAGCCCCGGCAAACCGCTTGTAGAACGACAGCCGAACCCCCACGTCCTCGATGTACTCCTCGGGCAGGAAGTTGGGGGTGTCGAAGGTGAGCTCGGGCTCGACCCCCTGCACCACGGGCTGCCCCCGGAGCTCGGCCACGGCCTCCTCGAGCATCTGGCAGTACAGCTCGAAGCCCACGGCGCTCACGCTCCCCGACTGCTCGGCCCCGAGGAGGTCGCCGGCCCCGCGGAGCTCGAGGTCGAGGGAGGCCACGTGGAACCCCGACCCGAGCTCGGTAAACCGCTCGATGGCCTCGATGCGCGACCGGGCCTCGTCCGAGAGCTGTGACGGGGGCGGAACGAAGAGATAACAGTACGCCCGCTCCCGGGCCCGGCCCACCCGACCCCGGAGCTGATAGAGCTGGGCGAGGCCAAACAGGTCGGCCCGGTCGAGGATGATGGTGTTGGCCCGAGGGATGTCGATCCCGCTCTCGATGATGGCCGTGGCGCAGAGCACGTCGTAGCGGCCCTCGATGAAGTCCATCATCACGGTCTCGAGGGTCTCGGGGGCCATCTGCCCGTGGGCCACGGCCACCCGGGCCTGGGGCAGGAGCCGCTGGAGCTTGTCGGCCCGCTCGTAGAGCCCGTCGATGCGGTTGTACACGAAGAAGACCTGGCCCCCCCGGGCGAGCTCGCGCTGCACGGCGTCCTTGAGCATCTTGGGGTCTTCCTTGGAGACCACCGTACGGACGGCCCGGCGATCGACCGGGGCCGTGGTGATGAGGGACAGGTCGCGCATTCCCGACACGGCCATCTGCAGGGTGCGGGGGATGGGGGTGGCCGACAGGGTGAGGACGTCGAGCTGGGCCCGGAGCTGCTTGATGCGCTCTTTGTGGGTGACCCCGAAGCGCTGCTCCTCGTCGACCACGAGGAGCCCGAGGTCTTTGAAGTGGACGTCCTTGGAGAGGAGCCGGTGGGTCCCCACGACCACGTCGATCTTGCCCTCCTTGAGGCGTTTGATGACGGCCCGCTGCTCCTGAGGGGTGACAAACCGCGACAGGACGGCCACCTCCAGGGGGTACGCGCTCATGCGGTCGGAGAAGGTGCGGTAGTGCTGTTGGGCGAGCACCGTGGTGGGACACAGAACGGCCACCTGGGCCCCCGAGGACGCGACGTGGAAGGCCGCGCGCAGGGCCACCTCGGTCTTGCCGAAGCCCACGTCGCCGCAGACGAGGCGGTCCATGGGCATGGGGCGGGCGAGGTCGGCCACCACCTCGTCGATGGCCCGGGTCTGGTCCTGGGTCTCCTCGAAGGGAAAGGTGGCCTCGAACTCCTGAAACAACATCCCCGGGGGGTCGAAGCTGCGCCCGGGGTGGGCCCGACGTTCGGCATGGAGGCGCAGGAGGGCGTCGGCCATTTCGCGCACGGCCTTGGCCACCCGGGCCTTGGCCTTGGCGAAGGTGCTGCCCCCGAGGCGGTCGACCCGCGGGGTCCCTTCGCCCCCGGAAAACTTCTGGATCTGGTTGAGCCGCGTGACCGGCAGGTAGAGCTTGTCGCCCCCGGCGTACTCGATCACCAGGAGGTCGGTGACGGTGGTCCCGAGGGCCCGGTGTTCGAGCCCGCAGTAGCGACCGATCCCGTGGTCGATGTGCACCACGAAATCGCCCACGGACAGGGCCCGCAGGTCGTCGAGGAAGGGCCGGGCGTCGCCCTTGGTCCCCCGTCGGTGCCCGCGCCGAACCCTGGCCCCGAAGATCTCCTCCTCGGTGACCACGGCCAGGAGGCGGGCCGACAGGCAGAGGCCCCGCGAGAGCTCGCCCGTGACCACTTCGACGGTGGGTTCGGCCGGGCGCAGGTCGGGGGCGAGCATCTCCCAGCGGAAGGCCCCGGGGTGTTGCCGCACGGCGAGCCCGTGACCCCGGGCCAGGGTGGCGAGGCGCTCGGCCTGGGTGGCGGTGCGCCCCGCGAGAAACACCCGGTACCCCTCCTCGAACCAGTACTGCACCTGCTCGACCAGGGGCACGAGGGCGTCGGCCTTGCCCCGCTCGGCCCGCACGGCCTTGATGTCGGCCGCGAGCCGGGTGAGCCCTTCGCCCCCGAGGTCGAGCACCTCGGCCTCAGGCGGGACCAGCTCCAGGGACTCGGGGCTGTTCGGGTCGGCCTCTCCGCGTACGGCGAGGTCGTGTACGACCGCCTGGGGGCGGCCTCCGAGGGCGGTCAGGAGCCCCGACTCGCTCACATAGTGGGCCTCGACCGCGAACCCCGGCTGCCGTTTGGCCATCCGGTCGGCGTAGTCGCTCTCGGCCCGTTCGAGCTCGGCCCGCAGGGCTGCGAGGGCCTCGGCCGGGCGGTGCCACAGGACGGTGGCCTCGGGGGGGAGGTAGTCGGTCACGGCCTCCAGGCCCGGGTAGTACGCCGGGAGATACCCCTCGGCCCCGAGGAAGGCCCGGCCGCTGTCGACATCGTCAAGAAGCTTGCTCGCCTGGTTGGACGGCATCTCGACGGCGTCGATGAGGTCGCGGACGCGGGTTCGGGCCCGGGCCCGCTCGGCCTCGCCGACGAGGGCCTCGCGGGCGGGGTGCACGAACAGCTCACGCACGGTGCGGACGGTGCGTTGCCCCTCGGGGTCGAAGAGCTTGATCGAGAGGCAGAGGTCGTCGTCGAGCTCGATGCGAGCGGGCCACCGCGACGACGGGGGCCACACGTCGAGGACGGCCCCGCGCACCGCATACGTCCCCGGGTCTTCCACCACCGGAACCCGCAGGTACCCCCCCTCGGCCAATGCCCGCAGGAGGCCCTCCCGATCGACCAGCTCCTCGGCCTGGACGAGGTCGCACCGCGGGCTGAGGGCCGCCCGAGGGATCACCCTGCGGGCCAGGGCCACGGCCGGAGCGATGAGCACCCGCCACGAGAGCCCCTGGGACAGATGAAACAGCGTCGCCAGCCTGGCCATGGCCGACCGCCGATCGGGGGCCACCTCGGCGTACGGGGAGGACTCCGTGGCGGGCAAGAGCAGCACCTCCCCCCGCCCCTCCTCCGCGGCCTCTTCGCCTTCGGGGCTGCCCAGGAAGAAGGCCACGTCCGAGGCGATCTTGCGGGCCTCTTCGGTGTCGCGGGTGACCACCAGGACGGGACGGGCCTCGGGCCTTCGCGCCACCGCCGCCAGGAGGAGCCCCAGGCTCGACCCGGGGGCCCGCACGAGGTCGACCCGGCGCAGGCCCCCTGCGGTCAGCCGCCGCACGATCTCGTCGAGGTCGTGGGCCACAGAGAGCATCGACACATCCGCCAGGGCGCTCATCGCCGCCATCGCCTAGCAAAGACCTGGACCTTTGGCCAGCGGTCCCTCTCCCCGGGACCATGGCCTCCAGGGCCTGGCCGCGGTTGACCGCCCCGGGGCCCCGTGGCACCCACTGAACCCACCCGTATGGCCGACCGCAGCGGCACCCTCCAGCAGCTCTTGATGCACCGCCAGAGGGCCCAGATCGACGCCGCCGGGGCCGCCTGCGGGGCCGCCGTGGTGTATCTCAAGGCCGCCTTCAGCGACCCGGTGCTGTGGGGCAACGCGGGCCAGCGGCGCGGCTCGGACATCGACATCCTCGTCGAGCCCCGGCGCTTCGAGCCCCTGTGCGCCGCCCTCGCGGGCATGGGGTACCGCCCCTACGCCCTGCCCACCCGCCGGGCCACCATGACGGCCTCCCGCGAACGCACCCTCTTCCCCCCCGGCCGGGCGGGTCTCGCCGTGGACGTGCATCGGGCCCTCGACCACCCGCCCTGGTGCCGGGTGTCGACCCGGGCCCTGATCGGCCGGGCCCGGCGGTACGACAGCCCCGAGGGGCCCATCCTGGCCCTGGGCCCCGACGACCAGGTCTTGCACGCCGTGATGCACCACGCGGCCCACGCCTTCTCCCTCGACGGCCGTCACGCCGACGACATCCCCCGCCTCGGGCTACGGTTCGCCATCGACTGGCCGACCGTGTTCGCCCGGGTGGCCGCGGCGGGCCTGCGGGTCCCCTGCCTCCTGCTCACCCAACGCTGGCGGGCCCAGGGCCTCGACATCCCTCCCGAACCCTGGACCGACTCCCCCGGGGTCTCGCTGCGCCTCGGCCTCGCCCGCCGATGGATCACCACCACCCCTAGGATGACCCGGGTCCCCATCGCTCCGCGCCCCGAGGCCCTCCTGCTCCGCCCCCTCCTCAGCGACGACCCGACAGCCCTCGGGCGTTTCCTCCTGCAGTACCCCCTCGACCGGGCCCGCGACGCCCTCGCAACCTGAGGAGCCTCCGAACACCCCCAAAAGAACACGGCGTCGGCGGCGACCCACACAGGGCCCCACCCACGCCGTCGTCCCTCCTTCACTCCGCCGCAGGGCCCGCGAGAATCTCTCGACGGGCCCCGACGGGGGACGTTCAGGTGGTGATCTCGCCGCCCGCTTCGGGGTCGACGCAGGCTCCGGTGTCCTTGGTGCAGGTCAGGCTGAAGGCCTCCAGGGGGAGGTCTTCCAAGACCTGGGGCGGCTCGTACGGAGCCGCTGGGGAAATAACAAGTTCGCTCATGGGAAGGGGTGTCTCCTCAACCGGGGGTCAAATCAGCGCACGATGTAGATGCCGCTCGTACCGACGGGCTGTCCGTACGCCGCGTCGACGAAGCCGTCGCCGTCGAAGTCGCCGATCCACTGGAAGGTGACGATGGGCTGGCCGCCAGGAGCTGAGATGCTGAAGAAGGTCTCCGCATTCGTGGCCGTCGCCGTGGTCCAGTCGACGCGGTCGGCGAAGGCCGAAGCCCGGGGATCCTGCCCCCCCACCGTGCTGGCCGACACCAGGAGCTCGGCCCCCGTCGGAGACGGCGACCGCAGGGCGGGGCGCGGCGACCGCGGGTCGGTGATGCTCCCGACGTTGTTGCCAAACACGTCGGAGGGGCTCGGGCCCCCCGGAATGGTCGGGCCGGCCGTGAGGCCCCCCTGGGCGTTGCCGAAGAAGAGCGACACGGCCCCGGCCCCCGCGCCCGTGCCCACGGCCAGGTCGCTGCGGCCGTCGCGGTTGATGTCCCCGACGCCCGCCCCAAGCCAGCGTCGGGCCCCAGGCGCCGCCCCGTCAAAGCGGAAGCTGTTGTCGGCGTGGGTGAGGGCCAGGGGGGTCATGGCCGCGCGCCCGGCGAAGACGAACACCGCCCCGGCCTGGAAGATGTTGCCCCCGCCGACGATGAGGTCTTCGCGGGTGTCGTTGCCCACCAGACGCCCACCCCCCGCGAGGTACCGCCCGAAGGCCATCACCGTGGTGTCGGTGTTACGAATGGTGACGTTGGCGTCGGTCGGGGCGAGGGTGGCCGGCCAGGTGCTGCGGCCGAAGTACACCAGCACCGTCCCGCGGCCGTTGGAGGGCATGTTGGTGGTGCTCGACGCGGAGACGGCCAGGTCGTTGACGCCGTCGCCGTCGAAGTCGCCCACACGCCCGAGTGCCGTCCCGAGACGCCCCGCGGCAAACTCGCCCGTGCCTCCGCCGATGGTCACGTCGGCCTCGGAGGCCTGATAGAAGCCCGGAGCCGCCCGCCAGGTCGTGCGCCCGAAGAAGATGTAGACCGTGCCCGGCCCCGCCGGCGAGAAGGTCGACTCGCCGATGGCGATGTCGCCCCGGCCGTCGCCGTTGATGTCGCCGAGGGAGGCCACCGTCACGCCGAAGCGGTTGCCGGCCGAGCCGCGAAACTCCGCGTAGCCCGTGGGGGTCGGACCGGCCCGGTTGCCGAAGTACACCCGGGCCACCCCCGTCGGGGTGGTCGAGCTCGTGCCCACCACCACGTCGTCGAGGCCGTCGCCGTTGACGTCGAAGCCGCCGGAGATGGCCTCGCCCAGACCTGCCACCGGGTCGCGGATGGGATTGTTGATGAGCTGCGAGGCGATGGGACCCGCGATGGCCACGGTGGGGCTGGTATTGCCCGCCGCGTCGATCGAACGGATGGCAAACCAGACGTTGCGCCCGAGCAGGAAACCTGGGGCGTCAAACGAGTTGGGCGTGCCCGGGGCGCCCGGCACCACGGTGTTGGAGATGACCCCGGCCGTGTTGTAGTTGCCTGGGGTGATCTGCGAAGGAGCCCAGCGGATCTCGTAGCGCCCGACGGCCCGGGTGCCTCCCCCGGAGGGGTTGGGGTCGCTGGCGTCGGGCCAGGACAAGCGGACGGTGCCTGCCCGACGGGCCGAGGCCGGGGTCGTGGGCACCGCCAGCATCAGGCTCGGAGGGGGCGACGGGCGTTGGGTGTCGACCCGCACGGAGATGGTGGACTCCGCCGCGCCCCGCGAGGGCACCTCGGCGGTGCGGGCCAGGAGGGTCACCACGTCGCCTTCGGGGAGCGGAACCCCCGCGAAGGTCACCCGGCCTCCAGCCAGCACCACGGCCGTCTGGGGCGGGCCGCCGTTGACGGTGAGGGACACCTGGGTGCCCAGGGGGGCGTCGGTGTTGAGGGTGATGTTGATCGTGCGGCTGCCGGTGATGGACGCCCCGGCCAGCGGGGAGACGAAGGCCAGGGTCGGCGGGTTGGCCACGGTGAAGTTGCACATCCCCGTGGTGGTCCCGACGTTGCCCGCCGGGTCGACGGCACGCAGGGCCGCCGCGGTGACCCCAGGCCGCAGGGCCACGCCCGCGAAGCGCCCGCCCCCGCCCGGCGAGGTGGCCTCGTTGAGCGTGAGGGTCGTGGGCATCTCGCCCATACGGGTGAGGGTGAGGGTGACGGGATAGGTGTCGCTCGTGACCGTGATGTCGGTGACGGCCGAGCCGTCCATCTGGGTGGGGCGCACGAGGCTGTTGCAACCGAAGACGTTGAGGGCCGGGGGGTTGCTGTCGACGTAGAACAGCGACGGGGCCGAGCTCCCGACGTCGCCGGCGGTATCGGTGACCGCCACCCGGGCCGTGGGCCCCGTCGGCGGCGGCGCGTCGGGCCGCGTGCGCGCGGGGAACGACTGCGGCAGGGTGACCCCCGTAAACCGCGCGATGCCGACGAGCCCCATGCCCATGCTGGCGCAGGGGTCGCCCGCCATGGTGGGCATCACGGCCGCCATGGCCGTGGGCATGGTGGTGCCATTGAGGAAGAGCTGGGCCATCCCCGCGGTGCGATCGGTGCAGGCCACCACGTTGGTTTGCAGGCCCGCGAGGCCCGGGTTGGAGTCGGCCGCAGCGTTGAGGAAGGTGCTCGGATCGGTGGCGACAAACGCCGCCGGGGCGACCACCCGGACGCTGGGCAGGCTCGACTGGCAGCTCAGGCCGGTGATGACCCGGCGGGTCTCGTTGCCGGCCGCGTCCTGGGTGCGGACCTCCACGTCAAAGGAGGCGCTCCCGTCGGGGCAGGTCACCTCGACGCAGGCCTCCTGGGCGGGCTGGACGGGCACCGTGGTGCAGCCGGCCATGTCGGGCATCGCGCCCGCCACCGCGGCGCAGACCTGCTGGCCCGACGCGTCGCTGAGGGCGCAGACCTGAAACTGAACCCCCGGACGCATGGTGTTGGTGTCGGACGACAGGCCGATGGTCGAGGCCGCCATCGGGCGCACCGCCGTGAGGGACGGCGGGGTCGCGTCGACGGTGAACATGCTCGCGGCGCTGGTGCCGACGTTGTTGGCCCGGTTGGTACAGGTGGCCTGGACCGTGTACATCCCGTCGGGGGCCAAGGCCACGTTGGGGAAGGTCACCATGCCGCCCATGGCCGTGCCCCGCAGGGGCGACAGGCGCCCGGTCACGGCGAGCTGGACGGGCTGGCCGTCTTCGATGTCGGTGCCGACCACGAAGTTGATCGCGAAGGGCATCCCCATGGGGGCGGTGCTGTCGCGGGCGAGCAGGGTCGAGCGGTCGGGGGCGGTGATCTGACAGCGCGGGGTGGCGCAGCTCACCGAGGTCGAGGCCGTGGCGCACGGGGTCGAGACGCCCTCGACGCGCACCTCGAGGGTCACCGTGCCCGCGGTGTCGAACGACACGTTGGGGAAGGTGACCGTCGGCCCCATCACCCGCGCCGTGCCGGCCGTGAGGCCGTTGACCCGCAGCTCGAGCTGCGTCCCGACGGCGGCCCCGGTCGCGACCTGGACGTTGTAGGTGAAGCCGTTGGAGCAGTTTTGGTCGAGGTCGTCGGCCACCCCCAGGACCGCGCTCGCCATGGGGCGCAGGATCTCGATGCCGGGGCACATTGGCACGACGGGGACATCGGCCGCGTCGGGCCCGATGGGGACATCGGCCGCGTCGGGCCCGATGGGGACATCGGCCGCGTCGAACACGTCGGGCCCGCTGCTGTCGCCCGCATCGGCCATGCCCTCGTCGCCGGGGGTGCCCGCGTCGGCGTCGGGCTCGGGGCCGCCGACCACCGAACGCCCCGTACACCCCACCACTCCGCTCAATGTCCCGAGCGTTGCAAGCAACACCCCAAACCGTGTCAACCTCGGCATTGGTCAGCCTTCCTCGTTGGTCCGATAGTCCATGCTGAAAATTCTGCGGGAGGGGATGTACCACGTCCGGGGGTTTCGCTCCCATCCCCGCGACGATCGTACAGTCCCCACGCGCTACACCCTACCGCGCGGCCATCGTGCGCCCCAGGCGCAACGGGACCAGGGCCTCGTGGCCTTCCGCCACCATAATCAATCGCCCCGGTCGAATCCAGGGGAATTGCGCCGCCAGGGCCTCGTCGGCGGCGGTGATTACATCGGGCACGGGCCGCAAACGGCCGGGGGCCTCGATGGCGTAGGGCCCCACCGTGGGAGCCCGGTCGGGGGCGCACCCCGGGGCCGGGGCGAGCACCTCGACGGCCTCGACCTCGAGCCCCGCGGCGTAGCGGGCCCGGGCCCGGGCGCAGGCGCTCGGGTAGGGGCCGAGGTAGTCGCCGCCCTCGTGCAGGGCCGTGGCGTGGCAACGTTTGCAGGCCGTGAGCAGGGCGCAGTCGCGGCACCCGTGGACGTCGCCCAACGTAAGACCACGAAACAGCGGAACCTCCGGGGCCGAAGCCAGCAGGGCCCCGAGCCGTTGGGTCGCGAGGTTGCCCATCACCACGGGGGTGTCGGTGCAGGGCAGGACGTCGCCGTTGGGGAGCACCACGAGGCCCGTGGCCCCCACCCCGCAGGCCGCGTGACCGAGGCGGGTCAGTTGCCGGGCGGCCTCGTCTTCGGCGGGGAGCCATCCCTTGAGGAGCCCTGCTTTTTGTAGTTGGGCCGCGTCGGCGGCCAGGCCCAGGGGCTTGAGGTTGCCGTCTTCCATGGCGGTGAGGTCGGTCCCTCCGGCGTACCCGCACCCGAGGGACAGGGCCAGGGCCTTGACCCCCGCGGCCCCTTCGGGGCAGAGGGCCACCATGGGGCACTTGAGGATCACCCGCACCCCGCGGGCCCGCAGGGCCTTGACCCCGCGCATCGTACGCGCCCACGACCCGGGGACCCGGGTGACGGCGTCGTGCTCCTCGGGCAGGGTGGAGTAGAGGCTGACGTGGACCTCGTGCAGCCCCACTCCGGCCAGGGTGTCGGCCAGGGCGTCGTCGACGAGGAAGGCGTTGGTGTAGAGACGCACCGCGAACCCCCGGGACCGGGCGTGCCGCAGGATGTCGACGAGGTCGGGCCGCAGGGTGGCCTCGCCCCCCGAGACGTTGAGGGTGAGGACCCCCGCGGCGGCCATGTCGTCGAGGACGGCCTTGACCTCGTCGAGGCTGAGCTCGCCCTTGAGCCCCTGAACCTGATAACAGTGGGCGCAGGCGTGGTTGCAGCGGTCGGCGATCTGCAGGTGCATCCCGAGGGGAGCCCCCCGTTTGGCCGCCAGGGCCCCGAGGAGGTGGGCCCCATGGGAGTAGCGCCCCGACCCTGTGGACCCGGAGCCCTCGCCGTGGACGTTGCACTCGCTCACGACGGCCCCCCGGAGGCCTGTGGGCAGGCTTCTTCGAGGGCCTCGTCGGCGGGCCCGACGGTGAGCATCCCGCGGCCCCGCAGGTCGCTCACGAAGACCTGGACGTCGCGCTCGGCCACGGCCCGGTCGACCCCGTACCGGGCGCAGAGGGCCTCGGCGAGCTCGGCCTCGCTGGTGGCGTCGCAGCGCTCCCACAGAAAACCGCCCACCTGATTGAGGAGGCGCACACGATTGACCTCCAACGAGATGATCGTGACCTGATCGTCGACCCAACGCCACACCGCGTCGGGGGCTCGACGTACAACCTGCCTCGTCATAAAACGCTCTCCCAGGAAGCCAACACAGACCGGAGCACCTGCCACGCCCCTTCGGGCCGCGACACCCGCAGTCGGGCTCCGGGCAGGGATGCCAGAAGCTCCAAGGCTATCATAGCCCGTTGAGGGGCGAAGGGATCGGCCCCCCGTGGTCGCGCACAGGCCCGCATGACAAGCGTCGTTGCGCCGCCGCGGGGGCCCCATTCAAATATGCCCCCTGGCCCGGTGGGGTCGTCGGCCCGGAGCAGCTCGACCAGGAGGCCGACGGGGACCTGGCCCGGGGCGTCGAGGCTGGGGTCGGGGTCGCCGGCGAAGGGCAGGGCCCAGGCCCCCCCGGGGCCGGCCAGCACGGCGTTGTGGGCGAACGAGGCCTCCCCCGCGGCCCGGGCCAGGGTGGTCTTGCCCGTTCCGGGGGGGGCGAGGAGGAGGGCGAGGGAGCGGGGACCACGTACAGCCGCGGCGTGCACGGCCACGGCCCCGACCCGGGGCGCGTCGCGACAGACGAGCTCGCCAAGCGCCGCGAGGAGCCCCCGGCCCGGCCACCGCGGGCTGTACGGCAGGACCCGCACCCGGTCGCCCTCCGGGGCTGACTCGAGGCGAAACCCGTTGCCGGTCTGGGGGCCTTCGAGGGCGTCGTTCCAGAGGGGGGCGGGGGTGAAGGAGATGGGGACGGGGGCGGCCTCGACCCGACCCGCGCGGGCGACGTACCCAACCAGGACGGGCGGCAGCTCTGCCTCCGTCACCCCCTCCATGCGATACGCGAGGGGCCCGAAGACCACGGTGACGCTCATGTCCCCGACGGGCTCCCAATGGCCGCCCGGGCCATGTCGAGCACGGGGCTCTCCAGGGTCAACACCCACCGGGTCACCGGGACCTCCCCGGCCACCGACATCAGGGCGTCGAGGACCCCGACAGCCCCCGCGTCGCCCGGGGTAAAATACACCCCGCATCGCACGAGAGAGGCCACCGCCCTCGGCCGCGCCACCGCCTCCTGCCGCACCGCCTCCCCCTTCCCCAACAGAACCACCCCCCGCAACGGAGCCCTCTGGGCCCGCGGGGCCCTGCGATACTCCCCCACAAACGGCAGGCTGTGGGCCATCCATACGCCCCCCGCCTCGCGGGTGAGGGCCACCTGGTCGTCCGACAGGATCCCCGCGTGCGGCAGCTTGCGGGCCGTGGTGGTCTTTCCGCCCCCCGACACCGCCGCGAAGACCAGGGCCCCGGCGGCAAACCCCGGGTCGCACTCCGCCCACCCGCACGCGTGCACCAGGACGCCCCCCCGCCGCGGCAGGACGTAGGCCATCAAGAGCCGCAGGGGCGTGTCGAGGGGGGTCGGGTCTTGCACGGGCTCCAGCCCCCGGGGCGAGGGCCGGGCCCGCACCGTCAGGGTGCGCCGGGCCGGGTCGAGCACCGTCACGTCCGTCTGCCGGGTGTACACCACCCGCTCCCCCTCGCGCCGAACCGCCACCCCCGGAAACACCCCCGCCCCCTCGGGCACCTCCCACCGCCCCTCGGCCACCTCCACCCGCACCGTCCACGCCGGGTCTTCGTCAAGCTCCTGGACGAAAAACTCCCCAAACCGCGCCGTGACGTGATCCGGGTCGCAAGGCCCCACGATCTCCGCCCGCACCCCGACCCCCGCCAACCGCAGACTCCGCGCGATCATCCCGGCCTCGTTGCCACAAGACCCCGAGCCCGTTCAACCCCGCGCCGGACCTGGCCGTACAGGGCCCGCAGCACGAGGCCCGCCGTCGGCCTCCCGCGGTACCACGGCGGGGCCATCACCACCCTCGCCCGCCCGAGGACCTCCCCGTCGGACACCACCCCGTCGTCGCGCCACCGGGCGTCGCCCGCACACCGCCACCCCGCCCCCTCCCGACGCAGCACCCGATGCACCACCAGCCCCCCGCGGCGGACAAACACCCCGAGGTCGCCCACCCGGAGGGCCTCCGCCCCGCAGGCCGTCACCTCCACCGTCGACCCGTCGCGCACCGCGGGCCACATCGACGAACCCCGGGCCACAAAACGCACCCGTCGCCCCGCCCGCAAGGCCTCCACCAGCATCGCGTCGGTGACCTCGCCCCGCACCCTCAGCCCTCCCAATGCACGCACACGGCCTGCAACGCGCAGCCCTCGCAGCGCACGGGGTCGCGGGCCGAGGGGCAACGCCGGGCGATCCCGAGGTGACACACCGCGAGGTCGTACCGCACGGGGTCGTCGGGGCTGAGCCCCCGCAAGGCCTCGGTGACCTCCTCGGCCGTACGCCACGAGGCGTCGCCCCGCGCGGTAAACCCCAGGTTGCGCGCGATCCGATGGATGTGGACGTCGAGCGGCATCACCAGGGCCCGCGTGGGGATGGCCGCCAGCCCCAGGTCGGCCCCGTCGTCGGGCCGGGCCACCCATCGCATCAACAGCAGAAGCCGCTTGCTCGCGCTCGGCCCCGCCGGGTCGGGCACGAGGTGCCTCGCCGCACGCGTAAGCCCCGCAGGCCAGGCCAGGGCCCGCAGCTCCTCCACCCACGCCGCCAGGGGCTCCCGCAAGGTACCGGCCTTCTGCACGGCCACGGCCAAGGCGGCGTAGAGCGACCCGTCCCGGGCCTGCACCGAGCCCGCCGCCCACAGGAGGGCCGCGATGTCCTCACCCCGGAAGGTCCGGTGCCGAAACCCCGCCAGAAGGGCCACCAGCTCGTCGCGCGACCGGGACC
Organism: uncultured Myxococcaceae bacterium; assembly: GCA_964447205.1. GTDB lineage: Bacteria > Myxococcota_A > Polyangia > Polyangiales > JAEUKH01. The sequence continues at coordinate 26,455 of CAYUSB010000025.1, forward strand.
GCACGGCCGCCGCAGGATTCGGCCCGAGGCGCCCCAGAAGGGACCGCAGCTTGGCCCGGATGGTCTCGACCCGCCCGAAGGCCATCAGGGCCGCGAGGAGGGCCACCAGCTCACGATCGGCCGGGTGGGGGTAGCTCCGCACGATCTCCACCGGGTCGCGGGCCACGGCCTCCTGCGGGTCGAAGCGCCCGTACCACGCCTCCACCGCCCCGAGGGCCCGGGCCCGCTGCTCCGCGCGCCGACGGGACGCGCCCCGGTCCCTGGTGGTAGCCCGCTGCACCCCTGCGGTATAGAGCCTCCCCCGTGCCGCGTACAACCCCGCTCCTGTCCGTCGCCCTCGTGGCCGCCCTCGGACCCCGTCTGGCCTGGGCCGAAGGGGGCCTGCGCAAGGGGCCCTGGCTCATGGACCTGCGGCCCGGTTCGGTCGTGGTGATGGCCGAGCGCAGCGCCCCGGGGCCGTTGGAGGTTCGGGCCGTCCCCCTGCCCCGGGCGGGCGAGACCGGCGACGGAGGAGCCGCCCTCGTCGTACGGGAGGAGGCCTCCCGCACCCTGCACGAGCTCCGCCTGACGGGCCTCGTGCCCGACACCCGCTACCGCTACACCCTCCGCGGCCCCGGGGTGACCCCGCAGGACGGCGAGTTCGCCGCGGCCCCGGCCCCCGGGAGCGTGGTCCCGTTTCGGTTCGCGATCTACGGCGACACCCGGAGCCAGGATCGGCCCCACCAGGCCGTGGTCGCGGCCCTCGTCCGCGAGGGGCCCGCCTTCGCCATTCACACCGGCGACCTCGTCGAAGACGGCCGCAACGAGAGCCACTGGCAGCGCTTCTTCGAGATCGAAGCCCCCCTCCTGCGCCACGTCCCTTTTGTGCCCGTCATCGGCAACCACGAGATCGTGCGGCCCCTGTCCTCGGGCATCGAAAACTACCGCCGCTACGTCCACGTCACCCCCGACGGGCCCATGCCCGAGCTCGACTACGTCTTCCGCTACGGAAACACCCGCTTCGTCCTGGCCAACAGCTACGACGACTGGACCGGGGTGGCCCGCGAGTGGCTCGAGGCCGAGCTGACCCGGGCCCGCCGCGAGGCCCCCAACGACTGGCTCTTCGTCGTGATGCACTGGGGCCCCCGGTCGTCGGGCCCCCACGGCGACAACGAGCTCCTCCAGCTCGCCGGGATCGACCGCATCCTGCGGCGCCACCGGGTCGACCTCGTGATCGCCGGCCACGACCACATCTACGAGCGCGGCGACGACGCGGGCCTGCGCTACCTCGTCACCGGCGGGGGCGGGGCTCCCCTCTACTATCGGGCCACCCAACGGGCCGCCACCCGCGTCTTCGCCGTGGCCCATCACTACATCCGGGCCGAGGTCGAGCGCGATTTCGTGCGCTTCATCGCCCTGCGCCCCGACGGAACCGAGGTCGACCGGGCCACCCTACGCCGCGACGGCTGGGAAGACCTCCGCCCCGCCCCGGCCCCCCCCGAAGCCCCCACCCCGCCCGCGGCCCCGGCCCCTCCATCGCCCCCCGCGGCCCCGGACTACACCCTGTGGAAGGCCCTCCCCCTGGCTCTGATCGTGGCCCTCGGGGGGTGGTGGCTCCGCCGCCGGAGCCCCTGACCGACGCCCGCTCAACGGGGCACGATGAAGTCGTCAAGCTCCTGGAGCACCACCTCGGACTGCTCGTAGAAGAGCATGTTGCCGCCGTCGAGGTCGAGGTGTCGCACCCGGGCCAGCCCGGTCTGCCCCTCGGCCCGCAGGACGGGGGTGCGGAGGTCCTGGTTGCCCCGCACGACCAGCAGGGGGATGGCCGAGCGCCGGATGGCGTCGAAGGCGTTTTCGTCCATCCCCGACACCAGGACCACCCCGGAGATGTGGCCCCGAAACGACCGGTCGAGCAGGTACAGGGCCCCCCGGGCTCCGTACTGATGGGCCACCACGTAGGTCGCCTGGGCGCGCTCGGTGACGTACTGCACGGCGGTCTCGAAGGCCCTCTGCCCCGCGTCGTTGGCCCACTCGCCCCCGAGGCCCACCCCGGGGCACACCACCATGGCGTCGGGCATCCGCCGGGCGAGCATCCAGCACGGAAGCTTCTGGGCCCCCCCCGCCCCGTGCATGAAGATCACCGCCCGCGGGGCCCGCTCCCCCGGGGGCGGAGGGTTGAGCACGTAGGCCAGGGGATTGCCCGGGGGCGAGCTGCCGACGAGCTGCCCCACCACGATGCTCGGGATGGGCCGAAACTCCCGGTCGCGGCGCATGGCCCGGAGCTGGGCCTTGAGGGCCGCCTTGGAGCGGCGCCAGTCGTCGCCGTTGATGCCCCCGAAGTCGCTGAAGGCCACCAGGAGCATGGCCGTGGCGTCGCCGTCGTCGACGAGGCGGGTCACCCACGGGGGGCTCCCGCCCTCGGGCAGGCGCACGAGGCTCCCGAGGCCGGAGGGGTTGGCCCTGAAGCCCCGGGCCCCCACCACGACCGCGAGGATCGCCCCCGCGATGCCGAGGAAGACGCGGGCCCGCAGCGGCTCGGAGGTCAACCACGCGAGCCCCCAACACAGGGCGAACCAGAGCCCCATCCAGGCCCACATCCACCCCGAGCCCCCGCCCCGGATCAGCAGCGACAGCCCGTACACCCCCGGCAACAGGCCCAGCAGCCCCAGGATCGAGAGAAACCCCTTCACGCCCTGTACGCCTCCCACGCGGCCGAATCGATCACAGGCCGGGAGTATCGCCGCCTCGCCCCGGACAGCGCAACCTTTCCGCCAGCCCCGGGGTCGCTGGGGCCTCGTGCAGGGCCATGCAACGGGGCCCGAGAGGTGGTAGCGTCCCGCCCCGAGACCGGGTGCCCCCCCGGCCGGTGCGTGACCGACCGGGCGACGCCCAACCGTAAGGAGAGTTCACGATGAGCGCCACCGAGGTGCCGACGACCGTCGGCAGCATGACCGTCAGCAATCCCAGCCTGCTCGCCTGGGTGCACGAGACCGCTCGCAAGACCCACCCCGCCCGCATCGTGTGGTGCGACGGGAGCGAAGAGGAGCGGGCTGCCCTCACCCAACTCGCCGTCGACACCGGGGTCCTCATCCCCCTCAACCCCGACAAGCGCCCCGGCTGCTACCTCCACCGCTCCAACCCCAACGACGTGGCCCGGGTCGAGCAGCTCACCTTCATCTGCACCCCCACCAAAGAGGAGGCCGGCCCCAACAACAACTGGATGGCCCCCGACGCGGCCTACGCCAAGCTCAGCGCCCTCTTCGAGGGCTCGATGCACGACCGCACGATGTACGTCATCCCGTACATCATGGGCCCCGCGGGGTCGCCCTCGGCCAAGATCGGGGTCGAGATCACCGACTCGGTCTACGTCGTGCTCAACATGCGGATCATGGCCCGGATGGGTCGGGTAGCCCTGGAGATGCTCGGCGACAGCGACGAGTTCAACCGCGGGCTGCACTCGACCCTCGACATCAACCCCGAGCGGCGCTTCATCTGCCACTTCCCCCAGGACAACACCATCTGGAGCGTGGGGTCGGGCTACGGGGGCAACGTCCTGCTCGGCAAGAAGTGCCTCGCCCTGCGCATCGGGAGCTACCTCGGCCGCAACGAGGGCTGGCTCGCCGAGCACATGCTCATCCTGGGCCTGGAGTCCCCCGAGGGCGAGACCACCTACGTGGCCGCGGCCTTCCCGAGCGCGTGCGGCAAGACCAACTTCGCCATGCTCGTCCCGCCCAAGCGCTTCGAGGGCTGGAAGGTGTGGACCGTCGGCGACGACATCGCCTGGATGCGGGTCGGTCCCGACGGGCGCCTCTGGGCCATCAACCCCGAGGCCGGATACTTCGGGGTGGCCCCGGGCACGAGCATGAAGTCCAACCCCAACGCCATGCTGTCGGTGCGGGAAAACTGCATCTTCACCAACGTGGCCATGACCCCCGACGGCGACGTGTGGTGGGAGGGCATGGACGGGGAGGTCCCCGAGCACCTCACCGACTGGCAGGGACGCCCGTGGAAGCGGGGCTCGACCGAGAAGGCCGCCCACCCCAACTCGCGCTTCACCGCCCCCGCCACCAACAACCCCGTCTACTCCAAGCACGCCAACGACCCCATGGGGGTGCCCATCTCCGCCATCATCTTCGGCGGGCGCCGGGCCACCACCGTCCCGCTGGTGATGCAGTCGTTCAACTGGACCCACGGGGTGTACCTCGGGGCCACCATGGGCTCGGAGACCACCGCCGCCGCGGCCGGAGCGGTCGGGGTCGTGCGCCGCGACCCGATGGCCATGTTGCCCTTCTGCGGCTACGACATGGGCCGGTACTTCCAGCACTGGCTCGACATGCAGAATCGTGTGGCCAACCCGCCCAAGATCTTCCAGGTCAACTGGTTTCGCCAGGACGCCAACGGCAAGTTTCTGTGGCCCGGGTTCGGCGAAAACATGCGGGCCCTCAAGTGGATCATCGACCGCGCCCACGGCCGCGTCGGGGCCCAGGAGACCCCCTTGGGGTGGGTTCCCAAGGCCGGCCACCTCGACCTGTCCGGGATGGACATCTCCATGGACCGGGTCTCGGCCGCCACGGCCATCAACCTCGACGAGTGGCGCCGGGAGTTTGAGCTCCAGGACGGCCTCTTCACCCAACTCGAGGCGACCATGCCCGAGGCCCTGAAGCTCCAGCGCCAGCTCCTCATGGCCCGCATCGGCTGACCCGTCTACCCCGACCTCCCGGCACACATGCCGGGGGCGGGATTCAACTCTTGCCCGACTCGCGCGTCCCCGTCCGCTTCACATAGGTCACCACCGGGACCTGCCCCTGCCGCGGCCTGCGAGGCGGCGGAGCGGGCTCGACGCGGGCCTCGGGCGGAGGCTGCGGACGCGGAGGCGGCGGGGCCTGCGGGGGGCGCTGCGGCTGCGGCTGCCCTCGCTGCGGTTGGGGCTGCCCTCGCTGCGGTTGGGGCTGCGGCGGCTGTGCGCGCTGCGGCTGCGGGTGCGGCGCGCGCTGCGGCTGCGACGGTTGCGGGTGCGGCGCGCGCGAACCCTGTCCCTGCTGCTGCGGGCGTGGCCCCTGCCCCTGCCCCTGTCCCTGCGCCGACTGCTGCGGACGTGGACCCTGACTCTGGCCCTGACCCCTCCCTCCTCCGCGCCCGGCGCCCCGCGGCGTGGCCTGCGCCTCTGGCGGCAGACGCGACACCAGGGGGGGAACAAAATCGGGCGTCAGGTCGCGGCGCTCGTACGCCCGCCAGATCTCGCGGACATCGCTGGCCAGGGCGTTGAGGCTCGGGGCGAACCGCGCGCAGAACAGCCGGATGCACTCGAAATCACGCCGGAAGAACTGCGCCGACTGGGAGTTATGGGCCGCCCCCACGGCCTGGGGGAAGTCGATGATGGTGGGCCCGTCGGCCCCCAGGAGCACGTTGTACGGCGACAGGTCGCCGTGGATGATGTCGCAGCAGAGCATGCGTACGATCTGCCCGCGGAGGTCTTCGTAGAGGGCCTGGGCCGCCTCGGGGGTAAAATCTACGTCGATGAGCCGCGGGGCCACCTCGCCCTCCCCGTCGGCCACCAGCTCCATCAACAGCACGCCCTCATAGAACATCACGGGCGTCGGCACCCGCACCCCCGCCGCGTGCAGCCGGTGCAGGCACCGGGCCTCTTCGACCTTCCACGCGTCTTCGTCCTGGGCCTTGCCGAAGCGCGACCCCTTCGAGATGGCCCGGGCCGTGCGCGAGTTGCGCACCGAGCGGCCCTCTTTGTAGTCGGCGTTGTGCTGAAAGCTACGCTGGGCGCGGTCTTTGTACACCTTCGCGGCGATCACCTCGCCGCGGTACACCACCCGAAACACCTCGGCCTCCTTGCCGCTCTTCAAGCGACCGAGCACATCGTCGAGGATACCTTCTGTCACCAACGAATCGAGAGGGGTGTGCATTGCTCCGCGGGGGCATCATACGCCCTTCCCTCCCTCCGCGCGACGCCCGCGGCATCGGACCGGTCAGAGGCCCGCGGGACGCCCCCCCTTGCGCGGGTCGCTGGCCGCGTCGAGCCACACCCCATCGGGGCCCCGCACGATCCGGATGGCCTGCACCATGGCCCCGAAGCGCATGGCCTCGACCGTGTGGCCGCGCCCCCGGAGGTCGGCGAGCACGGACTCGGAGGGCCCCGGCTCGGCGGACAGGGCCTCGGGCGAGGCAGCCCGGTGGATCCGCGGGAGGGCCACGGCCTCGGCGGCCCCGGTGCCGAGCACGATCGCGCGCCAGGCGGCCTGGATCACCGCGGTGACAATGCGGGTCCCGCCGCTGCCGCCGATGCAGAGGACAGGGTCGTCGCCCGAGAAGACGATCGTCGGGACCATGGTCGACACGGGCCTGCGCCCCGGGGCCGGGTGATTGTGGCCCCCGTCGGGCAGGGCCGTGGCGTCGCCCCCAGGGCTCGGGGCCGTAAAGTCGTCGAGCTCGTCGTTAAGCCAGAACCCCGCCACCGAACGCCCCGCCCCAAAGGGGATGTTGACGGTGGTGGTCACGCTGGCCACGTTGCCCACGGCGTCGACCACACAGAGATGGGATGTTCCCGAGCCCGGGGCCACGGGGGCTACGGGGCCCGGGGGGGTGCTCGGCAGGGGCAGGTCGTAGGTGCGGGCGGGGCGGGCGTGGGCGGGGTCGTACAGGGCCGCCCGGGCGGCGATGCGGGCCGGGGCGAGCAGGGCGGCCACGGGGACGGGGGTGAAGTCGGGGTCGCTGAAGTACCGGGCCCGGTCGAGGAAGGCCCCCGGCCAGGACTCGGCCATGGCGTGCAGGACGTCGGCCTCGGAGCGCCCCCTGGCGTCTTGGGGCAGCCAGCGCTCAAGGAGGCCCAGGCTGGTGAGGAGGGTGTAGCCCCCGGCGCTCTCGGGCGGGGCCGTGACCCAACGGTGCCCGTACCGAACCCCCTCCAACGGAGGCCGATCGAGCACCTGATAGCTCCGCAGGTCGTCGGCCGTAAGGACTCCCCCAAGGGCCCGGGTGGCCTCCACGATCTGGGCCGCGAGGGCCCCCTCGTAGAAGGGCGCAGCCCCTTCGGCCCCGAGGGTGCGCAGGGTCTGGGCCAGGGCGGGGTTGCGTAATGTACGGCCCGCCACGATGCCCTCGGCTCCGTCGGGCACCCACGTGCGCCCGAGGGTGTCGGCCCGCAGGGCCCCCACAAACCGCTGCGACATCCCTGCGAAGTACGTCCCCGGGGTAAACCCCTCCTCGGCGAGGCGCACCGCGGGGGCCACCACACGCGCCAGGGGCAGGGCCCCAAACCGGCGCACGAGGGCCTCGATCCCACGCGGTTCGCCCGGGACCCCGACGGCCATGCCTGCGGGGCGACGGGCGGGGGGGGCGGTGCTGTCCACCCCGCGGGTTGCCGCCGGGGGCGGATCGAGCAGGGCCGGGGTGGTGGCCGCCGGGGCCCGCTCACGAAAGTCGAGGAAGGTCACCGTACGGTCGCTGGCCCGGTAGTACAGGGCGAACCCGCCGCCTCCGAGGCCGCTCGACGCGGGCGAGGCCACCCCGAGGGCCAGCATGGCGGCGGCGGCGGCGTCGGCGGCAGTCCCCCCCGCAGCGAGGATCTCGGCCCCGGCCTGCGAGGCCTCGGGGTGATCGGTGACCACGGCGAAGCGCTCGAAGCGGGCGGCGTGCTCGGGGGCGAGCCGGACCGCCACGGGGGGCCGCGAGGCCGTCGGGGGAGGCGTGGGGGTAGGGGCCGTGCGGCACCCGGGGCCGAGGAGGCCCAGGGCGACGGCGAGGCCGCGGCGGAGGGAGGGGCGGGGCTTCACCCGGCGACCATGACCCAGAAGGCCATGGGCTGGCTACCCCATGGCCTGTCAACCCGTCACGAGGCGGCGGGGGGCTTGCGGAAGCGGAGGGTCATCCGGTCGCTCTCGCCGATGGCCACGAACCGCTCGCGTTCGACGTCGCCCCCGCGCAAGGTGGGGGGCAGGGCCCAGACACCGTTGGTGTAGTCGCGGGTGTCGCGGGGGTTGGCGTTGATCTCCGAGCGGGCGTCGAGGACGAAACCCGCGGCCTGGGCCCGGGCGATCACGAAGGCCTCGGGGACGTAGCCCTGCCGGGAATTGGTGGCCACGTCGGCCCCCTCCGCGGCCCGATGCTCGACCACCCCGAACACCCCCCCGGGGCGCAGGACGGCGAACACCCCGGCCAGCACGGCGTCGAAGGTGTTGTCGTTGACCCAGCCGTGGATGTTGCGGAAGGTCAGCACCGCGTCGGCCGATCCGGGTCGGCCGAGGTTGACCTGGGTGGGCGGCTCGAGCACAACGATTTCGATGTTGCCGTAGAGGTCGGGGCGGGCGGCCTGAAACTCACGAAACCGCGCTGCATACCGGGCCCGCGAGCCCTCGGGCGAGGGGATGGCCGCCACGAGCTTGCCCTGGTCGTGCAGGAGCGGGGCGAGGATGGCCGTGTACCACCCGCCCCCGGGGGAGAGCTCGACCACGGTCTGCCCCGGGGCGATCCCGAAGAAGGTGAGGGTCTCGCGCGGGTGGCGGTGGGCGTCGCGGGCCCGGTCGGCCTCGCTGCGGTGCGGGCCGGCGAGGGCGGCGTCGAGGTCACCGAAGGCCACGGGTGCCTGGGACGTGGTGGCGGCGGGGGCTGTGTTGGCGGGCGGGGTCTGGGTGCTGCTGCACCCGAGGGCCAGGGCCGCGATCAGAAGCGAGGAGGAGGTACGCATGGCAGACCCTTCCTGTGCGCCCCGCCCGCGGGTGTCAATGCCCTCTGGTTGCCAGGGGCCCCCAGTGCGCGTACGAATGAACCGCCATTCAGTCGCCCCCCTCGCGTTGTGTGGGGGTGGGCCCCGTTCACTCTCCGAGGAGCACAATCCCCATGGCAGGTCCGTACACGGAAGCACACGACCTCTTTCGCAAGACCGTCCGCGAGTTTGCCGAGAAGGAGCTGCGCCCTCACGTCGATCAGTGGGAGGAGGACGAGCTCTTCCCGCGGTGGGTGTTCGAGCGGGCGGGCGAGCTCGGCATTCTCGGGGCCCACTATCCCGAGGCCCACGGGGGATCGGGGGGGGACTACTGGTTCTCGGTGGCCAAGGCCGAGGAGCTTCCGCGGATGGGCTGCGCGGGCGTCCCCATGGCCTTGATGGTTCAGTCGGACATGGCCACCCCGGTCATCTCCGACATCGGGACCCCCGACCAGATCGCGGAGTTTCTCGCCCCGGCCCTGCGCGGCGAGAAGATCGCGGCCCTCGGGGTGAGCGAGCCGGGCTGCGGCAGCGACGTGGCCGCCATGCGCACCTGGGCCCGCTCCGACGGCGACGACTACATCATCAACGGCCAGAAGACCTTCATCACCAACGGGACCCGCGCCGACTTCATCACCCTGATGCTCAAGACCCAGCCCGAGGCCGGGCACGCGGGCGTCAGCATCGTGCTCTTCCCCACCGACACCAAGGGCTTCACCATCTCCAGGAAGCTCAAGAAGATCGGCAACTGGTCGAGCGACACCGCCGAGCTCTTCTTCGAGGACTGCCGCATCCCCAAGCGCCTCCTCCTCGGCGAGGAGGGCGAGGGCTTCCGCTACCTCATGCAAAACTTCCAGAGCGAGCGCCTCATCGGCTCGGCCTCCGCCGTGGCCGGGTCGCGCCTCGTGCTCGACGAGGGCATCGCCTACGGACGCGACCGGGTGGCCTTCGGAAAGCCCATCCTCAAGCGCGAGGTGTGGCAGCACACCATCGTCGACCTCGCCACCAAGCTCGAGGCCGCCGAGGCCCTCGTGTACCGGGCCACCGAGCGCTACAACCACGAGCGCTACATCGCCCACGAGCCCGTGTCGTTTGAGACCACCAGGCTCATCTCGATGTGCAAGGCCTACGTGGGCGACATCATCTCCGAGGTGGCCGACGCCATGCTCCAGTTTCACGGGGGCTGGGGCTACATCGAGGAGTACCGCATCGCCCGGGCCTGGCGCGACCAGCGCCTCTTCCGCCTCGGCGGCGGCACCACCGAGACCCTGCGGTACTACATCGCCAAGCTGATGGGGCTGTAGCCCGACGCCCCCGCCGGCGAACGCAAGGAGGCCTCACTCCGACGCGCCCCGCGTCCCCCGCCCGCCCACCTTCCCCCAGGGCTTGAACACGCTCGCGTACAGCACAAACCCCAGCACGACAAACTGCGCCCCGCCGATGCCGAGCACGCGCCCGTTGAGGGCCCCATAACGCGGCAGGGCCCGCAGCCCCCCGGCGTCGACGCGGGCGAGGGCCTCGATCTCGTTGATCCACGGGCCGAGCCACAGGGCCCCCACGGCCAGCATCGTGAGGGTGAGCACCAGCTTCACCCCCACCCACCACCACACGAAGAAGCCCCACTTCGTCTTCCACGACAGGAGCAGCCCGCTCAGGGCGGCCGCCCCGCACGTGGCGATGATCACAAAGTCGTCAATCAGCTTGACGCACAGGCAGAAGGCCCGAAGCTCGGCGGGGCTCTGGGGCACCCGGTCCTTGGCCACGGCGAGCACCATCATCGCCAGGACGGCGCCAAACCACAGGCTCGACGAGAGGACGTGCGCCCACAGGGCGGCCTGCCGCCAGGGTTTGTTGAGGGGCCGGCCCATCCACGCCCGCAGGGTCGTCACGGGGTTGGGCCCTCCAGGGCCATCGTGCCCTCGTAGCGTACGATCCGTCCCACGAAGGGGGCCACCACCTCCACACACAGGGCCCACGCGGTGGCGGCGTCCCCTTCGCCCGGGGGGCCCGCCGAGGCCGTCACCGTCGGCGACAACCACCGCGGGAGGGTCAGGCCCAGGAGCCTCACCCGCAGGGGCTCGAAGCGCATGGTCCCGGCCTCGACCCGGAGCCGAAACACCATCCGGGTCGGCCCCACGGCCTCGACGAGGTGCGCCCCCTCGGCCCACTGCCGGGTCACCATGGGGTACCCCCCGAAGGTGCGCAGCCAGCGCTCGACCCCGTCACGCACCTCCACGCGAAGGTCAACGCAAGCCCCAGGACTCTCCGGCGGCACGCCCATCCCCCACCCCACCAGCCGCGCGAGGAGGTTGCGCCCGCGCAGGACGCGCAGGGTGCCCCGGGCCCGACCACCCTGGGGATCACGATGGAAGTGCCGAAGCGACGCGGGGAGCTCCGCCAGCGACGCCCCGAGCAGGGACTCGTACAGCGTGGTCATTCCGGCCTCCGGAGACCGATCGTACCGCAGGGCCCGGCCACAGCTCCAGGGTCATCTCCCGAAGCTCTAAGCCTGCGCCCTCCCGGGCGATGTGTTACGCCACCGACCCATGCGACAAGTATGGATCACCCGCCTCGGCCCCCCCGAAGTCCTCCAGGTCCGTGAGGCCCCCGACCCCGATCCCAAGGCCGGAGAGGTTCGGGTCCGGGTGGCCGCCGCCGGGGTCAATTTCGCCGACACCTCTGCGCGCATCGGGCTCTACCCCGACGCCCCTCCGCCCCCCTGCGTGGTCGGCTACGAGGTGGCCGGCACCATCGAGGCCGTCGGCGAAGGGGTCGACCCCGGCCGGGTGGGCGACCGGGTCATGGCCCTCATCCGCTTCGGGGGGTACAGCGACGTGGTCTGCGTCCCCGACGCCCAGGCCATCCGCATCCCCGACGCCATGACCTTCGAGGTCGCCGCGGCCATCCCCGTGGTGTACCTCACCGCCCACCACATGCTGGTCTACCTCGGCAACGTGAAGAAGGGCGACACCGTCCTCATCCACGCCGCCGCGGGCGGGGTCGGGATCGCCGCCCTGCAGCTCTGCAAGCACGTCGGGGCCCGCACGATCGGCACCGCCTCGGCCTCCAAACACGAGGCCCTGCGTGAGATGGGGCTCGACGAGGCCATCGACTACCGCACGCAAGACTTCGAGGCCGAGGTCAAGCGCTTGACCTCTGGCCGCGGAGTCGACATCGCCCTCGACGCCCAGGGGGGCACCTCGCTCGCCAAGAGCTTCCGCAGCCTCGCCCCTACGGGGCGGGTCTACGCCTTCGGGGCCGCGTCGTTTCAGCCCGACGGGACCCGCTCGCCCTTCTCCGTGCTCAAGGGGTTCTTCACCACCCCCCTCTTCGCCCTCCACCCCCTGCGCCTCATGAACGACAACCGCGGGATCCACGGCGTCAACGTGGGCCACCTGTGGCAGGAGACGGCCCTCCTGCGCACCCAGCTCGACGCCCTCGTCGGCCTCTGGGAGCGCGAGGTCGTGCGCCCCGTGGTCGACGCGGTGATCCCCTTCGCCGAGGCCCCCGAGGCCCACCGCAGGCTCATGGAGCGCCGCAACGTCGGCAAGGTCGTCCTGGTCCCCTGAGGCCGCGAGGGGGAAGAGGGTAGACTGGGGGCTCTGATGATCCGCGGAGAGACGCGCAGCGACCGCGACAGCCTCTGGCGCGAGGCCCTCCTCGACGCCGAGTCTCAAGCCCTCGAAGACCTCGCCGGGACCCTCGGGGCCGAGGTGGTCCTCCTGCAGTACCCGACCCCCGCGGTCGGAGCCGCCCACCTCGACGCGGCCGTACGACGCAGCGCCGCCGCGGGGTTTGTCACGGCCCGGGTGCGCCTCGTCGAGTCGCGGGCCTTCGACGCCCTCGACATCCTCGCCCGGGCCATCTCCACCGAGCTCACCCCGCCCGAAAACCTCCGCACCGTAGGGCGGGGCGACGTCCCGGCCACCCACCGCGGGGTCATCGCCCTGCTCGAGGCCTTCCAGGCCCGCACCGGGACCGGGGCCCTCGCGGCCTTCGACCTCGCGTGCCTCTCCGACGGCATCGGGGGCGACCTGGCCCTGCTCGCCCGGGCCTTCCTCGCGGCCCCGCGAAAACCCCGGGCCGAGGCCCGACGCATCGAGGCCTGGCTCGCCGGGACCAACCTCTCCCGGGCCGAGGACGGCCCCGTGGCCCTGTCGGCCCTCACCGCCCGGACGGCCCGCCGATGCCTCGGTGAGATGACCCAGCTGGCCCGCCTCCTCGGGTGGCGCGGGACCCACGTCCTGCTCGACGGGGCCGACGTCCTGGCCCGCCTGCCGCCCGCCCGCCGCGACGACGCCTACACCGTCCTGCGCGAGGTGGTCGACAACATCGAGGCCGGACGCGGCCTCGTGGCCACCCGCATCGTACTCGCCGGGGGCCCCGCCCTCTTCGCCGGGGTCAACTCCCTGCACGCCCTCAGGCCCCTGTCCATGCGGGTGGCCCCGCCCGTGGATGCCCCCGCCGAGGCCCCGCCCCCGCACCGCACGAGCCTCGACCTCGCCCCCCCCGCCGCGTGGCTGGCCCGCTGGCCCCGCCGGGCCGGGGCCGTCACCCGCACCCCCGCGGCCCAACACCCCGCCCTGCGGGCCCTCGTGCGCGGGAGCCAGGGCTTGCCCCCCGTCGACGCCCTCGCGAGCCTCAGCGTAGGCCACGAACGCATCGACGAGACCATCACCCAGCTCTTTGACCACGCGGCCATGGGGAGCTCGGTCTTCGCCCTCCTCGTGGGGGCCTACGGCACGGGAAAGACCCACCTCCTCCTGCACCTCACGGCCCGGGCCCTGCGCGACCGGCGCCCCGTCCTCAGGCTGTCCCTGGAGCGCAGCGACAACGACCTCGGGGCCCCCCAACGGCACCTGCGGCGTATGCTGGAGCAGGCCACCGTTCCTGTGGTGGGATTTCCCTCGCCCCTCGATCGGCTCGCGGCCTGGACCCGGATGCCCGTGCAGCTCGATCGCCTCGTCAAGACCCTCGCCGAGCTCGCCGAGGGGGGCGGAGAGGTGAGCCCCGTGGCCCACAAGCTCAGCACCCTCATGGAGCGCTCGCGGGCCCCCGGACAGGCCGCCGAGAGCTTCCTCGGGGGGCTCGACCTGGTGGAGAAATCGTCGGCCCCCAACTATCGCAACGACGCCTACCAGCGGCTCCTGCTGTGGATCGCCCTCCTGTCGGCCATGGAGGGCTGCCAGGGCCCCGTGGTCATCATCGACGAGGCCGAAAACCTCTACCGCGGCGGCACCACCCGGGCCATGCGGCGTACGGCCCTGCGGTCGTTGTCGTTCTACTGCGGGGCGGCCCTGCCCGGGGCCTGCGTGGTGATGGCCGTGACCCCCGACGTGCTCGACGACCTGCGGGCCGAGTCGGCCGACCTCCTCGCCGACGTGGCCGAGCAGCGCACCCTGCTCGCGTGCGAAGACGCCGCCATGCTGCGCCGCCGACTCACCGCCCTGCGGCCGCTCCAGGTGCCCGCCCTCCAACCCGACCATCGGGCCACCCTGGCCGAGCGGGTTCGGGAAGCGCACGCCCTCGTGCGGGGAAATGTAGACGATTCCCGTTGGGATGGGTACATATCCGCCCTTGTCGCGTCGGAGGTCCCTCCGCGGGAGCTCGTACGCCGCGTCACCGATCGCCTGGAGCGCATCTGGTGGCACGGCGGCGAGGGTTCACACTCCTGATGGGGGATTTTGATTCCTACGGGAGCCCTTTCGGCCCCGCCCGCGCGATCAACACTCTCGGGAGGAGTCGAATTCCATGAAGTTCTCAGTTGTCGCGTCGCTCAGTCTTGCCCTCGCCATGGGGTGTGCGTCCAACCCGCCGCCGCCGCCGGCGCCGCCGCCCACCATCACCCCGCAGCCCGAGCCGGCCCCGGAGCCGCCCCCCCCGGCCCCGGAGCCGCCCCCGGCCGCTCCCTCCGAGGCGACCCTGCACGACAACCACATCGAGCTCGCCCACCAGATCCTCTTCGATCTCAACAGCGACCACATCGACGAGGAGCACTCGCAGGGCGTCCTGCGCGACCTCGTGGCCCTCCTCCAGGCCAACCCCCGCATCCGTCGGCTGCGCATCGAGGGTCACACCGACACCCAGGGCTCGGCCTCGCGCAACCTCGACCTGTCCAACCGCCGGGCCGCCGCCGTGGCCACCTACCTCCGCACCCACGGCATCCCCAACGTCACGTACGAGACCCAGGGCCTCGGGCAGACCCAGCCCCTGTGCCGCGAGAACAACGACGCCTGCCACGATCGCAACCGCCGCGTGGAGTTTACCGTCCTCGAGATGGCCCCGCAGTGAGTGCCTGCCGGGCGCACCCCACGATGCGTCCGGCTCCTCGCCTTCACCCCGTCAACGCTCCCGAGCCGTCGCCCCGATGGCCTTGCGCACGAAGAGGTCCTCCAGGGTCTCGCGGCGCGGGGTGACCGACCGCACCTTGGCCCCCCCGGCCAGGGCCGCCTTCACCACCTCCTGGGCCAGGTCCTCGCCCGTCACGTTGACCTGAACGTGCTGCCCGAGCTCCCGCAGGGAGGCCCCGGGCATCGCCGCGAGGCCCTCCCGCAGCCCGGCCTCCACCCCCGCGAGCTCGACCTCCACCGCCCGAACCTCCTGCCGCAGGAGCTCGGACAGGGCCCCGTACGCGGCCATCTCCCCGCGGTTGATGATGGCCACCCGGTCGCAGAGCATCTCCACGTCGGACAAGATGTGCGAGCTGAACATCACCGTTCGGCCCCGGGCTTTTTCCTCCAGGATGAGGTCGCGGACCTCCTTCCGGCCGATGGGGTCGAGGCCCGTCATGGGCTCGTCGAGGATGAGGAGCTCGGGGTCGCCCACCAGGGCCTGGGCGAGGCCCGCCCGCTGCATCATGCCCTTGGAGAAGCTCCGCAGGGGGCGGTCGAGCACCGACCCGAGGCCCACCCGACGCAGGAGCTCGACCGCCTGGGCGGCCCGCACCGAGGCAGAGACCCCGGCGAGGCGCCCCGTCAGGTCGAGGACCTCCCGGGGGGTGAGGTACTGGTAGAGGTAGGGGTTCTCGGGGAGGAATCCTACGCGGGCTCGGGAGGCGGGCAGGGACACGGGCATCCCGAAGAGGGAGACGTCGCCCTGGGTGGGGAAGATCAGCCCCAGGAGGCACTTGATGGTGGTGGTCTTGCCCGCCCCATTCGGGCCGAGAAACCCGAAGATCTCCCCCGACCGCACCTCGAACGACACCCCCCGCACGGCCTCCACCATCTTGTGGAGCTTGTCGCCCCAGGCGTACCGCCCCGCGAAGCGTTCCAGCCACGAGGGAGGTTGCCCCGGCAGCCGCGGGCGGGTGCGTACAAACCCCGTAGAGAAGGTCTTCACCAGCCCCTCCACCCGCACCACCACCGCGCTCATCGCCCCCCCTCCGGCAGGGCCGAACCGCGCCCCAGGGCCCACCCCGCGTGCCGCCGCAGGGCGTCGATCACCACCGCCAGATCGCCCCCGGTCATCCCCGGGTGCAGGGGCACGGCCACCCCCCCGTCCACCACGGCCTCGGCCACGGGCAGCCTCACGGGGCCCTTTGCCTGCACGAAGGCCGGCAGCCGGTGCAGGGCGTACGACAGGGCCCCGGCCTCCACCCCCTCGGCCCGCAAGGCCGCCACCAGGGCGTCGCGGGCCCCGACCCGGTCACTCTGTCTCCGCCCCGCCTCGGGAGGCGGCAACACAAACCCCGCGGTCTGATGGTTGACCACCGCCCCCTCCGGAGCCCCCTGCCACCCGAGGGCCACCGCGGCCCGGAGCTCGTCGGCGAGGGCCCGGCGGCGGGAGAGAATGTCATCCAGCTTGACCATCTGGGACACGCCCAGGGCGCCTTGCATCTCGCACATCCTGGCGTTGGGGCCGAAGCCCTCGAAGTCGCCCGGGCTGCGTTGCCCGTGGTTGCGCAGGGTACGAAGCCGCGTGGCCAGGGCCCCGTCGCGCGTCGTGAGCATGCCCCCCTCGCCCGTGGTGATGACCTTCCGCGGGTGAAACGAGAAGGTCCCGAGGTCGCCGAGGAGCCCACACGGAACCCCTCCGAGCGACGACCCCAGGGCGCAGGCCGCGTCTTCGACCAGGGCCACGTCGGAGCAGACGGCCCGCAGGGCGGGGATCTCCGCGGGCACCCCAAACTGGTCGATGGCCACGACGGCCCGGGTCCGCGGGTTGAGGGCCCGGGATACGGCGTGGGGCGGGGCGTTCCAGGTGGTGGGGTCGATGTCGACGAGGACGGGGGTGGCCCCGCGCAGGAGCACGGCGTTGCCCGGGGAGGGCCAGGTGAGGGCCCCGAGGATCACCTCGTCGCCCGGTCCGACCCCCGCGGGACCGACCGTGGCGAGGGCGAGCTCGAGGGCCGTGGTGCCGTTGGTCACCGCCACGGCGAACACCGGGTCGGCCTCCGTGCCCCCGAGTCGTTCGGCCACCCGGGCCTCGAACTCCGCCACCCGGGGGCCCTGCACAAGCATCCCGCTGGCCAGAACCCGGGCCACGGCCTCCCGCTCGGCCTCGTCAAAATACGGTCGCGTCAGTCGAATCACGGCGAGCGAGAACATACAGCCCGGGCCCTCCGGGGTGCCAGGGGTGATAGTGTCTCGCGCGATGGTGGCAGCGCGCGGCGTCGGGATGGCCTTCGGATGCACCCTGGCCCTGCTCCCCGCGGCCGCCCGGGCGTACCCCCAATGGACCGTCAACGCCTCGGCCGGGGTGGGGCGGGCCCTGGGGCCCCCCGAGGTTCGGGCGTGGCGCCTGACCCTGGGCCTGCGGAGCGATGTCACCTTCGGGGCCCGAACCCCCTACGCCCCCCGGGTGGGCCCGTGGCTGGCCCTGCGCACCGACGACTTCGCCCGGGCCTCCCTCGCCGCCGGGGCCCTCGTGCAGCTCCCGGTCTCGCCGACCTTCCCCGTCATCGCCTCCCTCGGGGCCGTAGCCGAGACCGCCGGGGACGCCCCCCGCGGCGGAGCCCTCGCCCGCCTGTGGTGGGGAACCCGCTCGCTCAACTACCACCGCTCCTACGGGATGAGCTTCGGGGTCTGGTGCGAGGCCAGGTTCTTCCCCGCCGTGGGGGTCTCTCCCGCGGTGGGCGACGTGGTCCTGGGGGTCGACTTCGACATGGCCTTCGCGTCGTTGCCCGTGGTGCTCCTGTACGAGTGGATCCGGAGATGAGCCTCTCGGGCCATCCGCGCTATCCTCCCGCCCCTATGCATCGCACCGTAGGCACCGTCTCTCCGCGTCTCGGCCTCGTGGCGGGCCTCTTCCTGGCCCTCGCCCTCTCCCAGTGCAGCACCCCCCAGCGGCCCCCCGTGGCCCCTGCCGAACCGCAGCCCGCCGAGGTCGCCCAGGACGCTCCCCCGGCCATCGACCTCGCCGACCGCCCCCGGCCCCCCGGGAGCCTTCTCAGCGTACGAATCGGTCCGCCCCGGGCCCTGGCCACCCGCCTCGGGGCCCACCTCGGGCTCGGCGACCTGCTCGGCGAGCTCCTCACCGACGCGTTGCCCGGGATGGTTCAAGACGACGAACCCGTGGCCCGGGCCATCAACCTCGACGCCCCCGTCGACGCCCTCCTCGCTCCCCGGGCCCTGCGCATCGGGATGACCCTCGCCCTCGGCACGGGCGACCTCTCCCGGGTTCGGGCCGTGATCTCCGACGGCCACTCCCTCGACGCCTACGGGGCCCCCTCCCTCGGAGCCTGGCGGGTGGCCCGCAACGCCGAGGGAGTGCCCCGGTCGACCACCTTCCTCGCCGCCGCCGCAGCCCCCCCGGGCGGTGGCCGCTGGGTTCTGTCCGAACGCCCCCCCGCCGACCCCGAGGGCTTCTCCGCCGTCCTCGGGTACCTCACCCGCACGGTGGCCCGGCACCCCTTCGACGAAGCCCAGGGAGCCCTCCAGGCCGAGGTCCACATGGACACGGTGCACACGACCCTCGTCGACGACATCCGCCGCGACGCCGACCGCGAGTTTGCCCGGGCCTCCACCAACTTTGCGCCGCCGGCCGCGGGCTCCGAAGATGGGGGCCTCGCGTGGCTGCGGTCGTGGTTCGCGGCCTTCCCCACCACCGTCGCCGAGGTGACCAGCCTGCGGGGGGCCGTGCACCTGCCCGACACCGGGGCCCGGGTCGAGGCCACCGCCGAGATGGGTGCCCCGAGCGCCCTGCCCGTACAACAGCTCCTGGAGGCCACCGCGGGCAGCACGCCCCCCGTGGCCCTCCTCCAGCGCCTCCCGCCCGGCGGAATGCTCTACGGGGCCACGGCCCTGTCGCTCGCACCGCTGCGTACGACCCTCAACGTCCTGCCCGACGTGGCCGTGCGGCTCCTGCTCCCGCGCTCTCGGCTCACCGCCCCCGACCGGGCCGCCCTGATGACCGCCCTCACCGCCCTCGCGGCCCAGGACTCCCTCGCCGTAGCCGCCGCCGCAGGGCGCGACCCTGCGGGTTCCCGGTGGCGCGTGGCCCACTTCCAGGTGACCACCCCCGCGGCCCAGTTTGTGTCCAATGTCCGGGCCCTGGTGACCCAACTCAAGCGGCTCCCCGTGGCCCGGGCCATCCAGGCCGACCAGCAGTACGACATGGCCCAGGTGCAGGTCCTGCCCGGGGCGGGGCTCCCGCCGGGGTCGCTCTATCTGCGGGTGGCCTCTCCCCCGCCGGGCGCCCTGCGCGAGCTCCTCGGAGGCGCCCCCGCTCCCGCCGCGGCCACCACGCCCGCACGGCCTGGGGCTCCCCGGATGGCTGCGGGACCGACGGCCCGGGTGGCCCCCCTCGAGATCGTCCTGGCCCCGGAGGGTCCGCGGGTGTGGTGGGTGGTGGGGGCCGACGCCCGGGCCCGGCTGCGGGCGGCCATGGCCGATCACCCTTCGCCCATCGCCGTCGAGGGGCTGGTGGGGGCGGAGACCGAGGGGGTTCGGGCTGTGGGGGCGGTGATGCCCGCGATCGGTCCCGAGATCGTGCGGGACGACCCCCGGATGGCCCGGGTCTTGTCCGAGGCCCTCACCCGGGCCGGGGCCGACGCCCAGACCCCGGGGATCGTACGGGTCGGGGTTCAGCAGGAGGGCGAGGTGCGACGGCTGCGGGTGTCGTTGGACGTGCCCCGGCGGGTCCTGTCCCTGGTGGCCCGGAGCTTTCAGCAGCAGTAAAGGCCATTGGGCCTTTCCTCGGCAGGCACGGACGAAGGGCGGGTTTGAAACCCGCCCCTACAGTATCCACCGCCATGCATCTTTCCTCGATCGCCGCAGGGGTAGGGGCGGGTTTCAAACCCGCCCTTCCGTGTCCATGGCGCCGAGCCGTGTCGAGGTCAGGCGTCAGGCCCTTGGGGTGGATGCCGTGGTCCGAGGCTGTCGAGACGAATCCGGAGCATCATGTTGCACGCCGTCGTTGGCCGCCAGGCGTGAAAGCCGACCTCTGTCTCGCTCACGAAAAAGGGCGAGATGAGCCGCAGCCCCTGAGGCAATGATTCAATCTCCCAATAACTCCCATCACGGAGATCCACAATGTAGAATGTGCCGAGCGGATTGCCCGTGGCATAGTACCCGTTCTGCATGACGTGGTATCCCACCACGTTGCCCGGACCCATTGCAAGGATCCGCCGTGGACGCAGGAGCGCGGGGTCGGTAGTGTAGGGCGCCACCCAAAGCTCCGAGGTCATAAAATGAGATCGATCGGCCGCACGTTGGCGCCCGAGGACCCATGCCATGGTGACGCCATCCGTATCGAAGCCGCGAAGTTCGTGGGGCCTGCTGTCCAGCAGTCGCTGCGGCGGCTCTGCTCCGCGCACAGACCATTGTTGAGTGTAAGCATGGATGCCATCATCAGAAACACTCGTCTCCCAGAACATGGTATCGCGATGCACTTGAACTGTATTGATTTCGAACGCATTCGGGAGCCTGGTGAAGACCCGCACGGGAAGGCTCTCCTGAAGAGGGACACAGGCAACCGCTTGTTCCGAAGAAAATCCCAATACGGACTCCGACATATCGCGGTACCGTAGGTTCGCGCCACGCAGGTCGCGACTGTCTTCTACGATACGAAGTCGCTCGGGTCGACCCGCAGCGACCGAGGGTAGACCCGGCAGAATTGCGATGTTGTTAAACTCCTGCTGGCTGAGCGGATCTTGAAATCGGACGAGAGAAGTCGGCTGATCGTCCGCGACAATAGGAATCACCTGACCGTTGCTTCGTGGCCTCAACATCGGTGAGCGCCACGCCATCAACACAGGACCATCGAGTTCCATAAGTGAGATGATCTGGTCGGTCTCGGTCTCAGTCCCAGTAGGTCCTAACACGAAGTGAGTAAACGCAAACCAAGTACGACGACCATGGTTCATCTGTGTGGCGGCGATGGTGAGGGCGGGCCATGGATTGCCACAAGCCTGGCCTCGCTCAAGCTCTCGGCAACCGACCCGGCCGTCACTGCAGGGCACCCAGACCGGCCGCTCCACCATTCGCTCAGGATCGGTGGCGAACCGGACATTGGTGAATGCAGGCAACCAGCCGGGTCTGGCCCAGCCACCGTCGTCGATGTGCGCGGGAGGGACATCGGCCCCCGCGTCCACGGATTGTGCTGCATCGGAGGGACCACGGTCCGCGGACACATCCGTGGCCATGGAGGCATCGGCCAAGCCCGTGGGGCTACCTTCGCAGCCCGCAGCACATCCACACAACACCGTCGTGAACAGCGCAAAGAATACAGGAGCGCTCGGTCTGCCCTGTGGCCTTAAAACCCTACGAAGCATCACTACAGATCTCCTTCGGGCTCAAAACAGGTACTGCAAGTCGCCAGGGTAGGGCGTGTACCACCACGACCACGGCGCGG
Organism: uncultured Myxococcaceae bacterium; assembly: GCA_964447205.1. GTDB lineage: Bacteria > Myxococcota_A > Polyangia > Polyangiales > JAEUKH01. The sequence continues at coordinate 47,939 of CAYUSB010000025.1, forward strand.
TCATCGGGCTGACGCCCTTCTTTGAATCGCTCGCGAAGTAACCCAATGCGCGCCGTTCCGGCACGGCTGCCACGAACGGGTGCAGAGTTCCGTAAACCCAGACTTCCTGGACGGGTGTCACCTCCACCGTATCGGCGTCGAGCAGAAATGCGCCAGTGTACCCCATGGACGACGATCCGAGCAGCACCAACTCCTGATGCGGCAGGACCGCAAGCGAGTAGGCGACGGCGCTCCCCGTCGACAACCACGATCCTCGGAGCGTCAACGCCCCATCGAGCGAGGCCTGATACAATCGGACCCAGGTCTTTCCCAGGACCGTTGCCGTACCCAGGATGTATACGGATCGATCGGCCTCGCGCCAGGTAATCGCGAGCAAGGTCTCGGGGGGAGATTCTCCTGTGAGCGGGACCGAACTCCATGTTGCCTGGAGAACATCATAGCGGTAGATCTTCGAGACCCCCGCTGCGGCCAAGAATACTTCACCCCGGTGAGCGCTGTACGCAGCAAGGACCGAGGATGACCAGAGACCACCCGCGCTCGACGCAGAAGTCGTGGTGCTGGACTCTGTGCGGGTTACAGGAGTCGGCGCCGGTCCGCGCAACCGCGAAGGAGGTAGCACACTGCGTACAGAGCGCGAAGGGATCTGCAAACGCGCGGGCCTGCGTGCGATCTGACTGCGCTCGGCGGAAGAGAGCGATGGAGACGTGCCTCCTGGCGGAGCACTGGCAGTCGTTGTTTGCAACAAGGACGGGTTGTTCATCAGCGAGAGCAGCGAGCCGCCGTTGTCGGCCACGCGGCCGAGGGCGCTGAGCGCCGACAGGTCAAACACCACCGCGCCGGGTACACCTTCACGCCAGTCTTCGCGCGGCTCGATCGGCGCCACCCAGGTCGCGTTTGAGTCCATCAGCAAAGCATCTACTGCGGGATCAACAGGGATGGGGGAGATCACGTCAGCCTGGACGTTGCGCACAATGTAGCCGCCAGAAGTCGGATCCTTGAACAGTGTGGCAATGTTGTCGGTGCCCAGACAGCCGAGGCAGCCATCAAACATGAACACCCGAGGCCATGGAATATCAAACGAAGTGAGCACCGTACGCGGCTCGTTGGCGACGATGCCGCTGTGATAGAAACGGTCGAGCGGCACGTCGGTGTTTGCGCTCGCAAATCGAGGAACACCCTGCGGCCGTGTATCAGGAAGATGGCCCCACATCACACCACGGAATGCCCAGTGATCTGCCGGGAGCAATAGGCCCCACGAAATCGCGTCCGCACGCGCGCTCCAGCTTGCGTAAGTCGGCGGCACGGTGGAGGTGTGAAATGGGGTAGGAAGTGTAACTGTGACATCATGCTCGGAGGGCGACCAGGGCATACCAGTCGCATCGACGACAGACATCGTGTGCCAATTGGATGTTTGCGTCGCAAAATCGTCACTACGCCGAACACACTCAAACGCTGGATCCAGCTCGCAATCGTTTCGAGACTCGATGCTATTGTTGGCCGGATTGCACAAACAGAAGCGCGTGCCTCCGCTCGTGGTGAAAGCAGGCCCCGCTAGAAGATTGGGGCGATATGGCGAAAAATCCAGCCGTACGGTCTCTGGTGTAGGATCGCCGAGGTAGTGTTCGTTGCTTACCGGGCGTGCAGGCGCGCAGGGGGTCGGGTCACAGGCATCGCCGACCATGCCGCGGTTGTTCCTGCGGGCGATACGCACCGGGTCATTGCCGAGGAGATCGCGATTCTCAGCGTCCAGGTTGCAGTTGCTCTGCGTGGGATTGCGCACCATCGGACAGTTGTCGCAGGCATCACCGAGTCCATCGCCGTCGGAGTCGAGTTGATCAGGGTTGAGCACACCCGGGCAGTTGTCATTTGCCAGGCTCTCACCATACCAATGAAGGGGATCGCCCGGCTGCTGCACCACCGAGGCGATCCAGCCCCAGTTATGTTCGACAGGGTCTGGGCCGTCCGCGATCCATGCGTCAGGTGTGCTGCCGCCGATCACCTGCACGGTGCCGACCAGGAACTCGCGGTTATCGAAGGGGAGTGGCATACCTTGACGGTCCTGTGGACGGGCAAAAACCGGCCCACCGGAGTCACCTGAGGTCGCGATGAGGGTTGTTAATCTGAGACCCTCCCATGTGTTCCGTGTCGGGCCAAGTGCAAAACCTGATCGACGGACACGGAGCGATGGAGAAAGGAAGTTGACCCAGATCGCCGCATCGTTCACCATATGACTCGTGGCCATGATTGCGGGCGTTGCTACAGTAGGTGGGACATCCTCGGGCAGTGTAAGAATTGCTAAATCGTTGAAATCGCTCCAGCCGGAGTTATGAGCAAAACATGGTCGCGACGATGTGGCGTTAGAGCCGCGGATGGCACGCGGATGGATTTGACAGGCGCTCGGGGAGATGACGTGATTTTGTATCATTCCGGTTTCGCCGTCGTAGACTCGGGTGACGAGGTTGGTTGTGGCGAGACTGGAGATCGTGGAGAAACAATGCGCCGCGGTCAGTACATGTCTTGGCGTGATGAGTGTGCCGGTGCAGACATCAGACCCCACGATCTTCATCACGGCGTTGTGGCGTAGCCAACGATCGGAACCCACAGGGCAGGTTGGATCTCCGAGGTACATGCAGTCTGCCGTCCCGCCGGTGATGGTTTGCCCCACGGAGACGACGGAGTCTTCGTTGTGTGGTGTGCACGAAACGGTCAGTACAACTGCAAGCAGTAGAGTCCATTGGAGGAAATGCGACATTGTGGCCTTGGTGGAGTGGGTACGTGCCGTCTAGGCGTGTTGCTGTGCGTGAGTTGTTCGTGCAGCTTAGTCTCTCTGTATGGAGGTGAGGGTGCACGCGGAACCATATTGCATCTTCCAGGCCAACCTTCGCACCTTCGGATGTCCGGGGGTTCTATCCCCCCGGGCTGGTGGTCACAACGCCCCCATAGGGAGAGTGTTGTGACCTGTAGGTGTCCCAGCGACACGTAGGCTTTGCCCACGCCCTTGCGGCCCGAGAAGAAGGCGGCGACGCCCGTGGGGCCCTCTCCCGCGACGCCCGGACGTTGGTCGGGCGACTGTGTTGCACACCGGCATCATGCGTACGGCATCGTACACCCGCACAAGCACAATGGGGCTTCCGACGGGGCGGTTGGCGCGTCCGGCGAGGCGCATGGGGCTTCCGGCGGGGTGGTTGGGGCTTCCGACGGGGCGCATGGCGTCGCGCACGGTCGTACTGCGCCTCCGCACGGTCGTACTACGCCTCCGCACGGGTGGCGCGTCGGCCCACGGAACTGGCGGCATCCCCGCGGGCTGGCATAGAGTCGCGCCGAGGAGCAGGACATGGCGAGCAAGAAGGCGGATTCACGAGAGAATGCGTTCGTTGCGGCGGTTGCGGCGGTGAAGGATGCGGACGCGACGCGGGCCCTCGCCCGCTCGCAGCAAGGGGCGCGCATCGCACACGCGGATGGCGTGCGGGCTGCGGCCCAGCGCGACGCGGCGGCCCTGGTGGGGACCGTGGTGGGCGAGCACGCGCTGACCGCCGACGAGATCGACCTGCTCGCACGGGCGGTGACCGAGGCCCGGAGCCTGTCGCCGACGCCGGGCGTCGTGGGCGCGGGCGTGTCGGTCGAGTCGGTCGAGGACCTCGGCGACGCGGCCCTCCGCAAGGAGGCCCGGTGGATTCAGCGCGAGCTGGCGGCGGCGTTTCGTACGCGCTTCGCGGACAACCCCGAGGGGCTCCGGCGCATCAAGGAGATTCGTGCGGGCGCGAGCGACGAGGACCTCGTGACCGACACCGAGGCGTATCGTGTGCTCATCGAGAGCGACGCGCACGCGGCATGGTTTGCGGCCCTCCCGCGCAACGAGACGGCGCTCTGGGCGCGGCTTCAGGCGCTGACCGCGGAGGCCGCGCGGCGCTTCGGCATCGACCAGCGGACCCTCAACCAGGGGGCGGCACGCGCGCGGAGGGACACGCTCTCCCGGGTGCTGGCGGTGATGTATGCGCTGGAGCGCCGCGTTCGGCTCGCGGGCACCTACCGGTTTCGTGGCACCCCCTCCGAGAAGGACTACCGCGGGTACACCCACACGCGCGCGCCGCGCCGGGGGACGAAGGCGAAGTAACCGTCGGCCGGGTGCAGTTCGAGTGGAGGGGCGTGGGGGTGAGGGAGGTACGTCCCTCTCCCTCCCGCGGCCCGTGCCCATCGCGGCTCCCCTCTCCCCGGGGAGAGGGGAAGATCTGCACAGGCTGCAAGAGACGGAGGGGAGAGGGACGTACCTCCCTCAACTCGAACTGCACCCCCGTCGGCCGGGCCCCGCTCCCACCTCGGGCCCGCCTCGTGCGATGATCCCGGCCCTCACCGTCCCGGAGGGTCCCTCGATGAGTCTCAACCTCGCCACCCTGCTGCGCGAGACCGCGCGCACACACCCCGAGCGCCCGGCGGTCGTCGTCGGCGACGTCAGCATCCCCTACGCCGCCCTCGACGCGATGGCCCGACGCTGCGCCGGGGCCCTGAAGTCTCTCGGGCTGCGGCCCGGACAGCACGTGGCCCTGCTCCTGCCCAACGTCCCGCAGTTCGTGGTCGCGTACTACGGGGCCCACTACGCGGCTCTCCCGGTGGTTCCGCTCAACGTGCTGCTGACGGCCGACGAGATCGCCTACCACCTCGACGACTCCGACGCGGTGGCCCTCCTCGCCTGGGAAGGTTTCGCCCCGCAGGCCCAGGAGGCCTTCGGGCGCGTCGACGCGTGCAAACACCTCGTGGTGGTCAAGGCCGACCGGGCCGACCTCTCCGCCCCCGAAGGAGCCCTGAACTTCACCGCCCTCCTCGGGGCCGCCACCCCCGTGTCCGAGGCCCCTGCCACGATGCCCGACGACACCGCGGTGATCCTCTACACCTCGGGAACCACCGGGCGCCCCAAGGGGGCCGAGCTCACCCACTTCAACCTCTTCTTCAACGCCCGTTACACGGCCAACGACCTCCTGCCCCTGTCGGCCACGCACCACACGATGCTGGTCACCCTCCCCCTCTTCCACAGCTTCGGCCAGACCGTCCTGCAGAACGGCGGGATCTCCGCCGGGGCCACCCTCGTCCTGCTGCCCCGCTTCGACCCCATGGCCGCCCTCGGGCTCTTGCAACGGCACGCGGTGACCCTCTTCGCGGGGGTTCCGACGATGTACTTCGCCCTCTTGCATCACCCCGAGGCCGCGGGGGTGGCCCTGCCTGCGCTCAAATACTGCCTGGCCGGCGGATCGGCCATGCCCGTCGAGGTGATGGCGGCCTTCGACGCCCGGTACGGGGTCAACATCCTCGAAGGGTATGGGCTGTCGGAGACCTCGCCCGTGGCCAGCTTCAACCGCCTCGACCGGCCCAAAAAGCCCGGCTCCATCGGCCTCCCCATCTGGGGCGTGGAGTTTCAGCTCGAAGACGCCGAGGGCAAGGTCGTCACCGAGAACGGGGTCCCCGGAGAGGTCTGCATCCGCGGGCACAACGTGATGAAGGGGTACTACAAACGCCCCGAGGCGACGGCCGAGGCCATTCGGGACGGGTGGTTCCACAGCGGCGACATCGCCGTGCGCGACGAGGACGGGTACTACGCCATCGTCGACCGCAAGAAGGACATGATCATCCGCGGGGGGTTCAACGTGTACCCCCGGGAGATCGAGGAGGTCCTCTACGCCCACCCGGCCGTGATGGAGGCCGCGGTGATCGGGATTGCGCACCCGCGCCATGGGGAGGAGGTCAAGGCCGTGATCGCCCTCAAACCCGGGCACACGGCCACGGCCGAGGACATCGTGGCGTACTGCAAAGACCGCCTCGCGTCGTACAAGTACCCACGCGAGGTGGCCTTCCTGGAGGCCCTGCCCAAGGGGCCCACGGGCAAGATCCTCAAGCGGGCCCTGCGCGACTGAGGGCCCCTTACCTCACGTCGACAACGGGCGGCAGGCTGCGGGCGACGAGGGGCGGGCTGCGAAACCGCAAGGGCGCAAGGGCCGCAAGGGGCGGAAGGGGCGGAGGGTTTTGTGGGGGGAGCATCGGCGTGATCCCCTCGACGTTTCGCTGGCGACCGCGCCCTCGTCCGCGGCGCATGTTTCCCGCGTCGGCCTTCGCCTGCCCGAGGCCCCCTACAACGTCCGGCCCTTGCGGCCCTTGCGCCCTTGCGGTTTCGCCGCCATTCGTTCCTGTCTACAGAGTTCGCGGGGCTGTCGAGCCCGGGCGTAGGGCGCGCCTCAACAGCCGCCGCCGCCGCCGAGGTTGGCCACCGGGGTGGGGACGGTGCGTCGGGTGGTCGTCCCGTCGCCCACGTGGCCGTAGCCGTTGTAGCCCCAACATCGGGCCGCGCCGCTCGCCACGGCGCAGGTAGCCAGGTCGTAGCTATTCAGGGACGTGACCCCGCCGAGCATGGACACGGACACGGGGATCGGACTGGAGGTGACAGTGCCCGTTCCGAGCTGCCCCTGGGCGTTGCTCCCCCAGCACCGCATCGTGCCGTCGGCGAGCCGGACACACGCGTGCGAGCGCCCCGCGGCCCCCTCCACCGCCGTCGTGATGCCCGTCACGTCTCGCGGGGTCGACGCGTTGGTGAAGGTCCCGTTTCCGAGCTGTCCCTGATCGTTTTGGCCCCAGCAGCGCACCCCCCCGGCCGCGAGCACCGCGCAGGTGTGATACTTCCCCGCGAACAAACGCACCACCCCAACGCTCAAACCCGACACCGCCGCCGACCGAGCGCGCGTCGTGGTCGTTCCGTCGCCGAGGGCCCCGTAGTAGTTGTACCCCCAGCAGCGTGCGGCCCCCGTCGCGAGCAGGGCGCAGGTGTGATAGGCCCCTGCGACCACCTGCACGACCCCCGACGACAGATCGGTGAGGCTCACCGGCGTCGAGCGGGAGGAGCTCCCCCCGTCTCCGAGCTGGCCGTAGGTGTTGTAGCCCCAACACCGTACGCCCCCGTTGACCACCGCACAGGTGTGATAGTGCCCCACGGCGAGGGAGGTCGCCCCGGAGGCGAACCCGCTCACCTGCGCCGGCGTCGCGCGGGAGGTGGTCGTGCCGTTGCCGACCTGACCGTACGTGTTGTTGCCCCAACACCAGACCGTGCCGTTGGCCAGGCGGGCGCAGTTGTGCTGATAGCCGCCCTGGACCTCGACCGCGTTGGACAGCCCCGTCACGTCGACCGGAACGAGGCTGTTGGTGGTCGTCCCGTTGCCAAGCTGACCCATCTGGTTGCGCCCCCAGCAGCGTACGGCGCCACCCGACAACGCGGCGCATGCCCCATCCTCATAACTGCCCACGGACACCACGGCCCCGACGCAGCCGCGGCAGGTGCCCGCCATGTTGACCGTCCCCGCGTTGCAGGGCGAACCCGCGACGCACGCGGGCTGCCCGTCGGCCCCGCACGCGACGCAGGCCCCCGCGCTGGGGTTGAAGCGGTCGTTGCAAACGACCTCGCAGGTGCCCGCAGTGCAGCGGGCCGTCCCTTGGGTGGGCACGGGGCAGGCGGTGCAGGTCGGACCGCAGGCCGTGGCGTCGGTGGAGGTGTTGCGGCACACCCCCGCGCACGCGGCGAGGCCGCTGTTGCACTGGCCGCTGGCGCAGACCGGTTGGCCCGCGGCCCCGCAGGGAGCAGAACACCGACCGCCCATACACACCTGACCGCTCGGGCAGGCCACGGTGGCAAAACCCTGTCCGTCGGGGGCGCACACCTGCTGGGAAGTGGCGTTGGGGCAGGCCGTTCCCACGCTGCCCGGGGTGCACACCCAGGGGGTGCATACGCCCCCGCCCACGCAGGCCTGCATGGCCGGACAAGGGGACACGGCGTACCCGAGCCCGTCGGGGTTGCACACCCCCCGCGTGGTGGCGTCGGCGCACGCAAACGTGCCCGGAACACACGCCCGCGCGACACACACCCCCCCGTTGCAGGTCTGGGCGCTGGCGCACGCCGTGGAGGTGTACCCGAGCCCATCGGGGTCGCACACCCGTCGGGTGTTGGCATCGAGGCAGGTGGCCGTCCCGGGGCTACACACGAGCGCCCGACAGGCCCCGGCCGCGGCGTCGCAGCCCTGCCCGGCCGGACACGGGGTGGCGGGCCCGAAGGCGAGCCCGGCCCCGTCGCAGGTCTGCACCGCGGCAGTGCCTGCGCAGCGGGTGCCGTTGGGGATACAACGATACGGAACACAGGCCCCGTCCGCGCACGACTGCCCCATGGGACACGGGCTCGGGGTGTACCCGAGGCCCTCGGCGTCGCAGGCCTCGACCCGGGTCGGGTCGCCCGTCACACAGCGGCGGACCCCGGGAGTGCACGCCCGGTCGACGCAGGCCCCGTCGACGCACGACTGCTGGGTGGTGCAGGGCATCGCCACGTACCCCGTGCCCCGGGGGTTGCACACCTCCCGAACCCCGGCCACGCAACGAACGTCCGTCTCGATGCACTCCCGCGGAGCACAGCGCCCGCCCGCGGCGCAGTACTGGGTGCCCGCCATGCAGTCGGGGTCGCCCACGCACTCGACGCAGAGACCCTGGGCGGTGTCGCATACGAGGTTCATCGCGCTGCACTGCCGCGAGGAGGTGCAGGGGACAGACCCGACATCGTCCGGGGAAGGGCCCGCGTCGTCCGGGGGAGAGACCGCGTCGTCCGGGGGAGAGCCCGTGTCGTCGGGGGCGTCGAGGGGGGCTCCGGCGTCGTCGTCGAGGGCTGCGTCGCCCGAAGAACCCCCGCGGCTGCGAGGCGGGGAGCATCCGGCCATGGCTGTCACCATCAACGCCCCCAGGAGCACACCCCGCCACGTAGTGGCCGCATCACGGCCCAGGCTCGCCCGCATGATTCCTCCGTCAGTCTTAAGATTCGGGCGCGGACGCTAGCACCGCCCCGACCATGGAGCGAACGAGCCGCAAAAGGCCCGGCGATTGCCCCCCAGCCCGGGAGTCTGCTACCCCTCGCCCCCATCATCTCCATGCGCGTCATGAAATTTGGCGGAACCTCCGTCGGCGACCCCGCCCGCATCGTCACCCTCTGCGACATCGTTCGGGCCCAGGAGCACACCCACCCCGTGGTGGTGGTCTCGGCCGCGAGCCGGGTCACCGACATGCTCCTCAAGCTCGCCGCGTCGGCCGCGGGGGGGACCATCGAGCACCTCCCGGTCTTCGATCGGGTCCGGGGTCTGCTCGCGGCCTTCGACCTGCCCCAAAGCCTCATCGACCCCGAGCTGGCCGGCCTCGCCGACGCCCTCCTCACCATCGGCCAGACCCGCCACGCCAGCCCCGAGCTGGTCGACCGCGTGGCCTCCTACGGCGAACGGATCTCGGCCCGCACCGTAGCCGCCGTCCTGCAAGCCCGGGGGGTGGCCGCGGTGGCCGTCGACGCCTTCGACGCGGGCATGATCACCGACGACCAGTTTGGCGCCGCCGAGCCCCTCCCGAGCAGCGAGGCGGCCCTGCGCGCAGCCCTCGAGGCCCATCTGGCCGACGGGGTCATCCCGGTGGTGACGGGCTTCGTCGGCCGAACCCTCGACGGCCGCGTGACCACCCTCGGACGCGGGGGCAGCGACTACTCCGCGGCCCTGGTCGGAGCCGCCCTCGGAGCCGAAGAGATCGAGATCTGGACGGACGTCCCCGGGGTGATGTCGGCCGACCCGCGGGTCGTTCCCGAGGCCCAGACCATCGCCGCCCTGAGCTTCGCCGAGGCCGCCGAGCTGGCCTACTTCGGCGCGAAGGTCTTGCACCCCAAGACCATCCACCCTGCCGTACGCCGCGGGATCCCCGTTCGGGTCAAGAACACCTTCGCCCCCGACCACCCCGGCACGGTCATCACGGCCGCCGGAGACGCCGAGGCCGAAGGGCCCCGGGCCATCGCCCACAAACGCGGGATCACCGTGGTGCACATCGAGAGCACCCGGATGCTCCTGGCCCACGGGTTTCTCGCCAACATCTTCGAGGTCTTCAAGAAACACGCGGTGGTGGTCGACCTCGTGGCCACCAGCGAGGTCAGCGTGAGCTGCACGGTCGATCGCGACGCGGGCCTCGACGCCGCCGTGGCCGAACTCCGGGCCTCAGGGACCGTCACCGTACGCCCTGGGGGGTGCCTCGTGTGTGTGGTGGCCGCCCGGCTCTTGACCGACCCGACGGTGTGCCCGCGGATCTTCGCGGCCCTCGGGCGGGCCGGGGTCGCGGTGAAGCTCCTGTCGATGGGGGCCAGCGCGGTCAACGTGGGCCTCGTGGTCCCGGATGAGCAGGGCGAGCTGGCCGTGCGGGCGTTGCACGCGGAGTTCTTCCCGGGAGTGGGGCAGTGACCCCCGCCTCGTGGCTCGGGCCCCGGCGTGCGGCCCGCCTCGCCGAACGCTACGGGACGCCCCTGTACGCCTACTCCGCCCGAGTCTTGCGCAACCGCTGCCGGGCCCTCGTGCGGGCCTTCCCCGGGGTCGCCCTGCGGTACGCGATGAAGGCCAACGCCAACCCGTCCCTCCTGCGGATGATCCGAACCCAGGGCCTCGGGGTCGACACGGTGAGCGCCTGGGAGGTGGCCCTGGCCCGGGAGTGTGGGTTTCGGCCGCGGTCGATCGTGTACTCCGGGAGCAACCCCGCCGACGCGGAGCTGGAGGCCGTACACAAGGCCGGGGTGCTCATCAACCTCGACGCCCTGTCGTCCCTGCGGCGGTACGGCAAGATGTTTCGTGGAGCCCCGGTGTCGCTGCGGCTCAACCTCGACATCGGCGGGGGCCACCACCCGCATGTGATCACCGCCGGGCCCGACAGCAAGTTTGGCCTCAGCCCCGAGGAGCTTCCCGAGGCCCGGGCCCTCATCGCCCGGTTTGGCCTCAAGCTCGTGGGGTTGCACCAGCACATCGGCTCGGGGGTGTTCGACCTGGCCCTGTGGATGGAGGCCTTCGAGGCCCTCCTGGAGCTCGCCGCGGCCCTGCCCGGGGTCAACGTCCTCGATGCCGGGGGGGGCTTCGGGGTCCCCTATCGCCCCGAGGACAACGCCCTCGACCTGCCCGTGTGGGGCCGGGCCATCGTGGGGCGCATGGCCCGCTTCAACGCCGACCGCAAGAAGAAGGCCCGCCTCGTGCTCGAACCGGGGCGCTTCGTGGTGTGCGAGGCGGGGGTTTTGCTGGCCCGGGTGACGACGGTGAAGCGCACCCGCGACCGGGTGTTTGTGGGGGTCGACAGCGGGATGCACCACCTCGTGCGGCCGGCCATGTACCAGAGCTGGCACCCGGTGGTGACCTACCCCCGGCGCGAGGGTCCCGTCGAGCGGGTGTTCGTGGTGGGGCCCATCTGCGAGAGCGGCGACGTGCTGGCCGAGGAGCGGATGATGGTGGTTCCGCGCGAGGGCGATCTGGTGGTGGTGGGCAACGCGGGGGCGTACGGCTTCGCGATGGCGTCGCATTACAACCTCCGGGCCCGACCCGCGGAGGTGTTGGCCGACGGCGACCGGGTGCGTCTCATCCGGCAGCGCGAGAGCTACCGCGACGTGGTGCGCACCCGGGACGTGAAGGGGGGCTGAGCGGGGCTCCCGCGCACCGCGTCGTAGGGCGTCGCGGCCCGGCGGCGAGGCCGTGCTAACGTCGCGGGTATGTCGTACCCGTTGCGCGCGCCGGGCCCGTTTCATGTCGACCAGCTACGTTCGGGCGACCCGTACGAGCTGTCCGAGGGTCACCCGATTCAATGCCTGCCGACGGGGGGCAACGGCACCGGCCCCAACCTCCGCGGTGGCTTTGTACTCGACAGCGACCCCGCGGCCCCACCCGCAGGCGTCGACGCGGGCATCGCGCTCTCGGATGACACCCTGCGTGCGCCCGACGTGGCTGTGGGCATCGGCCCCGAGAAGCCGGGCTGGAGCACGACGGTGCCGCCCCTGGTGGTGGAGTACGCCGCCGAAGGGAAAGACCACGCAGACTTGCGCAAGAAGATTGACGAATTTCTCGCGGCGGGCACGCGGCTGGTGTGGGTGGTTCGGCTGGTCGGGCCGCGTCGTGTGGAGGTATACGAGCAGGGCAAGGCCATGCGCACCGTCCGCGCAGACGAGCACCTCGAAGCCCCCGGCGTGTTGAAGAATGCCGTCCCTGTCGACGCGCTCTTCGACCGCGATGCAGCCCACGAGGCCGCCCTGCGCAACCTCGTCCAGCGCAGGGGATACGACTCCTTCGAGGACGCCGTGCAGAAGAGCATCCAGCGCGGTCGCACGGAGGGCCTCCAGCAGGGCCTGCAGTTGGTACAACACCAGTTTGCGCGGCGTCTGGGGCGGCCGCTGACGGAGGGGGAGACCGCGACGCTGCTGGCCCGGTTCGACACCGTGGGGCCCGACCGCCTCGGCGACGTCGTGCTCGATCTCACCTCCGACGCGCTCGCAGACTGGCTCGCCGACCCCGACGCGCGGTAGCGCTCACACTACCGCGGCGAGGGCCTCCCGGGAGACGACCCGGAGACGCGGGGGCTCAGCCCGCGAGCTTCTCGGCGAAGAAGGCGTTGACCCGCGGGTCGTTGTAGCGGGCGTAGTCGATGGCGAAGGGGGTCACCTCGCTCACCCCGTCGCGGTGCAGCACGGTCAGGGCCATCGGGGTCACGTCCCGGTACGAGCTCTCCGGGGGCAGGTCGTCGTTGGTCTTGCCCCCCGACGAGAACAGCGTAAACAGCCGCGCCTGCGGGTCGTCGTAGACCACCCGGAAGCCCTCGTTGATCTTCTCGTGGCCGCGCACCATGGCCCGCAGCCCGAGGTGCCCCATGAAGCGCTGAAACTGCTTGCGGCCGAAGGGAAACCGCGCGTTGGCGGCCTGCAGCTCGGCCGGCACGAAATCGGACGTGCTCGGGTCGCTCCAGAGCATCTGGAAGCGGATGTCGGGGTCGTTGAGGGAGTCGAGGTCGACCCACTTCTCCGCGAAGGTCTCGTCGCGGGGGATGCCCGCGTGCACAAACATCGTGCGGTCAAACACGAACGACGTAGGCAGGGCCTCGAAGAGCCTCATGTAGGTGGCGAAGACGTTCTGTTGGGCGATGCCCTGGAGGGAGGTCATGGCCTCGGCGGGGCGCACGGGGGCGAGGACGCGGCCGTTGAGCTCGACGTAGTACTCGTGGTTTCCGCGCAGGAGGTAGACGTCTCCGGGGGCGGCGGTGAAGATCCGCATGGCCGCCCGGAGCACCCCGTTGTAGCTGAAGCGCCCGCGGTCGATGTAGTCGCCGAGGAGCACGAGCTTCATCGCGGGGTTGTGCGCGGGGTCGTCGTGGTGGGCCTGCACCTTGGCGAAGAAATCGGCCTGCATGAGGGCGGCCTTGAGGCACGAGTAGCACCCGTGCAGGTCGCCGATCACGAGGAGCTCGACGGGGGCGTCGTCGGGCATCAGGACGTGGACGTGGCCGTCGGCGAAGGAGGTCCCGGGGGCGTACGCGGAGAAGTCCTTGCGGCCCGCGAGCATCCCGGCCCCGTCGGCCCGTCGGGCCTCGAGGGTCTCCATCACCCGGCGGATGAGGGCGAGGTCTTCTTCGGCCTCTTCGGCGAAGGCCAGGGGGTCGCGGGAGAAGGCCCGCTCGTTGGCCCGGAGAAACGGGTGATCGCTCTGCTTGGGGACCCGCGCCCGCGGAGCCTCGACCAGCAGGCTCCCGACGTCGATGGGCTCGATGTGCTCGTCGTCGAGCTGCACCGGGGCGTGCAGGAGGGCCTCGATCTCATCGCGGAAGGCCTGCTCGGCCGGGTGGACCACCCCGTCGGCCTTGATCATGGCGTCGGCCACGCGGAGGAGTTGGGCCTGGCCGGTCTCGTCGAAGCGCTCGAAGAGCTCGAAGCACCGCAGCTTGAGGCGGGCCGTGACGAAGGCGAGGGGGTCTTCGCCCTCGGCCACGGACTCGGTGAAGTACCCCGCCACCTCGGCGGCCACCATGGCGGCCACCTCGTGGAAGTGTTGGGTCCACTGCTGGATGGTCTCGGCGTAGGGGGTCAGGTCGTCGGAGCCCACGGCCTCGCGGGTGCGGTGCCGCACGAGGAGGTTGATGTGGTCGTGGACGTACTCCCGCTCGGACTCGTCGAAGTGGCCGTCGAGGTGGGCGATGGCGGTGAGGTAGTAGATGACCGCCTGCATCTCCTGCTCGGCGGTGTGCGGATCGGCGCTGAAGTTCAGCATGCGGGCGGAGGGTACCTCACCCGCCCGGCGGGGGGCTACGGGGCAATCAGGGTAGGCCCAGCACCTACAGCCGCGGCGAGGGCAGGGGCGTCCGCGTGAACCCGCCCGCCTCGCGCCGCACCCGCCACGCCCGGGCCTCGGTCCACCGCCCCCCCCGAGGGCCGCGACCACACGCTCAAACTGCTCGAGCAGGTCCATACAACGCGCGATGCTGGCAGCCCCGGCAGAGGGTGGCAAGCGACCCTGAGCCGGGAACCGGAACGCTCCTGCGTGGGCGTGGTAGACTCGCCTCCGACATGAACGCCGTCGACGACCCGATACACCATCATCCTGCTGTGGCGCGGCTTCGGGCGATGTTGGCGGCGCGCGACCCGGAGGTGCTCGCAGCCGTCGATGATGTCGACCGGACGCTCATCCGCTCGACGCTCGATCTTGACCCCCTGGCACGCGTCCGCAGCAGCGTGCAAACCGCAGAGTTTCTGGAGCGATGGGCACAGAGCAACCACGCACGATCGAGGCGCTGATCCTCACGCTCGTCGCGGAGGGCGTCGAGTTTGTGGTGGTTGGTGGCATGGCGGGCGTGCTCCACGGCGCGTCGATCGTCACCCGCGACCTCGACATCGTGCACCACCGCACACCACCGAACGTCGACCGCCTTCTCGGGGTGCTGGGTCGGATCGAGGCCGTCACGCGGGCCGACCCGCGTCGCCTTCGCCCGTCTGCCGATTGGCTCACGGGGCGCGGGCACGTTCTGCTCGACACCCTCGCGGGGCCCCTCGACGTGCTCTGCGAACTCGACGGCGGGCGCGATTACACCTGGCTGCTCGACCGCTCGGAGTCGATGCCCATCGGTGAGGTTCCTGTGCGCGTCGTTGATCTTCCGACGCTGATCGAGCTCAAGACCCTCGCGGGGCGCCCGAAGGATCGCCTCGCGATCCCAGTGCTTCTCGCCACGCTGGAAGAGCGCATCCGGCGCGAGGGTCTGCCGTAGGGGCACGGCGACGCGCCCGTCTCAGACGCGTCGCGCCGAGGTGATCGAGCGGGGCGTCCTCACCAGCGCAGGTGAAACGCGCGGTAGACGGATGCCTCGCCGAGCACGATGGCCCGCAGGGTCCGGGCCTGGCCCTGGGCGATCTTGGAGAGAGACTTGGGGCTCCCGCACCAGCGTGCGCCTCGGCTGGCGCTGCGGTGGAAGGCGCGGGAGATCAGGCGTCGGCAGGTCGTCGAGAGGGTGCCGCGGGCCCCGAGCTTGGGGCGAAACCCCCGCCCCAACAGGGAGAAGATGAGCCGGTCGGCGAAGTTGGGGCGCAGCTCCTCGACCAGGTCAAAGACGAGGCTGGGGTCGCCGCGTTCGCTCCCGTGGATGATGCCGAGATAGGGGTCGAGTCCGGCCTGCTGAACGGCCTTCCACACCTCGACGTAGAGGCGGCCGTAGGCGTAATTGAGGCTCTGGTTCAGCGGGTCGGAGGCGCCCCGCGTACACCGCGCGCTGAAGTCGAGCTCGGGCGGAACCATCTGTGCGACGGCCTCCCAGTACAAGGCCGCCCCAAAGCCCTCGTGGCCCATTGCGACCTTTCTC
Source organism: uncultured Myxococcaceae bacterium (assembly GCA_964447205.1). GTDB lineage: Bacteria > Myxococcota_A > Polyangia > Polyangiales > JAEUKH01. The sequence continues at coordinate 63,614 of CAYUSB010000025.1, forward strand.
TGTGTGTCCCAGCCCTCCGTCGGAACCCGGAGAACCCTCTCGGCCGCTTCGCGAATTCGCATCGCGGCTTCGTCAAGCACCTTGTGCAATGGGTCTGCACAGCGCCGCCGGTACTTCGCGTAGTACCGCAGGATGGACGCCTGGCCCGCGATCTTCCCATGGAGCATCGCGAGCCCAGCGCGCACGAGCTCGGGGCGCTCTCGGCCGATGGCCTGCGCGGCCCGCACCCGCGGCACACCCGGCGAGGGCGAGGCGATGAGGGTGTACTCGGTGTCGGTCGGTGTCCCGAGGAGCAGCGGCACCCCGGCCCGAGACACCCACCGGGCCAGGGCAGCGGAGAGTGTAGTCCCATGCCCCGAGACCGAGACGGTCCGCAGTTGATGAAGCGCGACCTTGTCCAGGTCTACGCCCCGAGCCCGGAGCACCAGGGCATCTCCGCGCAACGTGAGATACACGCCGTGGCGCAGCACCTGGAGATTGCCATCGTCCAACAGGACTCCAGGCGCCTGAGCCTCGTCGTCCTCTGCCCGGGGTGCCACCGTCGCTGCGGGCCGGTCTTCTTCGCGCCGGGAGGGAGGGGTCACCGCCTTCGTGCGGGGCTCCGCATACAGCCCCGCAGGCGGCGGTGCGGCGAGCTTCGGCTCGGGCACCTCACCGCGCCAGAGTGCGCTGCGCCGCTTCCAGGCTGGATGATCGAAGAGGCCGGGCGGAAGCACGTCGAGCGACAGGGCGTGCACCGCGCGCCCCAGCCGGGCCAACGAGGCCTGGACGCGTGGGGCCTCGCCGACGCTCTCGTAGTAGGCCGCAAACCCGCGGAGCACCGCCAGAATCCCTGCGAACGATTCCCGCACCGCCGCGTCGCCTTCGGTGCTCACCCGCACCACCTCGCCGAGGCGGCGACGAACTTCCTCAAGCAGCTTGTCCATCTTGGCCGCTTGCACGTCCAGACCCTCCGCGGAGAGTCGGAAGCCCAGATGGTCGAGGCCCTCCGCGGTCGGCACCACCTGGGTCTTCTTCGGGTTGAGGCGCAGCCGCAGGGGGCCGGCCAGGGTCCGCTCGGTCAAAGCGAGGGCCTCTCGGGCCGCGGCCTCATCCGGGGCACAGAGCAGGATGTCGTCGGCGTACCGGATGAAGGTCACCTCCGCGGCCTCCAGCGCCCGGTCGAGGGGCGTGAGGTAGAGGTTGCACAGCAGCGGAGCGAGCACCGTCCCCTGCGCGACCCCGACCTCGGTCGGGATGAGGTCCTCCCCCACGAGGATGTCGGCCCGCGCCCAGAGCCCGAGCAGGTGTAGGAGCTCGTCGTCGTCGAAGACCTCCCGCAGGCGCGCGAAGAGGATGGCGTGGTCGAGCGAGTCGAAGCACTTTGCCACGTCACATCGCACCAGCCATCGGGCCCCTTCTCGCACGGCGTCCATGGCGGCGAGGACGGCGAGGGGAGCCCCGCGGCGGACGCGATAGGCGTAGCTGTGGTCGGAGAAGGTCGCATCGAGAAGCGGGTCGATCACCTCCAGGCAAGCAGTCTGCACGATGCGGTCGCGCACGGTGACGATGCCGATGGCCCGGACGCTGCCGTCCTCCTTGGGGATGTTGACGCGGCGCAAGGGCAACGGCCGGTAGGTGCCGTCCAGCAGCTCTGCCCGGAGGGTGCGGAGGGAGGGTTCGAGCTCGGCCCCGAAGGTCCGCGCCGTCACGAAGTCCGTCCCAGACAGGTTGGGATTGACCGAGTTCAGTCGATGCCAGGCGCGTCGCAGGAGCGGGAGGGACGCGATCCGGCTCAGCAGTCCACGCGTTGGGGTATGGATGCGGAGCGCCTCGATCGCAGCGTCCGCGAGGTGCACTGCGGCCCCCTCGTGGCGACGGTGTACGCCCCGCGGCACGAGGTCGGTGGCATCGTCACGGCGCACCCGGCGTCGCGCCCACGCTGCGTCAGGTTGCATCCGGGTCGCGATCATCTCGTCGGCCTCCAGGGAGCCCAGGGCTCGAAACGCCGCGGGCGGAAGGCAGCGACCCCATACGGGGAGGGGCAGGCGGTTGGGGCCGATCCAGACGGCCGCGCCGACCTCGCTCCAGGGACGCAGCACCGCCTCGGCCCCATCGCCCAACGGGGTCCACGCGGCGCTGACCGCAGACGCCCCCGTGAAGTCCCTGGGGTCGACCCGCGTGCCGACGCCGCGCGCGGGATCGAGGACGAGGACGTCGACCGCGCGGGTTGACGCGGCGCACGCGGTGATCGCTGCGGCGCCGGCCAGGCGCGCGAGTAGTTGCCACTCGACGGGCTCCAGGTGGGCCCGGGCCAGCTCCACCCATACGACCCCCTCGGCCCCGTCAGGCGGGAGAGACTCGGGGGAGGTCACCGCCGCGAACACGGCCGGATACCGGAGAGCGACGGACAGGGCGTCGAGGATCGGGCGCAGCGACGAGGCGTCCACGACCGAGGCGCCCTCCAGGCGGGCAAGGAGCAGCGGGGGCGGGCTTCGCATCGCGCGCACGATGTCGACGAGCGACCACGACGGGAGCGTCGGCGAGGGACCCTGCACCAGCGTGGCGAGAGCCCTCGTGGCGGAGACGATCGCGTCGATGGCGGGGGCCGAGGCCTCGCCCTCGAGGCAGGCGACCCAGCCGAGGAGCAGGTGTCGGAGCGCCCGGTCGTGGGCGTCGGTCGGTCGGTATCGCCAGGGAGCGCGGGGGGCGCGACGGTCGGCGAGGTCAAACCACGCGCTCACCCGGCCCTGAAGCCCGCGCCGCATGGCAGCGTCGAGGAGCGTCGCCCCGCGCCCCTGAAGGTCGAGCACGAGAAGCGTCCGCGGCGCGGCCTCGGAGAGGGCTCGGTGGAGGACCGTGTGGACGGGCCAGGGGCCATCGCCGACGACGAGGTGGCACTTCACGGGGCCTCGTGCGTGCCGTCGCGGCAGCGGCGGAGCGCGGTGAGGGTGGCCGCGCACACAGAGGCCGGGAAACCAAACGCCTTGAGCTGGTCCTCATCGGCGTGAAGGAGTCGGGCGAAGGCTTCGTCGGGCGAGGTGCCGCGGAGGGCCGTCGCCGCCGCCCACGAGATGGCCTGATGCACCGGCTGGTCGAGGTAGCCCGCGCGATGGATCACCCGCCCGACCAGCCGTCGCCCGAGGGTGACGACCTCCATCCGTTGGGCCGCGTCCAGCCCTCGGAGAGCGACGCCGTAGATCGGATGCCCGGACATCTGCTGGGCCTGCCGGTCGCTCTGTCGCTGGAGGTGCTCCGGCCAGGGGATGAAGAGGCCGCGGGTCGCGCCGGTGTCGAGGGCCGCCGCGACGCCGAGGCTGACGGTAAGCCGCTGTTGCACCTCCCGCTTGGAGACCCCTTCGAGCTGAATCGTCTTGGAAGCCAGCGTGTGGATGACCCTTTCGACCGCGTCCATCTCGGAGCGCAGGTCACGCAGCCGGGCGTAGGCCGCCCGCAGGTCGAGGACGAAGCTCTCGTCCCGCAGAATCTCCGCACCACTGATGGCGCATCGGGTCGTTCGAGGCGACGGCGTAGGCATCGGACACCTCCTGTCGCCCAGCATGACCCGCCCTGGCGCGGGCCTCATGGATGCGCGAACCTCACCGCGTGCGATGACGGTCGAGCTCGAACGATGGCGCGAAGAGATCAGCGCCGCATGGGGGAGGAAGGACGTGCCCGCTGCCCCGTGGGAGATGCTGCTGGCCATCGCGGCGGAGGGGGCGCGCGATGTCTCGACCGCGGCGATCGCGCGGAGGCTCGGCCTGTCGACGGAGCGCGTCGCCCGGGTGTTGGACGGCGTTCCTTCCTCGGTGTTGAAGGACACGAAGGTGGGGCGTACGGTCGTCTGGAATCTCGTCAACTCACCTGACGACAGGGTGCCCGCTGCCGCGATCGCCGCGGCCCTCCGTCGGCTGGCGTCGCGCCCGTCGGGTCGACGCCGCCGTGGCGACGCCGTGGCGGGCCACCTCGAAGACATCCATCGTGCGCGGAGGGTGCTCGCGGAGTCGGGACCCATCGCGTGCGCCCGGATGGTCCGCGAAGAGTCCATCACGGCCCACAGCGTGTTGGCGTCGGTCCCCGAGGCGGGCCGTCGTGTGCTTCAGGGTCAGCTTGCGCTCTTCAGCGCCGAGATGGCGATGAATCAGGGGCGTCCAGGGCCTGCGCTGCGGGCCGCCGCGCGCGGCCTCGAGCACGCAGCCCGCGAGCCCGAGCTGCTGGTCCGATTGCACGCGGTATCCGGGGCGGCCTGTCGGATGCTCCGCGCGGAGAAGCTGCCGGAGAGCCTGCGCCATTTTGAGCGCGCATTGGAGATGACCGCGGGCGTAGGACTCCCGACGCGCCGGTCGATGCGCCGCTGGATTCTTGCCAGCTCGTCGACGCCTTGGGTACTGATGAATAATCTGGCCCATGCGGAACGATTGGCTCGGTGTTCTCTTGATGAGATTGAGGGGGATGATCCGACATCGGCCGCGGAGTCGGGTCTCCTCCTTGTGCGCGCGTTGCTCTGGCAGGGAGTCTGTGCTCCGTTGTCGTCTCTGTTCGACTTTGTGCGACGAGACGCCTTGGCCGGAGCGCCTTGGATACGGGGATGGTGTCACCGATACGAGGCTGACATCGCCTGGAAGTGTCATGTTGACGGAGAATATTGGGCCCGTTCGATCGAGGCTGCATGGTGGAATACCAATGGGTACGGCTTCCAGCGTCTGCAGTTGATGGCCCGGGTTGCGTGGAGCAAGATTCCTGAGTCCTGGATCGAAAGATTGAGTCCGCGTTGTATTCGTTCGATGACTTTGGCTGCGGGGAGATTGCACACCCAGCGGCTCGGGGTCACTGCTGAAAATTGTGCGGTCTGTCGGGCTGGCTCATGGCGCAGGCGCGTCTCTCACGCACTGGCCCTGGGCGGGCAGGAGTTCCCTGCCTTCTGGCGCTGAGGGGAGTGGGCTGTCGAGACGCTCGCACGGGGCCCGTATCCCGGGGCGCTCTCGACAATGCCCCGGGATAGGAGGCTGCGACCTGGAAGGCGGCACGTGCCGAGGGAGCGCGTTCTCGACTCAGTGGGGGACGGAGAGGGGGGCCGGTCGTCGTTTGCCCCTGTTTTCCCGGGCGACGAGGTGGTGATGGAGATGGGGGGCGGGAGGGGTGTCGAGAGCGCGATTTCGAGTGCAGAAATTTGCGGGCTAGCAGACCCCAGGAGAACGAAAGTCGTCTGAGATCAGTGAGTTTCGCATAATAAGCATTCTGTCTCCTCCTGGAACCGCCCATCCTCCCGGCTGGTGGCGTCCATGGTGGGGGTGTTGCCGCGGAGATCGTAGCAGCCCACCCACAGGGACGACATCGGCAACAACCAACGGAAGTCCGCCCACCTGCGTCGATACGTCATAAAAACTCCGCCACTCCTGAAACTGAATGACCTACTGGATGCGATCCGGGCGGGTTTGAAACCCGCCCCTACGCGGGTCGTTGTCAGAGAGGGTCGTGAGAACCTCATCCCTGATGCCGCGCGCCCTTCTCCCGGGAGAAAGAAGGACTCGGGTGCAGGTGAGGTGATCAAGGCATCGGGCGTCAAAGCCATCCACCGATCCTCGACAGCCACAGCGGTAGGGGCGGGTTTCAAACCCGCCCGAAGAGTATCCACGGCGCCGATCTCTGTCGAGGTTGGGCGCCAGGCCGACGCGCCAGGCCTCTTTCCCTCTCGGGGGTGGGGCGTGGGGACGTGAGGTAGCCGCGAAGCCTCCCGTCGAATGACTGTTCCCCAGATCACGAACCTGCCTCCGAGAGGAGACAACCCCAAAAACTCCTTGCGGTCAAACAAGTTCGCTGGAATTCGCTCCACCCTCCCCCCCGCCCTCCATCGCCGTCCCCCCGTCGCTTGCCCGCGACCCCGTGCGCGATGAATCCTCGCGTCGTGGCCCTCGATCCTGCGCACCGGCCCGCACGCCGGGCCCCTGCTCCCCCCGCGACGATCGCCGAGTGGCTCGCGATCGCCGAGGAGGAGCGCGCCGAGCTCATCGACGGGCGCATCGTCTACCACACGATGCCCGGGCCCCGTCACGGCGCGACTCACCTGGGCATCGGCAGCGCCCTCGCGCCCTACAAGCGCCGCAAGGGCGACCCCGGTCAGCCCGGCGGGTGGTGGCTCTCGCAGGAGGTCGACATGCACCTCGGCGACATCGGCTGTCGGCCCGACCTCCTCGGCTGGCAGCGCGACAAACACCCGCGCCTCCCTGCGCCCGACGCGCGCGGCCTCGTGACCGAAGCGCCCGCGTGGATCTGCGAGGTGCTCTCGCCCTCGACGGCCGGGGTGGACATGGGCGCCAAGCGCAGCGCATACCACCGGGCCGGGGTGCCGTGGTACTGGCTCGCCGACCCGATGCACCGCACGCTCACCGTGCTGCGACGCACCGAACCCGACTACCTGATCGTGGGCGTGGCCAACGTCGGCGAGCGCGTGCGGGCGGAGCCCTTCGACGCCGTCGAGATTGACGTGGACGAGGTGTTCGACTTCGGCGACGAGCCCGCCGCGGACGAGTGACGCGACACGTTGGCGGGTCTATCTGGCGCTGCCGGGGGTTTGGGGCAGCACGGCTTCGGGCGATGGGTTCGGCTCCGTGGCGGCGCATGAACGTGCTGCTCGACACCAACGTCGTGCTCGACCTGCTGCTCGATCGCCAGCCCTGGTCAGCCTCGCTCACCCCGATGTAGTTTTTACAACGAGACGCAAGCCATGCAGGAAGGGCCTGGGATTCGGAGCAGACCCCCGTGGTGACGGTCAGGGAATGTCTACGGGTGGGTTGCACCTCGGTCGTGGTTGGCATAGCTCCGGCAGATGCCCGGGGCCGCGCACGAGATCATGGTGAAGGTGCTGAAGGAGCACCCCGAGTGGTTCGACCTGCTGCTGCGGACGCTCACGCACCGCGGGCTCGCGAAGGGCCTGCGGCTCGACGACTCTGCGCTGCAAGCGGTGCTCACAGTCGACCGGCGGCCCGACGTCTTCTGGCTGCGGAAGGGGCGCTCGTGGGCCTTCGCCGAGGTGCAACTGAAGTGGAAGGCAGCGTAGATCGCCTCCTGGATCGTCACCGTCGCCATGCTCGTCGCCGAGCACAAGGTGATGGGCGACCTCTTCCTCGTCACCACCTCACCCGCCGTCGCGCGAAGGGCTCAGGCGGACATCGCCCTCACAGCCGCGCACGGCACCGCCATCCGACTCGAACCCGTCGTGGTCCTGCTCACCGCCAAAGAGGCCCGCGCGCTCCTCGCCACCGACAAGCCCGAGCTCGCCTTCTTCGCAGCGTGGGCAGTCCGCCGACGGAAGAGCGAGGCGGCGAAGGCCATCGTGGAGGAGGCCCTGCAGCTCACCGACAAGACCCCCGACGCGGCCTTGCGAGAAGCTCAGGCACAGGCCATTCTCAACGTCCTCGGTGAGCCCCTCCTCCAGATGTTTCAGGAGACCCTCGTGAACCTCGACAACATGCCCGAGAGCCCTGCGTTTCGTAAGTTTCGCCTCTTCCTCGAAGCACGAGGGGAGGCGCGGGGGGAGGCGCGGATGGTGCTCCAGGCCCTCACGCTGCGCGGCCTCGCGGTGGACGACGCTTTGCGCGAGCGGGTGATGGCCTGCACCGATCGGGCGACGCTCGAACACTGGTTCGCTCGGGCGATGACAGCCGCGACACTCACGGAGGTGTTCGACGGGGCCACGCCATAGCCCGCAGCGGTCGAACGCCGCGGACGAAGTGCCGCAGACACTTGACCAAACCGACGTCGCTCATGAAGCCTTCGGGCTGGACAAGGGGTTTGGGGCGAGTTGGCCGTGCGGCCACCGTGTGAGTGAAGGAAGGAGGAAGCTGCCTGGAACTCTCCCCCTTTGATTCTCGTGTAACGCGCGCCCCCTCTCCCGTGGAGAGGGGAGTTTGGTGACCCGTGTGCCGTTGGGGGAGAGGAAGATTTCCCCACAAATCTCCTGAATCCCAGCCTCTCCCTCCCCCTGGTTTGCCCTCGTACCGAGGCCTTCCAGCCCGAGGGCACCATGAGCGACGAGGTTTTGTGTGGGGGAGTGCGGCCCGATCCCCTCCATCCCGTCCGCTCCCTTGCGCCCCTTGCGCCCTGGCGGTTCTCTTCGCCTTCGTGCCCTCGTGTCGAGCTCACCCCCGCAATCGCCCCACCACCGCGGCCACCTCTCCGGCCTCGAGGCTCTGCCCCCGCGCCTGCACGGCCCGGGCGTCGAAGCGCCCCCGCCACGCCCGGTGCGGCGCCTCCAGGGGGCTGCCCCCCACGAGCACCTCCAGGGCCCCCCAGGCCAGGGCCTCCGCATGCAGGTACCCCGCCCCGGCGTCGAGGCCGCCCGGGAGGGTGGCATACGCAGCCACCACGGCCCGCTCGTGCAACCACTGCAGGGCCGGGTGGGACGCCGGAAGGCCCGTGTACGCGAGAGGAGCCCCGACGATCACCGCGGGGGTCTCGGCCACCAGCCGGGGATAGACCCGCCCCCGCGGCCCGAGGACGGCCGACAGACCGCACGAGGCCTCCGCGGCCCCGCGGGGAGCTACCGTCTGGGCCGCCGCGAACCACGGGGCCACAAGCGCCACCACGGCCTCCATCTCGGCCGCCAGATGGGCTGTGTAGCCCGTCAGGAAGGCCTCGGCGGCGAGGGCCATCTCCAGGGCCACCAGGGCGGTGAGGGACGACAGGGAGGCCAACGGAGAGCGGGCCAGGGCGAGGGCCGCGGGGTGATCGACCATGCCCGGCTCCCAGGCCTCAGGGCCCGCACGCAGGGCCGACCGCATGCGGGAGGCCGTGGCGAAGCACCACGGGAGCACCTCGACCCCGGCGCTGGCAATGCCCCCCTGATCGTGCAGGCGGGCGAGGAGGGGGGCGTCTTCGTCGAGTTGGGCGAAGGCCTCGGGCGGGAAGCGCCCCCGCACGAAAGCGGCGTATCCCGAGGCATACAACGACGCGGCCCCGGCTGCCGGGACGAAGGCCAGGACATGCAGGACCAGCTCGCGCCACGGGTCGAGGGGCACGAGCCGCGGCCCGCTGGGGAGGCCCTGGACGCCCACCCCTACCAATGCAGGAGGGCCCCGAGCACGGCCATCCCCACGGTGCCCGCCGACAGGGCCACCCCCCCCATCGGCGGAACCATCCGCGGCAACACCTCGGGCTCGGTGCGCCACGTCACGAGCGGGGCCCCCAGGAGCAGCAATCCCTGGTCGCCCTGCACGGTAGCCTGCCGGAAGGGCTGCTGCGCGACGTGGTCAAGCCGCTTGACGGAGACCAGGACGGCCACCCGCTCGCCGACCCGCAGCCGGTGCTCCTCGACCATGGACTCGTCGTCGACCCCTTCGGACTCGTAGTCGATGCGGGCGCTGTCGGGGTGGAGGGTGACCCGGCCCGTGTCGTCCTCGACCCAGAACGGGCTCTCGGTGCGCTCGACCCGGGCCAGGACCCGCCGCGACCCCAGGCCCCGGCCCTCCACGGCGTAGTGGTGCACCTCCCGGGCGGCCACCGGGACCGACCCGTAGATGCCCACCACGGGGTGATCGCAGCCCACCACCCCGACCAGCTTGACGTAGCCGGCCCGGCAGTGGGCGATGGGGGTGGCGGGCATCTTGGCGAGGGCCCGGACCTCGGCGAGGGTCATGGGCCCGAGCTGCTGGCGGTAGTGCTGCACGAGGCTGCCCACCGTTGCCACGCCCGACACCAGGGCGCCGACGAGCAACGGGGGAAACATCACGTGGCCTTGGCGGAGAAGCCCGTCGGCTGGCGAAACAGGCCCACCACGACACCCAGGATGCGAAACTCGGCGTACTCGTTGCGGCGCACGAAGATGGGCTTAAGACGCTTGTTTTCAGGCTGCAAGCGGATATGGTCGGCCTCGCGGAAATACCGCTTGACGGTGGCCTCGTCGCCCACGAGGGCCACCACGATCTCGCCGCGCTCGGCGGTCTCCTGGCGGCGCACGAAGAGGATGTCGCCCTCGTGGATGCCGGCCTCGATCATCGAGTCGCCGCGGACCCGGAGGGCGAAGGTCTCGGCCCCGGCCGTCTTGAGGAGGGACGGGTCGACCGTGAGGTGCTGCTCGACGTTTTGCGACGCGAAGGTGAGGGGGCCGGCGGCCACCCGGCCGAGCAGGGGGATGCGCACGGCGTCGTTGGCGGGGGCCGCCCGGCGATCGACGTCGAGGTGGTACTCGCGCTCGGAGGGGTCGAAGAGGGAGGGGTCTTCGTCGTCGGGCGACCGGACCACCTGGGGGTACACCGAGCCCGGCCCGTCGATGGGGACCATGGCCCGCGACTTCATGTCCTCGCGGTGCAGGTGGCCCTTGCGCTCGATGGCCCGCAGGTGGTCGCTCACCCCGTTGGTGGAGCGAATGCCCATCGTGGCCCCGATCTCGCGCAGGGTGGGGGGGTAGCCCCGCTCGCGGATGGACTGGCGGATGAAATCAAGGATCGCCTGCTGGCGCGGGGTCAACGGCTGCTGTTGCATGGCGCTTCTCCTCGGGAGGGCATTCAGGGAGTGGCTCCGGGGGAGTGACCCCCGAACACGCGCACCCTACTGAACGCCAGCGCAGCCGTCAAATCCTCTTCCGCCACAAAGTGGTCAGGATACGTCCTGGTTTGGTATCACGGCCCCCGTGCGGGTGTTGGCGCGAGCGACGGCCTTGCTTCTGAGCCTGGGGGTCTTCCTCGGGGCGGAGGGGGCGTGGGCCGATCCACCGACGAGGCGCTCCCCGACCCGTGCGGCGACGGAGCACGCGGCGACAGGGGGTTCGGGCCCGGCCCGCGCTCCCCGCCCCGAACGCGGGCACGGACGGGTGGCCTCGCGGGGGAGGCGACCGCCGCCTCCGCCTCCGACGGTCTCGATCGGGTTTGCCAACAACGGGGGCCTCGTGCACGGACGTCGGCTGGAGGAGGGCCCCACCGTACGTTACCTCCCCGGTCGCCCCCTCCACTGGGGGACCGACGAGCTCGTGGGGCTGCTCCAGCGGGTGGCTCGGGCGGTTCATGGGCGGTTTGCGCTGCGGTTGACGGTGGGCGACCTGTCGGCCCGGGACGGAGGGGTGGTCGGGCACCATCGGTCGCACCAGAGCGGCCGCGACGTCGACCTGGCCTTCTTCATGCGGGCCGCCCCCGCCCGCGGCACCACCCGCCCCGGGCGCCCCGTCGACCCCGACGACTACTACGTCTTCGGCCCCGACGGCCGCAGCCTCAACGGGGCCTACGTCTTCGACGACGACCGCAACTGGGCCCTGATCTCGACCCTCCTCACCGACCGCCTCACCCGGATCGAGCGCATCTTTGTGTCGTCCCCGCTGCGGTCCCGACTCCTGCGGCACGCCCGGAGCCTCGGCGTCTCCGACGCCCTGGTGACCCTCGCGGCCAACACCCTCGTGCAGCCGGCCAACGTCTCGCCGCACAACAACCACTTCCACGTTCGGATCGCGTGCCCGTCCGCCGACCGGCCCTGCCGCGAGGGAGTGTGGTTTCGTGCCCCCCGTCGCCCGCCGCCCGCCGCCCGCGGGAGGACCGCACACCAACCGCCCGCGGCCCGCCCCGCCCCGCCCCGCACTAGGGTTCGATGAGGCACTGCATCCCGACGAGCCCCGCCCCCATCCTCACCCGCACCCGCAGGGTGTAGGTCCCTGTAAACACCGGGCAAAACCGCACCCCCTCGGCGCTCCGGCGGGTGCCGTCCTGGGCCACCCGGTTGCCGTTGGGGTCTTCGATGAGGAGCTCGAGGTCGGCCACGCTGGGCACCCCCGCGGCCACGCTCTCGATGCACCGCCCCGCCGGCAGGACCACCGTCCGGCTGTGCTGTTCGTGGGTCGCGAGGACCTGCCGCACGACCGGGGTAAACCCCACCCGCCCGGGTCGTGCGGCCGCGTAGGCCCGAAGCTGGGCCCCCACGTAGTCCGCGGCCCCCCCGCCGATCTCATGGACCTCCGTCGACACGACATGAGCCGCCGGAGCCCCGGCGTCACGGGCCGCTGGGCCGGGTCCCGGGGCCGCCCCAGGGGGCCTCGGGTCGTCGGTCAATACGAGGTGCCAGACCACGGGCCCCTCGGTCTGCACCGTCAACCGATACAGCTCCGGGGCCTCCTCGACACAAAACCGGCTCTGCCCTACCCGCCCCTCGGCGTGGGCCATGGCCATCGGGTCGGTCACCGCCCCCGCCCGGAGCCACACCTGCCCCGTGGCCTGGGCCTCTCCGTCGGCCGCCCCGAGCAGGACGTAACACCCGCCCCGCCGCAGGGGCAGAGCGACCGTCACCTCCCCGGGGCCTCGGGCCCGACCGCTCCGGGTCATCAGGGCGGCCACGCTCCCGCGTACGGCGTCCACCCGGGCCGCGGCCCCCGGGCCTGCGTCGAGGGCCGCGTCGACCCCCGCGTCGCGGCGCCGCTGGGCCCCGGCGAGACCCGCCGTCAACACGACCCACACCCCGATCCCCACACCGACTGCCCTGCGGCCTCTGAGATGCACCATGACGACGGAGGCAACCATAGCGCGCTATGGTCCCGAGGGTGCGCGTAGAGATGCCCCCTCCTCCGCCCTCCTCCTGGACCACCCGCCTCGTGTGGATCGCCCTCGCCGCCGGGGCCTGGCCCGTCCTGGCCATCGCACGGTGGCTCTCCCCCGACGCCCGGGGGTTTGGCACCCACGAGCAGCTCGGGCTCGAACCCTGCCGCTTCGAGGCCGTGACCCACATCCCCTGCCCCGGGTGCGGCCTCACCACGAGCTTCGCCGCCATGGCCCACGGGCGCCCCCTCGACGCCTTCGCGGCCCACCCCATGGGCCCCGCCCTCTTCGCCCTCACCCTCTTCGTGGCCCTCTTCGCCCCCTTCGCCATCGCCCGCCCGTACCCCCTCCTCGCCCTCCTCGGACGCCGCGAGACCAGCGCCGCCCTGGGGGTCACCCTCGCCCTCGGCCTCGTCACCCTCTTCGTGCGCGTCGTACACGCACGGTTCTGACCGCACGCCCTGCGCTGGGACAGGCTCCGGGTGCCACGTCGGTGGCAACCTCGACACGCTTCGTGCTACCAACGCACACAGTCGTGTCACCATTCGGGCGAGGGTCGTGCGTGCTCCTGGGGGCGGCCGTGGGGCTGTTTCCTGCGGGTCTACGCGCCCAGGGGGCCCCGCCCCCGGACGCGGACGGGGGCGACGAGGCGGTGGCGGTGGTGCGGGGGGGGCGGGCCCGGAGCGCGAGCGAGCACGAGTTTTCGGCGAGCCGGTACCGGGCCGTGCCCCGGGGGAGCGCGGCCGAGCTCCTCACCCTGGCCCCGGGGTTTCACCTGGCCCAGCACGGGGGGGAGGGCAAGGCCCACCAGCTCTTCCTCCGGGGCTTCGACGCCCAGCATGGGCAAGACGTGGAGTTTTCCGTCGGGGGCCTGCTCGTCAACGACGTGTCCAACGTACACGGGCAGGGCTACGCCGACCTCAATTTCCTCATCCCCGAGGTGGTCGACCGGCTGCGGGTGCAGGAGGGTCCGTACGACCCCCGGCAGGGAGATTTCGCCGTCGCGGGGAGCGCCCGGTTCGACCTCGGGGTCGAGTCCCGGGGGGTGATGCTGCGCGGGAGTCATGGGCAGTTTGACACGAGCCGCCTCGTGCTCGTGGCGGCCCCGCGGGCGATGCACCGGGGCACCTTCGCCGCGGCCGAGCTCTACCGCACCGCGGGCTACGGCGAAAACCGCGCGGCCTCCCGGGCCACGGCCCTGGCCCAGTATGTTCATCCCCTGCGGGACGGAGGCACGATGCGCCTCCTCGGGGGCAGCTACGCCGCGCGGTTTGACAGCCCCGGGGTCGTGCGGGCCGACGACCTCGACGCCGGGCGCCAGAGCTTCTTCGGCACCTACGACACCCTCCAGGGCGGCGCCGCGGCCCGGCATTTCCTCCTCGGCGAGGTCACCCTGCCCCACGGGGCGACCCGCACGGTCTTCACCGCGTCTGTCTCGTCCCGCACCTTCTCCGTCCGCGAAAACTTCACGGGCTTCGCCGTCCACCCGCAGGGCGACCGGTACCTGCAACGGTACGAGGCCACCACCGCGGCCCTCGAGGCCGCCCACCGCGGGAGCTTCGCCCTCGGAGGACGATCGCAGTCCTGGGAGGTCGGGGTCCGGGCCCGCTACGACGACACCACCCAGGCCATGGAGCGCCAGCGGGCCGACGCCCCCGTCGTACACACCGCGGGGGTCGACGCCGACGTCCGGGCCACGGACATCGCGATGTACGGCGACCTGGCCCTGCGCCCGGGGCGGAGGGTCCTCGTGCGCGGGGGGCTGCGGGCCGACGGGCTCTGGTACGACCTCAACGACCGCATCCCACGCACCGGGTCGGACACTCCCCGCGGGCGCCGCAACGCCCAGGGGGTGGCCTTCGGCCCGAGGGCCAGCGTCGAGGTCGACCTCGGGCGGGGGGTGCGCCTGACGGGGGCCTTCGGGCGCGGGTTTCGTTCGCCGCAGGCCCTGTCCCTGGGCGACGGCGAGCAGGCCCCCTTCGCCACCGTGCACGCGGGCGAGGTCGGGGCCCGGTGGCAGGGGCGGCGGTTCAACGCCACGGCCACGGGGTTTGTCACCCACGTCAACCGCGACCTGGTCTTCGAGCCCACCCAGGGGACCAACCTCGTCAACCCCGCCAGCGCCGCCACCACCCGGGTCGGGGCCTCCGTCTCGCTCCAGGCCCAGCCCCTCCCCGGGCTCCAGATCGCCCTCAGCGGCACCTGGGCCCGGGCCGCCTACGACGCGACCGGGCTCCTCGTGCCGTATGTTCCGCCGCAGGTGGGGCGGGTCGATGTCACCTGGGAGCGACCCCTGGGACGCGCCTGGGGCAAGGCCCTCGTGCTCACCACCGCCCTCGGGGCCACGGCCCTGGGGCCCCGCCCATTGCCCTTCAGCCAACAAGCCGAAGGGGTCTTCCTGCTCGACCTCGGGGCCAGCCTGCGACTCGGCCCGTTCGAGCTCGGCCTCGCGGCCCGCAACGTCACCGACGCCCGTTGGCGCGACGGGGTCTTCTTCTACGCCTCCAACTTCGTCCAGGGCGCCGCCGGGAGCCTCGTCCCGGGCGAGCACTTCACCGCAGGCCGCCCCTTCGCCCTCCTGTCCACCCTCACCGTCACCCTCTGAGGCCCCGCCCGATGCCCTCCGTCCCCCATCGGCCCTTCCCCTCCCTCCGCGTCCTCGTGACCGCCCTCTGGGCCCTCGGGCTCACGGCCCACTGCGGCGACGACACCACCGGCCGCAGCCCCGTGGCCTTCCCCGTGTTCGCCCAGGGCGTGCGCCCCGAGGCCACCACGGCCCTGGGATGGTCGGTCCGCATCGACACCGCCCGCCTCCGCCTCGGGGCCCTGCGGTGGTTCGAGGGCCCTCCCGTGGCCCGTCTGAGCCCCTGGGAGCGATGCCTCGGGGTGGGCCTCGCCTACGCCCACCCGGGTCACTACGTGCCCGGCGAGGCCCTCGCGGACATCACCACCCCCGTCGTGATCGACCTCACCCGCACGACCCCCAACGCCCTCGGCACGGCCCGGGGCGTCTCGGGCGACAGCCGCTCGGCCCGCATCGAGCTGCGCCCCTCCCCCGTCGACCCCGCCCTCCCCGGGGCCACCCTCTCCCTCACCGGAACGGCCACCCGGGCGGCCCAGACCGTCCGCTTCGCGGCCACCTACCCCCTCGTCCTCGACATCCCCGGGGTCCCCGCCCCGGGAGCCCTCGACCCCCAGGGCACCCCCTGGACCCTCCAGGTCGACCTCGTGGCCCTCGTCGACCGGGTCGACTTCGCCGCCCTGCCCCCAGCTTCTCCCAGCGACGACCCGGTGGTGTTTCCCGCCGACTCCCAGAGCGCCAACGCCCTCGCACGGGCCCTGCGGGCCTCGGCCACCTACCGCGTGCTGCGCAGCGACACCCCCTGACCGCACGTCGTCAATCGTCCTGACTTTTGGAGCCTCGTATGCAGACATCGTCCCGTCGCCTGGCCGCCTGCACCTTGCTCCTCGCCCTCGCCACGGCGGGCTGCAGCGAGAGCCCCGGGACCGTCGAGGTCAGCATCTGGGGCGAGGCCTTCGTCGAGCAGGAGATCGGCCCGGCCCGCGGCCCCGCCGACGAGGCGGGCCTTCAAAACGGATGGACCGTCACCTTCACCCGCTTCCTCGTGCACGTGGCCGACTTCACCGTGGCGAGCTCCACCGGGGCCGCGGGGGGCGCCCTGCCCGGCGGACGGGCCTACGACCTGCACACCACCACGGGCTCCGCCGCCCCCTACGGAACCCTCCCCGACATCGCCGCGGGGCGCATGGACCGGGTGTCGTTTCGGCTCGTCCCGCCGACGACCGGCTCGGTCCGGGGCAACGCCACCGAGGCCGACCTCGCCGCCCTGCGGGCCGGGGGCTTCTCGGTCTACGTCGAGGGGCAGGCCGCCCGCCCGGGCCGGGCCGCCCCCGTCACCTTCCGTTGGGGCTTCACCAACGCCGTACGCTTCGAGCGCTGCGCCGGCGACAACCACCAGCCCGGCCTCGCCATCCCCTCCGGCGGAACGGCCCGGGCCCAGATCACCGTACACGGCGACCACTTCTTCTACGACAGCCTCGTGGGCGAGACCGACCCCCTGGGCAACAGCCTCACCCGCCTGCGCTTCGACGCCCTCGCCGCCGCCGACGCCAACAACGACCACGAGGTCACCCTCGACGAGCTCGCCGCCGTCGACCTCACCACCCTCCCCACCGGCCAGTACGGCACTGGAAGCCTGCCCGGGGTCAACTCCCTGCGCGACTTCGTGACAACCCAGGTCAACAGCCTCGGCCACTTCAACGGCGAAGGCGAGTGTCAGGTCGTGCGCGAGTGATCGAATGTACCGCCCCCCGTCCCGCCCAATCACACGAATAATTAGTATATTTGGTGTAGACCCCAACCCCGGCCTGCGATCGTCCGGGGCCCGTGCGCCCACATGTAGGTTTGTTCTATACAATGGCCTCCGATGTACGATCATTGGCGGATCGTTCCGAGAGGCGGGCATCCGAATCTGTATCCTCGTTGCGCGGGGGGGGACCTTGACACCGAGCAGATGCGTATGATAGGGCATTTCTACGGTGGCCTGACACGGGAGTCTCCTCAGGTGGGTGATGTACAACTGAAGACGGCAGCGATCCCTGCTGACGAAGCCCAGCGGCTCGCCCTCCTGCGAAACCAGGAGATCCTCGACACGCCGAGGGAGCTCGAATTCGACGACTTCACCGAGCTCACGGCCACCCTGTGCGATGCGCCGATGGCCTTGATCTCCCTGGTCGACGCCCATCGTCAGTGGACCAAGAGTTGGAGCGGCGTCGCCCTTCAAGAGTCCCCGCGTGAAAGCTCCTTCTGCGCCCACGCGATCCTTCAGGCAGACATCTTCGTGGTCCCCGACACCCACGACGACCCACGTTTTCAAGACCATCCCTGGGTCGTGGGCGAGCCTCACGTACGTTTCTACGCCGCCTGCCCGCTGCGCGTCGAAGGGCATCCCCTCGGGACCCTGTGCGTGCTCGACCGGAGCCCGCGTTCGCTCCGGCCCGAGCAGCGTACGGCCCTGTTTCAACTGGCCCGGCGCGTGGTGGGCAGGCTGGAGCATCGCCTCATCCGCCGCAAGTACGCCGAGCAGTCGCGGCAGCTCGAGGCCGAGCGCGACCGGGTCAACGCCTACATCTACGACCTCTACAACGCGGCCCCCTGCGGCTATCACTCCCTCGACGGGGACGGGGTCTTCGTGGCGGTCAACGACACCGAGGCCCGCTGGCTCGGGTATCGCCCCGACGAGATGGTCGGACGGATGAAATTCACCGACCTCCTCACCGAGGCGGGGAAGGCCTCGTTCGCCTACAATTTTCCACGTTTTATGGCCCAGGGACACATCGATGACCTGGAGTTTGACCTCGTGCGCAAGGACGGCTCGCTCCTGCCCGTCCTGCTCAACACCACCGCGGTGCACGACACGTTTGGCCGCATGGAGCGCAGCCGCTCGACGATCTTCGACAACTCCCGCCGCAAACGCGCCGAGACCGAACGCGACCGCTTCTTCCGGCTCTCGCCCGACATGCTCTGCATCGCGGACACCGCGGGGCGCCTCACACGGGTCAACCCGGCCTTCACCGAGGTCCTGGGGTACAGCGCCGAGGCCCTCACCGAGCGGCCCTTTCTGGAATTTGTTCACCCGGACGATCGGGAGGCCACCGAGGCCGAGACGGCGAAGCTGGCCACGGGGGTCCCCACCCTCCGCTTTATGAACCGCTACCGCCACGCCGACGGCTCCTGGCGCTGGCTCTCGTGGCGGGTCCAGCCCGACGTCGCCGAAGGGGTCTTGTACGCCACGGCCCGCGACGTCACCGCCATCCGGGCCGCCGACGAGGCCCTGCGCCTCAGCGAGGAGAAGCTCTCGGTCACCCTGGGATGCATCGGCGACGGGGTCCTCGCCACGGATGTCTCCGGGCGCATCTCCCTGCTCAACCCCGTGGCCGAGGCCCTCACCGGGTGGACCCAGGCCGAGGCCCTCGGGCGCCCCGTCGAGGAGGTGTTCCGGATCGTGCACGCCCAGACCCGCGCGCCCGCCGTGGTGCCCGTCCAGGCCGTCCTGCAGACGGGGGTCATCCACGGCCTGGCCAACCACACCGTGCTCATCGCCCGCGACGGACACGAGCGCCCCATCGCCGACAGCGCCGCCCCCATTCGTGACCGGGCCGGGACCGTGATCGGGGTGGTCCTGGTCTTCCGCGACCAGACCGAGCTCGAGGCCGCCCACGACGGCCTGGAGCGCACCGTAGCAGAGCGCACCGAGGAGCTCAGGCAGAGCCAGGACCGCATCAGCCAGTCGCTCCACGAGAAGGAGACCCTCCTCAAGGAGATCCACCACCGGGTGAAGAACAACCTCCAGATCATCGGCAGCCTCCTGGCCTGGCAAGCCGAGAACCTGCCCGCCCCCGGGCTCCGGGCTCCCTTCGAGGACAGCATCCGACGGCTGCGCTCCATGTCCCTCATCCACGAGCGGCTCTACCAGTCCGACGCCCTCGGGAGCATGGACTTCAGCGAGTACACCGAGAGCCTCAGCAGCTTCCTGTTTCGGTCGTACGAGTTCACCGGCCGCGCCCGGATCCGGGTCGAGGCCGACCCGTGCACCCTCAACATCGACACCGCCATCCCCTGCGGGTTGATCTTGAACGAGCTCGTCTCCAACGCCCTCAAGCACGCCTTCCCCGATGGCCACACGGGCGAGATCGTGGTCTCCCTGCGCAGGGTGGCCGACGGGCGCTTCTGCCTCGGGGTGCACGACGACGGGGTCGGCCTCCCCGAGGGATTCGACCCGGCCAGGACCGCCTCCCTGGGCATGCAGCTCGTGACCTCCCTCACCCGACAGATCAAGGGTGCCCTCGCCATCACCCGCGACCGGGGGACCGGCTTCCAGATCGAGTTCAAGGAGCTTACCTATGGCACCCGCTGAGTCCGAGCCCACGACCCGCGTCCTGCTGATCGAGGACGAGGCCATCATCGCCCACGACCTGAGCCGCCGACTCCACCGGCTCGGGTACACCGTGGTCGGCGTCGCCGACAACGGCCCCGAGGCCCTGACCCTCGCCGCCGAGACCCGCCCCTCCCTCGTGCTCATGGACCTCGTCATCCAAGGCCCCATGGACGGCGTCGAGACAGCGGCAGCCCTGGCCACCCGCATGGACGTCCCCGTGATCTTCCTCACGGCGTACTCCGACGCCAAGACCGTCGACCGGGCCCGCGAGGTCCACCCCTACGGCTACCTGATCAAACCCTTCGAAGAGCGGGAGCTGTACACCACCATCGAGATGGCCATGCACCGCCACCGGGGCGAGGCCACCGCCCGGCTCCTGATGCAGGCGATGTCCAACTCCTCGACCGGCATCGTCGTAGCCGACGCCAGGGTCCCCGGACACCCGATGATCATGGCCAACCCCGCGTTTGAGACGATCTCGGGGTACAGCCACGACGAGCTCCTCCTGCAAGACCTCTTCTTCCTGGAGGGGCCCGACACCGAACCCGGCCCCAAGGCCGAGCTCCGCGAGGCGATGCGTCAGCTCCGCGACTGCCGGGTCACCCTCATCCACCACCGCCGAGACGGCACCCCCTTCTGGGACGAGCTCACCTTCACCGTCGGGCGCAACAGCGTCGGGGAGGCCACCCACTTCCTCTTCTTTCACAACGACATCACCGCGCGCAAGAAGACCGAGGACGCCCTCCTCCAGGCCCAGAAGCTGGAGTCGATCGGGCAGCTCACAGGCAGCATCGCCCACGATTTCAACAACCTCCTCGCCGTGATCCTGTCCTTCGCCACCTTCGTGCAGGAGGGCCTGCCCGACGGGCACCGCAGCCTCGCGGACATCAGCGAGGTCCTGCACGCCGCCCACAAGGCCGCCGACCTCACCCGGCAGCTCCTGACCTTCTCCCGGCTCCAGCCCTCGAGCACGCACCCGGTCGACCTCAACGACCGGCTCACGCGGCTCTACAAGATGCTCCACAACAGCGTCGGGGGCGCCGTGTCCCTGGAGCTGGTGCAGAGCCCGCGACCGGCCGTGGTCTGCATGGACGCCGTACAATTCGACCAGGTGATGCTCAACCTGGCCATCAACGCCCGCGACGCGATGCCCGACGGAGGCAAGCTGCGCATCAGCGTCAGCCACCCGGCCGAGGCCGTGGAGGGCTTCGCCTCGGGGCGCTGCGTGCGCATCACCGCGACCGACACCGGCTGCGGCATGGACCGGAGCACCGCGGGGCGGATCTTCGACCCCTTCTTCACCACCAAACCCCCGGGGAAGGGCACCGGCCTCGGGCTCGCCACCTGCTTCGCCATCGTACAAAACAGCGGCGGGACCATCCGGGTCCACAGCAGCGTCGGCCGCGGGACCAGCTTCATCATCGAACTGCCCGTGTGCGACCAGCCCTTCGAGGACCGCCTGGAGACGGGCGGCCCCAACCTGCCGACCCACGGAGAGCGGCTGCTCCTCGCGGAGGACGACGACGCCCTGCGCGTGGCCGCCACCCGCATCCTGGAGTCGGCCGGGTACCGGGTCTACGAGGCCTGCGACGGCGACGCGGCCATCGCCCTCCTGGAGGCCCACGGGTTTGACTTCGACCTGGTCGTGACCGACGTGATCATGCCCAACCGCGGAGGGTACGCCGTGCTCGACTACCTCCGGCAGAAGGCCCCCAAGATGCCGACCCTGCTCACCTCGGGGTTTCTCGACCGCGGGAGCCGCCCCGACACCACCGCCCTCTTGTGGAAGCCCTACACCCGCACGAGCCTCCTGCGGGCCGTACACGCCGCCCTCCAGGGGGTGCCCCTGCACGTCGAGCTCGGCAGCCCGTCTCCGGACCTCTCCCCCGCCGCTCCGGCCCCCGCCCCGGACCCGGCCCCCGCCCCGCCTCCCCCGCCCCCGCGGTCCCTCCAGGCTCCGGGGCCCACGACGAAGGCCGCAGGGCGGATGCCCAAGGTGGAGCCGGACATGGGGGCGGTGCTCCTCGTCGACGACGACCCCTCCCAACGCGGGGCCTACGCCCGCTCGCTCACGCGGGAGGGGTTTCGGGTCACCGCGGTGGGCTCCGGCGAAGAGGCCCTCGTGCGCCTGGAGCACGAGGCCTTCGACGTGGTGGCCACCGACATCGGCCTGCCGGGCATGGACGGGTTCGCGGTGTTGCAGGCCGCCCGCACCCGCGACCCCGACCTGCCCGTGCTCCTGATCACCGGGACCCCGTCGGTCGAGACGGCCACCGTGGCCGTGCGGAGCCGGGCCGTGGGGTATCTGTCCAAACCCTTCACCGCCGAGCTCCTCGTGCACGAAATCGGGCGGGCCGTCGAGGCGGGGCAGGTCCTGCGGCTCCAGCGTAAGCTCCTCACGGCCCGGGCCGGGGCCGAGGAGTTTCTCCAGGACATCGCGGGGACCCGCAAGCACTTTGAGGACGCCCTCAAGGGGCTGTACATGGTGTTTCAGCCCATCGTGCGCAGCCTCGACGGGTCGATCTTCGGCTACGAGGCCCTCCTGCGCAGCAACGAGCCCGTGCTGTCGACGCCCCTGAAGGTCCTGGCCGCGGCCGAGACCCTCGGGCAGACCGAGGTCCTCGGGCACACCGTACGGCGGGCCATCGCCCGGGCCATGACCGACCACCCGGGGCGCACCGAGTCCCTCTTCGTCAACCTGCACCCGAGCGAGCTCCGGTCGTCCCTGCTCTGCGACGCCGACGAGCCCCTGCTCGACCACGCGTCCCGGGTGGTCCTCGAGGTCACCGAGCGGGCCTCCCTGTCGATGGGCCCGCAGCTCGACGCCGACGTGGCGGCCCTGCGCGCCGGGGGGTATCGCGTGGCCATCGACGACCTCGGGGAGGGCTACGCGGGCCTGTCCTGGCTGGCCCACCTGCGCCCCGACATCGCCAAGGTCGACATGTCCCTGGTGCGGGACGTCCACCGCTCGCCCCTCAAGCGCGAGATCGTAGGCTCCCTCATCAACGTATGTCGTCGCGCGGGGATCACGGCCCTGGCCGAAGGGGTCGAGACCCGCGACGAGGCCGAGCTCCTCACCGAGCTCGGATGCGACCTGCTCCAGGGATACTACTTCGCACGCCCCGGGGCCCCGTTCCCCTCCGTGCGTCCGCCGCGGTCGTTGGCGTCGTCCCCGCAGTAGGCCCCGGGAGTAGGCCCCAGGGGCCCGACTCCGTGCCCCGGGAGACTTGCGTTTCGCGGGGAGGTTGGTACAGAGCCCTCCGTGCGTTACGCCCCGCGGTGCTTGTTTCTCTTCGTGGTCCTGGGTCTTGGGTGCGCCGACGACCCGCCGGGCTTCGCCCCCGAGCCCCTCGACGGCGCCGTCCCCGACGCCCTCGGCCCCCAGGAGGATGTCCCCGGGCAGGTCGACACGGGCTCGGCCACCGACCGGGGCGTGATCCCCATCCGCGATACGGGCCCGAGCGTGAGCGACAACGCCCTCGTGTACGCCCACTCCGACGACGCCCTGTACGAGGTCAACCCGCGCACCAACTCCCTGCGCCGGGTCGGGGCCTTCACCTTCGAGCGCACGAGCGACCGGGGCAACATGACCGACCTCGCCGTCGACGCCGAGGGCAACGTCGTGGCCGTGACCGGGGCGGCCATGTTTCGGGTCGACACCGCCACGGCCCGGGTCACCAAGATCACCGACCTGCCCGACGGCCAACATTTCGTAGGCCTCACCTACCTCCCCGCCGGCACCTGCGCGTGGAACATGACCGCAGAGGCCCTCATCGGCGCCACCAGCCAGGGCACCTACTGGAGCATCCACCCCACCACGGGGCGGGCCACCCGGCGCGGCACCTTCGCCGACAACTGGACCCTCTCCGGCGACATCGTCTCCGTCGCCGGAGCCCAGGGCGGCACCTTCGCCACCGTACGCCGCGGGAGCGGGGCCGACGCCATCGACAGCCTGGCCCGCATCGACCCCTGCAACGGACGCGTGACCATCCTCGGGTCCACGGGGTTCTCGCGCATCTTCGGCCTCGCCTACTGGCGGCAGACCCTCTACGGCTTCACCCGGACCGGGGAGTTTCTCACCATCAGCCAGAGCAATGGACGCGGGACCCGGGTGTCCATGCCCGCCATGCAGTTCTCCGGAGCCGGGGTGACCACCCTCGCCCCCACCGCCCCGCCCTGACGGCCCGCTCGGGCTTCAGGTCGGTGCGCGGCTTTTCTCAGCCCTGGGCTGTCCCCTAAAAATTGAATGTCCCTTCGGCGCAAGGCCCTGCCCCCCTGCCGTAGCGGTCTTATTGTGTGCACATTGGAAATGGGTGCACAACCCTGTGCCCAATCCATGTCGTGTCGCAGTCGGCTGCATAGGCTGCGCCAGCGACAGACGAGACAACAACCGAGTTGACGCACATCAACACGCGCGTTGACTCAGACAGGGAGACGCGATGACTATTGTCGCCTGGATCGTCCTGGGTCTGATCGCGGGCTTCATCGGCAGCAAGGTGGTCAACAGCACGGGAGCCGGGATCGTCGGAAACCTCGTGGTGGGGGTCGTCGGGGCCTACGCGGGAGGGTTTCTCTTCAACACGTTTGGAGCGCGGGGCATCACGGGGTTCAATCTCTGGAGCCTCGTCGTCGCGAGCTTCGGAGCGATCGTGCTGTTGAGCGTGTTCAACGCCATCGCCGGGCCGCGCCGCGGGCGGCTGCACTAGCCCGCTGCTTTTCCAAGGTCACAATAGAAACGAGGCATTCATGGAAACTCGTGATCTCTATCGGCAGAAGTACGAGGCCCAGATTGCGGAGTGGAGCGCCAAGGTGGCCAACCTCAAGGCCAAGGGCGAGAAGCTGACGGCCCAGGCCCGGATCGACATGCAGCCCCGGATCGACGCCGTGCACCGTCGGCTGGAGGCGCTGGAGGCCCGGCTCCGCGAGATGACCGAGTCCACCGACGAGCGTTGGAACGAGGTCCAGGAGCGCGCCGAGGGCGCGTGGCACGAGTTCAAGTCGGCCGTCGAGGGCGCCTACGATGCCCTGGCGTCCACGGCCCGGCACCATGACGACGAGGATGACACCCAGAGGATGCGGCACCCTCCCTCCCGCTGACGCGCGACCTCCCGCCGCGGGCGGGTCCGTTTCTCGCGGGGGTCGTTCGGGTTCGCGAGTAGGCTCCGGGCGCATCGTATGCGCCCTGTCGACATTGGCATCATTGGCAGCGGGACCGCCGGAGCCGCGGCGGCACTGTTTCTGTCCCGGGCCGGGCACACCGTCACGGTGTACGAGCGGGTCGAGCACCCTCGACCCCTCGGGGCGGGCATCCTCCTGCAACCCACGGGGCAGGCCGTGCTCGCCCGCCTCGGGCTACGCGACGCGGTCGTGGGGCGGGCTAACCCCATCGACGACCTGCGCTGCGAACGCCTCGGGGCCCGGCGCGTGTTTCGGGTGCGCTACGCGGCCCTGCCGGGCGGCCATCGGGGCTACGGGCTCCACCGCGGGGCCCTCTTCGAGCTGCTCTTCGCAGCCCTGCAACGACAACCCCTCACCCTGAAGCTCGGGGTCGAAGTGCGCGACCTGGCCGTAACCGCCGACGGAGAAGGACAGTGGTTCGTCACCGCCGACGGGCGGCGCCTGGGGCCCCTCGTGCCCCTCGGGTGGATCCGGGATAGACTGATGCCGATCGCCACGGCCATTCCCGCAGTGGAGCGGCTCATGGTCAAGGCCATGGCGGGCTTGTCCTTGGGGTTTGGCCTCGGTCGTCCGCTCCGCCTCCCGCCTCCTCCATGAGGCTTTGTCATGCGACCCCTCCTCTCCGCGCTCCTGGTGTTGTCGGCCGTCGCCCTCGCGGCCCGGTCGAGCCCGGCCCAGATCGCCACCTCCTGCGACTCGTGCGCGGCCTGCACCCAGAGCCTCGCCACCCCCAACGTCGACGTGGCCCTGTCGGCCAACCTGGAGGCCGAGGGGCCGGGGCCGTGCATCGTCGTGCGAGGCCACCACGCCCGGCTCAACGGGGCCGGGTTCACCCTGCGGGGAACCGCCGAGGGAGTCGGGGTTCGGGTCGAGGCCGAGGCCGTCTGGCTCCGCAACCTCACGATCCGCGGCGGGGACGTGGGCATCGAGGTGCATAGCGCCCGCGGGGTCACCCTCTTCCGCCCCGACCTCGACGTCGAGGGGACCGGCCTCCGCGTCCACCGCTCACCCGACCTCCGGGTCGTGCGGGCCGCGATCTCGGGCGGCCGCGTGGGGATCGGCTTCGGGGCCGACATCGACGGCGGGTGCACCCCCGGCCTGATGCAGAGCCCCGGGGCCGTGATCGAATCCAGCCGCATCGAAGAGGCCGGGGTGGGGGTGGCCGCCTGCGACGCCATGCCCGTCCTGCGACGCAATGAGATCCTGCGCGGCCGGGTGGGCCTGCGCCTCGGCGACGTCCGCCCCGTGCCCGGACCCGGCGGCGACGGGCCCTTCGACCACTGCGTCTGCAGCCCCGGCCTGGGCGGGGTCCGCGCCGGGACCACCCTGATGTTCTCGTCGGGCTGCGGCGGGTGCATGGTGCACGAAACCTGGTTGCCCCGGCTGCGGTCCCAGGGGGCCGAGGTGCGGATGCGCGAGACGGGCCCCGCCCACGTCGAGGCCCAACACCGCTTCGACCAGCACCTCGTCCACTGCGCCCCCGCCGTGATCGACGCCCTCGGGATCCCCGGGTGCGTGCCCAATTACGCCTGCCCCGCCACGGGCCGGGTGGCCAAGGTCCGTCAAGGGCCCCGCGGCCTCGCCGAGGAGGTGCCCCTCGGGAGCCCCGCCGCGGTCCTCGATTTCGCCCGGGCCTGCGCCGCCGCCGGGCGGGCCGCCCAGGCCGACGGTCGATGCCTGGCCCAGGGCATCACCGACACCACCGTCTGCGGCCATCGCGAGGCCGACGTGGTCGTGCTCGCCCCCTCCGCCCGATGGCGCGGACGCAACAACGCCTGCCCTCGCAACCAGGGCGACGACCGGGCCCTCGGATGTACCCGCCCCTGCGCCGAGGCCCCGGTCTCCGAGACCTCCTCCGCAGCGCCCGTCCTTCTGTCCCTCACGGCCCCCGAGGCGACCGCCCCGCTCCCAGGAGGCCCCGCCGACGCCCCCGAGGCCCCTGGCCAGGCACGGGGGCCTTCCCTACGATTGCATCGTTCGGAAGACGCCCCCACGACCCGCAACACCTTGTGGATGATGCTCCTGGCCTTCGCGGGCATCGCCGGCGGGTGGCTCGCCCGTCGCAAGGGGCCCCCCCCGGCGGCCCGGAGGAGGTCGTGATGCCGATTCTTGATGTGACCGTGGTGGGAGACGCCCCCGACGACGGCCTCGCCCAACGCGTCGCCGACGCCGTCGGCAGGGCCCTCGGGGCCGACCCGGGGCGCACGTGGGTGCGGGTTTACGCCCTGCCCGCGGCCCGGTACGCCGAAGACCGCGACACCGCGTGGCGCGCGGCCCCCCCGGTGTTTGTCTCGCTCCTCCTGCGCGACCCGGGCGTCCCCGCGGTGCGGGCCGCGCGGCTCGGGGCGGTGACCGACGCCGTGGCCGAGGCCTGCGGACGACCCCGGGCGCGGGTTCATGTGCGCCTCGAGGCCCCGGGTGGGGGACAGGTCGCCTTCGGGGGGGAGTGGGTCGCCCCGGCCGGAGCCCAGCGCCTCGGCAGCGGAGCCCCCTGGGAGGACCGGGTCGGATACGCCCGGGTCGTGCGGGCCGACGATCACGTCTGGGTCACCGGGACCACCGCCACCCTGCCCGACGGCGGCCACGCGGGCGACGGAGACCCCTACGCCCAGACCCGGCAGGTCCTGGCCAACATCGCCAGTGCTCTTGACCGGGTCGGGGCCTCCCTGCACCATGTCGTGCGGACCCGGATCTTCGTGGTGGACATCGCCCGCGACGGGGAGGCCGTCGGCCGAGCCCACGCCGAGGTCTTCGGGGCGTGCAGGCCCGCCACCTCGATGGTGGAGGTGCGGGCCCTCATCGCCCCGTGGATGCTGGTCGAAATCGAGGCCCAGGCCTACCTCGGAGCGTGAAGGCGCCACACGGTGGGTGTGAGCGCGCGTAGCAGTGCAGGGCCCTGCCTCCTCTCTCGCGAACGGGCCCGCGTGTGACCATGGACGACCAGCTCCTCGACCTCCTGCGGTCCCTCGACGGGGTCTCCCAAGACCCGCGGTATCACCCCGAGGGCGACGCCCTCTATCACTCCCTCCAGGTGTTCGAACACGCCCGCCGCGACACCGACGACCCCGAGCTCCTCGCCGCGGCCCTCTTCCACGACGTAGGAAAGGCCCTGCGGAGCCCCACCCACGACCTCGACGGGGCCGACCTGCTCGAAGGGCTCGTGTCCGACCGGGTGGTGTGGCTCGTTCGGCACCACCTCGACCTCCTGCGCTCCCCCAGACCGACCCGCCGCAAGATGCACGGGTCGCCCCGCCTCGCCGACCTCGAACGCCTCCGCCGTTGGGACGTGTCCGGGCGTTCGCC
Source organism: uncultured Myxococcaceae bacterium (assembly GCA_964447205.1). Classification (GTDB taxonomy): domain Bacteria; phylum Myxococcota_A; class Polyangia; order Polyangiales; genus JAEUKH01. The sequence continues at coordinate 91,542 of CAYUSB010000025.1, forward strand.
CAGGGCCTCCGTGTGCACTCCCGAAGAGGCCGTCTCCGTGGTGGTCTCAGCCCTCTCCCTCTCTCCCCCCCAAAGCCCCAATGAAAGCGAGGACTTCTCCGACTGATCCCGCGGCCCGCGTACGCCGCGAGGTCTTGCGCCCGAGCTTCGACCACCTGTCGGCCGAGGTCGCCCTGTGGGGCCCCGACGACGACCCCGACCGGGACACCCTCGCAGCCCGGGTCCGTACGGCCGTGGCCGAGGCCCTCACCGAACGGCAACGCTCCATCGTCGAGTGGCACTTCTTCGAGGGCCTGTCCCAGGGGCAGATCGCGCGGCGGTTGGGGGTGACGCAACAGGTGGTGCAGAAGTCGCTCTACGGGGTCACCCGCGGGGGCAAGGCCGTCGGGGGGGCCCTCCGTCGACTGCGCGAAGCCCTCGGGCCACACTCCTAGAATCATGGCGCGACACGGACCCGGAGGCCTGCGCGGAGCCATCACCCTCGAGGCCGCGCGGCTGATGTACGAAGAGGGGGTCAAGCAGTACTTCACCGCCAAACGCCTGGCGGCCAGGCGGATCCTCGGGCGCGTCGGCTCGCGCAGCCTGCGCTACCGACCGCAGGATCTCCCCTCCAACGGCGAGATCCGCGACGCCCTCCTCGGCCTCGCCGAGCTGGCCGAAGGAGACAGCCGCACCCGTCGGCTCTTCGCCATGCGGGTCGTAGCCCTGCGCGCGATGCGGGCCCTCGAACCCTTCGCCCCGCGGCTCATCGGGAGCGTGAGCACGGGGCACATCCGCCGCGGGAGCGACATCGACCTCCAGGTGTTCTGCGACGACCCCGACGCCGTGGTGGAGCACGTCCGGGGACTCGGGTGGGTGTACGAGACCGAGCGGGTCACGATCCTCAAGGGGGGAGAGATCCGCGAGTACCTGCACATCCATGTGCGCGACGACTTCGAGCTCGAGCTCACCGTGTACGAGCGGGGGGCCCTGCGTTTTCGCCCGCGCAGCAGCACCGACGGCAAACCCATCGTGCGGGTGAAGGCCTCGGCCCTCGAAGCCCTCCTCGCCCTCGAACACCCCGAAGCATGGCAACAGTACCAGGAAGACGGCACGATCGTCGGCCTCGGAGAGCCCGACGACGACGACTCCGAAGGCACTCCCTCCGCGTTCGACAGCATCCTGCACGACGACGACCCCGAGCTCCTCCCCCGCCCCGACGAGCTCGCCGACGACGACGAACCCTATGACCCCCTCCCCGGCTTCGAAAACGTGTAGCCCCTGCGTGCCGCCTCCCGTCCTCGCTGACTCTCCCCCCATTGATTCTTGCGTAACTATGCTCCCCCTCTCCTATCAGGAGAGGGGGAACCGAGTGACGCGCGAACCGCAGGGGGAGAGTGACGCGCGAACCGCAGGGGGAGAGTGACGCGCGAACCGCAGGGGGAGAGTG
>CAYUSB010000025.1:93070-120585 GCA_964447205.1 uncultured Myxococcaceae bacterium
ACGCGCGAACCGCAGGGGGGAGCGGCCGGTCCCTGACCGGGCTGCAGCCCCAACTGCGTTCCGCGCCCGACCGACCGGGCGGCTGGCTCGGGGTGGCCTTCGCGGTGTACGTCTTGCTCCCGCGTTGCAAGCGTCCCGAGACAGCCGCCGAGCCCATCGTATGACCACCATCGAGACACCCGCCGCCTCCCCCCCGCGCCCGCTCCCCGAGCCAGGAACCTTCGTGCGCGTACGGCAGCGGCGCTGGCTCGTCGAGCGCTGCGACCCCTTCGACACCCTCACCAGCCTCGAGCTCGCCTGCGTCGAAGACGACGCCCAGGGCGAGCGCCTGTCCGTCCTCTGGGAGGCCGAGCCCGACGCCCGGATGCTCCACGACGAACGCACAGCCCGGTCCGCCCGCAAACCCGACCCCCCCGAACGCTTCGCGGCCTATCTCCACGCCCTGCGCTGGAGCTGCGTCACCTCCACCGATCCGACCCTGTTTCAAGCCCCCCTCCGCGCCGGGATCATCCCCAAGTCCTACCAGCTCGAGCCGCTGCGCAAGGCCCTCGGCCTGCCCCGGGTCAACCTCTTCATCGCCGACGATGTCGGCCTGGGAAAGACCATCGAGGCCGGGCTCATCCTGCACGAGCTCTTGCTGCGCCAGCGGATCCACCGCGCCGTCATCGCCGCGCCCCCGACCGTAGCCCTCCAGTGGCGCGACGAGCTCCGACAGCGCTTCGGCCTCGACTTCACCCTCTACGACCGGGCCTTCATCCTGGAGTGCCGACGCACCCGCGGCTTCGGCGTCAACCCGTGGAAGACCCGCGCGTTCTTCGTGGTCTCGCACGCCCTCCTGCGCGACGAGGAGCACCTCTCGGGCCTGCGTGACAGCCTCGGAGACTTCGCCTCCGGCTCGATGCTCATCCTCGACGAGGCCCACGTCGCCGCCCCTGCCTCGGCCAGCCGCTACGCCGTCGACACCCAGATCACCCGGGCCGTACGCGACCTCGCACAACGCTTCGAGCACCGGCTGTTTCTCTCCGCCACGCCGCACAACGGGCACTCCAACAGCTTCTCGTCGCTCATGCACATCCTCGATCCGCAGCGCTTCACCCGCGGCATCGACATCCGCGGGCCCGAGCAGCTCGCGCCCGTCATGGTGCGGAGGCTCAAGGCCGACGTACGTCGCCATGCCAGCGCCGCCCTGCCCGAGCGCAAGCTCGTCGAGGTCACCCTCGAAGACACCCCCGAACAAGCCCACGAGCTGCGCCTCGCCGCCCTCCTCGCCCGCTACGACGACGCCCTCTCCGCCCGCAGCGAAGGCGCGGACAACGAGGCCCGGGCCCGCGTCCGCATCGCCATCGAGGGCCTGCGCAAGCGGCTCCTGTCTTCGACCTACGCCTTCCAGCGGACCCTCCAGGCGCACCGAAAGAACACGGCCAGGACCATCCTCGACGCCCTCCCCGCAGCGCCCGGCGACGACGACAGCTCTGAGACGCAGAGCCTGATGCGCCTCGACGCCGAGTCCGCACGGGCCGCCCAGGACCTCGCCCCCTACGCCGACGATGACACGATCCGGGCCCTCCTCGCCGAGATGGCCAGCCTCGCCGAACAGACCGCCGACCAGCCCGACGCGCGGGTGCGTAGCCTCGTCGCATGGATCCGGGCCGAGCAGTGCCCCGGGCTCGCCCCCCTCGGCCAGGACAACCCCCAGGGGGCCCCGTGGCTCCCCCGACGGGTGCTGATCTTCACCGAGTTTGCCGACACCCGGGCGTGGCTCGTCGACCAGCTCCGGGCCGCCATCGACGGCACCGACCAGGACGACGAGCGCATCGCGAGCCTGTACGGAGCCCAGGACGAAGACGCCCGCGAGACCGTCAAGCAGGCCTTCAACACCGACCTCGCGGCCCACCCCCTGCGGATCCTCGTGGCCACCGACGCCGCCCGCGAAGGCATCAACCTCCAGGCCGCCTGCGCCGACCTCTTCCACTTCGACCTGCCCTGGAACCCCGCCCGCATCGAGCAGCGCAACGGACGCATCGATCGCATGCTGCAGCCCGAGGCCGAGGTTCGGTGCCACTACTTCCGGTACAAGCACCTGCCCGAAGACGCCGTGCTGGCCAACCTCACGCGCAAGAGCCACAACATCTCCGCCGAGCTTGGCAGCTTCGCCCCCGTCGTGTCCGACAAGATCCTCGCCGTGCTCGCCCGGGGCCTGTCACGCCGCGAGCTTGCCCGACGCATCGCCGAGCTCGACGATACCAAGAAGCTCCCCGCAGAAGACCGGGCCGTCCTTCAACGCGAGCTCGAAGACGCCCGCGAGCGCGACCTCGCCCAGAGCCTCCAGCGATTGGAGAAGCTCCACGAGAAGGCCCGGGCCCACCTCGACTGCGACCCGCATCGGCTGCGGCAGGTGGTCTCCGAAGGGCTCAAGCTCTGCGGATCGGAAGGGCTCACAGCCCGCGGAGCCCCCGCCCACACCTACGACGTCCCGCGGATGGACGAGCGACACGCCAACGACCCCACCTGGGTGCGGGCCATGGACGCCCTGCGTCCACCTCGTCCCCCGAAGATGCCCGAAGGCGAGTGGCGGGCCCGCTGCCCGCCCCGCCCCGTACGGCTCGAACCCGTCGAGACCCTCGTCTCCGACGCCGTGCAGCTCCACCTCCAGCATCCCCTCGCCCAACGGGCGGTGAGCCCCTTCCGTGCCCAGGCCTTCACCGAGGAGGGCCTCGCCCGGGTGAGCGTCGTCGTCGACCGGTCGAGCGCGCGCAAGCGGGTGCTCCTCCTCGGGCGCCTCGCGGTGTTCGGCCCCGGGGCGTCGCGGCTGCACGAGGAGATCCTCAGCCTCGCGGCCTTCTGGAGCGAAGGCGACGACCCCAAACGGCTCGAACCCTTCGCCTCCGACAGCGCCAACGAGCGCGCCCTGGAGGCCTTCTACCGCGTGCTCGACGCGCCCGAGGTTCCGGCCTTGGAGGAGCACTTGGTGGCGCGGCTCTTGCGCTCCGCCGCGGCCGACCAGCGGGCCCTGGAGTCTTCGCTGCGGCGTCGGGCCATGGTCCGCACCGAGGTCGCCCGCACGAAGCTCCAGGCCCGCGGACGCGCCGAGGCCGAGGCCATGCGGGTCGTGCTCGAGGCCCAACGCGACGACATCGAGAAGGCCCTGCGGGGCACCCAGCTCCCCCTCGGCCTCGACGATGCCGAGCAGCTCTCCGACGCCCAGAAGCAGCAGTGGAAGGACGACCGGGAGTTTCTCAAGCGGCGCCTCCCGCAGGTCGAGCACGAGCTCGTGACTGAGCCCGGCCGCATCCAGGGCCTCTACGAGGACCGCCAGCACCACGTCGAGATCGTCGGCATCGTGTACCTCTGGCCCGCCACGTCGTGAGGGCGGAGGACTGTCCCCCCGCGGTTCGTGGGGTGCTCGGTTCCCCCTCTCCGGAGGAGAGGGGGAGACTGGCTGCGCGAGAGTCCATGGGGGAGAGTCCGAGCGTTGGGCATTGACGTCGGGGGGTAAACGCCCTTAGGAGTTGTGGGTGATGGGATCGACAGGCGAATTGACGGATGCCCCGGGGAGCGCATCGGCCGAGTTGCCGACGCCGCCCGCATGGGTGGGCGATCTCCTGGCGGCCGATCCACGACTGATTTGGCGCGACGGCCTGCTCCTGTTGGACGCGCCGCTCAGCGCCGATGACCTGGCCTCGCTCCAAACGGACCCTTGTTGTAGGGCGTCGATACACGGGTTGCCGGGCTGAGTCAGTCGTCACCCGACCGCCGTCGACTCCACCACCGAAAGCACCGACCATGCTCGCATCGCTCAAGACCATCGTCGCCCTCGACGAGAGCAGCGAACAGACGGGACGTTACGTCGAAGCGCTGCGAGCGTCCCCGTGAGCTGCCGCCGTCGGGCTGAAGCCCGCGGCTACCTGCGCGAAAGGCCCACCTTCGTGGGCCTTCTGAAATCAACAACGCGAGGCCCCCCGAAGAATATCCCTTGAAGGCCCACGAAGGTGGGCCTTACCCCAACGGTAGCCGCAGGCTTCAGCCTGACGGCGACCCGCTTCGTCCGCGCACAGCACAGGAGACTCCCATCGTGGCGCAACCCTTTGTCTCGCTGCACTATCACTTCGTCTGGAGCACCTGGGACCGCCTGCCGCTCCTGACACCCGACGTCGAGACCGTCGTCTACGCAAGTGTGCAAGCCCGGTGTGCCGATCTCGGCGTCGTGCCGCTCGCGCTCGGGGGCGTCGCCGATCACGTCCATCTTCTGGTCGGCGCGCCCGCGGCGCTGGCACCGAGCGACATCGTCGGACCCATCAAGGGCGCCTCCGCACATCGCGTCAACAGCCTCGGAATAGCAAACTGCCCCTTCCGATGGCAGGGTGGATATGGTGTGTTCTCGGTGTCGCGCGGCGACCTCCCTCGCATCGTCGCGTACATCCTCAATCAGCGGGTACATCACCAGACAGGCGCGCTCGAAGGCGATCTCGAGGGCCCCGCAACCCAGCCCACCGACCGCACCCCCTGAGCCGCCCCATGACCCTCGACCCACGCGTTCGTGTCCACCAGGACTGGCTCGGGATGCTCCAGCCTACGGGGCTCTTCCTCGCCCCCCGCGTCCTCGCCGACGCCAGCGCCGCGCCCACCGAACCCATCGTCGACACCCAATCCCGCCTCGCCGCGCGCGTCGTCGACGACACCCTCCGCGATCCCCTCGACGACCTCGCCGCGCTCTTCGACTGGCCCGACCACGCACTCCTCCGCGGCCCCACCCTCCCCGACGACACCACCCTCCACCTGGACGGCGGGGTCACCCTGCGCCCCGCGTTCGCCGTGCGCGACCTCGACACGCCCACCTATGTCCTCTTCGGCGCCGTCGTGGACCCCTCCATCGACCTCGACGCCGCCTCCGACGACCCCGCCTGGACTGCCTCCGCACACCAACGCCTCGAACGCCTCCTGCGGGCCCGCAACTGCCCCGTCGGGCTCCTCACCAACCACCGGGTCCTGCGCATCGTCTATGCCCCCAAAGGGGAGGCCAGCGCGCACGCCACCTGGCGCGTGGCCGACCTGCTCTCCGTCGCCGGACGGCCCCTCCTCGCCGCCCTCCACATGTGCCTCAACACCCGGAGGCTCCTCACCCTCGACGGCGAGCAACGACTCCCGAGCCTCCTCGCCCGCTCCCGCGAGTTTCAAAACACCGTCAGCACAAGGCTCCAGGCCCAGGTCCTCGATGCCCTCCAGGAGCTGCTCGACGGGCTCCAACGCGCCGACCGGCTCACCGACAGCCGCCTCCTCGCCGCGTGGCGGGCCGACGACGACACCCGACAGCGTATCTACCGCGGGCTCGTCGCAGCCCTGCTCCGGATGGTGTTTGTCCTCTTCGCCGAAGAACGACGCCTCCTGCCCCTCGACGCCCGGCGCTACCGCGAGAGCTACGCCCTCACCACCCTGCACGCCCAACTCCAGGAAGACTACGCCCGGCTCGGCGAACGACTCGACCAGCGCTTCGGGGCCTGGGCCCGGGTGGTGGCGCTGTTCCGGCTGCTCCACGATGGGATCGACGCGAAGCACCTGCCCGACGGCTTCGCCATCCCCCCGCGGCGGGGAGACTTCTTCGACCCCGATCGGTTCGCCTTCCTCGAAGGACGCGCCCCAGGGCCGCGACCCGCAGGGCCCCTCGAGCTCCCCAAGATCGCCGACGGAACCGTCTTCCGCGCCCTCGACCGCCTCCTCGTCCTGGAGGGCGAGCGGCTCAAGTACTCCGACCTCGCCGTCGAACAGATCGGGTCGGTCTACGAGGGCATCATGGGGTACACCCTGGAGACCGCCGAGGGACGGGCCCTGCGCATCCGCCTCGCCAGCAAGCAGGTGGGCGTGCTCGACCTCGTCGTCGACCTCCAGCGCTTCGTCGACCTGTCGCGCAAGGACTTCGTGCGGCACCTCACCGAAGACCTCGGGCTCAGCCTCTCCGAGGGGACCGTCAAGGCCCTCGACAAAGCCCCCAAGGCCGACGACGTAGCCGCCATCCTCACGCAACAAAAGGCCTACCGAAACACCACCGTCATCGAGGCCGGCTGGATGTACCTCCAGCCCGGGGAGGAACGTCGCCGTTCGGGTTCGCACTACACCCCCCGGAGCCTCACCCAGCCCATCGTGGCCCGCACCCTCGGGCCCGTCCTCGCCGCCCTCGGCGAGCACCCCACCCCCGACCAGATCCTGGCCCTGCGGGTGTGCGACCCGGCCATGGGTTCGGGCGCGTTTCTGGTGGAGGCCTGCCGTCAGCTCGCGGTGTGCCTGGAGGCCGCGTGGCAGCACCACGACGCCCGCCCCGCCATTCCCCCCGACGAAGACCCGCTCCTGCACGCCCGCCGCCGCGTGGCCCAACGGTGCCTCTACGGCGTCGACCGAAACCCCCTCGCCGTCGACCTCGCCCGGCTCTCCCTCTGGCTCGAGACCTTCGCCCGCGACCACGCCTTCACCTTCGTCGACCACTGCCTCCGCCACGGCGACTCCCTCGTCGGCCTCTCCCTCGACCAGATCGCCAGCGTCTCCCTCGACACCACCAAGGGCGCCCAACTCGAGCTCGTGCGGGCCACCGTACACAGCACCCTCGACCGCGTGCGCGCCCTCCGCGGCGCCATCCACACCGCGAGCGACATCGACCCGCTCGACAACACCGACCAACGTAGCCTCTGGCGCGAAGCCGAACAGGCCCTCGGCCAGGCCCGCACCGTCGGCGACCTCGTGGTGGCCGGGTTCTTCACGCAGAAGTCCGACCGCGACCGGGCGAAATGGCTCGCCGCATGGCACGGCCCCCTCACCGACTGGCTCACCGGACAGGGCGACGGACAGGCCCTGCAGCAGGCCGTGCGCGACGCCCGCGAGGTCCACCACCTCGCGCCCTTCCACTGGCCGCTGGAGTTTCCCGAGGTCTTCGACCGCGGCGGCTTCGACGCCTTCGTGGGCAACCCGCCCTTCGCGGGCAAGAACAACATCATTCAGGGCAACGCCGCGGGTTATCTCGACTGGCTCAAGCTCATCCACGACGAGAGCCACGGCAACGCCGACCTCGTGGCCCACTTCTTCCGCCGCGCATTTAGCTACCTCCGCGACGGCGGCATGATGGGGCTGATCGCCACCAACACCCTCGCCCAGGGCGACACCCGTGCCACGGGGCTTCGATGGATCTGCACCCACGGCGGCACGATCTACGAAGCCCAGCGCCGCTACAAATGGCCTGGTCTTGCCAACGTAGTTGTGGTGGTGGTTCACATTGCGCGAGGCGACTGGCAGGGGCCTCGGATGCTCGATGGCCGGGAGGTGCCGGAGATTACCGCGTTCCTCTTCCATCGCGGCGGACACGACAACCCTGCCGATCTTCCTGACAACGTGTCACGGTGTTTCATCGGGAGCTACGTGCTCGGAATGGGCTTCACCTTCGACGACCGGGAGAAGAAGCGGGACATCGTCAACAGCCTCGCGGAGATGGAGGCGCTCCTCGCCCGGGACCCGCGCAACGCCCAACGCATCTTCCCTTATCTTGGCGGCGAGGAGATCAACGACGACCCCGAGCACAAGCCCCACCGTTTCGTCATCAACTTTGGCGAGATGACGGAGGAGGAAGCGCGTGAATGGCCTGACCTCATGGCCATCGTTGAAGCCAAAGTGAAGCCAGAACGGATGAAGCTTGGCACTTCCTCTAGTGACAAGCCACGGAAGGAGCGATGGTGGCTGTGGGGTCGATACACTCCGGGTCTATTCAAGGCGATCGAAGGACAGTCACGAGTGCTTGCCAATTCAAAGGTCAGCGCTCATCTGGCCTTCGCCTGGCTACCGAGCGGATGTGTATGCACCCACAACGTATCGGTCTTCGTTGATGACCGCGAAGCTTTCTTCGCCATGATGCAGTCGCGGGTTCACGAGGTGTGGGCTCGCTTCTTCTCGTCCACGCTGGAAGATCGCCTCAACTACATGCCCTCGGACTGCTTCGAGACCTTCCCCTTCCCGGTGGGGTGGGAGGACGACGCCACGCTGGCCGACCTCGGACAGCGCTACCACGAACACCGCGCCGAACTCATGCGACAGACCGTGGGCACGAAGAGACCCGAAGGGCTCACCGCCACCTACAACCGCTTCCACAACCCCAACGACCTCACGCCCGGCATCGCCACCCTGCGCGCCCTGCACGCCGCCCTCGACCGCACCGTGCTCGACGCCTACGGCTGGAACGACCTCCACCCCGCGTACGACTTCCGGGTTCAGTTGGACAATCGGGTTCGGTGCACGTGGGATGAGGACACGCGCGACGAGGTGCTCGCGCGGCTGCTGGAGGAGAACCGCCAGCGGGCGGCGGCTGCCGCGGCGGTCGCAGCGGCGGGGCGCGCGACGGGGGGCCCAGGTCCGACGGGGCGGCGGAAGAAGGGGGCGGCGGGCGGTGGGGGCGGTTCTGGGCCGCAGGGGGTGCTGGGGCTGGGGTGAGGGTGGGGAGGGGAGGGACTCTCCCCCAGGGATTCTCGCGTAGCCAGCCTCCCCCTCTCCTCCGGAGAGGGGGAACCGAGTGCCCCACGAACCGCGGGGGGAGAGTGAGGTTCTGGACGTGCTTCGGCGCCTCGACTACTCCTTGTGCCACTCACGCAAGACGTCCGGCACCGTAATGAGGTCGAGCTCCGTGTCGGGCTTCAGGGTCAGCTCGTACTTCGGCCCGCTGATGGTCACGGAGTTCCCTTCCTTGAGCGCCCCACGGAGCGCCTCAATGGCCGTGGCTGTCTCCCGAATCCACCATTCGTCGACCCGCGCTTCCATTTCGGCCTTCGTACATGGATCCTCGCCCTCGATCAGGACATCTCCCTTCGCCAACAAGTCGGCGAGGCAGTACGCGAAGAAGAAGTCGCCGTGCGAACCGAGCGCGGGGATTCGCAGCGTGAGCTCGCCCTCCTCCGGGCTCAGGTACACCCCCCGGGCGGAGTGACCCGGCACCCACAAGAGGGCTCCCCGCTCGGGCCACCCCTCAGCCTCCGTGACCTCGACAGGGATGCCCCCCACATCGCGAATGGCCGCGATCAGCGTGTTGAGGTTGGGCGGCGGTGTCCATGGAAACGTGACTACGGATGACATGGGCCTGTAGATGGCACGATCGTCGTGGTGCGATCAATTTCCGCGCTCTCCGGCCGCCCGCTCGGCCTCCGCAGGGCCTCGCCCACGGAGCCAACCCGCTACAATTTGTCCCGCCGCATCTTCCATCGCCGCGCCGACGTGAAGTACCCTCGCGGCATGGCGACCTCCAAGAATCCCGTGCCCATGGCCCAACCTTCCACCGTCTCGGACGACGAGACCCCTTCGGGCGCCGCCGACCCCGAGACCGAACAGCGGCAACAGCGCGCCGCCCGTGTTGTGTTGCGGGCCGCCCACGACCACTTCGGTGCACCGAACGCCCTCGACCTCGCGGCCTTTGACGAACGCTACCCCGAAGCAAGCTGCCTGCAATTGGCCTCGGGCTCCAGGGCGCGCAACTCCATGCGGGCCGCCGCGCGGATCGTAAAGCAGCTTCTCCCGCAGGCCCCGGGAGCCCCCGACCCGACGCGGGGGCTGCGCCCGAGCAGCATCGCCCTGGTTGTGTACCACGCGCAGCTGGTGGACGTGGCCCTGACGGCCGTGACCCCGCTGCAACCGCGGGCGGCCCAGCGGGCCACCCAGAGCCTCGCCCAGGCCGAGGGAACCAGACAACTGAACGCCGCGGAGGCCTCCGTCGCGCGTGCGATCGGCAAGAACCACCTCTGGCGCAAGGTCTACGAGGAGGGTCGGGCGGCCCAGGCCGGACGCCGTCGCGACCTCGGCGACCGGCTCGAACAGTGCGCTGGCGGCTTGCAGGCGTTGCGGACCTTGTCGGCCACGAGCGCCCACTCCCTTGCGATGGAGGGACTCGACGCGGGCACCGAGGCCGCCCTGCGGGCCCAGGCCGGGGCCCTGGAGTCGGCCTCGATGTCGCTCCAGGCCCCGTTGACGGCGGGGCAGGACTCTCGGGAGCTCAACATCCTGGAGGGGCGACTGTTGCACGCGGTGGCCGACCTGCTCCGGGCGGTTCGGCAGGCCCGGCAGGAGGGCAAGACGGCCCTGGTGCTGCGTGTGGCCCCGGTCCTGCTGCGCCAGTTGCGTATGTCGCGCGGGAAGGGGTCGGTGGCGTTGATGGACGACAGCACGAAGGAGGTCGAGGTGTAGGCGTGTTGTAGCCTGTCGGCCGCGTGTCGTAGTCGGTGTGTCGCCGTGTTGCAGCCTGTGTGTCAGGGTGTTGGAGCCTGTGGGCGGTGGGGGGCAGCCAACGCGGCGGCGATGGCGGGGCATCGGTGGGTGCGAAGGGATAGCACGCGGCGCCAGGAGACTCTCCCCCATTGTACTCTCGCGTAGCCATACCCCCCCTCTCCGAAGGAGAGGGGGAACCGAGAACCCCACGAACCGCGGGGGGAGAGTCAAACTCTTCTACCCTCATCCCTCCCGACACATTACCCTCCCGCTTCATGCACGCCGCACCCGTCCGTGATGCCGTGTTGCAGGCAGGGTGTCAGGGTGTTGAAGTCGGTGGGCCGTGGGGGGCGGCCAACGCGGCGGCGATGGCGGCGACGACGCCGGGCAGGTTGTGCTCGACCTCCTCGTTGCTGAAGCGGATCACGCGGAGGCCTTTGGCTGCAAGGCATGCGGTGCGGCGGGCATCCTCGTCCGCGCGGTCGTCGTGGGAGGCGCCATCGACCTCGATGACGAGTGCGGCGCTGGGAATGTAGAAGTCCACGATCCAGCCAAGGATGACGTACTGACGCCGCACCCGCACACCGAGGACATCGTTGTGGATGGCCTGCCAGAGACGACGTTCGGCGGGTGTGGCGGCGTTGCGGAGTTGTCGGGCTCGCTGCAACTTCGCGGGGGTTGCGCTGGGGCCGGAACTGGGGCGGGGCATCGGTGGGTGCGAAGGGATAGCACGCGGCGCCAGGAGACTCTCCCCCATTGTACTCTCGCGTAGCCATACCCCCCCTCTCCGAAGGAGAGGGGGAACCGAGAACCCCACGAACCGCGGGGGGAGAGTCAAACTCTTCTACCCTCATCCCTCCCGACACGTTACCCTCCCGCTTCATGCACGCCGCACCCGTCCGTGATCGCATGATTCATGCGCTCCGCCTCGATCTGGTGGGCCCCGACCCCCTCGACGCCCGCGACACGGGGCTCGCCGAGGAGGTCCTGGAGGTGTCGCCGACGCACTGGTACCTCACGGGGTTCCTCGTGCCGACGGGGGCGCCCCCGGCCTTGTTTGAAGACCCCCTGTCGACCGAGACCCTCACCTCCGGCGCGACGAGCGTAGAGGAGGGAGAAGACGACGACGGCCCCGCCCGGCGCCCTGTGTTTCCCTCCTCGCTCGGGGTGACGGTGCTCGTACCGGCCGAGGCGAGCACCCTCCGGGTCGTGGCGCGTTGGGCCACCTACACCCCGCAGACCCCCGAAGAGAAGGCCCCCGAGGTCGAAGGGGTCGAACGCGGCGTGCTCCCGTCCCAACGCTGGACCCGCGCCCCCCACACGGCCGACGAGACCCTCCCCCTCGACGCAGGGGCCCTCCGCAGGGGCGTGACCTTCGCAAACTCCGGAGGCGTCATGGTGCGTGGAGTCCTGCGCACCCTGCGCGACGACGAGCGGGCCCAGGTGCCCCCGGGCACCCGCGTGGTGACGCTGTTTCTCCTCAATCAACGCCCCGGCCTGGAGCAGGGCCCTGACCAGGACCGCGCGGTGATCTTCCAGGCCGAGCTGGAGGTGCACTGCGCCCAGGGTTTCGTGCCGCGCCCCGACCTGCGGGGAGCCCACCTCGACGACGACCTCGACGCCCGCATGGGCGACCTGCAGTACCGCGACGCCTTTGAGTACGCCGTCGGTCACGGGGTGGCGGTGAAGGCCACCGTGAAGGGCTTCGGCGACGACGTGTTCTGCGACACCGTACGCACCACCTGGACCCCGTCGGCCCAGGTGGAGCGGGTGATCCCGTCGGAGGTTCCGGGGTGCGAGTTGGGGATGGACGCCCTCGGGGCGGTGGAGTCTGCCGCGGCCCTACGGGACGCCATCGCGCCGATGGTGAAGCACTACAGGGCCTGGATCGCCGACCAGCGACAGACGCCCCTCGACACGCCCGCCCGGCGCGACCTCGCGGAGCATCTCCTCGACCAGGCGGGCCAGGCGTGTGACCGCATCGAGGCGGGGATCGCCCAGGCCGACGACCCGCAGGTGCTCGATGCCTTTCGGCGGGCCAACCGCGCGATGGCCGACGCCGCCCGGCAGCGTAGCCCCCACCGGTACCGCGCCAAGGCCCAGGGCGGCGAAGGCAAGGTGCCCACCTGGCGCCCTTTCCAGCTCGCCTTCCTCCTCATGAACCTCACCGCCCAGGCCGACCCCACCCACGCCGAACGCGACGTGGTCGACCTGATCTTCTTCCCGACCGGCGGCGGCAAGACCGAGGCGTACCTCGGCCTCGCGGCCTTCACCCTCGTGCTCCGTCGCCTGCGCAACCCGGGCTACACCTCGGGCGGGATCGCGGTCCTGATGCGCTACACCCTGCGCCTCCTCACCCTCGACCAGCTCGGTCGTGCGGCCACCCTCCTCTGCGCCCTGGAGCTTCAGCGCCGCGCCGCCCCCGAGCTCCTGGGGCCCCAGCGGTTCTCCATCGGCCTGTGGGTGGGCAAGGCCGTCACGCCCCTGCGCTTCGGCACCGACAAGGACAAAGACGACAGCACCGCCCGCGAGCGGGTCCTCAACTACAACAAGAACCCCGACACCCACCCGAGCCCCCTCCCCCTCGACAAGTGCCCCTGGTGCGGCGACCCCTTCGGGCAGGACAGCTTCGTGCTCGCGCCCAACACCGCAGCCCCGCGGCAGATGCGGGTGCGCTGCAACGCCCCGGCCTGCGCGTTTCGGTGGTCGAAGGCGTGGCCCGAGGGGTTGCCCATCGTGACCGTCGACGAGGAGGTGTACCGCGAGCTCCCGTGTTTCCTCATCGCCACGGTGGACAAGTTTGCGGCCCTGCCCTGGGTGGGGCGTACCGGCCTGCTCCTGGGCCGCAACGCCACCCACCGAACACCCGAGGGATTCTCGGGCCCCGCAGACCCCACGACAGGCGCCACGCCCCTGCCGACGCCCCTCCTGCCGCCCGACCTCATCATCCAGGACGAGCTCCATCTCATCTCGGGCCCCCTCGGCACGATGGTGGGCCTCTACGAGACGGCCCTCGACGCCCTCTCGACCCGCACCGTCGGCGAGAAGGTGGTGCGGCCCAAGATCGTGGCCTCGACGGCCACGGTGCGCAACGCCCAGGCCCAGGTGCGGGCGTTGTTCGCGCGGAGCGACGTGCGGGTGTTTCCGCCGCCGGGGCCCAACCGGGCGACCTCGTTCTTCGCGGAGACCCTGCCGACGGTGCAGACGAAGCTCGGGCACCCGCGCACCTACGTGGGCATCGCGGCGCCCGGACGCAGCATGAAGGTGCTCCTCCTGCGCGCGTACGTGGCCCTGCTCGGGGCGGCCCAACGGGCCCACGAGGACGACCCCGCGTCGAGCGACCCGTACATGACCCTGGTGGGCTACTTCAACAGCCTGCGCGAGCTCGGCGGGGCCCGTCGTATCGTCGAGGACGAGGTGCGCACGAAGGTCGGCTGGGTGAGCCGCCGCCGCCGCCTCGCTGGCCACTCCGGCGACGAAGAACTCTCCTCCCGGGCGATCGCCTACGACTGCGTCGAGCTCACGAGCCGCGAGAGCACCGAGCGTATCAAGATCGCCAAGGAGCGTCTGGAGGTGGGCTTCGACGCGCCGCAGCCGGGCCCCTCGAAGGGAACGAAGGCCAAGAAGCAGCGCCCCCCCGTCGACGTGGCCCTGGCGAGCAACATGATCTCCGTGGGCCTCGACATCGAGCGCCTCGGGCTCATGGTGGTGTGCGGCCAGCCCAAGACCGCCGCTGAGTACATCCAGGCCTCGAGCCGCGTAGGCCGGGCGGCCGAGCGCCCCGGCCTCGTCGTGACCCTCCTCAACGCGCACCGCCCCCGCGACCGCTCCCACCTCGAACACTTCGAGGCCTTCCACCAGTCGTTCTACCGTGCGGTGGAGGCCACGAGCGTGACGCCCTTCTCGCCCCGGGCCATCGACCGGGGACTGCCCGCCCTCATCGTGGCCCTCGCCCGCCTCTCCGAGCCCGTGCTCACGCCCCCCGAAGGGGCAGGGGCCCTCGACTCCGTGCGCGACCGGGTGTCGGCGTACGTGGCCGAGACGATCGTGCGCCGGGCCGAGGCGCACTGCGCCCGACCGCCCGCCGACGAGTCCTTCGAGGAGCTCGCGCAGAAGCTCGGGGCCCGCGTGGCCTCGCTCTTCGATTCGTGGTCGCACGTCATCGACGACGAACCCGGCTCGACGGGTCTCGCCTACCAGCGCTACGAGGACACCGGGGGCCGCGTGCGTCCGCTCCTGCACATGCCCCTCGACGAGGCCCTGCGGGAGGCCGACAAACACGCGCGGAAGTTTGTGGCCGCGCGCTCGATGCGCGACGTCGAGTCGCCGACCGAGCTCATGGTGATGACACGCAAGGGGGCCGCCGCGGTGGTGGCCGACGAGGAAGAGGGAACGTGAGCCGCAACGACCGATGGAAGGCGGGGGTGGCCTTCGGGCAGCCGGCCGACGGAGAGATCCGGCAGAGTCAGCTCGTGGGCTCGTACGGGGCGGGGTCCCTGGTCGACCTGGTCGATCACGCCGTGGTGGTGTCGGGCCTGTCGTGGTGGGCCAAGGGCGAGCGGATCCACGAGGACCGCCTCGTGGCGATGCTCTCGCGGCAGGAGGGCTTCGGCGACCTCAGGTTGTATGCCCCACCCGCGGCCGCCCAAGACCGCGAGGACCCCAACCGTCGCTGGATCAAGGCCTTCGCCTTCCCCGAGTGGTTTGCCTGCCAGAACGAGAAGTGTTGGACCGCCTTCGGCCGCGAGCCCCGCCGCGACAGCCGCCCGCGGCGTCTTCTGCACCTGAGCGACCTCGACAAGGGGCGCCACCGCTGCGAGGGCAAGGGCAAGGCTCGCCTCGAGCCCGTGCAGCCCATCCGCTTCGTGCGGGCGTGTCGCTTCGGTCACCTCGACGACATCGACTGGCGCGTGCTCGTGCACGGCAAGGAGAAGTGCACGAAGACCCGGCCCATGTACTGGATCGACGAGGCCGGCACCTCGGGCGACCTCGCGGAGGTTCGGGTGAGCTGCGACTGCGGCAAGAGCCTGCGTATGTCCGTGGCCGCGGAGCGCTCGTACACCGACCCGCCGCTCGGCTGGTGCAGCGGGCGCCGACCCTGGCTCGGCGACGTGCCCGACGAGGGCTGCGCGCAGGGCGAGCCCATGAAGCTCCTGCTGCGCTCGGCGAGCCACGCGTACTTCCCTCAGGTGGCGAGCGTCATCCACGTCCCCGACCCCGGGGCGAGGCTCCGCGACGGCATCGGGGCCCTGTGGGACAAGCTCAAGGGCGCGAAGAAGGTGACGAGCGTGACCCTCTACCGCGAGGAGCAGGACGACGTCGCCGAGGCGCTCCAGGGCTTCGCGGACGAGGAGGTGTTTGCCGAGATCGAGCGCCGCCGCAGCGGGGCCCAGGCCCCCTACAAGAAGCTCAAGGACGTCGAGGTCGAGGTGCTGCGCGACTGTCCTCCCGCGCTCGCCCAGGACGTTCCGCAGGGGCGCTTCTACGCGCGCACGGCGAAGTGCCCGACGCCGCGCAAGGGCTCGGCGATGGAGAAGGTCGACAAGGTGGTGCTGGTGCACCGGCTGACGGAGGTGCGGGCCCTCGCGGGATTTACGCGCTTCGAGCCGAAGATGGCCGACGTCGACGGCGAGCTCGACCTCGGGGTCGGCACGGCCCGCATCGACGAGCCCCTCACCTGGCTGCCCGCGGTGGAGAACCAGGGCGAGGGCATCTTCTTCGCGCTGAAGGAGTCGGCGCTGACGAAGTGGGAGGCCACGCGCGCGGCGGCCCGCGGCAAGCAGTTTGCGACAGGGTTTCAGCGCTGGAAGAAGCAGCGCCCCGACCGCCAGGACGCCCGCGACGAGTTTGCCCGGCCGCGGTACGTGCTGCACCACTCGCTCGCCCACCTCTTGATTACGGCCGTGTCGTTGGAGTGCGGCTACCCGGCCAGCGCGATCCGGGAGCGCGTCTACGCGGGGGCTTCGGGCTCGGGGGTGCTGTTGTACACGGCCGCTCCGGGGGCGAGCGGGTCACTCGGGGGCCTCGTGCAGGTGGGCCGTGATTTCGGTCGGTTCCTTGATCTCGCCCTCGACCTCGCGCGGCTGTGCGCCCACGACCCGGTGTGCGCGGGCCACGCGCCCGACGCGGCCCACGACGACCGCTACCTGGAGGGGGCCTCGTGCCACGGCTGCCTGCTGATCTCCGAGCCGAGCTGCGAACGCATGAACACCTACCTCGATCGCGCCCTGGTGGTTCCTACGGTGGAGGACGGCGACGCGGCGTTCTTCCAGGAGGGGGTTGGCGGGTGATGCGCGACTGGGCCACGGCCGCGACCCCGACCGACCTGGAGACCGTGGCGGACGCCCTCGACACGGGCCGCCTCCCCCTCTCCCCCTCCGCCGCGGTGGCGGCAGCCCAGACCCTCGGCGTGGCCAACCCTCAGGACCTCTCGCGGTTCTTGTCGGCGACGCCCGCCCACGACCCCGTGGCCCTCGCGTGGTTCCTGCGTCGCCTCGCGGCGGAGCGCCGGGCCGCGCACGACCGCTTCGCCCGGAGCGCTCAGCTCGTGTGGAGCGGCCGACACGCGGGCTCTCAACCGCTGCGCGACACGCGATCGGTGCTCGACGAGGTGTGCGGCCGCGCCACCGAGCGGGTGCTTCTGGCGACCTACGTGATCTACGACGGCCTCCAGAGCCTCGGGGCCCTCGCCCAACGGATGCGGACGGTGCCCTCGCTTCAGGCGGATCTGTACGTCGACGTGAAGGGCCCGCGGCGCGGCAAGCCCGACGAGGCCCGCGACGTGGCGGCGTGGCTGGATCGCTTTCGTCGAGAGCACTGGCCCGACGACCTGCGCCTGCCTGCCATCTGGTACGACCCGGCGACCCTCGACCGCACGACGGGGACCTCGCTGCATGCGAAGTGTGTAGTGGCGGACGAGCGTTGGGCCTTCGTGACCTCGGCCAACTTCACCGAGGCCGCGCAGGAGAGAAACATCGAGGTCGGTGTGCTGCTCGATCACCCGGTGCTCGCCCAGTTGCTGATGGCGCAGTTTCAGGGCTTGCAGGAGGGCGGGAGGTTTCGTCGCCTGCCGGGGACGTAGACCGCACACAGCGGCCAGCGCGTGTGGCGGGAGCGGTACGTGAGGACTTTCCCTCTCCCCTCGCGGCGCGGTCGGTACCCGCGTACTCCCTGGGATCGGGGGACTTTCCTCTCCCCCCGCGGCGCGGTCGGTACCCGCGTACTCCCTGGGATCGGGGGACTTTCCTCTCCCCCATTGATTCTCGTGTAGCCAGCCTCCCCCTCTCCCCTGGAGAGGGGGAACCGAGCACCCCACGGACCGCAAGGGGAGAGGACCGCCCCCCTCTACTGCCCCGCCCCCCCGAGGCTCGACCGGAGCTGCCCCCGGGCCGTGTACGGCACCCCGTCAAACGTGTACGCCGCCCGCCCATCCCCCCGCATCAAAACCACCGCCCGCTGGCTCTCATCGGCCGTCGACAGCTCGCCCCCCACGGCCATCACAAACGCCCCGAGGCCCCCCACCCCGTGCAGGGCGGCCCGGGTGCGCGCCGGGGCCACATACCGCGCCCCGCTCCCGTCGGTGTGCATCGTAAACCCGTCGCCCCCCACCACGTACGCCCCCTCCCGCGGGCCAAACCACACCCCGTTGAGGCCCGGACCGTCGGCCACCAGCTCGGCCTGGTCGCTCCACCCGTCGGGGCTCTCGCGCCGCAAAAGAACCGCGCTCCCGGCTCCCCCCACGGCCAGACATCGCGCGCGATCAATCGGGTTGCAGCTCACCGTAAACAGACGGTTGTCAAACCCCCGGGCCCCCGAGGCCACACGCCCCCAGGTCGACCCCCGCGACTCCAGCACGAGCCCCCCGGCCCCCACCACCACGAGCCCCACGTCGGTGGCCTCGACCTTGTACAGGTTGTGAACCCGGGCCTCCGCAGGCAGCTCGGTCACCCGACGAAACCCCAACCCGTCGTAGTGCACAAGAACCCCCGTGGGCCCGGTGGGCCGCGGAGAGCCCCCGACGATCCACACGTCCTCGGGCCCCCGGACGTACACCCCCCAGAACGTCGGGGGCCCCTCGTCGAAGGTCAACCCCGTGGACAATGTCTCGCAGGCCCCGTCGCGGTACCGCACGACCCGCCCCGCGTCCCCGACGGCCCACACCGACCCGCCCGCCCCGTGAACCCACCACAAGACCGCGTCGGTCTGGCACAGGGTGGCAAAGGCCCCGTCGCGGTACCCCACCAGGCGCCCGGCCCGCCCCGGAACCCGCCCCGGATCGACCCCCACATACCCCCCCGCGACAAACACCCGCCCGCTCTGGGGGTCGCCCCACACACTCAACAGGGCCCCGCCCGGAACCCCCTCGGCCGCCACCCGAAACAGGTCGGGCCCGCCCGGATCGGGCCCCGGGCACCCCCCCAGCCCCAGGGCCCCGAGAGCGGTCAGTCCCAGGGCCAGGGTCATCCATCGGGCCCGCCTCGTCGCCGTGCGCGTCACAGATCGAGAGTCTCCCACATCGAGGCCCCCCATTGACCCGAAGTTGGGGCGCGAAGGCAGCGCCTGCCCCACTTCGGTGTACACTCCCGCCCACCATGCGAACCCTCAAGCTGCTCCTGGTGATGGTCTGTCTGTTGTGGGGGGGGCTGGCGTGGGCCCAACGTACGGGGGGACGGTTCGGCCGGTCGAGCTGGGGTTCGCGCCCGAGCTACTCGCCCCCGAGCCGGCCCACCTACCGGCCCACGCCCACCTATCGGCCCACCTACGGATCGCCCTCGTACGGCACCCGCCCCACCTACGGGTCGCCCACCTACCGCCCCACCTACGGATCGACCACCCCGGTCTACCGGCCCACCTACGGGACCACCTACCGCCCCACGTACAACACCACCTACCGCCCGTACTATGGGTCGTACGCCCGTCGCAACCGCACGGGAGGCCTGTGCGCCGGGCTCTTTGTGATGCTCCTGATCGTGGGGGTGGTGGTCCTGGTGGCCCGCAACAAGGCCCAGGCCCAGCCCTTCTCGGCCCCCTACGCCCCAACCCCCTACGGGACCCCCTACGGCGGGGCCTACCCCCCCATGGCCCCCCGGGTGGCCCTGCGGCGGGTGAGCGTGGGCCTCGCGTCGAGCCGTCGCCGCGAGGTGCAGGCGCAGCTTGAGGCGATGCAGCAGCAGTTTCCGCACGACAACTACCGCCTCGCCATGGCCGTCCGCGACCTGCTCCTGGGCACCCTGCCCGCAGCCGCGTACGGGTTCGTCGAGATGGGCGACACGGCCGAACACGAGGCCGAGAGCAGCTTCACCCGCGTCACCGACGACCTCCGCGGCCGGTACACCGTCGAGCGCATCCAGAACGACATCCGCCTCGCCGAGCTGGCCATGCAGGCCCGGGCCGAAGAGGGCGAAGGCCTCGTGGTCGTCACCCTCCTCCTGGCCCTGCGGGGGTCGCTCCCCGTGCCCCCCGTGAGCCCCGACCGCAACGGGGTCGGGATGGCCCTGCAGAGCCTCCAGTTTTCGCCCGATCAGCTCCTGGCCCTGGAGGTCGTGTGGTCGCCCGCCCAGGACTCCGACCGCATGTCCTCGGCCGAGCTCGAGGTCGTCTACCCCGAGCTGCGACGCCTCGACCCGCAGGGCGCCTACGGCCGCGTCACCTGCGGCCACTGCGCCGCCGTCTACGCCGCCGAGCTCAGCCAGTGCCCCTCCTGCGGGGCCCCCCGCCCCACCATGCAGGGCTAATTCCCTCGGCGCCGGAAGCCTTCCCCGCATCAGGGCGTATCGTTGCAAACGTGCGCCCCCTCCGCTCCCCCCGCACTCCCCCCTGGATCGTCCCGGTCGTCCTCGCGGCCCTCGCCCCCGCGTGCACCCTGCATCACCGCTACGAGGCCCTGCGCCTCGGGGCCCTGCAACGCCCCAACCGTACCTCCTTCGACATGATGCTCGGCAGCTACGAGGTCGGACCCTCCGGCCCGAGCTGGCAGAACGTCACCGCGGGAGGCTCGCTGCGCCTCCTGTCCCACCCCGACCGCGGTGGCCTGGAAGGGACCGTGCACCTGCGCCTGCACGCCTGGCGGATCCACTCCGACTACGACGCCTGGACCAACACCCGGGCCCCCTATCGCCCCGGCGACCCGCACATGCGCAGGGTCCCGTGGCGGAGCCGGATCGTCACCCAACGCTACATCGGCCGCGGACACCTCGAACGGTTCTCCACCGGCATCGGCCTCGACCTCATCGGCGGAGCCTACGGCCCCTGGAGGACACGGACCCTGCCCGACGGCCGACCCCGCGACGAGCTCATCCTCGGAGACTTCACCCCCGGGGTGGCCGTCGGGGCCTTCGCCCGGGGCGTGATCGGGCCGTGGTTCAGCGTGCAGGCCGAGGCCGGGTATATGTACGCCGACCGGGTGGGGGGGCCCTTCATACGGTTCGGACTGGGGTTTGTCATCGACCGCACCGTCACCCCGGGCCTGCCCCGCCTCGACGAGACAAGCCCGTAGACGGCCCCGAGACGGGCCCTCACCGGGCCCAGACCGTCACCGCCCCCCGTCGGCCCACGAGGACAAACCCCCGCCCGCGCAGGGCCTCCACGCACCCCTCCGGGGCGTCTCCGTACGCGTCGCAGAGGGCGTACACCCGCCCCCCCGACGCCCGCCCGACCCCGGCCTCCGCGTCGAGGGCCCGGAGGGTGGGCGCCAGCCGTCCCCGCGGGTCGGCCCGGAGGGGAACATCCCGGTGCAGGGCGCTCAGACCGGGGTGCGTGCGGTTCATCACCCAGAGGGCCGCGAGGTCGGGGGCCGCATGGAGCCCCCAGGTGGCCCGCTGAACCCCCGCCCCCCGGCGGTCACGGTACGCGAGGGCCCCGAAGGTGACGGCCGACTGTACGACGGTCAGGGCCAGGACCGCGGCCCGCCGACGGGGGCTCCAGGCCGGGCGCAGGAGCACCGCGGCCACCAGGGCGAACGGGGCCGCGGCCACGGCAAACCGCGGCTCCTTGTGGGCCACCAGGCTCATCCCGACGAGGTAGACCAGGCTCAGGGCTCCGGGCAGGCCCGCGTCCCGCCACCGGGGCCGCCCCACCGCCCCCAACAGCCCCGCCGGAACCACCAACGGCAACGCCGCCCCGTACCACCACCAGGGTTGGGTTCCGAAGGTGGCCGCGGCCTGACCCCGCACGAGGTTGTACTCCGCGTAGGCCCGCACGGAGTGAAAGGCCGCCCCCCACGTCATCGCATCGAGCGCCCCGAGGCCCCCCAGGGCCGCCCCGAGGCCCAGGAAGAACCCCACCGTGTCGCGCCGCGACCGCGCCCGCAAGGCGTCGACGCAGAACGGCAGCACGAAGAGCCCCGCGGGATACCGCAGCACGAAGGCCGCCCCGGCCGCGAAGCCCGCCCCGGCGTATCGCCCCCGGTCGCGCAGGCCGAGGGCCACCACCAGGGCCGTGACCGAGAGGGTCTCGCCCAGGGTGCGGAAGGCCATGTCCTGCCACGGGACCCACACCGCCAGCAGGAGGGTCGCAAAGACCGCCTCGGGCCCCCCAGGGCGCCTGCGGGCCACCACCCCGTGCACGAGCCCGAGGGCCCCGAGAGAGCCCAGGGCCACCGCCGCCCACACCACCCCGAGGAGCCACCCGGGGCGGTCGACCCCCAGGGCCGCCACCGCGCGCCACAGCCCCGCAATGGCCCCAGGGGCCGCGAGGTTGCGCATCCCGGCGTACCACTCGTGGGCCCGGTTGCCGTACCCGAAGGCCAGCCGATGGGCGGGCTCCAGGTACTGATGCACCTCGTCGGGGTGAGCATTCCCCCCAAGGACCACCGCACACACCCCCTGGACCCCCAGGGCGACCCCCAGCACCGACCGCCGCGTCAACCCGGGCATTGCATGGCTCTCGGGGCCAACCTATCACCCTTATGATCCCCATCGACGCGCGCTGGTATGCACCGCGCGGGGTGTGCGATGATCCAGTGTGGCGAAGGGAGCCGACCAGCGCGAGCTTCGGACTGACCGCAGCGGGGTGGCCGCACGGCCCATCGAAGCCCGCCCGCGGACCACCCTGGGCCTGCCCTGGTGGCGCCGTCACCTCCGTCCCCTCGTGGCGGTGGGGGTCGGGATGACCGTGTCGCTCGTCGGGGCGGCCCTCACCCGGCGGGCCATGGACGACCGCGAGGCCCTGTCCTTCGCCCAACGGGCCGGGATCCTCGCGATGGCCATGCGGTCGGCCTTCGACGCCCCGATGGAGGTGGCCGCCACCCTGCCGGCCTTCTTCGAGGCGAGCACCTCGGTCGAGCGGGAGGACTTCGCCCGGTTCGCCCAGCCCGCCCTCGCCCGGCACCCGGGGATCACCAACGTCGAGTGGTTTCCGCTCGTACGCGACGCCGACCGGGACGCCGTCGAGGCCCAGGCCCGCCGCGACGGGGTGGCCCGGTACACCTTCCGCGAACCCGACGCCCGAGGCCACCTCGTGGTCTCCCCCGCCCACGCCGACTACCTCCCCCTCCTCTACATGGAGCCGCCCGACCCCAACATCCTCGGGCTCAACCTCGGCTTCGACCCCGCCCGCCGCGGCCTCGCCCTGCGGGCCGCCACCCGCAACAAGATCGTGGTCTCCACCCGCTTTCGCCTCGTCGAAGACCCCGAAGGCCCCTGGGCCCTGGCCCTGTACGCCCCGGTCTACGCCGCCCGGGCGGCCCGCGACACCCCCGAGCACCGCATGGAGGCCTGGCGCGGGGTCGGGGTCGTGCTCCTGCGACCCGCCCGGCTCCTCCAGGGGGCCCTGCACACCCTGCCCCTGGGCGACCGCGACGTGGTCATCGTCGACGACGACGCCCCCCCCGAGCACCGCACCCTGTACGAGTCATCCCCCGGAGCCGCCGACCGGGCCTCCCTGGCCTCCCTGTCCTGGTCGATCCCGTACAGCTTCGCCGACCACCGCTGGCGCTTCGTCTTCGCTGCCCCGACGCCCCCCACCCTGCCCGGGGCCACCGCCCTGGGCGTGCTCCTCCTGGGCCTGCTCCTGACCACCGTGGTGGCCCTCTCCCTGGGAGCCTGGGGCCTCATCGCCCAACTCCGTCAGCAGGTGAGCCGGGCCATGCAGCTCGGGGCCTACACCCTGGAGGAGAAGCTCGGCGAAGGGGGGATGGGGGTGGTCTACCGGGCCCAACACGCCCTGCTCCGCAGGCCCACGGCCGTGAAGGTCCTGCACCCCGACCGCAGCACCGAGGCCTTCGCCCAACGCTTCGAGCGCGAGGTGCGGGCCACCGCCGCCCTCACCCACCCCAACACCGTGGCCATCTTCGACTACGGACGCTCGCCCGACGGGACCTTCTACTACGCGATGGAGTTCCTCGATGGGATCAGCCTCGAAGACCTCGTGCACCGCTTCGGCCCGATGCCCGCGGCCCGGGTGGCCCACATCATCATCCAGGCCTGCGGGGCCCTCGCCGAGGCCCACGCCCACGGGA
This sequence comes from uncultured Myxococcaceae bacterium, assembly GCA_964447205.1. Taxonomy (GTDB): domain Bacteria; phylum Myxococcota_A; class Polyangia; order Polyangiales; genus JAEUKH01. Next base: position 116,745 of record CAYUSB010000025.1, read on the forward strand.
TGGTCCACCGCGATGTGAAGCCCGCCAACATCATGCTCTGCGAGCGCGGGGGCATCCATGACTTCGTCAAGGTTCTTGACTTTGGCCTGGTCAAGCACCTCAACCGCAGCGTCTCGGCCCGGCTCTCGGCGGCCGACGACTTCATCGGGACGCCCCTCTACATGGCCCCCGAGGCGATGAACACCCCCGCCACGGTGGGCCCCCAGGCCGACCTGTACGCCCTCGGAGGGGTGATGTTCTACCTGCTGACGGGACGGCCCCCGTTTGAGCGCGACACCCTGATGGACCTCTGCGCCGCGCACCTGTCGAGCCCGCCTCCGTCCCCGTCGGACCACAGCCCGATGCCCGTGCCCCCGGCCTTCGAGCAGGTCGTCCTGCGTTGCCTCGCCAAACGCCCCGAGGACCGCTACGCCTCGGCCGAGGCCCTGCGCGACGCCCTGCGCCGCCACGCCGACCTCACGGCCTGGACCGACGCCGACGCCGAGGCCTGGTGGGAGGCCCACGGCCCGATGATCCGGTCTCGCAAGCCCCCGCCCCCCGCGCGGGCCGCGGCCGACCGGGCCTGAGCCCAAAGGACAGACGCCCCGTGCGCCCGATCCCGGAGAGGGGAGCGCAGCGGGGCGTCGGTCGGTTGTCGAGCCCGTCGCGCGGGCTCAGACGGTCACGCCGCGACGACGTGCACCTTGAAGTTGGTGACCACCTCCGGGGCGAGCCGGGCGGTGACTTCGTAGGTGCCGAGGGCGCGGATCGCGTCGACGGTGAGCTTCTTGCGATCGAGCTCGAAGCCCTTGTCCTTGAGGGCGGCCTCGATGTCGCGCGAGGTCACCGAGCCGTAGAGCTTGCCCTCGGGGCCCGCGGTGCGGGACAGGGTGAGCTCGACGGTCGAGAGCTTCGTCGCGTGATCGAGGGCCTCGGCCCGAACCTTGGCGGCCCGCTCGGAGGCCACGCGCTTGTCGTGCTCGAAACGCGCCACGTTGCCTGCGCTGGCGGCCAGGGCAAAGCCCTGGGGGAGGAGGTAGTTGCGCGCGTATCCCGCCGCGACCTTCACCACCTCGCCGCCCTTGCCCAGCTTCAACACGTCGCGCTGCAGCACCACTTGAACCATACGTCCCATGAGAGACCTCCCTCCGTCAGTTGGTGGCCGTGGTAAACGGCAGGAGCGCGATCATCCGGCCGCGCTTGATCGCTGCCGTGAGGAGTCGCTGGTGGCGGGCGCAGTTGCCCGAGATACGACGCGGCACAACCTTGCCGCGCTCGGTGAGAAAGTAACGGAGCGTCTGGGAGTCCTTGTAGTCGACGAACTCCGTGTGCTCTGCGCAAAACTTGCAGATCTTCTTGCGGCCGCCGCGGCGGCGCTGCTGCAGGTTTTCGTGGGCGATCTCCGCGGCCCCTCCATCGTTGAGGCTGCGATCGTCGTAGTCGCTGGTCTGGTTACGTGCCATGGCCTATCGATCTCCGTGAATGCTGCTCACGCCTCGCCGACGGGCTTGGCAAATTCTTCCGTGCTCTCGGCCGAAGCCGCGGGGGCCTCGGCGACCGGGCTCTGGGGAGCGGGCTCGCCGCGGGCCGGGGCCTGGCGGCTGTCGTCGGACAGGCCGAGGCTGGCCTCGAAGCTGTCCTCGCGGTCGTCCTCCTCGGCGGAGACCTCGATGCGGCGCACCTTGATCTCCTCGGGGTCGACCACCACCTCGGTCATGTCGACGTCCTTGGCGAGGGCCACGGTGAGGTGGCGCAGCACGGTGTCGAGCATCCGCAGGTTGCGCTCGAGCTCGTACACGGTGCCCTTGAGGCCCAGGAAGCGCAGGTAGACATAGAAGCCCTTGCGCTGCTTGCCGAGCGGGAAGGCCAGGCGGCGCTTGCCCCAGCTCTCGACGCGGGTGAGCTTGCCGCCCGCGCCCTCGATGGCGGCCACGGCGCGGGAGATGACCTTCTCGCTGGTCTCCGCGTCGATGTCCGGGCGCAGGATGAACACGGTCTCATAGTCCGTGGCGCGCTTGGGAGTCGGTTGAAAATTGATCGTCATGCTGTCGTCCTCCTGGACTGGATTCGGCCCCCGCGCGGCCCCTGAGGGGACGACGCGTGGAGCGAGGACTCTCGCATCGCTGCGAGGGGGCGCGGGGAGTAGCACACCCCGGCCCCCATGGGAAGGCCTATGGGCCTATCCTTTTTTTGCGGCCCCCCGCCCCGTGCCCTTGGGCCCCCCCGCGGGGGCGACCTCGGGCACCCCGTTGGCCACCACCTCGGCCACGAGGGCGGCCACCCGGTCGAGCAGGGCGTCGAGGCGGGCCTGTTCGTCGAGGGCGAAGTTGGACAGGACCCACGCGTCGACGGGCCCCTGGGGAGGCCGCCCGATGCCGACCCGGATCCGGGCGAAGTCGGCCCCGATCACGCTGTGGATGCTCCGCAGGCCGTTGTGCCCCCCCAGGCCCCCGGCCTGCTTGGGCCGGACCTCGCCGAAGGGCAGCTCGAGCTCGTCGTGGATCACGAGGACCTCGTGGGCCTTGACCCCGCCCTGCTGCACCGCGCGGATCACGGAGCTTCCCGAGACGTTCATGTAGGTTTGGGGCTTGAGGAGCACGACGGGGTGGCCGGCGATGACGCACTGGGAGAGGAGCCCCTGGTGCTTGTCGCGCCACTCGCTGCCGAGCTCCCGGGCGTGCACCCGGTCGAGGGCCATGAAGCCCACGTTGTGCCTGTGATTACGATACTGGGCCCCGGGGTTTCCCAGGCCTACGACGAGCTTCATGGCCACGCGTGTTCTCCCAAAGTTCGAGAGGGGCCCACGCGATGCAGCTGCGCCCGCGTAGACCCCTCCGGTGACACCTCCGCGAGGCCCTCGGGCCCCGTACCCGGAGGGGTGTCGCTACTTCTTCTTGGCCGCGGGAGCCTTGGCCGCAGGAGCCGCCGCCGCAGGAGCCTTGGCCCCCTTGGCTGCCTTGCCCGCGGGCGCGCCCTTGACGGCCTCGGCCGCCACCGCGACCTCCTTCTCCGGGGCGATGAGGTTGGCCACCGTCTGGCCGCCGTCGAGCTTGACCCGCAGCCCGTCGGGCAGGACCAGGTCGCGCACGTGCACGGTCTCGCCGACGCCGAGGTTGGTCACGTCGTACTCGATCTTCGTGGGGATCTTGTCGGGGGTGGCCAGGACGGGCAACGTGCGGAAGATCTGCCGGAGGGTCCCGCCCTCGCTGGCCACGCCCCTGGCCTTGCCGACCAGGACAAACGGGACCTGCACGAGCACGGGGCGGTCGAGGGCCACGGCGTAGAAGTCGGCGTGCAGGATGGCCCGGGTCACCGGGTGGTACTCGTAGCTCTTGAGCAGGGCGAGCTGCGAGGCCCCCGCGAGCTGCAGGGTGACCACGGTGTTGCGCCCCTGCGGAGCGCTCAGGATGGACTGCACGTCCTTGGGGTGGACCGAGATGGGCTGGCCCTCGATGCTGGGGCCATACACCACCGCGGGGATCTTGCCCTCGGCGCGGATACGACGGGCCGGGCCCTTGCCCGAGCTCAGCCGCGGATCAGTGGACACCGTGATGTTGGAAATACCGCTCATGGAACGTGCTCGCTTCTCCCCCATCCATGCTCTTCCCGCCTGGGAGCGTCGCACGACCATCGCGCGACCACTCCCCCCGGGACGCAGGCCGTGGGTCTTCTCCGAGGGGGAACCTGCCCCTCGAAGGGCGCGGAGATGTACGCCATCGGAGCCCCGGCGTCTAGAGGGCCGACCGGAAAGTCTGCCGTCAGTAGGCCAGGCTGCGTCCGGGCCTGCCCGTGGCCGGGTCGATCCCCTGCTGCCGAATGACCTCGGGCGAGCGCTCTCCCCCGGGGGGCATCGGGGGCACGG
>CAYUSB010000026.1:0-81489 GCA_964447205.1 uncultured Myxococcaceae bacterium
CCCCGCCTGGTCTGCCCTCGGCTGGAGGTGATCCAGCCCGAAGGCTTCATGAGCGCGAAATGTCAGGCGGATCCGGTGGGATGACAATGCGTGGAGAAGCAGGGCTTGCGAGCTTGCGGAAATCTGCAGCATTGAAGGTCACGAGCACATCGGCACCCATATGCTCTGCGCCCACCAGATGCAGTGCATCGAAGACCACGCCCGACACGAATCCGCGATCTGTGCACCGCTGGAGGGCCTCGTTGTATACGCCTGAGTCCAAGAGTTGGAGTTGGAACCTCCCCTGTATTCGACGGACGACGCGCATGGCTTGCTCGGGACTGAGACGGGCTGGCATGGGCATGCGTGTGAGCACGGACCAGATCTCAGCGAGGGCGTGCCACGTGATCATGCCAGTAATTCGCTGTTCGAACACCGCATCAATCCAAATGATCGCGCGACGATGATGTGGATGCATGTCGTGCGCCCCGGCAATGATGACGCTTGAGTCGAAGGCGACCTTCACGAGCCACCCCAGAGCCGCCCCGTGCGCGCCTCCCGATCGAGGCGATGATCGAACACCTCCTCGGGCAGGGTGCCGCCCGGCTCGCCGTGCGCGACGAGAAAACCATGCCGCTCGATCAACGTGACGCCGCTGCTCGGGGCAGACACGGGGGCCTCGGGCGTTCCGGCCGAGACGTCGACCGCGATGTCATGCGTGGCCAGCGTGAGCACACGAAGCCGCTCCGGGACCGGCAGCGCGCGGATGGCAGAGACAAGCTGCTCAAGGGTCATGGCTCGGAGGATGCCACGCGCGACGACCCAGACGCCAGCCGGGCGGGCCGCCCCCCGCAGTCCCCGCGCACCCGATACCCCGAGCTGCCAGGCTGAGGTGCTACCCTCCGGCTCGTGTCGTCCGCGGTGTCGCAGGGTCGGGTCAGGGTCAGCTCCCCGGGGGTGACCCGCGTGCCACGGAGGCGGGTCGCGCGGCTGGGCGAGGCCGCCGCAGCGGTCAAGCTTGGGGCCCTCGTCCCGTTGGGCCTGGGGCTCTTTCTGCCGAGCCCGGCGGTGCCCTGGGCCCTCGGCAGCGGCCTCGTGCTCCTGGGCGCAGGGGTCGTCCTCGGGTGGGTCTCGCGCCACCTCGCCGAACCCGACTGGTTACCCGGCAGCGTCGAGGCCAGCGAGGACACCCTGTGGGTCACCCATGGCTCAACCCGGGTGGCCCTTCCCCGGGCGGAGGTGGCCCGGGCCGAGCTCATCGAGACCCCCGCCCCGGGGCGATGGGCCCTGGTGTTTCATCTCACCACCGGCGACCTCGTGCACGTGGTCCTCGGGAGCCGCGACGAGGGCGAACACTTCCTCCACCACACAGGCCTTGGCCGAACCCCCGCAGCCGAGCGGCTCCGCTTCGTCGGGCCGGTACGTCAGCTCGTCAGCGTGGCCCTGCTGTGGGGTGTGTTCGTCGTGGCGGTGATGCCCTTCCTGGTCATCGGGGTCGCGATGACCTACGCGATCTCCGACCCCCTCCTCGCCAAGGTCGCCTTCGGCGCGATGATGGCCCTCGCCCTGGTGGCCGTCGGGCTGGTCACGCGGAAGGTCGTCACCATGGCCTGGACCGCGAGCCTGACCCTGGGGGCGGAGGGGTTTCAGGTTCATGGGCCGGGGAAGGCCCGGTTTGTTTCGTACGGGGAGCTGGCCGAGGTGTCGGTGTTGCCTTCGCCCGTCGGGGGATGCCTGCGGCTGGCCCTCACCGACGGCGAGACGCTGAGCTTCGCCGCCTCCGGGGCCTACGCCCTCGAACCCGAACGGGCCGCGGCCCTCCTCAACATGCGCCTCCGGGCCTGGCGGCAGCGCAGCCTGACCGACCACGAAGCCCTGGCCCGCAACGGCCGATCCCTGGAGGACTGGCGGGCCGCGTTGGAGCAGCTCCTCGGGCGGGGCGGTGTGTTTCGTGACGGGGGTCTCGGGCGGGAGGCCCTGCTCGATCGGGTGGATGTTCCGACCGTGCCGGCGGCCCAGCGGCTGGGGGCGGCCCTGGCCCTGGCCCGGTCGGATGAGACGGCCCGGAGTCGGGTTCGGATCGCGGCGGAGGCCTGCGCCGACACGCCCCTGCGCGAGGCCATGGAGGCCGCCCTCGACGGGAGGCTCGACGCGTCGATGGTGGCCAGGATCGAAGCGGCCGGACCCACCCGCCCGCGGGGGTGAAGGGCTACAGGGTCATCTCGCTCAGGGCCAGGAGGGCCGCCGCGAGGCGCGGGGTGGGCAGGGCCTGCCACCGGGCCCGGTCTCCCTCCAACGCGGCCACCTCGGCCCGAACCATGCCCCCCAGGGTTCGGCGCGCGGCGGGGGGCAGGGCCTCGGACTCGCCCCGCAGGAGCACGGCCGTGGCCGCCATCGACCAGGGCCACCACGCGGGCCTGGGGTCTGGGTCGGCGTCGTCCTGGGTCGCGCAGCGGGCCTCGCCCGAAGCCGGGAGCCCGCAGCGGGCGATCAACCCCTGGGCGAAGCGGGCGAACCGGGCCCCGTCGGACGGATCGGCCGCCCCGAGGGCCACCCGGGCGCGGGCGAGGGTCAGCACCGCGATGGCCTCTGCGCGCGGAGACAGACCCGCGGAGGGGGGCGCGTCGAGGAGGGCCCGCACACGCACGAGGGCCCGCCGGGTGGCCTCTCGGACGGGGGCCCCGGCCGTGGCGTCTTGCGGCTCGGCCATCACCAGGGCCCAGGCGGCCAGAACCGTCGTCTCGGGATGGGTGTCGCCTTCGAGCCCCTCGGGAAACCCGCCGTCGGGATTCTGCGACCGCAGGAGGGTGTCGCGGGCCACCCGAACCCGTACCCGCGCGGTCTCGGCCTGGGTGAGCTCGCTCATCGAGGCGTACGCGAGGGTGGCCCAGGCGGTGGCGGCGGGGGTGGGGGCGGGGGTGCCGTCGCGGAGCTCGCTCCAGCCGCGTTCGCCCCGGAGGCGGTCGAGGGCCACGAGGGTCGTGAGCTGGTCTTGAGCGCTCAGGGGGCTGTGCCCGGCCCGATGGGCGGCCAGGAGGGCTGCGAGCCCGCGGGCGGTCTCGATCCCCGTGGCCGAGGCCGGATCGGCCGACTCTCCGAGGCCCCGGGCCGAACGCCGGGACAGAAGGGTCTCCGACCACAGCCGGGCGTTTCGGGCCAGGGACGACTGCTCGGCAGCGCTCGGGGCCCGCCATCCCTCCTGGACGGGCACGGGACGGCTCGGCCGGTCACGCAGGAGCACCCATCCGGCCAGGGCTGCGAGCAGCACGGTGCCCGCCGTGGCCAGGCCCAGGGTGCTCGACCGTACGGTCTTGGCCGGCGGTGCGGTGGGCAGGATGGCCGTCGAGGCCAGCTCCACCGACCGCGGGATCCGCCGCCGAACCCGCGGGGACGACTCGGCCATGGCCGCATCGACCTTGGCCGAGAGGCCATCTCCCGCCGAGACCCGCGCGGGCTCCGACGGCGCGAGGTAGGGGGTCTCGTCGTCGGGGGGGGGCTCGGGGGTCACCGCGTCGTAGAGGGCCTGCCGGTCGGGATACGGGGTCGTGTAGGGGGCGGGCGTGGCCTCGTACGGGGCGGCGGGAGGGTCTTCTTCGGGGGCCGTCAGGGTGACGGCCTCGTAGCGGGCCTGACGGGACTCCTCGGGGGTCGGGGGCGGGCCCATCCCGCGGGCGGTGGAGTCGTCAAACCGGATGTCGGACGGCGAGGCCTGGGTGGCGTCGTCGAAGTGGATGCTGTCGGCCGGGGCCGCAGGGGGAGCCTCGAAATCGAGGTCGTCCTGGGGGGCCTTGGGCTGCGGGGCGAAGTCGCCCGAGCCCGGCCGCGCGGTGGCGTCGGCGAAGAGGGGCGTCGGCGGGGACGAGGACGCGAGGATGACCTCGTGGGGCTCTGGAGGGTTGCGCGGACCGACAGGGGCGAGGCGTTGGGTGCGGGTCTCGTCGGGGCGCGGGACCGGGCTCGTCCTTTGGGTCATGGCCTCGGGCCCGGGCGGAACCCGCAGACGCGACACGATCTTTCGCGTGGCCCGCTCGGACAGACCGTCGTCGAGCACCCGAGGGCCCGGGGTGGCATCGGGGGCTTTGGGAGGCGGCATCGGAGGCGGGGCCGAGACCCGCGGGGTGACGGGCCCGGGTCCCGGGGCGGCGAACACGACCCCCGTGGCCCGGAGGTCTTCGATGTCGTCGGTGAGCAGCTCCTCGGAGTCGTCGGGCAGAGACGGCGGGGCGGGGGTCGGGGGCCGGGGCGGAGCCGACAGGGCTGCGGGGGTGGGGGCCGGAGGCAGGGATGACGGGGCCGTGGGCGGAGCGTCCTGGACGGGCGGGGGGGCCGGGGCGGGGATGGCTCCCGGGCGCGGGGGTAGGGGGGAGAGCCGTCGGGGAGGGCTCCCGAGGGGAGACCGGGCCGGGACCACGGGGGCGCCCGAGGCGCGTCCCACCGCGGGCATTCCAGGGGAGGAGGGGCGGGAGGCTCCGAGGGGAGCCCGCGGGGCGATGGGGCCGACCCGGGCCATGGGGGCGGTCCCCCCGGGGCGCGGGGGTTGGGTGGCCTTGGGGTCGAAGACCATCATGAGGTCGCCCACGGCGGCCCCGGCCGTGGCGGGGCGACGCCCCGGGTCGGGGTCGATGCAGCGCAGAAGCCACGCATCGAACGCCGCCGGGAGCTGAACGTTGTGGCCGAGGGCCCGCTCGGACGGCTTTGGGCGGGCCGTGCGGTCGGGGATCTTGGCGAAGAGGGAGGCCGCTGTATTGCCTTCCCAGTAGGGGGCCCCGACGAGGAGCTCGTACACGATGAGGGCCAGGGCGTAGGTGTCGGCGGCCCCGGAGATGGTGGCCCCGGTGAGGAGCTGCTCGGGGGCCATGTAGAGGGGGGTCCCGAGTTTGCCCGACGAGGCCGGCTGGTCTTCGTGCACGAGGGCGGCGATCCCGAAGTCGAGGATCTTCACGCGCGGGGGGCCGTCGCTCGGGAAGGTGAGAAACAGGTTGGCCGGCTTGAGGTCGCGGTGCACGATCCCCTGGGCGTGGACCTTGTCGAGGGCCGAGGCCACCTGCTTCATGAGCTGGAGCACGAGGGCGGGCGACAGGGCGGCCCCGGCCGAGGTGGTCTCGGCGAGATACTGCGACAGGTCTTTGCCCTGGAGCAGCTCCATCACCAGGAAGGGAACCCCCGAGGGTTTGTCGACATCGCAGTCGACCACCGACACGATGTGGTCGCTGTCGATCCCTGCGCAGACGCTGGCCTCGCGGTAGAAGCGCTCGACGCTCGCGGCGTTGGTGAGCACCTCAGGCCGCAGGAGCTTCAAGGCCAGGTGCCTCCGGGTGAGGGCGTGCTCGACCTCGTAGACCTCGGCCATCCCCCCCTGTCCCAGGCGCTTGAGCAGGCGATAGCGCTCGGCGAAGACGGCCCCCGGGGCGAGGGGACGCGGGCTGGTCTCGGCCTCTGGGTTTTTCCCGGGGGCGTGTGGATCCGTTGCTGCCACGGCGGTCTCCGATGCTACTCCAGGGAGGCCGCGGGGTGTGAGACTTCGCCGCGGTCTTCGTGTCGCATTGCGCGGCAGAGCCCGAGGGCCCCGAGGGCGAGGAGCCCCACGGGCAGGGCCCCGAGGGCTCCGAGCACGAGCAGGGTGGGGCCCGCATCGGCCGCTCCGACGGGGGCGCACCCCGGGCAGGCCAGGGCCTCGGGAGGCATCGCCGCCCACAGGACACCCACCCAGCTCGCTCCCCAGACACGCATCGCAGGGCTCGCCATAGGCCTGTCCGGGGCGCCTTGCAAGCCTTGACTTCCCTGGGGCTACGGGCATACACCCCGCCAGCCCGCGATGATGGCCACTGCGACCTCGGCCACGACGGTCCTCCGCGACCTCGTGGCCCTCACCAAACCCCGGCTCTCGTCCATGGTGCTCCTCACCACGGCCGGGGGCCTGTGGCTCGCCGGGGGCCGACTGTCCGCCCCGTCCTCCGTGGCGGCCCTCTTCGGCACCACCCTCGCCGTGGCCGGGGCCCACACCCTCAACTGCTACCTCGAGCGCGACCTCGATCGGGCCATGCGCCGCACCCGGGGGCGCCCCTTGCCGGCCGGGCGCATCGACCCGGGGCTGGCCCTGGGGGCGGGGCTGGGGCTGGCCACGGTGTCGGTTCCGGTGCTGTGGGTGGGGGTCAACCCGCTGACGAGCGCTCTGGGCCTTCTGGCCATCCTGAGCTACGTCCTGGTCTATACGCCCCTGAAGACCCGCAGCCCCTGGGCCCTGCACGTCGGGGCCCTGCCCGGGGCCCTGCCGCCCCTCATGGGCTGGACCGCCGCCCGCGGGGCCCTCGAAGCCCCGGGCCTCGTGCTCTTCGCCATCCTCTTCGTGTGGCAGCTCCCGCACTTCCTCGCCATCGCCCTCTACCGCCGCGAAGACTACGCCGCCGCGGGCATGAAGACCGCCCCCGAGGTCTGGGGCGAGGGCCCCTCCCGGCTGCACATGGCCGCCTACACCGCCCTCCTCCTGCCCCTGTCGGTGGCCCTCGTGTCCCTGCGCGTGGCGGGCTGGTGGTACGGCTCGGCCGCCATCGCCCTGGGGGTGGGATTCCTGCTGGCCACCCTGCCCGGGATCTCCCGCGACCCGGGGAGGCCATGGGCCCGGCAGGTCTTCGTGGCCTCGTTGGTGTATCTTACGGGCCTCTTCGCCGCCCTCATGCTCGACGCCCGATGAACCCCCCCGCCGACCGCTGATGTCCGACCTCCCCGCCGACGCTGCCCCCGACGCTCCTCACGGACGGGCCTCGGCCTTCGGGCGGTTTGTCGGTCGTCGGCCCGCGGCCGCGGCGATGTGGGGGGTGCTCCTCTTGGCGATCCCGGTGGTCCTGGGGGTGCGCTGGTACGGCGAGCATCGGGCCCAGGCCGCGGCCAACGCCCTGCCGGTCCTCACCACCCTGCCGGCCTTCACCCTCACGGCCCAGGACGGCCGCCCCTTCGGCTCCGAGCAGCTCCGCGGGCGGGTCTGGGTGGCCAACTTCTTCTTCACCGCCTGCCCCTCCATCTGCCCCCGCCTGAGCGAGCACATGGCCGGTCTGCAGGGGGCCCTGGGCCCGGAGGGCGACCGGGTTCACCTCGTGAGCTTCTCGGTCGACCCCCGGGTCGACACCCCCGAGGTCTTGCGGGCCTACGGCCAACGGTACCAGGCCCGGTTCGACCGCTGGCACCTCCTCACGGGCGAGGCCCCCGACCTGCAACGGGTCGCCCAGGAGGGGTTCCTCCAGGCCACCGAGGTCCGGGCCGACGACATCCCCGGACGGCCCCGGGGGTACAACATCCTGCACAGCGGCAACGTGGTCCTCGTCGACGGGCGGGGACGGGTTCGGGGCTACTACCGGGCCGACGCCGCGGGGGCCGCCGCCGTGGTCGAGGCCGCCCGCCAGCTCCTGCGCGAGCCCGCTCCCCGCGGACCCTGATTTTTGTGCTTGACCGCCGCAGGGCCGACGGATACTCTCCGCGTCCCTCCTCGTTGCGAGCGTGGCGGAATTGGCAGACGCGCTGGATTCAGGTTCCAGTGGGGTAACACTCGTGAAGGTTCAAGTCCTTTCGCTCGCACCCTAAAGACAGCCCCGTCGCTCTCCTGAAAGCGACACCCCTGCGGGGTCCGGCATCATCCCCGGGCCCCGCGGCGTTTGGGCCTGTGGCACACTGCCGGGCCTGATGGCACCCGGTACCCCTCTGGTCCCTTCCCCCCTCCTTCGCGCCGTCGTGGGCCTCGGACTGGTCACCGCCCTCGCGGCCTGCAGCGGCGACCCCGGGGTGGGCGCCCTCGACGCGGGCGACCCCGACGCTGCGAGCCAGACGACCGACCTCGGGACCGACCTGGGCCCCCCTCCCTCGGACACCGGCCCGGCCGACACGGGCCCGGTCGATGGGGGCTCCCTCGACGCCGCCGCGGACGTGCCCGCCGAGGCCGCCTCCGACGATGTCACGGCCGACGCTCGCCCCGTCGACGACGCCCCTGGCTCCGACGCCCCTGGCTCCGACGCCCCTGCCGCAGACGCAGGCCCGCGGTGCCCGGGCCGTCAGAGCCTCTGCGGCGAAGTGTGCGCCGACCTCGAGGTCGACCTCCAACACTGCGGGGCCTGCGGGACCTCGTGCGGAGGGGCCGAGCGCTGCGTGGCCGGTCGCTGCACCCTGTCGTGCCCCGAGGGGCAGACCGTCTGCGCCGGGCGCTGCGTCGACCCGGGATCCGACCCCGCCCACTGCGGGGGCTGCGGTCAGGCCTGCGACGACGGGCAACGCTGCGCCCGGGGGGTGTGCGCGGCCACCTGCGGGGCGGGGCTGAGCCTCTGCGCCGGGGCCTGCGTCGACCCCCAGACCAGCGCGGCCCACTGCGGGGCCTGCGGGACCGCCTGCGCCGCGGGCGAGGCCTGCGCGGCGGGGCGCTGCGCCGTGCTTTGCTCTCAGGGCCTCGCGGTGTGCTCGGGCCAGTGCCGCGACCTGCGGAACGACCCGGCCCACTGCGGGATGTGCGGGACGGCCTGCCCGACCCGGGCCAACGCGGCCGTAGCCTGCCTCGCGGGGCAGTGCCGGAGCTTCTGCAACGCGGGCTTCGCCGACTGCGACGGCGACCCGGGCAACGGCTGCGAGGTCGACGCCCGCACGAGCACCGAGCACTGCGGGGTGTGCGCCAACCGCTGCGCCTCCACCACGGGGACGGCGGCCTGCGCGATGGGCCGCTGCACCGTGAGCGCGTGCGCCGCGGGCCGCGGCAACTGCGACGGCGACGGGACCAACGGCTGCGAGGTCGACCTCGGGGCGAGCCCCGCCCACTGCGGGGCCTGCGGCAACGCCTGCACGGGCGGGATCTGCGTGAGCGGGACCTGCGCCGTGGTGGGGGTGAGCTGCAACGCCCTGCACATGGCCCGCCCCGAGCTCGCGAGCGGGGTGTACCGCCTCGACCCCGACGGGGACGGCCCGGGGGCCCCCTTCGAGGCCTACTGCGACATGACCACCGACGGCGGGGGATGGACCTTCGTCGCCACGGTGACCAACAACGGCGACGGCCCCAACGTGGGCAACTGGCTGGTCTCTTCGCCCGTTCCCAACGCGTGGGAGAGCCCCGCGGCGAGCTTCGGCAGGCACGACCCGACCCTCAACCAGGACTTCCGCTCGGTGGGGTTTCATCGGGTCCGGGGCAGGGCCATCATGATCACCCACCGCAACTTGTTTCTCTTGCGTACGGACAACCAGTGCCTCGCCGACGTGACCCTGCGCGACCGCTTCGCGATGTTGGGTTGGGAGTGCGGAGGGTCGGCGAGTTTTGTCGGGGCCCCGCCCTGCACCCACGCGTGTGTGATCGCGGCCTCGACGGTACGTTCGGGCGACACGGCCATGCTCAACGGGGCCCAGAGGACGCGGCTCTTCCTCAAGGCCGGCGAGGCCGACGGGGCCCAGGACACCAACCGCGACCGGTCGTACCTGTCGACCGAGTCGCGCGACAACGTCGACTACCCCATGGGGCTCGGGGCCTTCTGCTCGGGGTCGAGCTGCTCGCCCCGGACCGGGGACGCCGACGTCAACGACCGCTCCGACGCCATCTTGCCGACGGCGGGCACGGAGTTTTACGGGATCTGGGTGCGCTGATGAAGATTCTCTACGGCGTGGTGGGCGAGGGCATGGGACACGCCATGCGGTCGCGGGTGGTCCTCGAGCACCTCACGGCGCAGGGGCACACGGTGGAGATCATGGCCTCGGGGCGGGCCACCGACTTCCTCCAGCGACGCTTCGCCGACGTCAACCGCATCCACGGGTTTCATATGATCTACGAGGAAAACCGCGTCCGCCGCGGCAAGACCCTGTGGTCGAACATCCTCGCCGGCAGCACCGGGCTCCCGCAGAACATCGCCGCGTACTTCAGCCTCCTCGCCGACTTCCGCCCCGACGTGGTGGTCTCCGACTTCGAGTCGTGGACGTACCTGTACGGCAAGCTCCACGGGATCCCGGTGATCTCTGTCGACAACATGCAGATCATCAACCGCTGCACCCACCCGCCCGAGGTGATCGCGGGGCACGAGACCGACTTCCAGATCGCCAAGGCCTTCGTCAAGGCCAAGCTCCCGGGCTGCAAGCGCTACCTGGTGACCACCTTCTTCCGCCCCCCGGTGCGCAAGCGCGACACCACCCTGCACCCGCCCATCCTGCGCCCGGAGGTGTTGGCGGCCCGGTCGACCCGCGGCGATCACCTGCTCGTGTACCAGACCGCCGAGGGCAACGAGGGCCTGGAGGCCACCCTGCGGGCCACGGGCCTGGAGTGCCGGGTGTACGGGATGCGCCGGGGGATCACGGCCGAGCAGGTGGAGGGCAACCTGCGTCACCGGCCCTTCAGCGAGCAGGGCTTCATCGACGACCTGGCCGCCTCCAGGGGGGTCATCGCGGGGGGCGGGTTTACCCTCATGGGCGAGGCCGTGTACCTGCACAAGCCCATGCTGGCCGTGCCCCTCGGGGGTCAGTTCGAGCAGATCCTCAACGCCCGGTATCTGGAGCGCGAGGGCTACGGGATGTTCGCCCCGCACCTCGACGACGCGGGCACCGTCGAGGCCTTCGTCAACCGGCTTGACGTGTATCAGGAGCGGCTCGCGGGGTATCATCAGGACGGCAACACCGACCTCTTGACGGCCCTCGACGACGTGCTCTCCGAGGTGGCCATCGGGGTGTAGCCCGTCGGCGGGGAGGGAAGAGGTCAATCGAGGGGCCAGGCGGACTTCATGGCGGCCCGGTCGACGCCCCCGAGGCGGTCGGCCTGGGCCTCGGGGAAGCCGTCGAAGTAGCCCCTCCAGCGGCGTCCGGTGGCGGCCCGGTAGGCCACGGCGTAGGCCACCCGGGCGCTGGAGGCGAGGCCCACCACGGGGAGGTAGAGGGGCCCGAGGGCGCGCGATTGGAAGGTGTGCCCCCACTCGTGGTCGCGGGTGGCCGGGTCGAGGAAGGCGAAGGGCGAAGTCCCCTCGCACCAGAAGACGAAGTGCCCGAGGGAGATGGCCAGGCCGGGGGACTCGACGAGCCAGCGGCGTTCGCGGCGGGCGACGCTGCGGGCGCGGCCGGTGAGGTGCACGAGGGCGTAGAGGGCGGCCCCGAGGGTGGACTGCGGGAGCTCCCACAGGAGGTGGGGCAGGGGGGGCCACGGGCGATCGAAGACGGGCATCGGGGGGCGAGGAGCATACGTCGCGGTGGAGGCGGGCGGGGAACGGTGTCTGCGATCGGGACGGGTCTCTGGAGAGCAGACAGGGACGGAGGGATCGCAGGGCCCCCGGTTGCCCCGGGAGTGGGAGGTGCGCAGGTTGCAACGGGCGTTGCTTCGCGGAGGCCCGCACCCATCGATCGCCCCGACGAGGGCGGAGGGTGATGGCCGCAGAGACGCGGATGAAGGCGGGAAGGCCAAGGAGATTGCGGATGAACAAGACGATCAAGGCCGTGGTGTTTGGGCTGCTGGTGGGGGTCGTCCCGAGCGTGGCGAGCGCACAGACGTTTACGAACATGGTGCCACCGGTGATGCGTGCGGAGCGCCCGACGCCGTCCCCGGGTCCGGGGTTCTCCTGGGTCCCTGGCTTCTGGAACTGGACCGGCAATCAGTACGTCTGGGCCCCTGGCCACTGGGAGCGCCCCCCGGCCCCTGCCCAGGCCTGGAACCCCCCGGCCTGGGAGCGCGAGGGCACCCGCTTCCGGTTCCGTCCCGGCCGTTGGGGTCAGGGCCCCGGGGTCCCGAGGGCCCAGCCCGCCGTGCCGACGGCCCAGCCCGCCTTCCCGGTGGTTCCGCCTGCGGTCAACATGGGGCAGCCTCCGGTCGGGCCGATGTGGCAGTCGTCGCGGCCCCCGCCTCGCCCGCGCATGGAGCGCCGTCCACCGCCCCCGCAACGCGGCTGGACCTGGATCCCGGGCTTCTGGTCCTGGAGCAACAACCAGCACGCGTGGACCCCCGGCCGCTGGGAGGCTCCGCCCCGTCCCCGGGCCCGTTGGCAGGCCCCCCAGTGGGTCCGTCGCGGTCGTCAGTGGGTGTTCATGCCCGGCCGCTGGCGCTGAACCCCGCGTAGGTTTTGACCCCAACGTCCCTCCGGGCGGACACTCCACGCCCGATGAGACCCCTGGCTTCGACGGCCCTCCTCCTGCTCGCGGGGTCTGCCCTCCCGGGCTGCGCCGGGCGCGATCCCTCAGGGCCTGCCGACGTGCCCACCGTGGACGCCGCCCCGGGCGATGCCCAGGGCCCCGCGACCCGCACGGGGGCCGCGTGCACCACCGACGGCGACTGCGCGGGCCTGTCGTGTCTGACCACCCTCGAACGGGCGTGCGCGGGCCCCGTACGGCCCCACACCTGGCGGTTTGAGTTCGCGGGCGGGTATTGCCATCCCCCGGTCGACCTCGCGCGGGGCGAGGTGCCCGGAGGATGTCCCCCCGGGACCGGGACCCTCACGGCCTTTGTGGGCTGCGACGGGATCCCGTTTCGGTTTTGTGTGCGGGGGTGCACCCGCGACGCCGAGTGCCGGGCGGCGGAGGGGTATCGCTGCAACCTGGAGTCGATGCAGTGTTACCCGGCCCAGTTTGTGGGCGAGGCCCCCGACGCGGGGGCCGACGGGGGCTGAGGGCCGTAGGCGACGAGGGACGGGCGAAGGGCTGCGGGCTGCGCGGGACGGGCGACGAGGGACGGGCAGCGAAGCCGCAAGGGCGCAAGGGGCGCAAGGGGCAACGAGTTTTTGTGGGTCGGAGGGCGGCGTACCTCCTCCGTCCGTGCCTCCTCTCTGTCAGTACCGCAAGGCGAAGCCGACGGTGGGCACGGTTGACCCCTCCCCTCGCAGCGAACGCATCTCACCGTCGGCCATCGCCTGCCCGATGGCCCCTACAAGGTTCGGCCCTTGCGACCCTTGCGCCCTTGCGGTTTCGCTGCCCGTCGGGCGCTCGTGTCGATGGAGGCAACGTCCCGGTGGGGTGTCGCAGTGGGAGGAGGGCTGCGCAGGTCAGGGAGCAGGCGCTGCGGGGGCCGGAGCGGCTGGGGCGGCAGGGGCGGCAGGGGCCTCCGTCGGGGCAGCGGCAGCGGCGGCGTCCCCGGCGGCGGGGGCCGGGGCAGCGGCGGCGTCGCCCGCAGCGGCGGGAGCGGCGGGCGCTGCGGCGTCGGCCGAGAGGCTGACGTTGGTGGCCGGGGTCGTGGGGCGGGGCGGGACCGCGGGAGCCGTGCGGCGGGCCTGGCGGGCGAGCACGTCGCGGGTGCTGGTGCTCATGTAGGCCAGCGAGGCGCTGGTGAGCATGAAGAGGGTGGCGCACACCGCCGTGGCCTTGGCGAGGAACCCGCCCGCCCCGCGGCCGCCGAAGACCGTCTGCGTGGCGGCCCCCGACAGGACGCCCATGCCCCCCGCGCGCCCCGACTGCAACAGCACGACGCCCACGAGGAACAAACACACAAAGACGTGGACGATGGTGAGAAGGATATTCATTGCGTTGCTACCCATACAACCGCGGAACCCCGCGGAGAGATTCCACTATCCCGCGGCCTGGATGATTCGGGCGAAGCCCGCGGGGTCGAGGGAGGCCCCGCCCACGAGCACCCCGTCGATGTCGGGCTGAGCCAGAAGCTCGGCGGCGTTGTCGGCCTTGACGCTGCCCCCGTACAGAATCCGAACGCCCTCGGCCCCGTCCCCGAGGCGATCGCGGAGGCGGTCGCGGAGGTAGGCGTGGGCGAGTTGGGCGTCGCTGCTGCGGGCCGTGCGCCCCGTCCCGATGGCCCACACAGGCTCGTACGCGATCACCAGCTTCGCCGCCAGGGCGTCGGCCTCGGCCGCGTCGAGGGCCCCGAACATCCCGTCGAGCTGCCGCTGGAGCACCGTAAAGGTCACCCCCGACTCGCGTTCGGCCAGGGTCTCGCCCAGGCACCCGATGGGCACGAGGCCCACCCGCTGGGCCCCGAGGAGCTTCTTGTGCACGGTGGCGTCGGTCTCGCCGAAGAGCTGTCGGCGCTCGCTGTGCCCCACCAGCACGAAGGTGCACCCCACGTCGCGGAGCATCTCGGGCGAGACCTCCCCGGTGAAGGCCCCTTGGGTCTCCCAGTGGCAGTTTTGCCCGGCCAGGGCGATCCCCGTGCCCAGAAGGCTCTGGGCCACCGCCGACAGGGCCGTGGCCACCGGGGCCACCACCACGTCGGTGCGCGGACCGATGCGCCCGCCCTCGGCTACGGCACGGGCCAGGGCCACGCTCTCGGAGACCGTACGGTGCATCTTCCAGTTGCCTGCGATGAGCGGACGGCGGGCGGGGTGGGTCATGACCGAAGGGCCTCCACGCCCGGGAGCTTGCGCCCCTCCAGGAGCTCGAGGCTCGCCCCTCCGCCCGTCGAGACGTGCGAGAACCGCGAAGCGAGCCCGGCCTGCTGCACCGCGGCCACGCTGTCTCCGCCCCCCACCACCGTGAAGCCCGTAGCCACGGCCATGGCCTTGGCCACCCCGAGGGTCCCCGCCGCGAAGGGGGGCTTCTCGAAGAAGCCCATGGGCCCGTTCCAGAAGAGGGTCTGGGCGTTGGCGATGTGGCGGGCGAAGAGGGACACGGTCTCGGGGCCGATGTCGAAGGCGCTGGCCCCTTCGGTGACTCCGTCGAGGCCGACCACCGTCCCGGCCGGGTCGTCGGCGGAGGGGGCCGTCACGAGGTCGACGGGCAGCACGAGCTCGACCTTGCGGCTGCGGGCCCGCTCGAGGAGGTCGCGGGCCACGGCCAGCTTGTCGTCCTCCACGCGCGATTTGCCCATGGGTTTGCCCTTGGCGGCGAGGAAGGTGTTGGCCATGGCCCCGCCCACCAGGAGCACGTCGACCCGCTGGAGGAGGGCCTCGATCACGTCGATCTTGTCGCTCACCTTGGCCCCCCCGAGGACGGCCACATACGGCCGGGCGGGGGACTCGACCAGGCCCCCGAGGGCCTTGAGCTCTTTCATCAGGAGCAGCCCCGCGAGGCGGGTGGGCATCATCCGAGGCAGGGCGTCGACGCTGGCGTGGGCCCGGTGTACGGCCCCGAAGGCGTCGCAGACGTAGATGTCCGCGAGGCGGGCCAGCTCGCGGGCGAAGGCCTCGTCGTTGGCCTCTTCCCCCGCATGGAACCGCAGGTTTTCGAGCAGGGCGATGCGCCCGTCGCGGAGGTCGTGCACGACCTTGCGGGCCCCGTCGCCGATGCAGTCGTCGGTAAGAACCACCTCCATGGCGAGGAGCTCAGCCAGGCGCTCGCCCGCCGCGGCGAGGGAGAGCTTGGGGTCGGGGCCCTTCTTGGGCCGACCCAGGTGCGAGGCCAGAACGACCCGGGCCCCTTGCGCGAGCAGGTGCTGAATCGTCGGGAGGGCCTCCCGGATGCGGGTGTCGTCGGACACCGTCCCATCGGGACGCATCGGGACGTTGAAATCCACGCGCACGAACACCCGACGCGACGCCACGTCGACGGCGTCGACGGGGGTCACCCGGTCGAGCAGGCCCGCCACGGCTCAGGCCTCCTTCGCAGCGATGAGCTTCATCAGGTCGACCATGCGGGCGCTGAAGCCCCACTCGTTGTCGTACCAGCTGCTCACGGACACGAAGTCGTCGCCGATCACCTGGGTGAGGGGGGCGTCGACGATGGAGCTGGCCGGGTGGCCGATGTAGTCGGTCGACACGAGGGGCGCGGTGGTGACCTCGAGGACCCCCTGGAGGGCCCCCTTGGCGGCGGCCTGGAGGGCGGCGTTGACCTCCTCCTTGGTCGTCTTGCGGCCCACCTGGGCGGCCAGGACCACCATCGACACGTCAGGGGTCGGCACCCGCAGGGCGAACCCGTCGAGGCGACCCTTGAGGGCCGGCAGGACGAGGCCCACGGCCCGGGCGGCCCCGGTGGTGGTGGGGATGATGCTCAACGCCGCGGCCCGGGCCCGGCGGAGGTCTTTGTGGGGCAGGTCGAGGATCGACTGGTCGTTGGTGTAGCTGTGGATGGTGGTCATCTGCCCCTTGACGATGCCGAAGGTCTCATGGAGCACCTTGGCCATCGGGGCGAGGCAGTTGGTCGTGCACGAGGCGTTGGACAGGATCCGGTGCTGGGCGGGGTCGTAGGCGTCGTGGTTGACCCCGTAGACCACCGTGAGGATCTCGGTGTCGCCCTCCTTCTTGGTGGGGGCTGACAGGACCACACGCCTGGCACCGGCCTGCAGGTGCATCCCGCACCCGGCCGAGTCGGTGAAGCGGCCGGTGCACTCCAGCACGATGTCGACCCCGAGGGCCCCCCAGGGGAGCTTGCTCGGATCCTTCTCGGCGGAGACCTTGATCTCCCGGCCGTTGACGGTGATGCCTCCCTCGGTCACCGACACGTCGGCCGCGAAGGTGCGGTGTACGGAGTCGTACTTGAGCAGGTGCGCCAGGGTGCGGGCGTCGGTCAGGTCGTTGATGGCCACGACCTCCAGGTCGCCGCCTCCACGCCCCACCAGGTCTCGGAGGACACACCGGCCAATGCGGCCAAATCCGTTGATCGCGATCTTGCGTGCCATGGCGACAATCTCCCTGCGCGTCGGTGACCCGCCCCGTGTAGCACCGGGCGGGCGCGGGACCGTAGTGCTTCTCCGCGCGCAACGCAAGGTGAAGCCCTTCCCCCGCGCGGCTCCCGCGGTGTACCACAGGGCCCGTGCGCAGGGATCGTGCGGTGGGCCTCGTGCTGGCGGCGGCCCTGGCCGGGGGAGCGGTCTCGGCGTGGGAGCTTCGACGCCCGGATCGTCGGGGCCCGGGGACGGTGCCCCGGCTCCAACCCTCGACCGTGCCTGTGTCGGTTCCTCGGGCGGTGGTCGTGTCTCGGACGGCGTCCGAGCCGGTGGATGCAGGCGGGCCCTCTCGGGGGGCGGGGCCCTGGGCCCGACGGGGGCCACGGGCGGGCATCGGGCGGTGTCGGCAGCTCTTGCGCGACGACGGGGCGGGACACTTCCTCGCCGAGGCCGACCTGGAGATGTCCGGTGGGGTCCTGGTGGGCACGGGGCTTGGGGTGCCCGTGTCGCGGCGGGCCGGGTGGGGGCTCGACGCCGACGAGGCCCCCGACGACCTGGTCGATGTCTACACCCTCGGTCCGCGTTCGGTGGCCGAGTGTTATCCGCCGGGGGGACAGTGCCTGCGTCGCCCGGCCGCGGAGGCCCTCGGGCGGCTGCGTCGGGCCATGGAGGCCGTGGGCATCGGGGCCCACATCCACTCGGCCTTCCGCAGCTACGAGGCCCAGTGCGCCACCTTCCGGGCGTGGGCCTTCGAGCGCGGTCAGGGCTTCTGCCGGGCCACCGAGGGCAGCGCCCTGCCCGGGCACTCGCAGCACCAGCTCGGGACGGCGGTCGATCTGTTCTCGGCCTCGTGGGCGGCCCGAGGGCCCGTCATGCGTCCGGGGTTCGGGTGCTCCACCGGGGGGCGGTGGCTGGCCGCCGAGGCGTGGCGGTATGGGTTCGTGCTCCCCTACCCGCCGCCCCAACGCGACGGGCGGCCCGAGCCCTGCGCCATCTCCAGCCGCCCCGACCCCCGCACCGGCTACCAGTACGAACCCTGGCACCTCCAGTACGTCGGCGAAGACACCGCCGCGGCCTACCACGTGGTCTACGAGGCCACCTCCGGGGCCCTGGCCTTCGAGGGCTGGCAACGCAGGGCGCGGGGCGACGACGACGACGCGGGCCTGCCGGTCTGCGACGGCTGCGCCTGCGGCTGGTGCAGCACCCTCGCGCCCCCTGAAGCCCGCAGCCCCTGCGGCGACCGGGCCCTGCGGGTCGATGCCCAGGGCGAGGCCCGGGTCGACCCGGAGGCGGTCCCGACCCTGGGCCCGGTACGATGGTTCGACCCCCGTACGGCCCTGGTCTCGGTGACCGTGCCCCCCGGAGTGATCACCATGACCCCTGTCGCGACCGGGCCCCTGGTCAACCTGCCTGTCTATCCCCCGCTCTCGGGGACGTGGCGCCTCGCCGTGACGGACCCGGCCTCGGGGCGGGGGTTTCGGGTGGCCCTGGTGGCCGCTGCCCCGCCGGGGTGGGTCAACGGGGCCTCCCGACGCTTGCCCGCCCCCGCGGGCGAGCTCTCCCTGCGCCTGCGCCTGCCGGAGGGTGGCCCGTGGACGGTGTCCCTGGAGGCGTCCGGGGCGGTCAGCACTCGATCACGTTGAGGGCGAGGCCTCCGCGGGAGGTCTCCTTGTAGTGGGTGCTCATGTCGGCCCCGGTCTGGCGCATCGTGGCGATGACCTTGTCGAGGGAGACCTTGTGTCGGCCGTCGCCGAGGAGGGCCAGGCGGGCGGCGTTGATGGCCTTCACCGCCCCCATCGCGTTGCGCTCGATACACGGGACCTGAACCAGCCCCCCGATGGGGTCGCAGGTCAGCCCGAGGTTGTGCTCCATGGCGATCTCGGCGGCGTTCTCGACCTGCTCGGGGGTGCCCCCCATGACCTCGGCGAGGGCCCCGGCGGCCATCGAGCAGGCCACCCCGACCTCGCCCTGGCATCCCACCTCGGCTCCGGAGATGGAGGCGTTCTTCTTGTAGAGGATGGCGATGGCCCCGGCCGTGAGGAGAAACCGTACCGTGCCCTCGTCGTCGGCATTGGGCACGAAGCGGTGATAGTAGTGCAAGACCGCGGGGATGATGCCCGCCGCGCCGTTGGTGGGGGCCGTGACCACGCGCCCGCCCGCGGCGTTCTCCTCGTTGACGGCGAGGGCCCAGAGGTTGACCCAGTCCATGGTGCTGAGGGGGTCGGTGGCCCGCCCCGCGTCGCTCCGGAGCTTGCGGTGCAGCCCCGCGGCCCGCCGACGCACCTTGAGCCCCCCCGGGAGGATCCCCTCGCGGGCGCACCCCCGGGCCACGCAGGCCCGCATCACGGCCCACAGGTCGAGGAGCCTCGCCCGCACGGTGTCCTCGGAGTGCCAGTGTTTCTCGTTCTCCATCATCACGGTGGAGATGGACAGGCCGTGGGTCAGGGCCGACTCCAAGAGCCCCTGGGCGGTCTCGAAGGGGAAGGGCAGGGGGACCTCCCCGCCGACGGTCTCCTCGGGCAGGCCGTCGTGCTGCACCACGAACCCGCCTCCGATGGAGTAGTACGCACGCCCAACGATCTCGTGCCCCGCAGCGTCGAGAGCCACAAAACGCATCCCGTTGGGGTGCAGGGGCATGGTCTCGTGCCGGTGGAGCACGAGGTCGGCATCGACGGCGAAGCCCACCGTCATCGACCCCAGGACCCGCACGGTCCCGTCGCGGCGTACGGCCTCGAAGCGCGCCCGCATGGTGTCGGTGTCGACCGTCTCGGGAACCTCTCCCTCCAGGCCCAG
Source organism: uncultured Myxococcaceae bacterium (assembly GCA_964447205.1). Taxonomy (GTDB): domain Bacteria; phylum Myxococcota_A; class Polyangia; order Polyangiales; genus JAEUKH01. Next base: position 19,241 of record CAYUSB010000026.1, read on the forward strand.
GACCACCGCCACGTCCGATCCGTGCCCCTTGCCCGTGGCCCCGAGGGAGCCGAAGAGCTCGACCCGCAGGGAGGCCGTCTCGTGGGCGCGGGGGTCGGCCAGGAGGGTCTCGGCGAATCGACGGGCCGCCCGCATGGGGCCCACGGTGTGGGAGCTCGAAGGGCCCACCCCGACCCGAAACATCTCAAACACGCTGATGGCCACGACCGTCCTCCGTACACCGCACCGGCTGTCCCGCAGAGGGTGACCGATGCCCCCCCTCGGCGTCCATCGCCCGCGCGTGTCCTAACGCAGGGGAGAGGTGCGCATCGCCTCGGCCAGTCGGGCGAAGGTGGGACGTCGTGGATCGTCGGCGCGAAAGACGAGGCGAAATGTGTCAGACAGGGGCTCGACCGAGGGCAGAAGGGGGCGCACGGCGCCGCGCTTGAGGTCGCGGGCGATGAGGTACCGGGGCACCACGGCCACGGCCCGGCTCGTGCGCACGGCCCAGGCCAGGGCTTCGATGGTCCCGAGGCGCCAGATGCGGCCGAAGGAGAGGGGCTCTCCGGCACCTGGGGCGTCGCGCCAGTAGCGGTACAGGGGCAGGTCGTGGCTGATGTCGGCGAGGGTGTGTTGGGCGGCGTGGGCCCGGCGGGTGAAGGGCGTCTGGGCGAGGAGCTCGGCCGAGGCGCACAGGACATACTCCTCGGGGTGCAGGGGCAGGGCGTCAAGGCGCGGGTCGGCGAGGCGGGACGAGATCACCGCGAGGTCGATCTCGTGGGCCCGGATGCGCAGGAGCAGGTCCTCGGCGGCGCTGAAGTACAGGTGCAGGGTGAGGCCGGGGAGGGCAGCCTGGAGGTCGTCAACCTGCGGAACGATCCAGGACATCCCGAGCTCGTGGCGGGTACCGAGGGTGAGCTCCATGGGGGGGGGCCCAAGCTCTCCGCGGGCGATCCGGGGGCAGTCGGCGGCGAGGTCGACCACGCGGCGGGCGTGGGCCACGAGGGCCAGTCCCTCGGCGGTGAGGGTCACCGCGCGGGTGGTTCGGGCGAAGAGGGTCACCCCGAGTTGGGACTCCAGCTGCCGGATGCGTTGTCCGAAGGCCGCGGGGGTGAGGTGGACGGTGCGGGCCGCGGCGCGGAAGTTGAGGGTCTCGGCGGCGGCGAGGAAGCAGCGGAGGTTTTCGAGGGAGGGCAGGTCCATGGGCGGGGCCGCGGAGGGCGCGCCCGGATCAGGCGGCCTGGGCGGCGGGGGCATCGTAGCGCGGACGGTCCTGCCACGCGCGGGCCGCGTCGAGCCCGAGGGACTCCAGCCGCGGAACGATGACCTCGGACAGGGTCTGATAGAACAGCCCCCGGGTGACGTCGCCCGTGCACAGGCCCAGGGCGTCGTGTTGGGCCGCGAGCTCCTGGGAGGGGTCGCGGCCGAGGGGAAGGAGGGGGAGCTCTTCGCGCTCGAGGGAGCCGAAGGCCACCCGGAGGTAGGCCCCCGTGCGGTCGCGGGCCTCGGGGTCGAGGGTGGGCAGGGCTTCGGCCACAAACTGCCAGCCGAAGCGGGCGTGGGAGACCTCGTCGCCCAGGATCTGGTCGAGGGTCCACCGAACGAGTCCCTCCCGGGCGAGCTCGCGCTCGTGGGAGACCAGGGCCACGGCGACGGTTTCGGCCAGGCAGCCGACGAAGAGGGCGTTGCGCAGGGCCCGCTCGACGGGGCTCCGGGCGTCGGGGTGGCGGGGCAGGGGGCGCAGGTCGGGTTCGGCCGAGGCGGAGGGGTCGGCCCCGAGGGCTTCGATCACGCGGCCGCAGAGGGCGGCGTGGTGCAGCTCGTCGAGGGCCATGCGCAGGGTCACGGTCTGCATGGCGAGGGGGCTGCTGGCCTCCATGAGCTGCGGGGCGAGCTGGGCGAAGACGCTGGAGGAGCGGTGCTCGTTGACCATCCGCATCCGCCAGGTGTTGACGGCGAGGCGGCGCACCCGCGGGTCGAGGGCGTCGGCCAGCCCGTCGGGCTTCGGGGCGGGCGGGGCCCCGGCCCGGGTGAGGTAGGCCGCGAGGCGGGTGTGCTCGGCCTCGAAGAAGCCCGGGGCCCGCAGGGCGGTGTTGACGATCCGGGGGGTCTCCACGGCACCCCTCACGCGTCCATCGCAGGCGGAACGAAGGGCCCCCACGCGGCGCAGGCCCACGGGCACTCCTCGCCGGTCTGTTGGGCCGCGGCCTGGATGCACTGGATGTAATCCGACGTGCAGGCGGGCCACTCGCCCTGGTCGAGCAGGTCTCCGCAGGCCGTGCAGGGGTCGCGGGGGGCGTCGGCGGCCGATCCGGCGTCGGCCATGGCCACGGTGCGGGCGTCGGCAGGCGGGTGCGGGGCGTCGGGGGCGGGCGCGGAGGCGGCGTCGGCGGAGGGGACGGCCCCCGTGTCGGCCGCGGCCTGGGCGGCGTCGGGGTCGGTCGCGGGGGACGCGTCGGGGTCGGGTTCGGCCCCGGGGCCCTGGGCCACGGTGACGGCGCACCCTGCGGGCAGGGCGGCGAAGAGGGTGGTGGCCACCGCGGCGGCGGCCCGCAAGGCCCGTCGACGCGCGAGGGCGCGGCGCTGAAGATCGTCGGAGAGCGTGGTGGGCAGTGACATGAGTCTGCGGCTCCTTCGTCCCGCAGGAGAGAATCTGACACCGCGAGAGCGCATGGGGAATCAGTATGTCGTGTGCTCGATTGTGTAGGGGATGGATACAATCCAGTCGAGGCGTCGGGCTTTGACGCGCGTCGCGGGCCTCGGATAACGTCCGCGGCAGCCCAATGACCGAACCCGTGATTGATCGCATCGCCCCGACCCGGCGCCCCGAGGGGCAGCGGGTGGCCCAGTACCAACGCTGGGAGTCGCTGCTGTTTCTGCACTGGAAGGTGCCCGTGGCGGCCCTGCGGGCCCACATCCCGGCGGCCCTGGAGATCGACACGTTCGAGGGGGAGGCGTGGGTGGGGCTCGTTCCGTTTGCGATGAAGGACGTGCGTCTGAAGGCCCTTCCCCCGGTGCCGGGTACGGCCAACTTCCTCGAGACCAACCTGCGTACGTACGTGCATCACCGGGGGGTCCCGGGGGTGTGGTTCTTCTCGCTCGATGCGGCGGCGTGGTTGCCCGTGCAGATCGCCCGGACCGTGTGGAGCCTGCCCTACCACCACGCCCGGATGTCGCTCGACCGCGGCCCCGACGGGGTGACCTCGTACACCACCGAACGCCGGGCCCCGCCTCCGCTCCCCGCCCGCTGCACGGTGCGCTACCGCCCCGAGGGGACGCCCTCTCCCGCGGTCCCTGGCACCCTCGAACACTTCCTCGCCGAGCGCTACGTCCTCTACGCCGACGCCGGCGGGGGGAACCTCCGCAGCGGCCAGGTCCACCACACCGCCTACCCCCTGCAGACCGCCACGGTCCTCGACCTCGACGAGTCGATGTTGGCCGCCGCGGGCATCGCTCGTCCCGACGCGCCCCCCCTGGCCCACTACGCCGACCGGGTCGAGGTCGAGATCTTCGCCCTGCGCAAGCTCTGACTCGGATTCCCGGCCCTCGGGCCTTGCCCCCGGGCGGGCCCGATCGCACAACCAGGTCCCGTCATGGACGTCCAACCCGCCTCCGCCTCCGCCTCCCTCCGGCCCTTCGAGGCCCTGCCCCTGCTGCCCGGGGCCCGCGGCCTCGGGGGGCACATGCCCCTCATCCGCGACGACCGGATGGCCTTCCTACGCCTCGGAGCCGAGAGCCCACACCCCCTCGTGCGGGTGTCGGCCCCATTGGGTCGGGTGGCCCTGGTGACCACCCCGGCCCTCCTGCACGAGCTCCTGGTCGTGCGGCACGCGGAGTACGTCAAGAGCGCCATGATGCGCTTCACCATCGCCCCCATCGCGGGGGAGGGCCTCTTCACCAGCTCGGGGGCCCTGTGGAAGCGCCAGCGCAAGCTCATGGCCCCGCTCTTTCAGCCCTCGGCCCTGCACGGCTACGCCGACGCCATGCTGGCCTGCACGCGGCGCGAGGTGGACGGCTGGGGCGATGGTCAACGGGTTGACCTTGCCCGGGCGACCACCCGCATCACGATGGACATCGCCGCCCGCACCCTCTTCGACGCCGACACCTCCGCGGAGGCCGAGGCCCTCAGCGACGCCATCACCGTGGTCCTCGACTGGGGCAGCGAGGCCGCGGGCGGGGCCTTGTCGCTCGCCCACGTCGTGCCCTCGTTTCTGCTGGCCCGCGTGGCCGATGGGTTGCCCGCCGGCCTGGCCCGACAGGCCCGCTCCTGGTCTTCGTGGCTGGAGCGCCCGCAGTTTTATCCCGGGGCCTCGGGGCAGCGGCTGCGGCGGGCCGTGACGGTGCTCGATGCGTACGTCGCCCGCATGATCGCCGAGCGCAGGGCCCAGGGGTCTACACGCGACGACCTGCTCTCGCGGCTCCTCGCGGCCCGCGACGACGACGGTGCGGCCATGAGCGACACCCAGGTGCGGGATGAGGTGCTCACGCTCTTCGTGGCGGGGCACGAGACCACGGCCACGGGGCTCGCGTGGAGCATCGACCTGCTCTGTCGCCGCCCGGAGTGGTACGCCCGGGTCGAGGCCGAGGTCGACGCCCTCGGGCACGCGCCCACCCTCGATGACCTTCCGCGACTGGAGACCGTGCTGCGGGTGTTCAAGGAGGCCCTGCGGCTCTATCCCCCGGCGTACTTCTTCGGGCGCACGACCTGGCAGGCGTCGGAGCTCGGGGGCTACCATGTGCCGCGTTTTGGCAACGTCCTGGTGAGCCCCTGGGTGATCCATCACAACCCGCAGGTGTGGGCCGACCCCGAGCGCTTCGACCCCGATCGGTTTCTGCCCGAGGCCGAGGTGGGGCGGCATCGCTGCGCATGGATCCCCTTCGGCTTCGGGCCCCGGGTCTGCATCGGCTACCACTTCGCCCTGATGGAGGCGCAACTGGTCCTGGCCGAGATGCTCCAGCGATACCACTTCGACGCCCTCGAACCCTCCCGCCCCGACCCCTCCACCACCCTCCGCCCCGCAGGCACCATGCCCGTGCGGGTGACCCGTCGCCCGGGGAGCGCGGGGTGAGCCGCGGGAGGAGCCTCTGCCCGGGCGCAGATTGTGACCGTCGGGCCGTGCTCTGCGGCCTCGCAGGGGCTGTGGCCTGGGCCCTTCCGCGGGGGATCGGGGCTCAACCGCGGGTCCCCCTGGCGACCGTGGCGGTGGTCCCGTTGGGGGAGTTTCCGGCCGAGCTGTTGCGGGAGATCGAGGCGGGGCTGCGGGCCGAGTTGGGGGTCGGGGTCGCGGTGTATCCAACGGTCAGCTTGCCCGCCCGGGCGTACTACGCTCCGCGGCGGCGGTATCGGGCCGAGCGGCTCCTCGACGCCCTGCGGCCGCTCCTGCGCCCCCCGGCCACGCGGATGCTGGGGGTGACCACGGTGGACATCTCCACCACGGCCCACGGGGTGCACGACTGGGGGGTCCTGGGTCTCGGCGACCTCGGCGGGACGGCCTGCGTCCTGTCCACCTTCCGCTGCCGCATGAACAGCCCCAATGAGGCCCAATCCCGCTGGCGGATGGTGACCACCTCGGTGCACGAGGTGGGGCACACCCTGGGGCTGCCGCACTGCCCGGACGTACGCTGCCTGATGACCGACGCCCGGGGCAGCGTACGCACGGTCGACGGGACCACGGGCCGGCTGTGCGGGCGGTGCCGACGACGGCTGGGGCTCGGTCCTGCGTGAAGCCGAAGCGCCTCCCCTTCGCGCCGTCGGGGGTGGTAGGGTCGCGGCCCTGATGGGCAGCGAACTTGTTCGGTTTGGTGTGGCGATGGACGCCGAGCTCCTGGCCCGCTTCGACGAGCGGGTGTCGGCCAAGGGGTACACCACGCGCTCGGAGGCCCTGCGCGACCTCGTACGGGCCGAGCTGGTGCAGGCCCACCTCCAGGGCGACGGGATGGTCGCGGCCACCCTCACCCTCGTGTACGACCACCACGTCCGCGAGCTCACCGAGCGCCTCACCGAGATGCAGCACGAGCTCGGGCAGGCCGTGGTGTCGACCCTGCACGTTCACCTCGACCACGACCACTGCCTGGAGGTGATCGTGATGCGCGGGCCCGCGGGGCGGATTCAGCAGGCCGCCGATCAGCTCCTGGCCACCAAAGGGGTGGGGCACGGGCGCCTCGTGATGACGGCCCTGCCGGCCGGGGCAGGGGGGCACTCCGGGCACGGGCACGGGCACACGCACGGGCCGTCGCGGTAGGACTTGTGCACGGGCCTTCGGTGGTGTAAGGCTCCCGCTCCCTTTTGGAGAGGTCTATCATGAGCGAGCTTGCCGCCCATCTGCAGAACGCCGAGTCGAAGTTTGCCGGGTACTTGAAGGAGCACGGCATCGATCCCATCCGCGTGGTATACGCGTCGGAGCAGATCGAGAAGTTTACCCGGGCCGACCGGGCCATCAAGCTGGCCAAGCGGCAGTCGCGGGGCAAGGAAGACGAGGCCGCCAAGGCCGCTCGGGCGAAGAAGCCCCGCAGCGGACGGCCTGTGACCACGCAGCTCGTGACCCGGGCCCTCAAGGGCGAGAAGCTCACCGGGGCGCAGAAGACCCGCATCGCCCGGGCCCTCGCCCGCGTGGCCGAGCAGAAGAAGCTCCAGGCCCCCGCGATCACCGGCCTCTTCTAAACCACGTCCAGTTCGGGATCCGTAGTTTTCGCCGCAGATCCGCGGCGCGCTGCGGCGTCAGCCCTCCTCGCCGGGCATACAGCCCGCCTTCGTCGGCCTTCCTTGCGGCGCTTGCGTCTCCTTGCGAAAACCACGAATCCCAAACTGGCCGTGGTTTAGACCCTCGCGTCTCCCTCGGGATGCGGTCGGCCTCCTGCGCGACGGCGCTTGGGGGCCGTCTTGCGTTGGGGGTCACTCCCGCGCCTCCCACAAAACCTTCTGGCCCTTGCGGCCCTTGCGCCCTGGCGGCCTCGCCACCCACTGCTCGGAGCCCGTCGCTCGTCGCCCGCCGCCCGTCCCCCGTTGCCAGCAGCCAGTCAGCGGACCCGCACGCGCATCCCGGGTTCGGTCGGGGTGGGGAAGGCCCCGCTCCATCCCGGGGGCAGCTGCGGGGGGGCCCACTCGTAGAGCCACCGGGCGTCGCGGGGGGCGAGGTTGACGCAGCCATGCGACCGGGCCCGGCCAAACCCGTCGTGCCAGAAGGCCGCATGCAGGGCCTGGTCCTGATGGAAGAACATCACCCACGGAACCCGGGCCACCGTGTACAGGGCCGTGGCCGACTCCAGGGCCATGTCGTTGACGTTGGACATGTCCGTGGTGGCCAGCTTCACCCACACCCGGTGCTCACCCGCCGCGGTCTGGGCCCCGGCCCGACCCGTCGACACCAGGGCCGCGAACACCGGGGTCCGGCCCTGGTAGGCCACCAGGATCTGGGCCGCCCGGTCGACGTCGACCCAACGTTCGGTCGGGCCGAGGTCGGGCGGGAAGGGCGGGGCCGTGGGGCGCAGGAGGGCCGCGGCGGGGATCCAGCCTGCATCCACGCGCACGAGCCTTCGGCCGCGCAGGGTGGCCTCCTCGCGGATCTGGACGCCGTCCCGGTGGGCCAGGGCCGTGGTCGATCGGGGCGGGGCGTTGCCGCGCAGGGCCGACTCGGCCGTGGGCCAGGCCCGGGTGTTGGCCCGCAGAAACCCCACCCCCTCGGGGGCCGCACCCGGGTCGTAGAAGATCCCCGTGCGCTCGCTCGGGCGGGCCCAGGACAGGTCGCGCATGGACACCCAACGCCCCGAGGCCGTGTGTACATAGGTCGAACCCTGGGTGCGGTCGGTGCCGGTGACGGCCACGCTCATCCCTCGTTCGAGCTCCTCGGCCCAGTTGTCCTCGGCCACGTCCTCCAGGCGTCGGTAGGTCCGCACCCCCGCGTGCGTGGCGAAGGCATACTGAAACGGAACCACCTCCCCCTCGCGCATCCGCGGCATCGCCTCGCCCACGGGGGCCTCGGACGACATCGGGGCGTCGTCGCTGCACACCCAGGCCTCGACCTCGACCCGGACCCACACCCCGCGGCACCCGGCCCCCTGGGTGGCCTCCAGGGCGGGGAGGCGGGCTCCGCGACCGGCCGTCCCGCGGCGAGGGGCGTTGCCGTCGGGGGCGCGACGGATGACCTCGCCCTCACGTTCGATGCGCACCGAGCGGGCGTGCCGGGGGACGGCCACCCCGTCGGCCAGGTCGGCCCCGTAGCCCGTACGGGCCCCCGCCGGCTGCAGAACGACCCGTCGCGGAGGGATCTGGGCCCCGCCCGTGGCCCCCATGGACGCGACCACGACCCCGAGGCGAACCATACGACGCGGAGACACCCTCGGGGCGCTAGCACCCCCTGGAGCTCCCCGCCAACTTTCCCTCAGCGCCCGACGAACCCCGCCCCTTCGAGCAGGGTCTGGCCCTCGGGGCCGAGAGCCAGCCGACGCAGGGCCTCGGTGCTCCCCGTTGGTCCGCCGCGGGTGTAGAGCACCACGGGCCGGGCCAGTGGGTACCGCAGGGAGCGTACGGCCTCCCGGGTCGGGGACACCGCGGCGGCGGGGGTCGGGCCGATGGTCAAGACCTTGACGGCCGAGGTCACGAAGGCCAGCCGTACGAGGGCCACGGCCTGCGGGTCGCGGGCCACCCGGGCCACCGCCGCGGCCTCATCGGCGACCTCGGCGGCCCGCGAAGACACCGAGAGCCCACGCCCCGCGGCCGACAAGACCAGGTCGTGCAGGAGGACCCGGGTGGGATGGTCGACGGGAGACACGACGAGGGCGGGCGGCTGACCCGCGCCCCGGAGCGCGCGCCAGGTGGTGACCCGCCCGGCGAACAGGGCCCCGAGCTGCGGGAGGGACAGGGAGGTCACGGGGTTGGACGGGTGCACCACCACCGCGGCGTGGTCGTACCCGAGGACGTGCTCGACGGCCCGCGATCGCAGGGTGATGCCCTGGGTCGCGGCCTGGGTCACCGCGGCCTCGTCGCCGAGGCCCACCCGAAGGCCCGCCGTGGCGCTCCCGCGGATCACCTGGGGGAGGGCCTCGCCTTCCACCACCCGGACGGAGTGTTCGGGCGCGGTGGCCTCGAGCCGTTGGGCCCATGGGAGGGCGAGGGTGCGCACGAGGCCCGGGTCGGCCACGAGGAGGACCGGGGAGGCCGTGGCCGCGGAGGGGGCCGCGGCGGGGGGAGCAGGGGCGGGGGCCCGCGATTGGGTCTGGAGCAGGCTCTGGAGGGTCGAGACCCGGTCGTTGGCCCGCAGCCACAGGCCGGTCATGGCCGCGGCGGCTCCCCACCCGACGAGGGCCAGCACGAAGACGGCCCCGCGTAGGCCCGATCCCTGGGCGAGGGGCTGAGGGCCGACCGGGAGGGCCGCGGGGGCGGTCGGCGGGGCGAGGCCGCGGTCGGCGCCCAGGGCGTAGTCGGCGGAGCCCGGGGTGGGACCCGCCGGGGCGCCCAGGGCGTAGTCGCCCGAGACGGGAACAGGGGTGGCGGCGGCGGGGGCCTCGGGCACGTTGGCGACGGGCAGTCCGGGCACCGAAGCCGCGCGCAAGACCGAGGGCTTCGGGGCCTCGGAGCCGACCGAGGTCACGCTGGCCGGGCGCAAGCCCGCAGGCGGCGGGTCGCTCGGAACCTCCGGCCCGGGGCCCCCCGACAGGACATCGGCGTCGGCCCGGACGGGCTCCCACCGGGCGTCGACGGGGGCCCCGTCGAGGGCGTAGGCCACGAGTTTGGCCAGGGCCCGGCTGTCGACCTGCCAGTGGTTGCTCTCGATGGCCTCGGCCAGGGCCGTGCGCATGGCCCGGGCGCTCGGCCAGCGGCGCCCGAGGTCGCGCTCCAGGGCCGTCATCACCACCGTCCCGAGGTTGCTCGGGTAGTTGGGCACGCGGCTCGACGGGGGCGCGATGGGGGCGCGGTTGACCGCGTGGTGCAGCTCGACTGCGGTCGATCCCCGAAACAGCCGGCCGCTCCCGGTGCTCATCTCGTACAGGGTCACCCCCAGGGAGAAGAGGTCGGCCCGGCCGTCGATCTCGCGGGAGCCGTCCCACTGCTCGGGCGACATGTACGAGAACTTCCCCTTGATCCGGGCCACCTGGGTCTTGCCGAGGGCGGTCTCGGCCCGGGCGATGCCGAAGTCAACCAGCTTGACGGTTCCGTCCTCCGCGATGAGGATGTTGTGCGGGGTCACGTCGCGGTGGATCACGTTGAACGGGGCCCCGTCCGGCCCCCGGGCCTCGTGGGCGTAGGCGAGCCCGTCGAGCACGTCGAGGGCGATCCTGGCGGCCATGGGGATGGGCACCGAGCGCTCGCGTTTGGCCAGGAGGAGCATCAGGCTGGCGGCGGAGATCCCGCGCACGAGCTCCATCGCGAGGAAGAGCTTGCCCCGCTCCTCGCCCACCTCGTAGACCTGGACGAGGTTCGGGTGACGAAACTCCGCGGCCACCAGGGCCTCTCGGAGAAACATCCGCACGTTGTCGTCCTCGCTGGCGACGTCCTGCCGCAAGACCTTCAGGGCCACCCGCTTGGTAAACCCAAACGAGCCCTGCTGGACGGCCAGATAGACATCGGCCATGCCGCCCGAGGCGATCCTTCGTTCGAGAAGGTATCGACCAAACTTCGGCAGGTCGTTGGGGGCGGGTTCGGTCATAGGGCGGGCGCGGGGCACTCTATGCCACAGCCTGCGCGGGCGTCATGGCTTCTGCACATCTTCTGCACAGCCTCGGGCGTGGTAAGTTCCCCGTCGCGATGACAGCGAGCCCGTGGAAGACGAGGAGAGGGTGGGGGTCGACGGCGGCCCTGACGACCCTGCTGGTGGCGTTCGGGGCCGTGTCCCTGCCGGGCTGCCAGGACCCCCCGGGGCAGCGGGCCCGGAGCGCGGGGGGGCGCATCACGGCCCCCTTCACCGACACCTTCGACCGGGCCGAGCTCGGCCCCGACTGGCTCGACACGGGCGGCAACTGGCGCATCGTCGACGGGGCCGTCCAGGGCCAGGGGGCCCGCAATCACCCCCTGTGGCTGCGGCGGAGGCTGCCCCGCGACGCCCGGATCGAGTTTGACGCCTGGAGCGACAGCGCCGCGGGCGACCTCAAGGTCGAGGTCTGGGGCGACGGCGAGAGCTTCGCCCGCACCGTGAGCTACTCCAACGCCACGAGCTACGTGGTGATCTTCGGCGGGTGGAGCAACTCCCTCAACGTCCTGGCCCGGATCGACGAACACGCGGCCAACCGCAGGCAACGGGTGGGGCCGCGGGTCGTGCCAGGGCAGCGGTATCACTTCACGATCGAGCGGCGGGGCAGGGTCCTGCGCTGGCTCCTCGACGGCCACCCCATGCTGGAGTGGGACGACCCCGAGCCCCTGGCCGGCCCCGGACACGAACACTTCGCGTTCAACAACTGGGAGACCCGGGTGCACTTCGACAACCTCACCATCACTCCCCTGTGAGCCTCGGCGTCGCACTGCCATGACCCCCCAAGAAATTGCCCACGAGCTCGAAGAGGTCGAAGGTCGACTCGAGCGGCTGCGCATCAAGTACGAGCTGTACTTCCAGGGCATCGAGAAGATGTTGCCCTTCGTCGCCCGCAAGGACGTCGACCGGCGCTTCGCGGCCTTGCACAAAGAGCAGCTCCGCTCGGCGGCCCTGCGGTTCCGGTTCAACTCCCTCGTGCAGCGGTTTACGTCGTACCAGACGCACTGGGGGCGCATCCTGCGGCAGATCGAAGAGGGTACCTACAAACGCGACCTCCGGAAGGCCAAACGCCTCCTCGAACGCATCGAAGGCCCTAGCCCCGAGGCCCCCGCCGTCGTCGAGGCTCCTCGCGACGACGTGTACGAGCTGCCCGACGACGACCTGGTCGAAGAGATCGAGGTGCCTTCGTCACGGCCCGACTCCTACCGCGAGACCATCGACCTGCCCCCCATGCCCGCCCACTCCGTCGGAGCCTGGCGTCCGGGTGGCCCCGGCCTCGGGGCCCTGCGCCAGGTCCCCCCGAGCGAACCGCCGGGAAACGATGGGTTTCAGGAGTTCAAGCCCCCCTCCGTGGCCCCCCTCCCGGTCGCCCCGACGCCCACCACGGCCACGGCCCCCGCTCCCCTGCCCGGCCTTCGCCCCGGGGCCCCGTGGCTCCCCGGCCCACGCACCCTCAGCCCCCTCGCCGGCCGCCCCGCCATGCCCCCGGGCCCCGCCACCGTCCCCCCGGGCCCCCGACCCACCGCCCCCGGGGTGCTCTCCCCCCTGGGCCCCGCGCCGACACCCCCCGCGACCGCTGCGAGCCCCACGACCTCCGCGGCCCCGGTCCGCCCGTTGCCAGCCGGGGTGGCCCCGCCCCGCCCCGTCCCCGCCCGCCCGGCCCCCGAGCGCGACGATCCGGCCCTCAAGGCCCTCTATCAGCGGTACATCGAGGCCCGCCGCGAGACCGGCGAGTCGACCGCCGTACGCTACGAGGTCGTGGCCCGCCAGGTGCGCGACAGCCTGCCCAAACTCGCCGCCCAGTACCAGGGGGCCGACGTGAAGTTTGACGTCACCATCAAAGACGGACGGGCCGTCCTGCGCCCCGTGGTGACCGTCAAGAAGAAGGCCCCATAGTCCCTGAAGGCCGGGTGTGCTCCCCCGAGACAGCCGCACCGCGGGTGTGCCATCATCCCCCGCCATGCGAGGACGATGGCTTGTGGGGTGGTTGGCAGGGGCCGCGATGGGCTGCGGAGCCGGAGGGGGGACGCCCACCCCTGACGCGGGGGCGGGAGCCGACGTAGCCTCCGCCCTCGACACCGGACCAGCCTCGGCCCTCGATGCCCCCGGGACCCCTGTCGACACAGGCCCGGTCGTGCCCCTCGACACCGGGACCGTGGGCCCCACCGACACGGGCTCTGCCCCGGCCTCCGCGCCCACCTGGGCCGAACACGTGGCCCCGATCCTCTACCAGCACTGCGTCTCGTGCCACCGGGAGGGCGGGATCGGCCCCTTCCACCTCCTCACCTACGCAGACTCCACGTCGGTCGGACCCCTCATGCGCCGGGTCACGGCCGAGCGCCGGATGCCCCCGTCGGTGGTCAACGCCTCGGGAGACTGCCAGCAGTATCGCCCCGACACCCGCTGGATGTCCGAGGCCGAGATCGCCACCATCGGCCGCTGGGTCGAGCAGGGCATGGCCCAGGGCGACCTCTCCCGGGCCCCGGCCGTCCCCCCGGCCCCCGCGGGCCTGACGGGAGCCACCGTCGAGCTCGACACCGGGACCTCGTACACCCCCAACGCCCAGGTCTCCGACGACTATCGCTGCTTCCTCGCCGACCCGAGGGTGGCCACCGACAGCTACATCACCGGCTACGAGGTCCTCCCAGGCGACGCCCGCGAGGTCCACCACGTCATCGTGTACTCGATCCCGAGCGCCCAGGCCCAGACCCAGGCCGAGGCCCTCGACGCCATGGACCCCACCCCCGGATACCCCTGCTTCGGCGGAGCCCGGGTGTCGGGGGCTCAACCTCTGGCCCTTTGGGCGCCCGGGGGCGGACCCACGATCTTCCCACGCCACACGGGCCTGAGCCTCGGGGGCGGCCGCAAGGTGGTCATCCAGGTGCATTACAACACCGCCAACGGGGTCTTCCCCGACCGCACCCGGGTGCGCCTGAGCACCGCCCGGAGCGTCACGGCCCCGGCCTTCCTCGTGCCCTACCGCCCCGATCGGGTCGAGCTCCCGCCGCGGATGGCCGAGGCCGTAGCCAGCGACACCCTCGACCTCGGCAACCTCTACGGCCTGCCCCAGGCCTTCGTGCTCGGGGTGGCTCCCCACATGCACAACCTCGGGCGCACCCTCCGGGTCGACGCCATCCGGGAGGGAGCCCGGATGTGCGTGGTGGACGTGCCCCGGTGGGACTTCCACTGGCAGCAGCTCAACTTCTACAGCCAACCCTTCGTCGTGCGTCGCGGCGATCAGGTGTCGATCCGCTGCACCTACGACACCACCTCGCGCACGAGCGTCACCCGCTGGGGCGAAGGCACCGACGACGAGATGTGCCTCAACTACTTCTACATCACCCCCGTGCGGCCCCCGAGCCACTGATCTCTCCCGGTCTCGACGAGGGCTGTGGTAGCTCACCACCACCACGCGTGGCGACCCGCGCTCCTCTGCGCTGAGACCCCCGCCGCAGGAGAGAGGGCCTCCCATGAGCACCATGCGCTTTCGTAACTACGGGGACATCTATCAGTTTGAGATCCGGGACGAGGCCGACCTCGCCCGCATCGAGGACCTCGACCCGGCCCGTTGGGCGGCCACCAGCGCCCCCCTGGCCGACCTGCACTGCGACCCGAAGTTTCTGGCCTACCTCGACCCCGAGGCCACCGGGCGCATCCGGGTGGGGCAGCTCGTAACCGCCCGCGATTGGACCTTCGCCCGCCTCGCCCGCAAAGACATCCTGCGCGACCGCAAGGAGAGCCTGCCGCTCAGCGCCCTCGTGTCCGACGAGGGGGGGGCCAAACTCCGAGGAGCGGCCGAGCGGGTCAACAAGGAGCAGAAGGCGGGCGACCCGGCCAAGGTCACTCTCGCCGATGTACGAGCCTTCAAGGCCAACTATCACAAGCTCCTGTCCAACGGCGACGGGGTGATCCCGCCGGGGCTCCTCGACGATCCGGCCCTCCAGGCCTTCGTCAAGGACGCCATGGTGGTGGTGGGCTCGACCCCCGACCGCGGGGGCGAGGTGGGCCTCGACCTCGAGCGCCTGGAGCGGTTCAAGACCCAGGGGGCCGCCTGGCTCGCGTGGCACGCGGGGGCCGCCGAGGCCGAGGTCTGGGGGGCCGACACCGCGGGGGCCTGGTCCCAGGTGCAGGGACTCGACGCCAAGATCGAGGCCTACTTCCTCCAGTGCGACCTCGTGCGCCAGGAGGCCGCCACCCCCGAGTCCCTCAAGCTCGCCGACGAAGACCTCCGGGCCCTGCGCCACAAGGCCCTCGGCGACATCGAGAAGCACCTCCTCGACGCCCCCCTCGCTGCCCCCGACCCCCGCGGGATCCTCCACCTCGACGGCCCCATCAACGTCGTCTACGCCGACGCCTTCGCCGCCCTGCGCGACCGGGTCATCGCCCGGGCCCTGGGGCCTGCCGTCAAGGAGCTTGACCGACTCTCCTGGCGCAAGGTCGTGGCGGCCTTCGACCCCTACGTGGCGTGGAAGAAGGCCATGCCCCCCGAGCCCTTCGACAAGCTCGGGGTCGACGCGCTCCGGGGGTACCTCGACGGGGTGCTCCCGGCCGAGGCCGCCGCCCTCATGGCTGCCGACAAGGCCGCCCAGGCCGAGATCGATCAGGTCGACGACCTGGAGAAGCTCGTGCTCTGCGTGCGCTGGCTGATCGAGCTGGCCAACAACTTCGTCAACTTCTCGGCCATCTACCAGCCCGACAAGACGGCCCTGGTCGACATGGGCTCGCTCGTGCTCGACGGTCGGCGACTGGAGTTTTGCATGCGGGTGGCCAACCGCACGGCCCACAAGCCCGTGGCGAGCCTGAGCCTGTGTTTCCTCGTGTACGTCAAGATCACGGCGAAGGAGGGGGGGCCCGTCGTGTACGAGCTGGTGGCCCCGGTGACCGGCGGGGAGAAGGGCCGGCTGCGGGTGGGCAAACGCGGCATCTTCCGCGACAACGACGGCACGGAGTGGGACGCCGAGGTGGTCGACCTGGTCGACAACCCCATCTCGGTCAAGGAGGCCGCCCTGGCCCCCTTCCGACGGGCCGCCCAGTTTGTCTCCGACAAGGTCGAGGAGTGGGTAGGGAGCCAGGCCACGGCCCAGGACGCCGCCCTCCAGGCCTCGACCCAACGGTCGGTGGCCGCCGCCCAGGCCCGGGCCGACGCCGCCGCGGCCGGGCGCCCTTTGCCCCCTGCGCCCACACCCGCGCCCGCACCCACGCCCCCTGGGGCGGGCCCGACGGGGGGGGGCCCTCCGCGCGAGGGGATCAACCCCAACACCCTCATCCTCGGAGGAGGCGTGGCCCTGGCTGGGATCGGGGCCGTGTTCGCGTCGTTGTTCAGCGCGTTGACGAGCCTGCGCGGGTGGCTCGCCATCCTCGGCTTCGTGCTCGTGGTGTTTGGGGTGTCGGCCATCGCCGGGTGGTTCAAGCTCCGGCGCCGGGACATGTCCCTGCTCTTGGAAGCCAGCGGTTGGGCCGTCAACCTCCGGATGAAGATCACCCGCCGGGTGGCCCCCCTCTTTGCCTTCATCCCTCCGCTGCCCAAAGACGCCGTCATCGACCGCACCGACGTGCTGCCCCCCGTCCCGGGCGAGGGCCGTGGTCGGCGCATCCTGATCCTCTTCGTGCTCCTCGGGGCGGCCCTCGGGCTCCTGTGGGTGATGCTGCGCCGGGGTATGCTGCGGATGTAACAGACGAGGTGAGGCGATGCCGGAGTTTGCAGAGGTCAACAAGCAGGTCGGGTGGCTGCGGTCGCGGGTCGTGGGCTGGCAGATCGTGCGGATGCACACCACCCCGGGGCACTTCCCCGCCCTCAAGGACGACCCCGCCCGGGCGAAGAAGCTCGCGGCCTTCTTCGAGGGGGCCACGATCGAGGGGGTGACCCAACGGGGCAAACACGTGGTCATGGCCCTGTCGACGGGCACGGTCACCTCGCACCTGATGTTCAAGGGGCGGTGGACCCTGCGGGGGGATGATTTTGTGTCCAACTACAAACACCACCGCGACCCCCCGGTGCCCAAGGCCACGAGCTTCTGGGTCGAGACGGCCCCCGGGGTGATGCCCGACGGGTCGGCGGGCCGGCTCGAGTTCAACGAGCCCGAGTACAAGGGCAAGGTGCACGCCCACCCGGGCCTGACCGCAGGCCAGTGCCCCGACCTGCGCGAGCTCGGGCCCGACATCCTGCAGACCCCCGAGAGCGATCCGGCCTTCGCGGCCCTCTTCACCGCCGAGGCCCTGATGGCCGCCGCGGGGCGTACGAAGACTCCCATCAAGGTGCTCCTCCTCGACCAGAAGAAGCAGGCCGGGATCGGCAACATGTACGCCTGCGAGGCCCTCTACCGGGCCGGGGTGTCCCCGTCGCGGGCGGCCCACGACCTGGGCGAAGCCGAGCTGCGGGCCGTGCACGCCGCGGTGCAGGACGTGGTGCAGGAGAGCATCGACAGCGACCTCGACTACGACCGGGTCCTGGCGGTGTACCGCCGGGAGACCGACCCCCTCGGGCGCATCGTGCGGTGCGACGACGTGGGCGGGCGCGACACGTTCTGGGTGCCCGCGGCGCAGCGGTAGGGCCGGTCGTCTAGTGGCTTGACGAGGTCTGGGCCTTCTCCTCGAAGTACTGCATGTCGATGAAGACCCCCGCGCAGAGCAGGAGGGCCCGCTCGTCGGGGGTCAAGCCCGGCTGCTCAAACTCGATGCGGAAGGTGTCGGCGTCGGTGAACATCTCGGTCAGGGCCCCGCTCCACTTCTTGATGACCGAGGCCACCCGCTGACCGGCCCGCTCGAAGGGGAAGGTCCACGGGCGCCAGAAGGGCGAGCTCACCTGCATGAGGACCCGCCCCGAGGCGTCCTCGACGTCGAAGCGCTTGTGGAAGAAGGCCCAACGCTGCTGCAGGGCCCCCACGAGCCGCCCGCTGGCGTCGACCACCTCCAGCCGCTGAAAGAACCACCGGAACGGGTGCACGGCCCGCATCACCACGTTGCGATGCTGGTCGAACACATGGATCTCGTACGAGCGCCAGTGCCCGAAAAACTGCCGCCCGAACGCGGCCCCGAGGCCCTTGCCCTGCTCGGCGGCGTACAGGATCACGGCCCCATTGGGGTCGAGGATCTCGTACTTGTTGCGGGACTCGTAGCCGAAGAGCTCCGCGAGCTCCTTGCGTTGACGCAGGACCAGGGCGGGGTAGTGGGCCAATGGGGTGAGGGTCGACATCGGGGGGATGATAGGTCAATCGGCCACGAGGAGCCCCTCGTCGCGGAGCTGTTGCAGGCAGACCTCGACCACCCGCGGGAGCCCCGCCTGGAGCTGGGAGCGGGTGGGGGCGGGCCCTGCGGCGACACGGAGTCGGCCGGCCATCACGTCGTCGACGAGGGCCTCGACGAGCTCGGGGCGGGTGCGGGTTCCGTCGAGGTGCTGGAGGAGGGCTGCGAGGAGCCCCCCGACCGGGGCCCAGGCGTGGGCCGGGGTGGTCACGAAGGGCAGGTGACGGGCCTCGAAGCGGCTGAGGGGGCTCACGGCGGGGCGTTCGAGGGCGGCCGGGGGGAGGGGCTGCGGACCCGGGCGGGGATGCAGGATCACACGGCCTGTGCGGTGTTCGGCCAGGAGCTCGGCCACGAGGGGGCGGGGGTCGGGGCCTGTGGGGTCGAGGGCGGCCGCGAGGGTCAAGAAGGGTAGGGTGTGGGGCCAGCGGGCCCGCAGGAGGGTGAGGGCGGGGGTCGGGTCGTCGGGGGCGTCGGAGGGCGGGGCGGAGAGGTGCAAGGTGGACCACCACGCGAGGTCGGGCCCGGGGGTCGGGGCCGGGGCGTCGTCGCGTACGAGGAGGGAGGCCCGAAACTGCCGGAAGGTGACGATGTCGGCGAGCTCGGCCCGGCCTACTTCGCCGGGGAGGAAGGCGGACAGGGCCGCGTCGGTCTCGGCCTCGACGGCGGGGGGGAGCCCGGTGGGGGCCACATCGCCGCGCCAGCGCAGGCCGGCGGAGGCGGCCAGGGCGACAAACTCGGTGAGCCAGAAGGCCCGGAGGTGGGGTTCGAGGTACTCGTGCAGGAGGTAGGCGTCGGGTTTGTCGTGAAGGCCGGAGAGTTCTTGTTCGAGGAGGGCTCCCTCGGCGGTGCCGCGGAGGGGCTGGATGGCGGCGAGGCGGGCGATGGCGGCCCGGGTTGCGGCGAGCCGGGACCGGTCGTCGGGGCAGTCGGCCACGAGGGCCAGGAGGGCCCGGCGGATGGCCCCGCGTACGCCCCAGGCGGGGAGGGTGTTGTAGCTGACGTAGGCCACGCCCGTCGGGCCCAGGGCCGTCCGGCACACCTCCAACGCCCGTCGCCCCACCGCCTCGGGAACCCACGACAGGAGCCCATGGGCGATGACGAGGTCGAAGGGTTCGGGTCCGGGATCGAAGTCCATGACGTCGGCGCAGCGGAGGTCGAGGTTGTGGAGGCCGAGGGCTTCGACCCGAGCCCGCCCGACCGCGATCTGCCGCGGGGACAGGTCGATTCCCACGAACTGGGCCTCGGGCAGATGAAAGGCCATCGGCACGAGGTTGACCCCGTGGGCGCATCCGAGCTCCAGGACACGCATCCGGGTAGGGGGAGCCGCGGCGATTCCGAGGAGCCTCGCGGCCACGTGGATGCGGTCGGGGTGGGTCTCGGCGACAGGGCGATCGTCGTAGGGGACCGCCTCGTAGGTGCTCTCGGTCATGGTGCGGGGGGCTTTGGTTCTGCAGGGCGCCCGCCCCGCCCCGAGAGGCTATGTCCGGGCGGGGTCGAAGTACACCCCGCGGACCCATCGCCCCCCCGCGGAGGGCCGTCCGTGCCGCAAGGCGAAGCCGGCGGTGGGGGCGGTGGACATCGAGCGCGCAGGCGATGGCGCCCCTACGACGGCCAGGCCCGGTCGCGGACGATCGCGTCGAAGATCTGCTGCAGCGTCGCGGCGTCACTCCGAGCCAGGGTCGCCCGTTGCGCCTCCTCCAGCGGAAGCCCAAGCGCCTGACAGAGCCCCTCGATGGCCGAGCGGAGCGCCTCCGCGCGCCCCTCTGCTCGCAGGGCGGCGTCCTCGAGCCTGCGGTTGACCACGGCGTTGCGGCGGATGCGCGCAATCTCCCGGGCCATGGGGTCTTCGGACACGGCCTGCAGCACGTTGCGGGCCTCTTCGATGATGGGGTCAGCCATGGCGATCTCCTCCAGCTCGGCGTCGGTGGTGGCGGCAAAGAAGCGGCTCCAGCGGAGGAGGCTGGCCTCGTCGGCGCGCTCCTCCGCGGTGGCCTGTGCGATCTTGGGCAGCTCGATGATGTGCAGCGCGAGGGCGTCGCTGAAGCGCTCGTGGTCGTGCACTTCCAGCACATGAAACACCGAGTGCAGCCGCTGCCCACGCAGCTCCCGGTAGTCGAGGAAGAGCACGGAGATCACAGGCCGCAGCTTCTCGTAGCCCTCGCCGCGCTCCAACTCCGCGCCGTACAGCCGCGCCCAGTAGAACAACGCCCGCTCGCGAAAGGCAGGCCGCTTGTCCGACTGCATCTCGATGTCGAGCAGGGTGCCGTCTTCGAGCTCCGCCGCGATGTCGAGCACCACGCCCCGTTCGAGCACCTCCGTCGACGGGATCTCAGGGTTGCGCACCACCACCTTCGCGAAGGGCGACGGCGGGCGCAGCACTGCCGTCAGCAGCGACACCAACAGCCCGTGACTCTCCGGCCTGCGCGTCAGCAGCATCTTGAACACAACGTCCAGCGTCGGGTCGAGCGTGCGTCGCGAACTCACGCCCAAAGCCTACCACGCTGGCTGGTGGGTGGCCTCGGCCAGCGCGTGTGCGTCCAGAGCGCCCGCCCCGCCCCGAGAGGCTACGTCCGGGCGGGGTCGAAGTACACCCCGCGGACCCATCGCCCCCCGCGGAAGGCCGTCCGGGCGTGGAGCATCCGGTGGTTGTCGTAGAGGAGCCAGTCGCCGGGCTCGAGGGCGAGGCGGTACTGGTTGGCCGGGTCGCGCAGGATGCGCAGGAAGCGGTCGTGGGCCCGGTACCACCCCTCCATCTCGGCGAAGGGCAGGGCGTAGGGGGCCACGGTGAAGTACGAGCTCCGAACGAGGAACTCGTCGCCGCCGTCGCGGGCGATCACGGGCGACTCCACCACGCGCTCGAAGGCCTGCTGCCGTCGATGAAACCGTACGGGGACCGTACGAAGCAGCCGCCCCGCCTCGGCGTCGAGGCTGTCGAGGTGCCCGAGGGCAGCCCGAGCGTCGCAGAGGGCGTTGTCGCCGCCGGTGTCGGCCGCCCGGATCGACTGGAGCATCTGGAACCGCGGCGGGTGGTCGAGGAAGGGCTGGTCGGTGTGCAGGTCGATGGCCGAGTCGGTGTACCCGAGCTGATCGGTGTGGGCGTTGGTGGTGTTGTCGGTGCGGAGGTCTTCGATGCGGCCGAAGTGGGTGGGGATCACCGTCAGCCCGAGGGCCTCGAAGGCCAACACGAGGGTCTCGGTCTCGTCCTCGGGGGCCGCCTCGGAGGGACCGCGGCGTACACACACGGCCCCGTCGCGGCGCACCCGCACGAGGGCCTCGGCCACGACCGCGTCCCAGGGCCTGCCGTCGCGGTGCAGGGTGATGGCCAAGAGGTCGCAGGGCGGGGGCGGGACCTCGATGCGCCCGAGGGCGTAGGCGTGGGCCCGGAGCCAGTCGAGGCCGTAGACGCTCTCGCGGGCCTCGTGCGACCACCGAACCCGCAGGGCCCCGTCGAGCACCGCAGCCTCCGCCACCCCGAGGACATCGGGCAACGACGACGAGCACACCGTTCGCTCGCCCGTGGTCGGGTGCCGGTCGGCCTCGCAGCGGTGCCGCAACCAACGCAGGTGATAGTCGGCATGAACCCCGTCGCCGAAGACCACCCGGAGGTACCCCGGACGGACAAAAACCTGCGGAGAGGGGGCGGAGGAGGGGGAGGGCCGAGAGGAAGAATCCTCTGCGATCTCAAACGACATGTCAGTAGAGTGGAGGATTTCGCCGGGGGCGGTCAAGGCCCCCGACGTGGGTCCCGGGGCTGCCCGGGGGAGGGCTAGTGGTCGGTCTCGTCGAAGATCCCGCCCGGGACGTGGTCGCGTCCGGTGGCCACCCGGTCGTGCCAGGAGTCGAAGCCCGCGGGGTTGGGGACCTCGACCATGGTGATGCAGTCGTCGACGGGGCACACGAGCGCACAGAGGTTGCAGCCGACGCACTCGGGCTCGTCGATCCACGGGACCCGGTCGCCGGCGAGCTTGCCCAGGGGCAGGGGCTTCGGGGCGGTGGCGAGGCCCGGGGCGTGGGCGTGGGGCGGGCGGGGCTGGTCGTCGGGGCCGGTGAAGATGCACTGGTGGGCCCCGTCCTGGCAGGCCACCACACACTTCTGGCAGCCGATGCAGAGGTCGGAGTTGATCGCGGCCACGACCTTGTAGTTGATGTCGAGGTCGCCCCACTCCTTGTAGCTGGGCACGGCCGAGCCACGAAACTGAGCCAGGGTCAGGCCCTGACTGTCGAGGAAGTCGGACAGGCCCTCGATCATGTCCTCGACGATGCCAAACCCGTGGTGCATCACGGCGGTGCACACCTGGACGCTGTACGAGCCGAGGGCGATAAACTCCGCGGCGTCGCGCCAGGTGCTCACGCCCCCGATGCCCGAGATGGGGAGGTGGGCGGTCTGGGGGTCGCGGGCGAGGGCGGCCACCATGTGCAGGGCGATGGGACGCACGGCGGGCCCGCAGTAGCCCCCGTTGGAGCTGCCCTGCCCCACCCGCGGCAGCAGAACCTTGCGGGCCAGGTCGACCCCCATCACCGACTTGATGGTGTTGATGAGGGACAGGCCGTCGGCCCCGCCCTTCACCGCGGCCACCCCGGGCTCGAGGATGTCGCCCACGTTGGGGGTGAGCTTCACCAGGACGGGCGTCCGGGCGTATTCCTTCACCCAGGAGGTGATCTCCCGAAGGACGTCGGGCTCCTGGCCTACGGCGCTGCCCATGCCCCGCTCGCACATCCCGTGGGGGCAGCCGAAGTTGAGCTCGAGCCCGTCGCAGCCGGTGTCTTCCGCGCGGCGGATGATCTCCTGCCACTCGCGTTTGGTCTCGACCATGAGCGACACCACCACGGCGTGGCGGGGGTAGCGCTTCTTGACCTCGGCGATCTCGCGGAGGTTGACCGAGAGGGGGCGGTCGGTGATGAGCTCGATGTTGTTGAAGCCCATGACCCGCTTGCCCCCGTACTCGATGGCGCCGAAGCGCGACGAGACGTTGACGATGGGGTTGCCCAGGGTCTTCCAGACGGCTCCGCCCCAGCCCGCGTCGAAGGCCCGCATCACCTGGTCGCCCGTGTTGGCGGGCGGGGCCGAGGCGAGCCAGAAGGGGTTGGGGCTCTTGATCCCGCACATGTCGATGGAGAGGTCAGCCACGGTCGTCGCTCCCGATGTTCACTGTTGCCACCCGCGCATCATCGCGCGAGCCGCCTCGCGCCCATCGGCGACGGCGTTGACCACTTCCTTGCCCCCGTTGATGCAGTCGCCGCCGGCGTACACCTTGGGGTTGCCCGTGCGCCGGGTGGCCGGGTCGACCACCACGCACCCACGTTTGTCGAGCCCGACCCCCTCCAACGACTGGGCCAGGGACTGGAGCTTGTGCTGCCCGATGGCGAGCACCACGAGGTCGGCCGGGAGGGTCTCCTCTGCGGGCTCTCCGCGCGTGGCCCGCACGGTCAGCCCCGTTACGGCCCCGGCCGCGTCGCGCACGACGGCCGTAGGCTGGCTCCACCCGCGGAAGGTCACCCCCTCGTGCAGGGCGTGCTGCATTTCGTGGTCGTACCCCGACATCTCGGCCGTCCCGCGGCGGTACACCATGGCCACCGACTCGACCCCGAGGAGCTTGAGCTCGCGGGCGATGTCGATGGCCGTGTTGCCTCCGCCCACAATCAGGGCCCGCTTCGCCGTGAGGGCAAAGTCTCCGCGGTTTTTGAGGACCTCGATGAGGGCCGTGGCCCCCCACACGCCGTCGCCGTCTTCGCCCGGGATCCCGAGGCGGGTGTCGGCCCCGAGCCCAAGCCCGAGGAAGACGGCGTCGTACTCCGCGAGGAGGGTGTCGACGGGGAGGTCTTGACCGACCTCGACCCCGGTGCGGATCTCGACCCCGAGCGACTGGACGTAGGCGACCTCGCGCAGGGAGTCTTCGGTGTGGAGCTTGTAGGGGGCCACCCCGGTGGTGTTGAGGCCGCCCGGGAGGGGGCGTTTGTCGAAGACCACGGCCTCGTGGCCTTCGAGGCAGAGGTAGGCCGCGCAGGCGAGGGATGCCGGCCCCGACCCGATGAGAGCCACCCGGCGGCGGCCTTCGGGGCGGGCCTTGGGGGCCACGACCTGGGTGCCCGTGCGGGCCTCGGTGTCGAGGAGAAACTCGGTGGCGTACCGTTGCAGCCGGCCGATGGTGATGGGGGGCTTGTGCCAGGGGTTGTACACGCACGACCCCACGCACAAGACCTCGACGGGGCAGACCCGGGCGCAGGAGTACCCGAGGATGTTCTGCGCGAGGATGGTGCGGGCGGCCCCGAGGGTGTTGCCCGTGGCGATCTTGCGGATGAACTCGGGGATGTCGATTTCGGTCGGGCACGCGGTCACGCAGGGGGCGTCGGCGCAGTAGAGGCAGCGCTCGGCCTCCTGGCGGGCCTCGGCGGGGCTGTACGCGGGCTTGGCGTCGGGGAGGCGCGACTCCAGCCGGTCGGGGGGCAAGGGGGAGGCGACGGAGGGCACCAGGGTTACTCCTTGAAGGACGTGAGGTCGCCGTACATCTCGGGACGGCGGTCGCGGTAGAACTGCCAGGTGCGGCGGACCTCCTCGATCTGCTCGAAGTCGAGGTCGGCCGTGACCAGCTCGCTCCTGTCGCGGGAGGCCGTCACGAGGAACTTGCCGCGCGGGTCGACGAAGTAGCTCTGGCCGTAGAATTCCCCAATGTTCCACGGGGCTTCGGTGCCGACGCGGTTGATGGCCCCGACGAAGTACCCGTTGGCCACGGCGTGGGCGGGCTGCTCGAGCTTCCACAGGTACTCCGAGAGCCCTGCCACCGTGGCGCTGGGGTTGAACACCACCTCGGCCCCGTTGAGCCCCAGGGCCCGGGCCCCTTCGGGGAAGTGCCGGTCGTAACAGATGTACACCCCCACCTTGGCGTACGCGGTCTGAAACACCGGGTACCCCATGTTGCCCGGCTTGAAATAGAACTTCTCAAAGAAGCCCGGATTCACCTGGGGGATGTGGGTCTTCCTGTACTTCCCGAGGTACGCCCCGTCGGCGTCGATGACCGCGGCCGTGTTGTAGAAGACCCCCGCCTGCTCGCGCTCGTACAGGGGCACCACGATCACCATCTGGTGCTTCTTGGCCAGGGCCTGGAAGACCTCGGTGGTGGGGCCCGGGACGCTCTCGGCGGCGTCGTACCACCGCACCCCCTGGCCCGGGCAGAAGTACGGCCCGTTGAAGATCTCCTGCAGGCACAGGAGCTTGACCCCCTTCTGGGCGGCCTCCTCGACGAAGGGCAGGTGGGCCTCCAGGGCCGCCCGCTGCACCTCGGCCACCGAGACGCTCTCGTCGTTGATGGGGTTTTTGCACTGGATGAGGCCACCACGCACTACTCGGGACATCGCTGCCAGCTCCTCCCGCGCGAGCAATTCCAGGGCGTCGGCTCCGCCCCACGCGGGCCCCGAAGCTATCACAGCCTCCCGCGGCCCTGGTGCCCGAATTGCACCCCGAGCCCACCCCGAGGTGCTTGAAGAATTTCCCAGACGTTTACCGCGCGTTTACCTTGGGTGGGGTACAAGGCCGCTCACGATGAAGAGGGTCGAGGCGATCATCAAGCCCTTCAAGCTTGACGAGGTGAAGGATGCCCTGGCCGAGGTGGGGGTGCAGGGCATGACCGTCACCGAGGTCAAGGGCTTCGGCCGGACGGGCGGCAAGAAGGAGGTCTACCGGGGCAGCGCCTACGTGGTGGACTTCGTGCCGAAGGTGAAGGTCGAGGTGGTGGTCACCGACGATCAGGTGCACGCGGTGATCGACGCCATCGAGCGCAGCGCCCGGACGGGCCGCATCGGGGACGGCAAGATCTTCGTGGTGCCCATCGACGAGGCCGTGCGCATCCGCACCGGCGAGCGCGGGCACGACGCCATCTGAGGCCCCCGCCCCGCGCGCGGCGCCGACGAGGCCCCAGCAAGTAGAAACCACCCACCGGCGCAGGGCGCGTCGGCGGCGATGGCTCGCACACAGCGACGACCGAGGACAACGAGATGAGCAACAAGCAGCCTGCGGATGCGATCGCGCTCGGCAAAGAGCACAGCGCGGTGATGGTGGACTTCAAGTTCTGCGACCTCCTGGGGCAGTGGCAGCACACCACCGTGCCCTTTCACCGGCTGACCGAGGAGGCCTTCGAGGACGGGTTCGGCTTCGACGGCAGCTCGATCCGCGGGTGGAAGGTCATCAACGAGTCGGACATGCTCCTCCTGCCCGACGCCACCACCGCGGTGATGGACCCGTTTACGGCCCAGCCCACCCTCTCCCTCATCTGCCACGTGGTCGACCCGATCACGCGGGAGCCGTACGGCCGCGACCCGCGGTTCATCGCCCGCAAGGTCGAGCAGTACGTGCGCTCGACGGGCCTCGCCGACACGGTGTTCGTCGGGCCCGAGGCGGAGTTCTTCGTCTTCGATGACGTGCGCTACGAGGTCAGCCAGCACACCCAGTCCTTCTCGGTCGACTCCCGCGAGGCCGTGTGGAACACCGGGCGCAAGGAAGAGGGCGGCAACCTCGGGTACAAGATCCGCTCGAAGGGGGGCTACTTCCCCGTGGCCCCGCACGACACCCTGATGGATCTGCGCACGGAGATGTGCCAGGTGATGGAGGCCGTGGGCATCGAGGTGGAGACCAGCCACCATGAGGTGGCCACCGCGGGGCAGTGCGAGATCGACATGCGCTTCGACTCGCTCCTGGCCATGGCCGACAAGACCATGTGGTTCAAGTACGTGGTCAAGAACGTGGCCGTGCAGAACGGGCAGACCGCCACCTTCATGCCCAAGCCCCTGTACGGCGACAACGGCTCGGGCATGCACTGCCACCAGTCCCTGTGGAAGGAGGGAAAGCCCCTCTTCGCCGGCGACGGGTACGCGGGCATGAGCGAGATGGCCATGTTCTACATCGGCGGCATCCTCAAGCACGCCAAGGCCCTCAACGCCCTCACCAACCCGACCACCAACAGCTACCGTCGGCTCGTCCCGGGCTACGAGGCCCCGGTCAACCTGGCCTACTCCAGCCGCAACCGGTCGGCCTCCATCCGCATCCCGATGTTCTCCCCGTCGCCCAAGGCCAAGCGCATCGAGGTACGGTTCCCCGACCCCAGCGCCAACCCCTACCTGGCCTTCGCCGCCCTCGTCATGGCCGGCCTCGACGGCATCCAGAACAAGATTCACCCCGGCGACGCCATGGACAAGGACATCTACTCCCTGGCCCCCGAAGAGCTCGCCACCATCCCCCACGTGGCCGGGTCGCTCTCCGAGGCCATCGACGCCCTCGAGGCCGACCACGAGTTTCTCCTCAAGGGCGACGTGTTCACCCGGGACTTCATCGAAGCCTGGATCAACCACAAGCGCGAGCACGAGATCGACCCCGTCCGCCTGCGCCCCGTCCCCATGGAGTATCACCTCTACTACGACGTATAGTGCGTCGCCCGGGCCGCAGGGCCCTGGACCCGCCTCGTGCGGATCCGCGCATCTCAAGATTGACCGGGCTTCCCGGGGCGATCTACGCTCCGCGGGTTGAGACGGCGCCGGCGCGGTCGGGCAACGATCCCCTCCCGCTCCCGGCGTCACCCTGGGAAGTAGCCTCGTAGGGGTGCTGATGGAGCCCGTGTCGACCCGCGCCGCCGTGCAGATCCTTCGTGTGCTCCCGCGTGAGCGCATCACTCGCCTCGTGGGCCGCGTCACCCAGGCCCACGTCCCCCCGCGCCTGCTCAGACCCGTCCTGTCCCTCTACGGCCGGGCCTTCCGCGTCGACTGGGACGAAGCCGTCGTGCCCGAGGCCGGCTTCACCAGCTTCAACGACTTCTTCACCCGCAGGCTCCGCGACGGGATCCACCACGTCGACCTCGACCCCGCCTCCGTGGTGAGCCCCGCCGACGGGCGCCTCGAGGACGAGGGCCCCATCGACGCCGGGCGGACCTTCCACATCAAGGGCCAGGCCTACGACGCCGCCACCCTGCTCGGAAGCCACGAAGACGCCGCCCGCTACGCCGGGGGGCGGTACTTCATCGTGTACCTCTCGCCCCGAGACTATCACCGGGTCCACAGCCCCGTGGAGGGACGGGTCTCGCTCGCCCGACACCTGCCCGGGACCCTCTTCCCCGTCAACGCCCTCGGGGTCACCCATGTCCCGCAGCTCTTCGCGCGCAACGAGCGGGTCTTCGTGCAGGTAGAGTCGCCCTTCGGGCCCGTGGCCGTCGTGCTCGTCGGGGCCTTCGTGGTCGGCAAGATCTCCCTCGCCTTCGACGGCCCCCCGCGTCCCCCCCACGGCGGCGCGGCCTGCACCCATTCCTACCCCCCCGAGACGGCCCCCCAACTGCAACGTGGCGCAGAGCTCGGGGCCTTCCTCCTGGGATCTACCGTGGTCGTCCTCTTGCCCCCCGCCCCCCCCGATGGCCCCCCCCACGCGTGGCACCCCGTCTACCCTGCGGAACCCCGCCCCGTGCGTATGGGAGAGGCCCTCGTGCGCCGAGGCCCCGCGTGACCACCATGGACGACCGCACCCCGCCCCCCGAAGCCCAGGACAAGCCCGCCTCCGCGCGCCCGGCCTCCGTGCGTCCCGGCACATCCGGGGCCCCCGCGGCCCTGCCCGACATCGATACCGGCGAGATCGTCGTGCCCGACGACGACGACGACCGGGCCACCTCCCCCCGCGGCCTCGACCCCGTCCGGCCCCCCGCCGTCCAGGTCCTCGTCACCCGGGCCCTGTCCTCGTCGCCCCCCGTCGATGTCGACGATCGCCCCGGGCCCTCTACCCCCCTCGGGAGACCCGATACCGGAGGCTCGGGCGGGATGCGGATCGTTCGGAGGAAGATTCGTAAGATAGGTGGCTCGGGCGAAGGCTCCCAGGAGGTCCCAGGGGGCTCCATTCACCCTGCGACGGAGCCTCCGGTGAGCGTTCCGCCGGAGGTCTCGTGGCTGCCCGAGGGGCCGTCGGGGTCGGCCTCCGGGCCGCCCGATGCCTTCGACACGATGGAGCATGAGGCCGCGACGGAGATCCCTCCGCCCGAGGCGACCCTGCCCGCGATGGGGCTCTCCGAGGCGGCCGAGGCGTTGGCAACCCCGCTGGTTCCGCATGACATGGAGGCCCTCCGGGGGGAGGACCCGCAGAGGGTCAGCGACCTGCCTCCCGTGCTCGAGACGGCCGGGGAGGTCGACCTCGGGGCCTTCGACGAGGAACCCACCCGTGAGATGAAGGCCGTCGAGGCCGCGCAGCCTGCGTCCGACTGGTCCGACCCCGAGGAGGGGATCGTCACCGCCAAGGTGAAGGCCGTCTCCATCCCCCCGGCGCCCCCGGCCAGCGCCCCGCCCGGACCGCGGATTCCCAGCCGTCCGCCGCCCCCGCACGCC
Source organism: uncultured Myxococcaceae bacterium (assembly GCA_964447205.1). Classification (GTDB taxonomy): domain Bacteria; phylum Myxococcota_A; class Polyangia; order Polyangiales; genus JAEUKH01. Next base: position 48,487 of record CAYUSB010000026.1, read on the forward strand.
GCCTCGGCCCCTTCGGGAGCCTCGGGCCCGGCGGTGTCCATCCCGATGCCGCCCGCCCCGTCTCGCCCGCTGGTGTCGGCCATCGCCCCTGCCCCTCTGGCTCCGCCCCCGGCTCCCCCGCCACCCCCGCCGGCCCCGCCGGCCGCCGCCCCCGTCCTGGAGGCCCGCGACGACGACCACGTCGAGATCTCCCTCGAAGACTTCGCCGGCGAGGGCCCGAGCGACCCCTCCCTGGCCCTGCTCGACCTGCTGGCCGAGCTGCCCCCCGTCCCCAAGGAGCCGGAAGCCTCCCGCGGCTCCGCCCTACCCCGGGGCAGCTCCCTGCCTCCGCCCCCTCCCGACGCGGCCCGGGCCTCGAAGACCCCGCCCATCCCGGCCTCCCTGCGTACGACCGTGGCCACCACCCGCGGACGTCGCCGCCTGTGGTGGGAGGAGCTCTTCAACGAAGACTACTTCCGCACCGTGGCCCACCCGTCCCCCGCCCAGGTCTTGCGCGAGGCCGACTGGATCGACCACGCCCTCGGGGTCGAGCAGGGGGCCTCGGTCCTCGACGTGGGCTGCGGGATGGGGCGCCAGGCCGTCGAGCTGGCCCGCCGGGGGTACTCCGTCGTGGGGCTTGACTACTCCCCGGCCATGCTGGCCCGGGCCGCCGACCAGGCCCGCGACCTCGCCGTCAAACCCGAGTTCGTGCAGGGGGACATGGCGACCATGGAGTTCGAGGGGCGCTTCGACGCGGCGTACTGCGTGGGGACCTCCTTCGGGTACTTCGACGACGAGCGCAACCTGGAGGTGGTCCGGCGGATCCACCGGGCCCTCAAGCCCCACGGGACCTTCCTCCTTGAGGTGCTCAACCGCGACCACGCGATCCAGACCCAGCCGGCCATGTCGTGGTTCGAGGGCGAGGGCTGTCTGTGTATGGAGGAGACGGCCTTCAACTACATCACCTCGCGGCTCAACGTGAAGCGCACCATGATCTTCGACGACGGCCGACAGCGCGAGCTGGAGTACGGGGTGCGCCTCTTCTCCCTGCACGAGCTCGGGCAGGTGCTGCATCAGACCGGGTTCAGGGTGGTGGAGGTGAGCGGGCACCCGCGCACGCCCCGGGCGTTTTTCGGGCCCTCCTCGCGTCAGCTCATCATCCTCGCCCAGAAGCGCGCCCAGGAGGAGGTCCTGCCGGGGGGCGAGGCGTGAGGTTCTGGATCGGGGCGGCCCTGGCCCTCGGGGCCCTCGGGTGCAAGGGCTCGGGCCCGACCCCGTCCCGGCCGAACGACGCCCGCCCTGGGCCGGTTCGGGCTGTCCCCGCGGCCGAGGTCGAGCCTGCCCAGGAGGAGATCCAGGTGGGGTGCTGTCGGGCCCTGGTGTTTCGCCCGCTCGGGGCCCTGCGCAACGAGAGGCTGCCCCTGGTGGTGGCCCTCCACGGGCTCGGAGATCGGGCCGAGGGGTTCGCCGACCTCGTGCAGGCCCTGCCCCTGCGGGTGAGGGTGGTCGTGCTCGACGGGGTCGACCCGTGGCCGGGCGGGGGCGGGGGGCGGCAGTGGTTCCCGATGGGGAGCGCCGAGGCCGAGCCCGCGGGTTTTGTGCGAGGGGTCGACGCGGTGGCCGGGGCCCTCGGGGCCCTCACGCGGCGGTATCCGACGTGCGGGCTGCCGGTCGTGACGGGGTTTTCGCAGGGGGCCATGCTGGCCTACGCCCTCGCGGGCAAACGGCAGGCGGTGGTGGCCGGGGTCGTGCCCATCGCCGGGCGTCTGCCTGCGCTCCATGTCCCCACCCCGGGGACCTCCACGGGCAGCCCCGTGCGGGTGCGGGGCCTGCACGGCGACGCCGACCCGCGCATCAGCCTCGCCGACGGACAGGCCGCGGTGGAGGGCTTACGGGCCGCGGGGCTCGACGCCCGGATGCAGGTGTTTCCCGGGGTGGGCCACGGCATCCCCGGCCCCGTGCGGGCGGCGATGGTCGCGGCCCTGTCCGAGATGGCCCGCTGTCCGTAAGCGCCACCCGCGCGCGCCGGGCTCGAAGAGGGCCAAGAATCTCGCAAGGAGGCCGCGGTTCGGCTACGAGGAGTGGGTGGTGATGCACCCCGCCGTATGGACCGCCGATCGGGAGCGACGCCGCCGCGACGCGGTCGTGGACGCCCTTCGAGGCGGCACCCTCGGGGCCCCGGCGTGGGTCTTGTGCCCCCGCGAGCCCTTGCGGGCGGCCCTCACGGCCCAACTCGCCGCCCGCGGCGGCGCCTTCGTGCGCTTCGTCGACTGGAACGTCCTCGCCCACAGCCTCGACGACCTCCTCCGCCTGCCCTTCGCGGCTCCCATCGCCGAGGTCGATCGGGCCTACCTGCTCGAACGGGCCCTGTTCGCCCAGGTGGGGTCGTCGCCCCAACTGGCCACCCCCCTGCGGAGCGACCCCTTCGGCGTGGCCCTGGGGCTCCTGCGGGTGGTCGACCTCCTGCGGGCCCATCGTTGGCACGGGGCCCTCCCTCCCCGACCGCGCCCCCCCACCCCGGGCGAGGCCCTGGTCGACGGACACCTCGGGCTCCTCGGTGGCCTCCTGGAGACCCTGGAGGCCCAACAGGCGGCTCGGGCTCAGCTCGACACCCTCGGGCGCCTGGGACGGGCGGAAGGGGCCCTGCGGGCCGGTCAGACGCTGCCCCGGGGCAGGTTGTGGGTCGACGGGATCGACCGCCTCGCCCCCCTCGAACGCGACGTGCTCCTCGGCCTGGAGGGCGCGGGCTGGTCGGTCGACGTGGCCCCCTGGGTGGCAGGGTGGAAGACCCCCGTTCCCGAGGGCCCCGACCCGGAGATCCTCGACCCGGGGGTGGCGGTGACGGTGGTGGAGGCCCCGGATGTCCACGTCGAGGCCGAGTCGGTGGCGGGGTTTGTCGCCGAGGCCGTGGCCCGGGGGGCGGCCCCCGAGGGCTTCGCGGTGGCCGTGCACGCGTCCTCGGGGGGGAGCGACCGGGTGCGGTGGGCGCTGTCCCGGTGGGGCGTGGTCTCGTCGGGCCCGGGCAGCCTCGAGGTGTCGCGGTCGCCCCTGTGGCAGCTCGTGCGGGCGGCGGTTCGGCTCGTGTGGACGGGGGTCGACGTGGTCGATCTGGCCACCCTGTTCGCGGCCCCGGGGTCGGGGCTGTGGGGGGCCGAGCGGGACAGCTTCGTGGCCCGTCTGCGGCGGGGTTTGCCGACGACCTGGGAGGGGGTTCGTGCGGTGCTGATGGCCGTGACCAGCCCGCCTCCGCCCGAGCCTGCGCCGCCCGGAGGCGTGGCCCCGGAGCCTGACCCCCGGCGCCTCGGGCTCCTCGCGGAGATGCGCCAGCGGGCCGGGGCCCTGCTCGATCTGCTGGAGTCCCACGGACCCTTCGGGCGGGTTCCCCCGGGGAAGCGGGCCCTCGGGCTCGACGCGGTGGTGACCGAGGTCCTCGATCGGTTCTGTAAGCCGTCGCGGTTTGGCGAGGCTCTTCATGATCCGCGGGTGCAGACGGCCTGGCTCGGGGCCTCCCAGGCCATCACGGCCGCGTGCCGGACGGCCCTCGATCGCCTGGGACAGTCGACGGCTCCGTTGCCCCCGCGCGATCCGGGGGCCTTCCTCGGGCCCGTGGAGGCCCTCCTCGGGAGCGTCCCGGAGGGCGAGAGTCCGCCCCGGCGGGGCGGGGTTCGGGTGCGGGTGGACGACCCCTTTGGGGGGAGGCCCGAGACCCTGGTGGTGACGGGCCTCGTGCGGGCGAAGGTCCCGAGCCCGGTGGCCCCGTGGCTGCTCCTCGGGACCCTGGAGCGGGCCCGCCTTGCCGAGGGGGGGGCCGACCTCGGGGCCCTGCCCACGGAGAGCGACCTGGGGGCCCTGGCCTGGCGCGACGCGTGGCGCACCCTGAGCCTGCCCACCCGGAGCCTCGTGCTGTGCGTCCCGGCCCGCCTCGCCGATGGTTCGACCCCCGAACGGTCTCCGCTGGTGGAGGCCGTCCTGGCCCATGTTTCTGAGGCCGGAGCACGATCGTACGGGGCCGAAGGACCGATCCCCGCGGCCCGTTGGGCGCACCCCCCGGAGGGTCCTCGGACGCGGCGAGGCAGGCTCCTGGGGGCCGTCTCGGCCGTGGGGGCGGGCGACCCGGACGGGGCCCTGACCCTGCTCGGGTCGATGCGGGATGAGCCCGCGGTGCGCGACCTCGTCGGGGCCCGGTTTCGTCCCGACCGTGATTTTGTGTTGGGAGAACTCGCCCGGGAGGCCCTGTCCGCAGCGGTGTTGACGCCCCAGTCGCTTGAGTCGCTTCTGACGTGTCGGTACCGCTTCCTCACCCAGAGCCTCCTGCGGATGACCCCGTTGCGTCTGGCCCGGGCCCCGAGCCTCGGGGCGGGCGATCGGACCCGGGTGACCCGGGCGGCCCTGCGGGGCCTCGACGCGGTGCTGGCGGCGGGGGCCGCGCCCACGGCCCAGGAGCTTGACGCGGCGGTGGAGGGGGCCCTGGCGATGGGGGTTCCGTGGATGGCCGAGGGGGAGGGGAGTTTGGAGGGAGATGCCCTGCGCCGCGGGGTGCGCGCCTTTCTCCAGCGCTACCTCGACCTCCGTCGGGCCTGGAACCTCGACCGCCCCCACGACCCCCCACCCCCCGAGCCCGACCCCACGGCAGACCCTCCTGTCTCCCAGGAGCCTGCCTTGCGTCTCGTCCTGGAGGGCGGGCGGACGGTATCCGTCGACCCGCGGAGCCCGCGCATGGAGACCCTCGTGCTCCCGTCGGGGGACGGGACGGCGACGGGCGGGATCCCGGTGGTCCTCGACCTGTCCCTGCGCACGGCCGAGGGCTCGGCCAAACTGCGCGCGGCGGGGCTCGACCTGGAGGCCGTCCTGGCGCACGCCGTGGCGGCGGGGCATCCCGGGGGAGAGCACGGGGCGGGGGCCTTCGTGCGGTTCTCGTTGTCGCGTCCGGAGGTCGAGGCCCTCGTGCCCGTGCCTGGCGAGGGGCCCGTGGAGCAGAGGTTGGCCGCGGCCGTCACGGGGACCCTCGTACGCCTCGACCCCCAACGCGGCCTCGACGCCCTGCAACACACCGGAACCTCCCGGATCGCCGAGGTCCTCGACGCCCTCGACCGCCCCGACGGGGCCTACCCCCCGCACACCCCAGCCGAACGCGAGGCCCTCACCGTCGCCGGGGCCCGAAGCTGCGAGCGTTGTTCGATGCAGCTCGGGTGCAGGTTTGGCCTCGCCGGAGGCCCCCCGTGAGGGCCCCCCACAACCCCCCGGGGCTCGTGTCGGCCGGGGCCGGGTCGGGCAAGACCTGGCGCATCGTGCGGACCCTGCTCGAACACGTCGAGGCCGGGGTCCCCGTCGAGCGCCTCGCGGCCGTGACCTTCACCGAAGCCGCCGCGGCCGAGCTCCAGTCCCGGCTCCGGGCGGGGCTCCGGGCGGCCGGGCGTGTGGCCGAGGCGGGGCGGGTCGAGGCCGCCGCGATCTGCACGATCCACAGCTTCTCGCTCCTCCTCGTGCAGCGGTATCCCCTGGCCGCGGGGCTCCCCCCGTCGCCCCACGTCCTCGACGAGGTGGCTGTCCGGGCCATGCTCCGGCGGCTCCTGGCGGGTCACCTGCGACGGGGCCTTGATCCCGCGCAGAGGGCCCTCCTCGACGCAGGCCTCGGCCCGGCCTTGGGCCTGTCGGCCAGAGGGTACGGCGACGGGGACACCCCCGAGGGGCGCCTCCAGGCCCTCGTCGAGGACGTGCTCGACAAGGCCCGTTCGTTGGCCATGTCCCCCGAGGCGGTGGAGGCCGAGGGAACCCGGGCTGCGGGCCGGGTGCGGGCTCTTCTGCCTCCCGCGGGCGACCCCGAGGCCCTGGAGGCTGCCTTCGGCGACGCCATGGTGGAGGCCTTCGCGTGGGCCGAATCCCAGCCTGGGGGGCCTCGACGGAAGGGCGACGCGGGCCTGCACGACGCCCTGCGCAGGATGGCCGCGGAGGCCACGGCCACCGCCCTCGACCACGCCCTCCTCCTTCACGCCACAGGGCGCACGAAGGGGGCCGACGCCGAGATCCCGGGGTTGTCGGCGGCGACGGGGGCCATGGTGCGGTCGCACCCGGCCCTGGGGCAGCGGGTGGCCGGGGTGATCGAGGCGGTGTTCGCCGTGGCCGCCGCGGTGTTGCGGGGCTACGCGGCCGAGAAGGAGTCCCTCGGGGCCCTCGATTTCGAGGACATGCAGCTCCGGGCCCTCGGGCTCTTGCAGGGGCGCCCGGGGGAGTCGGCCCCGTACGCGCCTCTCATCGCCGAGGCCCTCCCCGTGGTGGTGGTGGACGAGTTTCAGGACAGCGCCCCGCTGCAGTTTCAGCTCTTCGAGGCCCTGCGGGCCGCGGGGGCCCGGGTGACCTACGTGGGCGACTTGAAGCAGGGGATCTACGGTTTCCGCGGGGCCGACTCCTCCCTCTTCGGAGCCCTCCTGGCTCGGGCCCGGGAGCGCGGACACCCGACTGAGACCCTCGACCGATCGCGGCGCTCGCGCCCCGCCCTGGTGGCCCTGACCAACGCGGTGTTCGGGCGTCTCCTCCCGCGGTTCGGGATGCCTTTCGACCCCCTCACGGCCGACAACGACTACACCCGGGGCCTGTGCCCCAAGGACGGTCCCTGCGTCGAGGTGGCGTGGTACGACCGGCCCCATCAGCACGGGTCGCGGCTGCGGGCCGGGGTCGCTCGGATCGAGGCCCTCCTCGGGTCGGGGGCCTCCGTGCTCGACCGGACTACGCGCTCGGCTCGACCGCTGCGAGCGGGGGACATCGCCGTCCTCGCGTACACCCACGCCGACCTCGGCCGTTGGGCCGAGGCCTTGCGGGCCCGCGGGATCGCCACGGAGCAGGAGGCCCCTGGGCTCTTCCGCACCCTGGAGGTCCGCCTCGCCCGGGCGTGGCTGGCGATGCTCTCGTCGCCCCGGGACAGCGCCGCGGCGGCCTCGGTGCTCCTGTCCGAGCTCTACGGGCTGTCCCAACGGGCGGTGGCCTCCCTGACCCTCGGGCGGGTGTCGGGGTCGCCCCGCCGGGCCTTGCAGCGCGACGCCGAGGACCCCGCGGCCTTTGGGTTGACCCCTGCCGAGCGCCGGGCCCTCGGCCGCTGCGCCGAAGACCTCGCCGTGTGCCGCGGGTGGCTGAGGCACCTGCCTCTGCCCGAGGCCGTCGAGCGTTGCCTCGGTCGGGTCGAGCTCGCGGCCCGGTTGTCGCTGCGGGCGGGGCCCCGCGAGGCCTCCCAGATTCGGGCCAACCTCGCTGCCGTGGTGGCCCAGGCCCACCAGATCGCCGACCGGGGAGACACCGCCCTGACCCTCTCGGGTTCGACCGGGGCCACCCTCGAGAACTTCCTCCTGGCCCTCGATCGTTCGGAGGCGAAGGACCTGTCCCAACCCCGGGTGGACGCGGGCCACGACGCGGTGCGCCTCGTGACCCTTCATGGGGCCAAGGGGATGGAGTACCCGGTGGTGGTCCTCGACATCCTCGGGCGCAAGCTCGAGCTTCGTCTGCCCCGGGTGGAGGCCCTCCGCCCCGGCGAGGACGGACCCGATGGGCGGGTCGACCCCGAGGGGCTCCTGGGCGAAGAGGCCCTGCGTCGGAGCGGGCTCCTGGTGGTCCCGGACATCAACGTGGAGGAGCACCGGGCCGCGTTGAAGACGGCCTACCGCGGCGACGCCCGGCTGGTCGAGGAGTGGCTGCGGATCTTCTATGTGGCCGTCACCCGGGCCCGCGAGCACCTCGTGCTCTTGTGGCCCCAGGCCGGCGGGGGGACCACCCGGTACCTCCGCGACGTGGTGGTCCCGTGGGTCGAGCCGCCTCCCGCGGGAGGCCCCGAGGGCCCAGTGTCCCCGTGGATGGGGGTGGAGGTGCGGGCCTTTGCGCCGCCCGGCGAGGAGGCCGTCGGGCCGCGGGTCGCGGCGCCGCAGGTCGACCTCGGGGCCCTGGAGGCCCTGGTGGCGGCGGAGGCACCCGAGGCGATCGGGGACGAGGCCGAGGAGGAGGTTGGGGTCCTGGGTCTCGCCACGGTGTCGCCCACCGAGCTCTGTCAGGTGTCCGACTGCCCCGAGGTCCCGCGGATCGCGCGGTTTGCCAAGGGCGAACGCCACGCCCTGGCCCGGGCTCACGGGGTTCCGGTGACGGTGCGGCCGTTGCCCGATGCGCTCGCGGCGCGCAGGGCGGTTCCGGCTTCGGTGGGGCCTCCGCGGATCGGGCTCCTCGTGCACGCGGCCGTAGAGCGGGCGGCCCTCGGGCCTCGGAGCGTCGACGACCCGGTGGCCGATCGTGTCCTGGCGGCCCGGGTCCTGGCCGAGAAGGGGCAGATCGACTCGGTGACGGCCCTCGAAGACCTGATCGTGGGCACTCTCGGGGCCTTGCGGGCGGCGGCGGGGGTTCTTGGGGCCAACGACGAGCCGGGGCGGGAGGTTCCGTTTGTGTTGGGGCTCGGGGGAGGGGCCTTGCAGGGGGTGATCGACCTGGTGGTCCCGACCGACCGGGGGGTGCACGTGGTCGACCTGAAGACCCACCTCTTGCCGGCGGGTTCGTTGGGGTTGTGGGCGGCGTACTACCAGCCGCAGCTTGATGCCTACGCCCTGGCCGTGGAGACCCTGTCGGGGCAGCGGGTTCTCGGGCGCCATCTGGCCGTGCCTGCGGCGGGGGCCCTGGTGACCCTCCCGGGCGACTTCGACGCGGACGAAGCCCGGGTGCGCCTCGGGCGCCTGGCCGACACCCTCGCCGCGGGCGTACGAGGCCCCGCCCGGGCGTGCGCGACCTGCGGGTGGAGCGACCTGTGCCGGGTGGGCCAGGCCGCCCGCAACGCCCCGCCAGGGGCTCAGGGCGCGGGCGCGGGGCCGGGGACGTCGTAGGCGCAGCGCAGCCCCAGCCAGGGCAGGCGGTCGGCGGGGCGTCGGAAGCGCCGCAGGGTGTTGCCGCGCCGGGCGAGGGGGAGGGCCGCGTCGCCCCCGCGGGCGATCCGCCAGGGCGAGCGGGCCGGGCCCCGGGGGTCGTCGAAGAGGAAGAGGCCGGACTCGGTCTGCGGCGGGAGATCGTCGGTCGCGGCGTCGGCGAGGGCCCCGTCGGGGGCGGCCACGGCGTCGGTGAGGGCCGCGGCGTCGGGGTCGGGCAGGCGGGGCAAGGGGGGGTAGAAATCGCCTCCGTCCTCGACCCACTCGGCCACCGAACCCGCGAGGTCATAGACGCCCTCGGGGGTCATGTCGGCGGGGGCAGAGGCGTCGGGGATGGGGGCGGATTCGCCCCAGGCGTAGGGACGGTGGTCGGGCAACAGACCGGCGGCGGCCCGTTCCCACTCGGCCTCGGTGGGGAGGCGGCCGCGGCGGGCGGCGCAGTAGGCCCGGGCTTCGGACCAGGACACGCAGCGGGCCGGGGCCTCGTCGGGGGCCTCGCAGCCCATGGGGGGGCACCCTCCCGCGGCCACGCAGGCCCGCCATTGTCCCGCGGTGACCTCGCGGGCGTCGAGGGCGAAGGCCCGCAGCCGGGCGGCCCGGGGAGGGCCCTCGGCAAAACGAGCGTCGGGGGCGTGCCACCCCAACTGGGCGACCCCGCCCTCCATGCACACGCTGCCCGCCGGGAGGGTCCCACACGCCGCAGAGACCTGCAGGGCGGGGAGAGCCGGGGCGGAGGCGGCGTCAGGGCCCCGCGCAGCCCGCGGGCTCGCCGGGGGCGGGGCGGGCGGCGACCGGGGGCAGCCGAGGAGGAAGAGGGCGAGGGGGAGGAGGTCGTACGGGGCCCGACGGGTGACCTTCACGCGGGGTCTCCGTCGGGCGGGGTGTCGCGGTCACTGGGGTGATTTTGGTCCCAGATGGACTGCAGTTCGTCGGCGAACAGGTCGTCGGGCGGGGGGCGCTGGGTGGGGCCCTCGGGGTCGTCGGGGGCGCTCGGGCCCTGGCTAGGGTAGGCCCGGGGCATGACGCTCGCGCGGCTGCTGGCGGCTTCGGCCGAGAGCACGGTCGACACCCCGAGGCGGGCTGGGAGCATCCCCTGCGAGGGGGCGGGCCCGAGCGGGGCCACAGGAATCGCCGGAGCCCGCTGCCCCTCCTCCAACACCGGAACCGACCCCACCGCGAGCCCCCCCGACAGGTCGCGGATCGACTGCTGCATCGACGCGCTGGCCAGGAGGTTTTCGCTCGCGGCCACGGGCTCGTCCGACAGGGCGTACTCCAGGAGGGTCAGGAGCTCGCGCTCGATCTCGCGGGCCCACAGGGTCTTCATCCAGTTGGCGAGGCGGGTCCGGCGGTACCCCGGGGCGTAGGCCCGCAGGAAGGTCACCAGGGCGTCGCGCAGGGCCCCGGCGCTCTCGTACCGCTGTCCCCGGTCGCGGGCCATGGCCGTCTCCACCACGGCCACGAGGGCGTCGGGGACGTGCGGGGCGATCTCCTTGAGGGCGGGGGGCTCGGCCCGGCGCACGGTGTAGATCAGCTCGACCTCGCTCTGGGCCGTGAAGGCGGGGGTGCCCGACAGGAGCTCGTAGAGCACGCTCCCGGCGCTGAAGACGTCGCTCTGACCGTTGAGCCGATCGTCCCCCTGGGCCTGCTCGGGCGACATGTACCGAACCTTGCCCTTGATGATCCCCTGGGCCGTGCGCTCGCGGTCGACGTCCGCCTTGGCGATGCCAAAGTCAATGATCTTGACCGACCCGTCGTAGCTGACGAGGATGTTGGACGGCGAGAAATCGCGGTGCACGAGGCGCAGGGGGGTGCCCGTGTCGGTGGTGGCCACGTGGGCGTGCTCGAGGCCGTCGACGGCCCGGGCCATGAGGTACACCGCGTCGGCCACCTCCAGGGGGCGGCGCATCTGTTGGGCCCGGTAGAGGGTCGAGCGGAGGTCCTTGCCGTCGACGTGCTCCATGACGATGAAGTACTCGTCGCCGCTGCGCAGGAGCTCGTACACCTGCGCGATGTTGGGGTGCACGAGGAGGGCCGAGAGCTGGTACTCGGCCACGAGCATCCGCACGAAGGCGGGGTCTTCAGCGTACATCTCCAGCACGCGCTTCATGGCCACGAGGCGCTCGTCGCCGTCGGCCTCGACGACCTTGGCGCGGTAGACGTCGGCCATGCCCCCCGAGGCCACGCGGTCGAGGAGGTGGTAGCGGCCTACGGGGCGCGAGCGCTTCACGGCGACAGGATCTCCAGGCGAGGGAGGTCTTCGGCGGGGCCTCCGAGCCCTGCGAAGTGGAGGGTGGGGCCGTCGGTCTCGACCCCGAGGGTAAACTCAGCCGCGGGGTCTCGCAGCCGGGCCCGCAGGCTCGCCGTGACATCGACCCGCACCCCCGCCCGAACGCCCCCGGGGGCCACCGCCGCGCCGACGGGGGCGGGGTCCCAGCCTCCCCGGTCGTGGCCGCGGACGGTCACCCGCACGGCCTCTCGTGGGACCGGGCCCTCGGCGGCGGGGGCCATGGCGAGGATGGCTCGCTCGACCCCTTCGGGGCCCTCCAGGCCGAGGGAGGCGAGGTCGAAGCGCAGGACGAGGCGATGGCGCGAGGCCGGGAGCGATCGGTGAAGGCTCGGGCCCTCACCCTCGGGCATCGCGGCGATGGCCACGAGGGAGGCCCCGTGTTGGGCGAAGGGCGAGATCCCGTCCCAGCGGGCGACCCCGCAGGTGCGCCCGGGGCCGCAGGGAGACGTAGCCGCGGCGCACGAAGTAGCCACGAGAGCGAGCACAACCGCGGGGCGTCCGCGGGGGAGCCGCGGGGGGCGCGGCGGTCGCGGCTGGAGCGAGGACACAGGCCGTGGTAGCACCCGACGGATCTGTTCGCAGCATGGATCCTCTCTCGCACGCGGTGACCCCTTTGATGCCGACGAAGACTCTCTCCCTGCTGGCCCTGACCGTGTCCCTGGCGGCGGGCTTCGGCTGCAAGCGCGAGGCCCCATCCACGGGGGCCCAAGGGCCGGCCGAGCCGACGGCCACAGCCACGCCCGAGCCGACGCCCCCCCCGCCTCCGGGGACCCATCCCAACGAGGATCAGACCCCTTCGGGGCCGCGGGCCGAGCACGGGGAGAGTGATTTCGCCCTGGTGGCCGAGCTGGCGGCGGGCACCCCGGGCACGCTCTCGGTGGAGATCCGTGGGGCGGGCGGGTACCACGTCAACGAGCAGTATCCCATCGCGGTCGACCTCGACGTGCGCAACGGGGCGACGGCCAAGCCCAACCTGCGACGGGCCGACGCGGTGGAGTACACCCAGGAGCGGGCGCGGTTTCGGGTTCCGGTGACGGCCCAGGGGCCGGGGACCACGGTGCGGGGGCGGGTTCGGTTTGCCGTGTGCTCGGCCGAAAACTGCGTGCCCAAGACGCAGAATTTCGCCGTGGCCTTGCCCTGATTCCGAGGCCCATGGCCCGGGTGCGCGAGGCGGTCGACAAGGGTCTGCATCACCCGGTGACCGAGCTCGCCCTGGTGGGGCTCATCCTGGTGTCGGTGGGGCTCCTGGTGGCCGAGGCGGTGTTCGACCGCCATCTCAGGATCTACGCCCAACTGGAGCGCCTGGGCGACGCCATCACGTGGGTGTTCGTGGTGGAGCTCCTGGCGCGGTTCTGGGTGGCCCCGAAGAAGTCGCGGTTTTTCCGGCGGTACTGGGTGGACGTGCTGGCGGTGGTGCCCCTCGTGCGGCCCCTGCGGCTCTTTCGGGCTGTGCGCCTGCTGCGGCTCTTCCGGGCGGGGCTCCTGCTCAACCGGCGGCTGTCCACATTTCAGGGGGTGTTTCGTGGGGCGGCCTCGGAGTTCACCCTGCTCGGGACCCTCTCGGCCATCCTGGTGACGGCCGGGGCCGTGACGATGTACCTGGCCGAGCGGGGGGCCAACCCGGAGTTTGCGACCTTCCGACAAGGGGTATGGTTCAGCCTGTTCAGCGCCATCGGAGGCGAGCCCATCGGGGGTACGCCTGTGACGGAGACGGGGCGGGTGGTGACCCTGGTCTTGATGCTCGGAGGGCTCACCGTCTTCGGCGTCTTCGTGGGAACCATTTCTGCCAGCATGGTCGCGCGCCTGTCGCAGCGGATGAGGGTCAACGAGATGGACATCGACGAGCTCACCGGTCACATCGTCGTATGCGGGTGGAACCACTCGGGCCACACCATGCTCCACGAGCTCTTTACCTCACGGCAGGGCCCGCCCCCCGCGGTCGTTCTGGTCACCGAACAAGACGACCTCCCGCCCGACCTCGACCCCGCCCAGGTGCGCCGCGAGCTCCTCTACCACGTGCCCGGCGACTGCACCCGGGTGGAGGTCCTGGAGCGGGCGGGGGTGCGCCGGGCCAGCGCGGCCATCATCCTGTCCGACGCCACGGTCCCGACGCGCCCCGACCAGGACCGCGACGCCCGGACGGTGCTGGCGGGCCTCACCATCGAGCGCCTCACCGACAAGAAGATCTTCACCTGCGCCCAGCTCAACGACCGGCAGAACGAGTCGCTCCTGCGTATGGCCGGGGTCGAGGAGATCGTGGTGACCCGCGAGTACGCGGGCTTCATCCTCGGGTCGGCGGGGCGCAACCTGGGCATGGTCACGGTCCTTGACGACCTCCTGACGGCCCAGCACGGCAACGCCTTCTGCCGCACGACCCTGCCGGCCGAGCTCGACGGGCAGACGGTGGAGGCCCTGCATGGGATCCTCCTGGAGCGCCACGGGGCCATCCTCGTGGCCTGGGGGCCAAGGGCCGGGGCGGGGTCGGGGGCGGGCAAGCTGCGGGTGAATCCGCCGCGCGAGACGCGGGTGTCGGCGGGCGACACCCTGGTGGTGATCGCGGAGGGGCCCCTGCGGTGGTGAGGGGGTTCCCAAAGGGGGCGGCGGTGTAGTACGACGCCGCGCATGGCAAATCCTCGCGTGTTTTTTGATATCACCCTGGGCGGTCAGCCGGCGGGCCGGGTCGCGTTCGAGCTCTTCGCCGACGTGGTGCCCCAGACGGCGGAAAACTTCCGGGCCCTGTGCACGGGCGAGAAGGGCGTCGGCCGCTCGGGCAAGCCCCTGCACTTCAAGGGCTCCAAGTTTCACCGGATCATCACCGGCTTCATGTGCCAGGGCGGCGACTTCACCCGCGGCAACGGCACGGGCGGCGAGTCGATCTACGGCGAGAAGTTCGCCGACGAAAACTTCCAGCTCAAGCACACCACCCCGGGCCTCCTGTCGATGGCCAACGCGGGCCCCAACACCAACGGGTCGCAGTTTTTCATCACCACGGTGGTGACCTCGTGGCTCGACAACAAGCACGTGGTCTTCGGCAAGGTCGTCGAGGGCTTCGAGGTCGTCAAGCAGATGGAGGCCGCCGGGTCGCAGAGCGGCAGCACCCGGGTCGAGGTCGCCATCGCCGACTGCGGCCAGCTCTCCTGAGGGCTCGGGCGGGGCTTCAGGCGCGCCCGTTGCCATCGGGTGTGGGAGGCCGCGGGTGGGTTACTCCACCAGGGCCTTCCACAACGCGTCGCGGACATCCGAGTAAAACTGCACGTCGACCCGGGTGGCCATGTCGTCGGAGAGCTCGTAGAGCTGCCGTCGGCTCGACACCGGCATGAGCAACGTGGCGGCTCCCTTCTCCACCGCCAGCTCGGCGACGCTGACGGCGTTGTAGATCGGCTCGATCGAGCCGCCCAGGTTGACCCCGCCCACCACCACGAGCCCCCCGCGGGGCGACTTCTTCAGCAGGGCGCTGCAGAGCGCCACCACCACGCCCACTCCGAGCTGGCTGCCGCCCTTCGAGGCGTCGAAGGCCCGGAGCTGCACCGAGAACTCGTGACCCCGTGGGTCGCGGTCGCCCACCAGCTCCCGGGCGCGGGCGTAGAGGTTCTGCTCGGCGTACTTCACGCTCTCGACGAAGGCCGTCGGGGCAGGGCGGTTGAGGATCCTCACCCCCGCACCAGGGCCGTCGGTGCACTCGATGCGATAGAGCCCGGCGCTCTCGTCCTGGCCCCCCGGGCTGATGGCCCACACCTGGCCAGGTTCGAGCGGGTCGGCGCCGATGCTGCTCTCGCTGACCAGCTCCGGGGTAGACACGAACTTCTCCACGCCGTCGAGGCCGAGCTGGTAGCTGAAGTGTGTGTTACGAAACTCGGCGGCCCCGATGCGCTTCTGCTGCTCCTTCACCCGGCGTCGGCACTCCAGGGCCAGCCGCAGGGCCCACTCCAGGTCGTCGTCGGGGATGGCCGTCTCGGGGTCGGGGTAGAGCAGCTTGAGCAGGCCGCTCACCGTCTTCTGCACCGCGTTGGTGTCGCGCCCGGACAGGGCCCCTCCCAGCGTCACACGGCCCTGCAGGGTGGTCGCCCGGCTCTGGGCCCGGAGCTGGCTCATGCACTCCGACAGGAAGTCACTCACCAGCCCGAAGTGCTCCGTGAACAGCTCCCGGTTCACCTTCGGAACGTCCCACCCTGGCAGGTAGCAGTGGACCCGGTCCATGAAGGCCGTGTCGTTGCGCATCTCGGGCGGGAGCGGGCCAAACAGGTGCCCCACGCGCTGCTGGTGCTGCACGTCGACGTCGAAGTTGCCCACCAGCACCACGCTGCCGTCTGCCCGGATGCTCTCCTTGCCCCGGCTAAACTCGCCCGACTCCATGTAGCCCTTGAGGATGTTGACCCCGTCCTTCTGGTCGAACGAGACCCCGGACACCTCGTCGAAGCAGACCACATCGTACTGGCACACCAGCCCCCGCTGCCCCGACGCGTTGTTGACGAACATCCGGGCCACGGTGGCCTTGCCCCCCGAGATCAGGTGCGCGTAGGGCGAGACCTGCTGGTACAGGTGGCTCTTGCCCGTCCCCCGGGGCCCGAGCTCGACGAGGTTGTAGTTGCGCTCGACGAACGGGACCATGCGCAAGAAGATGGCGTCGCGCTGGCGCTCGGTCAGGCGGTCGGCCTCCAGGCCGATGCTGCGCAGAAGCAGGCGCTTCCAGTCGGCGGTGCTGTACGCGCTGCGCCCCTTCGCCAGGGTGGCGAGCACGTCGCGTTTGGAGAGCTGCACCTCGCGCAACGAGGCGATGCCAAACGGACGCCCATTGCTCTCCTGGGCGATGGCCGCGTCGTACTCCAGCTCGACCTCGGCGTAGAAGCCCCCGGTGAGCATCCGGTCGTGTTGCTGGACCAGCTCGGGCGAGATGCGCACGTCGCGCAGGCGCAGGCTCGGAAGCTCCACGAGGTAGGCGTCGGTCTTGGCGTCGAGGCGGGCCGAGAGCAGGTCGATGATGCGCACCGACCCCTGCTCCCGCGCCCTGGCCTTGAAGAGCTCCTCCTCGCCCGCCCGCACCGTGCGGCTCTGGAGCTGACGGGCCACGATCTGCAGGCCCTCGGCGATCTCGTCCTCGTCGATGGTGGCGCAGTATCGCCCCAGCAGAAACTCGGCCACGTAGGTGGGCACCGGGTACTGCCGGGCGAACGATCGCACGAGGTCTTTGCGGACGACGAAGCCCTCGAAGACCGTCGAGGTGTGCCGGTCGAGCTCGTCGAGGGGCACGCTCATACGTCGCCCCCGAGGGTGGTCGAGCGTTTGTCGAGCACCGTCCCGTCGGCCGCGAGCAGCACGACGAAGGCCGCCGTGCCCTCCAGGTCGTCGCGCGGAACCACCACCGACCCCATCCCGTCGAGCCCCACCGGGCGGGGCGCGTCGAGCAGGCTGGTCGTGGGGTCGTTGACCTTCGTGCGGAGGTCAAGGTGCGTGTTGGGGGCGGAGGTCTTCACGGTGGCCTTGCAGCGTAGTCCCACCCACTTCAGGGCGTCGATGACGCCCACGAGGGCCGACGCGGCCCGGGTGATGGTGAGGACCGGGGTGTAGCACTCCTGAAGGGTGAGGCCGCCGTGGGCGTACTCGGTGCCCGCCCGAAAGGCCGTGATCCCCGGGGCGTAGGTGACAGCCTGGGTGGGGTCCCAGGACCAGGGCAGAGTGGGCAGGTCGGCCTTCGTGCTCGACTTGAGCACCGCGCAGCGTCCCCAACGGCTCTCGTACGTTCCGGCGGGGATGTTTGCTGTGGGCATCCCGTCGGGGACCAGCAGCCAGCCGTGGTCGGTGGTCACCCGGACGCGCTGCCAGCCCGCGGCCAGGAGCTCCATGATGCGTTGTTCAAGGTCGCGGAGCTGGTCGGCGACGTGGCGGGCGGTCTTGCAGCCGTGTTTGTGACCGTACTTGTCGATGTCGCCGAACTCGGTCCAGGCCCGGCCGCTCGGGTCGCCGAGGGCGTTGCCCTCCAGCATCTGCACGTCCGTCTTCTCCAACAGCTTCTGGAAGGTCGCGCTGTCGAGGGTCTTGCCGGTGGCGGTCACCGAGGGGGTGAAGTCTGCCAGCCCGGCGCCGCCCGAGAGCTGGTCGCGGAGCGGAGAGATGTCGGGCTTGGAGGTTCCCGTCACGGGCGGAAACGCCACCCAGCGCCCCGTGGTCTCGATCTGCACCTGCGCGCGGGGCAGGCTGGCGACGAGCATCATGCCCACGTCCCAGCGCAGGCCGTCCGCAAAGAGCAGGCAGGTTCCGTCCTCGATCGGAACCGCGCCCGGCTTGGGGTAGCCCCCGGCGTCGACCACCGCGCGCAACGCGTCGGCCACGCGCTGGAGCCACGGGAGGTACAGCCCGCGCACGGCGCCGTGGATGGCCGTGCGGTCGACGTGGTCGGCCAGGCTCAGGGCGTTGAGGGCGGCCTCGTCGGCCCGGTACCCCTCGGTGGCGTACCACTGCGCCAGGGTGTCGCGTGTAGCGCCCGAGACGGGCCCTTCCGTGGCCGTGGCGAGGGCGACGAGGTGACCGAGCACGGTCGCAAGGCGCGCCCGTCCCAGACGCGCCCAGACCCATTCGCGGCGGGGTCCATGTTCGGTGTCGAGGGCGCGGAGGCGAGCGCGGGCCTCGGCCTCGGGCAGGTTTGCCAGGGCCGTCAGCTTCGTGCGCAGCAGTGCCTCCTGGGCGTCGTTGTGCTGCGGCAGGGTGCTCGGCTCGAAGAAGAGGGCCGCGGGCTTCACCTTCTCCAGGTGGAGGTGAACCTTCCCAAAGCGGTGCGGAACGCTCGCGGCGTAGTGGGTCCAGACCTTGGCCCAGGGGCCCTGGCGTTGGGCGAGGCGTTCGGCCACGACGAGGGCCCCGTCGCGTTCGAGGTCGACCCCAAAGCGGAACCGCGCGAGGTCGCAGAAGGCGGCCCACAAGGACGCGGGCGTGGTCTCGCGGAGGCTCTGGTCGTCGTCGAGCCAGCGGAGGAGCTCCTGTTCGGGGTGCTCGAAGAGGATGCCGAAGAGGTGCTCGGCTTCCAGGCGGGCGGGGCGCTGCAACTCCTCGAGTGGCACTTCGAGGAGATGGGGCAGGAGGCGTTCGAGGGTGCTGACGGTCTGGAGGTCCTCGGCTACGGTGAGCCCGAGGCCGTTCGCGGAGGAGCCGAGGAACGCGAGCGGGGTCCAATCCTTGCCATTGGTCTTCTGCGTCCACCACGTCCCCCGAAACTGAAGCTCGGCGAGGGGTTTGAGGGCCTCAGGAAAGTCCTCCAACGCCTTGAACTGACTCTTCCGGACACCCGGCAGGTAGAGGATGGGCGTCGGGTCGCTGGGTGCGACCTTGCCGAGCCGCCACTTCACCCAGGGGGCCGGGCCCTGGTGGAGCATCGGGTCGTACTCCCCGAGGGTCCAGAGCTGCGGGAGATGCAGGCGCAGGGTCGGCAGGGCGGCTTCCCACTTGCGGTCGCCGTCGGTCCAGAGCACCACCGCGGGAGCGACCTCGGTGGCAGAGGTGTGGGCATTCTCGGCCAGCAGGGCGGCCTTCAGGGCGTCGACGAGGTTCACAGCGTGCCTGCCTGGAGCAGCTCCTGGTCGTCGGGGCGGAGGTACGCTGGGTTGGTGCGCAGGGCGCGTGCGAGGAGCGGTGCGTCCTGCTCAAGGCTCTTCAGCGAGCGATCTCTATCCAGATACTGCTTGAGATACCGGCGCCGAAGCTTCATCACGCGGTGGTCGTCTCGCACCCGCTCCAGGAGGTTGTCGATCGCGGCCTGTTCGGTGGCTGGATGCTGACCTGTAGTCCGAAGCTCCAATGACGGCAAATGCAGCTCAAACCAATCGTCCTGCACCGTGAATGGATCAGGGAAGACTGCGGCTCCCTTCGACCTGTTGATCCAACTGTCGGCGTAGCGGATGTTGGTCCAGTCGTAGGCCAGCTCGGCTTGTGCCGTTCCCCGGACGCGCGCCCATGGGACGAAGTGGTCCGCCTCGCCGTTAGCTACCCAGACGACGGTGTAACAACAGATGCAGTTGAAGCGTTCACCGATCTGGTCTCGGTAGTTGAGCCAGAAAGATTCTGGGCGCTCTGCGCCGCGATTGTTCGCAGCCGGATCGTTGAGCCAGCGACGACCTCTCTCTCGCACATGCTTCTGCCAGCCGTAGGGTGCCCGAGGCGGATCAATGTGTCTCATCGAACCTTACCTCGCCGTGCCTTTTGGTCGGACCGGTATACCAGGGACCAGTGCGCCCAGAACTCATCGTGCCCGGGCAACACGAACTTGAGGGCCTGATGGACCCGCTCAAGCAGCGGAAGCTTATGGTACCCTGGTTCGGACACGATGCCGGGCAAGCTGCTGGATGTGGCCTTCTCCGAGAGCGCCTCAGGAAGGGCACGGAGGCATTCGTACAACTCTGTCAACTTGAACTCTGCCTCGTCGTCGCGCTCGGCCATGAAGTGCCTTGCAGCATCCGTGGCCAACTGCGCCTCCCGCGAACGACCACCGACGGCGCCGAAAACCTCGGAAGAGAGCCAGTTGGATACATCTCCCTCCTTGCCAAACTCGTGTGCGTTGACCCGAATGGCCTTGCCGTCCCGCTCCAGAACGATGAGGTTGTCGTGCTTCTCGCTGAAGACACTCTCGACCGATGCCAGCACCAAGGGAGAGTGAGTCGTCGCAAAGATCTGAACCTGCACGTCGGGGGCGATCGCTGCTACCGCTTCCAGCAAGGCAGGAAGAATGGTGCGTTGCCACGAAGGATGCAAATGGAGTTCAGGCTCGTCCAGAAGCACGACCATGTCCTTGGTGGTCGGACGTTGGGCCGCCTGAGCGATCCTGGTGTGCTCGGTCCATGCCCATACCAACAGGTAGGCCAAGGAAAGCACCCTGCGCATCCCAGCAGATGCCAGTGTCACTGGAACCAGGCTGGTGGAGGTTGCCAGCGTCGGAATGTCCCGTCGGTCGCGCAGATGTACGCGGGTGGGCTGTCCTGGTACCAAACGTTCGTCAGGGGATGAGAGCGCGTGCAGTACACGCTCCAGCGCAACGAACTCTGAGGATCGAGCACTTTGCTGCCAGGTCACCCAATCCTCAATCAGACCGCGGATCTCCGTGCGTTTTCCGCCGGCACTCTCGGGATCGGTCACCTTACGACCATTCCACAGATCCTCACTTGTAAGGATCGTCGCCGAGCTCATCGATGCGGATGAGAATGAAGGCGGAAGATAGGGTTCCCAGATAGCGTAGACCCCATCAAGCCGGGCGTAGAGAACCACACCGGAGAAACGAAAATCCATTGACACGAACTGGCCTGGGTGCATCATCGGCCCAGAACCGGGAAGGCGGTGGAGCGTCGGGGTACGTTTCCACTTCCACTCTTGTCCCTCGTGACTCCAAATACCTTGCGTTTCGAGGGTTGCGCCGCGGTCCCCTTCCCCGTCCCGCGACCCGAACTGACATCCGATCAAGGGCTCCAAGACGGGCACACTTTCCGAGCCCTGCTGAGGCGACCTCCAGGGGAAAGCTTTCTCTCCCGCCCATGTGCTGGTCAGCACCCACCAAAGCACATCGAGGATGAAGGTCTTCCCCAGGCCGTTGTCGCCCGTCAGAATGTTGAGCCTGGGGGCAAACTCGAAGTCCAGCTTGCGGGCCGGTCCCACATCGCGCGTAGAAAGTTGTCGAATCATGCGAGACCTCGTGGTGCTTCGACCACCCGTGACAGGTAGCCCGCCGCGCGGATGCCTCCCAAGTCACCAAACTCTTGCAGCCACCGCGGTAGCACCGCTGCGTCAAGCCGCGAGACCAGGATCTGTCCATCGTGCTCCACCTCGCACACGCGCAGTGCATCGATGGGATCGTCCAGCAACTCCAACACGCGATCGGCATGGGTGGCCACGATGCTGGGTGCACTCAACTCCTGGAGCAGCACCACCACCCGACCAAGAAGCGCCGGGTGCAGGTGCAACGCGGTCTCGTCCACTGCAAGCAACGAGCGCCCTTCGTGGAGCCGGGTCATCGCCACGAAGGCGAGCCACGAGAGCTGCCCGTCGGAAAGGTCAGCCGCGAAGATCGGTTCGTCGATGCCCTTGAAACGTAGCGCAAGGTGGATGTTGCCCCCGCCTGCGTCGGGGATCGCCAGCACGTTGTCAACCCGCTCGCCCAGCCCAAGACGCACCAGGGCGAGGGAGTACTCCCAGTGGGCTGAGGGGCGGTTGCGCAGCGCCGACCACGCGTTGGCGAGAATGGCATCGAGCAAGTTGAGTCGCGGGGCAGGGGAGTGGGGGAGGCTCACGCGAAGGCTCTCGGGGCGCTGGTCGGCCCGCGCCGCCCACGACGCCCGCGTGTCGAAGCCAAGATGAACCTCAATCCCAGACAACATCGACCGAAGACGACTGGCCGCGTCCTCGGGCATCAGCGGGTGCGACCCCGCGAGCGTCAACCGCTCTGGACGGGCACCAAGCCGCATGGCGTACAGGTCGTGCGTACGTGCGACAGCGTCCGTCGTTCCCGCTGGCTCAAGGACGTTCAATGACTCCGCGCTGATCGAGGCACCAGCACCCTGGGCCTGCAGCGTGAACTGGTAATCCAACCGCGGCTGCTTGCCCGCGTCGTCCTCCACCGTGACGCCCAGCGTCAGCGAGGTCGCCCCCTTGCGCAGCAGCGCCGGCATCCCGCGGTGCACCTCGTAAAACTGAGACATGAAGTTCGGCTCCGCGGCGCGGCGCAGCAACTCCAGGCACTCCAGGATCGTGCTTTTGCCCGAGCCGTTCTCGCCGATGAGTACGGTGAGGGGCTTGCCCAACACCAGTTCCACGTCCTCGATGGCCCGAACGTTCTTGATCCGTACCCGCGTGATGCGGTCCATGGTCACACCCCTCGCGCCTTGCGCTTCTCGACCAGCGTCAGGTGCCTGTCGTTGTCCCGCTTCTGGCCCCATGGCGAACCCTCCGGGTTGTTGCCCCGGTCTACCCCCCACTCGATGCTGCTGGGCTTGGCGCGCAGCACCCCCGCGCCCTTGGCGCCTACGTCGGCCACCGTCAGAAAGGGCCGGATGTTGAGCCGCACGCCGTCGTCGAGATCCGGGTGCCAGCCAATCGGCTGCTCCTCCATGGGCTTCCAGCGCACGAAGATGTCGAGGGGGGCCTCACCTTCAAGGATCGCTGCGAGCCGCTGCTGAAGGCCCCGCGCCTGCGCGAGTCGCTGCTCCGCCCCGCCCTGCTTGGCCTGAACCTGTGCCTCCTGCGTGCGGATCCAGTCCCCCAGATAGCTGTAGGTGAGCGCCTTCAAGGTCTCGTGGTTGAGCTTGTGGTAATTGACCAGGGCCGAGAAACCTTCGCGGTGGCCGTCCCAGATGTGCCACACAAAGGGGCGGTCGTGAAACAGTTTGCAGTGCTGCTTGAAGAAGGCGTCGCGGAGCCACTCCTCCAGCGTGCCCGTGTGGCCAACAGCAGCGAGCAGATCGGTGAGTGTCTGCGGGTGCCAGTCAGCGCCCCAAGCGGCCGCGAGTAGGTCGGTCAGGCGGTCGGGCGCAGGGCGCTCACCACGAACGGCGGGGATGCACACGATGCCATCCTCGTCAGCCAGTGCTTCCAAGACGTCGGGATTCTGACTCTGTTCGGGCCAGCGGTAGTCCAAGAGACGGGCGACGGCAACTTGCAGTGGATGGTGTGATCGACGTGGACTGCCGTCGAAGACTCCCTCGGACGCTTCCTGTGTGTGGGCCTCGGGTAGACCATTAGGGAATTCCTCAAGAGCAACACGATTCCAGAAGGCGATATCGAATGGAACCTTAAGAAGTGTTAGTGTTGGGATTTTGAGGGAGCTACTGTCAATGAGCCGGACTTCAGCGCCAAAGGTCTCTGATCGCAGAAAACAGTAGATTGCCACTAGGTCCTCAGCGCGTTTTGGTATGATGGCCGCGGTATTTTCATCGAACATATTGCCGCTGTACAAACTACAAGAGAGCCCCGCCATTTGGCTGACCGCTACGCCAGCTTTGTCCCATGCGGGCTCACCTCGAATCCATGCACCAGATTTGCCGACCCCAAGGCGAGCCTCGACGAACTTGAAGAGATCTCCTCGACCATCGTCCCACAGAATGACCTTGTGCCTGCCGCAGAAATGAGAATGCTGGCTCACGCTGGTCTGCAGAACCTTCCAACGTGGTCCACGGTTGTTTTGCTCCCAGAAGCATTGCACGAAACGGTTGAGATCTCCAGTCGCGATGCCCTTGAAAGAGTCGGCGTAATCACTGAGAAGCGGAAGTGCGCCCTGTGATTCCAAAAGAATCCTGGCGTCAGGGTTCGCCAACTGGTCACGCTGTGCTGTGTGAGAGATCACAGACTCGCGAAGTTTCTGAGCCTTCTGGACTGCGCCGCCAAGGCAAGCATCGACACAGAACAGTTTCGCTGCACGGTCTGGAGTTGAATTTGATATAATTGCTAGAGTTACGTTGACCACTTCTCCCGAGATCGTGCGAAATGCTCCAGGTCCAAGTTGAGCGACTATGTTCAGGCTCGCGGTCTGTAGGATATTTCGGCGAAATCGCTTGTAGGGACCGAGGTGCATCCAAGACTGCGGCAGGACAAGCGCGGCGGTGCCGCCCTGGCGAGCAAATAAACGGCAGCGTTCCGCCATTGACGTGGCGAGGTCAGCCTGTGCTTGTGGGAACTCCCGAGAGCAATAGGCGGACAGAGTATCTGCCTGCTTAGCTCGTCCAAGGTACGGCACGTTGGTCACAACGAGTGAAAACGTATCTGACAGCACCTGGGCTGCTCGAGCAATGCCAGCCGCGGCCACTGCAATCTCTCTTGTTTGTGGTTGCTGCTCACGACGAAGCGCCTCATCGACCGCAGCGCGGACATGTTCAAAGTGGGCCTCGAAGATTGTTCCGACTGCGGTGGTTGGGACGAGCAAGCTGCCCAGCACAGGAGCTGCCACGAACAAGTCGTGCAGATTCTCCATCGCCTTTGCTGTACGGATGTCACCTCCAGACAGCGCCTCCCATTCCTCCTTTGTCGCCGAGATGGCCAGCCCCGAGCACGCGACGCTCATCCCGGCGAGCGGGCGGTAGCCCCCCGCGTCCGGGAACGTCCACGCAGCCATCGCCAAGGCGAAGGCCGCGATCTGCACGCACCGCGCGTCGATCTCCAACCCGTGGAGGTTGTCGCGGAGTACGGCGTCGCAGGCGGTCCGCGCGTCGAGGCCCTCCTCGGCCATGCGGAAGGCGACGAGGATCTCAAAGGCCGCCACCAGGAAGTGACCCGAGCCGCAGCAAGGGTCGAGCACCTTGAGTTCGCGGGTGTGCTTGGGCCATCCGGAGAAGGTGCCTGCGGCCGGGGTGCCGTCGTCGAGGCGCCGCAGGTAGGGCATCTCCAGCCCCTTCGGCAGCGTGCGTCCGGCCCCCACCCACCACGCCCCCAGCGTGTTGTGCAGCAGAAACTGAACCATGTACGGCTCGGTGAAGAGCTGCGTGACGGCGGGCAGCTCGTCGGCCCCGATCTTGACCTCAGAGGCGTTGACTTCCTTCTTCCGCCGCGCCTGCCAGAACTGGTAACACCACCCCAGGCTGTCGCTCGCGCGGAACAGCTCCCCCGGCAGCCTGGCCAGGAGCTTCTCCAGGTGGGCGCGATGTTCGGGGGCGAGCTCGATCATCAGCAACACGTCGTCGGGGCGGAAGATCTGCGGCAGCATCCGGCTGGCGTAGCGTCCCGCGAGCTCCCAGCCATCGGCGGCAGACTCCTGCTCGGCCATGTCGGCGCACTCTTCGAGGGTGACCGCGACGCCCATCTCAGGGTGGATCAGCAGCGCGTTCTCAGCCAGGAAGCGGGCGAAGAGCATCCGATGCCACTGCTCGTAGGCGGTCTGCTCGATCAGCCGGGGCATCGGGCTGCCCTTGGGGTCGAGGCTGTCACCGAGCTGCCGGGCACGGGCGCGGAGCCGGTTGCGCATCCGTCGTTGGCTCTCGCTCAGGTGCGCGTGCGGGGCGGGCAGGGGCACTGCCAGGGCTTCGAGGGCGGCCTTCGCAGCGCCCTCGGCGACGAGGCGGGCGCCGCTGGTGGCGGACTCCTTGCCGATGACGGTGGCAAGCAGGTCGCGGAGGTCGGCGTCGAGGGTGGGCATGGGGTGGGGGCTCCTGCGGGGGCGCAGTGTACCCCGCCTTGGGGCTGGGCGAGCACTGCGTTCTGACCCGTCGGGTTGTCTGTTCGGGCCTGTCCCGGTGCCGACGCAGGCCCGTCGTACCTCCTTGCCAGGAACCCGAGCATCCCCGCCCTGCAGCGGACGGATGCCTGCGCAAGTGCTTCGGTATGTCAAGGCTGATGTCATCGCCCCTTGCCCAGACACTTCGGTCCCTCAGACATGAAGCCCCGGGATGCCTGGTCTGGTACTCTTCACCACAAGAATGCGACTCTTGGTTGGGTTTTCCTCTGACCGTAACGGATCTTTGTCGGTGGTGCCGGAACCTCTGTTGACGCACTCAGCGAGGCTGTGATGCCATGGTCCTCGGTTGCTGGGGGCAACGATGCTCGACAGAGACCAGGAATGATCGCGACTCGACGAGGGAGGAACGATGGACGACCCGAAGGAAATGACCCCGAAGGCCGTGGAGGCCGCACGACAGGAGCAGGCTCACAGCCTGATCGGATCGATCGCGGAGTTGTACCCGGAGGCCCGGCACATGCAGAGCGACGAGCGGCGCCGGACCCTGGGACGGCTGGTCTACCGCGACGCGGCCCTGTACGCGCGGCTGTTTGATGTCATCGAGGGCAGCCAGATCCGCGCGGCCTTCGACGCCCTGGGCGCCGAGGACAATGGCGAGGATCCCCAGCGCTTCGAGACCGAGGTGCTCCGCACGCGGTTGCAGCGGGTGGGTCACCTGAGCGAGGTGTCGAAGGGCCTGCGGGCCCTCGCTGACCGCCTCGACGACGAGGCCCTGCATGTGGGGGCGGAGACGGCCATGCCGGCCCTGCTCGCCCTGGAGCTGGCGCGGGTTCTGGCGAAGAGCAACGCGACCTTCCGCGGGGCCATCGCCCCGGTGCTCGACGAGCTGAGCGCGATGACCCAGGCGGCCCGCAACGCCCTCGCCGCGGCCCGGGAGACCGACGCGAAGCCTGCGGCCGAGCCCAAGCCGAGCGAGGGGTAGAGTCCGCCGCTGGGCCCGTGTCGCCGGGTGGTGGCACGGGCCCAACCCAACCTGCTAAGCCTTGCGGGAGACGCGCTGGCCACCGGGAGCGACCACGATGGGTGACAACTTTCTCGACGCCGTCGCGCAGGGGCGACGCGCGGCGCTCGCAGAGAAGAACCGGCAGGAGATCCAGTCGGTGCTCGACGAGCTCGACGAGCAGATTCGGGCGTACACCGGGGGCCGCCTGGGCGTCGCGCGGGTGTCCGGGGCGGGCCCGCAGGCCGGCTGTCCACCAGAGGCCCAGAACGGGCGGGTTTTTGGCGAGTTGGTGCTTGTGGGGGGCGATCTGCGCCAGACTCTGTGTGGGATCTCGGAGTGTCAGGGCGAGTTCTCGGTGCGCATGTGGTACCGAGGAACCTACGCGAGTGCAGGGAGTCGCGACGGTTTGGTCAAGGAGCTGAACAAGCTCCTCAGCTCGCCGGAGGTGGGGCGGGTCTTCAACACGATCCTCGGTTCGCCCGACACGGCTATGTCCGACCCCGGCAAGCCCTGAGGCGGCATTGCCCCGGACGGGGGTCAGACCACCACGGGCCCCTCCTCAAGCGCTGCGTGCAGGGCGGCTCGCACCGTCTCCACCCAGGCGTTGACTTCCTCGGCGGTGTGCAACGTCGCGTGCGGCAGCGCGACCTGCCGGGCCTTGGGGGAGGTGAGCTGCACGGCTTCGAGCCGGGCCGCATTGAAGCGGCCGGGAAGCCCAAGTGCATCGAGGTCCCACGAGGCGATGGGGCGCCCCTGCGCGGAGGCCAGCACCTCGGATTCGGTGCCTACAGCGAGGGGAGGCACCGCGGCGATGTTGTGCCGGGCCAGGAGCGACTCCTGCTGCGCGGACGGGAGCTTCTGCCACGCCGCGGCGCTTTCGAGGGAGGCGCGTTCGGTGTGGTAGCAGTCTGACCAGCGCTGCCGGGCGGCCGAGAGACCCTGGCGCAGTGCGGCGGTGAGCTGCTCGTTCAGATGGGGCAAGGGGTCTGGATCGGTGAGCAATCCCCGTCCATCGCGGAGGGCGTCGCGCTGGGCGCCAACCTCGGCCGCCACGGGCAGCCTGGCCGCGGCGGTCAGCAGGGCTTCGAGGCGTTGCCAATGGGGCAGTCGGGCGTCGATCGCGTGGGCGAGCTTGTCCCAGGCGACGAGGGAGGCCTCGAGGGTCGGGCGTTCGGCAGCGAGGCGTTTCACGAGGGCGTTGCCAGAGAGGGCGTCGAGGGCGACCAGAAGTGGTGCGGAGGGGGGCGCAGGGCGCGGGGGCTCGCCTCCCGCGACAGCAACGCGGCGCTTGAGTTCGGCGACGAGGAGGGGGCTCTGTTGGGGCTCCTCGTTGGGCTTGCAGGGGAGGCCCACCTTCTGGAAGAGGGACCGCACGGCGATGCGCTCGTTGGGGACCAATGGCACGGTCTCCGCCCGAAAACGGGTGAGGCCGATCTTGCTGCGTTCGAGTGCGGCGACGTTGAGGGCCGTCCCGGCGCTGGTGGTGGCGCGGAGATGTTCGGTGAGCAGGAGGAGGGAGAGGGCTCCGTCGATGGCGTCCTGGCTCCAGCCGTAGGGAGGAGCCACGAAGCGCTTCCGGATCTCCGCGCCGGTCTGGTCGCTGACGGCGAAGCTCAGAATCTCGTGACAGACCGGGTGTTTGTCAGCGTCCCCCTTGAACCCCACCTGCGCGAGGGCCGCGCCGTCTCCGTCGCGGGCCTTCTTCAGCACCCTGTCCCAGCCGTCCTGGTCGGCCAGGGAGAACTTCGGGAAGAGGCGTTTCCAGGCGTTCTCGACCGCCTCGGCCACGGCTGCGCTGAGGTTGTTGCCGCTCACCTCGTGACCACCGGCCTGAATGACCTGGGCGCTCTGGACGATCTCGCCGAGCAGGGCCTTGAGTCGGGTCTCTGCCAACGCGCGTCGCGTCTCGACCGCCGAGCGGGCCAGGGTCCCCTCAGGGTTGCTGGGGATGCCGCGGGTCTGGAGGGTCGTCTCTGCGGCCCTCAGATTGACCAGGGCCTTCTTGAACTCGTCGGGCTCCCGATTGGGCAACACCACGAAGACGAGGGGGGACTCGTTGCCCGCCTTGATGGCGTCGGTCTGGATGGTGTTCTCGCTCTCGGCCCACGCGTCGCGAACCCAGACGAAGACGGTCCCGGGCTCGGGCGACGGGGCGTTGGGGCCGAAGTGGAAGCGCAGGGTACGATTCGCCTTGGAGACGCCCGCGCTGCTGGGAGGGAGTTTGACGAGTCCCTGCTTTTCTCGGAAGGCTGCGGCGAGGGCCTCGCCCCGGGCGCTGCCGATCTTGTTGCCGTCGTCGCTCAAGGCCTTGCGGTGCTTTTGGAAGTCGGCCTCCCAGACGGCGCTCTCGCGGGTCTGGACGCGGTACTCCGTCTCAACCTGCATGAGCTGTCCTGCCTCTACGAGGGCCTGAAGCGCAGCGGGAACACGCTGGCGCATCTGGGCGCCTCCATGCTCGAGATCCTGCACGAGCAGATCGGCCAGCGTCTCGGTGTCGGCGCGCACGCCAAGGTCGCCCACCGGGATTTTGGGTTTGACTCCCGCCTCCGGCGGGGACGGTTGCGGGGACGCGCCCGGGTTGGACTCGCGAGGCAACTTGCCAATCAGAAACACCAGTGCGACCAGTCGCGCCTTCAGCACCCCGTCGCTGTCCCCGCCCTTGCGGAGATCATCAACGAGATGGTGAACCTCCCTGGGGAGCATGTTGGTCTGGACCAGGGTTGCAGCGAGCTGGAAGTAGAGGAAGTCGGCAGGGATGACCGTACCCAACGGCTCGGGCGCACTGACACGCACCGCCTCGTACACCACGCGGAGCTGATTGCGGAGCTGAATGGTGGTGCCGCCCACGTCCAAGGCACGGAGGGACTGCTCCCAGAAGCGCCGACGCACAGGGAGGAGAGGATAGTCCGCGACCAACACCTCCTGGTCCTCGAGGCACGGACGAATCTGCGTCCCGGCGAGGTGTTTGCTGATCTCTCCGTTGTGTTTGTCCAGAATGTCGCGCACCGCAGCGGTACGGTCGGGTCGTTTGCGGAGCACGATCTGCCGCACTACGGTGTCGACGTCGGCATCGGAGAGCTGAACCTCGATCGGGAACCGACCCTTGAGCTTGAGCAGTTGGGGGGTGCTGGCCATTGCCGCCTGGCCGGTGGCGACCAGGAGGAGTGACGAACCGAAACGTTTGCTGCACTCTTCGACGGCTTCTTGCACAGAGTGAGCGCGGTCTGAGTTGTCGCCAATAAACTGCTGAACCTCGTCGATGCCGAGAAGGGTCAAGGGCATGGCACCGTTGCGGCTCAGAGCGCTGTAGATCGCCGCCACCATCTCACTGTTGGACACGTCGGTTCGATTGGGGAAGGTCGTCTTGAGATGATCGCCCACGCGGTCGACTGCGGTGGTCCATCCCGGAAAGTGCTCCACGATCGCCTTGTGGAGCGCCGGGTTGACGATAAATCGCGAGAGCGCACGGTCCCAAGGGACTCCGGCGGCTTCAACCGAGCCACGCACAAGGTCGAGGCATCCATTGTCGCGGAGCCACATGACCAAGGATGCAAGGTCGTAGCGTTCGGGCAGACCCACCGAACGGAACACTACCGCCAGAATCCCGAGGCGAACGCTGCTGGCGGCCGCGCCCAGAGTACCTGCGGCGGCATGAAGTCCGGCCGTTTGTCGCGCCCGGTTGGTCAACTCGCGAAGGTGTTCGGTGATCTCAGGGGTAAGGTGGGTGAGTCCTCGTGGGAGTGTGCCATCGAGAAAGGGCTCATTGGTCCAAAGCGCCTTCAGAACCTTGAGGAAGTGAGACTTGCCACTGCCGTAGAAGCCACTGATCCAGACGCCGGGCTGTTCTGGCCGACCCAGGTGGGCAAGGTAGGTCTCCAGCACCTTGCGTAGCCCCGATTCGTACTGCCCCTGGCAGACGAAGGTGCTCAACTCATACCGAAGCGTTCGAAGCTCGGTCTCAGAATGACCGGCCTTGACCTCGGCGACACCGTTATTGAGTAGCTCCAGGTCTTCGGGCGCAGTAGCAAATACTTCACGGTTGAGCATTATGAATTACTTCCATGCTGAGGGACGATGGATGTGGCGAGGTAGTTCCAACCCTCTCGGGCATCGAGGAGCTTGTATACGTTGCCCTCGCGCGATCCGGGGAAGAAAACGAGCAGGCGTCCTGAAAGGTGACCGATGATGCGGGGCACCAGCTCAGATACATGGGAGAACCCATACAAGCTCGCGGCCCCGAGGATGGCCACGATCGTATCGGAGTCTGCGTCAGATGCTTTTGCCGCCGTCAAGACCTCATCGGTCGCGAAGTCAAGAAGCTCCCCCATCATTGGGTGCAGCGCCTCGGGGTCTGCAAGGAGTCTGTCCCGGTCCTCTTCTGGATCAATCCAACGTGAGAAGCACTGGGTCAGGTCGACGAGGATCCAGCGTTTCCCGGCTGCGACGGTCGCAAGCTGAAAGGCTTCTAGTTTGTATCGAAGGCGACGTTCCTCCTCGGTCGGGTATACCGCGAACCAGACTCGTTCAGAAGAGGACAGCCCACGGTCCCACGAGATGGAGACGTGGCGGGAGTACGCTTCTGCGAGCAGATCAATCCGACTGGCCATCGCACCACCGTTGTTCAGTCTGCGTAAAGAGTGCGGGGAGTCGAAGGTCGATGATGTTGCCGACTCCGCGAAACTGTACCCAGCCGCGTTGCGCGGCCTTTTGTACGAGCGTCAGGAGTTCATCGGACGAGACCGCGAGGAGCCGAGTCCAAGGGGTGTCGAGCAGCAGGCTGCCCCGTCGTCCTTCCATGGCGCCGAGAGCCAGGGCATAGGTTGCAGCCCCCACGGTGGTATGCGGACGGGCACGTACTTTGTGCTGAACCCCGGTCAGAAACCCTGCCTGCATCCAGGAGGACGCGAGGTTGACGCCGATGGAGTGCCGCGTCTTCGGAGAGAACCGCTGGGACACGGTGGCTTCGAGCATCGCCGCGGTGACGGGATCGCCCTGCGGGGTGTCGAGCACGACCTCGACGGAGGCGCGCAGGAGCGGGTCGCGCGCCACGCCACACAACAGCGCGAGGAGCGGCTGGCCTTCGGTGTCCTGGTCCCAGAGGTCACGGAGGATGCGGTAGACGGGCAGGGAGGGGTCGAGACCGTAGAGGGCCTTGAGCTTACGGACCGTGTGTTCGCGTGTGGTGGCGGTGCGTTTGCCGAGGGCGTTGTCTTCCACGACGGCCCGGCGGAAGTCGGCCATCACGGCGTCAGGCTCGGTGACCGCGAGGAGCTGACGAAGCTCGGCGAGCATCAGGGTGCGGCTGGAGTGGGTCCCCCCCTCGTCGCGGAGTCCGAGGCGTGCCCGCAGGTTCTGGGATGCCGCCACATCGGGAGGAGGCGACGGGGATGGCGTCGGCGACGGCGTCGGGACGCGGCGTTGGGCGGTGTTTTTTGGCCGGGGTTGGGTTGGTGTGGTTGGAGTAAGCATCGTCGCAGGGGTTGGCGACGCTACCCCAGCGACAGGGTCTCTGGAAGCGTTCCCCGCGGCCCGCCCGTTGCTTTGGCCCCTTCTGTGCTCCCTCAAGTCACCGTGTCTCCCGGGGTATAGCCCTGTGCCGGAGTGTGCTACAAGCGCCGTCCCTGTGACCGCCGCGTCCTCCTCCACGGGCCCCGCCTCTGCGCCACCGATGCCCCCGACCACGCCCCGTTCGTCGCCCCGGCGCTGGGTCCCGCGGCTGGTGGGCTCGCTCCTGCTGGCTCTGGCCTTCGGGTGGGTGATGCAACGCGGAGGCATCGCCGTGGTCCCCGGGTCGGCGGCCTTCGCCCATGTCCGCTGGTGGACCGTCCCCGTCTACCTCGCCTCCCTCGTGGTGGTGCACTGGTTTCGGGCCTGGCGCTGGGACTACCTCCTGCGGCCCATCGCCCGGGTCCCCACCTCCAAGATCATCGCCGTGGCCTGGGTGGGGTTCTTCGCCATCATGATCCTGCCCCTGCGGATGGGCGAGGTCGTGCGGCCGGTCCTCCTCAAACGCGACGGGTCCCTCTCGGGCTCCGCGGCCATGGGCACCATCGCGGCCGAACGGGTGCTCGACGGGCTCTTCGTGGCCCTCCTCCTCGCCGCCACCCTGACCTTCGTGCCGCGGTTGCCGCTGGAGGGGGTGATGTTTGCGGGGTTCCCGGTCGGCCGGGTGGTGCACCTTGGGTATCTGACCGTGGCCGTGTTTGCCGGGGCCCTGGTCACCCTCGGGGTGTTTCTCGCCGCCCGACGTCAGGCCGAGGCCATCACCCGGGCCATCGTGGGACTCGTGAGCCCGCGCCTCGCCGACCGCCTCGCCGGCATGGTGGGAGGGCTCGCCGACGGGCTCCGGGCCATCCCCGACCCCAAGCTCATGGGGCCCTTCCTCCTGCAGACCGGGGTGTACTGGTCGGTCAACGCGCTGGGGATGTGGTTTCTCGGGTGGGGGTGCGGGCTGCCCATGACCCCGGGGCAGGGGTTCGCCGTGATGGGCGTCCTGGCCATGGGCATTCTGATGCCCGCGGGACCGGGCCTCTTCGGGGCCTTTCAGCTCAGCATCTTCCTGGCGTTGCGGATGTTCTTCCCCGACGCGATGGTCCACGCGCAGGGGGCGGCCTTCGTGTTCTTGATGTATGTCTGCCAGCTCGTGTTTACGACCGTGGCGGGCCTCGGGGCCCTGTGGCTCGGGCACATCGACCCGCGCGAGGCGCTTGACGAGTAA